>NZ_JODS01000009.1 GCF_000718025.1 Kitasatospora purpeofusca
GGCCCGTCTGCTCCGTCAAGGCCGGCCTCACCAAGTAACACCCCCACCCCCACCACCACGGGGGCGCACCACAACAACGCCGCTGCACCCGACCACCCCCACAGGGGACAGTCAGGTGACCAGCGGCGTCGTGCGTTCCCCCGCAGACAACTCCCGGCCGGTGTCAGACCGCCCGACCACACGCCCAGTCGTAAAGACGGCGCGCACCGTCACCCAGACGGGTCGCGTAGAGCGTGCCGGCACTTCCGCCCGCGAGTTCCTCGGTCGTGGTGGTGACGCCCACGACCGTGCCGGTACCGGTCCGGGGGTCGAAGCCGATCAGGTGGGGGCCTCCGCTCGCCCCGTGCGACATGTCGCAGGACTCGCCCCACAGCAGCGGGGCCGCCGGGCCTTGGCGGGCGGGTCCGGCGCAGTGGATCATGCGCGAGCCGGCGTACTTGGCGGCGGGATCGTTGAGCCGGTCCTTCGGATACCCGAAGGTGTCGACGAACTCGCCCGCCACGGGCCGGGTGAACGCGATCCGCTGGCTTCCGGTGACCTCGGCGACCCGCCGCCCGTCGGCCGAGCGGTTCAGCACGAGCATCCCGGTGTCGTGGCCGGCCGCGGCGACGGCGTCCGAGCTCGTGCCGCCCGGGTCGGCGTCCCAGTGCGAGGAGGTGGCCATGCTCCGGACGCTGAAGCCGCCGAGCGGCTTGGTGCCGTTGCGGTAGCCGGGGACGAAGTACAGGTTGTGCCGCCAGGTGCCCTCGGCGGTGGGGGACCCGACGCCCCGCAGACAGTGCGCGGCGGTGATGACGGTGCTGCGGTTCGCGGCGGTGACGACCGTGGCGGTGCAGCTGCCGTCGTAGCCGTCGGAGAAGGTGAAGAACAGCCGCCCCACGCTGCGCTCCACCGCCCCGCCGTGGGTCCAGACGGCGCCCGGGTCCGGGGTGCCGGCGGGCAGCGGCCGGGGGTCGTCGGGCGTGCGGTCGTCCTCGGGCACGGGCGTGATCTCGGGGACGAGGGCGCCCGCGAGCCGCATCCGGTCGGGGGTCCAGTAGGCGTCGATCCGGTCGCGCTCCTCGGTGGTCGTGGCGCCGGCGTGGGCCGTGACGGACTCGCGTTCCGCGGCGACCGCGGTGGTCGGCAGCAGCGCGGCCGCGGTCGCGCTGAGCAGCAGCGCCCCCAGGAGGGCGCGCCCGCGCGGCAGGGTCCGGTCGGCGCCCGTGGTTCCGGCGGTGGTTCCGGGCGTCTCGGCAGTGGTACCAGGTGTCTTGGACATGGGCGGGACGCTAGCCGCGCCCCGTCAGGCTTCTGTGTGGACGGCGTCGCGGGCGTCCGTCGATCGGGTCAGGATCCGGTAAAGGCGTCTCGGTCGCGTATCGGCGAGCACCGTGGTGGTCGGGCGTATGCGGCCAGCCAGTATCCTTTACGGACTGTCGGGCCTGATGGCACACCAGCACGAGGGAGCGCATCCGTGGCGGACACCGGACTGCTGGCCCACCAGCGGCAAGCGCTGATCGCCGAGATGGTGCGCCGCAGCGGGGCGGTGCGCGTCGCCGAGCTGGTCGACCAGTTGGGCGTCTCGGACATGACCGTGCGACGCGACCTCGACGCCCTGGAGCGTTCGGGCGTGGTGAAGAAGGTGCACGGCGGCGCCGTCTCCGCCTCGGACACCGCAATCGACGAACCCGGCTTCGAGGCCAAGTCCGGCCTGGAGTCGGCCGCGAAGGCCGCGGTGGCCGAGGCCGCCGCCACCCTGGTCGAGCCGGGCAGTGTGATCGCCGTCGCCGCGGGCACCACCGCCTACGCGGTCGCGGCCCGGCTGCTGCACATCCCCCGCCTCACCGTGGTCACCAACTCGCTGCCGGTCGCGGAGCTGGTCCGCTCGGCCGGCGACGAGCACGGGACGGGCGCCCCCTCGCTGCTGCTGACCGGCGGCTCGCCCACGCCCTCGGCCGCGCTGGTCGGGCCGCTGGCCGACCAGGCCGTCCGCTCGCTCCACGTCGACCTGCTGATCCTGGGCGCCCACGGGGTGTCCGAGCGGGCCGGTCTGACCACGCCCAACCTCGCGGAGGCCCAGACCAACCGGGCGCTGGTCGCCTCGGCGCGCCGGGTCGCCGTCGTCGCCGACCACACCAAGTGGGGCGTGGTCGCGCTCAGCGGCTTCGCCACGCTCGACGAGATCGATGTGTTCGTCACCGATTCGGCGCTGAACACCCAGGCCCGGGCCGCCCTGACCGAAGCCGTCGGGGAGCTCGTCGTCGCCCCGGTCGCGGGGGCCTGACCGCCGGTCCTGACCGCCCGTCACCGGGGCGGGAGCCGGACGCCGAGCGGCGGCAGCCGTGCCGGAGCCCGGCGGCCGGGTCAGTAGCCGCCGAACCCGCCGTAGGAGTGCCCGCCGGTGAAGCCGCCGGTGCCGCCCATGCCGGTGCCGCCGAAACTCGGCCGGGGAGCGGAGGCCCGCTGCCCGGGCGGTACGAAGACCGGAACGGGACCGTGCGGGCCGGGCCGCCAGCTGGGCCCGGCCAGATCCTGCCACCACTCCAGGAAGGTCAGGCGCACCTCCCGGGCCAGGCACTCCGCCTCGGTCCCGGCCCTGGCGCGCTCGTCCCACCGGATGTCGACCGGGCTCTCCGCCCGCCGCGCGAAGGCGTTCAGCGCATCCGCCAACTCCCGTGCCGAAACGGACTCCTGATCGACCATCACCGAGCCGTCGAAAGCGGCGGCCACCGCGCCACCCGGTTCCGTCCCCGTCCCCGTCCCTGACAGGTCGATGCGCCGGACGAGGACCGGCTCCCCCGGACCGGCGCTCCGGTACTGCCACACCCGGCGCTGGGCCAGCTCGTCGAGGACCGTCCGGCGGTGCCGCGTCGCCCGCTGCTCGGCCTCCATCGCCGCCCGGCGGGCCGCGCGCTCCTCGGTCACCCGCAGGGCGACCTCCGCCCGAACCGGCCGGTACTCCTCGACGGCCCGCGCCACCTCCAGCGCGAGGACCTGCTGGGCCCGGGCCGACCGTTCGACGGCCCGCCGCTCCCATCCCGGCCAGCGACGCGGCCGGCCGATGCCGTAGCGGATTCCCCGGCCGGTGACGAGGTCGATCTCGATCATGGTGCCGCCGTGCGCCCGGTAGAACTCCTCCAGGGCCCGCGACAGCCGGCCGAGGCAGGCCACGGCGGCCAGCTCCCAGCGCTCGTGCTCGGCCGGCGTGCAGGGCAGCGGCTCGCCCCGGCCGTCCAGGATCCGGTAGACCTCCACCCGTTCCGGCAGCGCAGCCGAGGGATCCGGCCGGAATGCCTGGCCGGCGATCTCCGCCACCTCGAGCCGAACGTTCTCCAGCGACACCCCGGTCCATTCCCTGGTCACTGCCGCGCCCTCCCGTCCTGCTGACGGACGGTGACCCGCCGGAGGCCGCCGAACGGCCCCTGCCCGGGCGGTCACCCGTCACGAGGTGTCACCTGCCCGCCGACGCCGTCCCGTACACGCCCGGGGCGGCCGGCCGACCGACCACCCGTTCGCCGAGCCGCTCCTCAGCAGCAGAACCAAACACATTCAAACGCAATGTGAAATACCACACCCTGTTTTGACGGGCCGTCAAGTGCCCTTCGCTGCCGAGATCAAGCCGTGACATGTCATATGGGGCAAGTGATGACAAGGCCTCCGCGGTTCGCACGCCCTCTTGAGTGACAGGTTCTGACGTGTCTATGCTGCGTTGCTTTCTGTTCGAAAAAGAGACAGAAAGCATCACGGCGACTCCCCTGCCGCACCTCAGCGCCTCCACGCACCCCCACCCACCCCCACTCGCGCCCTGGAGCGCCCATGCGCAGAACTGCGCCGCACCGCCCCCGCACCACGTCCCGCACCACGTCCCGCCCCCTGCCCCTCTCCCTGTCCCGAGCAGCGCTCCGAGCAGTGCCCCGCACGCTGCTCGCCCTGGCCCTCGCCTCGGCCGGACTCGGCACGCTCGCGCTCGGCCCCTCGGCGACCCCCGCCGCCGCCGTCGAGAACGGACAGGCCCTCACCCCGCCGATGGGCTGGAACTCCTGGAACACCCTCGGCACCGCCGTCACCCAGCAACAGGTCCTCCAGACCATCGACTTCATGGTCTCCCGGGGCCTGGTCGCGGCCGGCTACAACACCGTCACCATCGACGACGGATGGTCGCTCGGCCACCGCGACGGGCAGACCGCGAACTTCGCGAAGACCGCCGAGGGCGCGATGCAGCTCTACGACGCCAACCGCAACCCGGTCAGCGGCACCGACGGCAACGGCATCGACCCGACCAGCGGCCACCTGGTGCCCGACCCGGAGCGCTTCCCGGCCCGCACCGTCAACGGCCGGACGCTCAACGGCATCGAGTACCTGTCCTGGTACGCGCACAGCAAGGGCATGAAGTTCGGCCTCTACGCCACCACCACCTACACCACCTGCCAGGGCCGCCCCGGCAGCCTGGGCCACGAGAGCACCGACGCCGCCGACTTCGTCTCCTGGGGCGTCGACTACGTGAAGTACGACGACTGCCCCTACGGGCCGAGGATCGTCGGCCCCGACGGCCACGACTACTACACCCAGGGCATCGGCCGCGAGCTCACCCGCTCGATCTACGCCCGGGTGCAGGACTTCCGCCGGGCGCTGGACGCCGCCTCGGCCGCGCAGAACCGGCCCAAGGTCACCCTGAGCGTGTCCGCCCAGCCGGTGCACAGCGGCGTGCCCTACCTGCTGGCCCCCGACGACCCGGCCCGCACCGACCCGGTGGTGGTCGCCGCCGGCACCCCCGAGCGCGAGGCGCCCGGCTACGCGCCGACCGGCAAGTGGTGCGGCCAGGTCGCCAACCTGTGCCGGATCGGCGGCGACCGGGGCCCGGACCTGGACGGCGTGCTCTACAACGGCCAGTTGCGGACCACGCTCCAGTACCCGGCCAACGTCCGGCCCGGCAGCTGGAACGACATGGACATGATGTTCGCGGGGTGGCTGAACCCCTACGGCATCTACGGCACCACCGACAGCTGCGTGTGCCACAAGCCGATGACCGACGACGAGTCGCGCAGCGAGATGTCCGTCCTCGCCATGATGGCCTCCCCGCTCATCAGCGGCGCCGACCTGCGCACCGCCGCCGACTCCCAGCACAGCTCCCAGGGCTACAACTGGTCCACCGGCATCAGTGATTCGGCCCTGGCGGTCTACAAGAACGCCGACGTCGTCGCGGTGAACCAGGACCGCCTGGGCAAGCCGGCCACCCTCGTCGGCCACGCGCCGAACAACGCCACCGACCCGATCGTCCTCAAGCGCCAACTGGCCGACGGCGACACGGCGGTGCTGCTGATCAACCAGGACCCGTCCGGCTGGCGGAACATCACCACCACGCTGGCCGACCTCGGACTGACCGGCCCCGGCTACACCGCCAAGGACCTCTGGACCGGCGCCACCGGCACCTCCACCGGCTCCCTCGGCGGCTGGGTCCCGGCCCACGGCGTCACCATGTACCGCCTCAAGGCGCTGCCCGCCACCGTCCCGGCGGCGGTCGTCGGCGACGGCCGCTACCACGGCATCAGCGCCGGCGGCACCGGCGGGCAGGTGCTGGAGGTCAACGGCATGTGCTCCGCGCCCGACGGCTCGACCACCGACATCAACACCTGGTGGGACTGGCACACCTCGGAGCAGTGGAAGTTCACCCCGAACCCCGACGGCACCGTCCGGATCACCGACAACTGCGACACGCCCACCCAGACCCACGGCACGCTGACCGGCGGCAGCGGCAACGGCTCGCCCGCCTGGGTGCTCAACCGCTGGGACCCCAACAGCCCCAACCAGAAGTGGCGGGTCACCCAGAACGCCGCCACCGGCGCGCTGACCATCACCAACGTCGCCAGCGGACTCGCCCTGGACGCCCCGCGGTCCGCACCGACGTCCTCCGTGGTGCTCGACCCGCCGAACCCGGCCGCGGCCGGCCAGGCCTGGACGCCGCTGAACTGAGCGGACCGCCGCTCCACCGGCCCCGTCCGGTGTGATCCGCAGGACCCGACCAACCCCCTCCAGCCGGTCCGACCGGTCTGCCGCCAGGCTCCCCCGCCAGGCCGGCCGGTCTGTTTCCCCCGTCCAACTCCGATCCCCCGATGGAGGATTCGTGCGAACCCCCGACGCCCGACCGGCGCGCCGTGCCGCGTCCGCGCTCACCGCACTGGCCCTGTTCGCCGGCGGCGGCGCCGTGACGGTGGGGCTCCAGCTCGCCACCGCACCGGCGGCCGCGGCCCTCGACAACGGCCTCAACCTGACGCCGCAGATGGGCTTCAACAACTGGAACTCCACCTACTGCGGGGCCCAGTTCAACGAGGCGATGATCAAGGGCATCGCCGACATCTTCGTCTCCAAGGGCCTCAAGGCGGCCGGCTACCAGTACGTCAACCTCGACGACTGCTGGGCCCTGCCCCAGCGCGACGCGAGCGGCAACCTGGTGGCCGACCCGGTCCGCTTCCCGCACGGCATCAAGGCCCTCGCCGACTATGTGCACGGCAAGGGGCTGAAGTTCGGCATCTACTCCAGCGCCGGCGACCACACCTGCGACGTCAAGGGTTTCCCCGGCGGGCTCGGCCACGAGCAGCAGGACGCCGACCTGTGGGCGTCCTGGGGCGTCGACTACCTCAAGTACGACAACTGCAACAACAAGGGCATCGACGCGCGCACCCGGTACAAGGCCATGGGCGACGCGCTGAAGAAGACCGGCCGCTCCATCCTCTACAGCATCTGCGAGTGGGGCAGCACCGGGCCGTGGAACTGGGCCCAGCCGGTCGGCAACTCCTGGCGCACCACCGGTGACATCAGCGACAACTGGCAGAGCATGATCTCCATCGCGCAGGCCAACCAGGGCCTGGCGAACTACGCCAAGGCCGGGGCGTTCAACGACCCGGACATGCTGGAGGTCGGCAACGGCGGCATGACCGGCACCGAGTACCGGACCCACTTCAGCCTCTGGGCGCAGATGGCCGCCCCGCTGATGATCGGCACCGACCTGCGGACCGCCGAGCCGGAGACCCTGGAGATCCTCACCAACACCGATGTGATCGCGGTGGACCAGGACCCGCTGGGCAAGCAGGGCGCCGTGGTCTCCCGGGAGAACGGGCTGGTGGTGATGAGCAAGCCGCTGGCGGACGGCAGCCGTTCGGTCACCCTCACCAACGAGGGCTCCTACGACGCCACCATCAGCACCACCGCGCAGGCGGTCGGGATCGGCGGCGCCGAGTCCTACAAGGTCAAGGACCTGTGGTCGAAGAAGAGCAGCACCGGCAACGGCGCGATCAGCGCGGTGGTGCCCGGCCACGGCACGGCGATGTTCCGGGTCACCCCGAGCTCGCCGGTCTCCCCGCCCTCGGGCGTGACCCGGCTGAGCGACCTGCCGTTCACCTCGGCGTCCAACTTCTGGGGCCCGGTGGAGCGCGACCGCAGCAACGGCGACCACGTGGCCGGCGACGGCGGGACGATCACCATCCGCGGCGCCCAGTTCGCCAACGGCCTCGGGGTGCACGCCCCCAGTGAGATCGGCTTCCACCTCGGCGGGACCTGCCGCAACCTGGTCACCGACGTGGGCATCGACGACGACGCCTACGGCCACGGCTCGGTGGTGTTCCAGGTCTTCAAGGACGGCGTGAAGGCCGCCGACAGCGGTCCGGTCACCGGCCAGGACCCGGCGCGACGGCTCACCGCCGACCTCACCGGGGCGCAGGAGCTGAAGCTGGTCGTCACCGACGGCGGCGACGGCACCTCCTGGGACCACGCCGACTGGGCGAACGTCCGGGTCGCCTGCGGCGACGGCCCGGCCGCCGGGACGTACCAGGTCTCCGACCTCAACTGGTCGGCGGCGGGCAACAGCTGGGGCCCGGTCGAGCGCGACATGAGCAACGGCGACAACCAGGCGCGGGACGGCAGCACCATCACCATCGGCGGCACCACCTACGCCAAGGGCCTGGGCGTCAACGCGTTCAGCGAGATCGTCTACTACCTCGGCGGCGCCTGCTCCTCGTTCAGCACCGATGTCGGCATCGACGCCGAGGCCCAGGGCCGCGGTTCGGTCTCCTTCGAGATCTACGCCGACGACACCAAGGTCGCCGACAGCGGCCGGGTCACCTCCGCGTCCGGCGTCAAGCACCTGACGGCGGCACTGGCCGGGGCCAACGAGCTGCGGCTCGTGGTGACGGACGGCGGCGACGGCACCAACAGCGACCACGCCGACTGGGCCGCTCCGGTGCTGACCTGCTGATGCCCGACCGTTGATGCCCGACCGTTGATCCACTGATCCACCTGTCGACCCCCGCCGGCCGCGGCAGCGGACGCGGCCGGCGGGCGACCGCGGGCGCGGTCGAGGGCGGGCGCGGCGCCGGAACCCCGGCGCCGCGCCCGTCCGGCGTCCTCAGACCCTGGTCACGTCACGGGTCCCGGTGCCCGGCCTGACGACGTAGATCCCGGACCCGGGCAGCGTCTCGCGGGAGTCCGCCCGGAGCTGGTCCACGCTGATGGCGGCGGGCCACCGGGTGCGCAGCTCCGACCAGCGGACGCCGGCCAGGTCGACCCCGGCGAGGTCGACCGAGGTGAGGTCGGCGGTGGTGAAGTCGTCCAGGACCTCGGCCAGGAACTCCAGGTCCAGGGTCTCCGGTTCGCCGAGTTCGAGCAGCTCGCCGACCTGCTCGACCAGCACCCGGGACAGGTACTCCACCTCCCGGACCGCCCGGGTGAGGTCGCCGCCGATCACCGCGTACATGAACACCTCGCAGGCGCGCAGGAATTCGGCGATCGCCGGGTGGTCCGCCGTCCGCACCCGCGCGTCGATCGTGGTCACCATCTCCCGCACCAGGAGCTGTCCGACCCGGCGGGCCCGGTCGATCTCCGGGTAGTGGGGTTCGAGCAGCGCCACGATCTCGTGGGCGCGGTCCCGCAGGTCCCAGGCGAGGGCGGCCCGCCGGTCGAGCTCCTGCGCGATGCCCCGGGCGACCCCCTGGGCGGCGAACACCGCCCGCTGCAGCGGCATCCCGTGGTAGCGGCCGAATCCCAGGCCGTAGGTGAGGTCCTGGGCCAGCACCACGGTACGGATCAGCAGGTCCGCGAGGATGGCCGAGGTGACCAGCGGGTGCCCGCGCAGCACCAGTCGCTGTTCGGGGCCGATCAGCTCGAACCGCTGGTGCATCAGGCCGACGTCGTAGAGCGGGGCGGCCGCTTCCTCGAACTCCGTCCTGGCCGTGCCGCGGGACAACACGGACACCAGCCCGGCCTCGATGTCGAGCACGGCGTCCAGGCCCTCCGCCAGCTCCTTGTGACGGGCGCACAGCATCACCTCGCGCAGCCCGGCCTCCACGTCCAGATGGGTGTCGAGCCCGTGCAGGAAGGATTTCCGCAGCGCCGCCATCCGGTCCGAGTAATCACGGGTGCGGCGCTCGGGAGAACCGCGCTCGGCCATCATTCCCCCTCTCGATCGGTCATTCTGCTGGAGACGGCCAGCCTCGCCTTGAACAGGCTGGCGCGGACCGCCGCGGGCCGCATGCCCAGCTCGGCCGCGATCTCCGTCGGCGTGTAGCCGTCCAGCGTCCACGCCAGGACCTGGCGCTGACGGGCGGGCAGGCCGCCCAGCAACCGCAGGATCTCCTGCTCGTCCTCCCACTCGGCGGCACGGCCCGGTGCCGGCAGCAGCGAGGTCGGTTCGAGCGCGAGTTCCTCGATGCTGTCCTCGACCTGGCTGAAGGCGCGCACGAGTTCACGGGACGCGACTCTTCGGCACCAGGCCTCCGGCGACTGGATCCGGTCCCACCGTTCGTACGCCTTGACCATGGTGTCCTGGGCCAGGTCCGCGGCCAGCGCGGCCGGGGCCCCCTGCCACATCAGGAAGGCCACCAGCCGGCGGAGGCAGGTGCGGTAGAAGTACGCGAACTCGCCGTGCCGGGCTCCGGTCCCGCTGCCGTCGGCAGGGGCCGGAAGGTGGCCGAGGGACGCCGCCGACGCGGCCTCCCCCTCCGGGCCGGTCTCACTCATGCGCGCCGCGACTCCGCTCCTCGTGCGGCTCCGGTCGCTTTCGTCGGTCGTCCTCGGACCGGCTCGCGCGGACCGCGAGGACGACCACGACCGGGGGCGGCTGGGGCCGGTCCCGCCGGCGCGGCCGTAACTGCCCCACCAGGGTGACCAGGGCCCCCAGCAACCCCAGTACACCTGCCACCACCGAGCCCGTCACGGGATCCACCAGCGCTCCTGTCGTCGTCGCCACACTTCCACGACCAGGAGGGCCGGCGGGGCGCCCGCGTTAACCGGTCCGGGGATTCTGTTACAGAGCGCCCGGAGCGAACGGGACCCCCGTGCCGGTGCGGCACGGGGGTCCCGGGGCGTCCGCGGCGGGCGGCGGCGTCACCGGCCGAGGCGTCACCGGGTCATGTAGACGCTGTCCATGAAGTCGACGATCTGCTGGTCCGTCAGCCGCTGGCCCTCGCGGTGGCCCATCGCGAGGTCGGCCTCGCTGATCATGCCGACCAGCCGGTCGCCGTCGATGACCGGGATGCGGCGGATCTGGTGCTGCTCCATCTTGTGCAGCACCGCGTCCATGCTGTCGTCCGCGTGGACGCAGTGCAGGTGGCCGGCCAGCTCCATGGCCTTCATCGTCGCCGGGTCCCGCCCCTCGGCGATGCACCGGACGATGATGTCGCGGTCGGTGATGATGCCCTTCAGCTTCTGGTCCGAGCCGCAGATCGGGAGGGCGCCGACGTTCATGTCGCGCATCATCCGGGCGGCGTCGGCGAGGCTCTGGTCGGCGGCGACGCACTGGGCGCCGGCGTGCATGATGTCTCGGGCAGTAGTCACGGGGACTCCTCCTCAGGGTCTCCCCCGAGCACCGGGTGTTCCGGTGCGCCCACCCTACGCACGGGTGCCGGGGGTCCGCGAGCGCATCCGGGGCGGCGGTTGCCGAGCGTGGCCGGGAGGCCGTCGGCGGGTGGGGCCGGGAGGCCGTCGGCGGGCCTGGTGGCAGGCCGTCGCCACGGCGTCGCCGAGGCTCCGGCGGGACGATACTGGGGACGTGACGGAGGAGTTCGCCGGGGCGCCCGGTGCAGTACGGGCGCCGGACCGGACAGCGGTGACGACCACCCCCGACCTGGTCGACGAGGCGGTCCGGGCACGGCCCGCCACCGCGCTGCGCCCCTATGTGGCCTGGTACTCGGGTTACCGCCAACGGGGACTGCCGCCCGCCCTGCACCGGGGCCTGCCGTCCCCGTACCTGACCTTCATCGTGACCTTGGACGAACCGCTCACCATGGCGGGCCACCCGGACCCGGCCCAGCCCCCCGGCCGGTTCGCCACCCTGCTCGGCGGGCTGCACACGGCCCCGGCGCTGATCAGCCACGACGGCCGGCAGTCCGGCATCCAGGTCGCCGTCCACCCGCTGGCGGCGCGGGCGCTGTTCGGGCTGCCGGCCGGGGAGCTCGCCGAACTGGACGTACCGGCGGAGGCGGTGCTCGGCGCGGTCGCCGAGCGGCTCCAGGAGGCCGTGCGGGAGGCGCGGACCTGGCCGGAGCGGTTCGCGGCACTGGACGGCGCGCTGCTGCGGCTCGCGCACCCGTCCGGCCGGGTGCCGCCCGAGGTGCTGCGGGCCTGGGACGCGCTGCGGCGCAGCGGCGGGGCGCTGCCGGTGGCCGCGCTCGCCGAGGAGACCGGCTGGAGCGGCCGGCATCTCCAGGACCGGTTCCGCCGGGAGACCGGGCTCACGCCGAAGGCCGCCGCCCGGGTGATCCGGTTCGACCGCGCCCGGCGGCTGCTGGCCGCGCCCGGTCCGGCGCCCCGGCTGGCGGAGCTCGCGGTGCGCTGCGGGTACTTCGACCAGGCCCATCTGGCGCGCGAGTTCCGCACGCTCGCGGGGTGCGCGCCGACGGTCTGGCTCGCCGAGGAGGGCCCGGACGGGGCGAAGTTCCGAAACGTCCAAGGCGGGGCGGCCGGGCCCGGGCCAGAGTGGGAGGCATGACGGCGGACCGGCCCCACCCGGGCGGGCCGCCCCGAACCGAGGAGGTACCGGCCATGGCCACCGACAACGCGAACACGAGTGGCACCGGCGGCGGGGCGGCGCCCGCCCCGCAGGTCTGGCCCAGTCTGCGGGCCCGTGACGCCCGGGCGCTGATCCGCTTCCTGGTGGAGGCGTTCGGCTTCGAGGAGGTCGTCGCCTACGGCGAGGGCGAGTTCGTGGCCCATGCCGAACTGGCGTGGCCGGAGGGCGGCGGGATCATGCTGGGCTCCGACCGGCCGACTCCCGAGGGCGGCGAGCCCTGGCCCGGCGGCCCCGGGACCTTCACCGGCTACGTGGTGACGGCGGACCCGGACGCCCTGCACGCGCGGGCGGCCGCCGCCGGGGCGCGGATCACCACCGCGCCGTACGACACCGAGTACGGCTCGCGCGACTTCGCCGCCGCCGACCCCGAGGGCAACCGCTGGTACTTCGGCAGCTACCCGGGTGCCCCGCGCCCCTCGGCGGGCTGAGCGGTGCGGGCCGCCGACCGTCCGGCGCCGACCACCGGTCGGCCCGGCCCGGTGCCGGCCGACGGCGGGGCGGCCGTGGAGCGGCTGCGGGCCGTCTGCCTGGCCCTGCCGGAGGTGGACGAGCGGGTCAGCCACGGCGAGCCGACCTGGTTCGCCGGCGTCGGCCGCCGGGCGCGGGTGTTCGTGATGCTCGCCGAGCGCCACCACGACGACCGCCTGGCGTTCTGGTGCCCGGCGGCGGCCGGCGCGCAGGAGTTCCTGGTCGCGGAGGAGCCGGAGCTCTTCTTCCGCCCGCCCTACGTCGGCCACCGGGGTTGGGTCGGCGTCCGCATCGACGTCCCGCCGGTGGACTGGGAGCGGGTCGAGGACCTGGTCGCGGACGCGCACGCCCTGGTGACCGGCGGGGGTGGCGGGCGGCGGCCTTGACCGTCGCCGCCTCGCTCTCTTGATGTAATTTTTAGGTCACCTGACCTAGTTTTTGCGTATGACCACTTCGAAGAGTTCCCCGGCCCCCGACCTCGACAGCCCCGACCTCCTCGGGCCCGACCTCCTCACGCCCGACCCCCGAGGACCGGTCCTGCTGGTCGGCGGCTACGGGACGGTCGGCAGTGAACTCGCCCGCCTGGTCGCGGCCGAGCACCCCGTCCTGCTCACCGGCCGCTCCGAGCAGCGCGGCGCGGACCTCGTCCGCGAACTCGGCGGCGCCCCGCACGCCGCCGTCCGCCGCTGGGACCTCGCCGACCCGACGCCCTTCACCGCGGCGGTGAGCGCCGTCGTCGGCGTCGTCAACGACCCCGACGACCGGGTGCTCCGGGCGGCGGCCCGCGCAGGCGTCCCGTACGTGGACGTCACCCGCTGGACCGTCCGCCTCCAGCGCGCCGCCACCGTGGCCGCGCTGCTGCGCCCCACCGCGCCGGTGCTGCTCTCCTCGGCCTGGATGGGCGGCGTGGTCGGACTCGTCGCGGCCGCGCTCGCCGAACGCCTCGGCGGGGCGGACCGGGTCGAGACCGCGATCCGCTGGGACCTCGCCGACCGGGCCGGCGCGGACTCGGTGGAGTTCATGGACCGGCTGGGGCTGGACTACGAGGTGATCAGCGAGGGCCGGCGCCGCACCGTCGCCCCGCTGACCGAGGCGCACACCGTCCGGATCGGCGACCACCCCACCCGGGTCGCCCGGATCGACACGCCCGAGCAGTTCACCCTGCCGCTCACCCTCGGCACCACCACCGCCACCACCCGGATCGGCTTCAGCTCCGACCTCAGCACCCGGGCCCTGCTGGCCGCCAAGCACACCGGCTTCTTCCGCTGGGGCCGGGGCGAACGCTGGCAGTCCGCCCGCCGCGCCCTGCTGTACTCCCCCGGCGCGGGCGGCACCGCACTGCTGCGCGTCGACGTCGGGCACGCCGGCCGCACCCTCACCGCGGTCGTCGAGGACCGCGCCGGCCAGGCCCACCTCACCGCCGTCGGCGGCCTGCTCGCCCTGCGCCGCGCCCTCGGCTCGGACGGCGCGGCGGCAGCCCCGGCCGGCGTCTCCTTCCCCGAGCAGACCCCCCGGCCGGACCGGGTGGTGGCCGACCTCGCCGCCCTGGGGGTAGCGGTCGACATCGGCTCCGCTCCGGGCTTGGATGCTGCAGCATGAGCACCGCACCCGACCCGACCCCGTCCACATCGTCCGCCGCCCCGGCCCGAGGGCGGGGGCGGAAGGGCGCGGAACGGCGGGAAGCCCTGCTGGACGCCGCCGAGGAGGTCCTGGTCGCCGAGGGCGGCCCGGAGTGGACGATGCGCGCCGTGGCCGCGGCGGCCGGCGTACGGCTGGGCCACCTCCAGTACTACTTCCCCACCCACGCAGACCTGGTCGCCGCCGTACTGGAGCGGGTGCTGCGGCGCTCCGCCGAACGACTGGCGCCCCTGCTCGCCGCCGACGCCGATGCCGATGCCCCCGGGGCAACCGCCGGGGTGGTCACCACCCTGCTGGCCGAACAGGAGGACGCCCGCCTGATGCGGCTGTTCGTCGAGGTGTGGGCCCTGGCCGCCCGCGACACGACCGTGTCCGCGGCCGTCCGCGGTTTCTACGGCGACTACCGGACCCAGGTGACCGCCTTCCTCGCCCGCCGCCACCCCGACCTGCCCGAGGAGGAACTGCGCGCCCGCGCCGGGGTGTTCATCATGCTGATCGAGGGCGCATCGCTGTTCCGCTCCGGAGTGGCGGGCGAACGCGACCCCGCCACCGACGAGGCATTGGTCCGCACCGCCCACGCCCTGCTCGGATCCTGACCTACCCGGGCTTGTCGCGCGAGTTCGATCCCCGTCGCCCACTCCAGCGGTAGAGCCCCCCGGTTCCGAAGTACACACCCGCGCCGCCGGGTCGGTCGTCTTCGGATCCGACGCCGAGGGGCGGATCACCCTGCCGGGCCGGGTCCGCGATCGGATCCGGCGGCTCCGCCGGTGTCCAGGCCGTCGATCGGGGCCCACTCGTGTTCCAGGATCGAGTAGGTGATCGAGTCGCGCCATGCCCCGTGGACGAACACGTGGTCCCGGATCCGGCCGTCCTCGGTCATTCCGGCCCGGAGCAGGGTCCGGGCCGAGGCCTCGTTGAGCGGTGCTCGGGCGGCCCAGATGCGGTGCAGGCCGAGGACGTCGAAGCCGAGGGCGCAGAGCAGGTGGACGGTCTCGGTGCCGAGGCCCTTGCCCCATGCGGCCGGGTGGAGGGCGAAGCCGATGGTGGCGGCCTGCTGCGGCTCGGTGGCCAGGCGGGCGTAGCCGATCAGCCGGTGCTCGCCGCGTCGGGTCACGGCCAGGCAGTACTCGGTACACGGGGTGGCGTGCGCGGAGTCGACGGAGCGGGCAGTGATCGCGTCGACCTGCTCGCGGGTGCGGGGTTCGAAGCTGAGGTGCCGGGTGGCTTCGGGGTCACCGTAGATCGCCAGGAGGTCGCCGGTGTCCGCGGGTTCGACCTCGCGCAGCGCCAGGCTGGGGCCGATCAGGCGGAGTTGGGTCATTGCTGCGGAGCCTGTCCGCCGGGTCACCGGACGAGGGCCGGGACGGGGGCGAAGGCCCCGATCCCCGGGCGCAGGCCGGCCGCCGCGCCGTTCCCTCGGCCCGGTGCCCCGGGCGGGTGTCAGGCCAGGTCGGTGAGGAGTTGGAGGTCCGGCGGGGCGGCCAGCAGGGTGGGGCCGGCGGCGAAGGCCTCGGCCATGTGGGGCGCGGCGAGGTGGGCGTCGAAGTCGGCCCGGGTCGCCCACTGTTCGACGACCACCCAGGACGCGGGGTCGAGCGGGTCCTGGTACGGGCGGTAGAACAGGCAGCCGGGCTCGGCGAGCGTCGGCGCGACCAGGGACAGTGCCTGGGCCCGTACCAGCTCCTCCTGCCCCGGTGCGGCCTTCAGTCTGGCGACAGCGGTGATCGGTCCACTCATTTCGTCCCCCTGGATTCCGGTGATCGTCTGCGATCACCGGTGGCCAACAGGGCCGGGACCGCACCTATTCCGGGCGGCGGGCACCGGCGGGACGGCTCGCGCCGTGCCCCGGCGGCGGGCAGACTGGCCGCGAAGGGCCCGGTGGACCCGGGCCCGCGCGCAGCCCCGGAGGCGGCGATGCCGCAGATGACGGTCGACGGGCGCACCCTCGCGCTCTCGCACCTGGACAAGGTCTACTTCCCGCGGACCGGCACCCTCAAGGGCGAGGTCCTGCGCTACTACGCCGCCGTCCACAGCGCCCTGCTGCCGCACCTGCGCGACCGTCCGGTGTCCTTCCTGCGCTGCCCGGACGGCGTGGCGGCCGAGGTGTTCGTGGCGAAGAACCCACCGCCCGGCACGCCCGACTGGGTGCGCACGGCGGAGGTGCCGAGCAACAGCGGCGAGCTGCGCCAGGTGGTGCTGGAGGACGGCGCCGGGCTGCTCTCGGTGGTCAACCTGGGCTGTCTGGAGCTGCACGTGCCGCAGTGGCACGCCGCCGCGCCCGGGCTGGCGGACCGGTTGGTGCTGGACCTCGATCCGGGCGCGGGGGCGGACGTCCTCACCTGTCGCACCGTGGCCGGGCTGCTCCGCGAGCGGCTCGCGGCGGACGGTCTGGAGGCCTGGGTGAAGACCTCCGGCGGCAAGGGCCTCCATCTGCTGGTGCCGCTGGAGCCCACGCCGAGCGCCCGGGTGTCCGCCTACGCGAAGGAGCTGGCGGCCGAGCTGGAGGCGGCCCGCCCGGAGCTGGTCGTGCACACCATGGCGAAGGCCCGCCGCACCGGCCGGGTGCTGGTCGACTGGTCCCAGAACTCGGCGAAGAAGACCACGGCCGCCCCGTACACGGTGCGGGCGCAGGAGCGGCCGACGGTGTCGGCGCCGCTGTCCTGGGCGGAGCTGGACGCGGCCGGGTCGGCGGCGGAGCTGGTGTTCACGATCGCCGAGGTGCCGGAGCGGCTGGCGGCCCACGGGGATCCGCTCGGGCCGCTGCTGGACCCGGCGCGGGCCCGGCCGCTGCCCGCGGCCGCGCCGCACCGCGCCCGACCCGCGTCCCCGTCCCCGGCCCCGTCCAAGTCCAAGTCCCCGTCCTCGGGCGGCCGCGACCCGGTGGTCCTGACCCCTCCGGTGGAGGTGATGCGCCCGGCCGCCGTGCCCGCCGTGCCGCCGGCGGACGGCCTCGGCGGCGGCGGGGTGCTCTACGAACTGAAGCTGGACGGCTTCCGCTGCGTGGCCTTCGCCCGGGGTCCGGACCGCCCGGCGTTCCTGCAGTCCCGCTCCGGACGGGACCTCGCCGCCGAGTTCCCGCCGATCGCCGCTGCGGTCGCCCGGCTGCCGGCCGGGCTGGTGCTGGACGCGGAGCTGGTCGCCTGGCGCGGTGGCCGGTTCGCCTTCGAGGAACTGCTGCGGACCAGGCGGGACGGGGCCGCCGAGGACGTGGCGCTGGGGCTGATCGCCTTCGACGTGCTCGCCCTGCCCGGCCGGGACGTCCGGTCCCTGCCGCTGGCCGACCGGCGGCGGTTGCTGCTGGCCGCGCTGGCCGAGGTGCCGCCGCCGGTCCAGCCGGTCCTGGCGACCACCGACCGGGCCGAGGCGCTGACCTGGACGGAGCAGCTCGCCGACACCGGCGTGGAGGGGCTGGTCTGCAAGGCCGCCGGTTCGGCGTACCGGCCGCGCGGGGCGGGCCGGGTCTGGGTGAAGTACCGGCGCGGCGACACCGTGGACGCCACCGTCCGCGCCGTGACCGGACCGCCCGCGCGGCCCCGGGCGGTGGTCCTGGAGCTGGACGACGGCCGGGTGCTGCTCTCCTCCCCGCCGCTGTCGCCGCTCCAGTCGCGGCAGGTGGCGGAGCTGGCCGCCGGGCGGCTCGGGGCGCCCGTCCACGATCCGCAGTACGGCGACGTCCGGCCGCTGACCGCCCCGCTGCGGGCCGAGGTGACCGTCACCGGCCGGCCGCCGGCGGCGCTGTTCGTCCGCCTGCGCGGCGACTGAGGACCTGCGCCGTCAGTTCGGTTCCGCTTCTCCCTCGGTGTGGCGGGACGGGACCGGCTCGTGGGCGAGGGCCCACGGCGGGTGCGGGCCGCCAGCCGGCCGGGCGTGCGCGAACTCCGTCACCAGGGCCTCGGTGAAGGCCGGCAGGTCGCTCGGCCGACGGCCGGAGACCAGCACCCCGGGGCCGTCCCGGCAGACGTGGACCGGTTCGTCGGCCCAGTAAGCACCGGCGTTCACCAGGTCGGTTCGGATGCTCGGCGAGGAGGTGAGGGTGCGTCCGCGCACCGCGTCCGCCTCGATCAGCGTCCACGCGCCGTGGCCGGTCACCGCGACCGGCCGGCCGACGGCGGCCAGCTGATGGACCAGGGCCACGGCCGCGCGGTCCAGGCGCAGGCAGTCGGGGTTGGCGACGCCGCCCGGCAGTACCAGGCCGTCGTAGGCACCCGGGTGTGCCAGCGCGACCACGTCGTCGACGGGGAAGGCGTCCGCCCGGTCGAGGTGCCGGTACGCGTCGACGAGTCCGGGGCGGGTGGACAGCAGCCGCGGCGTGCCGCCGGCCTCCGCCACGGCCTGCCAGGGGACGGTGAGGTCCACCTGCTCGACACCTTCGGGAGCGACCAGGAAGGCGATCGTCCGGCCGGTGAGGACGGTCAGCGGCATCCGGGCCACCACCCGGTTCTCCCTCCGCTCACGGACACGGCTCGCACCGGCTCAGCCGCCGGGGCGCGCACCGGACCGGTCCACGCGGTCGGCGGCGGTCGGGCCGCGCCCGGCCAGTTCGACGGCGGCGGGCGGCGGGGCGAGGCGGATCCGGGCGCGCGGGCAGTCCAGGTGGACGACCAGCTCCAGGTGGTCGACCCGGGCGACCGTCCCGATCGGGACCAGCAGCGGGGCGCCCGGCACCCACGGCCTGGTGTCCACCAGCAGGTGGTCCCCGGCGTCCTGGTCGACCCGGCCGAGCGGGCCGTCCGTCGCCTCGACGTCGTAGCCGACCAGGACGAGGTCGGCGGCATGGTGGGAGCCCGGACGGTACTCCCTCAGCTCGGTGGTCATCACGCCTCCGGGTGGTCCCACGGGCGGCGTTCGCGGCGGCCCGGGTCGTCGCGGTCGTCACCCGGGTCGTCGGCCCGACCGGCGCCCCGGCCGTCGCCCCGGTCGTGGTACGGGCCCCAGCTCCGGTGCTCACCGGGCCACGGCCCGCGGCCCCAGTGGTCCCCCCGGTCCGGCGAGCCGTCCGCCGGGTCGACCCGGTGCCGCCGGTGGCGGCGCAGCACGACCGAGAGACCGGCCGCGATCATGACGCTGCCGACCCACACGGCTCCCGTGGCGATCGCCACCACGGCCGTCGGCTTGCGCACCGCGATGCTGAGGCAGAGCGCCGCCATCACCAGCGCCGTCATCAGCACGCCGGTCGGCAATCGGCGGCCGAGGCCGCGCAGCGCGCTCCCGACGCGGTGCGGCCGTTCCGCTCCCATCGTGCTCAACCGCCGGTCGAGGCGGGTGTCCCGGCTCAGATCGCACTCGATCTCGGCGAGGAGCCGCCGCTCCCGTCCGCTCAAAGCGGGTCCGTCCATCTCGGTCACCTCCGGCACGTCCGGTGACGACGACATCCCGTCCGGGCGTCTGCCCGGTGGGGGGTGCGCTAACCGCTCCGGCCCGCGAGGGCGACGGACGCGGCCGGGCGACGGTCGCCGAACGCCCGCGGACGGGCGAGCAGGCTGTCGTCCAGCACACACAACAGGGCCGCGGCGTCGGGGTGCACCTCGGCGGCTCCCGCCGCCCTCACCTCCGCGGCCGTGACACCGGGGCCGGGACCGAGCACCGCGACACAGGGCACTCCGGCCAGCCGCGCGACCCGGACCTCGGGCGCGCTCGCGGCGACGAACACGGCGTGCGACGGTTTGCCGTCGACCAGGTCGAGGGCGACCCGGACCGGATCGCGGCCAGGATCGGTCACGGTGAGTGCCGGGGTCCCGCTCGGGCCGGGGGCGGTCAGGACCACCGTCCAGCCCCGTGCCGCGCACTCGCGCAGCAGGGCGGCGGAACCGCGTGACGTCGCACGCCAACCGGCCCCGAAGAGTGCCGCCGAGACGACTGTCATGGCCCACCGTTCCCGTTCCGCACCACGCACCGGCGCGCCCTTCCAGGTTAGGCCCGCGCCCCCGGGACCGCCCGGCGTCCCGGGTCACTCCGGGTGACGACTCGCAGCTGTCCGGAATCCTCTCGGCGCCGACGCCCGGCCGTGCCAGGATCGAGCCATGATCACCCCGCTCACCGCCCGCCCCACCGCACCGAACGGGGACGGGGAAGGGGACGACTCGCGGAACGGCGGCCTCCGGCGACGCACCCCCGCGCGGACCGGTCCCTGGGGGCGCGCGGCCCCTTCGGTCGCGCCCCCAAGCTCGGGTCGCGGCAGCCCCCGCAACCAGCGGCGGACGGTGACCGCACCGACGCGGAGCGCATCCGTTCCATTGACAGTCCGCCGGAACCGCCCCGATCCTCGCCGGTACGGCCCGGCCACCGAGCAGGGCCGCTCGACGACCGGGGGTGGTCAGCGATGACGGACCAGTGGACAGCGCGGCGCATGCCGCGGGCGGTCAGGTGGGCGGTCGCGGGCGTGTGGGTGCACGCCGCACTCAGCGGATTCGCGGGCCTCGTGCTGCTCGCCGCCCTCGGCCGCAACCAGGGCGGCGAGGTCGCACCGGTACGGTTCATCGCGATGGCCTCCGTCCTGGTGGGCCTGCTGCTCGGCACCTGCGCCGGCCTCGCCTCCCGCCGCGCGGGCTGGACCAGGACCACCGTGGTCGTCGTCGAGGCCCTCTCGGTGGCGACGGCCGCCCTCCTCCTGCTGACCGGCTCCCTCGCCGCCCTCACCGGCATCGCCCTCGGCGCCTTCGTCCTCCGCACCTTCCTCTCCCCCGTCGGCCGCGCCTGGTTCGACGACCAGGCCCCGTCCGGGTGAACCGACCGCCGACGACCCGGTGTTCGCCGAGCCAGGCGGCGGTGCGGGGCGGCGGGTGCGGGGCTGCGTGGGCCGGTGCGGGGCGGCGGCGCTCAGGGCAGCAGGGCGGCCGCCGCGTTCCGGAGGGTGATGTCGATCGATTCCCGCACCCGGGTGAGTTCCGGCAGCTTCTCCTCGATCTCCCGCTCCTCGTAGGCGGATTCGACCGCGAACCAGACGCCGACCACGTTGTTCTCCCGCTTGCACCGGACATCGGCGGCCGCCGTGGCCAGCTCGGTCGCCGAGGGGACCGGGGAGTGCCAGGCGGCGTCGTTCGCGGCGGCGGCCGGCGTCCCGTAGTCGAATCCGCTCGCCTTCATGCACGAGGACCATTTCCGGAACACCTCCTTGACCCTCTCGTCGGCCGTCGACCGTTGGTAGTTGCCGAAGTTGACGTCCACGGCCACCTGCGCGTCCTGGAACGTCCCGCCGCCCGCGGTGACCGCCTGCTGGGCCTCGCCCGCGCATCCGCCCGGGGGGATCGGGGTCCCGCGGAAGACCCCCGTCCGGGAACCCCCCGGAGCTTGGGGTGCCCCGCTCCCCGCGCCGAGCACGAGGCGCACGTCCGGGGAGAGGGACTCGGTCGGTGTCGGCGTCGACCCGTCCCCCGAGGCATCGCCGTGGTACCCGCGGACGGCGGCGACGGCCGGGTCGGTGGGGTCGTACCGGTGCGCGGTCTGGCCGGTGCGTCGGTCGGACTCGCGGACCGCCGGCTCGTAGTCCAGCCCGAACCGCTTCATGCAGGTCGAGACCAGACGGGCCCAGCCGCGGTCCATCCGCGCGTTCTCCTCCGGGTTGATCAGGTACTTCTCGACCGGGAGCGCCCGGTCCGAGGTGCTCGCCAGCACGGGGACGTCCGGGACGGCGGGAGCGGGGACTGCCGGGACTGCGGCAGCGGAGCCGGCCGGTGCCGGGGAGTCCGGCGGGCGGCCCGAGTCCGGTCCGCCCGCACTCGTGCAGGCCGCGGAGGTCGCGGCGAGGAGTCCCGCCAGAAGAAGGGTCGCTCGAATCATCGGATTTCCGCGCGGCACGGCATTCGGTCCCTTCGAGGCTTTTTCCGATTTCTTGGTGGTACTCGTGCATTCCGGTCGATCGGTCGGCCATTCGCCCCCTGGCCCCCCGTTCACGCGGTGCGTCCGCGTTCGCCCGATATGGACGCCGAGTCCGGGAGCGGTCGTGCTGTTGGCATACGTCACGGAGCGGTCGATATCCCCCGCATTCCTTACCGCAAAGCTGATGTGAGTGGCCGTCAGGAGCCTTGACCGGGGTGGGGCGCTGTCTGATGATACTCAGGGCCCGGTGGGACGGGCGCACTTCCACCTCCGGGGCGTCAGCCGATTCGGAGCAGGCCGGACCGCGATTCGAGCGGGCGACCGGCGGCCCGGGCTTCGGTCCACGATCCGGCTCGACGTGCCGATTCGAGCACCCGAAAGGTGACCATGAAACTCACGGGGAATATCAGGATCGGGGTCGCGGCGCTGCTCGCCGCCGGCGGTCTCGCGATTTCGGTGCCGGCCGCTTCCGCCGCCCCGAACCCGGGCACGTGCAGCGGTAGCGACTTCTGCCTCTACTTCAACTCCGACTTCAAGGGCGCCACGTTCGAGGACGGCCGGGGCAACTCGCAGACCCCCGAGAACTACGGCGCTCCGAACTGGTACAGGTTCTCGGGGGGCAACGGGGCCGGGTCGTACGTGAAGAACAACGCCGCGTCGGCGTGGAACTTCAACCTCAACTACAGCGTGACGGTCTACTTCAACTCGAACAACAGCGGCCCGAGCCAGTTCATCAAGCGCCTGACCGGCGCCAACCTCAACGACCAGCTGAAGAACAACAACGCGTCGCAGTGCCTCGACTTCTTCCAGTACTGCCCGTGAGAATTCCGGGGCAGCGGCTCCGCGGGGATCGTCCGACCGCTCCGCGGCCCTGACCACCGGTCCGGCCGGCCGGTGGGGTCAGCCCCGGCTGCTCGGGGCGAGGCGGCCGAGGATGTGGAGGAGGCGGTCCAGGGCGTCGCGGGAGTTGGGCTCGGTCAGGTTGACCATCAGCCGGAAGGCGGCGCGGAGGAGGGCCGGGTTGCCGAGGCCGGCGGCGCCCGCGGCGCCGACCAGGCGGGGGCGGCTCAGCGCGGCGGCGGTGAGGCGGCCGAGGGCGAAGTAGCCGTCGTAGGCGGCGCGGAGGGTCTGGGGGTAGGCGCGCAGGGCGAGGTCGCGGCCGCGGTCGGTGCGGCGGGCCAGGGCCTGGACGACGGTCTCGGCGGCGTAGCGGCCGGACTCCATCGCGTAGGCGATGCCCTCGCCGGTGGCCGGGCTGACCGTGCCGCCCGCGTCGCCGATCAGCAACAGGCCGTCGGCGTAGTGGGGTTGACGGTTGAGGCCCATCGGGAGGGCGGAGCCCCGGATGGGTTCGGTGACGGCCTCGGGGTGGTAGCCGTAGTCGGCGGGCAGGTTCTCGCACCAGCGGCGGAGCAGGTGCTTCCAGTCCACCTCGCGCGGCACCGCGCCGGTGTCGACGACGCCCAGGCCGACGTTGGCGGTGCCGTCGCCCATGCCGAACACCCAGCCGTAGCCCGGGAGGAGGCGGCGGTCCCGGTCCGACGGGTCGCGCAGGTCCAGCCAGGCCTCCAGGTAGCGGTCCTCGTGGCGCGGGGTGGTGAAGTAGGTCCGGTAGG
This sequence comes from Kitasatospora purpeofusca, assembly GCF_000718025.1. GTDB lineage: Bacteria > Actinomycetota > Actinomycetes > Streptomycetales > Streptomycetaceae > Kitasatospora > Kitasatospora purpeofusca. Next base: position 23,578 of record NZ_JODS01000009.1, read on the forward strand.
CGACGCCCATCGCGCGGTCGGTCCGGCGGTAGCGCTTCATCGCCAGCGAGAGCCGGGTGGAGTTGCCGTCGGCGGCCACGACCAGGGGCGCGTGGTAGGAGACGGGGCGGCGCTCCTCGCCGAGCCGGGCGGTGACGCCGGTGATCCGGCCGGTCCGCTCGTCGAGCAACGGGCCGTCCACGTTGGCCCGTTCGACCAGTCGGGCGCCGGCCGCGGCGGCGCGGCGGGCGAGCAGTTCGTCGAAGTCGGCGCGGCGGCGGACGAGCCCGAAGCCGGGGAAGGCGGAGAGTTCCGGCCAGTCGAGTTCCAGCCGGTGTCCGCCCGCGACGATCCGCAGTCCGCGGTTGTGCAGCCAGCCGGCGGACTCCGAGACGTCGATGCCGAGATCGATCAACTGCCGTACCGCGCGCGGGGTGAGGCCGTCGCCGCAGACCTTCTCCCGGGGGAAGGCGGACTTCTCCAGCAGGAGGACATCCAGGCCGGTCCGGGCCAGGTGGTAGGCGGCGGTGGAGCCGGCGGGGCCCGCGCCGACCACGATGACGTCGGCGGTGTCGGCGGACGGGTTGGCCGGGTCGGCCGGGCGGGTGGACGGCTGCTGTGCTGGGCCGGGCATGCGACGCTCCCACGGGTGTCGGTCCTGCGGCGGACTCGGCTGATTCGGCGGACACCCGACGATATGGAGCCCGGCGGTCGCGCCGCACCCGACACGCGGGCATCCGGCGGCCCGCCCGGCCGCTCCGGGCGGATCCGGCGCACCGGTCCCCCGCCCCGGAGTGACCGGATTATGACGGTCGATCAGTCAGACAATCATGTCGCGAACACCGCACATCGGCCCGGCCCCGGAACGCCCCGGACCGGACGGACGGACGGGCGGACGGGCGGACGCACGAAGGGCCGGCGACCTCACCAGGTCGCCGGCCCGTTCGACCGTCCCGCTCCGCCCCGCAGGGGAGGCGGGCGGCGCTCAGGGGACGATCGCGAGCTCCACGTAGGCCGCCAGGATCGCCAGGTGCACCGCGCCCTGGAGCGGGGTCGCCCGGCGCGGGATGACCGTCAGGGTACCGACCACGAGGGTGAGCGTCAGGAGCACCAGATGCGCGGGGTCGAGGCCGAGGACCAGCGGACCGGAGAGCCAGTGCGAGGCGATCGCCACGGCCGGGATGGTGAGGCCGATGCTCGCGAGGGCAGAGCCGAGCGCCAGGTTGAGGCTGGTCTGCACCCGGTTGCGCCTGGCGGCGCGCACGGCCGCGATGGTCTCCGGCAGCAGGACCAGCAGGGCGATCACCACACCGACGACCGAGGACGGCAGCCCCGCCGACTCGACCCCCGACTCGATGGTCGGCGACACGCCCTTGGCCAGGCCCACCACCGAGATCAGCGCCACACCGAGCAGCACCAGGCTGAACACCATGGCGCGCTTGGTCGGCGGGTCGGCGTGGTCCTCCTCGTCCAGCACCTTGCCGTCGGAGGTGACCGGCAGGAAGTAGTCCCGGTGCCGGAACGTCAGCGTGGCCACGAACAGCAGGTACAGCACGAGCGAGGCGGCCGCCGCGAAGGCCAGCTGGGTGGGGTTGAACTGGGGGCCGGGCGAGCTGGTGGTGAAGGTCGGCAGGACCAGGCTCAGCGTGGCGAGGGTCCCGATGGTGGCCAGCGCCGCGCCCGTCCCCTCGGCGTTGAAGACCGCCACCCGGTGCTTGATGGCGGCGGCCAGGATGGACACGCCGACGATGCCGTTGCAGGTGATCATCACCGCCGCGAACACGGTGTCCCGGGCGAGCGTCGCCGACTTGTCACCGCCGTCCGCCATCAGGGTCACGATCAGCGCGACCTCGATCACCGTCACCGCGACCGCGAGCACCAGGGAACCGAACGGCTCCCCCACCCGGTGGGCGACCACCTCCGCGTGGTGCACGGCGGCGAGCACGGCGCCCGCGAGGAAGCAGGACACCACCCCCACCACCCAGCCGGGGAGGTCGCGGTGCCAGGTCAGGACGAGGACGAGGAGGGCCAGCAGCGGGACGACGGTGGTCCACTGCGTGACGAGCGGTCGGAGCTTGGTGAACATGCCGCCGAGCATCCCATCCGGAAGCCCGGGTTCCGTGGCGACGCCGCCGGGGAGGCGGCGGATGTGGCCGACCTCATGGCCCCGCCACGCTGACGCCGCCGTACTCGGCGAGGTAGCCGAGCACGCGTGCGACGTGCGCTTTCACCCGTTCGGGGACGCCGCCGGTGTCGGCGACCGTCTTGTCGCTGGTCCGGTAGCCGGCCGTCACCAGGGCGGGCAGTTGCGCGGCCGGGAAGCCCCGCTGCTTGAAACGCTGGTCGAGCCAGCAGACGTAGCCGCCCATCGCGGCGATGGCGTCGTCCGGGTCCAGATAGCTCTTGACGCCGTCGTGGTCGGCGTCCAGCGCCCAGGCGTTGAAGACGGTGGGCGTCCACATCGCCACCCCGTACTCGCCCGTGGCGGGCCGGGCGGCGGCCGGGTCGAAGCCGGACTCGGCCTTGAGCATCGCCGCCAGCAGCGCCGGGGTGATCTCGGGCTCGGGGCAGCGGCGGGCGGCGTCCTCGATCGGACCGCGCAGGGCGGCGGGGACGTCGGCGCCGGGCGGGATGGCGCCGGGGCGCGCGGGAGCGGCGCGGACGGGGCCGACGGACGGGGGGCCGGAGAGCGTGGGGCCGGTGGGCCCGGACCGCTCGGGTGCTCCGGTGAGGACGAGCAGGCTCGCGGCGGCGACGAGCAGCAGGGCCGCGCGTCCGGCGGTTCGGACCCGGCGCTTCCGCCGCCCGGGTGCGACGGCGCCCGGGCGGATGTCGGCGGCCCGGGTCACGGCCGCGACGCCCCCGCCCCCGCTTCCGCCCCCGCCTCCGCCCAGGGCGCCGGCGAGCAGAGCGGTGAGGTCCAGCTCCGCACGCCGCCGCCGGTCGGCCGTCAGGCAGGCCGTGACCAGCGGCCGCCACCGCTCCGGCAGCGCGGCGTCGAGCCGCAGCGGGGCGCTGCCGCGCGCGTAGGCGACCGCGGCCAGCGAGCGGGCGCGGGCGGTGGCACCGAGGAAGGGGTGCAGTCCGCCGGTCAGCACCTGGTGGGCGAGCACGCCGTAGGCCCACAGGTCGGCGCTCGGGCGGAGCGCCGCGCCGCGGGCGCCGGTCCGCTCGGACCACCACTCGGGCGGCACGTGGTCCGGCGAGCCGAGCGGCGGGGCGTAGGCGTGGGTGCCCTCCAGTTCCGCGGTCAGCCCGAAGTCGGCGAGCTTGGCGGTGCCGTCGGCCATCAGCAGGACGTTGCCGGGTTTGAGGTCCCCGTGCACCCAACCGGAGCCGTGCATGTGGCGGAGCCCGGCCGCGACCTCGGTCAGGATCCGCTCGGCGCCCGGCGGCGGGTGCGGCGGCCGGGCCTCGGCGAGCAGGTCGTGCAGGCTGCGCGCGGCGCGTTCCATCACCAGGGCGACGGCGCCGTCGAGTTCGGGCCGGTCCGGGTCGGTGAGGGTGAACACCGCGAAGGTGCGGATCAGGTGCGGGTGGTCGGCGCGGCGGCTGAACCGGATCTCGCTGCGGGCGACCTGGGCGACGGCCTGCCGCTGCCCCGGCCCGAGCCGACCGGGATGGAGGAACTTGACGGCCACTTCGGCGGGTTCGCCACCCGCCGCACGCTCCGGATCGGCCGCGCGGGCGACGTGGACGCTGCCCCAGCCGCCCGCCCCGATCCGCTCACCGACCAGGTAGCCGCCGACCGGGTAGCCCGCCGGAACCGCGAACCCCGCCCCACTGCCGGACGCCCCACCGCCGGACGGCCGGGCTCCGGGCGGGTCCACCGCGCGTGGCGCCACCGCCCGGTCACCCGCCGCGCCGGGGCGGGAGCAGCACCAGATGCTCCTCCCGCACCAGGTCGAACCTCAGTGCCAGCGCGACGAGTTCCTCGCGTTTGCCGCCGGCGCCGGCGCCCTCGGGGTCGGCCGGTTCCGCCGGGTCGCGCAGCCGGAGCTTGCTGCCGACCAGGTAGTCGATGTGGTAGTTGACGGCCGACCGGGTGAGGTCGCGGCAGGAGGGCAGGCAGCGCAGCCGGGCCAGCACCTCGGTGACGCCGGGCACGGCCGCAGCGGAGGGCGAGCGCAACCGCGGCTCGCAGAGTGCGAGCAGGACGAGGAAGTACTTGGCCCCCGGGTCCAGGGCGAACGGGCTGACCGTCGGTTCGCCGGGCCCGACGCCCGGCGCGCCGCCGTCGACCGGGCCCGCCGCGCCGGCCGATCCGCCTGCCAGATAGGCGTGTTGGGGCGCGAAGACCTTGAACGAGGCCGGCTCGCCGAGAGCCGGCAGCAGCACCCGGGAGAACTCGAACGGCACCGGCGCGCCGAGCCGTCCGGGCGCCACCTTGACGTGCTCGCCCGCGCCTTCGAGGTTCTCGACGACATAGGTCGCGGTGGCGCTGAAGTTGGAGAGCCGCCAGTAGTCCTCGGCGGCCGTGATCTCGCCGGCCCGACGCGACACGCCGGGGTCGGGGATCGGCACGGCGAGCGGCCGGCCGGGCTCGCCGCGCCCGAACTCCACACTGTCGCCCGGCCCGAGGTGCAACAGGGCAGGTCGGGCGGGCGGGGCACCGCGGGGCGGCCGCGGCAGCCGGGCGAACCGACGGTCGGCTCGGGCCGGCGAATGGGGGTCGGGCAGCTGCACGATGACCGTGTTCATCCAGGTCACCTCCGGGGGTCGGCCCGATCGTAGCTGCCCGAACGACCTACGGGCGCAAGGCCACCCGAACGAGTGAACACCGCGTCATGACCGGCGAGTTGCGCCAGAAGGCCGCGCCCGGCGCGCCCGGAGGGCGGCACCCGTTCGTCGGCGGAGTGACATCCGACGGTAATCGTGGGGTCACTGGCGAGATTGCAAGCTGTAGTTGAACGGTCACCATGAGTGTGATGCAGCACACACAAGACACGTCCATATTTTGTGCAAGACTCATCCCACAGAGTGAGATTCCCTTTCATTCCAAGGAGGTTGACATCATGAACGCTCGTATCGCAGCTCTGATGGTCGCGGCGGCAGGGATCATGGCGGCCACGGTCGCTCCGGCTTCGGCCGCGACGGTCACCACCGGGGGCACGCCGTCCGTCACGAACGGGGCGGGCGGCGTCGCCTGTACGACCGTGCTCAACCAGCCGTGCGTCTGGCAGGAGAAGGACGGCGGAGGATTCGTCGGCGTCGCCCAGGTGTCCGCCGACCCCGGGCAGCTGACGATAGTCAAGGTCGAGGTACGCACCCAGCGCGCCTGGGGCAGCCCGTGGCTGACGACCGCCTCGGCCACCACCGTCACCAAGGGCTCCGCCAGGGCCGTGACCCCCCGCGTGGTCACCAGCGACCTCAAGATGGTCTGCGCCACCGCCGGCCCGGCCCTGGAGGCCGGGCAGCAGGTGACCACCTGCACCTACCCCTTCTGAGGCCCCGTCGGGCGAGGAAGGGGTGACGCGGTCGGGGCCCCGCAGCCCCGGCCACGGCCGGCCGCCGGGTCCGCAACCGGCGGCCGGACCGCTCCCCTCGCAGCGCACCCGTCCCCGCTCCCACCAGCAATCACTCAGAATGCTCCCAGCCGTCGCACAGGTCACCGCCGCGTCGCCGAATTCGCCAACCTCCCCCCGAAGGCCGTTCGCAACGCACAACCCGGTTCGGAGCATGGGTTTTTGCACTATCTTGGGAATTCGTGGACGGGGCGGGCCGCCCACCGGGCAGACCTGTGCCGAACGGCCGGAACTGCCCGCGCGACGTGTCCCACCCCCGCCGCCGCAGCATCACACGGGGAGGAAGGGGGGAGCGTGTCCATGCCCGAGGGGACCGCGCATTCGACCGGGACCGAGCACGGCCCGAGCACCGGAACGACCGACGCGACGGCCACCGGAACGGCCGGTGGACGAGCCGGCGAACGAGCCGGACGAGGCGGCGGGAGCGCCACCGGGACGGCCACGAGAACGGGCCCGGCACCGAGCGAGGCCCCGGCACCGGCCGCAGCCCCGCCCGAGGATCCGACACCGGGTCCGGCACCGGCCGCCGCCCCGCCGAGGGCACGGCTCGCCGGCCGCCGCGCCACCGTCGACGCCGTCCTGCGCAACTCGCCGCTCCAGCCGCTGTTCCGGCTCGCCGCCACCCGGCGGCTGGCCGTCCTCGCCTACCACGGGGTGGACGACCCCCGGGTGTTCGCGCTCCAGATGGAACGCCTGGTCCGCGTCGCCCGCCCGGTCCCGCTCGCGGCCGTCGAGGAGGCCGTGCGCACCGGCCGGCCCTTGCCGCCCCGCAGCGTGCTGGTCACCTTCGACGACGGCGACCGCACCGTGCTCACCGAGGGCCTGCCCGTGCTCACCCGGCTCGGCATCCCCGCCGCCGCCTTCGTGGTCACCGACCTCATCGGCGGCGACCAGCCGTTCTGGTGGGCCGAGGCCGCCTTCCTCGCCGCCCACGGCGGCACCGCCCGCAACCTGGCCGACTGCCCGCCGGGCGAGGCCGTCCGCCGGATGAAGACCCTCCCGGACGGGGAGCGCCGGGCCGCGCTGGCCGAACTCCGGGAGAGCGCCCGGGCCCGCGCCCCCCGCCAGGAACAGCTGACCCCCGCCGATCTGCTGACGCTCACCCGGAACGGCGTCGCGGTCGGCAACCACACCGCCGGCCACCCGTGCCTCGACCGCTGCGAGGGCGGCACCGTACGGGACGAGATCCGCCGCGCCCACGACGCGCTCACCGGCTGGCTCGGCGGCGAGGCACCCACCGCCTTCGCCTACCCCAACGGCAACGTCGACCCGCGCGCCGACGCCGAACTGCGGCTCCTCGGCTACCGGACCGGCTTCCTCTTCGACCACCGCCACGACCGGCTGCTGCCGCCGCACCCCCTGCGGATCAGCCGGCTGCGGGTCAACTCGACCACCGGGCGGGACCGGTTCGACACCATCCTGTCCGGGCTCCACCCCGCCGTGCACCACCTGCGCGGCGGCAGCTGACCGCCTGCGGCCCGGAGCACCAACTCCCCCACCGATGAAGCCCGGTAGCGGCGGGGGAGCAGAACGAACCGCATCGATCGCGGCGGGGAATCCGGGAGAATGCGGACCTGACCGCGACCGGAGCGCCGACCGGCGGCGCACCGGGGCGGCGGAGACCTGGGGGCAGGGACGTGGGGGCAGAGGACGTGGGAGCGCGAGACTCCGGAACGGCTACGAGGACGGCCACCGCGCGCACGGTGCCGGTCCGCCACCGGACGCCCGCGCTGCCGGCGGAGGTGGTCGACGGCTGGCGCGCCCTGGCGGCGGGCGAGGGCGGCGGCGCGTGGTTCAGCACACCGGAGTGGACCCTCGCCTGGTGGGAGACGCTGGGCGCGACCGCCGGCGACGGCGAGATCGTGGTGTGGCGGGACGGGGACGGCCGGATCGACGCCGTGCTCCCCCTGCTGCGCACCGTCCAGCGGCTCCACCCGCGCGCGCCACTGCCGGTCCCCTGCTTGACGGTGCTCGGCTCCGGCGCGGGCGCGGCCGACCACTGCGGCTTCGTCGTCGCGCCGCACCGCCGCGCCGAGGTGGCCGACTGGCTGGCCCGGCGCGGGCGGCGCACCAGCCTGCTGCTCGCCGACCTGGACCCCGGACAGGCCGCCCTGCTGCCGCCCGGCGCGGTGGAGATCGGACGCACCGCGTGCCCGCGCGCCGATCTGGCGGCCGGCCCGGAGGCGCTGGGGAGCCGCCAGTTCCGCGCCAACCTGCGCCGCTACGGCCGGAAGCTGGCGGCCGAGGGGATCACCTTCCGCTGGGTGCCGCCCGCCCTCGCGGCGGCCGAACTCCCGGAACGCTTCGAGCTCCTGCACACCGCCGTCCGGCTGCACCGGCTGCGCCGGGCCGCGCTCGGCCGGCCGACCACCTTCGACGAGGCCAGGGCACCGCTGCACCTGCGGGTGATCGAACGGGCGGCCGACACCGGTCGGGGCGAGGGCCCGGCGTTCCTGGTCGCGGAGCGGGCGGGCGAAGTGGTGGGCGTGCTCTACGGGTTCCAGTGGCGGGACACCTTCGCCTACTACCAGATCGGCTGGGACCAGAGCTGGGCGCCGCTGCGGCTCGGCACGGCGGTGATCGCCGAGGCGATCCGGGCGGCCGACGGGCAGGGGCTGAGCACCTTCGACTTCCTGCGCGGCACCGAGCCGTACAAGTACCGCTTCGACGCGGTGGACCGGGAGGACGTCTCCTGGCTGGTGCCGCGCGGTCTGCCGGGGGCGCTGCTCGGGCTCAAGTACCGTGCCAAGGCAGCCCGTCGGGAGTCGGCGCCCGATACGGACGCGTCACCGGCGACGGAGGCCGTCCCCGCCGTGCACTGACGACGGCTCGGACTCGGCGTCTCAGTGCCGACCCTTCAGCCAGCCGGCGAAGGCGTCGAGCGCTGGGGCCGGGTCGCGGCGGCCGACGCCGATCCGGAACCGGTCGGCGGGTGTCGGCGTCAGCTCCGAGCCGAAAATGGAGGCCGGCAGCAGCAGGACGCCGGCCTCCTCGACCAGCCCGGTGCAGAACGCCTCGACGCCGTCCGCGCCCAGGTAGCGCGGATAGGCGACACAGCCGCCGTCCGGGGCGCGCCACTCGAACAGGCCGTCGAAGCGGGCGAAGAACTCGTCGAAGAGCGGCAGATTGGCCGCGACGATCGCCCTGTTGCGGGCCAGGATCGGCTCGCGTGCCTTGATCGCGATCCGGGCGAGGACCTCGCTGGGAGCGGCGTTGCAGATGGTGGTGTAGTGCTTGGCGCGCTCCAGTCGTCCGCGCAACTCCCGGTCGCGGCAGGCGATCCAGCCGATCCGCAGGCCGGGCAGGCCGAGCGACTTGGAGGTGACGTTGAGCGAGAGGGCGCGCTCGGACAGGTCGACGGCCTGGGGCAGGGCGCGGGCCGGGTCGCGCTCCAGGCCCCGGTAGACCTCGTCGCTGAAGAGGTGGATGCCGCGCTCGTCGCAGATCTCGGCCAGCCGGACGAAGTCGGCGGCGTCGATCACCGCCCCGGTGGGGTTGTTGGGGAAGTTGACGGACACCACCCGGGTGTTGGGGCGCAGCGCGGCGGTGAGTTCGTCGAGGTCGAGCGCCCAGTCGCGGCCGGGGTCGAGGGCGACCCCGGTGACCTCGCAGAGCGACATCGGGACGGTCTCGGCGGACTGGTAGTTGGGCGTGAGCACCACGGCGTGGTCCTCGGGGCCGAGCAGTACCTGCATCGCCAGGTTGAGCCCCTCCTGGGCGCCGCCGAAGCAGATCACGTCGTCGGCGTCGGCCCGCTCGTAGAGTCCGGCGATCGCCTCGCGCAGGGCCGGGTCGCCGAAGGTCTCGGTGTAGCCGAGCGCGAGGGTGTCCCAGGCGTGGCGGTCCTCCGGGTCGGCGAGGGCGAGCAGTTCGGACATCGCCATGGTCTGCGCGTCGGAGGCCGTGAGGTGGTGGCGGGCGGAGAACTCCCAGCGGGAGAAGTACGTCTCCAGGCGGAAGTCGGGGAGCCGGGTCATGGCGGGTCTCCTTCGTCGGTGCGGGTCAGTCGGCCGGGAGGGCGGGCGAGCCGGGCGTTTCGGGGGTCTCGCGCAGTTCGGCGAGCAGGGTGTAGACGGTGGAGCGGGACACCTCCAGCGCCCTGGCGACGGCCGGGACCGCGCGCCGGACGGCGAGGACCCCGGCCCGGTCGAGTTCGCGGAGCACGGCGAGCCGGTCCTCGCGCCCGAGCCGCTGGAGCGGCCGGCCGTGGGCGCGCACATAGCCGCCGATCACCTCGTTCATCCGCTCGGTCCAGTCCTGCTCGAAGAGCGGTTCCGGGCGGGGGGCGGTCGGCGCGGCGAAGGCGGCGAGCAGGGCGGCGGCGTGTTCGAGCGGGCCCCGGTCGAGGTTGACGCACAGGACGGCGGCGGGTCGGCCGTCCTCGTCGCGGAGCACCGCGCTGACCGAGGAGAGCCGTCGGCCGTCGGGCAGCAGCTTCGGGTAGGGGCCGTAGACGTCGGGGGCGGCCTGGTCCAGGGCGTCCAGCTCGCCGAGCAGCGAGGGGTCGCCCGGCCCGCGTCCGCCCATCGGGTTCCAGACGGCGAGGACCTCGTCGCGGGCGGCGTCGTGCAGCACCACCTCGGCGTAGGGCCCGAGCAGCAGGGCGACCGCCTGGCAGACGGGGGCCCAGGCGCGCAGGCGCGGGTCGGGGGTCTCGGAGGTCATGACTGGACTGTACGTCCAGACTGGACGTTTCGTCCAGGCCGGGAAGTGGCACGGGCCCGTCCCCCGAGTGAGAAACCCCGGGGGACGGGCCCGTGACGGATCAAGTGGGATCCGACGGATCAGGTGGGATCCGCCGGATCAGGTGGGATCCGACGGATCAGGTGGGATCAGCTGCAGGTGATCTGGAGCAGCGCCACCTTGCAGGTACGGCCGGCCGAGTCGTTGCCCGGCACCGGGTCGGCCGGGGTGCCGGCCGTCCGGGCGGTGGTGACGGCGAAGGTCCGGCCGAGGTCGAGCAGGCCGACCTGCACGGTGAAGTGGCGGGTGACGCTCGCGCCGACGGCCAGCGGACCGGCGATCGCGCAGGTCAGACGGCCGGAGGCGACGGTGCAGTCGCTGCTGGTGGCGATCATGCCGCTCGGCAGCGCCGAGGTGACGGTGACGGCGGTCACCGGGTCGGGACCGTGAGCGGTCACCGTCAGCGTGTAGTCGACCCGGCCGCCCAGCAGGCCGGACACCGGGGAGGCGGTGAGCGCGACGGCGGCGTCGGCGGTCGGCGCGACGTAGCCGAACCGGTCGGCGGGCACGACGGCGCTGGTGCCGCCCGGCGTGGTGACCCGGACGTCGACCGTCCCGGCGACCGGCGAGGCCGGTGCGGTGGCGGTGCAGGAGGTCGCGGTGCAGGAGAACGACGCGGCGTTGTGCCCGCCGAAGCTCACCGCGGTCGCGCCGGCCAGGTCGGTGCCGGTCACGATGACCGCCGTGCCGCCGGCCTGCGGGCCCGAGGCCGGGCTGACGCCCGTGACCACCGGCGCGGGCGGCGGGAAGTCCAGCACGCTGACGGCGGACCCGTCGAAGTCGGCCAGGTAGCCACGCCGGCTGTCCGGCGTGATCGCCAGGCCGAACGGGCTCGCGCCGACCTGGAGGGTGCCGGTGACGGTGCCGCTGGCGGCGTCGATCGCGGTGAGCGTGTTGTCCGCGTAGTTGCTCGCGTAGACGGACCGGCCGTCGGGGGCGGCGGCGACCGCGTACGGGTTGGTGCCGACCTGCACGGTGGCGGTGACGGTCCGGTGCGCGGTGTCCAGCACGCTGACGGTGGAGTCGCCGCCGTTGGCGGTCCACAGCCGGGAGCCGTCGGGGGCGAGGGCGAGGCCGAACACGCCGTGGCCCACCGGTATCGAGGCGCCGACCGCGGCGGTGGCGGTGTCGATCACGTCGACCCGCTGGTCGCCGGAGGCGGCGACGTACACGGACGCGCCGTCCGGGGCGACGGCCACACCGTGCGGCTCGGCGCCGACCGGGACGGTCGCGGTGACGGTGGCGGTGGCGGTGTCCAGCACGCTGACCGTGCCGGCCTCGGCGTTGGTCACATAGGCGTGGGCCCCGTCGGGGGCGACCGCCACACCGAAGGCGCCCGCGCCGACCGGGACGGTGGCGGCGACCGTGCCGGTGGCGGTGTCGACCACGCTGACCGTGCCGTCGAGGTGGTGGGTGAGGTAGGCGTGCAGACCGTCCGGCGCGACGGCGGCGGCGTAGGAGCCGGTGCCGGCGGTGAAGGTGCCGGCGACCGTGCCGGTGGCGGTGGACAGGACGGTGACCGTGCCGCTGCCCTGGCTGGTCACATAGGCCCGGGCGCCGTCCGGGGTGAGCGCGACGCCCGCCGGGTAGGGCGCGACGGTGACGGTGGCCGCCACCGCGGGCGGCAGCCCGGCGGCCGCGGCGGCGCCTGCGGCGTCGGCGGACGCGGCACCGGGCTGGGCCAGCAGGGCGGCCGTGGCCGCGCCGACGGCGGCCGCGGCCGTCCAGAAGCGGCGCGGGGACGGGCGTGTTGTCACGGGATCTCCAGACTCGTCGGAATCGTCGGAACCGGACGCTTCACGGCCGCACCGGGCTTTCCGGGCGACCCGGGGGGACCGTCCGGATCGCCCGAAGCGTAGAAGGTCGATTGACGAAGCGTCAGGAGATGACCGGGATTGTTGCCAACCGTTCAAGTCTGTTCAATTGGTCACTATTCGAACCGCCCGGCCCCCCATTGGCGGGGGCCCGGGCGGCGCGGGCTCAGCGCTTGACGGCCACTCCGCCGTACATCGCGATGTCCTGGTCCCGGATCGGCGCGGCGTCCGGGTCCGGGTTCCAGTGGTGGACCAGGGTGACGCCGGGGTCCAGCAGCTCGTAGCCGTCGAAGAAGGCCAGGGTCTCGGCGCGGTCGCGGATCTGCAGCGGGATGCCCCGCGCGTTGTACTCGCGGCCCACGCCGCCGACGCCCACCGGGTCGGTGTCGCCGGTGAAGACGGTCAGGGCGAGGAAGCTGCCCGGCGCCAGGCGGTCCATCAGTCGCCGCACCAGGCCCTGCGGGTCGTCCGCGTCGAGGACGAAGTGCACGATGGCGATCAGCGACAGGGCCACCGGCCGGGAGAGGTCGAGCACCTGGCGCAGCGCCGGTGAGTCCAGGATCGAGTCGACGTCGCGCAGGTCGGCGTCCAGGTAGGCGGTGCGGCCCTCCGGCGCGCTGGACATCAGCGCGCGGGCGTGGGTCAGCACGATCGGGTCGTTGTCGACGTACACCACCCGTGATTCCGGGGCCACCGCCTGGGCGATCTCGTGCACGTTCGGCGAGGTGGGGATGCCCGTGCCGATGTCCAGGAACTGCCGCACCCCGTGCTTCTCGGCGAGGTGGCGGACCACCCGCTCCATGAAGGTGCGGGTGGTCCGCATCGAGGTCGGCAGGGCCGGCCAGGCCTGCACGGAGGCGTGGGCGGCGACCCGGTCCGGCGCGAAGTTGGTCTTGCCGCCGATGAGGTAGTCGTACACCCGGGCCGAGTGCGGGACGTCCATCCGGAGGTCCACTCCCGTCCACGACTCCCGGGCCGCCTCGCCCGGCCGCTCCCCCGACACCCAGTCAGCGCGCCCCATGTCGCTCTCCCGCTCTTCCCCGTGTGACGTTCCGGTCCGGCCCCGTCGGCGGCCCGCCGCGTCAACTCGGCGGCAGGCGCGCCTTCGTGCGCACGGAAACCGACCGTACACCAGGGGAACGGGCGGTGCCTGAACGGGTGGCGCGATCGGGCAGCGGCTCAGACCTGCCCGAACAGCGCCGCGAAGGCCGCCTCCAGACCGGTCACCGCCGCCGCCAGCACCGCGACCGTGCGCAGCGCGTCGACCACGGTGCCGACCCGGCGGCGCAGCGGGCCCTCGCGGGGCTCGTCGAGCGCCGTCTCGGCGAGGATCCCGGCCAGGGCGGCGTCCGCGTCCTCGGCGTCGGCGTCCGCGACGGCGCCCGGCCGTTCGGCCCGCAGCCGGGCGAGCGCGGCGCGCAGCGACTCGGCCGCCGCGCGCAGTGCCTCCGGTCCGGGCGGGGCCGCCGGGGCCGCGTCGGCGCCGATCCGCACGGTCGCGCCCTGGCCGCCGGCCACCGGGCCGTGCACGGTGGAGCCGACCACCTGGACCCCGCCGGTGTTCCAATTGGCCCCGGCGGGAGGCCGGTTCGCCTCCGGCCCGGCGGTGGCGTCGGTGTCCTCGGTCACTTGCCCTTCCCCTTCTCCTTGCCGATGTCCACCCGGGCCCCGGCACCGCCCGCGACCGGGCCGTGCACGGTGGAACCCACCACCTGGACACCGCCGTTGTTGATGTTGGTGATGCTCTGCGACTGCTCCTCGAAGGCGGCGCTGTCGTAGCCGCGCGCCTTCAGTTCGGCGCCGACCGCGCTGAACACCCGCTCGGTCACGGTGCTCAGGAAGCGCTGCACGTCGTGCTCCTGGAAGATGTTCTGGTAGGTCGCGCCGGCGCCGAGTTCGCGGACACTCGACCGGGGCGCGTAGTCCACGGCGTAGCCGGCCCGGGTCAGGTGGCGGTACCGGCGGGCGAGCCGGGCGGCCCGGCGGCGCGACTGCCAGACCTGCCGGACCTGGCCGACGGCGATCGCCGCGTCCCCGCCCAGCCGGCGCCCGGACCAGGCGAGCGCGTTCATCGCGTGCATGAAGCCGGAGCGGTGCCCCAGCAGGTCGACCACGTGGTACTCCTGCGCCACCGGGCCCAGCACGTACGGCAGCCACTCCAGGTACAGCAGGCCGCCGCGGGTGCTCGCCCGGACCAGCACGGTGACCACGACCTCCTCCTGCCAGGAGCCGACCCGGATCGCCAGGTAGTGCCGGAGCCGCTCGTGGCCGGAGCGGCTCAGCAGGTCGGCCCAGGCCGGTTCGAGCAGGACCTGCTCCCCGGCCCGGCCGGACATCGCGCCCAGCCAGCTGTCCGGGGCGTCGTCGCGCAGGCTCGGCCGGAACACCCGGTCGGTGACGGAGAGTCCTCGCAGGGAGTCCTCCGGGTAGCGCGGGTCCTGGGCGAGCGCGCGGACCCGCGCCGCGACGGAGCGGTAGAGGGTGGTGGTGTCGATCGGGTCCGGCACCCGGCCCTGCGCGGCCCGGTCGGCGGAGGGGCGCAGCTCGAAGGTCATCCGCCAGATCCGGCCGGCCTTGCCGAGGCCGACCAGGGGGGCCTGGCGCTGGTAGAGGAGTTCCGGTCCGGCCTGCTGCTCGCCCAGCCGCTCGTACACCCGGGCGGTCCGCGGGCCGCGGGGGCTCGGCGGCGGGACGGGGGTGGGGTCCATCCCCACCAGGGCGGACAGCCGGCGCCGCAGCCGGTAGCGCAGCCGGGCGGCGGCCAGCCAGAGCAGGGCCAGTTCGACCAGTACACCGGCGCCGATCGGGCCGAACAGGTCTGGAACGAAGACCCGGTTCAGGTCGGAGCCCTCGAGCGGGCCGTAGAGGTAGACCGCGGCGGCGGCCACCAGGGTCAGGGTGGCGAGCAGCCGGCCGAGGCCGGCGACGGCGCCGCGCCAGCCGGTGGCGCGCGGCGACCTCGGGGTGATCATCAGCCGCTCGATCTCCAGGCCGAGCCGGTGGTCCATCCGGCCGGACCCGAGGCCGCCGCCGGCCAGGGTGAGCAGCACGAGCAGCGCCAGGGCCGCGAGTCCGGCGCCCACGCCGAGCACCGGGAAGGCCAGCACCACGACCAGGACGCAGAACAGGCCGGTCCTGGCCTCCCAGCGGCGGGCGGTCAGGGCCTCGTGCAGGACCCGGACGAGGTCGGTGCCGGGCGAGGGGGCGGGGATCCGGAAGGACTGCTCGACCAGTTCCTCGATCAGCGCGGCGCGGAAGCGGCGGTCCAGCCAGGCGGCGGCGCACAGGTAGCGGGTGGCGTCGCCGGGGACGGTGCCCGCCTGGTGGTGCAGGTTCTCGGGCGTCGCCGGGACGGCGGGGCCGGAGGCGGGAGCGGCGGCGGGTGCGGGGCCCGACGCGGGAGCGGCAGCGGGCGCGGGGCCGGGCGTACCGGCGGAGGTGAACGAGGGGCCGAGGTACGTCGGGGTGTCGTGGGACTCCGGCGGGTCGGCGGGCACCTGATCGACGGGCGCGTGATCGGCGGGCGCCGGCCCGGCGGGTACCGGCTCTGGTGGCGTCGACCGCTGCTGCGGTACCGGCCTCGATCCCGGTGGGAGGACCGGCCCGGTCCTGATCGGCGGCGGTGGCGGTGCCGGTGGTGGTGACGGCGACCGCGGTGACGGCGGCGGATACCCCGGCGGCGGGGCGGGCGGTCGGGGCGGCGGGTAGAGCGAGGGCGGAGGGTAGGGCGGTGGTGTCCGCGAGGGTTCCTGCGGCGGAGGTGGCGGTGGGGTGCCACTGTCCATGCTGTCCCCATTCCCCAGGTCGTATTCCGGCGAACGAGCTCGGCCAGTAAAGCAGTTGACCTGCCCGACGGACAGCGCGCCGGACGCTTCGGCGGGTAACGGTTCGGCTCCGCCGAGTGGCGCGTGCAGGGAATTGGAGTCCTGGAGTCGCATTCGCTAGCCTTTCGAACGTGAGGCTGACCAAGAGCACCGACATCGCCCTCCGCATCGCCATGCGGCTGGCCGTCCTCGACGAGGGGGCCAACCCGACCACCCGCGAGGTGGCCGAGGCGGTCGGCGTGCCCTACACCCACGCCGCCAAGGTGGTCAGCCGACTGCAGCACCTCGGCGTGGTGGAAGCGCGGCGCGGTCACGGCGGGGGCCTGTCCCTCACCGCGGCCGGCCGCACCGGCTCGCTCGGCCCGCTGCTGCGCGAGCTGGAGGGAGTGGGCGACGTGGTCGGCTGCGAGGACGAACCGCCGTGCCCGCTGCGGGCCGCCTGCCGACTGCGCGGGGCACTGCGCACCGCGCAGGAGGCGTTCTTCGCCACCCTGGACCCGCTCTCGATCGGCGATCTGGTGGCCGCGCCGACCGGCCCGGTCCTGCTCGGCCTCACCGCTCGACCCGGTCCCGGCACAGGGCCCGGCCGCGACGCCGGCCCCTCCGACTGACCCGCCCCGGCCCCTATCGCGACCCCGACCCCGACCCCGAGCACCCCACCACCGCACCCCACCACCGCACGGCACCACCGCACGCCGGTCCGCGCATCCGCACGGGCAAAAATACGACTCTCAGATTCCAGTTTGGAGCGCCTCCGATGCTGTCCGCCAAGTCCGCCGAGGTCGTCGAAGCCACCCTGCCCGTCGTGGGTGGTGCCATCGGCGAGATCACGCCGCTGTTCTACGACCGGATGTTCGCCGCCCACCCGGAGCTGCTGCGCGACCTGTTCAACCGGGGCAACCAGTCCAACGGCAGCCAGCGGCAGGCGCTCGCGGGCTCGATAGCCGCCTTCGCGACCGCCCTGATCGCCGCCCCGGACACCCGTCCGGACGCGCTGCTCGCCCGCATCGCGCACAAGCACGTCTCGGTCGGCATCAGCGAGGACCAGTACCGGATCGTCCACGAGCACCTGTTCGCCGCCATCGTGGAGGTGCTCGGCGAGGCCGTCACCCCCGAGGTCGCGGCCGCCTGGGACGAGGTCTACTGGCTGATGGCGAACGCCCTGATCGCCGTCGAGGATCGGCTGCGCGCCGAGAGCGCCGCCGCCCAGCACCTCGACCCCGCCGACCTCTGGCGCCCGTACACCCTGGTCGCCCGCCACCCGGAGACCGACGACGTCACCACCTACCTGGTCCGCCCGGCCGACGGCGGCCCGCTGCCGGCCGCCAGGCCCGGCCAGTACCTGTCGGTGCGCGCCGAACTCCCCGACGGCGCCCGGCAGATCCGCCAGTACAGCCTGTCCGGCGTGGCGGACGGCGCGCTCCGGTTCACCGTCAAGCGGGCCGCCGCCGAGGCCGCGGGCGGCCCGGCCGGCGAGGTCTCCAACCACCTGCACGAGCACCTGCGCGCCGGGGACGTCCTCGACGTCGCCCCGCCGTTCGGCGACGTCGCGCTCGCCGAGGGCGAGGGCCCGCTGCTGCTCGCCTCGGCCGGCATCGGCAACACGCCGATCACCGCCATGCTGGCCCATCTCGCCGCCACCGGATCCACCCGCCGGGTCGTCACCGTGCACGGCGACCGCGACCAGCTGTCGCACGCCTTCCGGGCCGAGCTCGCCCAGCTGACCGCCAAGCTGCCGGACGCCGCCGCCCACGTCTTCTACGAGCGGCCGCTCGGCGACTGGCCGGCCGGGCGGACCGGCCTGGTCGACCTCTCCACGGTCGACGTCCCCGCGGGCGCCACCGCCTACCTCTGCGGCCCGCTGCCCTTCCTGCGCTCGGTCCGGGCCCAGCTCCTCGCGGCGGGCGTCCCGGCCGCCGACATCCACTACGAGGTGTTCGGCCCCGACCTCTGGCTCGGCCAGGACGCCTGACCGCGGCCACCGCGCTCCGTCCCCCGTCCTCCGTCCTCCGTCCGTGCAAGCCGCACGGACGCGGGGACGGAGCACCCGCGTGTCCGCGTGTCCCGCGAGGCTTTCCCGTAGCATCCGGCGCGAGAACCGACTCCAGAACCACCCGGCCCCGCGCCGGGGCCACGGGGAGGACCGTTGCGCGTCGCGCTGTTCGCCACCTGCGTCAATGACGCGCTGATGCCGTCCACCGCGATCGCCACCGTGCGGCTGCTGGAACGGCTCGGGGTCGAGGTCGACTTCCCCGCCGCGCAGAGCTGTTGCGGTCAGCCGCAGTTCAACAGCGGCTACCGGCGGGCCTGCGAACCGCTGGTCCGCCGCACCGTGCGGGCCTTCGCCGGGTACCGGCACGTGGTGGCGCCGTCCGGCTCCTGCGTGGCGACGGTGCGCACCGCCCACCCGCGGATCGCCGCCCGGGCCGGCGGCGGACTGGCCGCCGCCGTGGGCGAGTTGACGCCCCGGGTGTACGAGCTGAGCGAGTTCCTGGTCGATGTCCTGGGCGTCGAGGACGTGGGCGCGTGGTTCCCGCACCCGGTGACCTACCACCCGTCCTGCCACGGGCTGCGGCTGCTCGGCCTCGGTGACCGGCCGCTACGGCTGCTGCGGGCCGTGCGCGGGCTGGAACTGCTCGAACTGCCGGGCGCCGAGGAGTGCTGCGGCTTCGGCGGGACCTTCGCGCTGAAGAACGCGGCGGTCTCGGCCGCGATGGCCGCCGACAAGACCGCCGCCGCCCTCGCCACCGGCGCCGAGGTGCTGTGCGGCGGCGACACCTCCTGCCTGCTGCACCTCGGCGGCACCCTGCGCCGGCAGGGCGCGCCGCTGCGTCCGCTGCACCTCGCCGAGATCCTCGCCAGCACCGAGGCCGAGCCCTGGCGGGCACCGTGAGCGGAACCTTCCTCGGACTGCCGGCCTTCCCCGAGGCCGCCGCCGCGGCCGTGCAGGACGAACGGCTGCGCGCCAATCTGCGGCACGCCACCGGCACCATCCGCGCCAAGCGGGCCCGGGCCGTCGCCGAACTCGCCGACTGGGCCGAACTGCGCGCCGCCGCCAAGGCCGTCAAGGACCGCACCCTGGACCGACTCGACCACTACCTGGTCCGGTTGGAGCAGAACGTGACCGCCGCGGGCGGGCAGGTGCACTGGGCCGCCGACGCCGAGGAGGCCAACCGGATCGTCACCGGCCTGGTCCGCGCCACCGGCGAGCGGGAGGTGGTGAAGGTCAAGTCCATGGCCACCCAGGAGATCGGGCTCAACGAGGCACTCGCCGAGGCCGGCATCCGCGCCTACGAGACCGATCTCGCCGAGCTGATCGTCCAGTTGGGGAACGACCGGCCCTCGCACATCCTGGTCCCGGCGATCCACCGCAACCGGGGCGAGATCCGGGACATCTTCGCCGATCGGATGGCCGACCTGGGCCGCCCGGCACCCGAGGGACTCACCGACGAGCCCGCCGAACTCGCCGAGGCCGCGCGGCTGCACCTGCGGGAGAAGTTCCTCCGGGCGAAGGTCGCCGTCTCCGGCGCCAACTTCATGATCGCCGAGACCGGCACCCTGGTGGTCGTGGAGTCCGAGGGCAACGGGCGGATGTGCCTGACCCTGCCCCGGACCCTGATCTCGGTGGTCGGCATCGAGAAGGTCCTGCCCACCTGGCGGGACCTGGAGATCTTCCTGCAACTGCTGCCCCGCTCCGCCACCGCCGAGCGGATGAACCCGTACACCTCGCTCTGGACCGGCACCCACGCCGACGGCCCGGACGGCGACGGCCCCGAGGAGTTCCACCTGGTCCTGCTCGACAACGGCCGCACGGACGTACTGGCCGACCGGACCGGCCGGCAGGCCCTGCGCTGCATCCGCTGCTCGGCCTGCCTCAACGTCTGCCCGGTCTACGAACGGGCCGGCGGGCACGCCTACGGCTCGGTCTACCCCGGGCCGATCGGTGCCATCCTGACACCCCAACTCCGGGGCACCGAAACCCCCTTGGACGCATCGCTGCCGTACGCCTCGTCGCTCTGCGGCGCCTGCTACGAGGTCTGCCCGGTGGCGATCGACATCCCCGAAGTGCTGGTCCACCTGCGCGAACGGGTCGCCGACGGGCCCCGCCACCGGCTGGCGCGGGCCGCGGCGGCCGCCGCCGCCTACGTGCTCGACCACCCCGGCCTGCTGCGGGCCGCCGAACGGGCCGCCGCCCGCACCCGGCGGCTGCACCCCCGCCGGCTCCCCGGCCCGGGGCGCGCCTGGACCGACACCCGCGAGCTCCCGGCCGTCCCGCCCGAACCGTTCCGCGACTGGTGGCGGAGGAACCGAGGATGAACCCCGACTCCCCCACCGGCGGCTCCCGCGAGCTGGTGCTGTCCCGGATCCGGGCTGCCCTGGGCCGAGCCGCAACGACGCCCGCGGACCGACCCGAGGACGGGAACGGCCCGGCGGACGACAGCGCCGTCCCGCGCGACTACCTGCGCAGCCACGTGCCCGCGGACGACCCGGACGCGCTGCTCGACCTGCTCCACCGCAACCTGGTCGACTACCGCGCCCTGGTCCACCGCTGCACCCCGGCCGAACTGCCGGACCTGATCGGTGCCCTGCTCGACGCCCGCGGCGCCCGCACGGTGGCCGTGCCGCCCGGGCTGCCGCCGGCCTGGACCGCGGCCGTCCGGGCCGAGGCGCTCGCCAACGACGGCCCCGGAGGACCGCTCACCGCCGCCCGGCTGGACGGCGTCGACAGCGTGCTCACCGGCTGCGCCCTGGCGATCGCCGAGACCGGCACCCTGGTCCTGGACGCCGGTCCGGGCCAGGGCCGCCGACTGCTCACGCTCGTCCCCGATCACCACATCTGCGTGGTCCGCGCGCCCGGGCAGGTGGTCGCCTCCGTCCCGCTCGCCCTCCCCCGCCTCGACCCCGCCCGCCCGCAGACCTGGATCTCCGGGCCGTCGGCCACCAGCGACATCGAACTCACCCGGGTGGAGGGCGTGCACGGCCCCCGCACCCTGGAGGTGGTGCTGGTGCGGGACTGACCCCGAGACTGACCGCGGGACCGCCCGCGGGCCGGGGCGCGGCGCCTCAGGGCCGGAGTTCCAGCGTGCAGCACTTGGGGCCGCCGCCGCCCTTGAACAGCTCGGAGACGTCGACCGGTATCGGCTCGTAGCCCTCGTCGGCGAGGCGGGCGGCCAGCGCCTTCGCGGCCTCCGGCAGCAGCACCCGGCGGCCGTCGGAGACGGCGTTCAGGCCGAACACCTCGGCGTCCTCCAGGTCGGCGAGGACGGCGTCCGGGTAGAGGCTGCGCAGCAGCGCCTGGCTGTCCGGGGTGAACGCCTCCGGGTAGTACATGACCTGGTCGTCGGCGAGGACGGCGAGCGCGGTGTCCAGGTGGTAGAAGCGCGGGTCCACCAGGGCCAGGGTGAGCACCTGGAGGCCGAAGAGGTCCCGGGCCTCGGCGTGCGCGGCCGGGTCGGTGCGGAAGCCGCTGCCGGCCAGCACCCGGCGGCCGGCCACCAGGTGGTCGCCCTCGCCCTCGTTGACCTGCGCGGCGCGCCGCACCTCGCGGTAGCCGCCGGCCTCGAACCAGGCCTGGTGGGCGTCGGACTCGCCGGCCCGCTCGGGGTGGCGGAAGTTCGCGACCAGCACCCGGCCGTCGATCACGGTGGCGCCGTTGGCCGTGTAGACCATGTCCGGCAGGCCGGGCACCGGGTCGATCAGCTCCACGGTGTGGCCGAGCTGCTGATAGAGCGCGTACAGCCGCTCCCACTGCTGCACGGCGAGCGCGGTGTCCGTCGGCTGCGCCGGGTCCATCCAGGGGTTGATCGCGTACTCGACCGTGAAGTGCGTCGGCCGGCACATGAGGTAGCGCCGCGGCCTCGCGGTGCGCTCCGGGATTCGGTACGGCATGCGGCGACCTCCGCGGTCGGGAACGGGACGGTGCAGAGAGGAAGCAGTGGCGGAGCGGAAACGGGCCCCCGTACGGGGCGCGGGCACCGCCCGCCGCCTACGTCCGTACGGTCCCAGAGGGCGGCTGCCCCGGGAGTGCCGCTTCCACACCCGGGCGGGCGCACCGGGTGGCGCAGTACCCCGCGCATCCGGTGCGCCCACCCGCGCGCCCCTGGCGCACAAGGGCGCTCGCGAGCCGTTCCGGAACGTCCGAACCCGTCGTTCCGGCCCCTGCGGGCCTCCGCCCGGG
Organism: Kitasatospora purpeofusca; assembly: GCF_000718025.1. Classification (GTDB taxonomy): domain Bacteria; phylum Actinomycetota; class Actinomycetes; order Streptomycetales; family Streptomycetaceae; genus Kitasatospora; species Kitasatospora purpeofusca. The sequence continues at coordinate 45,641 of NZ_JODS01000009.1, forward strand.
GCCTTTCGGCCCTTCCGTCCGCACCGCTCCGAGGCTTCCGCCCGCGTCCCTCCGGCCCTTGCGGTCCGGGCCTTCCGGCCGCACGTGGCCGATCTCACGTACCGCTACCGGCCACCTACGGTGGCGTAGGTCACTTGAGACAGTGAACTATCTCCTTCATGTCGTACCTCCAGGAGACTCTTGACCTCAATTCGTACGTGGCCCTCGGGGACAGCTTCACCGAGGGCCTGAACGACCCCGGCGCCGACGGTGCCTTCGCCGGCTGGGCCGACCGGCTGGCGGGGCTGCTCGCCGGTGACCGGCCGCCGGGCGGCTTCCAATACGCGAACCTCGCGGTGCGAGGCCGGCTGCTGGACCAGATCATGGCCGAGCAGGTGCCGGAGGTCCGCCGGATCCGGCCGGACCTGGTCACCTTCTGCGCCGGCGGGAACGACATCCTGCGCCCGGGCAGCGACCCGGACGAGGTGGCCGAGCGCTTCGAGGTCGCCGTCGCCCAACTCGTCGACGCGGCGGGCACGGTGCTCATCTGCACCGGCTTCGACACGCGCGGCGTGCCGCTGTTCAAGCACCTGCGCGGGAAGATCGCCACCTACAACAACCACATGCGCGCCGTCGCCGACCGGTACGACTGCAAGGTGGCCGACCTCTGGTCGCTGCGGGCCGTCCAGGACCGCCGCGCCTGGAGCGAGGACCGCCTGCACCTCTCCCCCGAGGGCCACCAGCGGGTCGCCCTGCTGGCCGCCCGCTCGCTGGGCCTGCGCACCGAGCAGGACCCGGAGGCCCCCTGGCCGTCCACCCCGGCGCTCTCCCCCGCCGAGCAGCGCCGGGAGAACCTCCAGTGGGCCCGCGAGTTCCTGCTGCCGTGGGTCGGCCGCCGGCTCCGCGGGGAGTCCTCCGGCGACAACGTCGAGGCCAAGCGCCCCGAGCTGATGCCGCTCTGACGATCCGTCAGCCGACGGACCGTCGGACGGCGGCCGGTCGACCGGCCGCCCTCGCACCCGCGCGGACCCCCGCGTGCACGAGGGCGGCCAGACCGGCGCCGACCAGGTACCAGAGCAGATCCGGCGGGTTGAAGGTGGAGCCGAGCACCAGCCGGGCGAGCGTGCTGCGCCGGGCCAGGTCGTCCGGGACCCCGGTGAGCTGGAACAGCTCCACCGCCCAGCTGAGGCCCGCCGCCCAGGCGGCCGCGACGGCCGGCCGCAGCCGCGGCGCGACCAGCACCGCCAGGGCGTACAGCAGCACGGTGTAGAGGGCGTCGCCCGCGTACTTGGCCGCCTCGCCGCCCGCCACCGTCCGTACCGCCAGCCCCGCACCGACCGTGAGCACCGCCGCCACCGCGGCCGCGCCCCGGACCGCCCACCGCCCCCGAAGATCGTCCATCCCCGCACCCTAAGGCCGGCCGGCGCCTGCCACCGACCGGCCGTGGCCCGCCCACCTGCCACGACCCTGCGGCCGCCCCGGGAACCGCGGTCGCCCCCCGGTGCGTCCCTCCCTGCCGGAGGACCGGACGGGCGGACCGGTACCCTGCTGGCCGGCCCGTTTCCGGGCCGGGTCCGCGCAGGCCGCGGGCGGGAACGACAGAGACAGGGCGGGGCGCAGTGACGCAGCTGACCGATACGGTGAACGGGTCCGGGACACCGGCGGACGTGGCGGGGGCCGGGCAGGGGCCCGGGCGGCGGTTCACCGTCGAGGGCTTCGCGCCGCGCCAGGACGGCGGGGCGCGCGAGCGCGGCAAGGCCCTGCGCACCCGCACCCCGCGCGAGCGGCACGCCGAGTTCCCGCCCGTCACCGACCGCCCGAGCGCCGTCCAGGCGATCGAGGCCTCCAACGAGGGCCGGCTGGCCGAGCTGGTGCCGATCCGGCTGGGCCGGATGGCCGCCACCCCGTTCGCCTTCCTGCGCGGTTCGGCCGGGCTGATGGCCGCCGACCTCGCCGCCACCCCGACCAGCGGCACCGTCGCCCAGCTGTGCGGCGACGCCCACGCCGCCAACTTCGGCCTGTACGGCGACGCGCGCGGCCGGCTCGTGATGGACATCAACGACTTCGACGAGACCGTCCCCGGCCCGTGGGAGTGGGACCTCAAGCGGCTCGCCGCGAGCCTGGTCCTGGCCGGCCGGGAGATCGGCGCCGACGAGACCACCGCCCGCCGGGCGGCCTTCGACGCGGCCGGCGCCTACCGCCGGACCATGCGCACCCTGGCCAAGCTGCCCGCGCTGGACGCCTGGAACGCCGTCGCGGACGAGCAGTTGGTCTCCTTCGCCCAGGCGCACGACCTGACCGAGCTGCTGGAGAAGGTCGGCGCGAAGGCGCTCGGCAACACCAGCGCCCGGTTCGCCGCCAAGTCCGCCGTCCGCTCCGAGGACGGCTCCTGGCGCTTCACCGCGGCACCGCCGGTGCTCAGCGAGGTCACGGACGCCACGGCCGCCGCCGTCGCCGCCTCGCTCGGCGAGTACGTCCGGACCGTGCCCGGCGAGCTGCATCCGCTGCTGTCCCGCTACCGGGTGCAGGACGTGGCGTTCCGCGTCGTGGGCACCGGCAGCGTCGGCACCCGCTCCTACGTCGTCCTGCTGACCGACCACCGCGAGCAGCCGCTGGTGCTCCAGGTGAAGGAGGCGCGCCCGTCGGTGCTGCTGCCGCACCTGGCCCGGGCCGGCCACCCGGTCGCCGCCGCGGACGTCCACGAGGGCCGCCGGGTGGTGCGCGGGCAGAAGCGGATGCAGGTGGTCAGCGACACCCTGCTCGGCTGGACCACGGTCGACGGACTCCCCTACCAGGTGCGCCAGTTCCGCAACCGCAAGGGCAGCGTGGACCCGGCCGCCCTGCTGCCCGCCCAGCTGGACGACTACGCCCGGATCACCGGCGCCCTGCTCGCCCGCGCCCACGCCCACACCGCCGACCCCGGGGTGATCAGCGGCTACTGCGGCAAGAACGAGGCCCTGGACGAGGCGGTGGCCGGCTTCGCGGTCGCCTACGCCGACCGCACCGAGGCCGACCACGCCGACCTCCTCACCGCCATACGCGCCGGCCGCCTCCCGGCCGAGCACGGCGTCTGACGGACACCCGGTCCCTCGCTCCCGGTCAGGGGGCGAGGAACGGGGCGACCGCGGCGACGAACTCCTCGGGGCGGTCCTGGTGCACCAGGTGGCCGGCGTCGACGGTGACCAGGCGGCAGTCGGGGATCAGGCGGGACAGTTCGGCCAGTCCGGCCTGCGGGACGTGGCTGGTCGGGCCGCCCGCGACCAGCAGGGTGGGGGCGGTGACGGCGGTCATCCGCTCCAGCCACAGCGGGTCCGGCCGGTCGATCTGGCCCTTGATCTGCCGGACCACCGCCCAGTCGAAGTCGACGGGCTCCTCGGGGGCGTCGGCCACCGGGCTCGCCGGGCGGGGGCGCGGGGCGGGGACGTCCTCCAGGACGAGCCTGGCGACCCGCTCCGGCCGCTCCTGGGCGACCAGGTAGGCGACCACCCCGCCCATCGAGTGGCCGACCAGGTCCACCCGGTCCAGGCCGTGCGCGTCCAGCAGGGCGAGCACGTCGTCCCGCATCGCCTCCAGGCTGTACCGGCCGGGGCGTCCGCTGTCGCCGTGGCCGCGCAGGTCGAGCGCGTGCACGCGGTGGTGCGGGGCGAGGGCGGGGAGCACCACGTCCCAGTCGGTGGCCCGCTCGCCGAGGGCGTGCAGCAGGACCAGCGGCGGGCCGTCGGCCGGGCCGCTCTCCCGGCAGGCGAGGGAGAGGCCCGGCAGTTCGACTCTCAGAGGCTCGGTCATACCGGCACCGTAGCCGGGGCCCGCGTCGTCCGGACCCGGCTTTTCGCACAGCGAACAGCCGGGTCCGGACAGCGGTCGGCGGTCAGCGGCTCGGGGTGTTCTCCCGGGCAGCGGCACCCGGCGCGTCCGCGACCTCCCCGGCCGCCGCTTCGACCGACGCCGCTTCGACCGACGCCGCCTCGCGCGCCGACACCCGGCCCGCCAGCACCGAGGCGACCACCGCCAGCGCCGCCACCGTCGCGCAGACGCCGCTCGCCCACGCGTACGCCGCCCGGTGCCCGCCGCCCCCGCCGGTCGCCCGCAGATAGACGCCGGACAGCGCCGAGATGCTGACCGCCGCCGCGATCCGCTGCGCCATCTGCAGGATCGCCCCGCTCACCCCGGCCGCCTCGGCCGGCGCGTGCCGCAGCACGAACGCCTGGTTGGAGGCCGCCATCAGCCCGACCGAGGCGCCGCCCAGCAGTTGGAGCAGCGCGAGCAGCCAGGGCAGCGGGCCGGTCGGCGCCCAGCGCGCGACCAGGCCGCCCGCGAGCATCACCAGCGCCGAGCCGGCCATGCCCGCGGTGACGGTCCGCCGGCCGAAGCGCTGGACGACCCGCCAGGCGAACGCCGAGGCGAAGCCCATCGCGACCGCCGACGGCAGCGCGACCAGGGCCGCGCCCATCGGCGAGAGGCCGAGCCCGTCCTGGAGGAACATCGTCAGCACCAGTCCGGCGGCCAGCGAGGAGCCGAACTGCAACATCGCCACCGCCGTCCCGAGCGCGTACGGCGCTGAGCGGGTCAGCGCCGGGTGGATCAGCGGGTGGCCGCCGCGCCGGGCGTAGCGGCGCTGCCACCGGGCCAGCGCGCCGAGCAGCGCGGCCGCCGCGGCGGCGAACCCGAGCCAGCCGGCCCAGCCGGGGGGCTGGACGAACGGCAGCATCAGCGCAAGGGTCAGCGCGGCGACGAGCAGCAGTCCGACCAGGTCGAGGTCGGCGTGCCGGGCGCTGGGGCGCGGGCGCGGCAGGTGGCGGACCGCCAGCAGCAGGGTGGCCAGTCCGAACGGCACATTGAGCAGGAAGGTCAGCCGCCAGCCCTGTTCCGGTCCGACGGCGGCGAGCACCGCGCCGCCGATCGGCGGGCCGAGGGCGAAGGCGAGGCCGCCGGTCACGGCGTACATCCCGAGCGCGCGGGCCCGCAGCTGGCCCTGGAAGACGTCCTGGAGGGTGCCGATCATCTGGGAGTTCACCAGTCCGGCGCCGGCGCCCTGGAGCAGCCGGGCGGCGACCAGCACCCAGGGCTCGGTGGCGGTCGCGGAGAGCAGGCTGACGACGGTGAACAGGGCGAGGCCGCCGACGAAGAACCACTTGCGGCCGCGCACGTCACCGAGCCGCCCGCCGGGTATCAGGGCCAGGCCGAAGGCCAGCGAGTAGCCGGCCACGATCCACTGCAGGTGCGCGGGATGGGCGTGCAGCGACTCGCGCAGCGCGGGGATCGCGGTGTTGAGCACCGACTGGTCGATGAGGGTGGTGAAGCCGCCGGCGACGCAGACCAGCAGCACCCGCCGCCCGGCCGCGTCGAACCGCTCCCTGACCGGCGGGGCCGTTATCGCGCCGGTCGCGCTCACGGTTCGACCACCACCAGCGCGTACCGGGCACCGGCCGGGCCGGGGCAGTGGAAGCGGCTGGTCTCGGCGGTGAAGCGCAGGCAGTCCCCGGCCTCCAGCAGGTGCTCCGTGCCGTCGACGGTCATCGACAGCAGGCCGTCCAGCACCCAGAGGTGGTGCTCCCGGCCGGTGTCGTCGGGCTTGTCGTAGGCGATGTCGGCGCCGGCCGGCAGCCGGCCCTCGATCACCTCGGCCCGCAGCGAGCCGTGCGGCGGCGAGACGGAGCGCCGGACGTACCCGGTCGCCTCGTCCCGCCAGACCCGCTGGTCCCCGGCCCGCACCAGCCGGGCGGGGGCCGCCTCGACCTCGGCGAGCAGCCGCGACATGCTGCGCCCGTACACCGTGCAGAGCCGCCCGAGCAGCGCCGCCGTCGGGCTCACCTCGGCCCGTTCGACCCGCGACAGCGTCGAGCGGCTGACGTCCGCCCGGCGCGCCAACTCCTCAAGTGTCCAACCGCGTTCGACCCGCAGTTCGGCGAGCCGTTCCGCCAGCCGCTCGTCGGCGGCCGTGTCCATTCCCATATCCGTGATGCTATCCCGGATATGGGACGCCCCCGGTCCGGGCCGCACAGCCGGACGGCGGGGACGCGGATCCGGACGAAGGGGACGCGGATCCGGGCCGACCCTTCGCCCCGGGGACGAACAGCTGGCCGCCCCGGCCGCGCCGGCGGTGAACTGGTCCCGGGCGCCGGCGGGCGCCCGGGACCAGTCAGGCCGTGTCTTCCGGAAGGACCACCATGCTTTCTGCCCGTGCCGCCCGTCTGCTCGCCGTGGCCACGCTCGGCCTCGGCGCCACCCTCGCCCTCAGCCCCGGCCAGGCGTTCGCCGCCGAGGGCAGCTTCCCGATCGGCTCCGGGTCGTGCCAGGCCGTCGAGAAGATCGAGCTGCACTTCGTCAACGGCGCCTACCACGACGAGATGGCGAACAACCCGACCCAGAACTCGGCCACCGACCCGTACCGGTGTCGCTTCACGGTCTACGACAACGGCGGCCTGATCTGGAGCTCCTCCCCCGCGCCCGGCAGCGGGGCCCAGTCGCCGTGGTTCTACGACGGTCCGGGCCACTCCATGAAGGCCTGCGTCCAGCGCTACTACAACGGCACGCCGCTGGGCACCCCCAGCTGCGGCCCGCTCAACTGACCCCGGCCCCACCCGGGGTCCGGCCCCGGCCGCATCGCGCGGCCGGGGCCGACCGGCCGACACCAGCCGGCCCGGCCCGACTCGCCCCGCCCCGACTCGGCTCGGCCCAGCTCGGAACGCGGTGACTCACGCGCCCGCCGACAGCAGGGCGCGCCCCAGCGGCGCCAGGAGATGGCAGACGTGCCGCCCCTGCCGTTGCGTCGTGATCGCCCCGGTCGTCCGCAGGGCGGTGGCGTGGGCACTCGCGGTGGACAGGCCGACACCGAGGCGTGCCGCGAGTTCGGTGGTGCTGCAGGGGGCCTGCCCGACGGCCCGCAGGACGCGGGCGCGGGCCGAACCGATCAGACCGGTCAGCGGATCGGCCGTGCTCCGCTCGCGGTCGACCGACGGACCGATGACCGGGTGGAGCAGCACCGCCGGCCGGCCCGGCACCAGGACGGCGCCGACACCGTCCTGCACGAAGAAGTTCGGGTGCAGCTCCAGACCGCGGCCGTCCAGGTCGACCGTCCGGTCCGGTCCGCCCACCGCGCAGCGGAGCACCCCGTCCTCCTGCCAGCCGACGCGGTGGTGGAGCACTCCGAGCATGGCGCCGATCCCGGCCTCGCCGGAGACGTGGACGCGGTGGGCGATGTCGGTCTGCAGGTGGCGCTGGATGTCGGACCAGTCCTCGGCGAGGCAGGCCCGGAACAGGGCCAGGGCTCCGTCGGCGAGCAGCCGCAGCCCGCGGGTGTCGCCGTCGCGGAGCTCGACGACGATCCGGGGCACGCCCCGGCCGGCGCCGTACCCGGAGAGCGCCTGCCGCAGTTCGGCCGGGGTGGTGGCCACCAGGGCGTCGAGTTCGTCGGCGAGCCCGCGGTGGGTGCCCTGCGGATGGGTCACCAGGAAGTCCGGGACACCGGTGCGGCAGGCGCCCACCACCTCGATCAGCGGTGCGGCGGTCTGCGGTATCCGGCCGCGCATCCGGGTCCACCAGCGGGCCCGGCGGGTGCCGGCCCAGGTGCGGGATCCGGTCAGGGCGGTCAGTACGTGGTCCATCGGTGAGACCACGAACCGGGTACGGGCGAGATCCGGGACAGCGAAGTTGACGGTCAGCACACATCCCCCAGTGGCCCGGTCGCGTCGGCCTGTGCTTCGCGGTGCGACGGCTGTCCCCGGCCGGGTTCGGCGACAGGTCGGATCGGCGCCGCCCGACGAGGGGGTGGTCCCGACCCGGGGGCGGCGGCGTCGCGGACCATCCTGTGCCTCGGCCCCGGTTCCTTCCATGGCGGGAACCTGGCGTTCGCCCGGCGTTCCGGGCGGGCTGCAGGGCCGAGACAGGACGTGGACAGCGCTCCGCCCCGCCGGACGAGGTCCGACGGGGCGGTGTCGACCGGCCTTCCGCGACCGGCGTCAGGCCAGGGCCTCCAGGCGGACGCGCAGCCTGTCGAGCTCCGGCCGTTGGCCCGGGTAGGCGTTGGTGATGTGCAGGGCCGCCTCCTTCAGGGTGGCGGCCAGCTCCCTGTGGACGTCCTGCGGGACGGGTGTGCGGCCGTGCCCGGCGCGGAGCCGCTCGACGTCCTCGGCGAAGTACGCGGCGAGGCCGGCCAGGACCTCGCGGTCCACCTCGTCCGGCAGCCCCGCCACCGCGGGAATGTCCTTCGCCAGGCGCTCCCAGCGGAACCGCAGGTCGTCGAGGACGGCGGCATCGAGCTCGACCGCGAGGTCCGCCCACCGGTCGGCGTTCGGCAGGAGGGCCGGAACGGCCGCGAAGACGCTCCGGAGCGTGGCGACCACCTGGCGCTCCGCGTCCCGGTCCTGGTCGACCAGGGCGCGGACGAGTTCCCGCGCCCGCTGGGCGAAGGGCTTCGCCGCCGGAAGGCCGGCGGTGCCCTCGATCAGGGCGTCCAACAGGAGTTCGGCGAGCGCCAGCGGCGCGCGGTCGACCGTGCCGCGCGGGACGCGCAGGGCGCCGGAGGTCGGGTCGAAGGTGATCCGGTCGCCGCGCTCGACCAGGAGCGGGTCGATCAGGTCCACCGCGTGCTTGAGCTCGCTCAGGTAGGGGAAGAGCTGGGCCACCACGGTCTGGTCCCTGGGGAGCAGGCAGGCTACGCCGCCGCGCACGGTCCGCTCGGTGATGTACCCCCAGGAGGCCAGCAGGTTCTCCAGCGCGAGCGAACGGGCGTGGCGCTTCCAGACGGCCCACTCGGGCGTCTTCCACTTGGCCTCGGTGAAGGTGGTCCGGGCGAAGCCCTCGCAGTCGCCGGCTCGGATCCAGGCCCGGTTGACCATGATGTCCAGCCAGGCCAGCGCGCCGCCGAGGGTGGTGGTCCCCGACCGTCGCGCCAGCTGCCCGCGGCGGGCCGCGAGCCGTCCGAAACGCTGGTACCGGCCCCAGGCGTTCTCGCTCCGTTCGATGAGCATGACGGCGGCCTCGACGTAGGTGTCGGCGTTGCTCCGGGCCACCTCGGCGGAGAGGTAGGTCCAGGCCCAGCCGGAGCGGTACGCGTAGTCCTTGACCGGGTGGTCCCCGAGGCCCTCATTCAGGGTGTGGGACAGCTCGTGCACCAAGGTGAGGGCGCGGTCGGTGAGATCCCGGGTGCCCGGGCCGACCAGGCTGGGGCGGAGCTGGATCTCCTGCACCGAGGGGACTTCGTCGCCGGTGATGACCGTGTTCGCCCCCATCGTGGCGGGCAGGTCCTCCCGCACCACGAACCGCACCTCGCGCATCCGGCGGCCCAACCGGGCGAAGCGCTGCTGGAAGGCCGGGTAGTCGGGGGCGGCTCCCGGGCCGTTCAGCACCGTGGTCGCGGTCAGCTCCGCCACGGTGCCGAGGGCGACGATCGCGTCGATCCGGGCGGTGATCGTGGCCAGCACCTTCTGCTCGGCCGGGGACAGGTCTCGGGTCAAGGGGGGTTCCTCCGCGGCTCGGTTCGCCAACCGGCTTTCCTGGCAGGCCGGTTCACTCGGCGACGTGCGGACGGAATGATGACGGGCGGGAATGGACAACGAATAAACACCGGGTGCCCGCTTTTCCTCCGCATCCGGACGGACCGGGCCCGGCGGACCTGGCCGGGCGGACCCGGCCGACGGGTTCGGGAGCCGTCTTCGGTTCCGGAAGAACGGGCTGTCGATCATATGATGTCCGCGATCGAGGGCCGGGTGGCCCATGCACAACACGGGGGAACCACATGTTCGGCATCATCAGGCCGTGCCGCCACCGGCTCTCGGAGCGGCTCCAGGCGAGCTGGATGGCCCATCTCTGCGGCCTCTGCCTGGCCCTGCGCGACGACCACGGGCAACTGGCGAGGACCGCCACCAACTACGACGGGCTGATCATCTCGGTGCTGGTCGAGGCCCAGGCCGCCGCCGGGCACACCGCCGCCGGGGCCGGCCGGCGGACCGCCGGGCCGTGTCCGCTGCGCGGCATGCGGACGGCCTCGGTCGCCCGGGGCGAGGGTGCCCGGCTGGCGGCCGCCGTCTCGCTGGCGCTCGCCTCGGTGAAGATCCGCGACCATGTCGAGGACGAGGACGGCGTGTTCGCCCGGCGCCCGGTCGCGGCCGGCGCCCGGGCGGTCACCCGGCGCTGGGACCGCAAGAGCGCGGGCAGCGCCTCGGTGGTCGGCTTCGACACCTCGGTCCTGCTGGACGCGGCCGCCCGCCAGGGCGAGTTGGAGCGCGAACTGCCGGCCGGCGGCTCGGTGCTGCTGGTCACCGAGCCCACCGAGACCGCCACCGCCGCCGCGTTCGCGCACACCGCCGTGCTGGCCGGCCGGCCGGGGAACGAGGCGCCGCTGGCCGAGGCCGGGCGGCTGTTCGGACGGCTGGCGCACCTGCTGGACGCCGCCGAGGACCAGGAGGCCGACGCCGCGAGCGGCGCGTGGAACCCGCTCGACGCCACCGGCACCGACCGCGCCGAGGCCGAACGGCTGTGCCGGGACGCCGTGCACGGCATCCGGCTGGCCCTGCGGGACGTCGAGCTCACGGACCGGGCGCTGGTGCACATCCTGCTCGCCCACGAGACCGAGCGGGCCGTCGAGCGGGTCTTCGGGCGGCCCGGCCACGCCGCCTGCCGGGTCGGGCACGAGCCCGGCGCGGCGCCGGCGGCCGTCGATCAGCCGCACGGCCACGCGCCGCACGCCCACGCCCAGTTGGACCCGACCGGCTCCAACCCCTACCAGAGCCCGCCGCGGCACGACCCCGGCCAGGCCCCGCCGCAGGGCCCGGGCGCTCCCGTCCCGCCCTGGGTGCCGCAGGGCCCCGGCTTCACCCCGCCCGGCGCACCGCCGCCCAACCGCCGTAATCTGCTGGCCGGTTGCGCCGCCTGGGCGCTGATGGGCTGCACCTGCCAGCTGCTCTGCTGCGAGCACAACCACCCGTTCTCCGGCGAGCGCCGCGAGGGCTTCTGCGTCCGCAACGAGTGCTGCGACTGCGGCGACTGCTGCGACGGCTGCCAGTGCTGCGGCGAGAACGCCCAGTGCTGCAACGACTGCGGCTGCTGCGACGGTTGTGACGGCTGCGACTGCGGCTGCGACTGCTGAGGCCGCACCGCCCGGCGGGGAGCCCGCCGCCGGGTCCGGGGCGCTGCTCCGGACCCGGCGGCGAGCGGACCGGCCTGACCCGAGTCGGCGTCAGGCCGCGAGGCCGAGGCCCAGGGTGACGGCGACGGGGACGAGGTAGAGCAGCGGGAAGGGGACGGTCCCGTACGAGCGGGCCCGGATGTTGGTGAGCACGGCGCCGGCGAAGTAGAGAATCAGGCCGACCGCTGCGGCGACACCGATCGCCGGGACGGCGAGGCCGACCAGCAGACCGGCGGCGCCGGCGAGCTTCGCCACCGCGAGCCAGGTCCACCACGCGCGGGGCACGCCGTAGTCGACGAGGGGCTGGGTGACGAACTCGGCCCGACGGGCGAGCGAGACGCCGGAGAAGCCGACCCAGAGGGCACTGACGACGGCGAGCACGACATGGGCGACGGACATGGTGGTACCTCGTTCACGTGGAAGCGGAAGTGGAAGCGGAAGGGGTGGCGGGAGGCGACTCGCTCGCTCCGCCCGGCGGTTCGTCGGTCGACGTCGCCGACCCGCGGCACGCGCCCGATGTGACGGGACGGCCGGGGCATTCTTCGCGGGACGTTCCGACGCGGCGGCGGTCTGCGGGCCGGACACACCGGCGGCAGGGACCGCACTCGCGGCAACGGGTGCCATCCGCACCCGGCCGTTCGTCGGATCCGACGCGGCGGCGGGTCCGCGGGGCCGGACGCACCGGCGGCAGGGACCGCACTCGCGGCAACGGGTGCCATCCGCACCCGGCCGTTCGTCGCGTCTGAAAGGAATGATGCAGGCGATCGGCCTCGGCCGCGACCAAGATCAATCACCACAGTCACGCCCAATGGCCGACCAATGGGACACGTCGTGATCGAATCGAGACCGACCGGCCACCGTCCCCGGGCCGACCGTCTCCGGACCCAGGGCCCGCGGGAGCGCGGAGACGCGGGTCCAGAGCTCCCGCAGGTGGAGGCCGGACCCGGCCCACAGGCGTACGCGCTGCCGGACCGGCTCCACCTCGCGGCGTATCCGCCGTCCCCCGGCGGAGCGACGCGGCGACGGACGGCGTCCTCCTAACGTGGCGTCATGTCGAAGACCGCCCGGTGGCGTTCCGCCGCCCTGCCGATCGCCTCCACCGCCCTGGTGCTGGCCCTCGCCGGACCGGCCGCCGCCTCCGCCCCGGCTGCCGCCACCGCCACCACGACCGCCACGACCGCCACGGACGCCGCGGCGGACAGCAAGCCCGATGCCGCCGGTCCCCGGGTGCCGGCCACCAGCACCCACCGGCCCGTCGGGACGACCTCGGCCCGTCTGGTCGACCGGGACCGGCCCGACCCCTGGCGCCCGGACACACCGTCCCGCGAGCTGATGGTCACCTTCTGGTACCCGACCGACTCCGCCCGGGGCGCCCACGCGCCCTATCTGTCACCGGAGTTGTCCACCGCCCTGTACGGCACCGACGCACCGGCCGGGGTACGGACCGGCGCCGTGGCCGGGGCCCGGCCCGCCCCGGGGCGTCATCCGCTGGTCCTGCTCTCCCCCGGCTTCGGCCTGAGCCGCACCACGCTCACCGCGCTCGGCGAGGAACTCGCCGCCCGGGGCTACGCGGTGGCCGCCGTCGACCACACCTACGAGACCCTGGTGGAGTTCCCGGGCGGACGGATCGAACCCTGCCTGGTCTGCGGGCGGGAGGGGACCGACCCGGACTTCGGCGCGACGGCCTCCCGCGCCCGGGCGGCCGACCTGCGCTTCGTGATCGACCGGCTCACCGCCCCCGGCGGCCGGGGCCCGGTCCGCGGGCTCGCCGTCGACCCGGGGCGGATCGCCGCGGCGGGCCATTCGCTCGGCGGCGCGGCCGCCCTGGAGGCGATGGGCGAGGACCGCCGGATCCGCGCCGCCGCGAACCTGGACGGCACCGTCTGGATCCCGCCGACCGGCCTCCGCTCCCGCCCCGTGCTGCTGTTCAGCGCCCAGCTCGGCGGCTCCCCCGGCGCCACCGGGAACTGGGAGGACAGCTGGAAGCGGCTCACCGGCCCCCGCTACTGGGTGGACCTGCCGACGGCCGGGCACCTCTCGTTCTCGGACGAGCACTGGGTGGTGGACGCCCTCGGCAGCCGCGACCAGCTACCGGCCGACTCGGGGCCCGACCTCTTCGGCACCGTCCGCGGCGAGCGCGCGCTCGCCGCCACCCGCGCCTACCTCGGCGCGTTCCTCGACCGGCACCTGCTGGGCCGCCCGGCCCCGCTGCTCGACCGGCCCTCGCGCGCCTTCCCCGAGGTCCGCTTCGCCAAGTAGCGCTCCGGGCACGGCGCTCCGGGCGGGCTCTCCCGTCCGGGCGCCGCGCTGCCACAGCGGCAGCACCTCGACCCGCGCGGCCGGGCGGCGGTCCACCGGCCGGTGGTCCGCCGGACGGCGCTCACCCATCGCGGCCCACCGCCGGTCTCGGCGCCCCAACCGTCGTCACGGACGCCGTGCCGCGGCGGTCGGCCGCCAGCGAGTCCTCCAGCCGGGCCAGCAGCACCCGGAAGCGGTCCGTGTCCTCGGCGGTCATCCGGCCGCCCTCGGCCGGGGTCCGCATGCCCCGCCCGCCCCTCGTTCCCTCGGTCATGCCCCGACCCTAGGCGCCGACGATCAACGCCGGATAAACGGAGGGGAACCGGCCGAACGGAACCCCGTCCACCGGCGGAGCTCGAACCGGGAACTCAGGCCCGCCCGAGCACCCGGTCCACCGTGATCTCGACGACCACCCGGTCCGGGTTCACCCGGGGCTCGCGGTAGCGCTCGGCGTACCGGCGCTCCGCCTCGGCCACCTCCTCCGGCTCCTGCCGGACCACGGCCACCCCCTCCAGCGTCGACCAGCGCGCCCGGTCCACCTGGCAGACCGCGACCCGCTGGCCCGCCGCCCCGGCCTCCAGCACGTTCCGCACCTTCCGGCTGGTCCGGCTGCTGATCACCCGCGCGATCCCGGTCCCCGGGTCGAAGGTCACCCCCACCGGCACCACGTGCGGCGAACCGTCCGGGCGCAGGGTGGTCAGGGTGGCGATGTGCCGCTCCCGCCAGAAGGCGAGAAGGGTGTCGTCGAGCGCGCGGGGATCATGGGCCATGCCCGCGATGCTACGTCGCCGGGCCCGGCGGAAGGCCGCCGGGCCCGGGTGCGCGCGTCCGGGTGCGGGGTGAACGCGTCCGGGTGCGGGGTGGGTGCGTCCGGATACGGGGTGGGCGCGTCCGGGTGCGGGTGAGCGTCAGTGACCGCGGGCGATCCACTCCGGCAGGGCCGGGCCCTCGGCGCCGATGGTGGTCGGGTCGCCGTGGCCGGTGCGGACCACCGTCTCCGGCGGCAGCGTCAGCAGGCGGTCCCGGATCGAGTCGATGATGGTCGGGAAGTGCGAGAACGACCGGCCGGTGGCGCCGGGGCCGCCGTGGAAGAGGGTGTCACCGGTGAACACGGTGCCCAGCTCCGGGGCGTACAGGCAGACCGCGCCCGGCGCGTGGCCCGGGGTGTGCAGGACGGTCAGCTCCGTACCGGCGACCTCGATCCGCTGCCCGTCCGCGAGTTCGCCGTCCGGCAGCCGGTCGGGGTGGGTGAGCTTCCACAGCGGCAGGTCGTCCGGGTGCAGCAGGATCGGCGCGCCGGTGCGCTCGGCGAGCGCGGGGGCGGCGTCGATGTGGTCGTTGTGGGCGTGGGTGGAGACGACGGCGAGCAGCCGGCGCCCGCCGAGCGCCGCCTCGATCGCCGCGGCGTCGTGGGCCGCGTCGATCACCACGGCCTCGGCGTCGTCGCCGACGATCCAGACGTTGTTCTCCACCTCCCAGCTGCCGCCGTCGAGTTCGAAGGTGCCGGCGGTGACGAGCCGGTCGATCCGGAGGCTGCCGGTGCTCACAGGACCACCACCGAACGGAGCACGTCGCCGTGGTGCATGCGCTCGAACGCCTGCTCCACCGCGTCGAGTTCGATGGTCTCGCTGACGAACGCGCCGAGGTCCAGGCGGCCCTGGAGGTAGAGGTCGATCAGCATCGGGAAGTCCCGCGAGGGCAGGCAGTCGCCGTACCAGGAGGACTTCAGCGCGCCGCCGCGCCCGAACACGTCGAGCAGCGGGAGCTCCAGCTGCATCTCCGGCGTCGGCACGCCGACCAGGACGACGGTGCCGGCCAGGTCGCGGGCGTAGAAGGCCTGCTTGTAGGTCTCCGGGCGGCCGACCGCCTCGACCACGACGTCCGCGCCGTTCCCGCCGGTCAGCTCGCGGATCGCCTCGACCGCGTCGGTGGCGGTCGAGTTGACGGTGTGGGTGGCGCCGAGCTTCCGGGCGGTGGCGAGCTTGCGGTCGTCGATGTCCACCGCGATGATCTTCCCCGCGCCGGCCAGCCGGGAGCCCAGCACGGCCGCCCCGCCGACCCCGCCGCAGCCGATCACGGCGACCGAGTCGCCCCGGCCGACGTTGCCGGTGTTGATCGCGGCGCCGATGCCCGCCATCACGCCGCAGCCGAGCAGCCCGGCGACGGCCGGGTCGGCGGCCGGGTCCACCTTGGTGCACTGCCCGGCGGCGACCAGGGTCTTCTCGGCGAACGCGCCGATGCCCAGGGCCGGGGACAGCTCGGTGCCGTCCAGCAGCGTCATCTTCTGCTCGGCGTTGTGGGTGTTGAAGCAGTACTGCGGGCGTCCGCGCTGACAGGAGCGGCACTGGCCGCAGACGGCGCGCCAGTTGAGGACCACGAAGTCGCCGGGCGCGACCTCGGTGACGCCCTCGCCGACCGTCTCCACGATGCCCGCGGCCTCGTGGCCCAGCAGGAAGGGGAACTCGTCGTTGATCCCGCCCTCGCGGTAGTGCAGATCGGTGTGGCACACGCCGCAGGCCTGGATCCGCACCACCGCCTCGCCCGGCCCGGGGTCGGGCACGACGATCGTCGTCACCTCCACGGGCGCGCCCTTGGCGCGCGCGACGACTGCCTTGACCTGCTGGGCCATCCGGTTCTCCTCCGTCGGCCGGTACCCCTGTGTACCGGCGTGACCTGCGTCGACGCGGATCGAACGACCCGCCCACGCAGCCTAGCGCCCGTCACGGCGGGCGGCCGGGGAACGCCCCTGGTGATCCGCCTCACCGGTCGGCCCGGTCCTCCGGCGGCCCGTCCGCGACCTCGCCGGCGACGCCTTCGGCGACCCCTCCGGGGCCTCCCCGGGGCCTCTCCGGGGCCACTCCGGGGCCACTCCGGGGCGCGAGGCGGGGCGCGCGGGCGCCACTGGGCGCCCGTCAGTGCTGCCACGCCCTCACCGCTCCCGCCCCACCCCGGCGTTGGCTGGATTCGTTGCTGACTGTGGCGCGTCGCCCACGTACGGTCGTAGCGAACCCGGCCTACTCGGCACGCCGTCGACCACGCCGCCCGTCCCCGCGCACCGCCCGGATCCACCCCCGCCGGCCGCCCTCCGAGCGGCCACCGCCCTGGAGTCTGGAGTACGGATGTCCGCCGAGAACAGTGCCACCGGTGCCCGTACCGGCACCGCCACCGACCCCGGTCCCGCCGGCGGTGGCACCGCCCAGGCCGTCCTGCCGCCGCTGCACTGCCTGCGGCTGCTCGAACCCGGCCCGCCCCGGCTGGCCGCCCTGCCCACCGGCACCCCCGTCTGGCTGGTCAGCCGGCACGCCGACGTCCGGCAGGTGCTGACCGACCCGCGCCTGGGGCGCGCGCCGCTGCACGCCCCAGGCGCCCCGCCCGTCTCGCTCACCCCGAACCTGCTCGACGACCCGTCCTCGATGCTCAACATCGACGGCGTCGAGCACCAGCGGCTGCGCCGCACCGTGCAGCGCGCCTTCACCCCGCGCGCGATCGCCCGGTGGCGCCCCTGGGTCGCCTCGGTCGTGGAGGGCCTGATCGACGAGCTGATCGACCGGGGCTCGCCCACCGACATCGTCGCCGGCTACACCCGCCCGCTGCCGATCGCCGTGATCAGCCGGCTGATGGGCCTCGACGGCCTCGACAGCAAGCGCCTCGAACACTGGAGCGACCACGCCCTGTCCGCCACCGCGTACTCGGCGGAGGCCATCCGCACCGCGATGACCGAGTTCGCCGGCTTCGGCGCCGAGGTGATCGCCGAACGCCGTGCCGCGCCCGGCGACGACCTCGTCAGCAGCCTGCTCGCGGCCGCCGCCGACACCCCGGGCATCACCGAGCAGCAGATCGTCACGCTCGTCATCGGCCTGGTGGTGGCCGGGCACGAGACCACGATGACCTCGCTCGGCAACGCCCTGGTCTACCTGCTCAGCGACGGGCACGACGCCTGGCAGCAGCTCGCCTCGGACGAGCAGAGCGCGGCCGCCGCCACCGAACAGCTGCTGCGCGCCGTCCCGCTCGGGGACTCCGACGTCCTGCCCGGACTGCTGCGGCGGGCCGTCGAGGACCTCGACATCGGCGGGGTGCGGATCCCGGCCGGGAGCGTGGTCGCCGCCGACACCGACGCCGCCAACACCGACCCCGAGGTGTTCACCGGCGACCTGCTGACCGAACTGTTCTCCCCGCTCGCCGCACCGATGTACACCTTCGGCGCCGGGCCGCACCACTGCCTGGGCGCCTGGCTGGCCCGGATGGAACTGGAGCTCGCCCTGCACCGGCTGGCCCGTCGGCTGCCCTCGCTGCGGCTCGCCGGGACGGTGGAGGCCATCGACTGGCGGCGCGGCCTGCTCACCCGCAGCCCGCAGCACCTGCAGGTCTCCTGGTGACGGGTCGGGAGGCCACCGGGGCGGCGCCGGCGGTCATCGTCCAGGTGGACCGGGACCGCTGTATCGGCTCGGGCATGTGCGCGGCCACCGCGCCCGGTTCGCTGACGCTCGGCGCCGACGGGCTCGCCCGGCCGGTGCGGGAGCAGCCGACCGGCGCCGCCGGCGAACCGCTGACCTCGGAACTGGCCGACGCGGTCGACTACTGCCCGGTCGAGGCGCTCTCCCTGTACGGGGTGAGGGACGGGCGGCGGATCGACCCGACGGGCTGACCCGACCGACACCGCCGACACCCTGACACCGCTGACCCACTCCCGGCGCCGCGCCGTGCCCCGTCCGGCGCGGCGCCGTCGGGTCAGCCCGCCGCGGCCAGCGCCTGCCGGACCTCCGCCGCCGGATCGCCCTCGTGGTACGGGCGCTCACTGTCCTCGATGTGGTCCAGGAACTCCTGGTACCGCAGCGCGTACCCGAAGTGCACCAGCGGACCGGCCAGTTCCAGCGCCCGTTCCGGCGAACACCCCGGTACGCGCTCGCGCCAGGCCCGCGCCCACTCCTCGGCCACCTGCGCCCAGCGCTCCCCGTCCAGGAAGCCGCGCGGCCGCAGCCCGTCCGCCACCGGATGGCCGAAACAGGTGTCGGCGAAGTCGATGACCACCAGCCCGGAGCCGTCGGAGCGCCAGTTCCCGGGGTGGAAGTCTCCGTGCACCACGGTCTCCGGCAGGCCGCAGGCGGCGAGTTCCCCGGCCAGCTCCGGCAGGCGCGCGGCCAGCGCCCGGGCGGCGGCCAGCTCCTCGCCCGTCAGCTCGGCCGTCGCGGCCAGCCGGTCCAGCAGGCCCGGCGCGGCGGCGGCCACCGCGCCCGGGGTGCGGTCGGGCAGTCCGGCCGAGGCGGCCCGCCCGCCCGCGGCCAGTGCCGCCTGGGCGGCGACCAGCCCCGGCACGGCGAGCGCCACCTCCTCGACCGAGGGGCCCCAGCAGTCCCGCCCCGGCACGTCGTCGAGCAGCACCCGCCCGTGCGCCGGGTCGGCGGCGAGCACCGTCGGCACCAGCTCCGGCGCGGCGGCGGCGAACAGCGCGATCGCCTCCGCCTCAACGGCGTTGAAGGCCGGGTTGATCACCTTCAGCCAGACCGGCCCGGCGGCCGTGGGCAGCCGGAAGATCCCGGACAGGTTCCACGTCCGCACCTGCTCGACGGGCCCGGTGACCGGCCGTCCGGCGGCGGCCGACACCCGCTCCGCCCAGCCGAGGGCGGCCCGCAGCCCGGCGGGCGTGGCCCACCCGGCCCGCTGCTCGGCCGGGCCCAGCAGTGCGTCCAGCTCCGGCCCCACCGGGCCCGGGGCCCGGTCCACCGGCCGCTCCAGCGCCTCGGCGTGGTACACCGTGTGACCACCTCGGCCGCCCTCACCGCCCGTCACCCCGACCAGCCGCACCACCGCCACCGGCCCCCCGGCCTCCGCCGAGGCCCGCCCGGCCAGCTCCCCGACCGAGGACCACCACGGATCCGCCAGTTCGAACGGGCCGAGCTGCCCCAGGTGGTCGCCGTCATGGGTGAGATGGACGGTAGCCGTCCGACCTGTTTCCTGATCCACCTGCGCAGGTTCTCGCGCCTCGACGATCGGCGCCACCCGTTATTTCCACGGCTGACGGGGGCCAGCGGGGCGGGTCGGCACCCGGCCGAGCTCCTGACGCCCGTCTTCCGGTTCGCGGTCCACGGTGGCCGCCCGAGGTCCGCCGGGTGACCGGGCGGCGACGGGGGTCACGATTCGGTCGCAGTGGTCCACCGGAAGGCGGACGCGGGCAGCTTCTGCTGCCACGCTTGAGTGTCAACGACTGTGCTGGGGGGGCACTTTGAGCGAGTCAGATCTTGCCTCGACTGTTGTCGGGCTCATGACCGACGTGGCTTCGGGGATCGTGGGAACCACCGGCCGGGCCGTGGCGGAGGCTGCGGGGGAGGCCGTCCGGCGGCGGCTCTCGTCGGAGCCGGACGGCCGAGCCGCTGTGGCGGCCTTCGACTCCGGTCCACAGGAACCGGCCGCACAGGCGGAACTCTGCCGGGTGCTGATACAGGTGCTGTCCACCGAGCCGCAGTTCGCCGTCCAGCTGACGGCGCTCGTGCCGGTCCCGGCTCCCGCGGCACCGGTCCCGCCGCTGCCGCCCGCCCCGCCGCCGCCCGCGGAGCCGCCGCGGATCGGCCGGGACGGCATCATCATCGACGGCAGGTCCCGCAACACGGGAAACCTGGCGCTGGGCGACCAGCTGATCCAGAACATCCGCCGGGGCGACCCCCGCACCGTCCTGCTCCTGCTCCTGGTCCTGGTCCTCGTGGTGGCGGCCGGCTACGGAGGCACCAGGCTCCTCACCGACGACTCGTCGGACCCGAAGGCCGCCGCGACGAGCGCGGCTCCCGGCACGTCCGACCGGGCCTCCGGTGCTGCCGCCGCAACCACCGGTGGCGGCTCGGGCGGCAATCCGTCGGCCGCCACCGGTCCGTCGGCATCCTGGCCGTCCAGGCCGCCGAGGCCCGAACCGGTCCGGGCCGACCCGCCGCTGAGATTCACCCAAGTCGTCGCAGGCAGCGCAGACCCCGGTCTCCGGCCCCTCGTGCTGGACGGCCTCGACGTGGTCTCCGTGGAGGGTGTGGAGAGCCTGGTCTCCCACGATGTCCGTGACGGCGAGCAGACGGCCGAGATGACCTCCGGCGGGAAGCTGCCCAAGGGGTCGTTGAAGGGGTTGTCGAACTGGCTGTCCGGGTACGCCGAACTCGCGCGCCCGGCCGTGGGCACCTCGGGCGGGAAGCGATACGCGGTGGCCGCCTTCCCCCGGACCGTCACCGGCCAGGGCACCGTGTCCGACCACTACGGTGTCGAGGTCGACATCCTCGACCTCGACACCCACAAGGAAGCCCGCCGGGTCACCATCGACGACGGCACCATCGGCAACCAGGTACCTGTCGTCGCGGGCATCGCCGCTGGCCGGGCCCTCGTGGTCACCGCCGGTCCGACCGGCCCTCCCGCCAGCTACGCGATCGACCTGGCCACCGGCACGGTCTCCTGGAAGGCGGAGAACTACGAGGTCCGACTGCTCCAGGGCGACACCGTCGTCGGGGTCTCCTCCACGACCGGGGAGTGGGACACCTACTTCCACGACACACCCCTGGAGGTCAGGGCATTCTCGGCGGCCGACGGCGCGGTCCGCTGGACGGCTCGGACCGGCGAGGTCCGGACGAGGCTGTCCGTGTTCGCCTCCGACAAGATCCTCGCCGACGGGGAACGAGGGCCCACCCTGCTGTCCACCGGGACCGGGGAGAGCGTGCCCCTGCCGACGCTGACCGAGAAGTACACCTTGGACACGAGCAGTTGCCGGTTCGACGGCCGTGCCACCACCGTGTGCTCGGCCAGTGGTACGGACGGTGGAGAGCTGCTCGGCATCGACGCGGCCGGGGTCACCGTCCTGTGGCGGATCGGGAGGTCGGCCGGTGCCGGAGCGCGGGTGGCGCCAGTGGTCACGGCCGTCTGGCACGGTGCGGTCTACGGCCGCACCCAGAACGGCAGCGTGGTGCTGGACGCCCGGACGGGACAGGACCGCGAGTTCAATCCGGGCACGGCTCCCGACAACGTCAACGAGTACGCCGCCCTGTCGGGGGACACCTTCTTCCTCTCGGCGGGCTGAACCCGGCCGCGAGCCCGCCCCACCGGGCGACCGACCTCCTGACCCCCGGCCGCCGTGCAGGCAGCCGGGGGTCAGGAGGTCAGGGTCGGGTGCTGCTGGGCGCTCAGCCCTCGGCGGAGCGACGGCGACGGGACACCACGACCAGCGCAGCACCGGCGGCGAGCGCAGCGGCGGCGCCGCCGGCCTCCAGGCCGAGGCCCTCGGTGCCGGTGGCCGCGAGCTGGCCGGAGCCGACGGTCGCGCTGCCGGTGGTGCCGGTGGTCGTCCGGGTGCCTGCGGTGGTGCCGGTGCGCGTGTCCGAGGTGGTGCGGGCGGCAGCCTGGACGACCTGGCCGCCGGTGGCGGCGGTCTGGGCCGCCGGCACTGCCTGGGCGGTGGTCGGCTGCTCGGTCGGCCGGGCCGTCGGCCCGGTGCCCGGCTTGGCCGCGGCCTCGTCCTCGGCCCGCGCCTTGGCCCAGCCCTCGATCAGGAAGGTCGCCACGGCCTGCTCGTTGCCGTCCAGCGCGGCGAGCGCGGCCTTCTTGACGGCCGGTCCGCCGGTCTCGGCGATCTGCGCGACCTGCGCCCGGTTGTCCTTGGCGCGGGCCGTGTACTGGCCCTCCTGGAGGAACTTGACCACGTCCGCGTAAGAGCCGTCCATCGCGGTGTTCGCGGCGGCACGCACCTCGGGACCGCCCTTGGCCATGATCTGGCTGAGCGCCACCCGGGCGTCGTGCTCACGCTGGACGGGGAGCTCGGCCTCCAGGAAGTGCCGCAGCACTGCGGGCGTGCCGGTGTCCAGCGCCTTCTGGCCCGTCTCCCGCACGCCCCGGCCGGTCGCCGGGTCCGCGATCAGCCGCTCGATCTCCGCCCGGTCGTCCTCGGCGCGGGCCGTGTACTGGCCCTTCTCGACGAACGCTGCGATCTCCTCGTAGGAGCCGTCCAGCGCGACCATCGCGGCCTCGCGAACGGCCGGGCCGCCGCCGCTGAAGATCTGAACGGTCCTGACCCGGTAGTCGGTGTGCCGGAAGCCCTGGAGATCCACCGCCAGGAACTTCCGCAGCGCGGCGGGAGTCCCAACGGCCAGCACCTTGGTGCCCTCCTCCCGCACCTTCGACCAGGTCGGCAGGTCGGCGATCAGCCGCTCGATCTCCACCCGGTCGTCCTGCGCCCGGGCCGTGTGCTGGCCGTCCTTGAGGAACGCGAGCAGGTCCTCGTACGAGCCACGCAGCGCGGTCTCGGCGGCCTTCTTCACCGCCGGGCCGCCGACGGCGAGGATCTGGGTGGCCTCCACCCGGTGATCGGTGTACCGGGCGTTCTGGAGCCCCGTGGTCAGGAACTCCCGCAGCGCGGCGGCGGTCCCGGCGGCCAGCGCCTTCTCGGCCGCCTCGCGCACGGACACGCCGCTGGCCTTGTCGGCGAGGATCCGGCGGACCTCGGCCCGGTCCAGGTCCTCCTGGCCCGTGCCGGCCGGCGCGGCGTCGGGGGTGCCGGCGGAACCGGTGTCAGGTCCGGAGGCCCCGGTGGGCCGGGGCGCGTCGGCGGCCGAGGCCGAGGAGGGGAAGAGGACGGCGGGGGCGAGGACGGCGGCCGCGACGACGGCGGACACCTTGGGCAGCTTCATCCTGCGGACCTTGCTTCGTGCGAAGACATCGTGAACGCACGAAGCATAGGGCCTTCAAACCGATCTTCACACCACCATATTTACGGCTCACGAGCACCCGGCATCGCGGCCCCGCGAAGCCACCCGCCCGCCCTCGCCTGACCCTCCCTCAACACTCAGGAAGCAGGCTCCTCCTGGCCGATGGCGACCCCCGCACCGGAGACCCGGACCCGCGGGGCCGCGCTGCCCAGATCGACGTGGAGAGTGCCCGGGCGGCCCAGGTCCTCGCCCTGGTGGAGGGTGAGCACGGCCGGGGCGGCGGCCGGATCGAGGTCGCGGAGGTAGGCGCCGAAGGCGGCGGCCGCGGCCCCGGTGGCCGGGTCCTCCACCACGCCGCCGACCGGGAACGGGTCGCGGACGTGGAAGACGTCGGGCGCGGCCCGCCACACCAGCTGGAGGGTGACGAGATCCCGAGCCGTCATGAAAGCCGCAAGCCCGTCGAAGTCGTAGTCGAGCCGGGCCAACCGGTCCCGGGTCCCGGCGGCGAGCACGAGGTGGCGGGCGCCCGCGTAGGCGACCCGGGGCGGCAGCGCAGGATCGAGGTCCTCGGCGGCCCAGCCGAGCAGGGCGAGCGCCTCCTCGACGTCCGCCGCGTCGGTCTCCTCCACCCGGGGTTCGACGCTGGTGAGGGTGGCCCGCAGGCCGCCGTCCGCGTCCTCCGTCACCTCGACCGGCACCTCGCCCGCGGCGGTGCGGTAGAGGTAGCGGCCGGGGCCGGTCCGCTCGGCGAGGGCCACGGCGGAGGCGACGGTCGCGTGGCCGCAGAACGGCACCTCGGTCAGCGGGCTGAAGTAGCGGACGCCGTACTCGCCGGCAACCGGGCCGGGGACCAGGAACGCCGTCTCGGAGTAGCCGACCTCGGCCGCGATCGCCAGCATCCGGTCGGCGCTCAGGCCGGTGGCGTCCAGCACCACGCCCGCCGGGTTGCCGCCGGCCGGGTCGGTGGCGAAGGCGGCGTAGCGGAGGATCTCGGGAGCGTCGGGAGCGTCGGGAGCGGCGTCAGCGGCGGGAGTGGCGTCAGTGGTCATGCCCGCACGAACGCGCTCGGCCCGGCCGGTGTTCCCCGTCCGTACAGCACCGTCACCAGCGGCCCCGTCACCGCAGCACCGTCACCACCGGCCCCCGTCACCGCAGCACCGTCACCGCAGCACCGCCTCCAGCAGGTCGGTGCCCAGCCGCGCGCTGCCCGCCAGGTCCAGCTGGTACAGCATGTAGCGCCCGCGCCGATGGGTGGTCAGCAGCCCGGCCCGGCGCAGCACCGCCAGGTGCCGGGACACCTCGGGCGCGCTCAGCTGCCAGGCGGCCGCCAGCTCGCCGGTGGTGTGCGGGCCCCGCGCGATGGTGCGGGCGAGCCGCAGCCGGACGGGGTGGGCGAGCGCCTCCAGCCGCTGCTGGACCACCGCGAGCGAGACCGGTTCGGGCACGCCCGGCTCGGCCACGGGGTACTGCACCACCGGGCGCCAGCCGGCCGCGGACACCACCAGCAGGTGCGGCCGGCCGAACGCGGTCGGGATGAACGTGGCGCCGCCCGCGCCGGTCGCGCTGGTGGTGTTGTCCTGGAGCTTGTCGACGACGATCCGGCGCCGTCCCTCTCCCGCGTCCTCCAGCACGATCGAGGAGGAGACGGCGGCCAGCGCCTCGACCGCGCCGTGCCGCACCAGCAGGTCCGTCTTGCGGCGGGCGTCGGCGGCCAGTTCCGGCAGCACCCGGCGCCAGGCGTCGGCGAAGAAGGCGTCCGCGCAGTCCTCCAGCAGCCGCCGGACCAGGGACCGGACGGCGGGCGGGTCGGTGAGCAGCCGGTCGGCGAAGTCCGCCTGCCGGGGGCCGCGGGCGAGCGCCAGCTCCCGGGCCCGTTCCTGCGCCTCCGGGTCGGTGAGCGGCGAGGCGGTCCGGTGCGCCAGCCGGGAGACGCCGCAGGCCGTCACGAGCGCGGCCCGGACGTACTGCTCGTCGTCGATCCGGTCGACGGCGTCGAGCTCCTCGGCGAGGGTGGCGCCGGGGATGCCGGGGACGAGGAAGTCGGCGCGCGAGGAGCGCCAGAGGAACTCCGCCTCGGTCAGTCGCTCGGCGAGCGCGGGCGGCACGGTGGCGGTGGTGCTCGCCGCCCAGCCGTGCAGGTCGGGGTGGTGCGCCGGTTCGGCGAGCACGTGCAGCATGGCGCTGAGTTCGGCCAGCGGCGAGGGCGTGAAGAGCAGCCGCTCGTCGGACAGGCCGGTGATGTCGATGGTCAGGCTCACGTCCCGATCCTGTCACCTGCGGCGGCCCGGTCCGGCGTCGATTGACGGGACTCGTCAATCGACGTGCGTGCGGGCCGGGTGCGGACGGACGGTACCGGCCATGAGCCTGATCCAGAGCCCGAAGCCTGCCCCCACTCCTTCCCCCACTCCCTCCCCCACTACCGCCGTCACTGGTGCCGCCGTCGAACGGCCCCGGAGCGGACCGGCCGCGCTGCTCGGCCTGCTGACCGCCGCCGGCGGGCCCCGCTACGCCGCCGCCCTGCTGGTGGACGCCCTCGGCACCGGACTGCTGCGGCCGTTCCTGCTCCTCTACGGCATCGGCGTCCTCGCCCTGGACCCCGGGGCGGCGGGCCTCGCGATGTCCGCCGGCATGGTCGCGGGGCTGCTGGTGCTCCCGCTGACCGGCCGGTGGATCGACCTCGGCGCGCGCAGCCTGCCCGCCGCGGCGACGCTGCTGGTCCGGGCCGCCGGGTCGGTGACGCTGCTGCTGGCGGACGGGGTGGCCGGGTTCACGGCGGCGGCGGTGCTGCTCGGTGTGGGCAGCCAGTCCTGGCCCGCCACCCACGCGGCCGTGGTGTCGACCCTCACCGAGGGCCGCACCAGGGACGCCGCCCTGGCGGCCGGCCGGACGCTGCGCAACGCCGGACTTGGCGCGGGCGCGCTGCTGGCGACGCTCGCGGTGGCCGGCGGTACGGGGACGCTCCAGTTGCTCGCCGGGGTCACGGCGGCGGCTTGCCTGCTGGCGGCGGGGCTGGTGCACTCGCTGCGGGTGTCCGCACCACCGGCGGCGGCACCGCAGCCCGAGACGTCCGCCGCCCCCGCCCGTGGTCCCGCCGCCGATCCCGCGCTGCGCCGGATCACCCTGCTCAGCGTCGCCAACCTCCCCTTCGCCTTCACCTTCGACGTCCTGGAGGTGGCCCTGCCGGCCCTGCTGGTGCTGCACCTGCACGCCTCCGCCGCCTGGTCCTCCGGCATCTTCGTCGGCAACACCGTGCTGGTGATCGCCCTCCAGCTGGCCGTGGTGCTCCGGCTCGGCCAGCGGTCGCGGCACACCGTGCTGGCCGCCGGCGGGATCGCGCTCACCCTCTCCTACCTCGGCTTCTGGGCGGCCGGCGGCCTCGGCGGCACGGCCGCGGCGGGCGCGGTGGCGGCGGTGTCGGTGCTCTACACGTTCGGCGAGATCCTCTACTCCGGCTCGGGGACGGCGCTGGTGGCCGCGACCGCCCCGCCGCACCTGCTGGGCCGGGCGCTGGCGCGCTGGGAGCTGTCGATGGGCGTCGGCCGCGCCCTGGCCCCGGCGGCGCTGACCGCGCTGCTGGCCGTCGGTCCCGGCGCGCTCTGGCCCGTGCTGGCCGGTGCCACCCTGCTCTCCTCGGTCGCCGTGGCCCGGCTGCGCCCGAGCGGGTGAACCGCAGGCCGCCGTCCCGGGGTGCGGGCGGGCGCCGGGTCGCCGATGCTGGGCGGCGAAGCGTGCGCAACCCGGCACGCGAGGCGTACCCTCCCCGGCACGCCAGGCACGGACACCCGGCACGCGGCACGACCCGCCAGGCCGCGAGGAAGGACATCGTTCATGAGCGCCCTCGACTTCGAGGTCATCGACAGCCCGGACAGCTCGCTCAACAAGACCTCCGTGCTGGTCACCGGCCCCCAGGACGCGCTGCTGGTGGACGCCGGGTTCACCCGGTCCGACGGCCGCCGGCTGGTGGAGCGGATCCGGGCCTCCGGCAAGCGGCTGACCACGGTCTTCGTCAGCCACGGCGACCCGGACTTCTACTTCGGCGCCCAGGAGGTGCGGGACGCCTTCCCGGAGGCCCGGTTCCTGGCCACCGCGTCGACCGTCGAGCACATCGGGGAGACCTTCGAGGCCAAGCTCCGCGCCTGGGCGCACCTCGGGCCCGAGCTGCCGACCCGGCTGGTCCTCCCGGAGGCGCTGCCCGGCGACGAGCTGGTCTTCGAGGGCCACCGCTTCGAACTGCGCGGCGCCGACTTCCACCTGCCGGACCGGCACTACCTCTGGCAGCACCACCACCGCGCGCTGTTCGGCGGGGTGCTGCTGTTCCAGGGCCTGCACGTGTGGACGGCCGACACCCCGACGCCGGAGCAGCGCTCGGCCTGGATCGACCTGCTGGACGGCATGGCGGCGCTGGAGCCGGAGTTCGTGGTGGCCGGGCACCGGACGGCCGACGCGCCCACCGACACCTCCTCGATCGACCACACCCGCGACTACCTGCGGGGCTTCGAGACGGAGGTCGGCCGGGCACCGGACGCGGCCTCGGCGCGGGAGGCGCTGGAGCAGCGGTTCCCCGGGCTGGGCATGCCGCTGGCGGTCGACCTCGGGACGAAGGTCGCCAAGGGCGAACTGGTCTGGGGCTGAGCGCGATGATCGAGATTCCGAGGGCCGCGGCCGCGTTCGCCGAGTCGGACGCCCCGGCGGACGTGGTCCGCCGCCAGTACCTGGCCTCGGCGCGGGGCGACCTGGCCGCGCTGCGGGCGACGCTCGCCGAGGACGTGGAGTGGACGGAGATGGCGGGCTTCCCGCTGGCCGGCACCTACCGGACGCCGAAGGGCGTCACGGGCGGGGTGATGGACCGGCTGGCCGCCGAGTGGGAGGACTGGACGGCGCACGACGACCGGTACGTGGTGGACGGCGAGGAGGTGGTGGTGCTGGCCCGCTACACGGCGGTGCACCGGGCCACCCGGCGGCCGCTGAACGTGCGGGTGGCGCACCACTTCACGGTGCGCGGCGGGCGGATCGTGCGGTTCGAGCAGTTCACGGACACCGCCCTGGTCCGGGACGCGACGACGCCCTGAGCCCTCCCCGCACCCGGCTCCTGTCACCCGTTCGGGGGAGCCGGGGCGGCGCGCCGGACGCCGTCTCGACAGGCCCGTCGGCCGGCGGCAGGCTGTCCGTGGTTTCCGCCGGTTTCCGCCGCAGAGCGAGGAGTTCAGCATGGCCACGGACAGTACGGGTACCGACGGCGCCGGGCGGCAGCGTCCCATCGTGATCGTCGGCGCCTCCCTCGGCGGCGCGAAGGCGGCGCAGGCGCTGCGCGAGGCCGGGTACACCGGCGGCATCGTGCTGATCGGCGCGGAGCACGAGCGCCCGTACGAGCGCCCGCCGCTCTCCAAGGGCTACCTGCTGGGCAAGAGCTCCCGGGAGAAGATCTACGTCCACCCGCCGGAGTGGTACGCCGAGCACGACGTGACACTGCGGCTCGGCACCCGGGTGGTGTCGATCGACCCCGCCGCGCACACGGTGGCTCTGGCCGCCGACGGGCCGGTGGAGTACTCCAAACTTCTGCTGACCACCGGTTCGGTGCCGCGCCGCCTGCCGGTGCCGGGAGCCGACCTCGCCGGGGTGCACTACCTGCGCCGGGTGGAGGACAGCGACCTGATCCGCAAGGCGTTCCGCCCCGGCGCGCGGATCGCGGTGATCGGCGCGGGCTGGATCGGCCTGGAGACGGCGGCCGCGGCCCGGGCGGCGGGCGCGGAGGTGACCGTACTGGAGGCGGCCGAGCTGCCGCTGCTGCGGGTGCTGGGCCGCGAGGTGGCCCAGGTCTTCGCCGACCTGCACCGCGACCACGGCGTGGACCTGCGGTTCGAGGTGAAGGTCGCCGAACTGACCGGCGAGGACGGCCAAGTCACTGGCGTCCGGCTCGCGGACGGCAGCACGGTAGCGGCGGACGCGGTGGTGGTCGGCGTCGGCATCGCCCCGGACACCGAACTCGCCGAGGCGGCCGGGCTGGTCGTCGACAACGGGATCAAGACCGACGAGCACCTGCGCACCTCGGACCCGGACATCCACGCGGCGGGCGACGTCGCCAACGCCTACCACCCGCTGCTGGGGCGCCACATCCGCGTCGAGCACTGGGCCAACGCCGTCAACCAGCCCCAGACGGCGGCCCGCGCGATGCTCGGCGAGGACGCGGTGTACGACCGTGTCCCCTATTTCTTCTCGGACCAGTACGACCTCGGCATGGAGTACGTCGGCTGGGTGGAGCCCGGCGGCTACGACCGCGTGGTGTTCCGCGGCGACGTGGCGACTCGGGAGTTCATCGCCTTCTGGCTGAGCGAGGGCAAGGTCCTGGCGGGTATGAACGTGAACATCTGGGACGTCACCGACCCGATCCGCACCCTGATCCGTTCCGGCCGGACGGTGGACCCGGCCCGCCTGGCAGACCCCGAGGTGCCGCTCGGCGACGTCTGATCCGGCGCGGGCCCCGGTCGGCACAGTCCGACCGGGGCCCGGGGACTACCCGATCACGTTGTCCGGGTCGTCCAACCAGGCACGGTGCTCACCGACCGTCGAGACGGTCAGCCCGAACCGGTGCAGGCTCGGCCTGCCCTGACGCTGCCACCACCGGTACGCGGCCGTCACCTCGGCCCACAAGTCGCGCGGGCCGGACTGGGAGACGGCATGCATCCCGTCCCAGTCCGCGAGCCGGCAGTGCGCGTAGGACGTGCCGTCCCAGACCTCGAACCGACCGGTGCCGAAGCGGTCGTAGGGTGCCGCCACACTCTGGCGGAAGAGGTCCGGCATGCGGAGCCCGATCGCGAACGCGGCGTCGGTGGAGTCCGCGACGTCTGCGGGGTCGATCTCCGACGGGCCGTAGCGGACCTCGTCGATGTCGAACTCGCCGCTGTCGGGCTGCTGGTCGCGCACCCACATGAAGGCGACGTCCTCCACGAACGGCCCGGAGGCCGACTTGCCGTCGTCCGCGACGGTCAGCCGTGCCAGCGCTCCGTTGCAGAAGGCCGTCCCGTAGGGCACGAGAATCACGCCGCCGGGCTTCGTCTGTTCGATCAGCGTCGCGGGCAGCCTCTGCACGGCCGCCGTGAGGTGGACGCGGTCGTACGGCGCCCCGGCGGAGTGGCCGAGCATCCCGTCCGCCGCCAGCACCGTGGGCGTACCCCCCATGGTGGCGAGCTGCGCTCGGGCGTCGATCGCGAGCCCGGGGTCCGCTTCAATCGTGACCACGTTCTCGGCGCCGAGCCGGCCGGTCAGCAGACCCGCCGTCCACCCGGTGCCGGTGCCGATCTCCAGGACCCGCATCCCGGGGGCCGCGTCCAGGTGCCGGAGCATCTTCGCGACCACGGTGGGCATAGAGCTGGAGGACGACGGGATGGTGGTCCTTCCGTAGACCTGTGTCACGAGCGGCAGGTCGGAGCTCACGGCCTCCGCCCACCGGTCGGGGTGCTCCGTCCGCTCGATCCACTCCCCGTCGACCCGGATCCGGTCCGGGGTGAAGCGGTCGCGCGGGGTGGATCGGAAAATCTGCTCCCAGTCGGCCGAGAGCGCGCCGGACTCCCGGAGCGCGTCGGTCAGCTTTTCCCACGTCATGATGTCCCCTACGGCTTCTCGGGCTTGGGCAGGTTCTTCGGCGGCGCGTCCCGCTGACCGTCGTGCGGCGCGGTGTCCGGCGACCCCGAGTGTCCGCCGCCCTTGCCCCCGCCGGCCTTGCCGGGGCCGTCGTTGCCCGATCCTCCGCCGTGCTTTGCCATGGTGCTGTTCCCTCCTGTAAGGCATGCGACTTCGAGTGGGAGAGCCGGCTCCGCTCCCTCCGCGGAGCCGGATCTCAGATGAACTAGCTGACGTCCGGAACTGCCCCGGGCTCCGGCGCGGTCGGTCCGGGCGGCCGGTTCGGGTCGACCGTCAATTCGGCCATACTGGGTGTCTCCTCACGCTGCGGCGGCCCCAGCCACCGGTAGGTACTGGGTCGTTCGGTGTTGCGGAACCCGCTTCGGCTGCTGCTTTCCGCCAGGACTCGGCGGCCGGAGCGGGGACTCAGGAGCCCCTGTGCTTCCACCGGGCGCGTTTTTCGGTCCGATCGGTCACCGGTGGACAGATCGGATCCTCGCTCGTCACGCACTGTCGAAGTAACGTCGACAAGACGTCACTTCGACCGGATGCAAGGCGTCATTTCGGTGTCGTACCAAGGGCGTCACCGGATACATTCGGACGCATGACGACCCCGAACACGGTGTTCCGCGCCGTCCGCATCGGCCTACGTCTCAGCCAGGACGAGATGGCCCAGCGGATCCGCGATGCGGGGCAAGTCCTCGGAGAGCCCAACGACGCCAGCAAGCGCCTCGTCCAGCGTTGGGAATCGGGCGATGTGCGCACACCACGCCCGGTCTACCTGCGCGCGCTTGAAGCCGTGACCAAGCTGTCGGCGGACCGGCTGGGTTTCGAGTCCGTCAACCTGCCGCCGGCACGCGTTACGGAGGACGGATCCGGAGGTCATGACGTGACAAGGAACCAGCCCGACCGGCGTCCCGCCCCGGCCCCGGAGCCCTTGGGCGACGACTACAGCGGGGTGTGGCTGAGCCACTACGAGTTCTTCAGCAGCAGCCGGGCGAACACCTTCTCCGGGTTGCACCACGTGCTGCTCCAACACCACGGGAACCGGATCACGGCCACCTCGCTGCCCGGTGCCTCCTCCAACCCCGACTCACCGCTCACGCTCGACCTCACCGTCGACCGCAACATCGTGACCGGCACCTGGACCGAGCAGACCGCCG
This sequence comes from Kitasatospora purpeofusca, assembly GCF_000718025.1. Lineage (GTDB taxonomy): Bacteria > Actinomycetota > Actinomycetes > Streptomycetales > Streptomycetaceae > Kitasatospora > Kitasatospora purpeofusca. Next base: position 77,485 of record NZ_JODS01000009.1, read on the forward strand.
ACGCCGGCTACTACCGGGGCGCCCGCTACCACGGCGCGATCCAGTTGCTCGTCGATCCCACGGGTCGCCACATGGCCGGCAAGTGGGTGGGCTTCGGGAAGGAGTTCGACGTCAACACGGGCCCGTGGGAGCTTCGATTGCTGGACCGATCCACAGCCGAGGACGTGCTCCAGCGGTACAGCGTGACACCGGAGCTGCCGCCGTCCGCGTGATCGACGACGACTGCCGCACGGCCGAACGGCCCGCTCCCGGAAGGCTGTTTCCGGGGGCGGGCCGTTCGGTGTTTCTCAGGGGTGGCTCAGGGGTGGCTCAGGCGACGGGCGGGAACGCCTCGGCGTCGGGCTTCAGGAGCTGGCCGGGGGCCGGGGCCTTCTGGTTCACCAGGTAGTCGGTGACCAGCTTGTTCAGCTCCTTGCTGCGACCGACGGCGCAGTGCTCGACCACGTCGACCGAGACCAGCACGGCGTTGCCCAGCTGGCGCTGCATGCGCTGCGCGAAGCCGTAGTTGGTGGCCGGGTCGTAGAGGTTGCCGATGACCATCACCGGGGTGGCGGTCTTCCGGTTCCACGGGCCGGTGAAGGTCTCGGCGTCGCGGGCCGGGGCGGGCCAGGAGGCGCAGGTCGGGCCGTCGAAGGCCTGGTAGCGGCCGAAGGTCGGCGACTCCTTCTCCCACGGCTTGGCCAGGTTGGCCAGGGTCCACGGGTTCGACGGGTACGGCTTGTCCTGGCAGTTGACGCCGTAGTAGGAGTCGTCGGCGGAGTACGGGGTCTCCGGCAGCGCCTCGCGCAGGGCGTTGGGCACGGTCTTGGCGAGCACCTTGGCGTCCTCGACCGCGGCCGGGTCGACGGCCGGGGCGGCGGTCGCGGCGGCGGCCAGGCTCTGCGCGGCGGCGGCCGGGGCGTTGATCACCTGGTGCAGCGCCTGCAGCGACTTGGCGAGCGGCGCCTGCCGGCTCTGGGCGTAGAGGGCGTTGGCGACCTGGCTGGTGAAGCTGGACAGGGTGACCTGGGTGCCGTCCGGCAGGGTGACCGGGTTGGTGCGCAGGTGGTCGCGGACGGCGTCGAACTTGGCCCGCGTGTCGCCCTCGCCGAAGGCGCAGCGCGGGGCGCCCGCGGTCTGGCAGCGCTTCAGGAACTCGGTCAGGGCGACCTCGAAGCCGGTGGCGCGCTGGCGGTCGTACTCGACGCCGTTGTGCATCCGCAGATTGGGGTCGACGTTGCCGTCGACGATCACGGCGCGCACCTTGTCCGGGTACATGCCCGCGTAGGTGGCGCCGATCAGGGTGCCGTAGGAGAAGCCGGCGAAGTTCAGCTTGCTGTCGCCGACGGCGCGCCGCATCCGGTCGAGGTCACGGACCACGTTGATGGTCGACATGTGCTCGATGAGCGGGCCCGCGTTGCGCGAGCAGGCGTCGCTGTAGTCCTCGGTGGCGTCGATGGTCTGGGCTATCTCGGCCCTGGTCACCGGGACGCCGATCATGCGGTCGTTGACGCCCGCGGCTTCCTCGTCGGTGGTGAAGCACTTCAGCGGGTTGCTGCGGGCCACGCCGCGCGGGTCGAAGCCGACCAGGTCGAAGCGGTCCTGGACGTCCTTGCCGAAGCGGGTGGTGGTCGCCCACAGGTAACCGCTGCCGCCGGGGCCGCCGGGGTTGAGGAACAGCGAGCCGATCCGCTTCGCGGGGTCGCCGGCGCGACGGCGCATCATCGCGATGCCGACGGTGTCGCCCTTGGGGTGGTCGTAGTCGAGCGGCACCTGGTAGACGGCGCAGTCGTAGATCTTGGGGTCCGGCTGGCTCGGGTCGGGGTTGCACGGCTTCCAGTCGACCGGTGCCACCTTGGCCTCGGCGGCTGCGCCGGGGGCCGGTGCTGCGACGGCCGCCGCGGCCGAGCCTGCGACGAGGGCGAGGGCACTGGTGACCGCCAGTACCGTGCCGGTGAATCGGGACACGAAACCTCCTCCGGTTCTGCGAACGCCGGACAGCCTGTCAGCCCTCGATCAACAGCGGAAGACGTGCGTGACCGCAGATTCTTGCGAGGAGTGCCCGATTGGCCGTCAATATCCTTTATCGGAGCCAGATTGACGGGAAACAGTGCGGCCGATGGCCGAAGATCATCATTAACCGTATGGTCTGGCAACCCGGGGGCGCGCCGCGAGCGGCGGACGCCGGGTCGTGCGCCTGCGCTCCGTTGACCGTGTACAGCCCCGACTCGATACTCGGCGTTGCGAAACCCGACCGAGCCGTTCCCGAGGATTCGCCGGCCACCACCGGCGGAGAGGTGGACAGTCATGGGCTTCCCGACCACGCACGACGACGATCCCGCACCCGGCCCCCGGCCGGGCCGCCGCGCGGTACTGACCCGGGCACTGGGCCTCACGGCGGTGGCCGGCCTGGGCGCCGTGGCCTCGATCGGGGCGACGGCCGGACCGGCGGCGGCCAAGGACACCAAGGAGACCGAGAAGGCCAAGGAGGCCAAGGAGACCGACAAGGCCGAGGACGCCAGGATCCTCGCCAGTCAGACCGACTGGCGGTTCTGCACCAAGTGCTTCGGCCTGTTCTTCCGCGGCTACCCCACCGACGGCGCCTGCCCGGCGGGCGCGGGCCACGACTCGGCCGGCTACAACTTCAACATCCCGCACGACATCCCCGAGACGCCGACCGCCCAGCACAACTGGCGCTTCTGCACCAAGTGCTACGGCATGTTCTTCTGGGGCTACCCCGACAACGGCCGCTGTCCCGCCGGCAACGCCCACGCGGCGGCCGGCTACGACTTCGTCCTCCCGCACGACATCCCGGAGCCGCCCGGCTCGCAGCGCAACTGGCGCTTCTGTCCCAAGTGCTACGGCCTCTACTTCTACGGCTACCCCACCAACGGCGTCTGCCCGGCCGGGAACGCCCACTCGGTGGCCGGGTACGACTTCGTCCTCCCGCACCTGTAACCGGCTCCGCAACCCGGGTGCGGGCGCGCCCGCACCCGGCCCACCGGCCTCAGCCGGTGGGAGCGAGCGGCGCGGTGGCGGGAGCGGGGGCGGGGGCGAGCCAGGAGGAACGGTCGCGTTCGGCATGGCGGACGGCGGGGCCCATGGCGCAGCCGGCGGCGAGGAAGAGGACGCCGAGGACCAGCCAGCCCGGGCCGCCGCCGTCGAGGAGGAGGGTGGTCAGCAGCAGCGGTCCGGCGGTACGGGCCACCGCGACCCCGGTGCCGAAGAAGCCCTGGTACTGGCCGAGCCGGTCGGCCGGGGCGAGGTCGAAGGCGATCTGCCAGGATCCGGCGGACTGCTTCATCTCGCCGAGCACCTGGAGCACCGCGCCGCCGACCAGCAGGGCCGCCATCGCCCAGACCGGGACGGGCGCAGCCGAGAGCGCGAAGACCGCGCAGGAGGCGAGCAGGACCGCGCCGGCCTGGCGGACGGCCCTGGCCGCCGACGGGAGGCCGGTGACGGCGCGGGCGGTGCGGACCTGGAAGAGGGTCACGCCGACGGTGTTGAGGACGAAGAGCGCCGAGCCGAGCCAGCCGAGCTGCGGGGCGCGGTCGGCGATCCAGAGCGGGATCACCAGGCTGAGCAGGGGCATTCGCAGCAGCAGCACGGTGTTGACCAGCGTCACGAGCGCGTAGCGGCGGTCCGCCAGCACCGCGAAGCCGCCGTCCCGGCCCCGGCCCCGCCCCCGACCCGGGGCGCCGTTCGCCGGTCGGGCCTCGACCGCCGGGACGGCCGGGAGCACCGCCGGCAGCCGCAGCAGGATGAGGCCCGTGGCCAGGAAGCCCAGCGCGGTCAGCGTGAACGCGGCGAGGAAGGCCGCCCTGGTCCCGACCGTGAGCGCGACGCCGCCGAGCGCGGCGCCCACCGCGAGCCCGGCGTTGAGGGTGGCCTGCAGCCGGGCGAGCGCCGCAGTCCGCTCGCCCTCGGGGACGAGTCCGCCGACCAGTGCCTGCCGGGCCGCGCTCAGTCCGGACTGGGCGGTGGCGTAGAGGCAGGCGGCGACCAGGAACGGCAGGAAGTCGTCGACCACGAGGAACGAGGCGACCACCACCGACGTGACGAGCGCGAGCGCCGCGGCGGTGCCCCGGGGTCCGCGCCGGTCGGCGAGGTGGCCGAGCGGTACACCGGCGACCGAGCCGATCGCCCAGGCCACCGCGAGGCCGAGGCCGAGCCGGGTGGGCGAGAGTCCGACGATCCGGGTGAAGTACAGCGCGGAGCTGGTGTAGTAGGCGCCGTCTCCGATCGCGCTCACCAACTGTGCTGTCGCGAGAGTTCGTTGGGATCCGGACAGCGGGGTGCGGCGGGACGGCACGATGCTCCTGGGGTGGTGGGCCATCAGTGGTTCTTCGGTGTGGACACCAGTCTGCGCCGATGGCGGACCACGCGGAAGGTCCAGTGGATCATCATGATCCTGGGCCACTTCGGCAAGTCGTCTTCCGGACGCCCGCGCTCCGGGCCGCCTCCGCTCCGGCGCTGACGGCGCCCCACCCGCCCCTGCCGGCTCGCACGCGCCCCCTGAGTGCGCATCACTCGTACGGCGGTACCGCGCGCCCTGCCCGGTGTGCCACGTGCCCTCCGTGTCCACCCCGTCCGAGATCCGTACAGTTGTCCGACCATGCCCCAAGTGCCCGTGTTGACCGGCCAGTAGGCCCCTCCTATGCTCATCCGCGTTCTCGTTCGCGAACGTGGACACGACCAAATGTGCCCGCCGTCGCGAGCACTGACCGGCACCGCCCGGCACCGGGGCGGGACCCTCACGGCCCGCACGTCCGGAGCCGTCACCCGGCGAGAGGGGCTCCTCCCATCAGCATCTCCATCGTGCCCCCGACCGGCCCGGGCCCCACCGCCGAGCAGCCGGACGCCGCCGAACCACGTCCCACCGCCGAGCAACTGCCCGCCGAGGCCGACACCGGCCGCCGACGCTTCCTCACCTACCTGCTCGCCGCGCCGACCCTGACCATCGCCGCCCGGGCCGGACTCGACACCGTCGCGCCCGCCACCGCCCGGGCCGCCGAGGCCGCGCCCGCGGCGCCCGCAGCCGCCGCGCCGCCCGCCGCCCCCTCCCAACTGCTCGGCCTGCCCGGCATCCCGGACATCGTCGACCTCGGCCAGGCCCTGCAGGTCGCCGGTCTGCCCACCGCGCACCTGCTCGTCCTGGAGATCACCACCGCCGGCCGCGCCGTCCTCCACCTGCCCCGCCTGGAGGTCGGCCAGGGGCTGACCACCACCGTCGCCATGATGGTCGCCGAGGAACTCGACGCCCGGCTGAGCGATGTCGACGTCCCGCTCTCCGACAGCCGCCCCGATCTGCTGTTCAACCAGCTCACCGGCGCCTCCAACTCGGTCCGCACGCTCTACGACCCGGTGCGCGGCGCGGCCGCCGCCGCCCGGGCCCGGCTGGTCACCGCCGCCGCGCGCCGCTGGTCGCTGCCCGCCGAGACCCTGCGCACCGCCGACTCCGCCGTGACCGCCCCCGACGGCCGCCGGGCCGGCTACGGCGAACTCGCCGCCGAGGCCGCCACCGTCGTGGTGCCCGCCGTCCCCGCCACCCCCAAGCCGCCCGAGCAGCGCCGGGTGATCGGCCGCCCCACCGGCCGGATCGACGCCCGCGACATTGTCACCGGCCGCGCCAAGTACGCCGGCGACCTCGCCGTGCCCGGCGCGGTGCCGACCGTCGTCGCCCGGCCCACCACCATCAACGGCACCCTGGCCTCGCTCGACGCCTCCGCCGCCCGCGCCATGCCGGGCGTGCTCGCGGTGGTCACCGTGCCCACCGGGGTCGCCGTGCTCGCCGAGACCTTCGACCAGGCCCTCAAGGCCCGCGACGCGCTGCGCACCACCTGGAACCCGGGCCCGGTCGCCGCGCTCTCCGATCCCGACATCCGGGGGAAGCTGCGGGCCGCGCACGCGCCGTTCCTGATCCCGCCGCTGCTCACCCAGTACGTGGACGGCGAGTTCGACTTCGCCTTCGTCAACCACGCGCCGATGGAGGTGCTGACGGCGGTCGCCGACGTCCGCCCGAACCGCGCCGAGCTCTGGTTCGCCGCGCAGACCCCGATCGTCGCGCAGCAGACCCTCGCCGCCGAACTCGGCCTCCCGCAGGACGCGGTGACGGTGCACGTGGTGCGCGGCGGCGGGTCCTTCGGCCGCCGGCTGTTCTACGACGCCGCCCTGGAGGCCGCGCGGATCTCCCGCGCCGCGGGCCGGCCGGTCAAGCTGATGTGGACCCGCAACGACGACATGCGGCACGGCCGGATGCGCCCCGCCAGCCACCACCGGGTCCGCGCCACCTACGGGCTCGGCCAGGTGCTCAGCTACGAGCACCGCGCGGCCACCGTGATGACCGACTTCGGCCACGGACTCGGCGAGGCGCTCACCGCCGCCGGCTTCCAGCTCTCGGTCGCCGGGCTGTCGCTCGCCCAGGCCTTCTTCCTGCTCAGCCAGAGCAACCCGTACAACGTGGGCATCCCGACCCAGCTGCTGGCCGAGGTGCCGCTGAAGATCCCGACCGGCAGCTGGCGCTCGGTCTACTCGGGCACCGTCCGGGTCGCCGACGAGATCATGATGGACGAACTGGCCCGCCGCCTCGGCCAGGACCCGGTGGCCTTCCGCCGCGCCCGGCTGCGGGAGCCGGCCGGCCGGACCGTGCTCGACACGGTCGCCCGGGCGGGCTCCTGGGGCCGCGCCATGCCGGCCGGACAGGCCCAGGGCATCGGCTACCACGCCGAGAACGGCGGGCGCGCCGCCTACCTGGTCGAGATCGACGCGACCGACCCGAAGCAGCCCCGGGTCACCAAGGCCGTGATCGCCGCCGACGTCGGCACGGTGATCAACCCCACCGGCCTGGAGGCCCAGCTGACCGGCGCGCTGATCGACGGGATCTCGGTGATCCTCCAGGCCGGCAACCACATCGACCGCGGCGCCGTGCGCGAGGGCAGCTTCGGCGACTTCCACTACGCGCGGCAGCGGCACACCCCGCCGGTGGTCGAGATCCACCTGCTGCCGCCGAGCGGACCGCCCGGCGGCGCGGGCGAACTGGGCGTCCCGGCGGCCTCCGCCGCCGTCGCCAACGCCTACGCCCGGGCCACCGGGACCAGCCCGCGTTCCTTCCCGATCAACTTCTGACCCGCCACGCCCCCTGGTCGCCCGACCACCTCCGACCCGCTCCCACGAACCCCCGAGGAACGCGCCTCCGATGCCCAGCCACACCTTCGTCCTCAACGGCCGACCGGTCACCGTCGAGGCACCGGACGACATGCCGCTGCTCTGGGTACTGCGCGACAAGCTCGGCGTCACCGGCCCCAAGTACGGCTGCGGTGTCGGCGTCTGCCGCGCCTGCACCAGCCACCTGGACGGCGAGGAGATCCAGCCCTGCACCGTGGCGGTCAAGGACTGCGCCGACCGCCGGGTCACCACCATCGAGGGCCTCGCCGACGGCGACACCCTGCACCCCGTCCAGGAGGCCTGGCTGGACTGCGACGTCGCCCAGTGCGGGTTCTGCCAGCCCGGCCAGATCATGACGGCCGTCGCGCTGCTGCGCCGCAATCCCGCGCCCACGGACGCCGACATCGACCAGATCCAGAACATCTGCCGCTGCGGCAGCTACCCCCGGATCCGCGAGGCCATCAAGCGCGCCGCCGCCATGACCGCGCCCGGAAGCTGAGTCAGGACTGGTCCCAGACGTCGACGGTCAGCAGCGCGTCCGCCGGACAGGCGGCGATCCGGTCCGGGTGCAGCTCGCGCGGCCGGAACTCCGCCCCGGGCCCGGCGTCGGGCACCGAACCGTCGGCCAGCAGCGGCAGCACCTCGCCCGCCCGGGCCGTGTACCGGTGCGGGTAGCCGTCGAACCGCAGCTGCTCCGCCCGCCCGGCCGCGGCCAGCCCGGCGATCCAGTCCAGCCCGCCGATCCCGGTCTCCCACTTGGCCAGCACGACGTCCTCGCCGTCCCCCGCCGCCGGTACCGTCACCACGAACCACCAGCCGAGCATCCGTCACCCCTCCCCCGCGCCGCACCGTCGTGATCCCCCCGAGCGTACGCGCGGCCGCACGCTCGCGGTGCCCGATCGCCGCGCCCGCCCCGGCCATGATCGAATCGCCCGTCGGGACCGATCGGGACCGGTCGGTGGGCGGAGGGGGAGACGGACATGGTGATCAGCGGCGGACGGGTGGCCGTACTGGGCGGCGGGGTCGCCGGGCTCACGGCCGCGACGGAACTCGCCGAGCGCGGCTACCGGGTGACGGTGGTGGAGCCGGCCGGCTGGGGCGGCAAGGCGCGCAGCTCCGCCGTCCCCGGCACCGGGACCGCCGGACGCCTCGACCTGCCGAGCGAGCACGGCTTCCGCTTCTTCCCCGGCTTCTACCGCAGCCTGCCGGACACCCTCCGCCGGATACCGCTGGCCGGCCGACCGGACGGCGTCCACGGCAACCTCCGCGAGGCCACCCACATGCTGACGGCCCGCTCCGGCCGGGTCGGCGAGCTCCTGACGGACGTCTCGCTCGCGGCCGGGGCGCGCAGCCCGCTGGAGTTCCTGCGCGCCACCGGCCTGCGCCCCGGCAACGGAACCGCCCTCGGCCCCGGCCTGACCGAGGAGGAACTGCTCTACTACGCGAACCGGCTGCTGGTCTACATGACCAGCAGCGACGAACGGCGGCTCGGGCAGTGGGAGTCCACCTCCTGGTGGGACTTCACCCGCGCCGACGGCGCCTCGGAGGAGTACCGCCGGACGTGCGTGGTCGGCAACACCCGCACGGTGGTGGCCGCCCGGGCCGAGGTGTGCAGCACCCACACCGTCGGCGGCTTCCTGGAGGCGTTCGGCTACGGCTTCCTCGGCCTCGGCGAGGTGCAGGCCGCCGACCGGGTGCTGAACGCCCCGACCAGCACCGCCTGGATCGACCCGTGGGTCGCGCACCTCGACGCCCTGGGTGTCCGGACCGAGCTCGGGTGGGCGGTGGAGCGGCTGACGGTGGCCGGGGGCGCGGTCACCGGCGCGGAACTGCGCGGACCGGGCGGGCGGCGCGAGGAACTGACGGCCGACCACTACATCTGCGCGCTGCCGGTCGACCGGATCGGCGCCCTGCTGGAACGCGGACTGGCGGCCGCCGACCCGGAGCTGAAGAGCGTCACGGAGCTGCGGACCGACTGGATGGTGGGCATCCAGTTCTACCTGACCGAACCGGTGCCGGTGGTCCGCGGCCATGTGCAGTACCTCGATTCGGCCTGGGCCCTGACCTCGATCAGCCAGGCCCAGTTCTGGGACTGCGACTTCCGCGCGACGTACGGCGACGGCACGGTGGCCGACTGCCTGTCGGTCGACATCTCGGACTGGGACACCCCGGGCATCCGCTACGGCAAACCGGCCCGCGAGTGCACCCGGGCCGAGGTCGCCGCCGAGGTCTGGGCCCAGCTCTGCGACGGACTCAACGGCCCCGGCCGGCCGACCCTGCACCGGGGGCTGCTGCACTCCTGGCACCTGGACCCGGCGGTGCGCGGCCTGGACGGACCGGGCCCGGCCGTCAACGACGAGCCCCTGCTGATCAACACCACCGGCTCCTGGCCGGCCCGCCCGGCCGCCGCGACCGCGGCGCCCAACCTCTTCATGGCCGGCGACTACGCCCGGTGCCCGGTCAACCTGGCCACCATGGAGGGCGCCAACCAGTCGGCGCGGCTGGCGGTCAACGCACTGCTCGCGGCCGCCGGGGACGACGCCGCGCCGGCCGAGGTGCACGAGCTCCACCGGCCGGCCGAACTGCGGCGGCTCAAGGAGGTGGACGCCGAGCTGTACCGCCAGGGCCGGGCGCACATCCTGGACGGTCCGGCTCCTTGGGAGGAGACCGGGCGGGGCGCGTGACCGGGTGTCCGTGACCGGATGTCCGTGACCGGGTGTGCGCGAGGTGGTGTCCGGCGTCAGTGCTCCCGGTCGGTGATCAGTCCGGCCAGCGCCGCCAGCTCGGCCGCGGCCACGGGATCCCCGGTGAGCGCGCCCAGCCGGTCACGCGCCGCGGCCGCGTGCCCGGCCGCCCGCGCCTCGGTCCACCGGCGACCACCGGCCCGCTCCACCAGCAGCGCCAGCCCGGCCGGATCCACCGCCTCGCCGGCGGCGGCCCGCCGGTACTCCTCGGCGAGCCGGTCGCCGTCCGCCGTACCGGATTCGAGCGCCGCCACCACCGGCACCGAGAGCTTGCGCCGGCACAGGTCGTTGAAGACCGGCTTGCCGGTCACCGCCGGGTCGCCCCAGATCCCCAGCAGGTCGTCCACCAGCTGGAAAGCCATCCCGAGGTCGTGGCCGAACGCCGCCCACCCGGCCACCGCCTCCGGCCCGGCCCCGCCGTACAGCGCGCCCAGGCGGCAGGCGCAGGAGAACAGCGAGGCGGTCTTGGCCGCCACCATCTCCAGGCACTCGTCCGGGCCCACCCGGTCCCTCCGCTCGAAGACGAGGTCGAGGCTCTCCCCCACGGCCAGGTCGACCAACGTCGTCAGCAGCGCGGCCGAGGCCTCCCGGCCCACGCCGTCCCCGGCGCCGTCCTGGTCACCGCTCTGGTCGCCGTCCACCAGCACGTCGAGGACGGTGAGCAGCAGCCCGTCCGCCGAACGCGCGGCCGCCGAGGGGCCGAACACCCGCCAAGCGGCCTCCCGGTGTCGCCGCACGGTGTCGCCGTCCAGCACGTCGTCGTAGAGCAGGGAGAGGTTGTGCACCACCTCCACCGCGGCGGCGGCCGGTACCGCCCGCCGCCGGTCCCCGCCGACCGCCCCGGCGCAGGCCAGTGTCAGCGCCGCGCGGACGAACTTCCCGCCCCGCCCGGCGCCCTCCCCGGACCAGCCGAACTGGTACGCCGCCACCTGCCCTGCGCTCCCGCCCAACCGGTTGACCCAGGTGCGCAGTTGACTCTCGCACGCCTCCCCGGCCGCCCGCAGCAGCCGCTCGGCCGACACCTCTCCCGCCACGACCCCGCCCCTTCGTCCGTTCCCCGCGCCTCCGCCCGCGCACTGCGACGATCTTCCCCTCCCCCGCACCCGAGGGAGCGCCGAGGTGCCCGCCGGGGGTTCGGTCGGAGCCGATCTGGTGGCGGCGGGGCGGGCCGCCTAGGGTGAGGCGGCACCAATGTCGCCTATGCAACAAGGTGGTTGAGGATGATCCGGCGCCGATCACTGCTGACCTTCGCGGGCGTGGGAGGTGCGGCGCTGACCCTGCCGGGTGCCGCCGCCGCGCGTGCCGCTCCCTCCCCCGTTCCCGCTCCCCCCTCCGGGCCGGGGCCGATCGACCTGCCGGGACCGACCGTGCGGCGGACCGTCGGCACCGTGTCACTGCGACTGGTCGACGAGAACCGGCAGGACCCGTTCGCCCCGGTGCCGGGACCGCGCGAGCTGATGGTGCAGCTCTGGTACCCCGCGACCGGGAACGCCGGACGGGCGCGCGCGGCGTACGCCACGGAGCGGGTGGCGGCCGTGCTGGACCGGACCGCCTTCCTCGACCCGGGCACGCTCGGCCGGCTGCGCCCGACCGCGCGGGTGGGCGCGCCGCCGGTGCCGGGGGCGCTCCCGCTGCTGCTGCTCGGGCACGGTCGCAAGGGCGGGCGCAGCAACTGCACCGCGCTGGCCGAGGAGTTGGCCGCGCACGGCTACCTGGTCGCGTCGCTCGACCACACCTACGACGCGGCCGCCGTCGAGTTCCCGGACGGCCGGGTGGTGCTCAGCGTGCTGGAGGACGAGCCCGCCGACTGGGACGCGGCCGAGCGCAAGGAGGTCGGCGTCCGGGCCGCCGACCTCCGTTTCGTGGCAACGGAGTTGACCACCGGCCGAACCGTCCGGCGGCACCCCGGGCTGCCGTGCGCGGACCCGGCGCGGATCGGTGTGCTCGGCCACTCGATGGGCGGCGCGGCGGCCGCCGAGGCGGTCCGGCAGGACCGGCGGTTCGCGGCCGGACTGGACCTGGACGGCGGACTCTTCGGCTCGCCGGTGCCGGACGAGGGCCTGGACCGGCCGTTCCTGCTGTTCACCGCGCTGGACGACCACGACACCTGGCGGCGCTGGCGCGAGCACCAGCGCGGGTGGGGGCGGCACCTGCGGCAGCACGACTCCGGTCATCTGAGCTTCACGGACCTGGCGCACGCGGCCGGTCCTGGGCACATGGCCGAGCACGCACCGCCGGAGGTCTACGCCCAACTGTTCGGCACCATCGCGCCGGAGCGCGCGACCGAGCTGGCGCGGACGTATGTACGGGTGTACTTCGACCGGTTCCTGCGCGGGCGCCCCTCGCCGCTGCTGAACGCGCCCTCGCCGCGCCACCCGGAGATCTCGTTCGTCTGGAGCCGCGGCTGAGGGCGGTCCGGCCCCGCTCCGCGCTACCCGGCGGCCCCGGGGTCGCGGCCGAAGAACCCGGCGAGCCGGTCGTACACCGGCGCGTCCTCGGCGACCGCGACCTCCGGGCCGAAGGCGTGCTGCTCCTCCTCGCTCCCCCGGTACTCGGGGCGCAGCGCGCCGCGCGCCCAGTCCAGCGCCGCCTGCCCGACCTCCTGGTCGAGCCCGCTGGTGGACTGGCCGGTGGCCCGGGCGAGGTCCCACCCGTGTGCGGCGAACTCGGCGATCTGCTGGTCCACCGGGAAGCGGGCCGGCAGTTCCCCGACGCCGGGGATCTCGATGACGCCGCCGAGGTCGCCCGCCCCGCGCCAGGCGGCCACCAGGCGCTCCGCGTCGGCCTCGAAGCGGTGCAGCCAGTCGTCCTCGACCCGGTCGAAGGGCTCCGACCAGTCGGGCGTGCCGCCCTCCGCCCGGACGGTGAACTGCCGCAGGTCGTTCAGCAGGTGACTGATCAGCTGTCCGACATCCCAGGAGTGGCAGGGGGTCGGGTGGCCGGCGAGTTCGGTGCCGACGCCGTCGATCAGCCCGGCGGTCTGCGCGAGCGCGCGGGCGAGCAGCTCGATCGGGTCTTCCGCTCCGGTCATGACGCACCTCTCCGTCGGCGGGGCCGCGTGTCGGCCCCTCGCGCGGGACCCGTGCGCGGGCGCGCGGCCGGTCGGACGCGCGCCCGCACACGTGGTCGGACCGGCCGATCGTAAACGCGGGCACCGACAACCGGCCCGGAGCAACACCCCGGGCCGGCCGTCGGCGTGTCCGGCCGGCCGTCGGCGTAGCGGGCCGACCGCCCGCGTGTCCGGCCCGGGTCAGCCAGCGAAGCCGCCGTCCACGGCGATCTCGGCGCCGGTGATGTACCGGCCCTCCGCACCGGCCAGGTGCGCGACCGTGGCGGCGATGTCGGAGGGCCGGCCGAAGCCGCCCACCGCGGTGAAGCCGGACTGGAAGTCGGCGCCCGGGCCGTCCGCCGGGTTCAGCTCGGTGTCGATCGGGCCGGGGTGGATCACATTGACGGTGATCCCGCGCGGGCCCAGCTCGCGGGCCAGCGTCTTGGTGAGCCCGATCATCGCGGCCTTGCTGGTGGCGTAGAGGCTGCCGCCCGCGAAGGCGGCCCGCTTGGCCATGCAGCTGCCGATGGTGACGATCCGCCCGCCCTCGGTCAGGTGGGCGACCGCCGCCTGGGCGAACAGGTACGGCGCCCGGACGTTGACCTCCAGCACCCGGTCGATCTCGGCGAGGCCGGTCTCCTCGATCGGGCCGACGTGGCCCACCCCGGCGTTGTTGACCAGGATGTCGAGGCGGCCGAAGCGCTCGGCCACCGCCGCCACCACCGCGCGCACCTCCTCCGGGTCGGCGCTGTCGGCGCGGACCGCCCAGCCGCGCCGGCCCATCGCGGTGATCTTGGCCGCGACGGCCTCGGCCCGCTCGGCACTGCCCAGGTAGGTCACCACCACGTCGGCGCCGTCCTCGGCGAGCCGCAGCGCCACCGCCTCCCCGATCCCCCGGCTGCCGCCGGTCACCAGAGCCACCTTGCCGTCGAGCGCCGCGATACCCGTCGTGATCGTCATCTCGTCAGAACTCCTTGTGTCGTTCGTGGACATGACTCGATCCTCGGCCGTGGCGGCCCTGGAGTCCGGCGGTATTCGGACGTCGCGTTCAACGTTCAACTACCGGCGGCACGCCCCGATCCGCGCGCCTCGATCCGCGGGCCTCGGCGCGCGCCGCACGCCGCCGCGCGCCGGGTCCGGCCCGCGCGCCCCCGCCCCGTCCCCACCCCTGCCCCCGACACGCCGAACGGCCGCCCCGGGGGCAGGGCGGCCGTTCGGTCACCGGGGTGCGGGACCCGGCGAGGGGGTCAGAAGGACAGGGTCTGACCCGGGAAAATGAGGTTCGGGTTGGCACCGATCGCCTTGATGTTCCGGGCGTGCAGGCCGGCCGTGTCGAGGCCGAACTTGGCGGCGATGCCGCTCAGCGTGTCGCCGCTCTTGACGACGTAGCCGCCGCCGGTGAAGCCCTTCTCGGGCGTGGCGGGCCCAGCGGCGGACCCGGCGGCGGGCGCGGCGGGCTTCGCGGCGCCCTGCGGCGGGGTCTGCGCCGGGGCCTTGCGGGCGGGCGACTTCTGGCTCTGGGCGGGGGCCTGGTCGGCCTTGGCCGGCTGCTGCTTGACCGGCTGCGGGGCCTTGGGCTCCGGGTCGGGCGTGTCGGCGACGACGGCGGGCGCGCCGCCGCGGCTCAGGCCCGCCTTGGCGGAGCAGACCGGCCAGGCGCCGGGGCCCTGCGAGGCGAGGACCTTCTCGGCGACGGCGATCTGCTGCGCCCTGCTCGCCTGGTGGGCCTGCGGGGCGTAGGCGGCGCCGCCGTACGCCCTCCAGGTCGAGGGGGTGAACTGCAGTCCGCCGGAGAAGCCGTTACCGGTGCTGATGCTCCAGTTGCCGCCGCTCTCGCACTGGGCGACGGCGTCCCAGGCGGAGGTCGGGGCGGCAGCGGCCGAGGTGGCCGTGACGAGGCCGGCCACCGGCAGGGCCGCGACAGCGGCGCCCGCCACCACGGCCATCCGAACGCGGTTGCGCTTGGTGGCGGCGGGGGTGGCAGCGGCGGTCTCGTGACGGGGATTCATGGAAGTCCTTTCGGCAGGCCCCGGGCAGGCATGCGGAACCAGACCCCTGCCGGGGCCGGTTTCGCTCCCTCACTCGACGGGCGGCCGCACACGTGTCCGACGTGCCGTGCCGCCCCGGCCACCCTCCGCTCGCCGACTGCCGGTTGAGGCCGGTCGCGTCGACGGCCACCGCCCTGGTGCCGATGGTCGGTCGGCGGGCCGTGGGTCGGGGGTGAACCCGGGTGGTGCTCGTTGCACCGCCAAAGAAGCTACGGGCGCTACCGGGCCGCATCAAGCAATTCTTGGTCGTCCCAGGTCAGTCGACTGTTACCGGCGGTATCGATCATGAAACTGACCCGGAAACGACCGGCTTTGACCGCATTCCCCGGCCCAAACGGTCGATTTCCGTGCGCTCGCTCACATCGGGTCGGCCGAAAGTTCGGGCGCTTTGTCGACTTACCGTCACCGATCACTGACGCGCCGTCATCTCGCCGACCGGAGTTCCCGGTTCCGCCGACCGGCGAGGTGGCGTTCGCCACTCCGACTACCGAGTGTGAGCGAGAAGTCGCTCAGCGCATGGCACACGACCCGTCCTTGCACGTACCGAACGGCCCGTCGGCCACTGACCGGACGGTCCGTCGACGCCTGACCGGACGTCCCGTCAGCCCTCGACCGGACGGTCCGTCGGCATTGCCCGAACGTCCGTCAGCACCCCTCAGCCCACGCCGCCCAGCCCCGCGTCCCGCGCCAGCAGCGCCGCCTGCACCCGGTTCTCACAGCCCAGCTTGGCCAGGATCCGGCTGACGTACGTCTTCACCGTCGCCTCGCTCATATGGATCCGGGCCCCGGCGTCCGCGTTGGAAAGCCCCTCGCCCAGCAGCGCCAGCACCTCCAGCTCGCGCTCGGTCAGCACCTCCAGCCGCTGCCGGGCCCGGGCACCGCGCGCCGCGACCGGCCCCGCCCCGCCGCCCGCCAGCGAGTCGACGATGTGCCGGGTCGCGGCGGGCGACAGGAAGGCGTGCCCGGTGGCGGCCGCCCGGACGGCCTGGATCAGCTCGGCCGGCGCGGTGTCCTTCAGCAGGAAGCCGGCGCCGCCGTCGCTCACGGCGCGCAGCACGTTGTCGCGCTCCCCGAAGGTGGTGAGGATCAGCGCCCGCGCGCCGGGGGCGACCCTCGGCAGCTCGGCGAGCGCCGACAGGCCGTCCAGCACCGGCATCTGGATGTCCAGCAGCACGACGTCCACCCGGTGCGCGCGGGCCAGTTCCAGCGCCTGCCGGCCGTCGGCGGCCTCGGCCACCACGTCGATGTCGTCGGCGGAGGACAGGATCATCCTGATCCCGGCCCGGATGAGCGGCTCGTCGTCGGCGACGAGGACTCGGATCACTGCTGGTCATCCCCTTGGTACTGGTCCGGACGGTGCGGCGGCGGACCGGCCGGTGCCCCGCGGACCATCCTGGCATCCCCGTCGCTCACTGCTTCACCCGGTAGTGCTGCTTCTCGACCAGCACCCCGTCCTTGAAGCAGAACCGGACGACGGCGTCCTCGCCCCAGGCGGTCCCCCCGTTGTCGTCGGAGAGGTAGCGGACACAGTCCGCCCCCTCCGGCGGGGTGGGGCCGGTGCCCTCCAGGTTCTTCAGGAAGAACTCGCTGCCCCGCGGCAGCTGCTTCCGCACCTCCGCCTCCGGGGTGCCCAGCTCCGCGCTGTCGTAGACCGACCGCTTCACCGTCGACTCCTCCGCGCCCCGGACGAAGCCGACCACACCCCAGACCAGCAGCCCGAGCACGGCCGCCAGCACCACCACCCCGCCGACCGCGCAGCCGATCGCCGGGCTGCGCCGCTTCGGCGGTCCGGCCGCCGCCCCGGGCACCCCGCCCGGCCAGGCGTCCACCGCCGGGTACCCGGCCCCGGTCTCCGGGCCGGCCGCCGAAGCGGCGTCGACGCCCTGGGCCCCGGCACCGTCCGCGCCCCGGTACGGCAGCACCGCGGCCAGCCGGAACCCGGCCCCCGGGGTCGGACCGGCGTGCACCATGCCACCGACCAGCCGCGCCCGCTCCCGCAGCCCGGTCAGGCCCTGACCGCCGCTGACCACCGCCGGGGCGGCGCCTCCGGCGCGCACCCCCACCGGCTCGGGCGCCGCCGGGTTCACCACCTCCACCACCAGCGCGTCCGGCTCGTAGCGCAGCGCCACCGTGATCGGCGCCCCGGGAGCGTGCTTGTGCGCGTTGGTCAGCGCCTCCTGCACCACCCGGTACGCCGCGTGCCCGGCGGACGCGGCCAGCGGACGGCGCTCACCGTCCCGGAGCAGCGAGACCGATGTACCGGCCGCGCGGGAGGACTCGACCAGCCCCTCGATCCCGTCCACACCCCCGGTCCCGACGCCCCCGGCCCCGGCTCCCGCTCCGACACCTACTACTGCGGCCTGCCCGGGCCCCGGTCCCGGCGGGAGCGCCGTCGACTCGTCGTGCAGCACGCCGACCACCTCCCGCAGCTCCCGCATCGCCCCGACCGCGGCCAGCCGCAGCACCCCGACCGCCTCGCGCTGCCGGTCGGTGAGCGTCCGGTCGACCTCCAGTGCCCCCGTGTGCACCGAGATCAGGGCCAGCTGGTGGCCCAGGCTGTCGTGCATGTCCTGGGCGATCCGGTGCCGCTCGCGCAGCCGCGCCTGGTGCGCGATCATCGCGTGCTCGCGCACCAGCTGCTCGTTGCGCTCGCGCAGCGCGTCGGTCAGCGCCCGGCGCTGCGCCCGGTACCGGCCCCAGAGCGCGGGCAGCACGGCGAGCAGCAGGTAGCCGCCCAGCGAGAAGCCGACGATCAGCTTGACCGGGACCTGCCCGGCGTCCTTGAGCACCCCGAACAGGGTCATCAGCGCCCAGCCGGCGGCGAACGAACCGGCCAGCACCCCGACCCGGCGGATCCTGGCACCGGCCGACCAGCCGACGCAGACCAGCAGCGGCAGCGTGCCGCCGCCGAGGCCGCTGGCCACCGCGGTGAGCACCAGGGCGGTCGCGGGCAGTCCCCGGCGCACCAGGAAGACGAGGCCGGAGGCCACCGCCATTGGCAGGGCCAGCCCGGTGCCGCTGAGCACCTCGATCGGCGCGGCCAGCCCGGCGATCAGCAGCGCTCCCACCAGCTCGCGGACCACCAGCCCGAACCGCCAGGGCCCGGGCAGTGCCGTTCGAACCGCCTTCGACCAGGCTCTCGCTATGACGTCCACCCGTCGAGGCTAACGAATCGCCCCTGGTCACCGCCGTCATCGTTCGTCGCCACAGGCTCCGACGAAAGTCGTTCCCGGTCCGCCGGGACGGCCCGGCGGGGCCCCGCGCACTCCGCTGCCCCGCCTGCCCCACGTACCCCGCGTACGCCGCGCTTCCCGCGCCGGCAGTCAGCGGTACCCGGTGAGCATCAGTGCCACGTCGTCGACCCGGTGCGTGGAGCCGACCTCCCGCAGCACCCGGTCGGCCAGGCCGTCCAGCCCGGCCGCCGCGATCAGCCGGCCGACCTCCGGGCCCGCCAGCGCGGCCCGCAGCCGGTCCACTCCCGCGTCGATCTCCACCGCCGGGTCCTCGACCAGGCCGTCGGTGTACAGGGCGAGCACCGAGCCCGGCTCCAGCCGCAGGTCGCTGACCGGGTACACGGCGTGCTGGTCGACGCCGAGCAGCGGCCCGCCCGGCACGTCCAGCGCCTCGGCCCGGCCGTCCGGGTGGCGCAGCACCGGCGGCAGGTGGCCGGCCCGGGCGAGCAGGGCGGTGCCCTCCCCCGGGGTGAGGCGGACCAGGCAGCAGCTGGCGAGCAGTCCGGGGTCGAGGTCGAGCAGCAGCTGATTGGTCCGGGCGAGCACCTCGTCCGGCGGGACGCCGCCGGTGGCGAAGGCCCGCACGGCGCTGCGCAGCTGGCCCATGGTGGCGGCGGCGCCGACGCTGTGGCCCTCGACGTCGCCGATGACCAGGCAGAGGTCCCGCCCGGTGACGATGGCGTCGTACCAGTCACCGCCGATCTCCATGCCCTGGGTGCCGGGCAGGTAGCGGGCCGCGATCCGGATCCCGTCCAGGCGCGGCAGCCGGTGCGGGAGCAGCGCCTGCTGGAGGCCCCGGGCGAGGGTGAACTCGGCGTCGTACAGCCGGGCGCGCTCCAGGGCCTGGGCGATGAAGCCGGCCAGCGCGGTGAGCAGGCCGCGCTCCTCCAGGGTGAACGGGCGGGGCCGGTCGAAGCCGAGGATGCAGCTGCCGACCGGGTGGCCGGAGGCGATCAGCGGCAGGAACGCCCAGGCGCCCATGTCGTCCAGCGCCAGTCCGGGGTAGGCGGCGGCGAGCTGTCCGACGTTCTCGAAGAAGATCGGGGTGCCGGTGCTGAGCGTCTCGGCCCCGGGCACCCGGGCGCCGACCGGGGTGCCCTCGAAGCGGTCGAGGAAGCCGTCCGGGTAGCCGCTCTGCGAGACCAGGTGCAGGTGCTTCTCGCGGATCGTGTAGATGGCGAGCTCCTGTCCGCCGAGGGCCGGGAGGATCTCGTCGGCCACCGCCCGGCAGACCTCGCGGACGGTGACCGCCTCGCTCAGCGCGCTGGCCAGCTGGAGCAGGTGGTACATGACGCCGAGGCCGGTCCAGGTGCCGGGCGGGGAGGGTTCGGCGGCCGGGGCGGCGGCGTCGGGCGGCGGGTCGGCGGCGACCACCCGGCCGGTGACGCCGTGCGCGTCGGGGTAGAGCGAGAAGGCCAGCCAGTGGTCCGGCGGCCGGCGGGCGAGGAAGGCGGTGGGCTGCTGGGAGAGCAGCGCGGCGCGGTAGCGGTTCTCGTACACCGGGTCGGACAGCCAGGGCAGCACCTGCCACGGGTGGTGGCCGACGAGGTCCTCGCGGCGGGCCTGGAGCAGCAGCTCGACGCTGTGGTTGGCGTAGGTGATCCGGCCGTCCGGGTCGAGCGAGAAGACGCCCTCGCGCAGCCGCTCCACGGCGGCGGCCGCGGCGGTGCCGGTCCGGGTGTCGAGCACGGCGCCGACCAGGCGCCCGCGGGCCCCGGGGCCGTCGCGGGGCACCCGGGCCCAGAGTTCGACGGGGTAGGGGTGGCCGTCGCGGTCCAGCACCCGCAGCCGCGCGGCGAGCACCCGGCCCCGGTCGAGGGCCCCGCGCACGGCGGCCCGGAACTCCGGCAGGTCGCCGGGGGCGATCCGGGCGGCCAGGCTCTCGGCCCGGCCGTCGAAGTCGCCCGGGGCGAGCCCGAAGATCTCGCAGAACTGGTCGTCGGCGGCGACCTCGCCGAGCGCCACGTCCCAGTCGAAGAGGCCGACCCGGGTGGTCGGCGCGGACGGCGGGGTGAGTTCGACGACCGTGGTCTCGCCGTTCGGCTCCACCGGGTGCCCGGCCTCCTCCAGCGCGGCCAGTCCCGCGCCCAGCCGGGCGGCGACCGCGCGCACATGCCGGCGCGCGCCCTCGGGCACTCCGTCGTCCGAGGCCGCCCAGAGCATCCCGAGCACCCCGAAGACCTCCTCGCCCGCCCGGACCGGGACGTAGGCGGAGGCGAAGTCGTACGGCAGGCCGACGGCGAGCTGCGGGAAGCGCCGCATGGTGTCCTCGGTGTCGGCGAGCAGGACCGTGCGGCCGGTGCGGTAGGTGACCGCGATCGGCAGCGGACCGGCGGCGGCGATCCGCCGGAACGGGCCGAGCACGGACAGCGGCACGCCGGCGACCGCGCACAGCACCAGCGAGCGGCGGTCGCGGGAGCGCAGGTAGACGGTCGCGCCGTGCGCGTCGGTGCCGCCGAGCACCGTCCGGACGGCGGAGGTCAGCAGGGCCTCCCGCTCCCGCGCCGGGTCCCGGCCCGCCGGCCCCAGCGGGTCCTGGGCAGCGCCCATCACGGGACGGCGCGGGTCGGGACGCACCGCCCGGGTTTCCCCGTCGCTGGGAGGCGGACCGGGCGGGTCCGCCGGAACACCCTGGCGCATCCTCTCTTGCTACGCCGGGCCCCAGGGGCTGTCAAGGTGAACCCCACCCGCCCCGGGGTGCCCACCGGCCCCGGCCGCGCCACCATCGTCCCCATGACGCCCCGCACCCCGGGCCCCGGCCCGACCACCGTGGTCAATCTCAAGGGCCACCGCGACGACCCGGCCTTCGCCGACGTGCGCTACGTCGGCCGGGCGATGCACCGCGGCGGCTGGTCCCTCCCCGAGTCACCGCTGCACTGCCCGTTCCGCCCGGGCCCCGGGCTCCCGCGCGAGGAGATGCTGCGGAAGTACCGGGCGTACCTGCTGGCCCGCCCCGACCTGCTGGCCCTCGTTCCCGAGCTGCGCGGGCACCGCCTGGCCTGCTGGTGCGCCCCACTGCCCTGCCACGCGGACGTCCTGGCCGACCTCGCCGACCACGGCCTCCCCGGCTGAGCCCGGGACCGCCCGCAGGGGCCGCTCGGCCGTGCGGCTTGGGTATTCTCCGTGGACAGTGCAGCGCGACGGCTGCCCCGGGGGAAGACGAGTGGCGAAGTATGGGGAGCACACCGGCCGACCGATCGGCGGGCGAGGCGTCCTGGCGGTGGGACGGCGAGGACGAGGGCGGGACGACCGCGCCCGCCGACGTGGTGAGCGGTGGTGAGGACGGCGGCGGGCCCCGGCCGAGCCGGCGGCGGTTGCTGATCGGTGCCGGGGTGCTGGCGGCGGGCGCCGCCGTCTGGGGGGTGTCCCGGCGGGCGGGCGGTTCCGCGTCCGAGACACCGAAGCCGCAGCCGCTGCCCAGCAAGCTGTACGGGTCCGAGCCGCTCTGGGTGTACCGGGGGTCGGAGCCGATGACGCCGGGCCGGCTGAACGGCCGGCTGTTCGCGCCCGCCTACGTGACGGCCAAGGGCTTGCGGATCCTCGACGCGGCGACCGGCGCCGTGGTCGGCAACGTCGAGGAGCCGGCGCTCAGGGGCCGGCCGGAGGACTCACCGCTGATCGTCGGGGCGGGGCGGCTCTTCACCACCTCGACCGGCCATGTGGACGCCCGCGCGCTGACCGGCCCGGCGGCCGGCTGGAGCCAGCCGCTCCCGCCCGAGCTGGGCGAGCAGATCACCCTCTACGGCAGCGACGGCGCGCAGGTCTACGGCACGGTCGGGAGCCGGGGCGACACCCGGGGCACCCTGTTCGCCCTGGACGTCACCGGCAACGGCCTGCTCTGGTCCCGCCCGTTCGCGGAGCGCGGCGAGAACGCCGTCACCGTGCTGCCCATCGGCGGCCGGCTCCTCACCTGGGGCACCGACCCGAGCGCCGGCACGTCGCTGGTGGACGGCACCACCGGGCGGCGGCTCTGGACCACCGCGGGCTCCGCCCCGGCCTGGTCGATGATGGACCAGCGGCACGTCTACCTGCCGACCCCCGGGGCCGCCGGCGTCCAGGCCCTGCGCATGGAGGACGGCACGCCGCGCTGGTCGGTGCGCCCCGGCCCGGGCGAGGAGTGGCGCGTCCTGCCGCCACTCAGCGACAGCTACCGGGTGTACGTGCCGCGCGACAACGGCCTGATCACCGCGCACGAGGCGGGCAGCGGCGAGCAGACCTGGCAGTGCCAGCTGCCGTTCCGACTGGACCGCCGCTGCCAGCCGCTGCTGCTCAGCTCCGGACTGCTCGTACCGGGCCCGGCCGACGCGGGCGTCGTCGTCGTCGAGGCGGAGAAGGGCCGACTGTCCACGATTTTCACCGACACCGGCCCGGGCGTCGACGTCTGGTCGGTCGCCAGCGACGGGACCCGGCTCTACGCGGGCCACGACACCACCCTGTACTGCCTGGGCGAGCTGCCCGTCCCCTGAACGGCCGCCCCCTTCGACGACGAACGCCGACCTCCCAGGCCCGCTGGCTCCCCGACCGCAGGATGACGCCGTGCCGATTCGCCCGATCTCGCCCGACCGCCTCGTCGAGCTGCTCGCCGACCGGATCGCCGCCCTCCCGGGGGCCGGCGACCGCCGCCTCCGGGTGGCCGTGGACGGCGCCCCGGCCGCCCGCCCCGGGGAGCTCGCGGACGCCCTGGTCGAACCGCTGCGCCTGCGCGGCCTGCCGACGCTGCGCGTCCCGGCGGCCGGCTTCCTCCGCCCGGCCTCGGTCCGGCTGGAGTACGGCAAACACGATGCGGACGCCTACCACGACCTGTGGCTCGACGACGGGGCACTGCTCCGCGAGGTCCTGGACCCACTCGAACCGGGCGGCGACGGCCGGGTGCTCCCGTCCCTGCGGGACCCGGTGACCGACCGCGCCACCCGCGCCCCCTACACCGAGCTGCCCGCCGGCGGGGTCCTGCTGCTGGACGGCGCACTGCTCCTCGGCCGCTGGCTCCCCCTGGAACTGACCGTCCACCTGGCCCTCTCCCCCGCCGCCCTGCAACGCCGGACCCCACCGGAGGAGCAGTGGACCCTCCCCGCCTTCGCCCGCTACGCGGCGGAGACCGTCCCCACCGAAGCCGCCGACCTGACCGTCCGCCTCGACGACCCCCGCCACCCGGCCCTGGTCGAGCAGGCCTGAGGCCGGGGCCTCAGCGGTGGGGGCGCCGGCCGCGTGGGGTCGGGCCGCGGCCCTGGGGGGCCGGGCCGCGCTGGCAGTACGGGCACCAGTAGGCCGGGCGGTCCTGCGGTGGGGTGCCGTGCTGGGCGGTCAGGACCAGGGTGCCGCAGCGGGCGCAGGGGCGGCCCGCGCGGTCGTAGACCCAGTGACCCCGGCCGCGGCGGGTGTCGCCGGTGGTGATGTGGCCGGGGCGCAGCCGGTTGGCCTCCAGCAGTTGGTGGGCGCGGGCGGCCAGTCGGTCGAGGTTCGGGAGTGCGCCGACCGGCGTCCACGGGGTGACCCCGGCCAGGTAGCACAGTTCGTTGGCGTACACATTGCCGATACCGGCGAGGTTCCGCTGGTCGAGCAGGGCCTGGCCGAGCGGCCGGGCGGGGTCGGCGCGGAGGCGGCGGACGGCTTCGGCCCGGTCCCAGTCCGGCCCGAGCAGGTCGGGTCCGAGGTGGCCGACCACGCGCTGCTCGTCGGCGGTGCGCAGCAGCTCGACGACGGGCAGGCGGTAGCCGACGGCGGTGCCGAGCCCGGTGCCGAGGACGACGCGGATCTGTGCGGGCGGGCCGCCGGTCCAGCGCTCGCCGGGGGCGAACACCGACCAGCGGCCGTCCATCCGCAGGTGGGTGTGGAGGGTGAGACCGCCTTCGGAGCGGCCGGCGCCTTCGAGGCGGATGAGCAGGTGCTTGCCGCGCGGGACGACCTCCAGCACCCGGCGTCCGGCGAGGACGGCGGTGGCGTGGGCGGGCACGCGCAGTTCGGCGGCGGTCAGCACCTGCCCGGCGAGGACGGCGCGCAGCCGGGTCGCCACGCGGAAGACAGAGTCACCTTCGGGCACGGGTCCATCCTCCCCGGCGCGGCGGTCCGCCGTGCCACCGCCCTCCGGTCACCCGGCGTGGCCGGCCGTGCCGCCGGCCACGCCGTGGCGGACCACGACCACCGGGCAGGTGGCGTGCTCGGTGACGTGCCGGCTGACCGAGCCGAGCAGGGCGCCGGCGAACCCGCCCCGGCCGCGGCTGCCGACCACCAGCAGCACGGCGGCGCCGGAGGCCTCCAGCAGGGCCTGGGCGGCGTTGCCCGGCAGCACCGATTCGACGACGGGCACCTCGGGCCGCGCTCCGGCGACCTGGGCGACGGCCTCGGAGAGGATCCGGCCGGCGAGCTCCTCGGGGTTGAACTCGGGCGCGGGCACGCTCGCCCCGCCGAAGCCGTAGAACGCCGGGTACTCCCAGGCGGCGACGGCGTGGACGGTGCCGCCGGCCAGCCGCGCGTAGTCGACCGCCCAGCGCAGGGCCTGCTCCGAGGCGGGCGAGCCGTCCACACCGACGACGATCCTGGGGTTGGCGCTGTTGGCCATGCCGCTGCTCCTTGCTCGACGGGTTCGACCGGCTCGTCCGACCTGCTCGTATCCCGCCAAACTTAGATCAACCCGGACATTCGCCCGGTCATGGCCGCGCCGGAACTGGTACTGGCGGGTGCGCGGCGCAGTCGCCACGCACCCGCCAGCGTCTCGGGGTGCGGCCCGTTCGGGCCGAGGGGCCCGTCAGGCCCGGTAGGCAGCCCAGGAGTTCGCCATCCGGGCGACCTGGCCCGGGGTGAACTGGGTCATGCAGGAGTCGTAGGTGTAGTCCATGAAGTTGTGGATCGGGTCGACACCGGTGGCCGTGCAGGTGTCCCGGCCGGCCGGGCACTGGTAGGCCGCGCTCTGCTCGGCGGGGGTGTCGGCCACGTAGTCGCCCTGGCCGGAGCAGCCGCCCTGGAAGGTGTGGTAGAGCCCGAGCCAGTGGCCGACCTCGTGGGTGGCGGTGTCGCCCTCGTTGTAGTTGGTGGAGGAGCCACCGGGGAACGAGGAGTCGAGGATGACCACACCGTCGTCGGTCGGGTTGGAGCGGTAGGAGCTGGGGAACGTCGCCCAGCCGAGCAGGGACTGGCCGAGCTTGGCGGTGTAGAGGTTGAGGGCGTTGGCCGCGCCCTTGCGCAGCTTGCTCTTCATCGCCTTCTCGGCGCTGGAGCCCGGGCTGACGCCGTTGTACCAGGTGGAGTTGTCGGTGTAGTCGGTGGCCACCAGCTGGAACCGGAACTGGCTCGCGGTGTTGCCGGTGCCCTGGCCGCTGTAGGCGGCGTTGAGGACGTCGATCTGCTTGGAGACGGTGGCCGCCGACAGCTTGCCGGTGGTGCCCGAGTGGACGACGTGCACGTACACCGGGACGGTCGTGGTGGCGGCCAGCTCGCCGGGCGCCAGCAGGGTGTTGCCCTGGGCGGAGTGCGCCAGCTGGGCCAGTCGGCCCTGGAGGTCGCTGTCCATCGCCTTGGCCTGGGCGTCGGTGACGGCGTTGGGCTCCTGGCCGGCGGGGTGTCCGGCGGGCTTGCGGGCGGCGGAGTCCTGGGCCTGGGCCGCTTCGCCGGTGCTGCACTCGGTGGAGGTCGGGGCCTTGGCGGCCGCACTGGCGGTGCTGAACGCGGCCGGGGCCGCGAACTGGGTGAGCCCGAGGGCGGCGGCGACGGCGGCCGCGCCGAGGAATCTGCCGGTGGCACGCGAGGAAACACGGGCGGAACGACGCATCTGCGCTCCTGAGGGGGGTGGTGGGGGACGGCGGTTGAGGGGGGCCGCCGAGCCACAGGCTACGCAGGGTCGCGTGTACGCGTCAGACATGTTCCGGCCTGGAACTTCTGACGGCAAATCGGACATAATCCGGAAGTTTGAGCGGTCGAACGGCACCGCACATGGAGCATTTCCCGTCGCGCGCATGCGCACAGTACCGGCCCCGGTCTGTCCGAAACGTGACACCCCGTCTGCCCCGCGGCGCGGCGCGCCACCGGCGGGACGGGACGAACGGGGTGAACCGGGCGCCCGGACCGCCTCCGGCGAGACTACGACGCCGCGAAGACGATCTCCCGCAGGGCACGCGCACCGGCCCGGTCGAGTACCACGGCCGACGCACAGCCCGCCGGCGGCCGCCCCGTCCCGGCCAGGCGGCGGCGCAGCCGGTGCGCGGCGTCCCGGTGCCGGGCGAAGGCGTACGCGGAGACGGCCTGGCCCCGCGCCCGCTGACCGTCGCGGGCCTCCTCGGCACTGGCGTCCAGCAGGATCAGGTGCACCCGGCGCCCCTGCCGCTCGGCGGTCCGCGCCAGCCACTGCCGCACGTACGGCACCGCCCCGCAGTCGTGCACGGTGAGCGGCCCGCCGGCGAGCACCGCGCGCCGCAGCCGCCGGTAGTGCGCGAGGCGCACCAGCGGGCGGTACAGGGCGTACGGCAGCCAGGACGGGACGCGGGAGGCGTACTCCTCGCGGACCAGCTGCGAGTCCACGATCGGCGCCCGTACGCAGCGGCGCATGAGCGTGCTCTTGCCGCTGCCCGGCAGCCCGGAGACCACCAGCAGGTCGCCCGCCGGGTACCGCAGGGCACTCGGCGCGGCAGCCGGACCGCGACCGGAGCGGAGGTCCTGGAGGCCGCGCGGGCGCAGCACGCCGGCCGACGGCTCCGCCGCGAGCTCCCGGCAGCCGGGGCGCGGCACGGTGCGGACCGCCCGGTCGCGGGCCGCCCGGTCACGAACCACCCGGTCGCGGGCTGCCCCGTCGCGGGCCGCGGCCCGGTCGCGAGCCGCCCCGAAGACCTGCACGTCCGACATCGGCACTCCCCCTGCTTCCCCACCGGTCCGGGTGCTCCCGGTCCCTCCTCCCGAGGAGCTTTCCCCCTTCAAGAGAGAGTAAAGACTAATGGTCAGACCGGGTCCGGGCCGAGCCTTTATCGCTCCAGGATCGTCACAGAAGCGCTCCGGGCGCGTCACAGCGAGCGGTTCCCGGGGACCCGGCCTCCTCCGGCCGGGATCCGGAAGGACCTCGGCCGGGACCCGGAGGACCCCGGCCGAGAGCCGCCTCAGCCGAGCTGCGCGAGCTGCGGGGCGATCCGGGAGGCGATCAGCTCCAGGTGGTCCAGGTCGTCCAGGTCCAGCATCTGCAGGTAGATCCGCTCGCTGCCGACGGCGGCGTAGCGGCCGATCTTCTCCACCACCTCGTCCGGGGTGCCGGCCAGGCCGTTGGCCTTCAGCTCGTCGACGTCGCGGCCGATCACGGCGGCCCGGCGGGCCACCTCGGCGTCGTCCCGGCCGACGCAGGCGACCAGGGCGTTGGAGTACACCAGGTCGTCGGCCTTGCGGCCGGCCCGCTCGACGGCCGTCCGGACCCGGCCGAACTGGGCCTCCGTGTCCGCCACCGACACGAACGGCAGGTTGAACTCGTCCGCGAACCGGGCGGCCAGCGCCGGGGTGCGGGTCGGTCCGGTGCCGCCGACCAGGACCGGGATCTTCGCCTGGGCCGGCTTGGGCAGCGCGGGCGACTCGCTCAGCTGGTAGTAGGTGCCGGCGAAGTCGAAGGTCTCGCCCAGTGCGGTGCCCCAGAGGCCGGTGACGATCTCCAGCTGCTCCTCCAGCCGGCCGAACTTCTCCTTCGGGAACGGGATGCCGTAAGCGGCGTGCTCCTGCTCGTACCAGCCGGCGCCGAGGCCGAACTCGACCCGGCCGCCGCTCATCGCGTCGACCTGGGCGACCTGGATCGCCAGCACGCCGGGCAGGCGGAAGGTGGCGGCGGTCATCAGGGTGCCGAGGCGGATCGTGCTGGTCTCGCGGGCCAGGCCGGCCAGGGTGATCCAGGCGTCGGTCGGGCCGGGCAGGCCGCTGACGCCGCCCATCTTCAGGTAGTGGTCGGAGCGGAAGAAGGCGCTGAAGGCCCCCAGCTCCTCGGCGGTCCTGGCCACCCGGAGCAGGGTGTCGTAGCTCGCGCCCTGCTGGGGTTCGGTGAAGATTCGAAGATCCATACCGGCCATTCTGGTACAGACCACCCCGTGCCCACGCCCGAACCGGGGAAGCGGCGCCGTCGGCCCGGTGTCCGGCGGGCGCGCACCGGGCGTCCACCCGGACCCGCGCGCCGGGGTGGCCAAGGTCTCCTCCCCGGGCCGCCGTCCCCGGCGCCGCGCTCGCCTACCGTGGACGGATGCCCGCCACGCCCGACGAGTCGCCCCGGCGCCTCCCCTTCGACTCCGCCGCCCCGCACCCCCGGCCGGACGGCTGCCCGCTGCCCGGGATCGTCGCCGCCTTCGGCCCCCGGCTGGCCGAGCTCGCCTTCGAGCCCTGCCTCGTCGCGGCGGTCGACCAGCACGCCGCCGAGCTGCGCGAGCTGCTGTACGCGCAGGGACCGGAGCTGCTGCCGCGGCGGCTGAACCGTGCGGAGCTGTCCGACTACGCGCGCGGCTTCCTGGACCGGCTCGCCGAGATCGGCTGGCGCGAGCCGGTCGGGTACGACTTCGCGGTGCACCGGCTGACCGCGATCTGCTGGCTGGTCCGGCAGAACGGCCTGCTCGCAGCCTGACCGCCCGGTCCTGCGGGACCGTCCGCGCACGCGGTCCGGGCGGAATACGGAGAACGGCTGGAAACACCCCGGCACCCCGTGCGTACAGTGGCGGTCCACACGGCACGGACGGCCGTCCGCGGCACGGCCCGGACGGCGGGCGGGAACGGGACAGCGTGAGCGGGATCAGGACGGGCGGCAACGGCAGGAGCGGCGCCCCCGGCAACGGCAACGGCAACAGCTCCAGCACCGGTACCGGAACCGGCGGGCACCGCGCGCTGGTCTGGCGCGGGCTGCCCGAGCGGCCCGGCGCCGCGGTGCTGGTCCTGCACGGCGGCCAGGAGCACAGCCTCGCCCGCCCGGGCCCGGTCAACCTGGCCGGCCTGCGGATGGCCGGCTTCGTGCACGCGCTGCGCCGGGAGACCGAGGGCGCCGGGGTCGCCGTCGGCACCGTCCGCTACCGACACCGGGGCTGGAACGGCGAGCGGGCCGACGCCGCCAAGGACGCGATCGCCGCCCTCGACGACCTCGCCGAGGAGCTGGGCCCGGTCCCGACCGTGCTGGTCGGCCACTCCATGGGCGGCCGCGCCGCCCTCCGGGTCGCCGGCCACCCCGTCGTCACCGGCGTCGTCGCACTCGCCCCGTGGTGCCCGGCCGAGGACCCGTGCGAGCAGCTCGCCGACCGCGACGTCCTGATGCTGCACGGCGACCTCGACCGGGTCACCTCCCCCGCCGGCACCCGCGCCTTCGCCGCCCGGGCCCGCGCCGCCGGGGCCAGGGTCTGCGGCTACACCGTCCTCGGCACCGGCCACACCCTGATGCGGCGGATCAACGACTGGCACCGCGCCACCGCCCGGCTGTCCGCCGGCCTCCTCGGCCTGCGCGACCTCCCGCCGGAGGCAGCGACCGCCTTCGCCCTCCCCTCCCACTCCATCGCCGCCCTCGACCTCCCCCTCCCCCGCTACCCCCGCACCGCCCCACCGGCCGGCCACCCGTCCAGGCCCCTCCCCACCGACGCCTGACCGCCACCGCCCGCCCCCCGCCCATCCCCGCCCCGGGCCGGACTCCCGCACCACCGAACCGACTTGGGCGTCCAGGCCAAACGGTGCGAGGACGCCGGTATGGTGAGGGACCGTCGGGGGGCGGGATCTCCAAGGGGGCGGACACGCATGGCCGAAACGGTGACGATCGATCTCGGGGACGGCACGACCGTCCGGGCCGAGGTCATCGGCGAGGTGAACTTCCAGCACCCGGAGACCCCTTCGGACGTCTGGGCGGACTCCGGCGACGCCGGTTGGGGCGGGGGCCGACGGGCTGCCGGGCAGCTGGGTTCGGCCGTGGCGCTGACGCTGGACCAGGTGCGCAGCACCGTCCAGGGCGTCGGCCGCTGGGCGGCGGAGAGCATCGCGCAGGGGGAGGCCGGCTCCCCCGACACCTTCGAGGTCGAGTTCGGGCTCAAACTGGCCGTCAAGTCCGGCCAGTTGCTCGGTGTCATCGCCGAGGCCGGCAGCGAGGCCGGGCTCACCGTCCGCCTCTCCTGGGACCTCGCCGAACGCCGCCGGCAGCAGGAGGCCGCGGCGGCCACCGCAGGTCTGCCCGTACAGAACGCGTCCGACAGCGCGAGCGCCCCGGCCGCCAGAGCGGCCGACGCCGAGTGACCGTGTCCGCGCGGCCCGGCCTCGCCGCGGCCGAGGAACTGCGCCGCAGCACCGTCGTGATCACCGTCGCGGGCGGCTTCCGCGGCAGCGGCTTCCTGGTGGCACCGGGCCTCGCCGTCACCGCCGCGCACGTGGTCGCACCGGCGGCGCGCGCGGCGGAGCCGGTGGGCGTCCGCCACGAGTCCGGCGAGTACACCGTCCCGGCCGACCGCATCCGGCTCGCCCCGGAGACGGGCGAGGACGGCGGCGGCAGCAGTGGCAACGGCAAGGGCCACTACCCCTTCCCCGACCTCGCCCTGCTCGGCGTCCCCGACTGGACCGGCCACCCGGTGGTCCGGCTCGCGGCCGCCGAGGCCGAACCGGACACCGTCCTGACCGCCCTCGGGTACTCCACGCACACGCCGGGCCCCGGCGCCCGGCCCGACACCCTTCGACTGCGGGTCGTCGGCCTCGCGGACCGGTACCTCGGTGTGCGCGGCGACGGCATCCGCGAGGGGCACAGCGGCAGCATGCTGGTCGACGGGGACGGCCTGGTGCGGGGTGTGCTCAAGGGCAGCCGCGCCTTCCAGCTGGACGCGGGCGGCTGGTACACCCCGGTGGGCGCGCTGACCGCCTTGCTGGGTACGGCGGGCGTCGCCCCGCCCGGACCACCGCCTCCGCCGCCCGCGCCGCCCGGGCCCGGCGAGCTGGTCGACGCCCTGATGGCCTTCGAGCTGCTGCGCCGCGCCGACGGCCGCTACGACCTGCTCGACACCATGGGCGTGCACCTCGGCCTGACACACTCCTTCGAGGCCGAGGAACGCCCCGACCGCCGCACCCATCTGCACCAGATCGTGCGCGCCTGCCGCAGCTTCCGCGACGGCCGGGCGGCCCTGCGGGCACTGCGGACCGCGATGGCCGAACTCGCCCCGGACGACGGCGCCCTCGACGCACTCGACGCCGTGGTCGGGCGCGCCCTCGGCGAGCGGGAGGACGGCTAGCCGGATGCGCGCGACACCGTTCGTGCCCCCGGGCGGCGGGGGGCCGTGGCCGGCGGGGGCGGAGGACGTCCTCGTGGAGATCATTTTCTGCTTCGACCAGATGTACGATTTCACCTTCCGCCAGGATGTCCTGAGGGAGATGAACACGTCACCGAAGACCCTCGGCATCAAGGCCGGCATCCGCGCGGACTACACCCCGAATTTGCACGTTCGGGAGATCCTCCGAGCAATCCGTACCTCCCTCGATCCGTGGACCGCGCTGGACTCCCTCGCCGAGGCACTGGAGGCGCTGGCTCCGGAAAGGCGCGCAGGGGAATGGCTGGCGCTCGTCCTGCGGGTCCTGAAGAGCGGAGACGACCTTCCATGTAGCGAACTTCTCCAGGTGATACTTGAGTTGAGCTCAATCGAGGAGCCGACGGAGCCGGCCCGCCACCTGCCGGAGGACGTCCCGGGGCTGCGGGAGCGCAACACGGCGGGGATGAACCTGCCCAAAATCCTGGACCTCCTCGTCAGCCGGATCGACGACAACCTGCTCGGCCCGCTGATCGTCTTCCTCCGCGCGCTCGGCGACCATCTCGAAGCCACTCGGAAACAATCGCTCCCGGTTCTGCGCCGGTTCCTCGCCTCCCATGCCGACCGAGCGCCCGCCCCGGCGGCGGGCCCCCGCGAGCGGCTGATCGTCCAGATTCGACTCGACGAGGAGAGCCCGCCGGACACCGGCGACCCGCTGTACCGCCTGATCGTCGCCTACTACCGCCAGCCGCTGGCCGGCGGGCAGTTCCGGCGGGTCGGCCGCCACCGCGACAAGGAGATGTTCACCAGGAGCGAGCTGTTCGCCTCCGGCGGCGGGCGACTGACGGCCTGGGAGCAACTGCGACTGGCGCTCCTCGATCCGAACGCCCCGGTCCGGATCGAGTTCCTGCTACCGCGTTCCCTCCTCGGGTACGCCGCCGAACTCTGGTCCACCGGAACCGCCGACCGGCACTTGGGCCAGCAGCACCCGGTGGTGGTCCGACAGCTCGAACGGTACTCCGACTACAACCTTGACCGGAGTGACTGGCGGAAACGCTGGAAGTACCTCGGGACCCACGGAGCCGATCCGACCGAGGTCCTCAAGCGAATCGGCTGGCCGCCACTCGGTCCGGCCGACGCAGCCGGTCTACCGGACTGGATCTTTGATCAACACGAGCTCTCCTGCATGGGCCTCGATGTCCCGTACGAGCAGCTCGACCCCGCGATGCAACGCGCAGTGGACGACGCGATGTATCTCGACGGTGTGCCCGTGCTGCTCTGGCGACGGGTCGCCGGAGGCAAGGAGACCCTCCTGAAGGACCTCCGGAAGCACGAACCCACCCGGCTGGCCGAACTGCCCTACACCGTCCTCAAGCACCGAAAAAGGGTGCGGGACCCGACCCCGCCCCCGGACCGAACGCTCACGCTGGTCTGGGACGATCCCGACTGCGTCGACCCGGACCAGGACTACCCCTACGAGGGGATGGCCGAATGAGCGCGAACGCCGTACCGCGAACCCCCGCCCCGCGGAACCCGGAGCGACACGAAGCGAGCCAGGAGCGCACATGACCGAGGACTGGTGGATCTACCGGGGCACCGGTGTCCCCCACGGCGGGATCGCCGGGCTCCCGCCCGCGCCCGCGTGGCGTGCCTTCGGTGACCCGGACGGCGACCCCGAACGGCTGCCGCCACCGCCCCCGGAGGACTCGGCGGCCGGTTCCGCGGCCCGCCGGCTCGGCCGGGTCCGGCAAGCGGCGGCCTACCAGGCGGACGAGCGGGAGGTCCGGCTGGTCAACCTCGCCCTGCACCTGCGCCGCCCCCTCCTGATCACCGGCAAGCCCGGCGTCGGCAAGTCGACCCTCGCCTACGCCGTGGCCCACGAGCTGCGCTTGGGCCCGGTGCTGCGCTGGTCCATCAGCAGCCGAACCAGCCTGCGCGACGGGCTGTACAGCTACGACGCGATCGGGCGGCTGCACGAGGCCGGACTCTCCCGGAACGGCCGTCACCCGGACGTTCCGGAGCCCGGCCCGTACGGAGACGACCGGACCGTACGCCTGGCCAGGCGGCGGGGCGGGCCCGAGGACGACTTCCTGATCCCTCCCCCGACGGAGGAACGCGCGGCCCCCGCCATCGGCAGGTTCCTGCGGCTGGGCCCGCTCGGGACGGCGCTGCTGCCCTGGCGGACACCGCGTGTCCTGCTGATCGACGAGATCGACAAGAGCGACATCGATCTGCCCAACGACCTGCTGAACGTCTTCGAGGAGGGCGAGTTCGAGATCCCCGAACTGCTGCGGCTCGGCCCGGAACCGCAACAGGTCGGCACGGCCGACCACGGCCGGACGGCGGTGGTGCGCGGCGGTGTGGTGCGCTGCGCGCAGTTCCCGCTGGTTGTCCTCACCAGCAACGGCGAGCGGGACTTCCCGAGCGCTCTGCTGCGGCGCTGCGTCCGGCTGGAGATCCGGGCGCCGGACGAGCAGCGGTTGGCCGCGATGGTCGCCGCCCACCTGGGCGAGGAGACCGCCGCCGCGGCCGCGACCACCGATCTGATCGCCAAGTTCCTCCGCCGGCAGCAGGACGGGGCGGAACTGGCCAACGACCAGCTGCTGAACGCCCTGCTGATGGCCGGACGTGTACTCAGGGCCGACCAGCAGGGGCGGGACGCGGTACGTGAAGCCCTGCTCCGTCCGCTCAACGAGAGCTGAGCGGCGATGGGTTCGGCATCGCCGGGCGGGCCGGTGGAGGGGCTGACGGAGGCGCTCGCCGAGCTGCTCCGGCAGGCCGACGGCGGGCCGCAGCCGCAGGACCTCGCGGACGTCCTGTGGATCGCCGGGCTGGCCGGAATGCTGGAGCCTCCTCCGCCGCCGCCCGCGCCGCCGTCGCCTCCGTCCCCGCCGACCCCACCGCTACCGATGCCCTCCGCACCTCGACCGTCCGCAGCGCCGCGGCCCGCACGGGCCCGGCCGAGGTCGACCGTCGTACCGTGGCAGTCCTCGCCGCCCCCGCCCGCCGGGCGGACCCCGATCGGTCCGGCACCCGTCGTCGCCCTACCGCCCCCACCGCCCCCGCCACCACCGCCCGTACGCCCGCCCACCGGACCGCACGTCGCGCTGCACCACCGCTCCGGGAGCCAGGGTCGCCCCGAGAACCCCGGAGCCGACGAGCCCAGCGGCCACGTCATCCGGGTCACCCAGCCCGCCGCCCTGGACGGCGGCCTCGCCCTGGCCCGGGCCCTGCGCCCGCTGCGCCGCGCGGTCGACGCCCCCGGTCGGGCCACCCTCGACGAGGAGGCGACGGCCGAGGCCACCGCCGAGACCGGCATCCTGCTCCCGGCCTGGCGGCCCGCCCAGCAACCGCGCTTCTCGGTCGACCTGCTGGTGGACACCGGCGCCACGATGGCCGTCTGGCACCGGCTGGCGGGCGAGCTGAGCACCCTGCTGGAGCGGCACGGCGCGTTCGCCGACGTGCGGTGCTGGGCGCTGGACACCGACCGGCCGGTCCCCACCCTTGCGCCGTTCCACCGGCGCCGTCCGGGCGCACCTGCCGCCGCCAGGGCCGACTGGTCCCGGCCGCTCAACGACCCGACCGACCGGCGGATCCTGCTCGTCCTCACCGACGGCGTCGGCCCGGCCTGGTACGGGAAGGAGCTGCCGAAGTTCCTCGCCGGCGTCGCCGCCGCCCGGCCCGCGGCCGCGCTCCAGGTGCTGCCCCGGCGGCTCTGGCACCGGACGGCGCTGCGCACCGCCCTCGTCGCCGCACGCGCCTCCGTGGCGGGCCGGCCGGTCCCGGCCTTCCGCTCGGACGCCGCCCTGCCCGGCATCCCGCCCGGCAGCCGGGGCGCCGAGGCCCGGGCGGCCATCCGCTGGCTGCCGGTGCTGGAGGTCGACGCCGACTGGATCACCCCGTGGGCCGACCTGACCGCGGGCCGCACCTCCGGGTGGACGCCGATGCTCGCCGCACCGATCGCGGGTATGCCCGAGCGGCAGCGTCCGACCCGTCCCGCCGGCGCTCCGGCCACGCCCGCCGAACGTGTCGCCCGGTTCCGGGCCGGCAGCTCGCCCGCCGCGTACCGGCTGGCCTGCCACCTGGCGGCGGCGCCGCTCAGCCTGCCGGTGATGCGGCTGGTCCAGCGGGCCGCCGTGCCGGAGTCCGGGCAGACCGATCTCGCCGAACTGTTCCTCTCCGGGCTGATCGCACCCCGGGGCGGCGCGGCCACCGACCCGGACGAGCAGGTCTACGACTTCCGGGACGGCGTGCGGAAGGAACTGCTCGCCGAGCTGACCCGCACCGAGGCCGTCCAGGTGCTGGAGCACGTGCTCACCAAGGTCTCCGGCCGGGTCGCGGCGACCTTCGGCGGCACCCGCGACTTCCGCGCCGTCGCCAGGCTGGTCGGTGCGGTCGACGTGGGCGAGGAGGCCGGCGGTGAGGTGCGGCTGTCGGCGCGGAGCCTGCCGTTCGCCGAGGTCGCGGTGACGGTCCTCGCGAGCGCGGGCGGCCAGCACGCAGCACTGGCCGCGCGGCTGGCCGCGGCGGTGACGCGGACGGCGCGTCGTGAGGCGGAGGCGACGCCGACGCCCCGGCCGGACCCGCCACTGCTCCGGCCCGATCGGCTGTCCCCGGTCCGGCCGGTCCTGAGCCCACCGGAACCGCCGAGGATGATCGGACGGAAGCGCGAACTCGCCGCTCTGGCAGCCGCCTTCGACCCTGGCCGGGCGGCGTCCGGACCGCCCGAGCAGCCTGCCGTGGTCGTCGTCGTCGGCGACGCCGGTATGGGGCGACGCCGGTTGGTCCAGGAGTACGTCCAGGCGTACGGCGGGCGCCACAGCTTCACCCACTGGATCGACGCGCACTCGCCCGGCTCCCTGGAGCTCGGGCTCGGTCAGCTCTGGTCCGCCCTCTCCCCTGCCGACGAACCCTACGTCGCGTCCTCCCCGGCCGCCCTGCGCGATCGGCTGGAACGGCATCGGGACTGGCTCGTCGTTCTCGACAGCTTCCCCCAGGACGGCTGGCCCGCCCAGCCCGGGTACCGGTTCTCCTTCGAACCCCTCGGGCGGGGTTGCGTGCTCGTCACGACGGGCGACCCCCAACTCCGGCCGACGGGCGTCACGATCGTCGAACTCCGAAGCCTCGACACCGCCGAGGTGCTGGACGAGCTGGTGGCGCGGCTGGGCCCCGCGTACGCCCCGGACGACTCCGGCCAAGCCACGGCCCTGCGACGGTTGGCACAGCGCCTGCCGCACATGCCGGACGTCCTCGCCGAGACGGACCTCGACGCGGAACTGGCGCGCG
The DNA here is from genome assembly GCF_000718025.1 of Kitasatospora purpeofusca. Lineage (GTDB taxonomy): Bacteria > Actinomycetota > Actinomycetes > Streptomycetales > Streptomycetaceae > Kitasatospora > Kitasatospora purpeofusca. Next base: position 114,181 of record NZ_JODS01000009.1, read on the forward strand.
CCCTGCCCGCCGCGACCGACCCGCCGCCGCCGCCGATCCGAACGAACAGCGACCAGGTCGTCGTCTACACCACGATCCAGGGCCTACCGGTGATGCTGCGCCTTCCGGTCCCGAGCCCCACGCGGTACCGGATCCCCGCACCGTCCCCTGCGTTCACCGGCCGCGCCGAGGCACTGGCCACCCTGCTGTCGTTCCTGAAGCCCTCGGAACCCAAACATTTTCCGAACCGCGCCACCCTCGTCACCGGTTCCCCAGGCGTAGGGAAGTCCGAGCTTGTCCGCCAAGCCGTCGGGACGGCCCTGGGAAACGGCTGGTACTCCGGTGGAGCGCTCTACCTCGACCTGCGCGAGCATCCGAACAGCTCCGCGCCGTCCGACCCGCAGGCTCCGGCTGTCATCCTGCAGGCCCTGGGCGTTCCGGCTGACATCGTGCCGCCGGACCCCCGTGACCGGCTCAACCTTCTCCGGGACTATCTCGGTCAACTCAGCATGCAGGCCGGACCGCTCCTGCTTGTACTCGACAATGCGCCACCGCACTTGGACCTCGCGCCGTGCCTCCCGTTCTACAGCTCAGTCACTGTCCTCGTCACCTCCCGCCATTCGCTGCCGATCGGCGCCACCCTGCTCGACCTGGGGACAATGACCCCGGAGGATTCCGTCCAACTCCTACGCAACGGGGTGCGGGCGTCCCTGCCCGGCGACGAACGTGCCGGGGGCCCACCCGGTCCCTGGCTGGCGCTGGCCGAGCTGTGCGACGGTCTGCCGCTGGCGCTGACGATCTGCGTCGACCGTCTGGCCGATCAACCGGCCCTCCCCGTGGCCTCCCTTGTCCGGGAGCTGAATGACCCCCCCTTCCTGCTCGACGGGCTCAGTAATCGCGCGCGGAGCATGCGGGTCGCCTTCACCGAGTCGTACCTGGACCTGTCGAGCAGCGAGAGCCGGTTGTTCCGCCTGCTCTCCGTGTACCCGTACTACGAGCTGTCCGCCGACGTCGCCGCAGGCGTGGCGAACCTCGACATCCTGGTGGCGGAGCAGCTCATGGCCGCCCTTGCCCGGGCCCATCTGGTGGAGCCGGGCCCGACCCGGGACCACTGGCGGCTCCCCCCGTTGACCCGGCTCTACTCCCTCAGCCGGGGCCAGGCCAACGCCGATGTCGACGATCGGGACGTCGCACTCGACCGGCTGCTGGTCCACTACCAACTGGAGATGGACGCCGCTTCCGCGCCCGGTGGGCTTCGATCCGGCGTCCGCTTCCGCGATCCCGAGCGCGCCCGGGCCTGGCTGGAGGCGGAGCGGCCGATCCTGGTCGCGCTGGCCGAGTACGCGGCCGAGCACGGTGGAATCGACGCAGCCTTCGCGTTCACCCGTTCTCTGCTGCGGATCCTCCTCGGCGACCGGCAGTTCGACGACCTGACCACCATCGCCGAGAGCATGCGGGCGATCGACCACCGCCGGGGCGACAACACGGTTGCCGAGTGGTTCCTGCGCGCCCTCGTCCAGGCCCTGAACGAGGCCCGGATCCGGACCGTGGACCTGCCCGCCGAAGATCGGGCGGCGCTCGACCGGCTGTTCCGGCTCTTCTCCGGGGAGGAGGAGGCCCGGACCAACCAGCTCTATCTGGCCATTCAGTTCCCGGACGCCGACGAGGCAGCGGTCCTCCTCCTGGAGCAGATCCTCGGCGAGGTCCAGCGCGCCTCCACCATCGAGAGCGGGCTCAGCCGGCCGTCGCCCGGGTTCGGGGCCGAACTGCTGCTCGCGTTCGTCGAACCGGGCGATCCCCTGGCCACGGCCGGGCGCACTGTCCTGGACCTCTGGGAGCGGATCAAACGGCTCTCCCCCGCCGACCGGCCGCGGACCCCGATCATCGTGTCCGTCCTGCACGGCAGCCACCCCGAACACCTGCCCGGAGCCGACCTGTTGAGGAGAATGATCGCCGGGGACCGCCACGTCCGCGACCGGCCCGTCACGGCCGTCGCCGTCTCCCGGCCGGTGTTCGACATGCTCACCGAGCAGTTCGGCACGGACATCACCGTGCGATTCAGCCTGATGCCGATCGAGGGCGCGGAGCCACCGGCCGAGGACGCCATCTACCTGTACAACGGGGACCCGCAGCTCCTGGGCCTGATCCTCTCCCATCCGACGGCCGGCCGGATCATCGAATCGTGAGTCCGCCCGCCCCACCAGTGGCGGTGGGGCGGGCGGGCCCGTGGTCGCGCGGGCGTCAGGCGAGGCAGGCGGCGTCGGGCAGCGCCTCCAGGTACTTCCGGTCCAGCAGGGTCTTGACGTTGTAGGAGTCGCTCCCGAACTCGACGGGCTTCAGCTTCTCGTTCAGGTACTGCTGGATGCCCTTGCCGGGCTGGGCGAAGCCGGAGGCGATGCCGCCCTGTTCGACCTTGAAGGGCAGCTTCACGCCGTAGCAGTGGTAGCTGTCGACCTCCTTGCCCTCCTCGACCACCGGGTTGAGGCTGTCCGGCGGGAGCGCGCGCTCGGGGAAGGACGTGCCGGTCTTCGACAGGTAGCGGCCGTAGTAGAGCCCGAAGCGGTCGAGCTTGGTGCCGGTGGGGATCTCGACGGTGGTCCGGTCGATGGTGCCGTTGACGTCGCGGAAGCCGTCCTCGGCCGGGTACTTCCAGTCCAGGCCGTCGCGGTACCAGGAGAGGAACTGCTGCGGCGTGAGGCCTCCGAAGCGGTCGTAGCCCTTCAGCAGCTTCGCGACCCCGGTGGGCAGGTTCCTGGGGCCGAGCTCCTTGAAGCCGCAGTAGAAGTTCTTCTTGTCCTCGGGGGTCGGCCGGTACTGCTCGCTGGGGCAGTCGGTCGGGTCCGCCTGGGCCTCGGTGACCGGGAGCGTGGTGGCGGCGGCGCTCTGGGTGGCAGCGGTGCCGGTCACCAGCAGGGCGGCCGCCAGGGACAGGGCGGCGAGATGGCGGGAACGCATGGGGGTGGGTCCTCCGGGGGGGGTGGCAGGGGTCCGGGCCGGGCGCGCAGGGGAGCGCCCGGTAGGACGGAAGGGATTGATCGACAACGGGTCGATCGGCACCGGAAGCTACACGCCGCCACGGCATTGATTCGTGGGCGAAACGCCCACCTTGGCCCCATTCACCCGACCGGCCGAGGTCCGCCGCGACCGGCGCCAATTCCACGGGCGGAAAGGGGCTTTCGCCCCGGCCGGGGCCAGTGCCGGCCCCGGTCCCGGCCCCAGTCCCGACCCCGGTCCCGGTCGCCGAGCAAATGGTTCACGAGGAGAAATATCTACTTCTTCACGGATGTTCTCCCGTGAGTGTGCGCGGGAAGGGCCCGCCACCAGGCGAGGACAGGAGCGACCGTGCGCGTCGAGATCTGGAGCGACATCAACTGCCCGTGGTGCTACATCGGCAAGGCGCGGTTCGAGCGGGCGTTGGAGCGCTTCCCGCACCGGGAGGCCGTGGAGGTCGTCCACCGGTCGTTCGAGCTCGACCCCCGGGCGCCGCAGGAGGCCCGGCCGGTGGTGCCGCTGATCGCCGCCAAGTACGGGCTCGGGCTGGAGCAGGCCGAGGCGGCGGAGCAGCGGATCGCCGACAACGCCGAGGCCGAGGGGCTGGCGTACCTGCGCTCGGGGCGTGATGCCGCGAACTCCTTCGACATGCACCGCCTGCTCCACTTCGCGGCCGAGCACGGGCGGCAGGCGGAGCTGCTGGACGCCCTCTACCGGGCCAACTTCGCCGAGGAACGGTCCGCGTTCGCGCCCGGGCGGCTCGCCGAGCTGGCGGTCGAGGCCGGTCTGGACGGGGCGGAGGCGGCCCGGGTGCTGGCCGATCCGGACGCCTACGCGGAGGCGGTGCGCGAGGACGAGGCGACGGCCAGCGCGATGGGTGCCACCGGGGTGCCGTTCTTCGTGCTCGACCGGCGGCTCGGGGTCTCGGGCGCGCAGCCGACCGAGACCTTCACGGCGGCGCTGGAGCAGGCCTGGGACAGCCGGACGGTCGTACCGCTCGTCACCGTCGGCGGGGACGGCGGCGGGGACACCGACGCCTGCGGGCCGGAGGGCTGCGAGGTGCCGCGACGCTGACGGCGCCGACGCCGCGGACGCCGCCCACGGACGGCCGATGCGGGATGCTGGCCGCATGAGTACCGCGGTAGTGGTGGGCGGCGGGCCGAACGGGCTCGCCGCCGCCGTCCGGCTGGCCCGGGCGGGTGTGCGGGTGACCGTGCTGGAGGCAGCCGGGGAGATCGGCGGCGGGGCGCGCAGCGGGGAGGCGATCGTGCCCGGGCTGCTGCACGACCACTGCTCCGCCATCCACCCGATGACCATCGGCTCGCCCTTCCTGCGCGGCCTCGGCCTGGAGCGCTTCGGGCTGGAGTTCCGGCTGCCGGAGATCGACTGCGCGCACCCGCTGGAGGACGGCACGGCCGGGGTCCTGCACCGCTCGGTCGCCGCGACGGCCGACGGGCTCGGGGGCGTCGACGGCCGGCGCTGGCGGCAGCTGTTCGAGGGGCCGGTCGCGGGGTACGACCGGCTCGCCGACGACCTCATGGGCCCGCTGCTGCGGCTCCCCCGCCACCCGGTGCGGCTCGCCCGCTTCGGCGCGCCCGCCCTGCTCCCGGCCACCGCCGTCGCCCGGGCCTTCACCGGGGAGCGGGCCCGGGCGCTGTTCGGCGGGGCCGCCGCCCACGCCTTCCAGCCGCTGGACCGGCCGCTCAGCGCCGCCGTGGGCCTGGGGCTGCTGACCGCCGGGCACCGGTACGGCTGGGCCGTGGCCGTCGGCGGCTCGGGGGCGATCACCCGGGCGCTGGCCGCGCTGCTCACCGAACTGGGCGGGGTCATCGAGACCGGCGTCCCGGTCCGCTCGGCGGACCACCTGCCGCCCGCCGACCTCGTCCTGTACGACCTCGCGCCCGGCGCCGTCGCCGCCGTCCTCGGCGACCGGCTGCCGACCCGGACCGCCCGTGCCTACCGCCGGTTCCGGCACGGCCCGGGCGCGTTCAAGGTGGACTTCGCGGTGGCGGGCGGGGTGCCGTGGACGGCCGAGCCGGCCCGCCGCGCCGGGACCGTCCACCTCGGCGGCAGCTTCGCCGAGCTGGCCGCCGCCGAGCGCGACGTGACCGCCGGGCGGATGCCGGAGCGGCCGTTCGTGCTGGTCGGCCAGCAGTACCTGGCCGACCCCGGCCGTTCGGCGGGCGACGTCCACCCGCTGTGGACGTACGCCCATGTGCCGCACGGCTGGACCGGGGACGCCACCGAGGCGGTGATCGCCCGGATCGAGAGCTTCGCGCCCGGCTTCCGCGAGCGCGTCCTCGGCATGATCGTGCGCCGCCCGGCCGACTTCGCCGCCGACAACCCCAACTTCGTCGGCGGCGACATCATGACCGGCGCCAAGGACGTCCGTCAGCTGGTGCTCGGGCCCCGGGCCACCCTCCACCCCTACGCCACCGGGCTGCCCGGCCACTACCTCTGCTCCGCCGCGACCCCGCCCGGGCCCGGCGTCCACGGCATGTGCGGGGCCAATGCGGCGGAGGCGGCCCTGCGGTGGCTGCGTGGGCGGCCTGCCGGCGGGCGGGGGCGGGGCACGGCGCGCGACTGAAGGCGGACAAGGCGCCGGGGCAAGGGCGGGGGCCCGGCCTCGTCACCTGGTCAGCCGGTCACCCCGTCACCCCGTCACCCCGTCACCCGGGAGAACGAGCGGCGGTAGACCCGGGGCGGGACGCCGCGGCGGCGGACGAAGCGCTCCCGCAGGACCGCCGCGCCGCTGTAGCCGACCCGGCGGGCGATCTCCTCCACCGGCAGGTCGGTGGTCTCCAGGAGTTCCTCGGCGGCGGTCAGCCGCAGCTCGCCGAGCCAGGCGTGCGGGGTGGTGCCGGTGGCGGCGGCGAAGCGGCGCAGGAAGGAGCGCTTGCTCATCACGGCGCGGCGGGCCAGTTCGGCGACCGGCAGCGGCCGGTGGAGGTTGGCGCGGGCCCAGCCGAGCAGTTCGGCGAGTCGCTCGTCCTCGCCGTCCTCGGGCACCGGTGCGGCGAGGTACTGGGCCTGGCCGCCGTCGCGGTGGGAGGGCAGCACCATGTCCCGGGCGATGTGGTTGGCGACGGCGGCGCCGTGCTCGCGCCGGATCAGGTGCAGGCAGAGGTCGAAGCCCGCGGCGGCGCCGGCACCGGTGGTGATCCGGCCGTCGTCCAGGTAGAGCGCCTCGGGTTCGACGGTGACGCCCGGGTGGCTGCGGGCCAGCAGTCCGGCGAAGCGCCAGTGGGTGGTGGCGCGGCGGCCGTCGAGCAGTCCGGCGGCGGCGAGCGCGAAGGTGCCGACGCAGTGGGCGGCGACCAGGGCGCCGCGGTCGTGGGCGGCCGCCAGGGCGTCCAGGACGGCCGGCGGGGGCGGGGTGCGGAAGCCGGCACCGGGGAGGGCGAGCACGAGGTCGGCGGCGGCGAGCCGGTCCAGGCCGTGCGCGATCGCCAGCGGCACGCCGAGGTCGGTGTCGACGCTGCCGGGACGGTCGGCGCAGAGGGCGAAGTCGAAGCCCGGCAGTTCCGCCCCGTGCGGGCCGAAGACCTCGGCGACGATGCCGACGGCGAGCATGCCGGCACCGGGCGGGACGTAGGCGGCGACGGTGCTGAAGGGGGCCATCCGCGGAGTGTGGCACAGCGGGCGGCGGGCGGTCGGCATTTTTCCTGCGATCGCTGGCATCTGTGCCACTCGTCGGGGGCGTGGGCGTTCGACAGGATCGACGCATGACGAACGCACCGATCGCGAACGCCCCGCTGACCGACGCTCCCCTCACCGACGCTCCCCCCATCAACGCCCCTCTGGCCGACGCACCGCCGGCGGACGCTCCGCTCGGCCGCAGCGCCGCCTTCCACGTCCTGACCACCGGCTACGTGGGCTCCACCGGCCCCGGGGTCGCCGCCACCGTCTCCTACGTCACGGACGCCGGACGGCATGTGGTCTTCGACCCGGGCATGGTGGCGAGCCAGGACGACATCCTCGGCCCGCTGGCCGCGCTGGGGCTCGGCCCCGAGGACATCACCGATGTGGTGCTCAGCCACCACCACCCCGACAACACCATGAACGTGGGCCTCTTCGGCCGGGCCCGGGTGCACGACCACCGGGTCGAGTACCGGGGCCACCAGTGGACGAACCGGGACGCCGAGGGGTACGAGCTGACCCCCTCCCTGCGGCTGATCCGCACGCCCGGGCACAGCGCCGAGGACATCACGCTGCTGGCCGGGACGCCGGAGGGCGTGGTCGCGTTCGCCGGCGACCTGTGGTGGCACGCGGCCGGACCGGCGGAGGACCCGGTGGCTCCGGACCGCGAGCTCCTGCGGGCCTCCCGGCTCCGGGTGCTGGCCGCCGCGGACCTCATCGTGCCCGGTCACGGCGCTCCCTTCCGCGGCGACGAGTCCACCCCGCGGTAGGGCGGGCCGCGCGGTGGGCGCCCGGCGGCGGGCGGGGGTCGGGACAGAGGCAGGGGCAGGGGATGGGCCGAATGTATGTATCGCTCTCTTGACTGGCGTCACCGAAGCGCGATACTTGCCTCACTCCCGCTCGCCCGATGAGGTGGCCCACCCATGGAGCTCTCGCCCTCCGCGCACGTGGACACGTTCTGTCGCGACAACCTGCCACCCCTCGAGGAGTGGCCCGAATTCCTCTTCGACCTACCGGAGTTGGCCTATCCGGACCGATTGAACTGCGCACACGAGCTGCTCGACGCGACGATCGAGCGGTTCGGCCCGGACCGGCGCTGCCTGGTCACGCCGGACGGCGTCTGGACGTACGGCGAACTGCGCGGTCACGCCGACGCGGTGGCCCGGCTGCTGACCGGGCAGCTGGGCCTTGTGCCCGGCAACAGGGTCCTGTTACGGGGGCCCAACGCACCCTGGCTGGTGGCCTGTTGGCTCGGGGTCCTGAAGGCCGGCGGGGTGGTGGTGACCACCATGCCGCTGCTGCGGGCGGCCGAGCTGACCGCCCTGCACGAGGTCGCGGCGCCCGTACTGGCGCTCTGCGACCACCGCTTCCTCGCCGAGCTGGAGCAGGCCGCGACACCCGGGCTGACCGTGGTGCCGTACGGCGGCCCCGGACCCGAGGACCTCACCGCGCGCTGCGCCGCGACGGCCGGCCCGTTCACCGCCGTCCCGACCGCCGCCGACGACGTCGCGCTGATCGCCTTCACCTCCGGCACCACCGGACGGCCCAAGGCCACCCTGCACTTCCACCGCGACGTGCTCGCCAACGCCGATACCTTCTCGCACCACCTGCTGCGGCCCACCGCCGACGACCTGTTCGCCGGCACCCCGCCGCTCGCCTTCACCTTCGGGCTCGGCGGCCTGGTGGTCTTCCCGATGCGGGCCGGCGCGGCCACCCTGCTGCTGGAGCAGGCCACGCCGGAGCAGTTGGCCGAGCACGTGCACCGGCACGGCGTAGACGTGCTGTTCACCGCGCCGACGGCCTACCGGGCGATCCTCGCCTCCGGGCTGGCCGACCGGCTCGCCGGGGTACGGCGGTGCGTCTCGGCCGGCGAGCACCTGCCGGCCGCCGTCTGGGAGGCGTTCCGCGAGGCCACCGGGCAGCGGCTGATCGACGGCATCGGCGCCACCGAGCTGCTGCACGTGTTCATCTCCGCCGCCGACGGGGACATCCGCCCCGGCTCGACCGGCCGTCCCGTGCCGGGCTACCGGGCGGCGATCCTGGACGAGCAGGGCCGGCCGGTGCCGGACGGGCAGCCCGGGCGGCTCGCGGTCAAGGGCCCCACCGGCTGCCGCTATCTGCGCGACGAACGCCAGCACGAGTACGTGCGCGACGGCTGGAACCTCACCGGGGACACCTACGTGCGCGACCCGGACGGGTACTTCTGGTACCGGGCGCGCAATGACGACATGATCGTCTCCTCCGGCTACAACATCGCCGGGCCCGAGGTGGAGCAGGTCCTCGCCGACCACCCCGACGTCGCCGACTGCGCGGTGGTCGGGGCGCCGGACGAACGGCGCGGCACCGTGGTCAAGGCCTATGTGGTGCTGCGCGCGGGCGTCGCCGCCGGGCCGGACACCGTCCGCGCGCTCCAGGAGCACGTCAAGCAGGCCATCGCGCCCTACAAGTACCCGCGCGCGGTCGAGTTCGTCGACGCGCTGCCGCGCACCGCGACCGGGAAGCTGGCCCGGGCCGAGCTGCGCCGCCGGGCCGCCCCCGTGCCGGCGCCCTCGACGGAGGCCGCGGCCGGTCCGCAACCCGCCAGTGTGACCGTCGAGCGGCGGGTCGAGTGGTCGGACACCGACGCCGCCGGGCACTACCACTTCTCGGCCGTCCAGCGCTGGGCCGAGGCCGCCGAGGCGACGCTGCTGCGCCGGCTGGGCCTGGACGGGCTGTTCGGCCGGATCCCCCGGGTGCACTTCGAGGCCGACTACCGCGAACGGCTGTGGTTCGGCGACCTGGTCCGGGTGGAACTGCGGGTCGAGCGGGTCGGCGGCTCCTCGCTGCACTACGCCTTCGAGGTGCACGGCCCGAACGGCCCGGCCGCGGGCGGGCGGATGTCGGTGGTGCACGCCGCGCCGCACGCCAAGGGCACCGAGCCCTGGCCGGAGCCGGTGCGCCGGGCGCTGACCGGGGCCGGACGGCAGGATCCGGAGGTGATCCGGTGAGCACGGCAGAGGGTCGTAGGACAGCCGGGGCCGGGGCCGCCCGCCGGGTGGCGGTGATCGGCGGCGGTCCGGGCGGGCTCTACTTCGCCGCCCTGGCCCGCCGACTGGCGCCGGAGCGGGAGATCACCGTCTTCGAACGGGACGGCCGCGAGGACGAGTTCGGCTTCGGGGTGGTGTTCTCCGACGAGACGCTGGACGGCATCGCGCAGGCCGACCCGGCCGTGTTCGCGGCGATGGGCGCCGAGTTCGCACGCTGGAGCGACATCGACGTCCGGTACGCCGGGCAGGTGCGCACCAGCGGCGGCCACGGGTTCGCGGCGCTGGACCGCAACCGGCTGCGCGCGATCCTGCAACGGCGCTGCGACGAACTGGCGGTGGACGTCCGCTACCGCACGCCCGCACCCCCCGTCGGGCAACTCGTCGAGGAGTACGACCTGATGGTGGCCGCCGACGGCATCAACTCGGCGACGCGGGCCGCGTACGCCGACACCTTCCGGCCGGAGCTGGACCAGCGGCACGCCCGCTACATGTGGCTCGCCACCGACAAGGTCTTCGACGCCTTCACCTTCCTCGTCGAGCGCTTCGACTTCGGGGTGCTCCAGGTGCACGCCTACCCGTACAGCGCGCAGCGGTCGACCTTCATCGTGGAGATCGCCGAGGACGCCTGGCGCCGGGCGGGCTTCGAGGCCCTCGCCGACCGGGAGTTCGCGCGCGGCGAGAGCGACGAGGAGAGCGTGCGGCGCTGCGCGGAGCTGCTCGCCCCGCACCTGGAGGGGCACCGGCTGATCCCCAATGCCTCCCGCTGGATCCGCTTCACCACGGTGCGCAACGCCACTTGGCGGCACCGGAACGTGGTGCTGCTCGGTGACGCCGCGCACTCGGCGCACTTCTCGATCGGCTCGGGCACCAAGCTGGCCCTGGAGGACGCCCTCGCCCTGGCCGCGAGCCTGGGCGAACAGCCCACCGTGGAGCAGGCGTTGGCGGCGTACGAGGCGGAGCGGCGGCCGGTGGTGGAGTCCACCCAGCGGGCGGCGCAGGCCAGTCTGGAATGGTTCGAGACGATCGACCGGCGGACCGGGCAGGACGCCGACCGGTTCGCGTTCAATCTGCTCACCCGCAGCCGCCGGGTCACCTACGGCAACCTCCGGGACCGCGACCCCGGGTTCGTCGCGGCGGTGGAGGCGGCCTTCGCGGGCGGTGCCGATCCGGCCGGGGCGGCGGCGGTGCCACCGATGTTCCGGCCGCTCAAGCTGGCCGCGCTGGAGCTGCGCAACCGGGTGGTGGTGCCGCCGCTGGCCACCTTCACCTCGCCCGACGCGCTGCCCAGTGCCTTCGACCGGGCCCAGCTGACCGCCCACGCGCTCGGCGGCGCCGGGCTGGTGATCGCCGGGATGACGGCGGTCACGCCGGAGGGCCGGGCCACCGACCACTGCCCGGGCCTGTGGAACGACCGGCAGGAGGCGGCCTGGCGCGAACTCCTCGCCGACGTCAGGGCGGTGAGCGACACCCCCGTCGGGATCCAGCTCACCCACGCCGGGCGGCGGGCCGCCACCTCGGTGCCGGGACCGGACGGGATCGGCCGGTCCCTGGGCGCGGACGGCTGGCCGCTGCTGGCCGCCTCGCCACTGCCCTGGGACGCCGGGAGCCCGCGTCCGCACGAGGCCAACCAGATCGAACTCGCCGCCGTGGTCGCGGACTTCGCGGCCGCCGCCGAGCGTGCGGCGCGGATCGGCTTCGAGGTACTGGAGCTCCAGTTCGGCCACGGCCACCTGCTCTCCGGCTTCCTGTCGCCGCTCACCAACCGGCGCACCGACCGCTACGGCGGCCCGCTCGCCCAGCGGTTGCGGCTGCCGCTGGAGGTGCTGGCGGCGGTCCGCGCGGTCTGGCCGGCCGGACGGCCGCTGCTGGTGCGGATCTCGGCGAGCGACTGGGCACCGGGCGGCACCACCGAGGCGGAGGCCGTCGCGATCTGCCGGGCCCTCGGGGACGGCGGGGCGGACGCGGTGGACGTCTCCACCGGCGAGGTGGTGGCGCACCAGCGGCCGCCGTACGGGCGCGGCTACCAGACGCCGTTCGCCGAACTGGTGCGCGCGGCCACCGGCCTGCCCACCGTCGCGGTCGGCGCGATCTCCGGGCACGACGACGCCGACTCGGTGCTGCTGGCCGGGCGCGCCGACCTGGTCGCGGTCGGCCGGGCCCAGCTGCACGACCCGCTGTGGACCCTGCATGCCGCCGCCGAGCAGGGGTACACCGGCCCTGGTGCCCGCTGGCCCGGACCGTGGGCGGCGGGCAGCCGGCGCCCGCCCGGGCCGGGATCCGACCGGGTGGCGCCGAGGCTGCGGCTGGTGCGCGAGCCCGAGCCGCCGGTGCACCGGCGCTGGCGGCCCGACCACCCGGGCGACGCCGACCGCATCCAGTAGTACACCGACCGCACCCAGCGCACCGAGGAGGCACGATGACCGAGCCGATCGCCGCCGCGCTGCGGCGCCCGCGCTTCACCGCGGCCGCCGTACAGGCCTCGCCCGTCTTCCTGGACCCCGCCGCCACCGTGGCCAAGGCGGTCGCCCTGATCCACGAGGCGGCCGAGCACGGCGCCACCCTGGTGGTCTTCCCCGAGGTGTTCGTCCCCGGCTACCCGTACTGGAACTGGACCATGAACCCGGTCCAGGGCTCGCCCTGGTACGAGCGCCTCTACCGCGCCTCGGTGGACGTGCCGGGCCCCTACGTCGACGCGCTGCGCGCCGCCGCCCGCCGGGCCGGCGTGGTGCTGGTGATCGGCGTCAACGAGCGCGGCCGGCACAGCCTCGGCGTGCTCTACAACACCGTGCTGGTCATCGACGCCGACGGCGAACTGCTGAGCGTGCACCGCAAGCTGGTCCCCACCTGGGCCGAGAAGCTGACCTGGACCCCGGGCGACGGCAGCACGCTGCGGGTCCACGACACCGCCGTCGGCCCGCTCGGCGCGCTGGCCTGCGGCGAGAACACCAACCCGCTGGCCCGGTTCACCCTCCTCGCGCAGGGCGAACTCGTCCACGCGGCCTGCTACATCGCGCTGCCGGTCGCCCCCGAGGACTACGACATGGCGGAGGCGATCGCGCTGCGCGCCGCCGCGCACTGCTTCGAGGGCAAGGTCTTCACCGTGGTCTCCTGCTCCACCGTCTCCCCCGAGATCGTCGACGCCATCGCCGGCGAGGACCAGCAGCTGCGCAAGCAACTCTCCCGCCCGCGCAGTGCGTTGTCCGGGATCTTCGGGCCCGACGGGCGCGCGGTGACCGAGCCGCTGGTGGACGAGGAGGGGATCGTGTACGCCGAGATCGACCTCGGCGACTGCGTCCGGCCCAAGCAGATGCACGACATCGTCGGCCACTACAACCGCTTCGACGTCTTCCGGCTGCACGTCGACAACCGCCCGCTGCAGCCGCTGACCTTTCCCGAACCGCCCCCGAAGGAGGAGGAATGACCGACTACGACGACGACCGGATCGGCCGCGCCCGGGTCGCCGACAACCCCGAACTCGCCGCCTACTACGAAGAGCTGGCCAAGGTCGACGCGGGCGCGCTGTGGACCGTGGCGAACGAGATCGAGCCCTGGTACCCGCAGCCGAAGTCGGTGCCGGTGCTCTGGCGCTACGCCGACCTGCGGCCGCTGGTCCGCAAGGCGCTGCCCCTGGTCAGGGCCGACGACGCCGGCCGCCGGGTGGTCATGCTGGTCAACCCGGGCCGCCGCGAACTCAGCGCCGCCGTCGGCCTGCTGTACACCGGCCTGCAGATCATGGGCCCCGGCGAGGCGATGACCGCGCACCGCCACCAGGCCTCCGCGCTGCGCTTCGTGCACGAGGGCACCGGTGCCTGGACGATCGTCGACGGCCAGAAGCTCAAGGTCGGCCCGCGGGACTTCGCGATCACGCCCAACGGCGCCTGGCACGAGCACGGGAACGAGTCCGAGGACGCCCCGGTGATCTGGCAGGACGGCCTGGACATCCCGCTGGTCAACATGCTCGACGCCAACTTCTACGAGGTGCACCCCGAGCTGTACCAGCGGCCCGGACCGGTGGCCAACTCCTCCCTGCTCAGCTACGGCGGCAACCTGCTGCCGTACGGCGTCGAGAAGTGGACCCGGCCGTACTCGCCGCTGCTCGGCTGGCCCTGGGAGCCCAGCTACCACGCGCTCACCCGGCTCGCCCGCGCCACCGAGGGCTCGCCCTGGGACGGGGTGATCATGGAGTACACCAACCCGGTCACCGGCGGCTCGGTGATGCCCACCATGGGCGCCCACCTCCAGTTGCTGCGCCCCGGCCAGGCCACCCGGGCCCACCGGCACACCGGTTCGGTGGTCTACACGGCCGCCAAGGGACGGGGCGTCTCGGTGGTCGCCGGCCACCGCTTCACCTGGCAGCAGGGCGACATCTTCGTGGTGCCGTCCTGGGCCTGGCACGAGCACGCGAACCTCGACCCCGGCGAGGACGCCTGCCTGTTCTCCTTCAACGACTTCCCGGTGATGCACTCGCTCGGCCTGTACCGCGAGGAGCCCTACCCGGAGCACGACGGGCACCAGCCCACCACCACCCCGTGACCAGGAGCGCACACCCATGCGGCTGTTGACCTACTGCATCCCCGGCGACGACACCCCCCGCCCCGGCGCCCTGCTCACCGGGGACCGGGTCGCCGACCTGACCGCCCTCGCCTCCGCCGCCGGCGTCCGGCTGCCCCCCGACCTGCTGGGCCTGGTCGCGGCCGGCGAACCGGCCCTGGCGGCCGTCCGCGACCTGCTCGCCGGCGCGACGGCCGACGGCTCACCGGCCGAGGGCCCCGCGGTCCGCCCGCTCGCCGAGGTGTCGCTGCGCGCCCCGCTGCGACCCGGCAAGATCGTCGGCGTCGGGCTCAACTACGTCGAGCACGTCGCCGAGTCGCACCGCACCCTCGACACCGAGCGCGAACTGCCCGACCGGCCGGTGCTGTTCAGCAAGCCCTCGACCGCCGTCACCGGCCCCGGCCAGCCGGTCCTGCACAACGCCGAGCTCACCAAGCAGCTCGACTGGGAGTGCGAACTCGCCGTCGTCATCGGCACTCCCGCCTTCCGGGTGGCCGAGGCCGACGCCCTGCGGCACGTCTTCGGCTACAGCATCGTCAACGACATCAGCGCCCGCGACCAGCGCCGCTCCGGCCAGTGGTTCTTCTCCAAGGGCCAGGACAGCTACGCGCCGTTCGGCCCGGTCGTGGTGACCGCCGACGAGATCCCCGACCCGCAGCGGCTCGACCTGTCCCTGCGGGTCAACGGCGAACTGCGGCAGGACTCCAACACCCGCCACATGCTGTTCGGCATCGCCCGGCTGATCGCCGACATCTCCTCCGGCGTCACCCTGGAACCCGGCGACGTCATCGCCACCGGCTCGCCGTCCGGCGTCGGCGCCGGGATGGTCCCCCCGCAGTTCCTCCGGCCCGGCGACCTGGTCGAGGCCACCATCGAGGGCATCGGCACCCTCGCCAACCCCGTGGTCGACGCCCGCTGACCGGCCGCCCACCCCCGCAGAGGAGCCCGCCCCGATGACCACCAGCTACCGGATAGGCCAGATCGTCCCGAGCTCCAACGTCACCATGGAGACCGAGGTGCCCGCCCTGCTCCGCGCCCGCGAGCAGGTCGCACCCGAGCGCTTCACCTTCCACTCCAGCCGGATGCGGATGACCCGGGTCACCCCCGAGCAACTGCGCGCCATGGACGCCGAGTCCGACCGGTGCGCCGCCGAACTCTCGGACGCCCGGGTCGATGTGCTCGGCTACGCCTGCCTGGTCGCGGTGATGGCCACCGGCCCCGGCTACCACCGGGAGGCCGAGCAGCGGCTGCACCGGCGCACCGTCGAGAACGGTGCCGCCGCGCCCGTGGTCACCAGCGCCGGCGCGCTGGTGACCGGGCTGCACACGCTCGGCGCCCGGAAGGTCGCCGTGGTCACCCCCTACCTGCGCCCGCTGGCCCGCACCGTCGTCGACTACCTCGGCCACGAGGGCATCGAGGTGGTCGACTTCGCGGCCCTGGAGATCGCCGACAACCTCGACGTCGCCGCCCACGACCCGGCGAAACTGCCGGACATCGCGGCCGGCCTCGCGCACAGCCGGGCCGACGCGGTGGTGCTGTCCGCCTGTGTGCAGATGCCCTCGCTGTCGGCGATCGAGGAGGCCGAGCAGCGGCTCGGCAAACCGGTCGTCTCGGCGGCCGTCTGCACCACCCACCAGCTGCTGCGCGCCCTCGGCCTGCCGGCCTTCGCCCCCGGCGCCGGCCACCTGCTGTCCGGCGCGTTCGCGGAGTCCTGAACCGCCGCCGGGCCCGGACCGCCTCGGCCGGAGCCGGGAACCCGCCCCTGCCGAGTGCCACCGCTATGATCACCACGAGCCGTCGGGAGGAGATCCGGATGACCGAGAGCACGCCCCGGCCGAGCTCGCTGATCCACACCGTCTACGGCGAGTTCGTCCGCCGTCTCGGCGGCTGGATATCCATCGCCGACCTGATCGCCCTGATGGCCGAGCTGGACGTCGACGCACCCGCCGTCCGCTCGGCCATCTCCCGTCTCAAGAAGGCCGGCACCCTGCTCCAGGAGCGCGGCGACGGGTCCGGCACCGGCTACCGCCTCTCCCCCGCGATGGGCCCGGTGTTCGAGGAGGGGGACCGCCGGATCTTCCGCAGCCTGGAGCCCGCCGAGCTCGCCGACGGCTGGGTGGTGGCCGTCTTCTCCGTCCCCGAGTCCGAACGCGCCCACCGCCACACCCTGCGCTCCCGGCTCAGCTGGCTGGGCTTCGGCAACGCCGCCCCCGGTGTCTGGCTGGCGCCCGCCCGGGTCCTGCCCGACGCCCGGCGCCTGCTCGAACGCCTCGGCCTGGACGCGTACGTCCACCTCTTCCTCTCCGCCGAGTACGCCGGATTCACCGATCTGCGCACCGCCGTCGCCGCCTGGTGGGACTTCCCCGCCATCGAGGGCCAGTACGCCGCCTTCACCGACACCTGGCGGCCCGTCCTCGCCGCCCGCGGGAGCGACTCCGGCTCCGGCCCCGACCAGGCCGAGGCGTTCCGCGACTACGTCCCGATGCTCACCCAGTGGCGGCGGCTGCCCTACCTGGACCCCGGGCTGCCCGCCCCGCTGCTGCCGCCCGACTGGAACGCCGTCGCCGCCCGGGCGGTCTTCACCGGACTCCACACCCTGCTCGCCGGGCCGAGCCTGCGCCATGTCGAAGAGGTCACCGGGCTGGTGACCGCCGCCCACCACCGCCAGGAGCCGTGATGACCCAGCAGCCCCACCAGCCCCGGCCCGGCCGACCGACTGCCGATCTGCTGATTCGCGCGGCCGCCGTGCACACCCTCGTCCCCGGCGAGCCGCCGCGGCGCGCCGTCGCCGTCACCGGGGACCGGATCACCGCCCTGGCCGCCGACCCGCACGGCCTGGACGGCCTGATCGGCCCCACCACCGAGGTCGTCGACGCGCCCGGGGCGACCGTGCTGCCCGCCTTCGACGACACCCACACCCATCTGATCCTCGCCGGACACAGCGTGCACGGCGTGCCCGTCCACCGCGCCACCGACCTGGCCGGGTTCCTCGCCCTGCTCCGCGAACGCGCCGCCGCCACCCCCGCCGGGGACTGGATCACCACCACCGTCAACTGGCAGGAGCTCAACCTCGCCGAGCAACGGATGCCCACCACCGAGGAGTTGGACAGCGCCACCGACCGCCACCCGGTCCTGGTCCGCCGCGGCGCCTACAACATGGTGCTCAACTCGGCCGCGCTGCGGCTCGCCGGCATCACCGCCGCCACCCCCGAGCCGCCCGGCGGCGTGATCGAGCGCGACGCCGAGGGCCGCCTCACCGGTCGCCTGATCAACAAGGCGATCGAGCTCGCCGAACGCGTCCTGCCCCGGCCCGGCCTCGCCGAGCGGATCGACGGACTGCGCGCCGCCTCCGCCGCCTACGCCGCCACCGGGATCGGCACCGTCCGCGACTGCCTGGTCCCGGTCGAGGACCTCGACGTGCTGCGCGCCGCCCGCGCCGAGGGCGCCCTCTCCGTCCGGGTCCGGGCGCTGGTCTCCGGCTTCGCCGTCCGCACCCCCGAGGAGGTGGAGGCCCTGCTCGACCGCGTCGACGCCTGGCGCGCCGCCGGCCACGATGACTCCGAACTCTCCGTCTGGGGCGTCAAGTTCGGTATCGACGGCGGCTTCGAGGCAGGCGCCCTGGAGGAGCCCTACCAGGGGCAGCCCTGCTATCACGGCCGACTGCTGTGGGAGCCGAAGGAGCTGGCCGACGCGGTGGACCGGGTGGTCGGGCGCGGACTGCGGGTCGGCGTGCACGCCTGGGGCGACCGGGGCCTGCGCACCCTGCTCGACGTCTTCGAGGAGGTGCTCGCGCACCGCCCCGGACTGCCCGCCGGCACCCTGGTCGTGGAACACGGCGGGCTCGCCCGCGCCGAGCAGCGGGCCAGGGCCGTCGCCCTCCGCATCCCCGTGACCGTGCAGCACCCGCTGCTGCACGACGGCGCCCCCACCCAGCAGCGGGCCTGGGGCGAGGAGCGCACCCGCGCGCTGTTCCCGCTGCGCGAGTGGCTCGACGAGGGCGCGATGCTGGCCGCCGGTTCGGACTTCCCGGTCGGCCCGTACGGCGCGATGCTGTCGGTCTGGGGCATGACCACCCGCCGCACCGTGGCCGGGGTGGTCGGGGCGGAACACACGATCGAGCGGTCCGAGGCGATCGCCCTGCACACCTCGGCGGCGGCCCGGCTGACCGGGGAGAGCGCGGACCGGGGTGCCCTGCGGCCGGGCGCGTTCGCCGATCTGACGCTGTGGCCGAGCGACCCGCTGAGCTGCCCGGTCGAGGAGCTGCGGGGGCTGCTGCCCGACCGTACGGTGGTCGGGGGGCGGACCGTGCACCGGCGCTGATTTCTCGTCAGTCCCCTTTCGTGCGGGCGGGGTTGTCGAGCGGCCGCACCTCCTGGAGCAGGCCCCAGGTGAAGTCCGCCGTGCGGGCCTGCGGCTGCCCGTCGGCGTCCGGGGCCGTGAAGTCCAGCCGGAACCGGTTCGGCGCACTGCCCTCGCGCGGCACCGCGGGCGGGAACGCCGCGCCCAGATCGGCCACCACACAGCTCCACGGCTCCAGGTCGGCGAGCGCGCGGAGCACCGGCGGCGGGGTGTCCGCCACCCGCACCAGCCAGGCGTTCAGCACCGGCGCGCCCGCCTCGGCGGGACCGGTCAGGACCTCGAACCGCAACCCGGGCCAGAGCGGCAGCGCCCACTGCCGGGCGGCGCACGCCAGGTCCCCGATCCGCCGCTCCACCACGGCCTCCGGCGGCCCGAGCACGGCCGTGTACCGACGCCCGCCGCCCGGGAACCCCGGCGCCCTGAGCATCGCCTGCCAGCGCTTGTTCGCCTCCCGCATCCCCGCCCTGGTCTCCCCCAGTCGGCGGACCGCGTCCTCGACCAGCTCCGGCCGGAAGTCCGCCATCCGGCGCAGCAGGACCAACTGGAACTCCGTCACCCCGAACCCGTGCACCCCGGCAGGCTACCGGGCGGGCCGCCCCGCGACCGGCCGGACACGACCCACGGACACGACCGCACGGACACGACCACCCGGCCCGTGCCGCACGGTCAGCCGGTGTCGCCGCCGCCGGTCGGGTACGGCGCGAAGGTGCTGCTGTGCTCGTCCACCGCGAGCGGGCGACCGATCGGCGGGGCGGAGCGCTGCGGGCAGGCGGCCCGTTCGCAGACCTTGCAGCCGAGGCCGATCGGCGTGGCCGCGGCTTCGTCGGTGAGGTCGAGACCGGCCGAGTACACCAGCCGTGAGGCGTGCCGCAGTTCGCAGCCCAGACCGAGGGCGAAGGTCTTTCCGGGCCGCCCCCAGCCGCCCGGCGAACGGGTGACGGCGCGGGCGGTCCACAGGTAGCGGCGGCCGTCCGGCATCGCGGCCACCTGGACGTGCACCCGGCCCGGGGCGGCGAAGGTCTCGTAGACGTTCCACAGCGGGCAGGTGCCGCCGGTGCGGGAGAAGTGGAAGTCGGTGGCGGACTGCCGCTTGGAGACATTGCCCGCCCGGTCGACCCGGACGAAGGAGAACGGCACCCCGCGCAGACCGGGCCGCTGCAGGGTGCTGAGCCGGTGGCACACCGTCTCGTGGCCGACCGAGAAGTGGTCGGCGAGGTGCTCCAGGTCGTAGCGGGACGTCTCCGCCTCGCCGTGGAACGCCCGGTAGGGCAGCACCAGCGCGGCGGCGAAGTAGTTCGCCAGGCCGATCCGGGTGAGCGCGTGCGCCGGGGCGCCCTCCGGGCTTTCCTGCGCGGCGAGTTCGCTGAGCAGCGCGTCGTGTTCGAGGTAGCCGAGCTGGGTGGCGAGCCGGAAGGCCTGCTGGCCGGGCCGCAGCCGGGGCGAGAGGTGGAGGGTGCGGCCAACCGGGTCGAAGTGGTGCAGCCGGTCGTCCTTCCCGCCTGGCCCGGTGCTCACCCGGACGGAGTGCGCCTCGGCCAGCCGGTCGGTCAGCGCGGTCCGCACCCGGCCCCGGCGGACCCCGATGCGCGCCGCCAACTCCTCCGCCGCCCGGTCCAGTTCGTCGACGTAGTTGGCCCGCCGGTAGAAGAACTCGCGGACCTGCTCGTGCGGATTGCGGGCCTCGGCCAGGCCCGCGGCCGGGCCGCGGTCCTCGGCCAGCACGGCGAGTTGCTCGGCGGCGGTGCGGCGACGGCGGTCCACGTCGAGCAGCAGGGCGGCCACGGCGGGCAGCCGCTGGGCCAGTTCGGCGAGGTCCCCGGCGGTGATCCGCCCGGCGGCGACCTCCTCGCCCAGGGAGTCGCGCAGTTCGGCGGTGAGCCGGGCGGTGTCGGGCGGGGCGAAGTAGCCGGCCTCCACGCCGAACGCCTCGGTGAGCCGCAGCAGGACCGGGACGGTCAGCGGGCGGGCGTCGTGCTCCAGCTGGTTGAGGTAGCTGGGCGAGAGGTCGAGGAGGCGGGCGAGCGCGGCCTGGCTGAGGCCGCGCTCCTCGCGCAGCCGGCGCAACCGCGCCCCGGCGAAGGTCCTGCCCATGTGTCCCGGCCTCCCTGGTCGACGGGCGCCCACCCTAGCCGTTCGGGCCCGCTCCGGCCTTCGCAGCCTTCGCCGATTCGCCGTTCCGGCTTCGCAGAACTTGGCACCCGTCCAGCGGTGACGGCGCCCCCGTCGGCCTGCCAGAGTCGTACCGCGGCCGGGCCCCGAACCCGGACGGCGGCAACCACCGGCCAGAAGCCGGGTGTTGGCGCCCGTCCCCGGCGGACCCACGTCCCGCGGTGTCGCACCGCCCGCCCGGTATCCCGGCCGCACCCGCCCTCCTGGTGGCGGTCATCACATCCTTCGCAGCACATCTCTTCGCAGCGCGACTTTCGAAGCGCGTCCCTTCACAGCACGTCCCTTCACAGCACGTCCCTTCACAGCACACGGCAACGAGCCCGGGAGCGGATCACCATGACCGAGTCGGTACGGCAGCAGCAGGAACGGCGCGCGGCGGAACTGGCCGCCCGGTGGGCGTCCGACCCGCGCTGGGCGGGCATCGAGCGCAGCTACACGGCGGCGGACGTGGTCCGCCTGGCCGGGTCGGTCCGCGAGGAGCACACCCTCGCCCGGCGCGGCGCCGAACGCCTGTGGCAGCAGCTGCACGAGCAGGACTACATCCACGCCCTCGGCGCGCTCACCGGCGGCCAGGCCGTCCAGATGGTGAAGGCCGGGCTGCGGGCGATCTACCTGTCCGGCTGGCAGGTCGCGGCCGACGCCAACCAGGCCGGGCAGACCTATCCCGACCAGAGCCTCTACCCCGCCAACTCGGTCCCGCAGGTGGTGCGCCGGATCAACAACGCGCTGCTGCGCGCCGACCAGATCGACGCCGCCGAGGGCACCGACGGCGGTCCGGACTGGCTGGTGCCGATCGTCGCCGACGCGGAGGCGGGCTTCGGCGGCCCGCTGAACGCCTTCGAGCTGACCAAGGGCATGATCGCGGCCGGCGCGGCGGGCATCCACTACGAGGACCAGCTGGCCTCCGAGAAGAAGTGCGGCCACCTGGGCGGCAAGGTGCTCGTCCCGACCGCGCAGCACATCCGCACCCTCAACTCCGCCCGGCTCGCGGCCGACATCGCCGATGTGCCGACCCTGATCGTCGCCCGCACCGACGCGCTGGCGGCCAACCTGCTCACCACCGACGTGGACGAGCGCGACGCCCGCTACTGCACCGGCGAGCGCACCGCCGAGGGCTTCTACCGGGTCGAGCCGGGCATGGCCCCGGTGATCTCCCGCGGCCTCGCCTTCGCCCCGTACGCGGACCTGATCTGGGTGGAGACCGGCACCCCGGACCTCGGCCAGGCCCGGGAGTTCGCCGAGGCGATCAAGGCCGAGCACCCGGACAAGATGCTCGCCTACAACTGCTCGCCCTCCTTCAACTGGAAGGCCGCGCTGGACGACGACCGGATCGCCAAGTTCCAGCGGGAGTTGGGCGCGATGGGCTACCGGTTCCAGTTCATCACCCTGGCCGGCTTCCACGCGCTCAACCACTCGATGTTCCAGCTGGCGCGCGGCTACGCCGAGCACGGCATGACCGCCTACGTCGACCTCCAGGAGGCCGAGTTCGCGGCGGTGCCGGACGGCTACACCGCCGTCAAGCACCAGCGCGAGGTCGGCACCGGCTACTTCGACCAGGTGAGCACGGCACTCAACCCCAACGCGGAGACGCTCGCCCTGACCGGATCCACCGAGGCCGAGCAGTTCCACTGAGCCACCCCGGCGGGCTCGTCGGGGACGAGCCGCCTTCCGCCGCGCCGCCCGGGGACCCCGTTGAGGGACGGGGCCCGGGCGGCCCCCGACCCGCCTCCAGGAGAACCGGATGAGCCTGCCCACCCGCATCGAGGTCCTCGGCGCCGCCGAGGACCGCTTCGAGGAGGTCCTCACCCCCGAGGCCCTCGCCTTCGTCGCCCGCCTGCACCTCCCCTTCGCGGCCCGCCGCACCGCACTGCTCGCCGAGCGGCGGCGCCGGGCCGACGCCCTCGCCGCCGGCGGCACCCTGGACTTCCTGCCCGAAACCCGCGCCGTCCGGGAGGACGACAGCTGGCGGGTGGCCGGGGCCGGACCGGGCCTGCACGACCGCCGGGTGGAGATCACCGGCCCCCCGGAGCGCCGGATGGCCGTCAACGCCCTCAACTCCGGCGCCAAGGTGTGGCTCGCCGACTTCGAGGACGCCACCTCCCCCACCTGGCACAACCTCGTCTCCGGCCAGCTCAACCTGATCGACGCGATCGAGCGCCGGATCGACGACACCACCGCCGGCGGCAAGCGCTACTTCGTCGGGAACGACCCCGCCACCATCGTCGTCCGCCCGCGCGGCTGGCACCTCGACGAGCACCACCTGCTGATCGACGGCCGGCCGGCGATCGGCGCCCTGGTCGACTTCGGCCTCTACCTGTTCCACTGCGGACGGCCGCAGATCGAGGCCGGCTCCGGCCCCTACTTCTACCTCCCCAAGCTGGAGAACCACCTCGAAGCGCGGCTCTGGAACGACGTGTTCACCGTCGCCCAGGCCGAGTTGGGCATCCCGCACGGCACGATCCGCGCCACCGTGCTGATCGAGACCGTCACCGCCGCCTTCGAGATGGACGAGATCCTCCACGAGCTGCGCGAGCACGCCGCCGGCCTCAACGCGGGCCGCTGGGACTACCTGTTCAGCCTGATCAAGAACTTCGCCCAGCACGGGCCGAGGTTCGTCCTGCCGGACCGCGCCTCCCTCACCATGACCCAGCCGTTCATGCGCGCCTACACCGACCTGCTGGTGCGCACCTGCCACCGGCGCGGCGCCCACGCCATCGGCGGCATGGCCGCGGCGATCCCGCAACGCGACCCGGACGCCAACGAGGCCGCCCTCACCCGGGTCCGCGCCGACAAGGAACGCGAGGCCGGGGACGGCTTCGACGGCTCCTGGGTGGCGCACCCGGGCCTGGTCGGCACCTGCCGCACCGCCTTCGACGCCGCCCTCGGCGACCAGCCGCACCAGCTCGACCGCGGCCGCGAGGACGTCGAGGTGACCGCCGCGGACCTGCTCGGCGTCCACCGGCTCTCCGTCGGCCTGCCCACCGAACAGGGCCTGCGCGCCAACGTCGCCGTCGCCCTGCGCTACCTCACCGCCTGGCTCGGCGGCACCGGCGCGGTCGCCGTGTTCGGCCTGATGGAGGACGTCGCCACCGCCGAGATCGCCCGCTGCCAGCTCTGGCAGTGGCAGCACCACTGCACCCGGCTCACCGGCGGCTCGCTCGCCACCCCGGACCTCGTCCGACGGCTGATCGACCGGGAACGGGCCACCCTGCTCGCCGAGGGCGCCGACCCGGCGCTGCTGGACGACGCGACCCGGATCCTCGTCGACACCGCCCTCGGCGCCGACCTGCCCGCCTTCCTCACCACCGAGGCGTACGCCCGCCACCTCGTCCGCACCACCGCACCGGCCCTGTGACACCGCCCCCGGAAAGGCTCGCCATGAACGACATCCGACGGGTCGCCGTCGTCGGCGCCGGACAGATGGGCGCCGGCATCGCCGAGGTCTTCGCCCGCGCCGGCCTGGACACCATCGTCTGCGAACACGGCTCCGCCGCCCTGCGCGCCGCCCGCGCCCGCATCGACCGGTCCCTGCACCGCGCCGTCGACCGCGGCCGGATCAGCGATCAGCAGCGCACCGACGCCTGGGCGCACCTGCTGTTCGCCGACGACCTCGAAGCCCTCGCCGACCGCCAACTCGTGGTCGAGGCCGTCGTCGAGGACGAACGCGTCAAGACCGACGTCCTCGGCGCCCTGGACAAGGTGCTCGCCGACGACGACGCCGTCCTCGCCACCAACACCTCCGCCATCCCCGTCACCCGCCTCGGCATCGCCACCGAACGGGCGGCCAACGTGCTCGGCCTGCACTTCTTCAACCCCGCCCCGGTCATGCCCCTGGTCGAACTCGTCTCCTCCCTGCACACCGACCCGACCGTCCTCAACCGCGTGCACACCTTCGCCGAGGAGGTGCTCGGCAAGCACGTCATCCGCTCCCGCGACCGCGCCGGCTTCGTCGTCAACGCCCTCCTGATCCCCTACCTCCTCTCCGCGATCCGCCTCGCCGAAGCCGGCCACGCCACCGCCCAGGACATCGACACCGGCATGGTCCACGGCTGCGCCCACCCCATGGGCCCGCTCCAACTCGCCGACCTCATCGGCCTCGACACCGTCCAGGCCATCGCGAAGTCGATGTACGAGGAGTACAAGGAACCGCTCTACGCACCCCCACCACTGCTCACCCGCATGGTCGAAGCGGGCCTCCTCGGCCGCAAGTCCGGCCGGGGCTTCCACCCCCACCGGTCGAGCTGACGGCTCCTCGCCCGTCGGGGCGAGGAGCCGTCCCCATCGGTCTCAATCGGTCTCAACCGATCGGACGGAACGGCAGCACCTCGGTACTGCCACCGAAAAGGACCCGCCCGTACCTGTCCGCGCCGTCGAGCGAGCGATAGCGGAGAACCGGATCACCGGCCCGCACGAGCGCGGTCGCACACCCGAGACACCAGGGCCGCGGCGGCCGCTCGTCCAGATCCTCGATCACCGCGGGCATCCCGCACTGCGCACAGTCCGCCATCAGGGCCTCCCGAGGCCGGTCAGGACCAGGTCGACCCGCACTGGGTGCAACCCCACCGGCCGTCCATCATCTGGTAGGTGGAACCCGATCCGCAGACCGGGCAGGCACGGGCTCCCGCCTCGCGGTCCCGCTCGGGCAGCGTACTGGGCTCGGGGGCGCTGGTGGGTCGGATCTCGGCGACGGGCTTGTCCAGCAGGACGGTGCTCATGGCACTCTCCTCGGGCTGAAGGGGCAGAGGTGCGCCGGCCGGGCAACACCACAGAAGCCGCGTGCGGCCTACAGGCGAATACCGATCGGCTGCCTCCGCACGCCGTGTGCGTGCCTCGCACACTCCGTGCACGCCCTGCCCCTGGCAGCCGGTCCGTCTATACGGTGGCTATCCCGTGCAGTCGAAGGGCGGCACCGTGTCACATCAGCAGCAGATGGGGGCAACGATCCGGGCCGCGCGGTGCGCGCGGCGCATGACGCAAGCCCAACTGGGACACTCCTGCGGGTACTCCGCGTCCGCGATCAGCCGCATCGAAAACGGCGTGCTCCGTCCGGGCGATCAACCTCTCCGGTTGATCGCCCGGACGCTGAACCTGCCGCTTGACGTCGTTCGCAGCCCTCGACCGGATACTCTGGCGGCAGATGTGACTGCAGCTCAGGAGGATGCCATGCTGCGCAGGCAGCTGCTCGTGGCCGGTATGGCGGCGGCAGGAGTGTCCGTACTCCCCTCGACATCTGCGGCCGCCACGCCGCACGACGCATCGGCTCGGATCGTCGGGGCCCTGTACGAGCCCGAGGCGTCGGCGCCGACATCCCTGCAAGAACTCGGCCGGTCGCTCGCGACCGCACGGACCCATTTCACGGCGGCTCGCTACCGGGCTCTCGGCGAAAGCCTGCCGAGCCTGCTCGGCACGGCTCAAGCCACCCGGGACGAGCTTTCCGGCCGTCCCCGCGAGGACGCCCACGCACACGTTTCACGGGCGTGGGTGCTGGCCACGGAACTCGCACTGAAGTCGCATTCGGATGTCGCGTGGCCGGCTGCCGACCGGGCGCTGGCCGCTGCTCAGGCCAGCGGCCACCCTGTCGTGCACGGTGAGGCGGCCCGGGTCCTGGCGATCACGATGCGACGGGCCGGACGGCCGTCCGCCGCCGTCGACCTCCTGCGCCGAACGGCCGACTCGCTCGAACGGGATGGCGACCAGGTGTCCCGGGCCGTAGCCGCCACACTCTTGATGACGGCCGCCTACACGGCGGCGTGCGACCGGCGTCGGAGCGACGCCGTGGACCTGATGACAGATGCCGCCGACACGGTACGCCGGCTCCCTGGCGCCGAGGCCGGGCCGAGAACCCCCTTGTTCACGGTAGACGCCACCAGCACCCAGGTGGACCTGTACTGGATCGGCGTGCACACGGCGCTGGGCACGCCGGACGAGGCGATTGCCCACGCCGCGCGGATCAGTCCCGGGCGACTGCCGACGGTGGAGCGCCAGGCCCGGTTCGGAACGGACTGCGCCCGCATGTGGCACCACCTCGGGGACCACCGCCGTACGTTCGCCGCGCTGCGGTTCACCGAGCGAGTGGCGCCGGAGGAGGTGCGCAGGCCGGCTTTGCAGGCGCTCACCGCAGACCTGCTCTACGCCCCGGTGTCGATCCCCGGCGCTCGCGAGCTGGCCGCGCGCACGGGCGTCACCTCCTGATCCGGCGCGGGCCCTCGCGGCCCGCGCCTCCTGCCGGGGCGCGTGGGTACGGGTGCCGTCACGACTGGTCCGACAGGACCGGGTACGGGATGCGGGTGCGGTGGTTGGGGTCCACCGTGAGGGGGTTGGTGGCCGGGGGGCGGGCGCGTTGGGCGCAGTCGGTGCGTTCGCAGATGCGGCAGCCGAGGCCGATGGGGGTGGCGGCGCGGGGGTCGTCGAGGGCGGTGCCTTCGGCGTAGACCAGGCGGTGGGCGTGGCGGAGTTCGCAGCCGAGGGCGACGGCGAACTCGGCGCGGGCGGCGCGTTGGCCGTGGCCGCCGTGGGTGACCGTTCGGGCGATCCAGAAGTAGCGCTTTCCATCGGGCATTTCGGCGACCTGGGTGAGGATGCGGCCGGGTGCAGAGAAGGCTTCGTATACGGTCCAGAGCGGGCAGGTCCCGCCCAGGCGGGAGAAGTGGAAGCCGGTGGCGGACTGGCGTTTGGAGATGTTGCCCGCGCGGTCGGCGCGCAGGAAGGAGAACGGGACGCCGCGGCGGCCGGTGCGCTGGAGGGTGCTCAGCCGGTGGCAGGCGGTCTCGAAGCCGACGCCGAACCGGGCCTGGAGCAGTTCGATGTCGTAGCGCAGGTCCTCGGCGGCCGTGTGCACGGCGGTGTAGGGCATCAGCACGGCCCCGGCGAAGTAGTTGGCGAGGCCGATCCGGGCCAGCGACT
This sequence comes from Kitasatospora purpeofusca, assembly GCF_000718025.1. Lineage (GTDB taxonomy): Bacteria > Actinomycetota > Actinomycetes > Streptomycetales > Streptomycetaceae > Kitasatospora > Kitasatospora purpeofusca. The sequence continues at coordinate 141,798 of NZ_JODS01000009.1, forward strand.
CGGCCTGCGGGGAGGTGAGGCCGGCCTCGGCGACCAGGTCGTCCAGCAGCTCACACTGCTCCAGCAGGGCCAGCTGGGTGGCGAGTTGGAAGGCCCGTTGGCCGTCGGTGAGCCAGGGCGAGAGCCGCAGTACGCCGGTGGCGGGGTCGTAGCGGCGCAGGTCGGCCGTGTCCCGGTGGTCGGTCTCCGCCACCCGGACGCCGTGCCGGTCGGCCAGCAGTGCGGCGAGGGCGGGTGCCGACCGGCCGCCGGGCGGCGCGTCGAGCGTGCCGGCCAGGGTCTCGGCGGCCCGGTCGAGGGGGTCGATGTGGTTGTGGTGGGTGTAGAAGAAGTCCCTTACCTCGTCGTGGGGTTCGGCGGCCGGCCGGGTGACGGCCGGCCCGGTGACTGTGGGGCCGGTGACTGTGGGGCCGGTGACTGTGGGGCCGGTGACGTGTTCGACGGCCTCCCGGTAGCGGCGGTGCAGGGCGACCAGGGCGCGGGCCAGCTCGGGGTGGTCGCGGCTGACCTCGGTGACCTGCTCGGGCGGGACGGTGCCGCCGCAGGCCTCGTCGGCGAGGGCGGTGCGCAGGTCGGTGACGAGGCGCTCCTCGTCGGTGTCGGAGAAGAACTCCGGTTCGACGCCGAGGACTTCGGCGATCCGCAGCAGCACGGGCGCGGTCAGCGGGCGCTGGCTGTGCTCGATCTGGTTGAGGTAGCTGGTGGAGATGCCGAGTTCGCGGGCCAGCTCGACCTGGTTGAGGCCGTGGGCGCGGCGCAGTCGGCGGAGCTTGGCGTGTGCGTAGATCTTCCGGGCGGCCGGGCGTGTCATGGGACCGGTGGTACTCCTCATTGCGGAACGGCGGAACGGCGGAACGGCAGAACTGCGGAACTGCGCAACGGGCGGCTTCCTCGCCCGGCTTGCGAAAAGTACCACTGCCGCCCGTCGGCCGGATCCGCAGAATTCGCAGTTTCACCGCCCCGACGTGGCCCGATTCCGCAGTGTGGCTTCCTCGCCACGGGCGCCGTCGTGGGAAAGGCTCGTGGTGCGCCCGTTCCGCCGAAGCCCGCGAGGAGCCCCCGTGATCGAGTACCACGTCCGCGTCCACCCCAGTGCCGACCGGCTGCCGCGCGAGGAGCAGCTCGCCTGGCGGCTCGCCGCCGTCGCCGCCGGCACCGAGGAGCTGGACCCCGAGAGTGCCGCGATGGCCGTCAACCGGGTGGTCGACAACGCCGCCGTGGCCACGGCCTCGCTGCTGCGCCGTCCGGTGGCGGTGGCCCGCGCCCAGGCGCACGCCCGCGCCCACCACGCCGCGCCGGGCGCCCGGGTGTTCGGCAGCCTGGTGCGGGTCGCGCCCGAGTGGGCGGCCTGGGCCAACGGGACGGCCGTGCGCGAGCTGGACTTCCACGACACCTACCTCGCCGCCGACTACTCCCACCCCGGTGACAACATCCCGCCGCTGCTCGCCGTCGCCCAGCACACCGGCCGCACCGGCGCCGACCTGCTGCGCGGCATCGTCGCCGCGTACGAGGTGCATGTCGCGCTGGTCAGGGGCATCTGTCTGCACGAGCACCGGATCGACCACGTGGCCCATCTGAGCGCGGCCACCGCCTGCGGGATCGGCACCCTGCTGCGGCTGCCGACCGAGGTCACCTACCAGGCCGTCCAGCAGGCGGTGCACACCACGACCGCCACCCGGCAGTCCCGCAAGGGCGAGATCTCCAGTTGGAAGGCCTTCGCCCCCGCCTTCGCCGGCAAGGCGGCGATCGAGGCGGTGGACCGGGCCATGCGCGGCGGGACCAGCCCCTCCCCGATCTACGAGGGCGAGGACGGTTTCCTGGCCTGGATGCTCGACGGACCCCGGTCGGACTACACGGTGCGGTTGCCGGAAGCCGACGAGCCGCGCCGGGCGATCCTGGACACCTACACCAAGGAGCACTCCGCCGAGTACCAGGCCCAGGCGATCATCGACCTGGCCCGGCGGCTGCGCGAGAAGACCGGGCCGCTGGGGCAGGTCCGCTCCGTGGTCCTGCACACCAGCCACCACACCCACCAGGTGATCGGCTCCGGCGCGAACGACCCGCAGAAGTACGACCCCACCGCCAGCCGGGAGACCCTCGACCACTCGATCCCGTACATCCTGGCCGTGGCCCTGGAGGACGGCGGCTGGCACCACGAACACTCCTACACGCCCGAGCGGGCCGCGCGTCCGGAGACCGTCGCGCTGTGGCGGCGGATCACCACCGTCGAGGACCCGGAGTGGACGGCGCGCTATCACGACCCCGACCCGAAGCGCCGGGCCTTCGGCGGCCGGGTGGTGGTCACCCTGGACGACGGCACGGTGGTCGAGGACGAACTCGCCCTCGCTGACGCCCACCCCAACGGCGCCCGGCCCTTCGACCGGCCCGCGTACGAGCGGAAGTTCCGCACCCTGGCCGAGGGGGTCGTCACGGCCGCCGACCAGGACCGCTTCCTGGCCGCCGCCGACGGCCTCGCCGAGCTGCGGGCCACCGACCTCGACGAGCTGTTCCCGGCCGTCGACACCCAGGCCGTCCGGGAGTTCGACGAGACCCTGCCGGAGGGCCTGTTCTGATGCTGCGCACCCACATGCTGCACACCCGCACCACCGCCTCGCAGCGCCGCCGCGCCCTGCGCGAACGGCTCGCCACCGGACGGCTGCTGACCGTGCCGGGCGCGTTCAACCCGCTCTCCGCCCGGCTGATCCAGGACCTCGGCTTCGAGGCCGCCTACCTGTCCGGGGCCGTGCTCGCCGCCGACCTCGGCCTGCCCGACATCGGCCTCACCACCGCCACCGAGGTCGCCGACCGCGCCCGCCAGACCACCCGGGCCACCGACCTGCCGGTACTGGCCGACGCCGACACCGGCTTCGGCGAGCCGATGAACGCCGCCCGCACCGTGCAGCTCATGGAGGACGCCGGGGTGGCCGGCCTGCACCTGGAGGACCAGGTCAACCCCAAACGCTGCGGCCACCTCGACGGCAAGACCGTCACCACCCGCACGGAGATGGTCCGCCGGATCAGGGCCGCCGTGGACGCCCGCCGCGACCCGGACTTCCTCCTCATGGCCCGCACCGACGCCCGCGCCGTCGAGGGCCTGGCGGCGGCGATCGACCGGGCGAAGGCCTATGTGGACGCGGGCGCGGACGCGGTCTTCCCCGAGGCGCTCGCCGACGAGGCCGAGTTCGCGGCCTTCCGCAAGGCCGTCGACGTCCCCCTGCTCGCCAATATGACCGAGTTCGGCAAGGGGCCGCTGCTGGACGCCCGGACCCTCCAGGACCTCGGGTACGACATCGCGCTCTACCCCGTCACCCTGCTGCGCCTCGCCATGGGCGCGGCCGAGGACGGGCTGCGCACCCTCGCCGCCGAGGGCACCCAGTCCGCCCTGCTGCCCCGGATGCAGACCCGCTCCCGGCTGTACGAACTCCTCGGCTACCAGGAGTACTCGGCCTTCGACTCGGCCGTCTTCGACTTCACCCTGTCGCCCGGCACCTGACGCACCGGAGGGACCACCCCCATGTCCACCACCGCACCCGAGGTCCACCGCGGCCTCGCCGGTGTCGTCGCCGACACCACCGGGATCTCCACCGTCGTCCAGGAGACCAACTCGCTCACCTACCGCGGCTACCCCGTACAGGAGTTGGCCGCCCACCGCTGCTTCGAGGAGGTCGCCCACCTGCTCCAGTACGGCGAGCTGCCGGACGCGGCGCAGCTGCAGGGGTTCCGGGCCCGGGAGCGCGCGCTGCGACCGCTGGACCGCACCACCGCGGAGCTGCTGGCCCGGCTCCCGGAGACCTGCCACCCGATGGACGTGCTGCGCACCGCCGTCAGCTTCTTCGGCGCCGAGGACCAGACCGAGGACGACGGCCGCCCGGCCCCCGGCCTCGCCAAGTCCCTCACCCTCCTGGCGAGGCTGCCCACCGTGGTCGCCACCGACCAGCGCCGCCGACGCGGGCTGGACCCGATCGCCCCGGACCCGGAGCTGGGGTACGCCGAGAACTTCTTCCACATGTGCTTCGGGGCGGTGCCCGCGCCCGAGGTGGTCCGCTGCTTCGAGATCTCGCTGGTGCTGTACGCCGAGCACAGCTTCAACGCCTCCACCTTCACCGCCCGCGTCGTCACCTCCACCCTCTCCGATCTCTACAGCGCCGTCACCGCCGCGATCGGCGCGCTCAAGGGGCCGCTGCACGGCGGCGCCAACGAGGCGGTGATGCACATGCTGGAAGAGATCGGCGATCCGGCCCGGGCCGCGGACTGGCTGGACCGGGCGCTCGCCGACCGGCGGAAGATCATGGGCTTCGGCCACCGCGTCTACAAGCACGGCGACTCCCGCGTCCCGATCATGCAGGCGGCCCTGGACGACCTGGTCGCCCGGAGTACCGACCCGCGGGCCGCGCGGCTGGCGGCGCTGCACACCGCGCTGCGGGAGGCGATGCTGGAACGCCGGGGCATCCACCCCAACCTGGACTACCCGGCGGGCCTGGCCTACCACCTGATGGGCTTCGACACCCCGGTGTTCACACCGATCTTCGTGATGAGCCGGATCACCGGCTGGACGGCCCACATCTCCGAACAGCTCGCCCACAACGCACTGATCCGCCCGCTCGCCCGCTACGACGGGCCGGAGCAGCGGCCGGTGCCGGTCTCCGCCTGACGGGCCCGGTCGCCGTCCGACGGTCCCGGGCTCCAGCCGGACGGGCCCGGGCTCCCGTTACCCCGCACCCCTCCCGACCGGGCAGAATCGTGGGCATGCGGCACATCAACGTCATCGGCATCGGTGCGGGCGACCCGGACCACCTCACCCTGCAGGCGGTCAAGGCCATCGCCCGCACCGACGTCTTCCTCCTCCTCGACAAGAACGAGCAGCGCCAGGACCTCATGCGGCTGCGCCGGCGGATGATCGAGGAGCACGCCCGCCCCGGTCACCGGGTGGTCGAGGTGCCGGACGCCGAGCGCGACCGGACCACTCCGGCCTACACCGAGGCGGTCCAGGACTGGCGCCGCCGCCGGGCCGAGCTGGTCGGCCGGCTGGTGGCGGAGGAACTGGGCCCGGACGGCACCGGCGCGCTGCTGGTGTGGGGCGACCCCAGCCTGTACGACAGCGTGACCGCCGTGCTGGACGAGGTGCTGGCCGCCGACCCGGGCGCGTTCGACTACGAGGTGGTGCCGGGCATCAGCAGCGTCTCGGTGCTCGCCGCCCGGCACCGCACCACCCTGACCCGGGTCGGCCGCCCGGTGCGGATCACCACCGCGCGCCGGCTGGCCGCCGAGGGCTTCCCGCCGGGCGCCGAGGACACGGTGGTGATGCTCGACGGGCAGGCCGCCTTCGGCCGGATCGACCCCGAGGGCGTGCACATCCACTACGGCGCCTACCTGGGCGGGGAGGACGAGATCCTGGTCTCCGGTCCGCTCGGCGAGGCGGCGCCGGAGATCGCGCGGCTGCGCGGCGAGGCGCGCGAGCGCAAGGGGTGGATCATGGACACCTATCTGCTGCGCCGCACCGAGGACTGACCGCGCGCCGACCGGTCCGACCCGTCCCGCCCCGGCCTGCGACGACCGGGGCGGGACGGAGCAGACCGGGTGTCAGCCCGCGAGTTCCTCGCGCAGGCGGCGGGCGGCGCCGACCAGGCTGTCCAGCGAGGCGCGGGTCTCCGCCCAGCCGCGGGTCTTCAGTCCGCAGTCGGGGTTGACCCAGAGCCGCTCGGCCGGGATCGCGGCCAGGCCCGCCCGGAGCAGGGCGAGGGCCTCCTCGGTGCTGGGCACGCGCGGGGAGTGGATGTCCCAGACGCCCGGTCCGACCTCGCGCGGGTACCCGGCGGCGGCCAGTTCACCGGCGACCTGCATGTGGGAGCGGGTGGCCTCCAGCGAGATCACGTCCGCGTCGAGCTCCTCGATCGCGCTCATGATCGCGCCGAACTCGGCGTAGCACATGTGGGTGTGCACCTGGGTGTCGGCCCGCACGCCCGAGGTGGCCAGCCGGAAGGACTCGGTGGCCCAGTCCAGGTACGCCGGACGGTCGGCGGCGCGCAGCGGCAGGGTCTCGCGAAGGGCGGGTTCGTCGACCTGGACGACGGCGGCGCCGGCGGCCTCCAGGTCGGTGACCTCGTCGCGCAGGGCGAGGGCGACCTGGCGGGCGGTGTCGCCGAGCGGCTGGTCGTCGCGGACGAAGGACCAGGCGAGCATGGTGACGGGGCCGGTGAGCATGCCCTTGACGGGGCGGTCGGTGAGGTCCTGGGCGAAGCGGAACCAGTCGACGGTCATCGGGTGCGGGCGGGAGATGTCGCCGGCGAGGACCGGCGGGCGGACGTAGCGGGTGCCGTAGGACTGCACCCAGCCGTGCCGGGTGGCGAGGTAACCGGTGAGCTGCTCGGCGAAGTACTGGACCATGTCGTTGCGCTCGGGCTCGCCGTGCACCAGGACGTCCAGGCCGGCCTTCTCCTGGTAGGCGATCACCTCGCGGACCTCGGCCTCCATCCGCTCCCGGTACGCGGCGGCGTCGATCCGACCGGCCGTCAGATCGGCGCGGGCGACGCGCAGTTCGGTGGTCTGCGGGAAGGAGCCGATGGTGGTGGTCGGCAGCAGCGGCAGGCCGAGGCGGGCGCGCTGGGCCTCGGCGCGCTGCGGGTAGGCCTGCGGGCGGCGGGCGTCCTCGGCGGTGACGGCGGCGGTGCGGGCGCGCACGGCCGGGTCGCGGGTGATCGGCGAGCCGGCCCGGGAGGCCAGGTCGGCGCGGTTGGCGGCGAGGTCGGCGGTGATCGCGCCGGTGCCCTCGCGCAGTGCGCGGGCGAGCAGGGCGACCTCGGTGGCCTTCTGCCGGGCGAAGGCGAGCCAGCGGGCGATCTGCGGGGCGACGTCGCGCTCCAGGGCGGCGTCGATCGGCACGTGCAGCAGGGAGCAGGACGGTGCGACGTCGACCCGGTCGGCGAGGCCGAGCAGGGTCGCCAAGGTGGCGAGCGACTTCTCCAGGTCGTTGATCCAGATGTTGCGCCCGTCGACGACGCCCGCGACCAGCCGCTTGCCCGGCAGGCCGCCCACGGCGGCGAGGTCGTCGAGGTTGGCGGCGGCGGGGCCGGTGAAGTCCAGCGCCAGGCCCTCGACGGGTGCCTTGGCGAGCACCGGCAGGGCCTCGCCGAGGCGGTCGAAGTAGCTCGCGACCAGCAGCTTCGGCCGGTCGGTGAGGGCGCCGAGCTCGCGGTAGGCGCGGGCGGCGGTGTTCAGTTCGGCCGGGGTGCGGTCCTGGACGAGCGCGGGCTCGTCCAACTGCACCCACTCGGCGCCGGCGGCCTTCAGGGCGGCGAGCAGCTCCGCGTAGACCGGCAGCAGCCGGTCGAGCAGGGTGACCGGCTCGAAGTCCGCCGTCACGCCGGGGGCGGGCTTGGCGAGCAGCAGGTAGGTGACCGGGCCGACCAGCACCGGCCGGGCCCCGTGGCCGAGCGCGATCGCCTCGGCGAGTTCGCCGACCGCCTTGGCCGGGTTCGCGACGAAGACCGTGTCGGGCCCCAACTCGGGGACCAGGTAGTGGTAGTTGGTGTCGAACCACTTGGTCATCTCCAGTGGCGCGACGTCCTGGGTGCCGCGCGCCATGGCGAAGTACCCGCCGAGCGGGTCGGCGTCGACGGCGGCCCGGTGGCGGGCCGGGATCGCGCCGACGGCGACGGTGGTGTCCAGCACGTGGTCGTACAACGAGAAGTCGCCGGTGGGGACTTCGAGCACACCGGCGTCGGCGAGCTGCCGCCAGTTCTCCCGGCGCAGCTCGGTGGCGGCGGCCCGGAGGGCGTCGGCGGTGACGTTGCCCTTCCAGTAGCCCTCGATCGCCTTCTTGAGCTCCCGGTTCCGGCCCTGGCGGGGGTAGCCGTGCACGGTCGCCCGGGTGGCCGCGGCTGCGGACTTCGCTGTCAAGGGACTCTCCTTCGCGAGTCTTGCTCCTCAAGTGCCCGCTGACGGGACGAGGGCGCGAAGGGACGACCAGCCGGACGGTGGCTGCCGCGAACGGACGTGCCTGAACCGCCTGCTGTGGTCGCCGACCCGCCCTCGAGGTCATCGGACAGCCGCCCGCGGATCCTCCGCGGACGGGCAGCGGGCAGGTCTTCGGACTCGCGGGCACGCTCGCCCTCGTCGAGGGCGGACACCTACTGGCCGTCGCTTCCCGGGCCCGGCTCGGACCCAGTGCGTATGACGGCGGTCGTTCCCACTCACCGCTGCGGGGCAGTCCCGGACTGGCCAGTCGAAAGGCGTCACCGGGTTCCCTCTTACGACGTCCTGCCTGGCGGGCAGGACGAACCAGCTACAGGGTCAGCCTAGAGGCAAACCGCCGGTCGGGGCGATGGATTCCACCGCGGTGTCCACGGATCGGGACCGGCGGGCACCTCGGGGCCGCGTCGGCCGGGGGGCGCGCGCCGCCGCACTCGGCCGCTGTCAGTCCGGTTGGAAGAACGCGAGCATCTTCCGAGCGGCGTCCGGCGCCCGCAGCATCGCCTGGATCTCCGTGGACATCCGGGCGGCAGCGGCGGTGCGTTCGAACATCTCGCGTTCGTACTCCGCCACGGCGGCCGGGAGGTCGTCCGGGTGCGCGGCGAGCGCGAGACCCAGCAGGGCGCCGTCGAGCAGCGCCATGTTGGCTCCCTGTCCCACCGGCGGCATCAGGTGCGCGGCATCGCCGACCAGCGTGACGCCCGGCGTCGACGGCCAGGTCAGGCCGACCGGGAGGGTGGTGATCGACCTCGGCACGACGGTGTCGTCGCAGGCCGCGATCAGCGCGGTGAAGCGCGGGTCCCAGCCGGGGAGCAGGTCGATCAGCCGCGCCCGGGCGGCGGCCGGGTCGTCGAACGGGATCCCGCTGGTGGCGAACCAGTCCTCGGCGGTGTCGTAGAAGCCGAGGCCGATGCGGACCCGGCCGTCGCCGTTGCGCTGCGCCGCCAGCGACACTCCGTCGCCGAGCACCCAGTAGGTGCCGCGCCCGACCATGGCCGCGAGGTCGGGGTGGGTCCGGTCGATGTCGGGGATGCCGACCTCGACCATGTTGTGACCGGTGTGCGCCGGGCGGACGTCGGTGAGCAGCGCGCGGACCCGTGAGTTCGCGCCGTCCGCGCCGACCAGCAGGTCGTACGTCGCGCTGCCGCCGTCGGCGAAGCGCAGCAGGCCGCTGTCGGCGGACTCGAACGCCCGCCCCCAGCGCACCGTGCCCTCGGGGAGGGAGTCCAGCAGCAGGTCGCGCAGGTCGGCGCGGTCGACCTCGGGCCGCGCGAGCGGGGCGTCGTCGGGCGTGTCCTCCTGGAGCAGCACGGTGCCGTCCGGCTCCAGCAGGCGCATGTCCTGGCCCTCGCCGCGGGCGATCGCGAAGAACTCGTCGATCAGACCGGCCTCGCGCAGCGCCCGCTGGCCGGAGTGGATGTCGAGCATGCCGCCCTGGCCGCGCGCGTGGCGTGACGATTCGCGTTCATGGACGACGCAGTCGATGCCGTTCACGTGCAGCACCCGGGCGAGCGCCAGGCCGCCGAGGCCGGCTCCGACGATGGCGATGGTCATTTCTGCCTCCCCCTCCGAAACGCCTTCAAGACACCGTCGAGGCACCTCGGAGGCACCTCGGTGCACCTCGACGCGTCTCGATACACCGTACTGGTCGATACACTGTATCGCCCGATGCGTTGTATGGTGAGCGGCATGTTGGTGTGGGAGCGGCCGGAGCCGCCGGATCGACCCGTGCCGGCCCCGCTGAGCCGGGACCGGATCGTGCGGACGGCGATCGGGCTCGCCGACGCGGACGGCCTGGACGCGGTGTCGCTGCGCAAGGTCGCCACCGAACTGGACGTCCGTCCGATGCGGCTGTACGGCTACATCGCGAGCAAGGAGGAGCTGCTCGACCTGATGGTCGACGCCGTGCACGCCGGGATCCGGCCGGTCGGCGACCACTGGCGGGAGGTGCTCCGGTCCCATGCCGAAGCCACTCGGAGCGCCGTCCACGAGCACGAATGGCTCGCCGATCTGCTGGGCGGCCGACCCCAGCTCGGGCCGGAGGCGCTGGCCGGCGGGGAGACCCTGGTGGCCGCACTGGGCGACCTCCATGTGGACGCCGTCATGCCGGTGGTCGCCGCGGTCAAGGCGTACGTGATCGGCGCGGTGCGTCGGGAGATCGCCGAGCGGCGGGCCGAGCGGGCCACCGGGATGGACGAGAAGCAGTGGCAGCGGTCACTCGGGCCCTACCTGGAACGCACCTTCGCCACGGGCCGGTTCCCCGCGCTGGCCACGGTGGTGCGCGACGCCGCCCACCTCGACGCCGACCGCACCTTCCGGATGGGCCTCGACTTCGTGCTCGACGGCATCGAGGCCCACGTCTCGCGATGACGTGTCACCTGCCGTCGCGGTGGTGCTGCCCGGAGGAGCGTCCACGGCCTCGAAACGCACGGTCGGCTCGAAGTTGGCCCGGCGGGCGGCGCGGCGGAAGACGGTCAGGACGGCGGGGCCGACCAGCAGGACGGCCACGAAGGTGGTGACGGCGCGGCCGGTGTCCCAGCCGAGCGAGGTCGCCACGTCGAAGAGCAGGTAGCGGTGCCACTGCTCGGTGAACGGCAGTCCGGGCAGGTAGGCGATGGAGCTGTTGGGGTCGGTCGAGAACGGCCAGAAGGAGAGGTTCAGCAGGAAGCCGAAGAGGTAGCCGGAGAAGGCGCCGTAGAAGGCCAGCACCGGCACCTCCCAGCACCGCCGCAGGGGCGGCAGCAGCCCGGCGAGCAGGCCGACGAACGCGCAGCCGAACATCTGGTACGGCATCCAGGGGCCGACCCCGCCGGTCAGCAGGGCGGAGGCGAACAGCGAGGTGCAGCCGAGGGTGAAACCGAAGCCCGGGCCGAAGACCCGGCCGGCCAGGACGAGCACGAAGAACACCGTCTCCACCCCCGCCGTCCCCGCACCGAGGGGGCGCAGCCCGGCGTTGACGGCGGAGAGCACGCCGAGCATGGCGAGGGCCTTGGCGTCGATGCCGCCCGCCGAGATCTCCGCGACGACGACGGCGAGCACCAGGAGCATCAGCGCGCCGAAGATCAGCGGCGGGGCGTAGGAGGAGCCGAACTTCCCCGGGGCAACGACGAACGGCCAGGTGAAGGCGACGAGCCCGATGAAGGCGGCGAGCGCCACGACCACCCGGGCCCGGCCGGGGATCCGGACGGCGGTCACCGGGCGGCCCCCGCGGATTCGAGCGCCTGAGCCACCTGATGCACCGTCAGGTACGGCAGTGGGGCGAGGATCTTGGCGGCCTGCGGGGCGAAGGTCGGCGAGGCGACGATGACCTCGTCGGTGCGGCCGTCCGCGACGATCTCGCCCTCGGCCATCACCAGCACCCGGTCGGCGGCGGAGGCGACGAACTCGACGTCGTGGGTGGAGACCACCACGGTGCGCCCCTCGGCCGCGAGGGCGGCCACGATGCCGGTGAGCGCCTCCTTCGCGTGGTAGTCCAGGCCGCGGGTGGGCTCGTCCAGCAGCACCACCCGGGGTGCGGCGGCCAGTTGGATCGCCAGCACCAGGGCCAGCTTCTGACCCTCGGAGAGGTCGCGGGGGTGGGTGTCGTCCGGGATGCCGGGGGCGAGGCGGTCGAGGATCCGGCGCGCGGTCGGTCCGGCCTCCGCTGCCGGCTCGCGGCCCGACTCCAGGTCGCTCTGGGCCAGCTCCTGGGCCACCGACTCCAGGTACAGCAGGTCCGTCGGGGTCTGCGGGACCAGCCCGACCAGCCGCCGGGCCTCGGCCGCCGAGACCCGCTTGGGGTCCTTGGGCGGCCTGCCGTCCTCGCGGACCACCCGCACGCTGCCGCCCTGGCGGGGCCCGGAGCCCTGGAGGGCCCACAGCAGCGAGGACTTGCCCGATCCGTTGCGCCCCATCAGGGCCGTGACCTGGCCGGCCCGGAGCTCCAGGCCGACCTCCCGGACGGCGGTCACCGGCCCGTACCGGACCACGATCCGCTCGGCGAACAGCACGGTGTCGCCCTCGGCGGCGCCGCGGCGCGGCGCCGGTGCCGGGCGCGCGGCCAGGGTCTCCCGCAGCGGCGCGGCGGCCCGGCGGGCGTCCCGGACGGAGAGCGGCAGCGGGCTCCAGCCGGCCAGCCGGCCGAGCTCGACGACCGGCGGCGCGATCGCGGTGCCCCGGAAGACCTCGGCGGGCGGGCCGTGCACGACGGTGCCGTCACCGGGCAGGTAGGCCACCCGGTCGGCGTACTGGACCACGCGCTCCAGGCGGTGTTCGGCGAGCAGCACGGTCACGCCGAGGTCGTGCACCAGCCGGGTGATCGCGGCGAGCACCTCCTCGGCGGCCGTCGGGTCGAGCGCGGAGGTCGGTTCGTCCAGGACCAGCACCCGGGGGTGGGCGGTGAGCACCGAGCCGATGGCGACCCGCTGCTGCTGGCCGCCGGACAGCTCGTGCAGCGCGCGGTGGCGCAGGTCGGCGAGGCCGAGCAGGTCGAGGATCTCCTCGACGCGCTTGCGCATCACCTCCGGCGGGACGGCCAACTGCTCCATCGCGTAGGCGAGTTCCTCCTCCACCGTGTCGGTGACGAAGCCGGCCAGCGGGTCCTGCCCCACCACCCCGACCACATCGGCCAGTTCACGCGGCGGGTGGTGCGCGGTGTCGCGGCCGTCGACGGTGACCCGGCCGCGCAGGGTGCCGCCGGTGAAGTGCGGCACCAGGCCGTTCACGGCGCCGAGCAGGGTCGACTTCCCGACGCCCGTCCGGCCGACCACCAGGCAGAGTTCGCCCTCCGGAACGTGCAGGTCGACCTCGCGCAGCACGGGGGCGTCGCGGCCCTCGTACACCACGCCGACCCGGTCGAATCGGATCACTTGCTCACCTCGGTGGTCGTGCGGTCGGGCTCGGTGCGGTCGGACGTGGCGCGGTCGGACGTGGCGCGGTCGACGGCGGTGCGCCGGTGGCGTGTTCCGTCCGCCGGGCGCGGCCTGGGCGGGGTGGCCGGCCCGGGAGTGCGGCCGGGCGGCGGGGCGATCGCCCCGGCGGCGCCGGCCAGCAGCAGGGCCAGCACCGGGACGAGCGGCAGGCTCGGCCAAGTCAGCGGATACAGCGAGGGATTGAGCTCGGTGGCGTCGTAGCCGACGGTCCCGAAGAGCAGCACGGCGGCGGCGACACCGCAGCCGGCCACCCCGAACTCGGCGGCCCGCCAGCGGTCCGGCCGGTAGCTGGTGCGCCGCACCCGGCGTCCGCCGAGCGCCAGGCCCGCCGCGCACAGAACGGCGCCGGCCACCAGCGCGGGAAGTCCCAGGACGGCGGGGGCGGTTCCGTCCAGCAGGCCGTACACCCCGGCGCAGAGCCCGCACATGCCGAGCAGCATCAGCGCGCCCGTGGTCCGGCGGGACCGGCGGGTGGCCGTCCCCGCCCGCCCGTAGCCGCGCGAGTCCATCGCGGCGGCCAGGTGCAGCGAACGCTCCAGGGCGTCCTCCAGCACCGGGACGACGATGCTGCGCAGCGCGCGGACGCCCTTGGTCCGGCCCGCCCGCAACCTCCTTGCCCGCGCGACCCGTTGGACGCTCTGCACCAGTTGCGGGGCGACGCTGAGCGACACCGTCACGGCGACACCGAGCTCGTAGAGGGCAGCGGGCAGGACGCGCAGGGCCCGCTTGGGGTTGGCGAGGGTGTTGGCGGCGCCGATGCAGCAGATCAGACAGGCCAGCCGCAGTCCGTCGAAGGCCGCCGAGAGGGTGGCCTCCAGGGAGACCGGGCCGCCGATCTCGATGCCCGCGTACCAGGCGGGGGTGGGGATGTGCGGGAGCGAGAACAGCAGGTGGTCGTGCGGGGTGATGCCGGTCGCGAAGACGCAGCGGAAGACCACCCGGATCGCCACCACCGTGAGGGCAAGCCCCAGGTAGTAGCCGAAGCCGCGCGCCCACGGGGCGTCGGTGCGACGGGCGGTGACCACGTAGCCGAGCACGGCGAGGACGAGCAGGAGCAGCAGCGGGTTGGTGGTGCGGCTGGCCGCCGTCGCCAGGGCCAGCGCCCAGGTCCACCAGGCGAGCGGGTGCAGGTTCCGCGGACTGCGCCGGCCCCCCGCGAGCCGCCCGGAGGCGGGGGACGGGGAGCCGGCGGAGCGCTTGTCGAGCGTGGTCACCCGATCACTCGGCCTGTCGGCGGCGGCGCCGCGCGGTGAGCACGGTGGCCACGCCGAGCGCCACGACCAGGACGGCACCGACCACGGCCGGGACCATCGAGCCGGAGTCGTGCGGGGCGTCGGCGGCCGGTGCCGCGTCCACCACCACCGGGCCGGCTGCGTGCGCGGGCTGCGACGTACTGGCGTCGGGGGTGGGCACGGCGCTGTCGGTGGCGGTGTCGGTGGCGGGCGGGGTGTCGGCGGGGGCCGGTTCCGCCGAGGGGTCCCCGGTGGGGTCGGCGGTGGCCGCCGGAACCTCGGGCTCGGGAGCGGTCGGCGCGGGCGCCTCGCCCTGCGGGTTCGCCGGGGTGGTGGCGGGCGCACCGGCCGTGCCGGCGGACCTGCCGCCGGCCGTGCCACTGGTGCCGCTGGTGCCGCCGGTCGCGGGCGGGCGCTTCGTGGCGGGCGCACCGCCCGTACCTGCGGTGCCGCTGGCCGTGCCACCGGCGGTGCTGCCGCCCGAGGAGCTCGACGAACCGGAGCCCGAGCCCGAGGACGCGCCGCCGGTACCGCCCGAGGACCCGCTCGCGTTCCCTCCCGAGGACCCGCCCGAGGAGCCGCTCGACGAACCCGAGGAACCGGCCGAACTCGTCCCGGACGAACCGCCGTTCGCCCCGCCGGTGCTCCCGGTGCTGCCGGTGCTGCCGCTGCCACCGGTGGTGCCGGTACTGCCACCGCCACCCGAACCTGCGGGCGGCTGGGGCGGTTCGGGAGTCACGGGCGTCGTCCCGCCGCCCGGGGCCGTGTTGTGCGCCCGCAGGGTGTCGGGCGAGACGACGGGACGGCCCTCGGTGCCCTCGATGTTGGTGCCGCCGAAGATCCACAGATCGACACTGCCCGGCTTCGGCTGATAGCTCATCGCGCCCAATTGGCTGTACGACCAATCGTTCTGACCGGGATCCGCGTGCCAGTACGACCAGTACGCCGTGGCCGGCGGCGTCAGGACGCACTTCTCCTGGTCCGGCGTCGGGAACTGCTTGCCGCCCTGGAAGCCGCTGTAGCCGATGCGGCAGATGAACGCCGGACCGTCGTGCCCGGTCCCGGTGGTCTTCCACCCGCCCTGGTTCAGCAGGACGTACCCGGTGGTGGGGGTGGTACCGCAGGAACGCAGCAGCGGACCGCCCCACTTGCTGAAGTCGACCGCCAGCACCACACCGGAGGTGGTCGTGCACTCCTCGATCGGCAGGGGCGATGCGGCGGCCGGACCGGCGGCCGCACCGACACCGCCGAACGCGACCGCGAAGGTCAGTGCGACGGCCCCGGTCAGTCGGCCGAACCGCCGGCTCACCGGTGACGCCCCGGGGCGGTTCCGGTACGGCGCCGGGCGACGAGCACGGCCGCCGCGCCGAGGGCGGTCAGCAGCCCGGCAGCGCCGGTGAGTACCAAGGTCTCGGTACCGGTGCTGGCAAGACCGCCGCCGCGGACGGCACTGCTGCCGACCTGGACCGGGATGGCAACCACCGGTGCGCCGACGCCACCGCGGACGGGCTCGTCGATGCCGTCGGCCACGGGGGCGACATCGGCCGGACGGACGGACGTGCCGGGGAGGACGGGAGCACCGGAAGCCGTCGGGGAACCGGAGGTGGTCTGCGTCGCGGTAGCCGTCGGCGTCGCGGTCGGGCTCGGCGTACCCGTCCCGGTCGGCGTCGCCGTCTGTGTAGCGGTGGGAGTCGGCGTAGCGGTCTGAGTCACCGTCGCAGTCGCGGTAGCAGTCGGCGTCACAGTCGCCGTAGCCGTAGCCGTAGCCGTCGGCGTAGCAGTCCCGGTCGCCGTCGGCGTAGGCGTGGGCGTCCCGCCCAGGTCCCGCCGCAGCGTCCCGAAGGAGACCCCGGTCGCACCGCCCAGCACCTGCGTGGACGCCCGCACGTCCGAGCCCCGCTGCCCCTCGGAGGCAACGTTGAACCCGCCGTCGTCGTTCTGCTGACCGGCGAGGAAGTCCAGCGCCTTGGCGATCCCCGCGCCGTGGGCGGACCGGCGGAGCGTCATGCCCTGGACCGCGAGCGCGGCCGAGTTGGTCGAGTCGCCGGCCGCGCCGGGGAAGCCGCCGTCGGCGAGCTGCCGGCCCGCGATCCAGGCCACGCCCTTGTCGACGGCCGCCGCGGCCTCGTCACCGGGGACGAGGGCGAGCGCCATGACGGCCATCGCGGTGCTGTCCACGTCGGAGTCGCCGGTGGCGGGGATCAGGCTGGGCCAGGAGCCGTCGGCGTGCTGGAGGCTCGTCAGGTAGGCGATCGGGGCGGCGGCGTTCGCCGTGTCACCGGCCCGCAGCTGGGCCATGATGCCGAGTGCCTGGGAGAACACCGAGGTGGCCCAGGTGTAGTTGCCGGCGCCCGCGCAGCCGGTGCTGTCGTCGGCCTTGGCGCAGGTGACCGCCGCGAGGGCGGCGATCAGGTCGTGGCCGCCGAAGGCGCGCGGGTCGCGGCCGACGACCTCCGCGAGCAGCGCCTCCTTGCCGATGGAGCCGCCGCCGGCGTACTCGGTGCCGATCGCGGTCCAGTCGTTGACGGTGCGGTCGTTGGCGTCCTTGCCCTGCCGGTCCAGGAAGTCGACGATCCCGCGCAGCGCGGTGTCGTCGGTGCCGGTGGCGGCGAGGGCGAAGGCGCCGTCGATGGTGAGGCCGAAGTCGGCGAAGGCCGGGAAGGCCTCGTAGTAGTGGCCGTCGATCAGGCGCGCGCGGTCGGTCAGGTAGGCGCTGCCCCGGGCCGGGTCGGGGGTCCGCCCGGCGGGCGGGGTGGTGGCGCCGTCCGGGTTGTGGCGGACGGTGCCGAGGTCGGTGCCGGTCAGGGCCAGGACGGCCTGCTCGGTGGCGGCCGGGTCGGCGTCGGGCGTCGCCTCGTCGGGCCGGACGCCGCCGTCCTCGCCCTGGCGGGCGGCGATCCACGCCTTGGCGGCGGACTGCCGGGCGCCCTGGCCGACGGCCAGCAGTGCCTGGGCCGCGTGGGCGGTGCTGCCGGTGTCGCCGGGGGCACCGGCGTAGGGGGCGTAGGAGCCGTCGGCCTGCTGGCTCGCGGCGAGTTGCTCGGCGGCCTTCTTCGCCGTCGACTCCTGGTCGGCGACACCGCGCAGGGCGAGGACGGCCAGGCTGGTGGAGCCGGGGTCGGACTCGCAGTAGCCGCCCGCGACGATCATCGATCCGGCCATGCCGCCGTCGGCGCACTGGAGGACCGCGAAGCGCGCGAGCGCCGACGCGGGCGGCGTGACCCCGGCGCGGCGCAGGGCGACGACCGCCCATGCCTGCGCCCAGGGCGAGGAGGCGCCGTAGAAGTCCCCGGCAGCGGTGCACTTGCCGTTCTCGCCCGGCCCGGCGCACACATGGTCGGTGAGCGCGGCGAGGAGGTCCCGGCCGCCGAAGGACCGGGGGTCGCCCTCGGTGCTCTCCGCGACGAGGGCGAGCAGGGCGGCGGCGCCGGAGTCGGGCTTGCCGGCCGGGCCGTCCGGGTACAGGTAGGCGTCGGTGTGGGCCCGGAGGAAGGCGAGGACCTTGCGCAGCGCCGGGTCCTGGGTCCCGGCGGCGGCGAGCGCGATCGCGGTCTGCGCGGTGCGGGGGTAGTCGGGGCCCTCGAAGGCCCAGTTCTCCATGTGGTCGCCGTCGACCAGGCGGGCGGCCAGCCAGGCGGCCGCGGCGGCGGGGTCGCCGGTGCGGGCCGGGCCGGTCGGGCTCGACGTCGCGGTGGGCGAGGCGGACGGCGAGGCCGAGGGCGACGGCCCGGTGTTCCTGGCCCGGACCGAGTCCGGGGTGAAGGACGGCGCCCCGCTGGTGCCGCCGACGTCGGTGCCCCCGTAGACCCAGGCCTCCACCTCCCCCGGCTTGGGCTTCTGCGTCGCGGCGCCGAACTGGCTGTAGGACCAAATCTGTTGGCCCGGAGAGGCGATCCAGTACGACCAGTACGCCGTCGCCTGCGGGGTGGTGGTGCAGGGCTCCTCGGCCGGGGTCGGGTACTGGGTGCCGCCGTTGAAGCTTCCGGTGCCCAGGCGGCAGATGAAGGCCGGTCCGTCGTGCTCGGTGCCGGCGGTGGTGAATCCGGCCTTGTGCAGCAGGTTCATGCCGGTGCTGGGGTCGGCGTCGCAGCCGCGGACGACACCGCCGCCCCAGTGGCCGAAGTCGACGGCGACGATCGCGCCGGTGGTCGTCGTGCAGTCCTCGATCGGGTCCGCGACCGCGGCCCGGGGGTTGGCGAGCAGCACCGTACCGCCCGCCGCAACCGCGACCGCCCCGGTGACCAGCAGGGACACGACTCCCCTGCCTCTGTGCCGCGTACGACTGCTGCTGACCCTCACCGGCTACTCCCTGGTCGATCGACGCGGGTGCAACGGCGCAGCCGGCAGCCCCCGACAGGCATGGGGACCGCCATGACCACGTCGTAGTCCGCGACGACGCAAGTACTTCGAGAACAGACCCCCGGTCCAGGCATTCCGGCTCATCCGCCCGGGGGGCGGATCTACGGTTGCGGGTCAGCGCCGGATTCGGACCGGCTTCCCCTGGGTGCCGAGGGTGAAAAACCGGTTCATCAGACCACGCTGCCGAACTGGGAGTCAACGGCACGTCACCTGGATCACAAGCCCTCGTCGGCGCCTGCGCCGTGCGGTAGCGTCCGCGGTGGCCGAGCGGGGGAACCCGGTGCGAATCCGGGGCTGACGCGCAGCGGTGTGGGGTGCCGTCCGTCGGCGCCCCGAGTCCGAATGCCCACCCGGCCGCGCACCACGGCGAAAGCCTGCCCACGCGAGCCGGGCGGCGGCCGCTCCGGCCGCCGTGCTCCCGCAGGGGTGCAACGGGCCGGGGCCGGGTCGGCGTCCGCCACCCCAAGGAGTGTCCCGTGTCCTTCCTCACCTCCCGCACCGCCGCCTCCCGCACCGCCGCCGCGGTGACCGTCCCGCTGGCGGCCGGAGCTCTGCTGCTGTCGGCAGTTCCCGCGCAGGCGACCGCCACCCCGGCCCAGACAGCCACCTCGAAGAGCACCGGCGTCACCTATCTGAAGTCCCTCCAGGCCGCCGACGGCAGCTACGTCACCGGCGGCGGGCTCTCCAACGAGTGGGCCTTCAGCGCGCTGGCGGCGGCCGGCACCGCCGCGGCGGACGTCACCCCCGGCGGGGACGCCACCAAGAACGCCCGCCTCGTCTACCGCAACCAGCTCGCCGCGCCCGCCTGGCCCAGCGCCTCGCCGGTCGTCACCGACTACGAGCGCGGCATCCTGAACGCCTACGCCGCCGGGATCGACCCCGCGCGCGTCGGGCCCGGCCGCAACCTGGTCGCGGACCTGGCCGCCTACTGGCAGACCGCCGAGCCCGGCTACTACGGCCCGTCCGCCAACTTCAACGGCACCGTCTTCGGCCTGCTCGCCCTCGGCGGCGCCAGGACCCAGAGCGGCACCAGGCGCGTGCCGCAGTCCCTGCTGGACGCCTCGGTCGCCGCCGTGCGCGCCAACCAGCACAACGACGGCGGCTGGAACTACAGCAAGGCCGCCGGCGACCCGGCGGCGCTCGCCCAGGGCAGCGACATCGACATGACGGGCGCCGCCATGGCCTCCCTGTGCAGCGGCGGCGTCCCCAACACCGATGCCGCGGTGGTCGCCGCGAAGAACTTCCTCAAGGGCAAGCTGGTCGCCTCCGGTGCGTTCAACTCGATGTGGGGCGCCAACACCGACTCCAACGGCTGGGCCGTCTCCGGCCTCAACGCCTGCGGCATCAACCCCCAGGGCGCCGAGTTCACCAGCGGCGCCGGCAAGACCCCGATCGACTTCCTGATCGCCCAGCAGTTCAAGCCCGGCGGCGGCTTCAAGTACCTGCCCACCGACACCGTCCCGTCCGCCTACGCCTCCGTCGACGGCCTGCGCGCCGTTGCCGGCGCGGGCTTCACCGCCACCCCGCCCGCGCCGAGCGCGGCCGGCGAGCCGGCCTGGGCGGCCACCACCGGCTTCACTCCCGGCACCGCGGCCCGGCTGGCCCTGGTCGTCGACAACGGCACCGCCCCGCTCAAGGTCTGCGCCGTGACCCTCACGCCGACCGGCAGCACCACGACCCTCGGCGAGGTCCTGGACGCGGCCGCCACCGCGACCCCGGGCGGCTGCGTCACCGCCGTCACCCCGGCCACCGGCTCCGGCACGATCACCTCGCTCAACGGCACCGCCAACAGCGGCTCGGCCACCTGGAAGGTCGACCTGGACGCCGGCACGGCCGCCGCCGCCACCCGGGCCACCACGGTCCACCTGGGCGACACCGTCTCGCTGCGCTACGGCAGCTGACCGGACCTGTACGGTGCCGGGCGGAAGCGGGTCGCCCGGCACCGGCGCGGGCACAAGCACAGCGACGACGCATCGACGACGCGTCCACGGCACGGCGACGGAACACCGAAGGACCACAGGGGGATGGCAGCGATGGGGATGACCGGATGGGCGGCGGGCGGTTACGTCGCCGTGGTCGGCGGGCTGGCCGCACTGGGAGGGCTGACGGAGAACGGGCGCTTCTACCTCGCGGCCGTGCTGCTCACCCTTCCGCTCGGGCTGGCCGCCCTGGTGGCCGTGTACGTGGCCCGGGGCCTGCTGACCGGCGTCGGCGGCCTGTTCACGGAGACGAGCCTGCCGGACGGCGCCGACCCGGCGTGGCTGACCGCTGGCGGGGTGGTGGCGAACACGCTGCTGTTCACGGCCGCGGCCGTGGCCACGGTGCTGCTGGTGGAACGGCTCGCCGCCCGGCGCCGGGTGTCCCGCCGTCCCTGAGCACGCCGACGCCGGTGCCCGGTCCCCTCTCGGCGAGGGGACCGGGCACCGACGTTGCAGGGTCAGTGGTGCTTGAACTCCGGCGGGCGCTTCTCGGCGAAGGCGGCCATGCCTTCCTTCTGGTCGGCGGTGGCGAAGGTGGCGTGGAAGAGGCGGCGTTCGAAGCGGACGCCCTCGGCGAGGGTGGTCTCCAGGGCGCGGTTGACGCTCTCCTTCATCATGATCGCGGCCGGTGCGGACATCGCGGCGATCGTCGCGGCGGTGGCGAGGGCCTCGTCGAGCAACCGGTCGGCGGGGACGATCCGGGAGACCAGTCCGGCCCGCTCGGCCTCCTCGGCGTCCATGGTCCGCCCGGTCAGGCAGAGTTCCATGGCCTTGGCCTTGCCGATCGCCCTGGTCAGCCGCTGCGAGCCGCCGATGCCCGGGATCACCCCGAGCTTGATCTCCGGCTGGCCGAACTTCGCGGTGTCGGCGGCGATCAGGACGTCGCACAGCATCGCCAACTCGCAGCCCCCGCCCAGCGCGTAGCCGGCCACGGCGGCGACGACGGGCTTGCGCAGGGCGCCGAAGCGGTCCCAGGCGGCGAACCAGTCGCCGAGGTAGGCGTCGACGAAGTCCAGGGACTGCATCTCCTTGATGTCGGCCCCGGCGGCGAAGGCCCGGTCGGACCCGGTGACGACCACCGCGCCCACCGTCCGGTCCCGGTCGAACTCCTGGGCGGCCTCGACGACTTCGTTCATCAGCCGGGTGTTGAGGGCGTTCAGGGCCTTCGGCCGGTCCAGGGTGATCAGGCCCACCCGGTCGTGGCGCTCGACCCGGATCGTCTCGTAGCTCATGCGGTGTTCTCCCGAAGGGTGGTGATGATGGCCGAGAAGTCCTGACCGGAGCCGTCGCCCCGGGCGAAGTCGGCGAACAACTCGGATGCCCGGCGCCCGAGTTCGGCGGGCACGGCGGAGGCGTCGGCGGCGTCGGCGGCCAGGCCGAGGTCCTTGGCCATCAGGGCGGCCGCGAAGCCCGCCGGGTAGCCCCGGTTGGCGGGACTGGCCGGGACGGGGCCGGGCACGGGGCAGTTGCTGGTGAGCGCCCAGCACTGGCCGGAGGCCGTGGAGGCGACGTCGAACAGGGCCTGGTGGCTCAGACCGAGGCTCTCGCCGAGCACGAAGGCCTCGGCGACCGCGATCATCGAGACGCCGAGGATCATGTTGTTGCAGATCTTCGCGGCCTGCCCGGTGCCGGACTCGCCGCAGTGCACCACCTTGCGGCCCATCGCCGCCAGCACCGGTTCGGCGGCGGCGAAGTCCTCCGCCGAACCGCCGACCATGAAGGTCAGGCTCGCCGCCTCGGCGCCCGGGACCCCGCCGGAGACCGGGGCGTCCAGGGCCCGGTGGCCGGCGGTACGGGCGAGGTCCCGGGCGGCCCGGGCATCGCCGACCGCGATCGTGGAGCAGTCGACGAACAGTGCGTCCACCGCCGATGTGGTCAACTCCCGGTAGACCTCCAGCACATGGCGTCCGGTCGGCAGCATGGTGAGCACCAGTTCGGCGTCCGCGACCGCCTCGGCGGCCGAGGCGGCGATCCGTACACCCCGGCCGGCCGCCCGCTCCCGGGCCTCCGGCACCAGGTCGTGGCCGGTGACGGTGTGGCCCGCCCCGACCAGGTTGGCGGCCATCGGGCCACCCATGTTGCCGAGTCCGACGAATCCGATCCGGTGGGTCACCAGCGCTCCAGGGGGGTGAGGTCGGCGAGGCCGAGTTCGCGCTCGCCCAGCGGGGCGAACCAGCGGGCCACGGCGGCGGGGTCGACGGCGTCCAGCGTGGCCGGACTCCAGTGCGGGGTGCGGTCCTTGTCGATCACCTGGGCCCGGATGCCCTCGGCGAGGTCCGGGGTGGCCAGGGCCGCGCAGGAGCTGCGGTACTCCTGGTCGAGCACCGCCTCCAGCGGGCCCAGCTCCCGGGCCCGGCGGAGCGCGGCCAGCGTCGCCTTGACCGCCGTCGGCGCGTTGGCGGTGATCCGCTCGGCCGCCTCCTTCGCCTCCGGTTCGCCACTGGCGCCGAGCCGTTCGAGGATCTCCTCGACGGTGTCGGCCGCGTAGCAGGTGTCGATCCACTCCCGCTGTCGCTCCAGCCGGCCGGGCGGCGGCTGTTCGACGTGCCGGGCGAGCGCGTCGTGGACGCTCGACTCGGCCAGGTCGTCGAGCAGGGCGGGCAGTCGCCCGGCCGGGACGAAGTGGTCGGCGAGGCCGCAGAGCAGCGCGTCCGCGGCTCCGGCCGAGCCGGCGGTCAGCGCGAGGTGGGTGCCCAGCTCGCCGGGCGCCAGCGCGAGCAGATAGGTGCCGCCGACGTCGGGGACGAAACCGATGCCCGCCTCGGGCATGGCGATCCTGGTGCGCTCGGTGACGATCCGGACGCTGCCGTGGGCGGAGACCCCGACCCCGCCGCCCATCACGATGCCGTCCATCACCGCGACATAGGGCTTGGGGTAGCGGGCGATCCTGGCGTTGAGGCGGTACTCGTCGCGCCAGAACTCCTCGACCTCGCGCGGGTCGCCGCCGGTCGCGGCGCGGTGGATGGCGACGATGTCGCCGCCGGCGCAGAAGGCCCGGTCGCCGGCCCCGGTGACGACGACGGTCGCGACCCGCGGGTCCTGCTCCCAGGCGTCCAGGGCGGCCGCGATCCGCCGCACCATCCCGTGGGTGAGGGCGTTGAGGGCGGCGGGGCGGTTGAGGACGATCAGTCCGGTCCGGCCCTCGCGCTGCACCAGGACCTCCTCGGTCCCGGTCCCGGTCCTGACGCCGCTCCCGGCGCCGTTCCCGCTCGTGCTCCCGTTCCAGGTCATCAGGCGGCCCCGGTCAGGCCGCGGGCGACGATGACGCGCATGATCTCGTTGGTCCCTTCCAGGATCTGGTGCACCCGCAGGTCGCGGACGATCTTCTCGATGCCGTACTCGGCCAGGTAGCCGTAACCGCCGTGCAGTTGGAGCGCCTGGTCGGCCACCTCGAAGCCGGTGTCGGTGGCGTGCCGCTTGGCCATCGCGCACAGCTGCGGGGCCCGGGCGTCGCCCCGGTCCAGGGCGTCGGCGGCCCGCCACAGCAGGGCCCGGGCGGCCTCCAGTTCGGTGGCCATGTCGGCGAGGCGGAACTGCAGCGCCTGGGCGTGCAGCAGCCGGGCGCCGAAGGCCTCGCGTTCGGCGAGGTGGGCCACGGTGCGCTCCAGCGCGCTCTGGGCGCCGCCGAGCGAGCAGGCGGCGATGCCGAGGCGGCCGCCGTTGAGGCCGCCCATGGCGATCCTGAAGCCCTCCCCCTCGGCGCCGAGCAGCCGGTCGGCGGGCAGCCGCACGCCGTCCAGCACCACCTGCCGGGTCGGCTGGGCGTTCCAGCCCATCTTGCGCTCGTTGGCGCCGAAGGACAGGCCCGGGTCGTCCCGGTCGACCAGGAAGGCCGAGATGCCCTTCGGCCCGGGCCCGCCGGTGCGCGCCATGACCAGGTAGACCTGGGCGCTGCCGGCGCCGGAGATGAACTGCTTGACGCCGTCCAGCACCCAGTGCTCGCCGTCCCGGACGGCCCGGGTGGTGAGCGCGGCGGCGTCGGAGCCGGCGCCGGGCTCGGTCAGGCAGTAGCTGGCGAGGTCCTCGGCCGTGCAGAGCCGGGGCAGCCAGCGGGCGCGCTGGGCGTCGTCGCCGTGGCGGTCGACCATCCAGGCGACCATGTTGTGGATGGAGAGGTAGGCGGCGATGGACGGGCAGCCGGTGGCGAGGGCCTCGAAGGCGACCGCGCCGTCGCGGCGGGTGAGGCCGGAGCCGCCGGACTCCTCCCGCACGTAGACGCCGGCCAGGCCGAGTTCGCCGGCCTTGCGCAGCACGTCGACCGGGAAGTGCTTGGTGTGGTCCCACTCCACGGCGTTCGGGGCGAGGTGCTCGTCGGCGAAGGCCCTGGTGGTCGCGGCGATCGCGCGTTGGTCGTCGGTGAGATCGTGCACGGCGCTCATCCCATCGTCGGCATGGTGAAGCTGGCGCCTTCCTTGACCCCGGAGGGCCAGCGCGAGGTCACCGTGCGGGTGCGGGTGTAGAAGCGGATCGAGTCCGGGCCGTGCTGGTTGAGGTCGCCGAAACCGGAGCGCTTCCAGCCGCCGAAGGTGTGGTAGGCGATCGGCACCGGGATCGGCACGTTGACGCCGACCATGCCGGTGTTGACCCGGCGGGTGAAGTCGCGGGCGGTGTCTCCGTCGCGGGTGTAGATGGCCACGCCGTTGCCGAACTCGTGCTCGCTGGGCAGGCGCAGGGCTTCCTCGTAGTCGGCGGCGCGGACCACGCTCAGCACCGGGCCGAAGATCTCCTCGCGGTGGATGCGCATCCCCGGCGTCACCCGGTCGAACAGCGAGGGGCCGAGGAAGAAGCCCTCCTCGTGGCCCTCCAGCCGGAAGTCGCGCCCGTCGACGACGAGTTCGGCGCCCTCCTCGACCCCGAGGTCCAGGTAGCCGCGGACCCGCTCCAGCGCGTCCCGGCCGACCAGCGGGCCGAAGTCCGCAGCGGGGTCGTCCGAGCGGCCGACCTTCAGCGCGCCGATCCGCTCGACCAGCTTGGCCACCAGGGCGTCGGCGGTCTCCTCGCCGACCGGGACGGCCACCGAGATCGCCATGCAGCGCTCGCCCGCCGAGCCGTAGCCGGCGCCGACCAGCGCGTCCGCCGCCTGGTCGAGGTCGGCGTCGGGCATCACGATCATGTGGTTCTTGGCGCCGCCGAAGCACTGGGCGCGCTTGCCGTGGGCGGCCGCGGTCGCGTAGACGTACTGGGCGATCGGGGTGGAGCCGACGAAGCCGACCGCCTGCACCCGGGGATCCTCCAGCAGGGTGTCGACGGCCTCCTTGCCGCCGTTCACCACGTTCAGCACGCCGGGCGGCAGTCCGGCCTCCAGGAACAGTTCGGCGAGCCGCAGCGGCACCGAGGGGTCGCGCTCGGAGGGCTTGAGCACGAAGGCGTTGCCGCAGGCCAGCGCGGGTGCGGCCTTCCAGAGCGGGATCATCGCGGGGAAGTTGAACGGGGTGATGCCGGCGACCACGCCGAGCGGCTGGCGCATCGAGTACACGTCGATGCCGGTGCCGGCGTTGTCGGTGAACTCGCCCTTGAGCAGGTGCGGGATCCCGGCCGCGAACTCGACCACCTCCAGGCCGCGCTGGAGGTCCCCGTGGGCGTCGGCGACGGTCTTGCCGTGCTCGGCGGAGAGCAGCCGGGCGAGCGAGTCCCGCTCCTGCTCGACGAGTTGGAGGAAGCGCAGCAGCACCCGGGCCCGGCGCTGCGGGTTCCAGGCCGCCCACGCGGGCTGGGCCTGCGCCGCGTCGGCGATCACGGCCTCGACCTCGGCGCGGCTCGCGAGCGGCACCCGGGCCTGGACGCGGCCGGTGTTGGGGTCGTGGACGTCGCCGAAGCGGCCGGAGGTGCCGGCGGTGCGCTTGCCGCCGACGAAGTGGGTGAGTTCGGGGACGATCGACTCGGGGGTGGTCGACTCGGGGGTGGTCGGGTCGGGGAGCATTGATTCCTTCTCTCGTCAGGATGGGGAGAGGAGGAGTGGAGGCCGCGCCGGTGCGCGGGCGCACGGTGGTGCACCCGGCGGCAGGACGGCGGCGGCGGACGAACCGTCAGCGCGGGTGCGCCCCGGGGTTCGTCGGCACGGCACAGCCGGGGGCGGTGGAACGCGAGCAGCCCGGATTCATGCGTGTCGTCTCCATCCTCGTGGAAAACACGGACCTTCCGCGGCCGGTATCCTGACTCCCGGATCGACGCGCGCCCCCGGGCCTTCCCGGCTGGCTGCCAGTGGCCGAACTCCCGCGAGGACGAACTCCCCGGTCACAGTGGCGGGACCGTGCCGGACTTTCACCGGCTTCCCTGACACCGCGGACCTGTTCCGACCATATAGTTGGACGTCCTAGTAAGTCCAGAGCCCCTTGCCGTCCGGGCGCGTCGGAGCACGCACCACCGGGAACGCGACGGGCCCCGGGGAGCACCCCGGGGCCCGGACGGCAGTCGACGCGACGTCAGACAGCCTCACCAGGAGGCGTCTTCACTCGGCGGCGTGGACCAGCTCGCCCCCGACATAGGTGCGCAGCACCCGGGCGGAGGCGATCTCCTCGGGCGGGCCGGTGAGGATGTCGCGGTCCAGGACGACCAGGTCGGCCAGCAGACCGGGCGCGAGCACCCCGGCGTCGTCGTGCCCGTTCACATGGGCGGTGCCCGCCGTGTAGGCGGCGATCGCCGAGGCCAGGTCGAGCCGCTGCTCGGGCAGGAACACCCGGTCGTCGTCGGCCTCCGGCTCCCGCCGGTTGACCGCGACGTGCAGACCCGCCAGCGGGTCCGGGCTGCTCACCGGCCAGTCGCTGCCCGCCGCCAGGGTGGCCCCGGCCCGCAGCAGCGCGCCGAACGGGTACTGCCAGGCGGCGCGCTCCGGGCCGAGGAAGGGGATGGTCAGCTCGTCCATCTGCGGCTCGTGCGCCGCCCACAGCGGCTGGATGTTGGCGATCGCGCCGAGCCGGGCGAACCGGGGCAGGTCGTCCGGGTGGACCACCTGGAGGTGGGCGAGGTGGTGGCGGGTGTCGCGCCGGCCGTTGGCGGCGCGGGCGGCCTCGACCGCGTCCAGCGCCTCGCGCACCGCCCGGTCGCCGAGGGCGTGGAAGTGCACCTGGAAGTCCAGCGCGTCGAGTGCGGTCACGTACTCGCGCAGGGCGAGCGGATCGACGAAGCTGAGGCCGGAGTTGGCGGTGGCGCAGCCGCAGCCGTCCAGATAGGGGCTGGTCATCGCGGCGGTGAAGTTCTCCGCGATGCCGTCCTGCATGATCTTCACCGAGCCGGCCCGGAACCTGCCGTGGGCGGACTCGGCGCGGCGCTCGACGAGTTCGGCGATCTGCTCGGCGCCCCGCTCGCGCTCCCACCAGAGCGCGCCGTTCACCCGGGCGGTCAGCGCGCCGGAGCGCGCGGCCGCCAGATAGGCGTCGGACGGGTCCGGCTGGCCGTTGAACTCGCCGAGCAGCGCGTCCTGCCAGCCGGTGATGCCGAGCGAGTGCAGCAGCCGCTGCGCCCGCAGCAGCCCCTCCAGCCGGTCGGCGGCGGTGATCGGCGGCACCAGCCGGGCCACCAGGCCGGTGGCGCCCTCCTGGAGCACCCCGCTCGGGGTGCCGTCGGCCTCGCGCTCGATCCGGCCGTCCGCCGGGTCGGGGGTGTCGCGGTCGACGCCGGCGAGTTCCAGCGCCCGGGTGTTGGCCCAGGCGCCGTGGTGGTCCCGGTTGGTGAGGTAGACCGGACGGTCCGGGACGACGGAGTCGAGCAGTTGCCGGGTCGGCAGGCCGCCCTCGAAGCTCTCCATCGACCAGCCGCTGCCGGTGATCCACTCCTGCTCGGGGTTGGCGTCGGCGTAGGCGCGGATCCGCTCCAGGTAGTCGGCCACGCCGACGGTGCCGGTGAGGTCGCAGACCGCCAACTCGGTGCCGCCGAAGACGGCGTGGATGTGCGCGTCCTGGAAGCCCGGCAGCAGCAGCTTGCCGGAGAGGTCGACGACCTCGGTGTCCGGGCCGATCAGGTCCCGGACCTCGTCGTGGCCGACGGCGGTGATCCGTCCGCCGGTGACGGCCAGACCGGTCGCCCGGGTGCGGGCGGCGTCGCCGGTGTGCACGGGGCCGCGGGTGAAGACCAGATCGGCCTTGGTCATGGGTGGTGCTCCGTTCTCGGGTGGTGCGGGTGTGCGGGGTGCCGTGTGTCCTGTGTCGTGTGCCCGGTGCGGCGGGAGAGCGCGGGTCCGGTGTGTGTGGGGGTGCACCGGACCCGCGCCGTCGGTCGTCCTCAGACCTTCCCGGGTGTACCCGCGGCCTCGCCGAGGAAGTACGCCGAGCGCCGCCGCCAGCGCGCCCAGGCCGCCGCCGGCAGCCCGGTGACGATCATCAGTACCACGACGGTGAGCTCGAACCAGCCGTTGTCGGCGGAGAGTTCGAAGTGGTCGGCGGAGTCGTAGAAGGTCCAGGTGAGGTAGCCGCCGACGACCAGCAGGACCGCCGCGCCGAGCAGCGGGCCGACCACCGCGCGCAGCCCCTCCAGCAGGTCGGTGCGCAGCAGGTGGCGGAACCGGACGGCGGCCGCGACCGCGGTGAGCGCGTAGTAGAGGGCGACGATGATGCCGATCGCGTTGACGGCCGCCGAGATGAGGTCGTTGACGGTCGGGATGACGATCGAGCACAGTGCCAGCGCCACCGCGACCGCGGTGATCAGCAGGGTGCCGACCGCGGGCGTCCGGTGCTTGGGGTGCAGCTTCGTCCAGACCGGGCCGAGCACGCCGTCCCGGCCCATCGCGAACAGCCCGCGGGCGGTGGGGATCACCGAGGACTGCAGCGAGGCCACCGCGGAGAACATCAGCGCGATCAGCGGCAGCGCGGCCAGCGGCTGGTCGGCGAGCCGGGCGCCGAAGTACGTCAGGCCGTGCGCGCCGTTGTCCGCCAGCTCGTCCAGCGGCAGCACCCGCTGGAAGGCGGTGCCGGCGAGCAGGAACAGCAGCAGCATCACGACCAGGGCGAGGGTGCCGGCGCGGGAGGCGTCCCGAGGGTCGTGGACCTCCTCGCCGACGCTGAACACCGACTCGAAGCCCCAGTAGCAGAACACCGCGAGCACCATGCCCTGGGCCAGCGCGTCGAAGGAGGGGATCGCGAACGGGTTGAACCAGTCGAGCGAGAACGGCTGGTCGCCGGCGAACAGCCCGTAGCCGCAGAAGCCGAGCAGGACGGCGTACTCGAACACCAGCAGCGCCTTCTGCAGCCGCGCCGCCAGGCCGAGACCGCGCACCGCGACCAGCGCGGCGGCGACCAGGACGACCAGGCCGATCAGGGTGCACTGCACGGTCGAGTCGGCGTCCAGCCGCAGCCCGGCGACGCTGCGCAGGTGCGCCTCGTCGAGGAGCTGGACGATCGAGGAGCCGGTCACGGTGGTGGTGTAGGCCATGAACACCACGGTGCCGACGGTGTTCACCCAGCCGGTGAGGAAGCCGAGCCAGGGGTTGAGCGTGCGGCCCACCCAGCTGTAGCTGCTGCCGGCGTCCGGCTCCGAGCGGTTCAGCCGCCCGTAGCCGCCGGCGATGGCCAGCACGGGGAGGAACGCCAGCAGCATGATCGCGGGGAGGTGGAGCCCGACGACGCCGGCCATCAGGCCGAGGCCGATGCCGATACTGCTGGTCGCGGCGGTACTGGAGGCGGCGATCGCCGCCCCGTCGATCAGGCCCAGGGAGCGGGGCATGGAGTCCTGGGGGCCGCCGCTGTCCGCTCTCGGACCGCTGCCCATGACCTTCGCCGTCGATGCCAAGGGATCACCGCCTTGCTGGTGGGGGGGTGTGGGGGTGGGGGTGAAGTGCGAGCCATGAAACCGGCGGCTTCGAGACACGTCAATGCTGTTGTCATAAGGAGGTGGGCGGGCCCGGCACCGCTGACGCCGCGCCGAACGCTCCGCACCGAACGCGCCGCACCGTGCGCGGGCGCGCCGCCGGGGGCGCCCGGAACGCCCACCGGACGCCCTTTCCCCGCCACCGCACCCGCCGTACGGTCGCAACCGGCCGATCGTCCGGCCCGCCGCTCCCCCGCCAAGGAGGGCCCGTGGAACCCCGCTGCCCGTTCACCCACGTCCTCGACCCGCACGCCGCCGACCTGCACGCCGAAGCCGCCCACCTGCGCACCCACGGCCCGGCCGTCCGGGTCGAACTCCCCGGCAAGGTCCTCGCCTGGTCGGTGACCCGCGCCGAGGTCGCCCGGAAGCTCCTCGCCGACCACCGGCTCGCCAAGAACGCCCGCCGCCACTGGCCCGAGTGGATCGACGGCCGGGTCGGCCCGGACTGGCCGCTGGCCAGCTGGGTCGCGGTGGAGACCATGTTCACCAGCGACGGCGCGGACCACCACCGGCTGCGCACCCTGACCGCCCCCGCCTTCGGTCCCCGCCGGGTGGAGTCGCTGCGGCCCCGGGTGCGCGCGATCGTCGCCGCGCTGCTCGACGAACTGCGCGCCACCGCGCCCGGCGAGCCGGTGGACCTGCACACCCGGCTCTCCTACCCGCTGCCGACCACGCTGATCTGCGACCTCTTCGGCGTGCCCGAGGAACAGCGCCCCGAGGTGCGGCGGGTGGTCGACGGCGTCCTGGAGACCGGCGCCACCCCCGAACGGGCCAAGGCCGTCCTCGACGACCTGTTCGCCGCGATGGCGCACCTGGTGGCCACCAAGCGGGAGACGCCCGGCGACGACATGACCAGCGAGCTGATCGCGACCCGGGACGCCGCCGGCAGCCGGCTGAGCGAGCAGGAGCTGGTGTCCACCCTGATCCTGATGATCGGCGCCGGCTCCGAGACCGCCGTCAACCTGATCGACCACACCGCGGCCCTGCTGCTCAGCCACCCCGAGCAGCTCGCGCTGGTCCGGAACGGCTCGGCGACCTGGCGGGACGCCATCGAGGAGGCGCTGCGCCTCGAAGCGCCGGTGATGCACCTGCCGCTGCACTTCGCCGCCGAGGACATCGACCTCGGCGGGGGCGTGCTGATCCGCACCGGCGAACCGGTCCTGATCGCGTACGGGGCGAGCGGCCGGGACCCGGAGCTGCACCCCGACCGGCCGGACGTCTTCGACCTCACCCGGCCCGACAAGTCCAACCTGGCGTTCGGCCACGGACGCCACTACTGCCTGGGCGCCGCGCTCGGCGTGCTGGAGGCGGAGGAGGCCCTGACCGCGCTGTTCCGGACCTACCCCGAGGTCGAGCTCGCGGTGCCGCCGGAGGAGCTGCGGCACCAGGAGTCCTTCATCGTCAACGCCCTGAGCGCCCTGCCGGTGCGCCTCTCCCCCGCCGCCCGACCCGGCGGCCACCACCGGTAGCGGAACCGGCCCGGGCCGTTTGTCGGAGGCCGCCGCTACCGTACGGCCATGGACGACAACCGCGCCCCCGCCGTACGCCTGGAGCCCTGGTCGGAGGGCGACGCCGAGCTGCTGCGCGCCCTCAACGCGCCGGAGCTGACGACCCACCTCGGCGGCCCGGAGTCCGAGGAGGCGCTCGCCCGCCGCCACCGCCGGTACGTCGACCTGAGCGCCGACCGCACCGGCGCGGGGCGGATGTTCCGGATCGTGCTGCTGCCGACGGGGGCGGCGGACGAGGCGACGGAGGCGGCGGCGGCGACGGCCGGGAGCATCGGCTTCTGGGCCCGCGAGTGGGCCGGTGAGCAGGTGTACGAGACGGGCTGGGCCGTGCTGCCGGCCTTCCAGCGCCGGGGCGTGGCCACGGCCGCGGCCCGCGCGGTGGCGGAGCGGGCCCGGGCCGAGGGCCGGCGCCGCCACCTGCACGCCTTCCCCTCGGTGGACCATCCGGCCTCGAACGCGGTCTGCCGGGCGGCGGGCTTCGAACTCCTGGGGCCGCAGGACTTCGAGTACCCGCCGGGCCACCCGATCCGCTGCAACGACTGGAGGCTCGACCTGGAGCGCTACTGACCGCAGCGCGTCTCAGCCGAGCCGGAGGTTCCAGCGACCGGCCCGGCCGGTCAGTTCGACCACCGCCAGCGGGGGCACGTCCAGACGCCGGAAGGCCTGGTCCGGGACGCCGAGCGCGTGCACGGCCGCGGCCCGGACGGCGTCCGGCTCGGCGACCACGAGGACCCGGCCGGTGAGCCCGGCCGCCGTCCCGTCCAGCCACCCGGCGACCCGGGCGCACAGCTGCCGCACCGACTCGCCCCCGTGCGGGGCGGCGGCCGGGTCGGCGAGCCAGGCCATCAGGGCCTCCGGCTCCTCGGCGGCCACCTCGTCGAGGGTCCGCCCGCGCCAGCGCCCGGCCGCGCAGCCGCGCAGCTCGGGCTCGGCGACCGCGTCGGCCAGGCCGAGCTCCTCGGCCGTGCGGCGGCAGCGGGCCGAGGGCGAGACGAAGCGGTGGGACGCCACCGGGAGGTCCGGCCGGAGGGCGCGGGCCGCGCGCACCCCGGCCTCGTCCAGCGCGTCCCCGCCGTCGGCCGCGCCGCCGTCGGCCGCGCCGCCGTCCGCCGCACCGCCGTCCGCCGCACCGCCGTTCGCCGCACTGATCCCGTACGCGGAGGCTTCGTCGGCGAACCGTGCCTGCCGCAGTTCGGGTCCGATCGCCGGGGAGACGAAGATCACCCGTACCGTCACGTGTTTTCCCCCTTCGTACACCTGTCACCCTTGGGGGCCCTCGGAGCGCCGCGCTCCGTGCCCTCCCCGCGCCCGCCCCGCGCGCGAATCCGCAGGTCGCGCCACGACAACGATTCCGTGAGCGCCCTTGGCGCCGTCGTCACCGGGCGCTACGGTCTCCCCCGACAACTGAAGACGACGGCGAGACGGAAGTCCGGTGCGAATCCGGCACGGTCGCGCCACTGTATGCCGGACCAGGTCACCTCACGCAACGGCGGGGCCCGGCAAGTCAGACCCGATGGCCGTCGTCCGAGCTCCACCGAACGGGACGCGTGTTTCCCCCAGGAGGTCCTGCCATGGCCCAGTCCGTCTTGTCCCCCAGCCTGCCCTCGGCCGGCTCCGCCCCCGCATCGCTGCCGATCCGCGCGATCCTGCCCTGGGCGCTGTTCCTCGGCACCCTGATGCTGGTCCTGCTCTACTTCGTCGGCGCCGAGCAGGGCGCCACCTCGGTCTTCTCCGGTGCGACGGTGCACGAATGGGTGCACGACGGTCGGCACCTGCTCGGCTTCCCCTGCCACTG
The DNA here is from genome assembly GCF_000718025.1 of Kitasatospora purpeofusca. GTDB lineage: Bacteria > Actinomycetota > Actinomycetes > Streptomycetales > Streptomycetaceae > Kitasatospora > Kitasatospora purpeofusca. The sequence goes on from NZ_JODS01000009.1 coordinate 175,347, forward strand.
ATCCCGGAGAACACGCACCGATGAACAACTCCGCAACCATGCCGTCCGGCACCGTGGGCAGACTCCTGCTGCGCGGTCTGCTGGCCGGCCTGATAGCCGGGCTGGTGGCCTTCGTCTTCGCCTACACCGTCGGCGAGGGCCCCGTCTCGGACTCCATCGCGCAGGAGCAGGCGCACTCCGCCCCGGCCGGGCACCACGACCACGGCGGCGGCTCCGCGGCCGCGGCCGGCGGTGCCGAGGACGCGTCCGCGCACGAGCACGCGGCCTCCGACGCCGGGGGCGAGGAGGAGGAACTGGTCAGCCGGGACCTCCAGTCCACCGCCGGTCTCGCCACCGGCGTGCTGGTGTACGGCGTCGCGGTCGGCGGGATCGCCGCGCTGGCGTTCTGCTTCGCCCTCGGCCGGGTCGGCCGGTTCGGCCCCCGGGCCACCGCCGCGCTGGTCGCGGGCGCGGCCTTCGTCACCGTCTACTTCGTGCCGTTCCTCAAGTACCCGGCGAACCCGCCGGCGGTCGGCAATCCGGACACCATCGGGAAGCGCACCGCGCTGTTCTTCCTGATGATCGCGCTCAGCGTGCTGATCGGCGTCGCCGCGGTGATCCTCGGCAAGCGCCTGGCCCCGCGCCTGGGCACCTGGAACGCCACCGTCGCGGCCGGCCTCGGCTACGCCGTGGTGATGGCCGTGCTGGCCTTCGTCCTGCCGCCCAACGACGACGCGATCCCGGACGGTTTCCCGGCCGCGCTGCTGTGGGACTTCCGGCTCGCCTCGATCGGCCTCCAGGTGGTGCTGTGGACGGGGTTCGCCCTGCTCTTCGGCACCCTGGCCGACCGGGCCCTCGCCCCGGCGGCTCCGGCCGCCGAGCGCGCGCCGGTCGCCGCCCCGGCGGTCTGACCACCGGCCCTCACCGGCTCTCACCTGCCGTCACCGGACCGCACCGGACCGCTCCGCACCACCACTCGACCCCGCCGAAGGCGCGCCGGCGGGGTCGAGTGGTGCTGCGGCGGCGTCCGGCCGCCGGATCAGACCGTCGCCGCCTCGGCGCTCGCCGCCCCGGCCTGTGCTGCCTGTGCCGCCTCCCGCTCCGCCCCGGCGGCCGCGCCCCGGGCCCGGGCCCGCTTGGCGTAGGCGATCGTCCAGGTGACCAGCAGCGCCGTCACCCCCAGAGACAGCACCGTGTTCAGCGCCTGCATCGCGTCGGTGTCGAGCACGTACGAGAGCCCGACCCGCAGCCCGGCCTCCAGCAGATAGGCCACCCCCCAGCCGACGGTCAGATTGCGCTGGACCCGGCGGAACCCGGGCAGCGCCCAGAGCCCCTCCCAGCGCTCCAGCGACGAGGCCGAGCCGTCGGTGGCGAACTTGCGGCCGAAGTAGAACATCAGCGGCCGGGGCGCGGCCAGACTGGCCAGGCAGATCACTCCGAACAGCCCCGTGATCACCGAGTCCTTGACCAGCAGGAAGTGCGCGTCGGCCGGCCCGGCCAGGGTGACCGCGACGGTCAGCCCCAGGAACAGCAGCGACACCGCCGCGAACTCGTCCACCCGCCGCTGCCACGCCAGGTAGATCCCCAGATCGACGGCGGGCCAGACGGCCGAGATCACCAGCGCGGTGAACTCACCGTAACCGTGGCCGGTGAGCTGGTTGTAGGTGATGATCGGCGCGACGACGTTCAGGCCGATGGTGAGCGCCCAGCCGAGTGCGTTCGCACCGCCGCGCCCCTTGGTTGCCTCGGACGGCAAGGTTTCCCCCGATGATCTTGATGATGGGCGGAGGGACTCTAGCGGATCCCCCGTCAGACCCGCTACGGCGCGCGCGCCCTCCCCCGACAGGTCGTCGACGACCTGTCACCGGCGCCCGGCAACAGCGGGAGCACGGACACACGTTCGCCGCGAATTCTCATCCGGCGCCCGGCCGCCCGGGCCCCACCGCCGCCCGGCCGCCGAACACCCCAGGCCCGCACCGTTGGTGCGTGTGCACCGGCCGACGGAGCCCGCCCAAGCCCGCCCGCCGGCCGAAACACCTTTCCCGACAAGGCCATTGACGAGTACGCGGAAACCGTCGCTAGGATGTCGGCGCTCTCGACGGCGACCCGCTCCGCGGCCGCCCCCCGAGTGGCGATCTCCGTTCCGTCCGCACGCCGGTTGGAGGGGGCCATGATGCCGATCGACCCGCTCGACCCGGCCGGGCGGCCGGAATACCCGCCCGTCGCACCCGGCGACACCGTCGACCGGCTGGGCGGGCGCGACGTCCCGGACCCGTACCGCGCCCTGGAGGACGCCGACGCCCCCGCGACCCGGGAGTGGTCGGCCGGCCAGCGGCGGCTGTTCGACCGGCTGCGCGACGGCTGGCCGACGCTGGACGCGTTCCGGACCGCGATGACCCGGCTGACCGCCTTCGAACATCTGACCTCGCCCCAACTCGCGGGCGACCTGGCCTTCTTCACGGTCCGCGGCCCTGCGGACGAGCACCCCGCGCTGGCGGTCGCCGACCCCTCCGGCGCCCGCCGGATCCTGTTCGACCCGCACCGCCACGACCCCACCGGCTCTACCTCGCTGGGCGGTTGGACACCCGACCCGACCGGCACCCTGGTGGCCGTGCAGACCACCGAGGGCGGCGCCGAGGAGTACACCCTGCGGGTGCTGGACGTCGCCACCGGCCGCACGGTGGACGGGCCGATCACCGGCTGCCCGTACGGCAACGTCGCCTGGTCGGGCGGGCCGGACGCCTTCTACCACGTACGCGGCGGCCCGGGCGGCACCGGTGGCGCCCGGCTGTACCTGCACCGGATCGGTGAGCACCCGGCCGCCGACGCCGAAGTCCCCGGTGCCGCAGCGCCCGCCGACGGCCCCGACCACGACACCGGCCACGACACAGCCGGCGACACCGACGACGACGGCCCGGGCCCCGAACTGGACGTCCTGCTCGGCGCGGACGGCCGCCTGCTGGTGGCCGCCACCGCCGACGGACTCTCCAGCGGCAACCGCGTCCGGATCGCCGACCTGGCCCTCGGCACCCCGGAGAAGCCCGACTGGCGCCCGCTGACCGCCCTGGACGGCGGCTGGAGCTCCCCCTGGCCCGCCACCGACGGCCTGCTCTACGTGCTCACCGACCTCGACGCGGACCGGGGCCGGATCCTGGTCCTGGACCCGGCGGCACCGGAGCGGCCGCGCACCCTCGTCCCCGAGCACGAGCACGAGGTGCTGGAGTCCTTCGCCGTCCTCGACGACCCCGCGCTGCCCGTCCCGCTGCTGCTGGTGCTCCGCTCGGCCGGCGGGTACGGCCGGATCACCCGGCACGACCTGCGCACCGGCGAACCGCTCGGCGCGCTCCCCCTGCCCGGCACCGGCGTCGTCACCGATCTGACCTTCCGTCAGGGCGGCCACGAGGCCTGGTTCGGCTACTCCGACCCCACCACCCCGGAGACCGTCCACCACTACGACGCCCACCGCGGCACGACCGAGGTGTGGCGGGCACCGGGCACCCCGGACGTCCCCGCCGTACTGGTCTCCGAACTGCGCTGCGCCTCCCCGGACGGCACCGAGCTGACGGTGCTGCTCACCCGGCCCGCCGACCGCCCGACCGGCCCGCTGCCGACCGTCCTCCAGGGCTACGGCGCCTTCGGCGAACCCCAGGTCGCCGACTACTACGCGGCGGCGCTCGCCTGGGCCGGCCTGGGCGGCCAGTTCGCGGTGGCCCGGGTGCGCGGCGGCGGCGAGCACGGCGAGGGCTGGCACCGCGCCGGGATGCGCGAGCACAAGCAGAACGGCATCGACGACTTCCTGGCCGCCGCCCGCGCCCTGCACGACCGGGGCCTGTGTCCGCCCGACGGGCTCGGCGCGTTCGGCCAGAGCGCCGGCGGCCTCCTGGTCGCCGCGGCGGCGACCCAGCACCCCGGGCTGTTCGCCGCCGTGGCGGCCACCGCCGCCCCGCTGGACATGGCTCGCTACGAGCTGAGCGGCTACGGGCCCTACTGGACCGACGAGTTCGGCACCCGGGAGGACCCGGAGGAGCTCGGTCGGCTGCTCGGCTACTCGCCGTACCACCGGGTGACGGCGGGCACCGCCTACCCGGCCGTGCTGCTGACCGCGTTCGAGGACGACGCCAGGGTCGACCCGCTGCACGCCCGGAAGATGTGCGCCGCCCTGCAGCGCGCCACCTCCTCGGCGCGCCCGGTGCTGCTCCGCCAGGAGGCCGGCGTCGGGCACGGGGCCCGCGCCCGCACCGGGCGGCTCGCCTATTTCGCCGATGTGCTGGCTTTCCAGGCCGAATACCTGGGACTTTCCGTCCGCTCCGACCGATTCTGAAGATCCCCCCGCGAAAAGCTGTTCTGACATCTTGTCCGGGAAGTTCTGCGATGAATAGCATGGAGTCCGATCGGAGGGGGGAGGTGATTCCAATGATCAAGAAGTCCACCAAGCGCTACAGCAGCGCCGCCAGCACCGCCAAGGGCTGAGCCTGAAATGCGGCGGGGCCTCCTTCGCAACGACGCCCCGCCGCACCCGTCCGGAACTCCTCCGCACATTACCGGACCGGTATATCCATGATTTCCGTCGCCCAGTCCCCGGAGGGGTATTCGTGGCACGTCCCGCGCTCAAGACGAGCATCCCCTACTTCGTTTCCGACGGCTCGGTCCACTTCCGCCTCGGCGGCGAGCTGACCTCGCTGGAGGACACCGACGGCCGCGTGCTGGGGCTGCTCCGGCTCCTGGACGGCAGCCGCGAGCTGGACGCCGTCCACCGCGACCTCAGCGCCGACTACCCCGACCTCACCGCCGAGGACGTGCGCGAGGCCGTCGACGAACTGGACGCGATCGGCCTGGTGCAGGACACCGCCGACCGGGGCGAGGACTTCGACGCCGCCGCCCGCGAGCGCTGGTCCAACAACCTGGGCTTCTTCGAGACCTACGCCTCCCTGGGGACCTCCAAGTACGAGTTCCAGCGCCGCATCCGCGACGCCCGGGTGGCCGTGCTCGGCGTCGGCGGCATCGGCTCGCACACCCTGATCGACCTGGTCGCGATCGGCTTCACGGACATCCGGATCGTCGACTTCGACAAGATCGAGGTCTCCAACTTCAACCGCCAGATCATCTACGGCGAGCCGGACGTCGGCCGCACCAAGGTCCACGTCGCCGCCGAACGGGCCCGCCGGCTCAACAGCCGGGTGCGGGTCGACGCGGTCGAGGCCAAGCTGATGTCCGCCGACGACGTCTACGCGGTGGTGCACGACCGGGACATCGTGATCGCCGTGGTCGACCGCCCCAAGGTGCACGTCGCGCACTGGCTCAACGAGGGCTGCGTCCGGGCCGGAGCCACCCTGATCGGCGGCGGCGTCGACACCCAGCGGGCCATCCACTACACGATGGTGCCCGGCGTCAGCGGCTGCGTGGAGTGCTGGTACGGGCAGGTCCGCCGGGACGACCCGACCTCGCGGATGGTGCTGGACGTCCTCGACGACATCGACCGCGAGGGCAGCGCCTACGGCGAGGACACCGCCGCCTTCAACGGGCTGGTGGTGGTCGCGGCCGCCCACATGGTCTCCGAGATGGTCCGGCTGGCCTCGCGGGTCTGCCCGCCGCTCGCGGTGGGCCGGCTGCTGGAGCAGACCTTCCACAACCCCCGGGTGCACCAGGCCGAGACCTGGACCCGCGACCCGGACTGCGCCGTCTGCCGCGACGCCCGGCCCGCCGCCGGTGCCGAGTGGCTGACCCGGGTCGACCGGGAGGAGCTCCCCTTCTGACCGAGCGATCCGCGGAGCCACGGCCCGCGAACGGCCGGGAACCCGGCGGGAACGCCGTACCGGCGGCGCCCGCCGGGATTCCGGCCGTTCCCGGAACGACAACGGAACATCTCTTTCTTTCCACCGATCCACCGTCGATAAAAGTGCATAGGAGAACGCCGGTGCCCACCGCGAAGCCGATCGAGGAACGTCCGACCCCGGGCCCGGCGGACATCCGCCTGCGCGCCGCATTCCTGGTCTCCGGAATCGGCGACTGGATCTACCGGCTGGCCATTCCGGTCCTCGTCCTGAAAATCACCGGATCGGCCACCTCGACCGCCCTCGCCTACGCGATCGAGTTCATTCCGTACATCGTGATCGGACTCTTCGCCGGCGTCATCGCGGACCGGTTCGACCGCCGCCGGGTGATGATCCTCTGCGACCTCTCCTCCGCCGTGCTGGCGCTCGCCGTCACCGCGCTGGCCACCCTCGACCGCCCGCCGCTGGCCGCGATCTACCTCTGCGCGTTCCTGCTCGCCTGCGTCCGACCGTTCTACTTCCCGGCGTTCCAGGGCTTCCTGGTCGACGTGGTGCCCGAGCGGCGGCTCGCCCGGGTCAACTCCTGGACCCAGACGGTCGACAGCGCGCTCGGCTTCATCGGCCCGGTGGCCGGCATCACCGCCGTCGCGGCGCTCGGCGTCCCGGTCTCCGCGCTGGTCAACGCGCTCTCCTTCGGGGCCTCCGCGCTGCTGATCGCCGCCATCTCCGGCACCCCCGCCCCGGCCGCGGGGCCGACCACGGCCGCCCGGATCGCCAAGGACTTCGCCGACGGCCTGCGGGCCCTGCGGACCATGCGGGCGGTGCTCTGGGGCACCGTACTGATGGCCCTGTCCAACCTCGCCGCGTGGACGGTCGAGGGCAGCCTCTTCTACCTCGTCCTGGAGGTCGAGGAGAAGCCGAAGGTCGTGCTCGGCCTCGTGCTCGGCGCCCAGGGCCTCGGCGCCGTGGTGGGCGGGGTGCTCGCACCGCGCCTGACGGACCGCTACCGCCTGGGCCCGCTGCTGGCGTTCGGCATGGGCCTGTCCGGGGCGACCATGGTCCTGCCGGCCCTGGTGCCCACCTGGTGGGCGGTGCTGATCGCCTGGGGCGTGGAGGGCGTCGCCACCTCGCTGGTGATCGTCAGCTGGTTCACCGCCCGGCAGAAGGTGGTGCCCTCCGAGGTGATCGGCCGGGTGGTGTCGGTCAGCCGGGCCGCCGCCTACGCGACCATCCCGCTCGGCGCGGTGCTCGGCGGCCGGCTGGTCTCCGGCGCCTCCCCCACCCGCACGCTCTTCGTGTGCGCGGCCGTGGTGCAGGCGGTAGTGTTCCTCGGCACCGCGTTCTCCCCGGTGGTGCGCATCGACCCCGGCCCCGGGGGCAGCACCACAGCCGGTGCCGATACCGGTACCGGCGACGGAACCGCCCAGGCCGACACGGTCGAGGCCGGCTGACCCGGCGCGGCGGGGACACCACGGCGTCCGAGGGAGGACCCGGCATGACGGAGACCGGAACAACGCGGAGCGGCAGCACGGAAGCCGGTACGGCGAAGGCGCGGCTCGCCCGGCGCTACCTCGAGGTCAACGGCGAGCACCCGATGACCGACGCCGACGACGCCTACGTCGACCGGCACTTCGCCCCGCTGGAGCCGCTCTGCGCCCGCCACGGCCGGGAGCCGGACGAGGTCCGCGGCCACATGCTCGACGGCCGCCTCCCGCTGCCCGGCTACCTGCGCTCCGACGGCACCGAGATGGTCGCCCCCGACCTGCTCGAACTGGTCGACGAGGCGGGCGGGTTGGCGAAGCTGCCGGACTGGTTCCGGGGCCACTGGGCGGACCGGGAGGAGGGCGAGGAGGAGTACGAGTCGTACCTCAGCGGCCAGAACGTCTGTCTGCACCGTCTCCACCCGGTCACCATGCGCCGCAAGGCGGAACTCGTCCGGGGCATCACCGAGGCTCTCGGCCGCCCCGCCGACGGGCCCTCCGGCCGGCTGCCCGAGCTGCCCGCCCTCCATGCCATGGTCGACGAACTCGACGCCCTGGAACCGCCGTTCACCGCCTACGACCGCCTCCGCTTCGGCGGCCCGGTCTCCCGGGACACCTGCATCGACGCCGTCCGCCGCGACCACCCGCTCGACTGACCGCCGCCCTCCGGCGGTGGCCGTCGGGCAGAGCGGTCACAACCGGGCGTGCGCCCCGATGTCGGCCCGGAACGCCGCCACCATGGCGGCCGTCACCGTCGGGCGGCACGCGCCGATCGCGGCCAGGTGGTCCGCGGTGGTCGCGCCCGGCACGGCGTCGTCGCGCTCGAAGGCCGTCTGGGCGGCGAGGCGCGCGGCGTGCTCGATGTCGGCGGGCGAGAAGTGCTCGCTCGCGGCCACCAGCGCGGGGACGTCCACGTCCACCCGGTCGGTGCCGAGCGCGTAGCGGGCCCAGATCGCGGCCCTGGCGTCCGGGTCGGGGGTGCCGATCGGAATGACGTAGTCGAACCGGCCGGTGCGCAGGAACGCCGGGTCGAGCGAGCGGACCGAGTTGGTGGCGCAGACCAGCAGCCGGCCGTCCCGTTCCCGGAACCCGGGGATCAGCTTCAGCAGTTCGTTGGTCACCCCGTGCGTCGCCCCCGCCGGGCCGGGCTCGCCCCGCACGGGCGCGATCTCCTCCACCTCGTCGATGAAGACCAGCACCCGCTCCAGCTCGCCGATTCGGGTGAACGCGCCGCGCAGCGCGGCGGCCAGGTTACCCTCGTCAGCGAGGCGGGAGGGCAGCAGTTCGACGAACGGCCAGCCCAGGCGGGAGGCGATGGCCCGGGCGAAGGTCGTCTTCCCGGTGCCGGGCGGCCCGAACAGGGTGATCGCCCGCGGCGGCCGCACGCCGTGCCGGGCGGCGCGCTCGGGTTCGGCGAGCGGCAGCACGACCCGCCGCTCGATCAGCTCCTTCTCGGCCGTCATCCCGGCCACCTGGTCCCACAGGTCCCCGCTCAGCACCCGCCCGCCGAGTTCGTCCAGGGTCCCGGCGGCGGGGCCCGCGGCGGGCTCGGTCTTCTCGAAGTACGCGGCGGCGGGCCGCCGTTCGTAACCGGCGTTGCGCAGCCCCTCGCCGAGCAGCTCCTCCGCCGGCAGCACATAGGCGATCCGTCGCACCCGGGCCTCGACCAGTCGCCGTTCGAGCTCCCGCAGCAGCGCGCTGGCCAGGCCGCGCCCGCGCCAGGCCGGGGCGATGGCCACCCGCATCACCCAGGCCCGTTCGCCCGTGCCCGCGACCTGGGCGAGGGCGGCCCCGATCGGCAGGCCGTCGTGCACCGCGACCACGGCGGGCTGGCGGGCGGTGAGCGCGCCGATGCACTCGGCGAGCGAGAACACCGACTCCTGCCCGAGCCCGGCGGTGCTGTCGATCAGATGGACGACGGCGGCGAGGTCGTCCTCGCGGTAGTCGTGGATCAGCCAGTTCACGTGCGTCGCTCCTCGGGTGCGCCGGTTGCCTGCGGGTTCCGGTGAACCTAGGTCCGGCGCGGTGGGGCCGTCGCGCACCACTCGGGCCAAGGCGACGTGGACGAACCGTACGCGGATGCGACTTCCCCGGACCCGCCGCATCCCGCACGGGCACGCCCACAGGTGCGGGTACGGCCGGATACCGTCACATTGACTGAAAAATCAGTCACACTTACGCTGGCAAGAAGTCCGGTTCGACGACGATACGGAAAGGCCCGGTGAGTGACATGCTGCGCAACGGTCTGGAGCCCTGGCACCTCCTGGTGGTGCTGGCGGTCGTCATCCTGCTGTTCGGCTCGAAGAAGCTGCCCGAGATGGCGCGCGGGCTGGGCAAGTCGATGCGCATCCTGAAGGCCGAGACGGCGGCGATGCGCGAGGACGGCCCGGCGTCCGAGCAGGCGCCCGCGCCGACGGGCGACGCCGCTCCGGGGACACCTGCGACCCCGGTCGCACCGGTCGCACCGGTCACGCCCGTCGCTCCCGCGACGGCGGCGGCCGCCAAGGCCGAGGGCCCCGCGCGGGCCGACCGACCGGCCTGAGCCGACCGGCCGACCGGCCCACCGGCCAGCCCGTAGGTCAGACTGCGGCGGGCACTACCGGCTGCGACTGGGTCGCGCAGTGGATGCCACCACCGCCGTTGGCGATGGCGTCGATGACGACCGGCACGACGGTGCGCCCCGGGTACTCGGCCGCGAGGATCGTCCGGGCCGCCTCGTCGGCCTCCTGGTGCCCGAACTGCGGTACCAGGACGGCCCCGTTCACGGTGTAGTGGTTGGTGTAGCTGGACAGGAAGGAGGACCCCATCCCCCGGATCTTCGTGTGGTCCGGGCCCGGGAGTTCCACGATCGTCAGCGCACGGCCCCTGGCGTCGGTGGCGGTCTGCAGGACCCGCTTGGCCTCGGTGTGGACGCGCAGCCACATCGAGGTGGTGTTCGGCGCGGGCCGGTCCAGGATCACCCGCCCGGGCGCGCTGAACCGGGCCACGCAGTCGATGTGGCCGTCCGTGATGTCCTGCCCCGCCAGACCGGGCAGCCAGATCACCTTCTCCATGCCGAGCGAGGCCTTGAGCCGCTGCTCGACCTCGTCCTGACTCAGCCCGGGGTTGCGGTTGGGGTTCACCAGGGAGCTGACGGTGGCGAGCAGCGTGCCCTGCCCGTCGGTCTCCAGCGAGCCGCCCTCCCCGACGAACGGGGCCTGGACGCGCGTGATCCCGTACTGGGCGAGCAGCGCGGCGGCGGCCCTGGCGTCCTTGGCGAAGTTCTGCTCGTAGCTGGTCCCGGTCTTGCCCCACCCGTTGAAGTTGGTGTCGAGGCCGGCGACCGCTCCCGGGCCGACCAGGAAGGTCGGGCCGAAGTCCCGGATCCACAGGTCGTCGTTGGAGACCGGCAGGAAGGTGATGCCCCGGGAGCCGGGGAGCGCACTCGTGTCGCAGAGCGGGGTGGCGGCGGCCACCAGCTCGGGGGCGATCACCATCACGACCGGCTCGAAGCGGGCGACCTCCTTGGCGAGGTTGGCGATGTCCCGCTGCACAGCCGGGAGTTGGGAACCCCAGGCGGCGCTCGGACCGGGCCAGGCCATGAAGGTGCGGACGTGCTGGTCGGTCTCGGCGGGCATCCGCAGCGTCGGCGCGGGGCCGGCCGCGCCGACGGTGTCGGCGAAGGCGCTGCCGGTGAGCGCGGGACCGGCGAGGGCGGGGCCGAGGGCCGCGAGGGGTACGGCCGCGGCGCCGAGGCGGAGGAGTCTGCGTCGGGAGATTTCGGGCTTGTCCATCGGTACCTCCGGTGCGTGGGGGTGGACCGCCCCGGGCACCGGAGAACGGGACGAATGGGGCGTACCGTCGGCGCACCCGGGGCAGGCCGGTGGGGGCGCCCACATCCTGCCTTGAACTGAAAATTCAGTCAATATTCACCCTCCGGGGACGTGACCGCCCATCACGCGACCCATCACGCGACCCGCCACGGGCCCCGTCACCGGCGGACGCGCAGCTCCTTCAACCCGTTCTGGAAGTTCGAGACCAGCCGCGGCGGAGGCGGACCCGGCGCCAACTCCGGCTCCGGCCAAGCGGCGACGAGCCGGCGCAGCAGCGCCGCCATCTGGATCCGGGCGAGCTGCGCGCCGACGCAGAAGTGCGGGCCGTAACCGAAGCTCACATGGTCGTTCGGCGTGCGGGTGAGGTCGAGGCGGTCCGGGTCGGGGAAGACCGTCTCGTCGCGGTTGGCGGAGGCGTGGTAGACGACCACCTTGTCCCCGCCGGAGATCCGCCGCCCGGCCAGGACGACGTCCCGGGTGGCGGTGCGCCGGAACTCGACCACCGGCGGCCAGAAGCGGAGCAGCTCGTCCACCGCCGACCCGGTCAACTCCGGCCGCCGGCGCAGCAGTCGGTACTGGTCGGGGTTGGTCAGCAGCGAGTACAGGGCACCGGGCAGGCCGTTGCGCAGCGTCTCGTTGCCCGCGACCGCGAACAGGAAGAACATCGTCTCGAACTCGGCGGCGCCCAGCCCGGCCTCCCGCATCCGGGCCACCATGCTGCCCGGCGGCGGCTGTTCGGCGAGCGCGTGGGCGTAGGCGAACATGTCGGCGAGGGCCGCGCGGGAGCGCGGGTTCAGCGGGCGGCCGTCGGGGGCGGTGAGGTCCGTGGGGCGGCACCCGAGCGCGTCCCGGCCCATGGCGCTGAGCCGGGACGGGTCCGCCGTGCTGGAGCGGGCGTGGTCCGGGTCCTGGTAGCCGATCACCCGGTTCGACCAGTCGACCAGCAGCGCGCGGTCCTGCTCCGGCACACCGAGGATGCGCGCCAGCGTCCACACCGGCAGGTCGGCGGCGATCGGCACCACGTCGACCTCGCCGGACGGGGCGATACCCGTGACGAGCTCCTCCGCGCGCGCCTCGACGGCCGCCGTCAGCTCGCGCAGCGCCCGCGGGGTGAAGGCGGCGGCGACGGCGCGGCGCAGCCGGGAGTGGTCGGGCGGGTCCTGATTGAGCATCATGGCGCGGGCGAAGTCCAGGTCGGCCGCCGAGTCGGGGTCCCGGATCTGGGTCGCGCCGAGGTGCGAGGAGAACAGCTCGGGCGTGCGCAGCACCCGCTTGACGTCGGCGTGCCGCAGCACCGCCCAGTAGCCGGGACCGGCGGGCCACGGCCCCACCGCGGGCTCCTCCACCCAGCAGACCGGCGCCTCGGCGCGCAGTTCGCGGAACAGCTCGTACGGCACGCCCTCGGCATAGGTCCCGGGGAGGAAGATCCGGTTCGCCCGCGCCTGATCGATGGCCATACCGAGGGACCGTACGCCGCACCCCGGCCGAGGACCAGCGTGCCGACCGGCCCCGCCTGCCCAACCAGCCCGACGTGCCAGACGTCCCCGATGTGCCCGACGTGCCCGACCGGGCCCACCTGCTCCGACGGGATGCCGTGCCACCGGGTCGTCGGCCGTCGCGGCTGCGTCCGTCGGTCGCCGGGATCCCGTAGGGTCGGCCAATGGCGAAGTACTTCGACGTGCATCCAGAGTCCCCCCAGCCGCGCACCATCAGCACAGTGGCGGCCAGTCTCCGGTCCGGGGCCCTGATCGCGTACCCGACCGACTCCTGTTTCGCGCTGGGCTGCCAGCTGGACAACCGTGACGGCCTCGACCGGATCCGGTCCATCCGGCGGCTCGACGAGCGCCACCACTTCACCCTGATGTGCGAGGACTTCGCGCAGCTCGGGCAGTTCGTCCAGCTCGACAACAACGTCTTCCGCGCGGTCAAGGCCGCGACGCCGGGCAGCTACACCTTCATCCTGCCCGCCACCAAGGAGGTCCCGCGCCGCCTGATGCACCCGAAGAAGAAGACGGTGGGCGTCAGGATCCCCGACCACCCCGTCACCCGGGCGCTGCTCGCCGAGCTCGGCGAGCCGTTGGTCTCCAGTACCCTGCTCCTCCCCGGCGAGGAGGAGCCGCTGACCCAGGGGTGGGAGATCAAGGAGCGGCTCGACCACGTCCTGGACGCCGTGCTGGACTCCGGCGACTGCGGCACCGTGCCCACCACGGTGGTCGACTTCTCCGAGGGCGAGCCGGAGATCGTGCGACGGGGGGCCGGCGACCCCAGCCGCTTCGAGTGACCCTTCGGGGCCCGAGGCCTTGAGCCTCGGGCCCTCTTCCGCGTTGGATCAGGCGGCGGCGAGGGCCGCGAGTTCGCGCAGGTCGACGCCCCGGCGCAGCGCGCGCAGGTCGTCCTGGAGGTCCGACGGCGGCACCGCGAGCACGGTGCAGCGGGCGTGGGCCAGGCAGTAGTGGCCCACCGAGCCGCCCCCGAGCATCCGCCGCACCGCACCGCGGACGGCACCGTGCCGGCCCGCGCCCACCACCAGCAGGTCCCCCGGCCGGTCGGCCAGCCCGGTCAGCACCGGTCCGGCCGGACCGCGGACCGCCTGCGGCTCGACCCGGACCCCGTCCTGGAGCCCGCCGAACGCCTCGTCCAGCGCCCCCTCCAGCCGGGCGGCGGCCATGTCCTCCCAGGCCCGCAGCAGCGGCGGGCAGGGCCGCAGCCGGTAGTTGTGCTCCCCGCCCGCCGGCGTCCACGCCAGCACCGGCACCAGCACCGCACCCCGGTCACGCGCCTCGCCCACCGCCCGGTGCAGAGCGGTCAGGCTCCCCAGCGAGCCACTGACTCCGACGATGACGCGTGCGCCGCTCGACATGATCCTTCACTTTCCGGTGTTCGATCGTCCCTATGCTTGGCGATTATGGTTCCACAGGGGATCGCAGCCTGCAAATCGAAGGCTTAAACTGTATGCGGCCTTGCATCATGCAGACGCACAACACCTTCGCCCGCGCTAATTCGCTGGCGGCCGGCCCACCGCCCTCGCGACCCTGATCGGCGTGCCCCTGTCCAACACCCCCGAAGCGCCCGCCCTCCCACACACCGCCCCCGAACACGCCGCCCCCGAACCGAAGCACCGCATCCGCGCCGTCCACACCGCCGCCACCGTGACCGTGTACCAGGCGTACTCCCCCGGGATCGGCCTGCCGGCCGCCCAGGACGGCCGGTTCCCGGCGCACTGGAAGCGCGACCGGATGACCTGGATCAAGCCCTCCTTCCTCTGGATGATGTACCGCTGCGGCTGGGCCACCAAGGAGGGGCAGGAGACCGTGCTCGCCGTCGAGATCGACCGGGCCGGCTTCGAATGGGCGTTGCAGCACGCCTGCCTCGCCCACTACGAGCGCGGCCTCCACCCGGACCGGGCGACCTGGCAGCGGCTGCTGAAGCGCTCCCCCGCCCGGGTCCAGTGGGACCCGGAGCGCGACCTGGCCCTGCGGCCGCTGCCGTACCGCTCGCTGCAACTGGGCCTGAGCGGCGAGGCCGCGCGGCGCTACGCCGACGAATGGACGGTGTCGATCACCGACCTCACCCCGCTCGCGCGGCGGATCCACGGGCATCTGCGCGACGGCGAGCCGGAGGCGGCCCGCCGGCTGCTGCCCGACGAGCGGCCCTACCCGGTGGCCGGCGGCCTGCCGCCCCACCTGGTCGGCTGAGACGCCCGAAGGAGGCGGGGCGGCGTCCGGGCGTCACCGGGGCGGCATACGATCAGCGGATGAGCAAGCGAAGTGATTCCTCGTCATCCTCCCCGGCGACGGTGCTCTCGCACGGGTGGAGGCTGCCGTCCGGGGACTCCGTCCTGTCCGTCGCCTCGGTGGGGTCGGCGCTGTCCATCGGCTCGGTCGGCTCGGTGCTGTCGGTCGGCTCCGTCGGCAGCTTCCTGTCGATCGGCTCGGCCGGTTCGGCGGCCTCCGCGCTGTCCATCGGCTCGTGGCTGAGTGTCGGCTCGCTGCTCTCCGCGAACTCGCGGTGGTCGGTCATGTCCTACCGCTCCCGGCGGGGCCTGATGGTGGCGGGCGTGGTCGCGGTCGCTGCGGGGGCGGCGCTCGCGGGCGGCTCGACGTCCCCCCGTCGCCGCCGGTAGAGCCCGGCATGGCGACGAAGCTCCCCTCGCTCGGCCCCTCGCTCGGCCCCTGGATACGGCGCCTGCCGCGCAATCCGGCGTTCTGGTACGTGGCCGCGCTGACCGCGATGTGGCCGGTGCTGCACCTGCTGCCGCCCGAACGGGTGCACGCGCTGCGCACCTGGGCGTCCACCGACCTCGGCAATCTGCACCTGTGGCCGGACGGCCATCCGATCGAGTCGCTGACCGTCTCGGTGTTCGTGCCCCAGGACACCATCTGGGTCTGGCCGGTCTTCGCCCTGTCCCTGTTCGCGGTGGTCGGGGCGCTCGGCGCCCGCCGGGCGGTGGCCTCCGTGGCCCTCGTCCACGTCGCGGCGACCGCCCTCACCGAGGGCCTGGTGTGGTGGCGGATCGAGCACGGCTCGCTGCCGGCCGAGGCCGCGCACGCGATGGACACCGGCCCGTCCTACGTCGTGGTCACCGCCCTGACGCTGGCCGCCACCCGGGCCCGCCCGGCGTGGTCGCGGGCGGTCTGGCTGCTGATGCTGGCGGTCGCGGCCCCCGCGCTGCTGGCCGGCCTCCCGGACGGCGAGACTGCCGCAGTCGGCCACCTGGCCTCGCTGCTCGCGGGCCTCGCCCTCGCCGCCGCCCACCGCTTCGGCCTCCCGCCCCTGCGCCGCCGCACCCCCGCCGCACCCCGCCCCGCGCAGGCCCCGTCCCGCTAGGAACCGCACCCCGCTCCCGTGTCCGGATGTGACAGGGAATCGTCATTGCCGCCGTCCGACCGCCGGGCCGAGGATGGAGCCATGCCCACTCCGCACCGGGTCGTCATCGCGGTCTTCCCCGATGTCGACCTCCTCGACGTCACCGGCCCGGCCGAGGTGTTCGCGCTGGCCAACCGGGAGACCGGTGGCCGTGCCGGTTACGACGTCCGGCTCGCCGGTCCGGTCGGCGGCGCCGTCCGGACCTCGGCGGGGGTGCGGCTGCTCGCCGACCTCTCCTTCGCCGAGGTCGGCGCGGACGTGGACACCCTGCTGGTGCCGGGCGCGGTCGAGCTGACCGAGCACGGACCGGTGGCCAAGGTCGACGGCACCGTCGTCGACTGGGTGCGCGAGACCGCGCCGCACGCCCGCCGGGTGGCCTCGGTGTGCGTGGGCGCCCACGTCCTCGCGGCCGCCGGCCTGCTGGACGGGCGGACGGCGACCACCCACTGGTCGACCGCCGCGCAGCTCGCCGCCGACCATCCCGAGGTGACGGTCGACCCCGACCCGATCTTCGTCCGCACCGACCGGGGCCGACTGTGGACCAGGGCCGGCATCAGCGCCTGCCTGGACCTGGCCCTCGCCCTGGTGGCGGAGGACCAGGGCGAACGGACGGCTCTGGCGGTGGCCCGGCAGCTGGTGATGTACCTCAAGCGGCAGGGCGGGCAGAGCCAGTTCTCCGTCCCGCTGAGCCACCCGGCCACCGAGCGGCGCGACATCGACGAGCTGCTGCGGTGGATCGCCGAGCACCTCGACGGCGACCTCTCCACCCCGGCCCTCGCCGCCCGGATGTGCCTCAGCGAGCGGCATTTCGCCCGCGTCTTCACCCAGGAGACCGGCACCGGCCCGGCCGGCTACGTCGAGGCGGCCCGGGTCGAGGCGGCCCGGCGCCTTCTGGAGACCACCGACCGGCCGCTCGACCAGGTCGCGGCAGCGGCCGGACTCGGCTCGGCGGAGACCCTCCACCGGGCCTTCCGCCGCCGTCTCGCCACCACCCCGGCCGCCTACCGCCGCCGCTTCCGCACCCCGGACGCCTGACAGCCGTCCCCCTTCTCGCGGCACTGCCGCATGCCCTCGAACACCCGAAATGTCATGGAAAGGCACCCTTGTGACCACGCACACCACCACCCCGTCCGCTCCCCTGCGCACCGTCATCGGCCTGGACGACCGGCTGCCCCGGCTGGCCGACTCCGTCCTCCTGATGATCGACTTCCAGAACACCTACCGCACCGGAGTGATGGCCCTGGACGGCGCCGAGGAGGCCCTCGCCTCCGCCGCCGACCTCCTGCGGCGCGCCCGCGCGGCGGGCACCCCGGTGGTCCACATCGTCAACGACGGCGGCCCGGGCACCCCGTACGACATCCGCGCCGACATCGGCGCCATCAGCCCCGAGGTCGCGCCGGTCGCCGGCGAACCCGTCGTCGTCAAGACCTTCCCCGACGCCTTCCACGCCACCGAGCTCACCGCGACCCTCTCCGCCCTCGGCTTCGCCCCGGAGAGCGGCAAGGACCTCGTCCTGGCCGGCTTCATGACCCACATGTGCGTCACCTTCACCGCCCAGGGCGCCTTCCGCCTCGGCTACCGCCCCACCGTCGTCGCCTCCACCACCGCCACCCGCCCCCTCACCGCCCCCGACGGCACCCTCGTCCCCGCCGCCGCCCTGCAGGCCGCCGCCCTCACCACCGTCACCGACCTCTTCGGCCTCGTCGCCCCCACCCCGTCCGCCCTCCCCGCCTGACCGGCCCCGGGGCGTACCCCGGGCCGGGCACCGGCCCGCCGCTCGACTAGGTTGCTCTCCTCGAAACACCATCAGGGGGAGCAATGACGGATTCGCCGTCGGACCTGGCCGACCGGTTGGCCGGTGCCGTCACCACCGGGGACACCGAGGCGGTGCGAGCCTGTCTGGAACGGGGCGCACCAGCGGACACCCCGGGTCCCGACGGCCTGCCCCTGCTCTGCACGGCGGTGGCGAGGCTCGACCACTCCACCGCGGAGGTCCTGGTCGACGGGGGCGCCGACCAGGACCGTGAGCTTCCGGACGGCAGCACCCCCTTGCTGCGGGCGGTCGATACGGGCTCACCCACGTTGGTGTCCATGGTGCTCGGGACGGCCCCTCGGCTCCGTCTGTCGGAGACCTCCCGGCAACAACTGCTCGACCTCGCGCGGCACTGGTTCGAGACGGGCGTGGTCGAGGAACTGCGCCACCGGACGGGATCCGCCGAACCGGCCGCGGTCCGCCGGGTCGACGAACCGGCGGGCGACACGATCGAGGAGGTGTCCCTGGGCGGCCGCACCGTGCGGGACGGGCACGGGGCGATCCTCACCCACCTCGAATGGGCCTTCGGTCTGTTCCCGCCCCTCGACGAAGTGATGGCACGCGTCGTCCCGCACACGCCGGACGACGACAGCAACTGGTTCGCCGCCACCTACTACCCGAGCCTCCGCCGCGGCCCACGCATCCGGGCCGCGCTCACCGAACTACGGCGGCACCCCGATCCCCTGCGCCGCTACTTCATCGCCCAGGTGATGTGGCACCGGAACCTCTTCGGAACGGTGGACCGCGCGCCGGACCTCGCCCAGGACAGCGACTTCCTGGCCTCCTGGGCACTGGAGGAGCCCGACGAGCGGGTCCTCGCCGCCGTCCTGGGCGTCTACGCCGGCCACGACCATCCGGAGCAGGAGACCATCGGACTGCGGTATGTCGGCCACCCCGACCCCCGCGTGCGCGGCGAGGTCGTGTGGTGCCTGAGCCAGGAGCGGACCGCCCGCAGCGACGCGGCCGCATCGGCGCTGCTCGGCCTCGTCCACGATCCCGAGCCCGAGGTCCGGGCTTCCGTCGCCCAGGCCCTCGGCCCGCAGTTCACTCCCGACCGCCGGCTGGAGCCGTTGGCCCTGGACGCCCTGCTCCGACTGGTCCGCGACGAGAGCCGCGACGTTCGGCACCGCGCCACGGAGTCCCTCTCCGGCTACGACGACCGAAGCGCCCCCGTCCTGGAGGCCTTCCTTGTCCTCCTCGACGAGGACGACGCGAATCTGCGCCTGGAGGCCGCCTGGGCACTCGCCCTCCGCGACGACCCCCGCACCGAGGCCGCGTACGCGCGGGTAGGACCCCTCGACGTGTTCTCGCAGCACGACCACCGGACCTCCGGCCTCTGGAACTACCGGGCGAGCCATCGGAGCGACCAGGGCTGAACGGAGTGACCCGCCCGCGGGGGGACCGTCAGCAGCGGCGGGCGGTTCGGACGGCGTGGACGAGGACGCCGGCGAGGAGGAAGAGGGCGCCCTGGCAGATGGCGGCCCAGCCGGAGCCGACGGCGAGCCAGGCGGAGAAGGCGAAGGCGCCGAGGGCGAGGACGAGGTCGCGGGCGAGGCGGGCGGGGGCGACGCGGGTGCGGTCGCCGCGCAGCAGCCAGCGGAGTTGGGCGGCGGTGGAGAGGAGGTAGGGGACGGTCGCGGTGAAGGTGGTGACCAGCACCAGGGTGTCGAAGGCGGACTTCGCGCCGGAGGCGAAGTTGAGGACGGTGAGCAGCGAGGCGAGGGTGACGCCGACCAGGACGCCGACGACGGGGACGCCGCGGCGTTCGACGGTGAAGACGGCGGGGAACAGGCCGTCCTTGGCGGCGGCGTAGGGGGCCTGGGCGGAGAGCAGGGTCCAGCCGTTGAGCGCGCCGGTCATCGAGACGAGGGCGGCGACGGCGACGGCCGTTCCGCCCCAGGAGCCGCCGAAGACGGTGTTCACGGCGTCGGAGAAGGGCGCGGTGGAGTGGATCAGCCGCTCGTGGGCCACGGTGCCGAACACGGCGAGCGTGCCCAGCAGGTAGACCACCGCTGCGCCGGCGGTGCCGAGCACGCTGGCGCGGCCGACGTTGCGTTCGGGGTCGCGGACCTGGCCCGCGCTCATGGCGGCCGACTCCACGCCGAGGTAGCTGAAGAGCAGGATCGCCGCGGCGGCCGTCGTCCCGCCGAGCCAGCCGTCGCCGGTCGCGTCGAAGGGGCCGAGGTTCGCCGGGTCGAAGGCGGTGAGACCGGCCACCGAGACCACCATCAGGGCGACGAACTTTAGTACGGTGGAGACGAGTTGAACGGTGCCGACGTACCGGGTGCCGGCCAGGTTGGCGAGCGCGGGCAGCCATTGGACGGCGAGCGCGCAGGCGAGGGTGAGGCCGGTGGACCGGCCGAGGGGCCACAGCACGTCGAGGTAGCCGACGGCGGCGACGGCGAGGGCGGCGTTGCTGACCCAGGTGGTGACCCAGTACGACCAGGCGGCCAGGAAGCCCGCGAAGTCGCCGAACGCCTCGCGCGCGTAGACGTACGGGCCGCCGGTGCGCGGGTCGCGGCGCGCGAGGCGGCCGAAGACCAGGGCCAGGGTGATCGCGCCGACCGTCAGCACGGCGAAGGCGAGCAGGCTGACCGTCCCGTAGGGCGCCACGGCGGCGGGGATCATGAAGATGCCGCCGCCGATGATGTTGCCCATCACCAGCGCGGTCGCGGTCGGCAGGCCGAAGCGGCGGCCGGTCGGCGGCGCGGCCGGGGCGGGAGGCGGGGGCGTCGGGTCGACGTCCGTCCGCGCGGGTCGGGGTGCCTGCCGGGTCGCGGCCGGGCTGGTCTGCATGGGGGCGTCGGGCCTTTCCTGTCCTGCGCGCTCGGTGGAGCGGACGCCCATGCTGGTGCAGGCGGCACCTTGTACCAAATCGGTGGGATTTGTTCTCCGGACGGGCCCGCCCGCCGGAAAACCTCCGGTCGCGAAGCACCCGGACGGTCACTCGTCCGGCGCCGCCGCGGCGGGCGGGATCAACCGGCCGCGTCAGGGAGGAGGTGCACCGGGAGGTCCGCCCGGCGCTTGACCCCGAGCTTGCGGTAGGAGCTGGTCAGATGTTGTTCGACGGTACTGACGGTGAGGAAGAGCTCGTGGGCGATCTGACGGTTGGTGCGTCCTCGCGCCGCCAGCTCGGCCACCCGGAGCTCGGCCCGGCTCAGTACGACGGGCGTCAGCGCGCCCGAGCTGCGTTCGCCGCGGGTGTCGGGCACGCCGACTTCCCGCTCCTTCTCCACCGACCACATGAGCTGTCATCCCCCGATGAACATGCGTGACCGCACGATTCTGCCATGTGCGCGGCAGCCGGATCCACCGGTCGCGCGGGCGGCGGCACCCCGGCCGCCGGCCGCCGCCCGTTCCCGCCCACCTACCGCGTCCGCCTCCGGCCGTGCCCGCCGACCCCGCGTCAGCCCGAGGTGTGGCGCAGGATGTCGAGGACCTCGCCGGTGATCGCGGCCTCGTTCTGCTCGAAGGCCGGCCCGGTCAGCAGCTCCGGCTGGTCCGGGAGGCCGGTGAGCACCGGGGTGTGCAGGTGGCCGCCGGGCAACTGCGGGGCGAGTTCCAGGCGCAGCCGGTTGGTGCGGTAGGCGACCTCGTTGGAGAGGTAGCCCCCGCCGCCGCCCGCGACCGCCCGCGAGCCGGGGGTCGGCCCGTCCTCCCGGTCGACCGGGCCGGTGCCGCCGGCCGGGATCTCGGTGACGGTGGTGTTCAGCAGCACCGGGTAGGGCTGCTGCACGGCGGTCATCGGGCCGGTGGGCAGGCTGGTGGCGATGAACTCGGCGCCCGGGCCGAGCCCCGGGGCGGTGACGGGGTGGTCCCGGGTGCCGCCGGAGAGCGCGCCGATGTTGTCGGGGTAGGGATCGGCGGAGCGGGAGCGACCGGCCCAGGCCTCCAGGGTGAACAGCCCGGGGTAGCCCTGGCTGATGGTGGTGATGAGGTCCGCGGCGCGGGGGCCGCGGGCGAGCCGAGGGGCGTAGGCACGCTCGACGATGCCGCGGTCGAAGTCGCCGTAGCGGACCGGGAAGAGCACCGAGCGGACCTCGGCCGGGGTGCCGTCGGCGAGGGTGATCCGGCGGCCGTCGAGCTGCAGGGCCGCCGAGCCGGAAGGGTTGGCGCGGCGCGGCTCGGCGTCCAGCCCGAAGGGGTCGAAACCGCTGATGAAGATCCGCCGCACGCCCGGGCGGCCGCTGAACCCGCTGTCGGCCAGTCCGCGCGAGGCGTCCTCGAAGCGCTCCCGCAGGGCTGCCGGGTCGACGGTGAAGCCCGGCTGCCAGCGCGCGAGCCGGACGGTCATGGCGACCCTGGTCCAGTAGAGCGGCCGGTCGTCGGTGGTCGGCAGGTCGCCGCCGGGGCGGCGGCCCTGGGCGCGGTCCACGCCGGCCCGCCAGAGCGCCCCGCCCCAGGCATCGAGGAGCCGACCGGCCTCGTCGGCGTTCCGGGCACTGCACAGCGCGGCGGGGAACCGGGAGACGAAGTCGCCGAAGCCCCCGCGTTCGGTCAGCGCGGCGGTCCGCGGGTCCGCGGTGCGGGCCTGTTCCCGGTCGAGCGGCGCGGACTCGACGGTCCGGCAGCCGGGACCGACCGCGTGGGCGGTGGCGGCGGTGGGGAGGATCGAGGCGGCGAGAGCGCCGATGAGGGTCGCGGTGAGCGCGGCCCGGCGCCGAACGGTCGTCATGGCGTGGACATTACAGAGCCCCTACCGGCTCCACCAGAGCGCCTCACCGCCACCACGCACAGTGAGCGCGGACCGCACCCTCCTCCGGAGACCCCCAGCAGAAGCGGCCTCCACCCCTCTGGCGAGTCACGCCCCGTAGCGGTTTACTGGGAGTGAGCAGGGCAGAAACGGAGGCCCGGCGATGGAGTGTCCCCACCCACCCGGATTCCACACCGAGGTCCGCGAGCACTACGCGGCCACCGGCGCCGAAGTGGCCCGGCTGCTGCGCTCGGCACCCGAGGACCGCTGGACCGCACCCACCCCGTGCCGCGACTGGGACGTGCGCGCGCTGGTGAACCACCTCGCCGCCCAGCACCTCTGGGTGTGCCAGGCGATCGCCGGCTACACCCCGGCCCAGATCGGCCGCCGCTTCGAGGGCGACGTCCTCGGCCGCAACCCGCTGGGCGTCTGGACCATGGCCGTGCGCAGCGCACAACGCGCACTCGACCGGCCCGGCGCCCCCGACCTGCTGGTCCACCTCGACTACGGCGTACGGGACGCCGGCGGCTACGCCCGCGAGCTGATCGCCGAGACCGTCGTCCACAGCTGGGACCTCTCCCGGGCCCTCGGCGAGCACGGCCGGATGCCCCCGGGCTCCGCCCGCTACGCGCTCACCGAGTTCCACGGCTACCGCGACCTGGCCGACAGCGGCCGCTTCGACCCACCGTTCGCCGCGCCGCCGGGCGCGGACGCCGAGGACCAGTTGCTGGCCCTCACCGGCCGCGACCCGGCGTGGTCGGCCGACCGGATCTGAGGCCGCCGCCGCGCTGCGCGCCGACGGCCCCGGGCGGACGCGGGGGCGACTCAGGGGAAGGTCACCTCGTAGTTGCCGTTCTTGAGCGTGAAGTGGGCGACACCGGAGGCACCCTCGAAGGCGTAGTTGCCACCGGTGATCGTGCCGTCGAACTCCTTGGCGGCCCCGTCGCCGAGGGGCACGACCACGGAGAGCGTGACCTGCTTCTCCGGGCCGTACTTGAGCAGACTGGTGCAGTACAGCTGGTCGGGGCCCGCCTCGACCTTGCTGCAGGTGGAGTAGATCGTGCCGATGGTGTTCTCGCCGTACTGGTCGAGGAGTGTGGTCCGGGTGCCGAAGGAGTTGCCCAGCTCCTGCGGCACTCCGCCCTGGGCGGTGGTGTACCCGCTGCTGCTGATCGTGACCCACGGGATCGACGCACCCCCACGGTGGGCTCCGCCCGGGTTCTGACCGTCCGCCAGCGCCGGCACGCCGGTCGCGGCCGCCGCCCCGACCACCAGTGCGGCGACAGCCACGGGGAGGGGCCGCTTGAAGAAGGAGGGACGTCGCACAGATTGCTCCAGGATCGTGAGGGGTGAGGGCCCAATGGCCGATCCGTATCCGAGCGCACCGTTCGTGAGCGCATGGCATGCCCCGCGCGGACGGACACCCAGCTCCACTCCAACGGGCGACCCCCACTCCCCCGATTGCCGACGACCGCACCGGCGCCCCCGCTCAGCGGGCGAGGCGGCCCAGGAGGGCGGAGGCGGAGGTGATGCCGAGGGCGGTGGCGAGGGTGAGGACGCCGAAGTCGAGCAGCAGGTGCGAGGGGGTGCCGATCAGGAGGCCGCGCAGGGCGTCGACCTGGTAGCTGAGCGGGTTGGCGAGGCTGATCGCCTGGAGCCAGCCCGGCATCAGGTCGACCGGGTAGAGGGCGTTGGAGCCGAAGAACAGCGGCATCGTGATGGCTTGGGTCAAGCCTTTTTCACAGCCTATTTTTGCCGTAGCAGGCTTGGTTGGCACCTGCGCGATCAACCACCCGGCCGGCGCGCCTGCCCACCGCCCCCTGCCGAGGCGCGGCAGCCAGCCGGCGCAGGCTTTGCCAAGGCATAGAAGGGCCCCGCCGCACTGCTGCGACGGGGCCCAGTTGGTGAGCGCCCACGGCACGACATCAGACGGTGCCAAACTCCCCGGCGCGCACCGCATCGATGAACGCCGCGAACTCCGACGCGTGAAAAACAAGCGTCGGGCCAGAGGGATCCTTGGAGTCGCGAACCGGGGTGAGGCCAGGCAGACTGCCTGACACCTCGATGCACTGTCCCGCCTGAGCGCTATAGGAGCTCTTGCGCCAAGTGACACCGTGTAGATCACTCATGTTCGAAGCCCTTCCGTACATCGCGAATGAAATCTCGGCTGGCCGCTCGGGGCAACGCCTCGGCCTGAAGGTGATCGTACTCACTGGTCCACTCAGCCAGCGTCTTGGGATCGCGCTCAAGGAAGCCACGTCGCTCCGTCTCGCCATAGCCAACGATGGACCTGTTTGGCATGGTCAGCAACGTAATTGGGTGCGCAAACGGTCGGCTCTCGCCTGCCGCGAACGGACTTACTTGGACAAGGAAGCGGGGGTGGACCGCAAGGGACTCAAGGTGCTGAAGCTGCGCCACCATGACTTCGCGGCCGCCGATCGGTCGCCGTAGCGCCCCTTCGTCTATGACTGCCTGAACAAGCGGCATGGGGTCTTGCATGAGTGCCTGTTGCCTGCGGAACAGCAACTCGGTTCGCTCGTCAGCCTGCTCTTGCGTCGCGACCCCTCGAAGGACCGGGGCTGCTTGGTAGGCGCGGACGTACGCAGCGGTTTGAAGGAGGCTGGGCACGATGTTGATCTCAAACAGTCTCAGAGTCGCTGCCCTTGACTCATCACGTAGGTACTCCTCGAAGCCCTCGAACAGGGCACGCTGACCAGAGGTTCCCAACTCCCTGACAAACTGCTCGCCTGAACCAAACACACTGTCAAGTGCTGTTGCAATTCGTTGAGTTAGTTTTCTTCGCCCATTTTCGAGGGCTGAGATGTATGACGACGTGCAACCAATCAATGCTGCAAGTTCCTCCTGTGTCCAGCCTCGCTGCTCGCGTGACGTGCGAAGTAGCACTCCGAGCCCGGCAACGGGGCTGGCCTGAGAGTCAAGTTCGCGCTTGTTCAAGGCAGTTCGTCCTACCAATCCAACAGCTTGAGACAGGTTGAACAGTCCTTGGACTGTACGCCACAGTGAAGGCGTTCCGGTAGCGAGGTGACTACGGAAAGGAACGATCATGCCGCGTGCCAAGAGAGCGGAGTTTCACACTCCCGAACTCGGTGAGTTGGTAGAGGACTTGGCTCACAAGGGAAGGGTCGGGGCGTACATGGGGACGGAGGGTGGGCAGATCTACCTGCGTCCTCCGTCGGGCGGGTGCGAGTGGACGACCCGCCCCGGTTCGATCAAGCCGGTCGAACTGCCCGCCGGATCACCGGCACCGCCGGCTACCGGTGCGGCCTGACCAACAGGTCGCACAACAAGCTCCCGCCCCGGCGGTTCGGTGTTTGAAACGTCACCGGGCTGTCCGGGCGGGTCCCGGGGGGCACTCTCCTGCGTGCTCCCCGGATGGGTGTTCACGTCCTGGGTCGGACGCGTGGACACCCTGGCCCCACACGCTGTGGATGACGGCGTGTGGGACCTCCGGTCCCGGGCGAGCACTCCCCCCAACCCGCTCGGGGCCAACATCCGCTGTGCCTGTCAGGGGCTGCTCAGGAGCCGCCCGAACGGCACGGCGAAGGGCTCCATCCCCGGGCCGCACACCCGGGGGTGGGGCCACCGCATCGGGCCCCTCCCGTTCGGCGGCGCGGGAGGGGTCTTCCCCCAAGTCCGAGTTGATCCCTGGAGGATCAGATGAGCACAACGGGTCTGCAAGTCTTCGGAGTTCAGCCGCGAAGGCGTGTGAACGCCATGGTGCTGTTCCGCCGTGAGGGCGGTGATGTGCTGCTGCTGCGGCCGTCGTACCGGCCGGACTGGTTCCTGCCGGGCGGGGGTGCCCACCCCGGCGAGTCGATCGCCGGTGCGGCTGCTCGCGAGCTGGACGAGCAGTTGGGGCTGCGCAGGAAGGTCGTGCATGCCCTGACAGTCGACCAGTCGCCGGCGAACCCCGACACCTGGCAGCCCGAGGGGCTGAGTGTCGTGTGCGACGGGGGGCTCATGACCCGTTCGGAGGCAGACGCGCTGTCGCTGCCCCAGTGGTCGCGCAGTGCGATCGATGAGGTGGCGTGGGTGGCGCCGAAAAGACTGCCGGAGCACGTGGCGCCGTACATGGAGTACCGGATCCGTGCCGCGCTCGCGGCGGCGACGGTCGGTGTTCGGCTTCCGTTGCTGTACAACGGCGAGTCCGCCCGACGCTAGTTGAAGGCTCCGTGTGCATGTGGGGTGCACACGGTAGGGGTCCCGCTCGCTGTCGAGACCTCCGTCCGTGCCGGGCGGGGCCCCGTTTCCATGGAGGTGAGCGCATGACGGAGCGAGAGGAACGGCCGAGCAATCGCCCGCACATTGCTCTGCCTCGTGACGGCCGCATGCCGTACCCGCGAAAGGGCCAACTCGGCTTCGACGGCCCTTCGATCGGCTCGGTCGCTCTCGACACCCGACTCGGTGGCCGCGTGGGCTTCGTGCACGTGGTCACGAGTGGAGTTGTGTGGCTGCGGGAGCCCGGTGCGTTCGAGCGTGTTCGGGGCTGCCCGGTCGATGCCGTTGGACCGCCCCCGGCGAAGAGCGCGGAGGCCCGGAGCCTCGATGCGCCGCTGTACCAGGAAGGTGGGTGATCATGCCTCTTCCGCAACGGGGACTGTTCGTTGGGCCGGTGGTCGCCGATGCATACGAGAGTCTGGACGAAGCTGTCTACGCGCGGCAGTTCGAGGACTACACGAGTGACTGCCACTGCCCCCATCGGAGGTTCGGCGGGTGCGTGGATGATCTCGGCCTGCCACCGCGTGGGGGTCTGTACATCCATCCGGACGGGCGGCGCGGGTCGTTCGTCCGGCGGGTGCGCAAGCACGACCCGGTAAGCCTGAGTGTCGTCCGGACCGCCGTGCTGTTCGAGCACATCAACGGCAACGCGGTCAGCTTCGAGTGGTCGTTGAAGTGCGCGGGGCCCGGCCCGCCGCTCATCTGAAGACTCCCGCCCTGGTCGGCCCCGTCGCGTGACAGCAACAGCCGGCCGGGACGGGTTCCAACCCGCCGTTTACTGGCGGGCCATCCGTCACCTATGAGAGAGGAAACGCACCATGCGAACCGGGATCACGGGGCACACCACGGGGAACTGCCCGGCGGGCGGCGACCACCAGTACCAGATGTGGAGTGGCAAGATGCGCTGCGTCAAGTGCGGCCAGACGCAGGGCTGATCATCTGAGCCGGGGGGAGGGGTTCGACTGGGGACCCCTCCCCTCTCCGAGAGGAGACGAACGTGGTCGATCAGCGCGTTGGCTGGGGTGAACTCCCGGCCCGGACACGGCGAGCGGTCGTGCAGCGCTTCGGTGTGCTGTCGTCCGCCCGGACGGTGCCGGAGGGGATCACCTGCCGTACGGCACTGGTCCTCACAACGGCGACGAAGAATGTCTTCCTGAAGGGTGTGCCCGTCTCCGACCGGCAGGGCGTGGCAGCACAGCGCACGGAGGTACGGGTCAACGGAGCTGTTCGCGCTGTTGGCCCGGCGGTGGTCTGGGAGGCGGTGGCCGGCGGGTGGCATCTCGTCGCCTTCGACCATGTGGACGGCCGCCATGCCGACTTCGCACCCGGCACGGCGGACGCCGGGGTCGTCGCCGAGCTTCTCGGGCGTACCCGGCAGTGTCAGGTGCCAGCCGGTAGAGGCGTTCCGCCGTTGGTCGAACGGTACGGTGCCGTCCTCGGTCCGGGGGACGCCGAGCTGCTCGCGGGCTCGGCGCTGCTGCACACCGACACCAACCCGCACAACATCCTGATCACCGCTCGCGGCGGTCGGCTCGTGGACTGGGCGATGCCTGCGGTCGGCCCCGCGTGGGTGGACGCTGCCAACACAGCGGTGCGGCTCATGGGCTTCGACTGGGAGACCAGGGAGGCGCTTGCGTGGCTCCGCGCCTTCCCCGAATGGGAGGGAGCGGCCCGGTCCGCCAGGGCGGCGTTCGTGCGCGTCGTCACCGACGACGCCACTGCCCGGTTCGGTCGGTACGCCGCCGAGGAGAACGCCCGCTTCCTGGCCCTGCTGGCGACCGGCTGAAGGCAGCCTCTAAGGGGTCCGGCCGGTCACGAAGCTGCCCATGCCGGTGCGCGTCACCACCAGCCCGCCGGCCCGAAGGTGGGCGATCGCCTTGCGCGTCGTCTTGCGGTCCACCCCGAACTCCTCGGTGAGTTGGACCTCGGAGATTTTGTCGTCGGGCCGGAGTTCACCGGCCGCGATCCGCGCGGTGATGACCTCGGCGATCTGTTCCCACTTCGCGCGGGTAGGGCTGAACTCGAACACTCCCCGACCGTAGCGAAGAGGGACGGCCACACATAGCCGTGGTTGACCATGGACAGTACCGTCGTCAATGAAGAACCCCCGGGGCCGCTTAGGACCGGCACCGGGGGTGACGCCGATTGCTTTAGGGAGCACTCGACATGTCGATCTTAGCTTCTGGGCGTGGTGCGGTGGTGCCGCCAGCTGTCTGGTCGCAGCCACGGCCGCTGCACTGTGGCTCACCGCCGACCTCGCCCCCAAGGGTCGCCACCGGGCGACCGGGGATCCGATCACGATCGACCTGGACGGGCTCCGGGTGCCCGCCTATCACCGCCGTCCGGTCACGGCCCCACGCCGAACCGAACCGACACCCCGGCCCGCTGTGCCGCTGCCCGCGCCGGTGGTCGTGCCGCCGGTCGGCCCCACGCGACAGGACGTCGAAGCCGCTGTGATCGAGCGGGAGCGTCGCGCCGTCCGCGTCTCCGCAGCCCTCGAACCGGACCGCACCACCGTGCCGTTCTGCGGGGGTGAGCCGGACCCCGTGAACGTGGTGCCGCTGTGGGACCGGGAGGAAGAGCGGCGGCGGGTGGAGCGGCGGCGCGCCCTGGTGGCGGCGTCCATGGGACTGCCGGATCCCGGCTATTCGTACGAGGGTGCGCACGTCTTCGCCGGGGCGGTGGCGTGATGACCCCGGCGACCACGCGCAAGCCCGTGTGCGGCGCTCGGCGCCCCGGCAAGTCCGTCTGTTCGCTCGACCCGTTCCACCGGGGCGGCCACGTGGACGAGTCCGGGGAGGGTTGGCCGCGTGTCGGTCCGGTCTACTGTGCCCGGTGCGGGAAGGAAGCGGTGAGCCCGGTCGCGGTCGGTCACTTCGGAGCGACGGCGGGCCCCGGCGTCAGCGTGTGGGCGTGCTCGCCGAACTGCCCCTAGCAGCAGTCCCTTTCGCCCCGTCCGGCAGGTTCGGGCGGGGCGCTCGGCTGCCTGGTTCACGCTGGGGGCGTGCGCTGGTCGTGCATGAGGTGGTGGCGGCGCTCGGCGACCGAGAGTAGTTTGGACGGCCCGCTGGGTCGATGACGGCTCCGGGACTTGGCGTCCCGGGGCCGTTCGTGCTTCCGCACGGTCACGTCGGTGTCAGCGGGGTGTGGTATCGGTTTTGAGACAGCCGAGACCTATCGGCCACGGGGCGGGCGGACAGTGCACGGGGAGCGGCGGGCATGTCGGACAGGGGCGATGACGGCGACGGTGACGAGAGCGGAGAGGTCTTCCTCGGCGGCGGGCCCATGGTCCCGGGCGTGGACTATGAGGCCGCGTGGCTTGAGGCCAGGGCCGTGGCGATCGACCTGAACACGGTCCTTGGCGCGCTGGGGCTGGCCGGTGAGGATCTGATCAAGGCACAGGCCGGGTGGTCGGACGACGGCCGGGGAGTGGTCTTCCTGAAGGGCATGCCTTCGGGGGCGCGAAGACTGCGGGTGATCCTCGACGGGATGGCCGCACGGGGTGCCGCCGATGCCGACGGGGAGTCCAGGGAACCTGCCGGGAGTAGATCTTCGCGAGGGTGCCGCGGGACGGCTTTCCGCAGCGCCGCGGGGCCGTTTCCGCGGTGGCTGTTTTCGCAGGTCGGGGGTGCCGTCGGTCGTTCTGGCGCCCGGCCGGGACCGGCCGTCAGGCCGCATGCCCGGCCGGGGCGCCATGGGCAACCGGCGGCGCTGTGCGCCGCCCTTGAGTGAGTGAAGAACGTTTTCGACAGGTGGCCTGTCGTCCTGGAGCGCGCTCTGGGGTGCTGCTGCTGTCGACCTGACGACCCTGCGATAGAAGGCAGTTGGCTGACTGACCCTCGCCAACGTCACCGGGAGCGAGAACAGGGATACCTGAGTGCGAGAGCCCGCCGCCAGACGTTGTGCAGCAGGGTGCGGGCACGAGTCACCGCCGTGGCCGTACGGAGTTACGCCACCTGTGGGTCGCGCCGACCCCCTGGCCGGGGTCGGGGAGTCGGCGACGCGGTCAGTCCTGGGCAATCGATGCACGCAGTGTGTTCTGATGGATACACTGCGTGCATGTCTAAATGGAGCTATGACAACAACGGCACGGATTTGGACCCACTGCAGATCGAGAGCGTCACTTCCACTCCGGATCCGCCAGTGCCGGGCCAGCCGTTGAAGGTATCGATCGCGGCGGTCGCCAAGGAAAAGATCGTCAACGGCGCCTACGTGGACGTCGTGGTCAAGCTCGGTCTGATCAGGCTGGTGTCGAAGCGGTACGACCTTTTCGAGCTACTGAAGGGCGACCGATCCGACGGCTGGACCCTGACTCGTGATGCGGGCAGTGGCGACGATCCCATCGAGCCCGGCGAACTGGGACTGACACTAAGCTGGGACCCCCTGTCGCGCGAGACCGCCCGCGCCCAGTACACGATCGCGATCTCGGGGTACACCGCCGACGACAATGATCTGTGCAACCTGAGAGTCATGGTCGACTTCAAGAACTGAGCACGCCGAACACACGCCCCGACTGCGGCTCCCCTCGCAGCCGGGGCACGTTGCTGTCAGGCCGTTCGCGACCAGGGAAGGAGTCCGGGCCTACCGGTACGCCGCTGCCGAAGGTGGAGCAGTCAACCGCCGCGAACACCGGCGAGCGTCGGAGTCGCCGCCTGGCGTGTTGCCGTCGACACGCCTACCGCGCGACGGGGCGGTGGGTGATCGTCAGTTGGGTGGCAGCGGCGGTCATGGTGAGGGTTTCGAGCATGAGGGGGCGGGCGTCGGCCTGGGTGCGGGTGATGCGCTGGAAGACGAGCAGGGGGACGTTCTCGGGGACGTTGAGTACCGCTCGTTCGTCGAGGTTGGGCATGCGTGCGCTGACGCCTTCGTGCCATTCGATGGGGCCGTGCTGGGCGTCAAGTGCGGCGTAGGCGTCGGTGTTGAACAGCTCGGGATGGTTGGCCAGGACGGTGCTGGTGATCTGCTCCATGGGCAACAGGCCGGTGCAGCAGACTCGCAGTCCGCTGTCCTTGCGGGTACAGAGGCGCTGGACACGAGGCGAACGCGGGCGGCCTCACCGACCCCCTCGACGGGCCCTGCTCAGCGGGCGAGGCGGCCCAGGAGGGCGGAGGCGGAGGTGATGCCGAGGGCGGTGGCGAGGGTGAGGACGCCGAAGTCCAGCAGCAGGTGCGAGGGGGTGCCGATCAGGAGGCCGCGCAGGGCGTCGACCTGGTAGCTGAGCGGGTTGGCCAGGCTGATCGCCTGGAGCCAGCCCGGCATCAGGTCGACCGGGTAGAGGGCGTTGGAACCGAAGAACAGCGGCATCGTGATGGCTTGACCAATGCCCATGAGGCGGTCGCGGGTGAGCACGATCCCGGCGATGGTCATCGAGAGGCAGGAGAAGAAGGCCGAGCCGAGGACCACCACCGCGACGACTCCGAGCAGCCGCAGCGGGTTCCAGGTCATCGCCACCCCGAGCACCGCCGCGAGCAGGACGACCACGACGGCCTGGATGACCGCCTTGACGCCGGCGGCGAAGGCCTTGCCGGTGACGAGTGCGGCTCTCGGGGTCGGTGTCACCAGGAGTTTGGTGAGCACGCCGGAGTCCCGCTCCCAGATGATCATGATGCCGTAGAAGATCGCCACGAACATCGCGGACTGCGCGATGATCCCGGGAGCCAGGTAGTCCAGGTACGGGATCCCGTCGGTGGGGATGGCCTTCAGCCGGGTGAAGGTCTCGCCGAAGATCAGCAGCCAGAGCGCGGGCTGGATCGCCCGGGTGTAGACCTCGGTCCGGTCGTGGCGCAGCTTCTGGAGTTCGACCACGCACATCGCGGCGACCCGGGCGGGCACCTGGCGCCAGCCGGTGCGGAGCGGCGGGGGTACCAGCAGCAGGCCCAGGTCTGGTGCGTCAGCCGACGCGGTTGGCTGTGCGACGGGTCCGGCGGACATCGTTGAAGTCTCCTTCCGCGCTCTCGCCGCGGGCCAGCCCGCGGCCCGAGAAGTGGCGGAACACGTCGTCGAGCGTGGGATCGGGCAGGGCGGCGTCCTGCTCGCGGACCCGGGCCTTGAGTTCCTCGGGGGTGCCGAGGGCGCGGATCCGGCCCCGGTCCATCAGGGCGATCCGGTCGCAGTGGCGGTCGGCCTCGTCCATGTAGTGGGTGGTCACCAGCACCGTCATCCCGGTGGCGCGGCGAACGGCGTCGACCCGCTCCCAGACGCTCGCGCGGGCGATCGGGTCCAGGCCGATGGTCGGCTCGTCCAGCACCAGCAGCCGGGGGGCGCTGACCAGCGCCTGGGCGAGTTCCAGGCGTCGCACCATGCCGCCGGAGTAGGTGCCGGCCGACCGGTCGGCGGCCTCGGTGAGGTCCACGGCGGCCAGCGCCTGGGCGACCCGCGCGGACCGTTCGGCGCGCGGCACGTCGAAGACCCGGGCGAACAGGGCGACGTTCTCCCGGCCGGTCAGTCCGGCGTCGGCGGAGAGCTGCTGCGGCACGTAGCCGAGCAGTCGGCGGACCTCCGACCGGCGCCCGGCCGCGTCGTGGCCGAACACCCGGACCATCCCGGAGGCGGTCGGCAGCAGGGTGGTGATCGCCCGGATCGTGGTGGTCTTGCCGGCGCCGTTGGGGCCGAGCAGGCCGAAGACCTCGCCGGCCCGCACGGTCAGATCGACGCCGTCGACGGCCTTGGTGTCGCCGCCCTTCCGCCGGCCCCGCCGGAAGGTGTAGGTGAGGCCGCGGCAGACCACCGCGTCGTTCGGCCCGATCGTCATGGTCCGGTCCTCCCTCCGGCGGCCGGGGCCGCCGTGCCCGGTTCGCCCGCGCGCTCGCGCAGGCCCGTCGCCACTCCGCGCAGCGCGGGCAGCGCGGCGGCCAGCGCCGCCCGGTGGTCGGCGGGCAGCCCCGCCACCACCTCGCCGACCAGCGCCTCCCGCCGGGCCCGCCAGGCCGCCAGCCGCTCCACGGCCTCGCCGGTGGCGTACAGCAGGGCGGCCCGGCGGTCGGCCGGGTCCACCTCGCGGCGCAGCAGGCCGAGCGCGACCAGTTGGTTGACCAGGGTGGAGACCGAGTTGGCGGCGAGGCACAGCTCGGCGGCGGCGTCGGACACCCGCAGACCGGGGAAGTCCGTCACCAGCCGCAGCAGTTCGACCTGCGCGCCGCGCAGCCGGGGCTCGGTCAGGCCCTCGCGCAGCCGGCGTCGCACCAGGCGCTGGATGCCGACGAGGAGGGTGGAGAACTCCTCGCCCAGCGCCGGGTCGGGCGGGTCCGGGGCGGTTGCGCTCATACCTCCGATTTTAGCTCTCAGTGAGAGCTATTTGTCGAGGGGCGGGAGGGTTCACGTCCGATTCACGCCGGACCGACTCCCCTCCGCCCTGGTGGACTTCGACCCGGCCCCGACGCGGACCCGACCCGGACCCGACGCGGCCCTCGTCCCGTCGCCGGACCGTCCGTGTCCGCCCCGTCCCCCGGAGAACAGGAGCATCCGCCGTGCCAGAGCTGGAGACCGTGCCAGAGCCAGCGACCGGGACCGGGACCGTGGCCGGGCCCCGGCGCCGAACCGGCGGCCTGCCGGCCGTCCTCGCCGTCACGACCGGCGTCTTCGCGATCGTCACCACCGAGATCCTCCCGGTCGGGCTGCTCGGCCCGATCGGCGCGACCTTCCGGATCTCCGACGGCACGGCGGGCCTGATGATGACCCTGCCCGGCCTGGTCGCCGCCGTGGCCGCACCCGTCGTCACCGTCGCGACCCGGCGGGCCGACCGGCGCACCGTGCTCTGCGCCCTGCTGCTGCTCCTGGCCCTCGCGGACCTGCTGAACGCGATGGCGCCCGCCTACAGCGCCGTGCTGCTGGCCCGGGTCGCCCTCGGCCTGGTGATCGGCGCCTTCTGGTCCATCGGTTCCGGGCTCGCCCCGCGCCTCGTCCGGGCCGAACGGCAGGCCCGGGCCAACACGGTGGTCTTCACGGCCGTCCCGCTCGGCTCCGTCCTCGGGGTCCCGGCCGGGGTCCTGCTCGGCTCCGTCGCCGGCTGGCGCGCGGCCTTCGCCGCGATGGCCGCCCTGACGCTGCTCGGGCTGGCCGCCCTGCTGGCGACGCTTCCCCCGCTGCCGCCACCGGCCACCGCCACCGGCCTCGGCGTGCTGCGCGGACTGCTCACCGGCCGGGGCACCCTGGCCGGTCTCGCGGTGACCTTCCTGATCGTGCTGGCGCACTTCGGCGCCTACACCTACGTCACCCCCTTCCTCACCGAGGTCACCCGGGTCGGCCCCGGCACGATCGGCGCCCTGCTGCTCGCCTACGGGGCGGCCGGACTGCTCGGCAACCTCCTCGCCGGCCCCCGCGCGGCCCGCGCCCTGCGGCCCACCTTCGCCTCGGTCGCCGTCCTGCTCGCGGCCGCCACGCTGCTGCTGCCGGTGCTCGGCGACGGCCGGGCGGGCGCCACCGCCCTGCTGCTGCTCTGGGGAGCGGCCTACGGAGCCGTGCCGGTCTGCTCGCTCAGCTGGTTCCTCACCGCGGCGCCGCACGCCCCGGAGGCCGCCGGGGTGCTGTTCACCTCGTCGTTCCAGGCCACCATCGGGATCGCCGCGCTGACCGGGGGCGGGGTCGTGGACCGGACCTCCCCCGGCACCGTCCTCGTCCTGGCCGGCCTCACCGCGCTGCTCGCCGCCGGGACCGCCCTGCTGACCGCCCCGGCCCCCGCTACAGCACGGCGATGAGCACTCCCGTGGGCACCAGGGTCAGCAGGGCGCTGGTCGTCCAGTACGCCCCGGCGGGGCCCCGGTCCGCGTACCGGTGCCGACGGCGGCTGCGCAGCAGGTGGTTGGCCAGCCACCAGAGGCCCGAGAACACCGACAGCACCGGCACGGCGAGCATGAACCACGGCAGCATCCCGTCGTTCTCCGTGGGGTTGCGATCGGTCCAACCGAGCCCCGCGAGCGGCCAGTTGACGGCGAAGTACCAGAGGAGCCAGATCGGCACCACCGCCGGCAGGCCGAGCAGCAGGTTCACCGCGACGGCGGCGGTCGGGTACGTTCGCATCCGATCAGTATCCACGGGCCCTTGGCGGCCCGGGCGAGCGGGCGCGGCCCGGGCGAGCGGCCTCAGCCCAGGCCGGGCGGGCGGCGGTCGGCCCAGGGGTGGGCCAGCTCCAGCGTGCGGGACACCTGGAGCAGCAGGTCCTCGCGCCAGGGTGCGGCGACGAGCTGGACCCCGACCGGCAGGCCGGTCGCGTCGTCGTGGTGGACGGGCAGCGAGACGGCCGGCTGGCCGGTCACGTTGAACAGGGAGGTGAACACCCCCATCGGGTAGCTGTTCCGCAGCGCCGCCAGCGGATCCCTGTCGGTACCGGCCCGCCAGGCGCCGACGCGCGGCGGCAGGCAGGCCATGGTGGGCGTCACCAGCAGGTCGAACCCGGCGACGAAGCCCTCGACGATGCGCCGCGACATCCGCTGGGCCCGCCGCACCCCCTCCGCGTAGGCCCAGGAGTCGATCGCGTGCGCCGCGTCGCGCAGCGCCCGGTTGTGCGGCTCGATCCGCTCCGGGTCGGCCAGCGGAACCCCGGCGGCGCCGATGTTCCACATCGCGGTGAACTCCGTGACCAGTTCCTCGGTCGGCGGCAGCGGCAGCGGGGTGTCGACGATGTGGTGGCCCGCCGCCTCCAGCGTGCGCAGCACGGCCTCGACGGCCGCCACGCAGACCGGGTCGACGGTGATCCCGGCCACCGGCGGGTCCACCAGGACGCCGATCCGCAGTCCGGCCGGCGGGTCCGCCCACATCGCGTCGGCGAAGGAGCGGTCCGGGGCCGGGGGCGACCACCAGGCGGCCGGATCGTGGCGGTCGAGCACGTCGAGCACGGCCGCGGTGTCGGCCACGGTACGGGTGACCACGCCGCCGATGCCGAGCCCCTCCACGACGACGGCCCCGTTGGTCACCCGGCCCCGGGTGGGCTTGAGGCCGACCAGGCCGGTGCAGGAGGCGGGGATGCGGATCGACCCGCCGCCGTCCTCGGCGTGGGCGAGGGGCGCCATCCCGGCGGCGACGGCGACGCCCGCGCCGCTCGACGAGCCGCCCGGCGTCCGCTCCCGGTCCCACGGGTTGCGGGTGATGCCGAGCGCCTCGCTCTCGGTGAACGGCAGACTGCCGAACTCGGAGGTGGTGGTCTTGCCGAGCAGGACGAACCCCGCGGCAAGGAACCGGCGGACCAGCGGCTCCGAGCGCTCGGCCGGGCCCCGGCCGGCGCCCGCGGACCCGTACGTGGTGGGCCAGCCGGCCACGTCCAGCAGGTCCTTGATCGGCAGCGGGACGCCGTGGAACGGCGGGAGCCCGTCGGTGGAGCCGGCCCGGACGACCGCGTCGGCGGCGGCGGAGGCGGCCGCGCGGACGGCGTCGTCGTCCCGGAAGCAGAAGGCGTTCAGCGCCGGGTCGAGGGCGTCGATCCGGGCGAGGCAGTCCTCGACCACCTCGACCGGGCTCACCTCCTTCCGACGGACGGCGGCGGCGAGTTCGACGGCGGAGCCGTAGGCGGTGGCGGGGGTGGTAGCGGGGGTGGTGCCGGTACTGGCTGCTTCGACCGGTGGGTTCATCGCGAACTGTCCTCTCCGAACGGGGCGGTGGGTCCGCCCACCTCAGAGTCGCGCCGCCCGCGGCCCCGCGTCTTGGACGAATGTCGCGTAGCCTGGCGCTATGCGCCCCGTCGGTCCGACCCGCGCCCCCGCACCCGTGTGGGACATCGCAACTCCCCCGCGCCCCTGCCGTATCCGGGGTGTCGGCATGGCCGGCTTCCACACCTCCGCCCCGGTCGACCTGGACGTGGTGCCGTACCCGGCCGTGACGCTCGCCCTCGACCTCGGCGATCCGCCGCTCGCCGTCGACGACGGGACCGGCCGCCGGGCGCGCGGCAGTGTCGTGGTCGGACTCGCGCCCGGCGGCGTACGCGGCCACGGCAGTGCCATCACCTGCCTGCAGCTCCGGCTCGCCCCGCCGGTCGCGCACCGGATCCTGGGCGCCTCCTCGGAGTTGGGCGGCACGGTGGTCGGACTCGACCAGCTGTGGGGCCGCGAGGCCGCGCGGACCGAGGAGCGCCTGCGCGCCGCCGCCTCCTGGGACGAGCGCTTCGCGATCGCCGAGGCCGCACTCGTCCGCCGGTACGCGGACGGCCGGCCGGTTGATCCCGAAATCGCCTTCGCCTGGGACCAGTTGGTCACCCACCGGGGCGCGGTGCGGATCGAGCGGATCGCCGCCGAGATCGGCTGGAGCCGCAAACGGCTGTGGTCCCGCTTCCACGCCCAGACCGGCCTCGGCCCCAAGCACGCGGCCCGGCTGGTCCGCTTCGACGACGCCGCGCACCGCCTCGCCGCGGGCCACAGCGCCGCCCGGGTGGCGGCCGACACCGGGTACACCGACCAGTCCCATCTCCACCGCGACATCAGGACCTTCACCGGCACCACCCCCACCACCCTCGCCACCGCCCCCTGGCTCACCGTCGACCCCACCGCCTGGCCCGCCACCCGACCCGAGGGCGACCGCCCCTGAACCGGGGGATTCCCGCTCCCCGCCTCCCGGCCCCGTGCCACCCTGGGGCTCCTGGCAGTCACCGGGGCCCTGGGGGAGGAAGCGTGACGTTCTGGGACCAACTGCCCACCCTGGCGGGCGTCGTCGTCGGGTCGGTGGGCTCGTACGCGGCGGCGAGCCTCACCGAACGCAGCCGCTGGCGGCGTGGCCGCGCCGAACGCTGGGACGACCGGCGCTTCCAGATCTACGCGAGCTACGGGAAGCTGCTCAAGGCCCAGATCCGGATCGCCCAAAGACTCGGTGCCGCCCGCAACTTCGACGGCGTGGTGGACCCGCTGGGGATTGACGAAGGGCTGGCCGACCTCGCCCGCGCGGAGTCCGAGCGGGCCGCCGAGTGGGAGTCGATGCTGCTGGTCGGTGACGCCGCGACGGTCGAAGCGGCGCGGTCGTGGCACGAGGAGTGCTGGAACCTGGAGCTCTACGCCCGCGGCCTGCGGTCCGACGCCGCCGGCTGGGTGCGGGCGGAGGAGCGACTGAGCCACGCGCGCGACAGGTTCTACCTCTGCGCCCGGAAGGACCTGGGGATCGCCGGTCCGCCGCCGCCGTCCGGCAACTGGCCCCGGGCCTGGCAGCACGCCGAGTCCGACGGAGCGGCGGGCCCCGGCACCTCGCCGCCGTGACGCCCGACGGCAGTCCGGTGGCAGTTCGGTGGCGGCCCGACGGCAACCCGGCGCCGCCGCCGCGACCGCCGTGCAAGGCTGTTCCGGAGCGGCGGGGCCGTGGCGTACCGTGACCGCATGGCTACCAACGGGTCCTCGCGGTACGACGCCGTGATTGTCGGCGGTGGGCACAACGGGCTGGTCGCCGCCGCGTACCTCGCGCGCGGCGGGTACCGGGTGCTGGTGCTCGAACGGCTGGCGCGGACGGGCGGGGCGGCGGTGTCCGCGGCTGCGTTCCCGGGGGTCGACGCCAGGCTGTCGCGGTACTCCTACCTGGTCAGCCTGCTGCCGGCGAAGGTGGTGCGGGAGCTCGGCCTGCGGCTGGAGCTGCGACGGCGCCGGATCTCCTCCTACACCCCGGCCGTCCGGGACGGGAAGCCCACCGGCCTGCTGGTGGACGCGGGCGACCCCGGCCGGACCGGGGAGTCGTTCCGGGCGCTGACCGGGTCGGACCGGGAGTGGCGGGCCTGGCGGGAGTTCTACGGGACGACCGGGCGGGTCGCCGAGCGGGTGTTCCCGACGCTCACCGAGCCGCTGCCGTCACGGGACGAGCTGCGCCGGCGGATCGGGGACGGGGCCGCCTGGACGGACCTGTTCGAACGGCCGCTGGGCGAGACGGTCGAGCGGACCTTCACCGACGACCTGGTGCGCGGCGTGGTCCTGACGGACGCGCTGATCGGCACCTTCACCCATGCCCACGACCCCGCGCTCCGGCAGAACCGCTGCTTCCTCTACCACGTGATCGGCAACGGCACGGGCGACTGGGACGTCCCGGTCGGCGGGATGGGCGCGGTGACGGACGCCCTGGCCGCGGCAGCGCTGGCGGCCGGCGCGGAGATCCGGACCGGGCACGAGGTCACCGCGATCGCGGGCGACGGGCGCGGCGAGGCCGAGGTGTCGTACCGGCACGCCGACGGCGAGGCGACGGTGGCGGCGCGCCGGGTGCTGGTGAACGCCGCGCCGGCGACGCTGGCGCGGCTGCTCGGCACCGCACCGGGGCCCGCGCCGGAGGGCGCCCAGCTGAAGGTCAACATGGTGCTGCGCCGGCTGCCGCGACTGCGCGACCCCGCCGCGGACCCGCGCGACGCCTTCGCCGGGACCTTCCACATCGCCGAGGGCTACCGGCAGTTGGAGACGGCGTACGCGGAGGCGGCGGCCGGCCGGATGCCCTCGGCGCCGCCGTCGGAGATCTACTGCCACACCCTCACCGATCCTTCGATCCTCGGACCGGAGGCCGTCCGGCAGGGGCTGCAGACGCTGACCCTGTTCGGCCTGCACATGCCGGCCCGGCTGTTCGGCGACCCGGCGGCGAAGGAACGCGCGCTGGCCGCGAGCCTGGCGCAGCTGGACGCGGTGCTGGCCGAGCCGATCGCCGACTGCCTGGCCCTGGACGCCGACGGCCGGCCCTGCGTCGAGGCGCGGACGCCGCCGGAGCTGGAACGGGAGCTCGGCCTGCCGGGCGGCCACATCTTCCACCGCGACCTGGCCTTCCCGTTCCTCCCCGAGGAGCCCGGGGCGCACGAAGGCAGTGCCGCCGAGCGCTGGGGCGTGGCGACGGCCCGTCCGGACGTGCTGCTCTGCGGGGCGGGGGCGGTCCGGGGCGGCGGCGTCAGCGGCATCCCGGGGCACAACGCGGCGCAGGCCGCGCTGGAGGACCTGGCGAGCCCGGCCCGGTAGCGCGGCGGGGGCGGGGCGCCGACCAGTACCCCCGGTCGGCGCCCCGCCCCTTCGGACACCGGTGCGTCAGGCGCGGGCGAGCACCCAGGCGCCGAGGCCGTTGCAGCCCCCGGCCTGGTAGGTGGTGGACCTGAAGCCGGCCGGGACGGGCGAGCCGGGGCAGGTCAGCAGGCCGACCCGGGCGATGTTGTGGAGCCACGCACCGGCGCCGTCACAGCCGGTCCGCTGGTGCCCGGTGATGACGTAGCCGGTGACGACCGGGGAGCCCGAGCAGGTCCAGATGCCGTCGTGCGGGAGGTTGTGCTGCCAGGAGCCGATGCCGCCGCAACCGGCGCGCAGGTGGTTGCTGATGACGTAGCCGGGCACGACCGGCGAGCCGGAGCACGTCCATATGCCGTCCTTGACCAGGCTGTGGCGCCAGGCGCCGATGCCGCGACAGCCGGGCTTGCTGTGATCGGTGATCACGTACCCGGCCACCACCGGGGAGCCGGAGCAGGTCCAGATGCCGTCCTTGGCCGGCTCCTGGTACCAGGAGCCGCGGCCGCCGCAGCCCTTGGGGTCGTGGTCGGTGTTGACGTTGCCGGGGTCGACGGCCTCGCCGGCACAGGCCCACCGGCCCGAGCCCCAGCCGGCGGGCTTGGCCTCGGCCGCCGTCGCGCCGGCCACCGTGCCGCCCAGGAGGACGGCCACGACCAGTGCGAAGGCCGCCGCGACGGCGCCGGTCCCCCGGGCGGCGACGGC
The DNA here is from genome assembly GCF_000718025.1 of Kitasatospora purpeofusca. Taxonomy (GTDB): domain Bacteria; phylum Actinomycetota; class Actinomycetes; order Streptomycetales; family Streptomycetaceae; genus Kitasatospora; species Kitasatospora purpeofusca. The sequence goes on from NZ_JODS01000009.1 coordinate 216,625, forward strand.
GGTCGCCACCCGCTTCCACATCCGATGAGCACTCATGTTCGATCCAATCCGGTCCGGTCTGGGAACGAAGGGGCGTCCCGGACGCCGGGGTCTCCGGCGGGGACGGGGCCACCCTAGAGTGATCGCGGGGTGATGAATCGGTGCAGACCCCGAGAAAGTCCGCCACAGGAGCCACTTTGTCCGAAATCCGTCCGTGCACCACCGAATCCCCCACCTGACGGGACTTTCAGCAGGTGGGCGCACCGGCATACAGCACCCGGGTAAGGTGGTGGATCGTGGCCAGTCGTAAAACGTCGATCATGGAAGCAGCCGCGCGGGTGATCGCGCGGCGCGGGGTGCGCGGACTCCGGGTGGAGGAGCTCGCGGCCGAGGCGGGTGTGTCCACCGCGCTGATCTACTACCACTTCAAGGACCGCACCGGGATCCTCCGGCAGACGCTGGAGTTCATCAACGACCGGGCCGAGCGGTACACGACCGAGCGCGACCCGGACGCCCCGCCGCCGACCGCACGCGAGGAGCTGGAGCAGACGCTGCTGCTGGAGCTCCAGGACACAGTCGAGGTGCGGGAGAACAGCACCGCCTGGGGCGAGCTGCGGGCGAGCGCGGTGTTCGACGAGACCCTGCGCGAGGACCTGGCGCGGGCCACCCGGATCTGGGTGCAGGAGGTCGCCGAGCTGCTCGGTGTGGTGCAGCCGATGTCCTCGGCGGTCGCCCTGGCCGGAGCCGCCGAGCGGCTGACGGCACTGCTGGAGGGCCTCAGCGTGCGCTGGCTCAGCGGGAGCCTTCCGCTGGCGCACGCCCGGACGCTGCTGACCGAGGCGATCGACACCGAGGTGGCCCGGCTCGGCTCCTGAGCCCCGGGGCGAGCCCCCGAAGTCCCGACCCGACTGCTGAGCGCAGCCGCCGAACCGGGCATCCGCCGACAGAACACCCCCGATCATTACGATCCGTGACCAGATCGGCGTCATGGGTCATAGTGTGTCGATAAGTTTGACTGAACTTTCAGTCAGTGCGACGCTGACACCGCAGGCGGGGTGCAGCCGTCGGCCGTTCCCGTGGTGCGCCGGTGCGTAGTGGCGCGAAGAGTGGATCCGATGGCCCCGTGCACCCCTCCCGGCACCGTCGCACGATCGGAGAAGACCCTCATGACCCGCTTCCAGCACGACCGCTCCGCCGATGACTTCCCCTGGGTGCCGGCGGACGACGTCCCGCACGCGCGGACCTGGATGTCCTGGCCCTCCCGCCGCGGTGTGTGGGGGCTGCGCCTGGGCGGGGTCCAGGAGGACATCGCCCTGATCGCCCGGACCGTCGCCGAGTTCGAGCCGGTGGTGATGTGCGCCCCCGACGACTGGACGGCGGGCAAGGCCCAGGACCGGTGCGGCTCCGCGGTGGAGGTGATCACCGCGATCCCGACCGACGACCTGTGGATGCGCGACACCGCGCCGGTGTTCCGTCTGGACGGCCGCGGCGGCCTGGACGCCGTGGTCCTCAACTTCAACGGCTGGGGCGACAAGCAGGTCCACTACGACGACGCCCTGGTCGCCGAGCGCCTCGCCACCCGGCGCGGCCTGCGGTACACCTACGCGGACTTCGTCGGCGAGGGCGGCGCGATCGAGACCGACGGCGACGGCACGGTGATGGCCACCGAGAGCAGCCTGGTCAACAAGAACCGCAACCGGGGCATGAGCCGGGACGAGATCGAGGACGCCGTCCTGGAGGCCTACGGCGCGGACACCATGATCTGGCTGCCGGGCATCAAGGGCCAGGACATCACCGACGACCACGTGGACGTCACCTCGCGCTTCGTCCGCCCCGGGGTGGTGATGGTCCAGCTGCCGCCCGCCGACCGCAACGACGCCTGGGCCAAGGACGCCCGCGAGCAGTTCGCCCTCCTGTCCGCCGCGACCGACGCCCGGGGCCGCCGGCTCCAGGTGATCCCCGTGCACGGCCCGGACACCGTCCGCTCCCGCAGCTCCAAGTTCGTCGACTCCTACCTCAACTTCCACCTCGTCAACGGCGGCGTCATCACCGCCCAGTTCGGCGACGCGTACAAGGACGCCGCCGCGAAGGAGACGCTCGCCGCGGCCTTCCCGGGCCGGACGGTGGTGCAGATCGACGTCGACCGCCTGATGGCCGGGGGCGGCGGCATCCACTGCTCGACCATGCACGAGCCCCTGCCGCAGGTCCTGCCGTAGTCCGCGCACGCCCGAGCCGCGAACAGCAGCCCGACCGCAGCAGCCGCCGACCGCAGCACCCCGACCAGCTGCGCCCCGCCCCCACCGACCCCGTCCCAGCCGGAGGATCCGTATGACCAACGCCATGTCCCGCCGTACCGTGATGCGTTCGCTCGCCGGCGCCGGCGCCGGCGCCGGCGCCGGCGCCCTCGGCCTCACCGCCTGCGACCCCACCGGCGCGAGCGACCTCGACGGCACCGGCGCCCTCCCGCCGTCCGGACAGCCCACCACTCCGCCGGTCGGCACCCCCACGGCCGCGCCCACCGCGGCGCCCGGCACTCCGAGCGCCACCGCCGCCCCCACCGCCACCGGTGCGCCCGCCGCCCGCCGCTTCGGCGCCGAATGGGAGAACCACCTGCGCACGGTGATGTCCTGGCCCTCCTCGGAGAACATCTGGGGCGAGCAGCTCGCGGAGGTCCGCCGGGACGTCGCCGGTCTGGCCCAGGCGATCGCGGCCCGCGAGCCGGTCGTCCTGATGGCCCGCCCCGACCAGAAGGACGCCGCGCAGAAGGCCTGCGGCGCGGCCGTCGAGGTCGTCCCGGTCACCGTCGACGACCTGTGGGCCCGGGACACCGTGCCGGTGTTCGTCGAGGAGGGCGGCAAGGTCAAGGGCGTCGACTTCAACTTCAACGGCTGGGGCCGCAAGCAGCAGCACGCCAACGACGCCAAGGTGGCCCGCGCCGTCCTGTCCAAGTACGGCGTCGAGCGGATCGAGACCCGGCTGGTCGCCGAGGGCGGCTCCTTCGAGACCGACGGCGAGGGCACGCTGCTGGTCACCGAGAGCTCGATCGTCAACGCCAACCGCAATCCCGGGATGAGCCGCGACCAGGTCGAGGCCGAGCTCAAGAAGGCGCTCGGGGTCACCAAGGTGATCTGGCTGGCCGGGGTCAAGGGCAAGGACATCACCGACGCCCACGTGGACTGCCTGGTCCGCTTCGTCGCGCCGGGGGTCGTCGTGCTCGACAAGGCGTTCCCCGGCACCCCTGCGGACGTGTGGTCCCGCTCCGCCGACCAGGCCCGCTCCGTGCTCAAGAACGCCACCGACGCGCGCGGACGGAAGCTGGAGGTGGTGGAGCTGCAGCAGCCCGACCCGGACCGGATCACCGGGCGCGGCGATGCCTTCGTCTCCTCCTACATGAACTTCTACATCGGCACCAAGGGCGTCTACCTGCCCAGGTTCGGGGACCAGAAGGCCGACGAGCACGCCCAGCAGGTGATGAAGAAGTACTTCCCCACCCGCGAGATCGTCCCCGTGAAGATCGACGGGATCGCCGGCGGCGGGGGCGGGATCCACTGCGCCACCCACGACATCCCCGCCATCGGCTGACCGGCCGGCACCGCTCCTGGGCCGACACCCGCTCCTGGGCCGGCGGTACCTCCGAGGCCGGGTCCGCCCCACCGGACCCGGCCCCGCCGGTTCACACGGCGGGCTGCTGCTGGGTGACGCAGTGGATCCCGCCGCCGCCCGCCCCGAGGCGGTCGATGTTGAGCTGCTCGACGGTGCGGCCGGGGAACAGGCGGGCCAGGGTGGCCTTCGCCGCGCTGTCGGCCCGGGTGTCACCGAACTGGGCGGAGATCACCGCGTTGTTGCACAGGTAGTAGTTGGCGTAGGAGCCGACGAAGTTCGGGTCGGTGGAGCGGATGAGGTTGTAGTTGGGCCCCTGGATCTGGCTGACCGTGTACCGCGACCCCTGGGCGTTGGTGGCGGCCGAGAGGATCTGGTACTGCTGGCGCGCGTCCTGGGACCAGGCGTCGGTGTCGCCCGACAGCGGCATCTGGACCACGCCCGTGGTGCCGCCGAGGTAGCGGGAGGTGGCGTCCACGTGGTCGTCGGTGATGTCCTGGCCGGCGATGCCCGCGAACCAGATCACCTTGGAGGCGCCGAACGCGGCGCACAGCGCGCTCTCGACCTGGGCCTGGGACTTGCCGGGGTTGCGGTTGGAGTTGAGGATGCTGCTCCGGGTGGCCATCAGGGTGCCGGCCCCGTCGGCCTCCACCGCGCCGCCCTCGGCGACCAGCCCGGCGGCGGTGAACGGCAGGCCCAGGTAGGCGGCGACCCGTCCGGCGACCAGCGAGTCGTTGGCGTGGGTCTGGTGGTTGCCCCAGCCGTTGAAGTTGAGGCCGATGGTGTCGAGGCCGCCGGCGCCGTCGGTGCGGAAGACCGGACCGGTGTCCCGCATCCAGCAGTCGTCGACCGGGATGTCCCCGATCACGGTGACCGCCGAGCCGCACATCGAGCGGGCCTTGGCGACGCTGGCCGGGTTGGCGCACATGGTCACCGGCTCGTACTTCGCGATGGTCCTGGCGATCAGCGCGATGTCCGACTGGACGCCGGCGAGCTTGCTGCGCCAGATGCCGGTGCTGTCCGGCCAGGCCATCCAGGTGCGGGTGTGGCGCAGGGTGTCGATCGGCACCCGGAAGCCGGCGGCCGCGGCGGCCCGGCCCGCCTCGGTGCTGCGGCGGCCGGCGGTTGCGGCCGCGGCCGGCCCTCCGGTCGCCACGGTGAGCGCGGTGCCGGCGGCGGCCAGGCCCGCGACGGCCAGGAACCGGCGGCGGTCGAGGCTGTCGGCGGTGCTCGCGTCGGTCGGTCCGCCGGTCGCTCTGTCGGATCTGGAGCGGTCGTTCATCACTGCCTCCGTGTCAAGGTGCCCTGCTCGTCGAGCAGTTGACCGAAAAGGTAGAACTGACCAAGCGCTCGGTCAATACTTTGCGCAGCTTTGGCCCCTCCCCCGGGCCCGGCAGTCGTTACAGTGACCGCCATGGCGACACAGGCGACGGGCGCGGACCCGGCCACCACTCAGGACGCGGCCGACACGAAGGGCACGACCGCCACCAGGGCCGCGGCCACCGCCCCCCGGACGGCCGGCGCCGGCCGCGCCCGGACGTCCGCCAAGGGCGAGCAGACCCGGGCCCGGCTCATCGCGGCGGCCCGGATCCTGCTCGCGGGCGGCGAGGCGGGCCGGTTCACCACCCGCAACGTGGCCGCGCTGTCCGGGGTCTCGCACGGGATGTGCCACTACCACTTCGCCGACCGCAGCGACCTGATCGTGGCCGTGGTCGCGGACATCAGGCCCGAGTGGATCGCCCCGCTGGAGGAGGCCGTGGCCGACCCCGGCGGCTACGCCGAGCGGGCCGAACGGGTGCTGACCCTGCTCACCCGCCCCGAGAGCCCCGACCTCGCCCGCCTGCACGCCGCCCTGCACTGGCTCGCCCTCAACGACGAGCGGGTCCGGGTCGCCCTGGAGGCCGAGTACGGGCGGTGGCGGTCCTGCTTCGTCCGGCTGTTCCGGGCGCTCGTGGACGAGCGCGGCGGCGACACCGATCCGGCCCCGCTCGGCGAGGCCTTCGCCGCCGCCGTGGACGGCATCGCCGCCATCGGCTCGCTGGACGGCACGGTGGACGCCGCCCTGGTGCTGCGCACCCTGCTGGACTCGCTGGCCTCGACGGTCGGCCCGCGCCGCTGAGCCTCACCACCCTTCACGACCCCGCCCCCACCCTTCACGGCCCCGCCCCGGCCGGCTCGACGGCGTCGACCCGTTTGCGGTGCTCGACCCGGCTGCCCGAGACCACCGTGACCACCAGGCACGCCGCGATGATGCCCTCCGCCCAGAAGAAGGCCACATAGTCGATCAGCGAGCCGATCGGCGGCGCGCCGGGCGCCGCGTTGCGCATGCCGATCAGCGCGAACAGGGTCGCCGCCATCCACCCCAGCGAGGGCCACACCATGCCCTGCCGGCCCCGGTAGAGCACCTCCGCCCCGGCCAGCACCGCCAGCGCCAGCGCCCACATCGCCGCGATCATGAACCAGGCCAGGATGAAGGTGCTCCGCGCCCTGCTCACCCGCCCCTCGAACACGGTGCCCTCCGCCCCGTACGGGGTGCCGGTCGGGCGGACGACGAAGAACGGGTCGGCGTCGCCGAACACCACCCCGACCGGGACGGCGCCGGTGGCGTCCGCGGCCGAGAACAGCACCTCGAAGCGGTAGCGGTCGAAGGGGTAGTCGGTCGGGGTGCCGTTGTAGAGGTTGGCCGACACCGGCTTGGGCGTCGCCGCCTCCCCCGGGTCGGCCCGCAGCTCGGTGCGGGTCGTGGCGCGGACGGTGATGTCGACCCGGCGGGTGAAGGTGCCGGACTCCGGGTCCTGGGCCAGGGTGCCGTGCGGGACGGGCACCACGTAGAGCGTCATCTCGCCGCCGGCGGCGTCGATGTCCTGCGAGGTGACGTCGAGTTCGACCCAGTCGCCGGTGGTGGGGAGGGAGAGCTCCCGGGTCTGCTGACGGGTGTTGCGCTCGTTGAAGTACAGGGCGATGCCGGCCGAGCACAGCACGGCGAGGATCAGCAGGACGAGGAGGAAGCGGCGGTCCCGCAGCCGGCGCCCGCTCACGTCGGGCTGGTACCGGGGGCGACGGGCTGCTGCTGGGTGGCGCAGTGGATGCCCCCGCCGCCGGAGGCGATGTGGTTGATGGACACCTGGGAGACCTTCCGGCCGGGGTGGAGGTCGCCGATGATGCCGGCGGCCCGGTCGTCGGCGGCCCGGTCGCCGAAGCGCGGCACGATGACGCCGCCGTTGCAGACGTAGTAGTTGAGGTAGGTGGCGAGGAAGTCCTTGCCGGCACCGGGGATCAGGTCGATGTCGGGTTCGGGGAGGTCGACGACCTTGAGGGTGCGGCCCCGGGCGTCCTTCGCCGAGCCGAGGACCTGGAGGGCCTGGTCGGAGGCGGTGGTCCAGATGTCCGGCGGGGTGTCCGGGCCGGGGCGGTGGATGACGACGGTGCCGGGCTCGGCGAAGCGGGCCAGGGCGTCGATGTGGCAGTCCGTGATGTCCTGACCGGCGACGCCCTGGAACCACAGCACGGTGCTGACGCCGAACAGGTCCTTGAAGGCCGCCTCGATCTGGTCCCGGCTCTTGCCGGGGTTGCGGTTGGGGTTGACCCAGGAGCTCTCGGTGGCCATCAGGGTGCCCTCGCCGTCCACCTCGATGCCGCCGCCCTCGCCGGTGATCGGCGCCTGGATCCGCGGGATGCCGTAGTGGTCGAGGAGGTTGCGGGCGACCTGGCTGTCGTTGGCGTGGGTCTGCTTGTTGCCCCAGCCGTTGAAGTTCAGGTCGACCCCGGCGAGCCCCTGCGGGCCGGTGACGAAGGTCGGGCCGGTGTCGCGGGCCCACAGGTCGTCGACCATCAACTCCAGCACCTCGACCGTGGAGCCGCAGGCCTGCCGGGCCTGCTCGGCCTGGTCGGGGCGGGCCAGCAGCACCACCGGCTCGAAGCCGGCGACGGCACGGGCCAGCCCGGCGATGTCCTCCCGGACGCCGGCCAGTTGGTCGCCCCACACCTCCTCCAGGGCCGGCCAGGCCATGAAGGTACGGGTGTGCGGGGTCGACTCGGCCGGCATCGAGCGGGCGGCCGCGGCCGCCGGGCTGCCGGAGGCGGACGGCGTCGGGGCCGAGGCGGTGCCGGCGGGGCTCGGCGGCTGCTCGTCACCGCCGTCGGAGGAGCAGCCGGCGGTCAGGGCCAGGGCGGCGAGCGCCGTTCCGGAGCGCAGCAGCGAACGGCGGGACGGCCCGGGGTGAGCCGGGCGGGCCGGGTGAGCCATGGGGCCTCGTTCCGGTAGGTGCCTGAGGGGGTACGGTCCCGCACGCTACTGAAAGCCGGGTCAGGACCGGCCCCGGCAGGTACCCGCCATCGGGGTGAATCCCGGACCCGCCACCGACGGCCCCCGGAACGGGACGGGACCCCGGCCCGGCAGACCCCGAGCGGCTGCCGGGCCGGGGGGCTCACAGGGCCCGGCGCGCGGCGGCGATCCGGTCGGGATCCCAGCCGGGCCGGGGCACGGACTCCAGCAGCAGCCGGGTGTAGGCGTGCTGCGGGTCGTCGAGGACCGTCGCGGTGGGGCCGGCCTCGACGATCCGTCCGTGCCGCATGACCACGACCTCGTCGGTGACGCAGCGGACCACGCCGAGGTCGTGGGTGATGAACAGGTAGCCGATGCCGGTCCGTTCGCGGATGTCCGCGAGCAGGTTGAGCACCTGGGCCTGGACCGAGACGTCCAGTGCGGCGACCGCCTCGTCCAGCACCAGGACGGCCGGCTGCACGGCCAGCGCCCGGGCGATGGCGACGCGCTGGCGCTGGCCGCCGGAGAGCTGCCGGGGCAGCGCCTCGGCCGCCCGGGTGCCGAGGCCGACCTGGTCCAGGAGCTCCTTGATCCGGGCCTGGTGGTCGGCACCGGGGAAGTGCAGCCGCAGGGTCTCCCGCAGGGCGGCCTCGACGCTGGTGCGCGGGTCCAGCGAGAGGTACGGGTCCTGGAAGACCATCTGGACCTCGCGGGCGCGGGCGAGGCGTTCGGCCCTGCCCCGGGCGCCGCCGGCGCGGGCCCGGCCCTTCACCAGGACCCGGCCCGCGTCGGCCCGTTCGAGGCCGACCACGATCCGGGCGGTGGTGGTCTTGCCGGAGCCGGACTCGCCGACGATGCCGAGCGAGCCGCCGGCGGGGAGGGTGAAGGAGACCTCGTCCACGGCCCGGACGGCGCCGAAGGTCCGGCACAGGCCGGTGACCTCCAGAGCAGCGGTGTCCGGCACGGCGGTCCTCGGGGCTGCCTCAGACATCGGCGGGGCTCCCTTCGAGTGGGTGGTGGCAGGCGGCCGGCTGCCCGGGGCGCCCGGGGGCCGGGCGCAGCGCGGGGGCCTCCTCCCGGCAGAGGTCGGTCGCGTACCGGCAGCGGGCGGCGAACGCGCAGCCGGTCAGCTCCTGCCGCAGGTCCGGCGGCTGGCCGTCGATCGCGGCGAGGCGGCCGGTCGGGCCGTCCAGCCGCGGGGTGGAGGAGAGCAGCGCCGCGGTGTAGGGGTGGCGGGGTCCTTCGAACAGGGCCTCGGCCGGTCCGGACTCGACGATCCGGCCCGCGTACATCACATAGACCCGGTCGCTGATGGCGGCGGCGAGGCCCAGGTCGTGGGTGACGAACAGCAGGCCGGTGCCGAAGCGTTCGCGCAGCCGGTCCAGCAGGGCGATGACCTCGGCCTGGCTGGTCACGTCGAGCGCGGTGGTGGGCTCGTCGGCGAGCAGCAGGACCGGGTCGCCCATCAGCGCGGCGGCGATCATGACGCGTTGCAGCATGCCGCCGGAGAGCTGGCCGGGGTAGCGGCGCATCAGCTCGGGCCCGAGGCCGACGGCGTCGAGGAGTTCGACGGCGCGCCGGTCCGCGTCGGCGGCGCTCATGGTGCCGGTGAGGCGGACGCTCTCGGTGAGGAAGTCGCCGATCCGGCGCAGCGGGTTGACGGCCGCCCTCGGGTCCTGGAAGACCATCGCGGCCCGGCCGGTGCGCAGTTCGCGCAGCCGGGCGGCGTCCATGGTGAGGACGTCCCGGCCGTCGACGAGGACCTCGCCGGTGGGCACGGCGCCGGGCGGCAGCAGGCCGAGGGCGGCGCGCGAGGTGAGGGACTTGCCGGAGCCGGACTCGCCGACCAGGGCGACGGTCTCGCCGGGGGCGACGGTGAGGTCGACCCCGTCGAGCACCGGGCGGGCGGTGCCGGGCAGGCGCAGGCGCAGCTCCCGGACGTCGAGGGCGTTCACGTGGTCCTCCGGGCGACCTGGTCGGCCCAGCGCTCGCCGACGACGTTGAAGGCGACGACGGTGAGCACGATGAGGACGCAGGGCAGGATCGCGGAGAGCGGGTAGCCGTGCTGGATCGCGGTCTGGCCGTCGAAGACCATGCGGCCCCAGTCGGGGGTGAGGGCGGGGACGCCGAGTCCGAGGAAGGACAGGCCGGCCAGGTCCATGAGGGCGTATCCGAAGTTGACGGTGGACTGGGCGAGCACGATCGGCGCGATGTTGGGCAGGACGTGCCGCAGGCAGATCTGGAGGGCCGAGTGCCCCTGGACCTGGTAGGCGGAGACGTAGGGCCGCATGCGTTCGGCCAGCACCAGGGAGCGGGTCAGGCGGGAGACGTAGGGCAGGTAGGCGATCGCGAGGGCGACGACGGGGGCCATCAGGCCCTCGCCGTGGACCGCGACGATCAGGATGGCGAGCAGCATGCCGGGGAAGGCGAAGACCAGTTCGGTGCTGCGGGACAGCACGGAGTCGATCCAGCCGCCGCGCCAGCCCGCCAGCAGGCCCACGGCGACGCCGGCGACGGTGGAGAAGACGACCACGCCGAGCGGCCCGAGCAGCGAGGTGCGGGCGCCGATCAGCAGCCGGGCGAGGGTGTCGCGGCCGGCCGCGTCCACGCCGAGCAGGTGGTCGGCGGAGGGGCCGGCGAGGGCGTTGCCGAGGTCGACGGCGTTGGGGTCGTCGGGTGCCAGCCAGGGGGCGAGCAGCGCGGCGAGCACGACCAGGGCGGCGAGGCCGAGGCAGATCCGGTAGAGCGGGGCGCGGGCGGACTTGACCCGGGCGAGGCCGGGCCGCCGGGCGAGGGCGACACTCATGCGTCGGACCTCCTGGAGCCGAGGGTGACCCGGGGGTCGACGAGCGGGTGGAGCAGGTCGACGAGCAGGTTCACCGTCATGAACAGGGCCACGATGATCAGGGAGATGGCCTGGACGGTCGGGAAGTCCTTGGTGGTGGTGGACAGTTCGAGGAGCTGGCCGAGGCCGCCGACGCTGAACGCGGACTCCACCAGGATCGTGCAGACCAGCAGGGTGGAGACGATCAGGCCGCCGGTGGTGAGCACGGTGCCCAGCGAGTTGCGGAACACGTGCCGGCGGATCACCTCGCGCTCGGGCACGCCCCGGCTGCGGGCGACGGTGACGTGCTCGCCCTCCAGGGCGTCCAGCATCGCCGAGCGGGTGACCCGGGCGAGCATGCCGATCAGGTAGAGCGCGAGGGCGATCGCGGGCAGGGTGAGGTGCCAGGCCATGTCGAGCAGGCCGTCGCCCGCGCCGCTGGTCGGGAACCAGCCCAGCTTGACCGCGAACAGGCCCTGGAGCAGCACCGCGGCGACGAAGGAGGGGGTGCCGACGGCGAGGGTGGTGGTGACCAGGATCGCGGAGTCGGTCGCGCCGCCGCGGACGGCGCCGACCCAGCCGAGCACCAGGCCGATCACGACGACCACCAGCAGGGCCATGGCCACCAGCAGCAGGGTGGCGGGCAGGCGGTCGGCGAGCAGGCCCGACACGTCGGTGCGGTAGGTGAGGGAGCGTCCGAAGTCGCCCTGCAGCACCTGGCCGAGCCAGCGGAGGTAGCGCACCAGGAAGGGGTCGTCCAGGTGGTACTGCTCGTTGATCGCCTGCAGGGCGGCCGGGGAGGCCGAGCGCCCGGACAGCAGGAAGCTCGCCGGGCTGCCCGGCGCCAGGTACATCGCCCCGAAGACGACGAAGGAGGCGCCGAGCAGGGTGACGGCCATTTCGACCAGCCGTCGGACGGCGAATCGCAGGAAGGTCACCGCGCGGCCCCCACGTCGGCGGCCCACGGGTAGTACAGGTAGGAGATGGTGGTCGGGGCGCCGGTGATGCGCTTGTTCAGGAAGAGGGCGGTGGGCCACTCGGCGACCGGGATCCACAGCAGCTTCTCGGAGGCCGTCCGCTGGAGCTGCGCCTCGATCGCGCCGCGCTTGGCCGGGTCGTACTCGGCGGAGGCCTTGTCGACCAGTTCGTCGTAGGCCGGGTCGCTGTAGCCGGCGAAGTTCTGGTAGGCGCCGGTGCGGAAGTTGGCGAGCAGGTCGAGCGGGTCGGTGATGGAGTCGTAGTAGGTCTCCGGGAACATGTCCAGGCCCTCGCGCGCCTTGGGGTCGGTGAACAGCGAGGTGAAGGCGTTCGGAGCGATGGTCCGCAGCTGGATGTTGAGGCCGATCCGGGCGCCGGCGGACTGGACGGCGGTGGCGAGCAGCGAGACGTCCTGGCCGATGCTGCTGGTGGCGACGGTGAGGGTGCGGCCGCTGGCACCGGCCTCCTTGACCAGGGCCTTGGCGCGCTCGATGTCCTGGTCGGTGGGGGTGAGGTGGGCGAAGGCGGCGGTGCGGACGTCCTCGGGCAGCGTGCCCCAGGCGGCCCGGGTGGTGAGCGAGCCGGTGACGGTGCCGGCGCCGGCGAGGCCGGTGCGGACGAAGCCGGTGCGGTCGAGGGCCAGCGACAGCGCCTGGCGGACCCGGAGGTCGCCGAGCGGGCCGTCCATGCTGGTGACGTTGAGGTTGACGGTGCTGAGGCCCTCGCCGAAGTACAGGGTGCCGGTACCGCCGTTGCGGAGCCGGTCGTAGCTCTCGGTGGGGATCAGGTAGCCGCCGTCGACCTCGCCGCTGAGCATGGCGTTGGTGCGCGCGGAGGGGTCGGTGAGGAAGCGGAACACGACCTTGCCGGCCTTGGCCCGGGTGCCCCAGTAGCCGTCGAAGCGCTGGAGTTCGATCGACTGGCCCTTGGTCCAGCTGCCGAGCTTGAACGGCCCGGTGCAGTCGAGGCTCCCGCCGGTGCCGTAGTCCCGGCCGGCGGCCTCCACCCCGGCCTTGGCGGCGACGACGCCGGCGGCGGTGGCCATGTACTGCGGGAACTGGGAGTCGGGCCGCTTGAGCTTGACGGTGACCTGGAGCGGGCCGGTCGCGGTGACGGTGTCGACGTTCTGGAGGTTCTGGGCCCAGGCCGCCGCGTTGTCGGGGTTCATCTGCCGGCCGAGGCTGTACACGACGTCCTCGGCGGTCATCACCGAGCCGTCGTGGAAGTGCACACCGGAGCGCAGGTCGTAGACCCAGGTGGTGGGGTCGGGGTTGGACGCCTTCTCGGCCAGGCCGGGGGCCAGGGTGAGCTGGGGCGTCCAGCGCATCAGGCTCTCGCAGACGTTCGACAGCACCGTGTTCTGCGGGTAGTCGAAGGCCTGGAGGTAGTCCAGGGTGGGCGGCTCGGCGTAGGTGGCCCAGGTGAAGGAGTCGATGTCGCCGGCGGCCGGCGGGCTGGAGGGCGACAGCTGGACGTCGGCCCGGTCGCTGGAGCCGCCGCGGGGCGGGCCCGCGCAGGCGGCGACCAGGGCGGCGGCGCCGAGCAGCGCGGTGGCGGCGAGGAGCGGGCGCCGGGTCCGGGTGCGTCTGGCGGGTGCGGTGGGAGTCATGAGGGTGGTTCTCCGTTCGCTGGCTGGGTCAGGCGCGGGCGGCCGGGAGCTGCTGGGTGATGCAGTGGACGCCGCCGCCGCCGAAGGCGATCACCCGGGCCCGCACGCCGACGACCTTGCGGTCGGGGAACGCGGCGGCGATCACGGCGAGCGCGCCGGCGTCCTCGGGGTGGTCGGCGACGGGGACGACGACACCGCCGTTGGCCAGGTAGAAGTTCAGGTAGCCGACCTCGACCCGGACGTCGTCGACCTCGACGAAGGCGGCCTGGGTGACGTCGACGATCTCGAACGGGCGGCCCTGGGCGTCGGTGGAGTGCTCCAGCACCGTGCGGTTGGCGCGCATCCGCACGTAGTCGGGGTGCTCGGGGTCGGCGGGCAGCTGCACCACGACCTTGCCGGGGGCGGCGAAGGCGCAGACGCCGTCCACGTGGCCGTCGGTCTCGTTGTCCAGGAGGCCGCCGTAGGGCAGCCAGATGATCTTGGTGACGCCGAGCCGGGCCTTCAGTTCGGCCTCGATCTCCTCGCGGCCCAGCTCGGGGTTGCGGTTGGGGTGGAGCAGGCACTGCTCGGTGGTGATCAGCGTGCCCTCGCCGTCGACGGTGATCGCGCCGCCCTCGAGGATCATCTCGGAGCGGATCGCCGGCACGTCGAGGTGCTCCAGCAGCAGGCCGCTGATCCGGTCGTCGGCGTCCCAGGGGTGGTGCTTGCGGCCCCAGGCGTTGAAGCGGAAGTCGACGCCGGACCGGCGGCCCTCCTCGTCCAGGACGAAGATCGGCGCGGAGTCGCGGAACCAGGAGTCGTCCTGCGGGATCTCGACGACGGTCAGGCCGGGGCCGCACAGGGTGCGGGCCTCGTCGCCGTGGCCGGGCGGGGCCACCATGGTGACGGGCTCGAACTCGGCGATGGCCCGGGCGACGGCCGCGTACTCGCGCTTCACCTCGTCGAGGTGGTCGCCCCACAGGTCCGGCCGGACCGGCCAGGCCATCAGGCAGCCGTCGTGCTCGGTCCACTCGGCGGGCATGCGGTGGGTCATGGGGATCCTCGTTCTCTTCGGGCCCGGCCGGGCCCGCCGCGTCGGGTGCGCGGGCCGGCCGGGTGCTGCGGGACTGGTACTGCCGGACTGGTACTGCCGGACCGGTGCTGCGGGACCGGTTGCCACCGGGTGGGCGGGGAGCCCCGGCGGCCCGTCTCCGTGGGGGACGGGCCGCCGGGGAGTCAGCGGAGCGGCGGGACGGACGGCTGCGACTGGGTGGCGCAGTGGATGCCGCCGCCGCCCGAGGCGATGTTGTCGATGTCGACCTGGACGATGTCGCGGGTCGGGAACTCGGCCTGGAGGATGGCGCGGGCCCGCGCGTCGGCCGCGCCGTGGCCGAACTGGGGGACGAACACGGCGCCGTTGGCCACGTAGAAGTTGCTGTAGCTGGAGAGGAAGTCCTTGCCGAGGTCGCGGCCGCGGATCCGCTTGCGGTCCGGGGCGGGCAGCTCGACCACGGTGAGCGCGCGGCCGCGGGCGTCGGTGGCCGTGCTCAGGGCCCGCTTGGCCTGCTCGTAGACCTTGACCCAGACCTGGTCCGTGCCGGGCCCCGGCCGGTCGAGCAGAACGCGGCCGGGCGCGGTGAAGCGGGCCAGGCAGTCGATGTGGGCGTCCGTGATGTCCTGGCCGGCCACGCCGTCCAGCCAGATCACCTTGTCCATCCCGAGCGTGCCGCGCAGGGCGCGCTCGACCTCGTCCTGGGACATGCCGCGGTTGCGGTTGGGGTTCACCCAGGAGCTGACGGTGGCCAGCAGGGTGCCCTCGCCGTCGGTCTCCAGGGCGCCGCCCTCGCCGACGAAGGGGGCCCGGATCCGGTCCACCCCGTACTCGGCGAGCAGGGTGCCCGCGACGGCGGCGTCCTCGGCGTACCGCTGGTAGTAGGGCGTGCCGTCCTTGCCCCAGCCGTTGAAGTTGGTGTCGACACCGGCGATCGTGCCCGGCCCGACCACGAAGGTCGGCCCGAAGTCGCGGATCCAGAGGTCGTCGTTGGAGATCTCGACCACGGTGATGCGGTAGTAGGCGCCGGATCCGCAGTAGTAGCGGGCGTCGGCGGCCTGCCCGGGGCGGGCCACCACGACGACCGGCTCGTAGCGGGAGATCTCGTGGGCCAGCTTGGCGATGTCGTCGCGGACGGCGGACAGCTGGGTCCGCCAGACCGAGGGCAGGGCCGGCCAGGCCATGAAGGTGCGGTCGTGCCGGTCGCTCTCGGCGGGCATCCGCAGCGGCGGCGCGGCGGCCTGGGCGGCGGCGGCCGCGGCGCTGTCGGAGGCCGGGGCGGCGGCCGGGGCGGAGGCCGCCCGGGCGACGGCCGGGACGGCCGAGCCGAGGGCGATCAGGGGTACCGCGGCGGCGCCGAACCGGAGCAGGCCGCGACGCGAGGGGGTGGGGGTGTGCATGTCGCGCTCCCTGGCAGAAGGTGGGAGGTGTGGGGGTCGCCCTGTGAGGACGGGCCCGTGGGGTTGCCCTGTGGGGAGGGTGGTCCCGTGGGGGTTGCCCCGCATCCTGCACCGAACTGAAAATTCAGTCAAGCATTTGGTTCACGGCTTACCGATTACCCTGAAACGATCATCAGGAACGTGTCCGACCAGCCAGGAAGCGCGTAGAGTGGGCGCCCATGTCGGACCGTCGGACAGAAATACTCAGAGCCGCCACCCGCGTGATCGCCCGCCGAGGGGTCCGCGGACTGCGGGTGGGCGAGCTGGCAGCCGAGGCCGGCGTGTCCACCTCGCTCATCTACTACCACTTCAGCGACCGGGCCGGACTGCTGCGCCGGACCCTGGACTTCATCAGCGACCGCGCCGACCACTACACCGCCGAGCCGGACCCCGCACCGCGCACCGAGGACCCCAGGGCCGACCTGGAACAGGTACTGCTGCTGGAGCTCCAGGACACCGTCGAGGTACGCGAGAACAGCATCGCCTGGGGCGAGTTGAGGGCCACCGCGGTCTTCGAACCGGACCTCCGCGAGGACCTCGCCCGGACCACCCACACCTGGGTGCACGATGTCGCCGAACTGCTCGCCCGGGCCGACCCCGGCGGCACCGCCCCGGCCCACGCGGCCGCGGCCGAGCGGCTGACCGCGCTGGTCGAGGGCCTCAGCGTGCGCTGGCACAGCGGCTCGCTGCCGGTCGAGCACGCCCGGCTGCTGCTGCGCGGGGCGATCGGGGCGGAGCTGGACCGGCACGACCCGGCCGGCCGCGGCGCTCCGGCGGCCGCGGCCGGAGCCGGCTCCGGGGTCGGATTCGGTCGATCCTGACGCAACCTCTAAACTCGGCGGCATCGCGCGTGCCGGACGTCCCTTTCGGGGCCCGTCCGACCCCCGGGCCCGTCCCGCCCCGGCCCGCCGTCCCCCGCCCCGCCCGCTCCCGGGCCCGGTCGGGGCGCCCGCGTCCCGCCCAGCCCAGCCCGCCGAGAGAGGCAGCCCGCATGTCCGCTGACCGATCCCCCTTCGCCACGCCGCCGGTCTTCCAGGAGCTGACCCCGGACGACCCCCGCGAGGTCGGCGGCTACCGACTGTTCGCCCGGCTCGGCGCCGGCGGCATGGGCCGGGTCTACCTCTCCTACACCCCCGGCGGGCGGCCGGTCGCCCTCAAGGTGGTCCGGCCCGAGCTCGCCGAGGACCCGGAGTTCCGGGCCCGCTTCGCCCAGGAGGTGGCCAGCGCCCGGCGGATCCACGGCCTCTTCACGGCCCAGTTGGTCGACGCGGGCGTGGACGCCGCCACGCCGTGGCTGGCCACCACCTACGTCCCGGGCCCGTCCCTGCAGCAGGTGGTGCAGCGCTTCGGCCCGCTCCCGGAACGGACGGTGCTGCTGCTGATCGCCGGCATCGCGGAGGCCCTCCAGGCGATCCACGCCACCGGGGTGGTGCACCGCGACCTCAAGCCGGGCAACGTCCTGATCGCCCCCGACGGCCCGCGGGTGATCGACTTCGGCATCGCCAGGGCGGCCGACGCGGGCGCGCTCACCAGCACCGGCCTGCGGATCGGCTCGCCCGCGTACATGGCACCCGAGCAGGCCACCGGCCGGCCCGCGACCCCGGCCACCGACGTCTACGCGCTCGGCGCCCTGGCCGTGCACGTCGCCACCGGCACCCCGCCGTTCGGGGACGGCCCGGACCCGGCGACGCTCTACCGGGCCGTGCACGAGGAGCCCGACCTCGACCCGGTCCCGGCGGGCCTGCGCGGACTGCTGCTGGGCTGCCTCGCCAAGCGGCCGGAGGACCGCCCGACCACCGCCGAGGTGATCGCCACCGTCCGCGAGCACCCGGCCGTCGCCGGGCACCTGCGGTTCGGCGACGACTGGCTGCCGCACCCGCTGACCAGCCAGATCACCCGGCACGCCGAGCTGCCGCAGGTACCGGCCGAGGCGGCCGGCGGGTTCACCGGCACGCCCGTCGGCGGCGACCCGGACCAGGCCCTGACGGTGCTCACCCCGCGTGCGGCGGCGGCCCCGACCCTGGTGGCGCCGACGCTGCCCCCGGGCGCCACCCTGACGGCGGCCGCGCTGCCGGACCCGGGCCACGGCACGGCCGCCGATCCGGTCGGCGACGCGGCCGGCGATCCGACCGGCGGCCGTGCGCGGGCGAAGCCGCGCCGCGGCCGGGGCCTCGGGCGCACCGCGCTGACCGCCGCCGTCGCGCTGACCGTCGGCGCCGCGGCCACGGTGCTGCTGCTGGACACCCCGGAGACGGTGGAGGCCGCGACCGCCGAGGACCAGGTGGCCGCCACCCCCTCGCCCGGCACGCCGGCGCCCACCTCCGCACCGGCCTCCCCGCCGGCCCCGGCCACACCGACCCCCTCCGCCACACCGACGCCGGGCGCCGACTACGCCGTCGCCTACCGCGCGACCGAGCTGACCTCGGCGGACGCCGGCTACGAGTTCGACCTCGCGACCGGCACCGTGGTCCCGGCCGACAGCGTGTCCTGGTACCTCGGCCGGGGCGAGAACGAGTTCCTGGTCCCGGAGACCGCCGATTCCTACATCGGCCGGGACGCCGCCCTGGGGGTGGCCGAGTGCGTCAAGGGGCTGAGCAGCCGGCCGACCGGGCGGGTGCCGTTCGGCGCCGTCGGCCCCCGGGGCGCCTTCTGCGTCCGGTCCGCCGACGGCCGGTCGCTCGCCGTGGTCCGGGTGCTCTCCACCGCGGGCACCGAGGGGCCGGTCAGAGTGTCCGTGGACCACTACCGCCGCAACGGCTGACCCAGCCACCGCCGGACCTGCGCGCCGCCACGGCCCGACCCGCCGGCCGCCGCGACGGCCGCACCTGCCCGAGGCCCCCGGCCGGACTGCTCCCGGCCGGGGGCTTCGCCCTCTGCCTCCGCTTGACTGATTTTTCAGTCAGTGCAACAGTGCAGTTCACGGCGATGCCGGACGACTCGTCCGCCGCCGGTCCGGCGCCGCACCCGGCGCTCCGCGGAGCCCCGCCCCCTCGGCGCCGGACCGAACCGCTCCCAGCCCCACCGGAGTCCACCGTGTCCCACTCCCCCCTCGCCCGTCGCACCGTCCTGCGTTCGCTCGCCGGCGCCGGCCTGATCGCGCTCGGCGCGTCCGGCTGCGCCGCCGTGGACGACCTGATCGACCCGGCCGAGCCCTCCTCCCCCACCGCCTCCGGGCCGGCCGGAGGCGCTCCCGGGGGCACCCCCGGAGCGGGCCGCCGGCTCGGCGCCGAGTGGGAGAAGCACGAGCGGACCATGATGTCCTGGCCCGCCTCCGAGGACGTCTGGGGCGAGCACCTCGCCGCCGTCCGCAAGGACATCGCCGAGGTGGCGCGGGCCGTCGGCGAGCGCGAGCCGGTGGTCCTGCTGGTCCGGCCCGGCCAGGAGTCCTCGGCCCGCAACGCCTGCGGTTCCGACGTCGAACTGCTCACCGTCCCGGTCGACGACCTGTGGGCGCGGGACACCGTGCCGGTGTTCGTCGAGGAGGGCGGCAAGGTCAAGGGCGTCGACTTCAACTTCAACGGCTGGGGCCGCAAGCAGCAGCACGGCAACGACGCCAAGGTGGCCCGGGGCGTCCTGGCCAGGTACGGGATCGAGCGCGTGGAGACCCGGCTGGTCGCCGAGGGCGGCTCCTTCGAGAGCGACGGCCGGGGCACCCTCCTCATCACCGAGAGCTCGATCGTCAACGACAACCGCAACCCCGGGCTGAGCCGCGACCAGGTCGAGGCCGAGCTCAAGCAGTTGCTCGGCGTCACCAAGGTCATCTGGCTGGCCGGGGTCAAGGGCAAGGACATCACCGACGCCCACGTGGACTGCCTGGTCCGCTTCGCCGCCCCCGGCGTCGTCCTGCTCGACCGGTCCTTCCCCGGCACCCCGCCGGACGTCTGGTCCCGCTCCGCCGACCAGGCCCGCTCCGTCCTCGACGGGGCCACCGACGCCACCGGCGCCCGGCTCAAGGTCGTCGAACTCCAGCAGCCCGACCCCGACAAGATCACCGGGCGCGGTGACGCCTTCGTCTCCTCCTACATGAACTTCTACCTCGGCAACAAGGGCGTCTACCTGCCGCTGTTCGGCGACCCCCGGGCCGACGACCACGCCCACGACGTCTTCCGGGAGTACTTCCCCGGCCGCGAGATCGTCCCGCTCCAGATCGACACCATCGCCGGCGGCGGTGGCGGCATCCACTGCGCCACCCACGACATCCCCGCCGTCGGCTGACCTGCCGCCCGGTCCGACCCGACACCGACCCGGACCGACCTGCACAGACACGTCATGCAGTCAGATGACTGATGCGCCCACGCTTCCCACTCCCGCAGTCTGATCGTGCGGCGGGCCCCACCACGGGGTCCGCCGCCGATGTGCACTGTCAACCAGCCCGGGGCCAGCACCCGGGCGGTCCTGGAAAGCGAGTTCCACCGTGGCCCTGAAATCGTTCAAGTCGGCTGCCACCGTCGTCGCGGGCGCGGTCGCCGGGGCGGTCATGCTGCTCACGGCGACCCCGGCCTCCGCGGCCAATCCCCCCTACGACGGCTGCCCGGCCTGGGCGCTCTGCCTGTACCAGAACGGCGGCGGCCTGGGCTCCAAGGCGATCGTCGTACCGCCTCCGGCCGGCGGCAGCTACGAGATCGTCCGCCTCACCAAGGTCCACTTCCTCAACGGCGACCTCGCCAACGACCAGGTCTCGTCCTGGATCAACAACTCCCAGTGCCAGATCGAGTTCTGGGACGACGCCTACGGCGAGCTGCACCCCTCCCAGATCGACTTCGCGTCCTCGTGGAGCTGGGGCACCAAGGGCGACTACAACGCCGGCACCAGCACGTACTACAACAACGACCGGATCTCCGGCCTTCGGTTCTACTGCCCGTAACGGGCCCGGCGCCCCCGGCGCTGCGGCGCCGTTCACGCCGACGCCGTTCGCCCCGACGCCCCCGGCTCCCGCACGGTGCCGGGGGCGTTCCGGTGCGGTCTCCCGGCTCCTCTCCCCGGGCCGGGAACACCACCACGACACGGAACGAGATCCGATGAAACGCCTACGACCGGCGGCCGCGCTGCTCTCCGGCCTGCTGCTCTCCCTCACCCTGCCCGCCCTCTCCGGCACCGTCCTCGCCCCGTCGGCCGGGGCCGCCCCGGTGGCCGCCGTCACGGCCGGTCCCGGAGCGGAGGGCCCGGACCTGAGCTACGCCAACCGGACCGGCCCGCCCCCCGGCATGCCGGACTGGTCCCGGGCCGGGTACCGGGGCGGCCTGCCGCTGCCCGACGACGGCAGCCTGACCGACGACCCCGCCTGCCGGATCACCCCGGACCGGCTGGCCTCCCAGTACGCGGTGCGGCCGAACGACGGCGTCGACGACACCACCGGCCTCCAGCGCGCGATCGACGACATCAAGTCCGCCTGCTCGCCGGGCGCCAACTTCGACCGGCTCTCGCTGATCTCGCTGCCGGCCGGCCGGATCGACCTCTCCCGGCAGATCTACGCCGACGCCGACTACCTGGTGCTCCGAGGCCAGGGTTCCGGCGACGGCGGCACCCGCCTGGTGTTCCGGCCCGACCTCAACACCCGCTACGACACCCTGGTCAACGGCCGCTGGGACCAGGACAGCATGAAGGCGGGCAGCGGCAGCGACGTCGGCACCGGCGGCTGGATCTGGCCCGGCCGAGGGCTGTTCCGGGTCCAGACCCGTGACATCGCCGAGCGCTACCAGGACGACTGGGCGGCCGCCCCGGCGAACCGCAAGGACATCTTCGAGGGAAGCGTCAACCAGCACTGGGCCTCCGGCATCAAGGTCGGCGCACAGGCCGCCGACCCCGGCTGGGCGGCCCGGCAGGGCCAGAACCTGGTGCAGCTGGACGCCAAGGCCGACATGAAGAAGTTCGCCCTCGGCGGCTACGTCTGGGTCGGCGCGGCCAACAGCGTCAAGTTCTACGAGCAGCAGGGCGTCTCCGACCGCAGCCAGATGGACAACCTCCACATGCGGCAGCAGATGTTCCGGCTCACCGCGATCGACACCGCCGCGCGGACGGTCACCCTGGACCGCCCGCTGGAGTGGGACCTCCCGGTCGACTCCACCTCGGACGGCTCCACCGCGCTCGGCGACAAGCCGTACCCCAGCAAGGTCACCCCGCTGAAGGTGGTCCAGGGCGTCGGCTTCGAGAACTTCGCCTTCACCCAGGACATGACCGGCCTGCCCAAGCTCGGCGGCGGCAGCTACAGCCCGACCCCCGCCCAGGCCGTGCACAACTACGGCAACATGGCGCCCGAGTACGCGATGCACGGCATCGTCTTCAAGTGGGCCGCCAACGACTGGGCGCGCGGGCTGAAGGCCGAGATGACCGGCTCGCACCCGATCGTCACCGAGGACGCCCGCAACCTCCAGATCGAGCGCAACAGCTTCGACGGCGCCTGGAACAAGGGCAAGGGCGGCAACGGCTACCTGCGCGGCAGCCGGGTCTGGGACTCCCTCTACGCCTACAACCTCAGCCGCAACCTGCGCCACTTCACCTTCCAGTGGTCGGCCAGCGGCAACGTCGCCTTCCGCAACGACCTCGACTCCGACCTCAACCTGCACGGCGGGTGGGAGCACAACAACCTGTTCGAGCAGAACACCCTGCGGGTCCCCTACGACCACCGCTCCGGCAGCTGCGAGACCAACTGCGGCGGCGAGGGCGGCGAGATCGACGAGGGGACGTGGTACCCGATCTGGTGGGCGGCCGGCCCCAAGGCGGTCAAGTGGTCCGGCTCCTCCGGCCCGCAGAACGTCTTCTACAACAACTCCATGGTCAAGCAGACCACCCCCGGCGGCGCCTACCTGCCGTACGCGCCCTACGGCACCGGGAGCGGCACCGCCTACCAGTTCGGCTCCGCCAACGGCGCGCCGAGCCGGTTCCAGCCGCTCGCCCAGGGCGGCCAGGCCATCCCCGACTGGGGCGGCCGGGAGACCCTCGACTACGCCGGGCAGGGCGTCGTCCCCACGGATGTCGGCAAGCGGCCGTCGCTGTTCCTGCGGGACACCGGCGGGCTCGACCCGCGCGACAACCACAGCCGCCGCGTCGCCACCTGGAACATGCAGGGGGCGCAGACCCCCGAGGACAACGGCAGCCGGTACAGCAACGACCTCCCCCGCCTCTACGGCACCAGCGCGCTGGCCGGCCGGGCCGACGTCATCGCCCTCCAGGAGGCCGGTGCCCCGCCCGGCGGCGCGACCTTCCTCCAGGAGATCCACACCGCCAACACCCGGTACGTCGACAACCTCGGCTTCACCATCCCGGTCCGGGAGTACCGGCTCGGCGGCGCGAGCCGGCCGGCGGGGTACCTCTACTGGCTGCGCACCGACACCAGCAACAACCAGTGGGGCCGGGTCAACCTGGCCGTGTACAGCCGCACCCGGGTCCCGGCGGACGGCGTCTTCACCACCCGCGAGGCCGTCATCGCCAACAACTGGGACTCGCGGCCCGCGCTCGGCGTCAACGTCGACGGCTTCGTCTACTTCTCGCTGCACGGCAGCTCGGGGAGTTCCGGCAGCGACGATCCCCAGCTGCTGAACATCATCCGGGACCAGATGACCCCGACCGGCCTGCCCTGGATCGCCCTGGGCGACTACAACCGCGCTCCCGACAACCTCCAGACGGCGGTCGGCGACACGTTCACCGTCCAGGCCAGCACCCTGCCCACCCACCCGGTCGACCGGATCGCCGCCAACACCCGCAGGACGCTCGACTACGCGGTGCTGCCCACCGCCCAGCCGCAGGGCACCGTCACCGGGATCGACCGGCCGGGCCTCGACTCGGCCGACCACTACCCCGTCGTCTACACGCTCGCCGGCCTGCCGGACCCGGTGCCCGCCGAGGTGACCGAACCGGCCCGGCCGAACCAGGTCTTCCTGCGCAACGCCGCCACCACCAACGTGGCCGGCCCCACCAGTGCGACCGACCACGCCGTCAACGACCAACCGCTCAACCGGCGGAACTCCGCCTCCCAGGTGTTCAGCCTGACCGACGACCCCGAACACCCGGGCTTCTTCCGGCTGTTCCACCCGCACGCACCCTTCGCCGGGCGCTACCTGGGCCAGGAGGGCGGCGCCCGCGACGCGCGGACGGTGCTGTGGCCGAACGCGGCGCTGGACCAGCTCTGGGCAGCGGCCGACCAGGGCGACGGCACCTACACCCTGGTCAACCGCGTCACCCGGCAGTACCTGACCGACCTCGGCCCGGGCCTGGGCATCGTGGCCCGGGACTGGAACGGCTCGGCCAACCAGCGCTGGTTCCTCCAGGACGTCCAGGAGGGCACCAACCTCACCGAGATCGTCGCCACCGACGCCGGCGGTTCGGCTCCGGCGCTCGCCGTGGACGACCTGGAGACGGCGCCCTACCCGGTGTACCTGGCGCCGGACTCGCACGGGAACAACCAGCAGTTCAGCACCGTCTCGGCGGGGCCGAGCGGGAGTTCCTCCAACTGCCAGTACCTGATCTACGCCGGACAGTACGTCAACTCCACGGCGGCCAGCCCCGGGGACCCGCAGAACGGCAACTACGTCACCATGGGCGCCTTCCGGCCCAATGACGGGGGCTACCTGTGGTGCAGGACCGCCGACGGCCCGAACGGGACCCTGCTGTCCAACTTCTCCAGCCCCTACGAACACCTCGACCTGACCCGGAGCACGACGGTCGACACCGTCACCGTCACCCGCCCCGGAGCCGGCACCGCCCGCCTCCACTGGCTCTTCCGCCAGGTGAGCCAGTAACGACCCGGGCCTGACCACCACGGCGGCCGCGGCACCCGGTTCCCCCGGGTACCGCGGCCGCCGTCCGCGTTCGCGGTGCCCGGGGGCTACCGGTCGGGCGTGGGCGGCGGGAGCAGTTCGGCGGCGCGTTCGGCGACCTCGTGGTGCAGGGCGTCGCGGACGGCCCGGACGGCGGGGTGGGTGACGGCCTCGCGGCGGACGGCCAGGGTGATCGGGAGCCGGATGTCGACCTCCCCGGGCAGCAGCCGCCGCAGTCCGGCCCGGTCGGCGAGGAAGGCCGGGAGCACGCCGACGCCGGTGCCCAGCCGGGTGGCCTCGACCTGGGCGAAGACGTTGGTGGAGGAGAACGCGGGTGTGCCGCCCGGCAGATGGCGTTCGATGTCGAGATCGCCGACCTGGAGCATCGACTCGATGTAGAAGACCAGCGGGTGGTCCCGCAGTTCGGCCACCGCGGCCGGCGCCCCGCACCGGGCGAGGTACTCGTCACCGGCGTACAGGCCGAGGGCGTAGTCGGTGAGGTGCTCGGTCACCAGTCGGCTCCGGGGCGGCCGGCCGATCGTCAGGGCGAGGTCGAAGCCCGCCGGGCGCAGCGGCAACTCCCGTGTCGCCGTGATGAGTTCGACCTGGAGCCGGGGGTGGCGGCGGCGCACCCGGGCCAGTGCCGGAGTGGCGAAGAGGGTGCCGAAGCCGTCCGGGGCGCTCACCCGGACGGTGCCGTGCAGGGACGGCGGATCCTGGCCGGACACCGCGTCCACGACCCGGACCAGGGCGTCCTCGATGGTGCGGGCGTTCTCGGCGACCGCCCGGCCCGCGTCCGTCAGCACCCAGCCCTCCGTGCCGCGTTCCATCAGCCGCACGCCGAGGCTCCGCTCCAGCGCGGTGATCCGGCGGGACACCGTGGTGTGGTCCACGCCCAGCGCGTCGGCGGCGCTCACCAGGCGCCCGGTGCGGGCGACGGCGAGCAGGTGGCGCAGGTCGTCCGCGCGCAGCTCGCGCGGATCGGGCCCGCCGGGGCGCTCCGCCGCCGGTTCCGGGAGTTCCGGGCGGGGGCGGGAGCCGGGACGGGGGCGCATCGGGGCAGCCTATCTGCATTTCCGCACACCCCCTCTGCGCGATTGGCGGTTGAACGCACACCGTCCGCACGGCAGAGTCGGACCGGCCCGCCCGTGCCGGGGGCCACCGTCCTTCCACCGCCGAGGGGTTGCCCGTGGTTGCCAGTCTGTCCCTGCCCCGGATCCTGCGCATCGGCCGCGGCGCGGCCGAGGAACTGGGCGCCGTCGTCGCGGGTCTCGGCCTGCGGCGCCCGCTCCTGGTCACGGACGCGTTCCTGGCCGGCACCGGCGCCGCCGAGCGCCTGCTGGGGATCCTGCGCGGCTCGGGGCTCCACCCCGCGCTGTTCGACGGCACCGTGCCCGACCCGACCACCGACTCCCTCGTCCCCGGCCTGGAGGCCCTGCGCGCGCACGGGGCGGACTCGGTGATCGGCTTCGGCGGCGGCAGCCCGATGGACACCGCCAAGGCCCTCGCCCTGCTGGGCGTGCAGGGCGGCGGGATGCGCGACTACAAGGCGCCGCACGTCAACCTCGGCCCGGCCCTCCCGGTGATCGCCGTCCCCACCACCGCCGGCAGCGGCTCGGAGGCGACCCAGGTCACCGTCATCACCGACAGCGCCACCGACGAGAAGATGATGTGCCTGGGCCCGGCGTTCCTGCCGATCGCCGCCGTCGTCGACATGGAGCTGACGCTCTCGATGCCGCCCCGGCTGACCGCCGACACCGGCGTCGACGCGCTCACCCACGCCGTCGAGGCCTACGTCAGCCGCAAGTCCGGCCCCTTCACCGACGGTCTGGCGCTGACCGCGATCGCCACCATCGGCCGCCATCTGCGCCGCGCCTACGCGGACGGGTCGGACGCCGAGGCCCGGGAGGCGATGATGCTCGCCGCGACCCAGGCCGGCATCGCGTTCTCCAACTCCAGCGTCGCCCTGGTGCACGGCATGAGCCGTCCGATCGGCGCCCACTTCCACGTCGCCCACGGCCTGTCGAACGCCATGCTGTTCCCGGCGGTGACCGCCTTCTCCGTGCACGCCGCGCCCGAGCGCTACGCCGACTGCGCCCGCGCCCTGGGCGTGGCGAGCACCGCCGACCCCGCGGCCTCGGCCTCGGCCGCGCTCGTCGACGCCCTGCACACCCTCTGCCACGACCTGGACGTCCCCACCCCCCGCAGCTACGGCATCGACCACGCCGCCTGGACCGGGCTCACCCCACTGATGGCCGAACAGGCCCTGGCCTCCGGCTCCCCCGCCAACAACCCGGCCGTCCCCACCGCCGCCCAGATCGAGGAGCTGTACGCCCGCGTCTACGCGTGAGCCGGGGCCGGTTCCCGTCCCCAGGCGGGCGTGCGGGAGGACGGTACCGGGTGCCCGGGGCCCCGCCACGGGCACCGGGCACCCGGCACCGGAGCGGGCCGGCACGGACTCACGGCCGCACCGCGAGGCCGTCCAGGGTGAGGTCGAGCAGCCGCTCGGCCTGCGGCCGGCGGTCGGCGCCCGCCGAGGTGAGGGCGATGCCTTCGAGGGCGGCGGCGAGGTCGGCGGGGCCGATGTCGGTGCGGATCGCCCCTGCCGCCGCGCACGCCTCCATCAGGGTGGCGACGGCGGCCCGGACCAGCTCCCGGCTGTGGCCGTAGGGGCTCTCCCCGGTCGCGGCGATGGCGCGCAGCGCGTCGATCATGCCGTACTTGGTCGTGACGTAGTCGAGGAACAGCCGCGTCCACGACCGCAGGGCCTCCATCGGCGGCTGCTCGGCGAGCAGCGCGGGCGCCGCCGCGCACAGCCGGGCCACCTCGTCCCGGTAGACCGCCTCCACCAGGGCCTCCCTGGTGGGGAAGTTGCGGTACAGGGTCGCGCTGCCCACGCCCGCCTCCTTGGCGACGCGGTCCAGGTGCGCGTCCAGCCCCTGCGTCGTGAACACCCGCACGGCGGCGGCCAGGATCTTCTCCCGGTTGCGCCGCGCGTCGGCCCGCAGCGGCCGCCCTGCTCCGTCCTCGGTCACCGTCGCCCGTCCCTTCCTCGTCCTGTCTTTGCCCTGCCGTCGTCCCGTCCCGGACGCCCGGCCGGATTGCCAAGCGGGGACGTCCCCACTTAGCCTTCGGGAAAACGGGGGCGTCCCCGCTTTCACTCTACGTCGGCCCACCGCCGGCGCACACCCAGGAGAGGGAGGCCGGCCATGTCGGGAATCCGGGGCAAGGTCGTCGCGATCACGGGCGCCAGCAGCGGCATCGGCGAGGCGACCGCGGTCCGTCTCGCCGAACGGGGCGCCCGGCTCGTCCTCGGCGCCCGCCGGGAGGACCGGCTGAACGCGGTCGTGGACCGCATCACGGCGCGGGGCGGCACGGCCACCGGCGTCCTGGTCGACGTCACCCGCCGCGAGGACCTCCGCCGCCTCACCGGGACCGCCGTCGAACGCTTCGGCCGGCTGGACGTGCTCGTCTCCAACGCGGGCACGATGGCCGTCTCGCCCTTCGACGACCTGCGCCAGGACGACTGGGACGCGATGGTCGCGACCCACGTCACCGGCTTCCTCAACGGCATCGCGGCCGCCCTCCCGCTCTTCCGCCGCCAGCGCTCCGGCCACTTCGTCACCATCGGATCCACCGCCGCCTACACCGTCAAATCGCCGCAGGGCGTCTACGCGGCCACCAAGACGGCGGTGAAGGTCCTCACCGAGGGGCTGCGCCAGGAGTCGGGCCCCGACCTGCGCGTCACCCTGGTCTCCCCCGGCTTCACCCACACCGAGGGCATCGGCAAGGGCGCCGGCCCGGAGGTCGCGGCCGCGATGGTCCGGCAGCGCGACGAGATCGCCATGCCGCCGTCCGCCGTCGCCTCGGCCGTCGCGTACGCGATCGAGCAGCCGGAGGGGATCGACGTCGGCGAGATCGTGGTCCGGCCGACCGCGCAGGCGTGACCTTGCCGCCGGGCCGTCCAGCGTCCGACGACACGACGGGACCGGAGCCGCCCTCCTACCCGCCCGCCTACCCGACTGCCTACCCGACCGGCTCGGCCACCCGGCGGGCGGCGGCCCAGGCGGCGCGGCGGGCGGCGAAGGGGTCCGCGACCGAGCGGGTGGGGGTGCCGAGCACCAGGGTCTCCCGCCGGTCCTCGGTGTAGGCGGGCCAGGGTCCGACACCGGGGACCTCGGGGTACCCGTCGTGGCAGTAGGTGATCCAGGCCGTACTGGCCGCCCGGGCCAGCGCGGCATTGGCCGGGTTCCGCGACACCAGGGCCGCGTGGCGCAGGTTGTCGAAGAAGAACAGGACGTCCTCGCCGTGGCTGCCGGTGCCGCCCGCGAAGACGTACGCGTACGTCGGGGCGGTGGCGTTGGCGCTCCGGGCCGAGGCCAGGTCCAGGGCCGGGAAGCGGTACAGCGCGTCGGTGGTGACCGCGACCGCGATCCGCCGCGCCGGGTCGCGCGGCCGCTCGCGCCGGTACTCGGCGATCAGCCCGCTGACGTCCTGCCGGGCGATCCGCGAGCAGCGGCGGGCGAACCCGGCCTCGCCCAGACCCTCCCAGGACGCCCGGTCGGCGTCGATGGTCCGGGTGGTCTCGTGCAGGGCGCTGCCGATCAGCAGCGGGACACCCGGGGCCGCGCCGGCCGCCAGGTCCGCGTAGCACCGCTCCTCGACCGGGCCGCCGTCCGCCGAGGGCTGGAACGCGAACCGGTCCCGGGCCCGCAACACCGCCTGGGCGTCGAGCAGTTGGCCCACCGGCCGGGCGGCCAGCAGCTCCGGCCGGTCCGCCGGGACGCCCAGCAGCCGCAGCACGGCCCCGGCCGCCTCCGCCGGCGTCCTCGCGGCCGCCGGGCGGGGCGGCGGCGGACTGCTCAGGACGGCACGCCGGAACGGCGGTTCGGACGCGCCCGCGGACAGCAGGGCGGCCACCCGGGAGGCGCCGCGCGAACCTCCCGCCAGGGTCAGGTTCGCCGGGTCGCCGCCGAACGCCGCCACGTTGTCGCGCAACCAGTCCAGCGCCGCCCGCAGGTCCAGCAGCCCGGCCCGCCCGGAGGCGGCGTACTCGGGACGGCCGGTCCAGGACAGGTCCAGATGGCCGAGCACGCCGAGGCGATGGTTGACCGTCACCACCACCAGGCCGCCCGCCCGGGCGAGCGCGGCCCCGTCGAACCTCGGCCAGTCGCCCGCGCCGAAGTCCGTACCGCCGTGCAGCCAGACCAGTACCGGCCGGGCCGCCGGGGGCCGGACACCCGGCGTCCAGATGTTCAGCACCAGGCAGTCCTCGCCCTGCGCGCCCGCCTCGGCCGGAATGCCGAAGAGCGGCAGCAGCGGGACCACCGCCGGACGCGCCCCGAACGCCTCGGCCAGCGGCCGCTGCGGGCAGGCCGGACCGTACGAGTCCGCCTCCCGCACCCCCGCCCAGCCCGGGTGCGGCCGGGGCGGCCGGAACCGTGCCCCGCCCCCGGTGCCCGCGGCGTACGGCACCCCGAGGAAGGCCACCACCCCGTCCGCCGCCACCCCGCGCACCCGGCCCGAGCCGGTCTCCACCACCGGTGCCCCGGCGACCCCCTCAGCGCGCATCGGCCAACTCCCGCAGCCGGCCGAGGTCGACCTTGCCCGAGCCGGTGCGCGGCAGACCCGGCGTCGCGCGCAGCACCAGGCACTCGGCGGGCAGTCCGAGCTCGCGCAGCACGTCCAGCCACGCGTTCCGGAACGGCTCGCTGCGGCCCTCGACGAACACCACGGCGCTGTCGGCCGCCGTCGGCACCACCGCGGCCGGGCCGACCGCCGCCAGCCGCCGCTCGATCTCGTCCGGGAGGACCCGCTTGCCGAACAGCTTCAGCTGCCGGTCCTTGCGGCCCAGGACGTAGAGCATGCCGCGCTCCAGCCGCCCGAGGTCGCCGGTGTGCAGCACCTCGGGCACGCTGCGGCCCTCGGCCAGGTCGGCCCGGCCGGAGGCGTAGCCCAGCATGACGTTGGGCCCCTCGTAGACGATCTCGCCGACGCCGTCCGCGTCGGTGCCCTCCAGCCGGATCCGCCCACCCGGCACCGGCCGCCCGACCGAACCGAGGTGCTCGAAGAGCTCGTCCGGGTGGAGGCAGCACATCCGCGCCGTGGCCTCGGTCGCCCCGTACATCGGGCAGAAGCCGCCGCCGTGCCCGGCCATCAACCGCCCGAAGTGCTCGACCAGGGCCGGTTCCAGCGGGCCGCCGGCCTGGCAGGCGAGCCGCAGCGCGGGGAGCGCGTCCGGCCGCCAGCCGGTGCTGTGCAGCAGCCGGTAGGTGAGCGGGACCGCCCCCAGGTCGGTCACACCCGTCCGGGCGGCGAGCTGCCAGAACCGGCGCGCGGTCGGGCTGAGCCGGGAGACCACCAGCGGCGCGCCGGCCACCAGGTGGGAGTTCACCACGGACAGGCCGAAGCTGTAGTCGAACGGGAGCGAGGTGATCCCGACGTCCTGCGGCCCGAGGCCCAGCGCGGCCGCGACCGCCCCGGCGTTGGCCGCCAGGTTCGCGTACGACAGCCGGACGGCCTTGGGGCGGCCCAGCGAACCCGAGGTGGTGATCAGCGCGGCCAGCTCGGGGTGGATCGCGCTCCCGGCGGCCTCCGTCCGGCCGAGCAGCCGGGCCCCGCACAGCTCCCCGACGGGCCGGTACCCCGCCGGGACGGGCTCGTCACCCGCGTCGAGCGCGAACTCGGGTCGGTAGGCGGCGAGCAGGGCGTCCCGGGTGGGGAGGTCGGGACGCTCCTTCACCAGGACGGCGTGGCCGAGGTCGAGGGCCCCCAGGTAGACCAGCAGGCCGGCCGTGCCGCGCCCGGTCAGGATCGCGACCAGCGCCTTGTCCGGCCCGGCGAGACCGCGCCCGACCGCCGCCAGGCCGGCGGCGACGGTCGAGGCGGGCACGGCCTCGACACCGTCCAACAGCGCGGGCGCCGCCGCGAGCCGGAGCGAGTGCACGTCACGCCACCCGCGGGGCCGCCGCGGGCCGGGCGGCCAGCAGCCGGGCGATCCCCCGGACGGTACCGGCGGTGAACAGCTCGACCACGCCCAGCGGTACGGCGTACGCCTCCTGGACCGCGTGCAGGAAGGCCACCGCGACCAGCGAGTCCCCGCCCAGCTCGACGAAGTCGTCCAGGGCGCCGACGCGCGGCAGACCGAGGAACCCGGCGAGCCGGCCCGCCAGGTCCGCCTCCGGCCCTGCGCTCGGCGCCTCGTAGCGGGACACCTCCGCGACGCCCGACGCGGCCGCCTCCGCAACCTCGGCCACGAGTTCCTCGAAGGTCCCGAGCGGCGGCACGGGGAGCCGGACGACCGGCAGCACCGCGGGCTCGGCCTCCAGCCCGGCCGCGAGCAGCGAGGCGCGCAGATCCTCGCGGACCTCCAGCGCCGTGGACATCTCGTCGAGCACCACCAGGACGCCGACCCCGTCGCCGGACGGCGCCACCGCAGCGTTCAGCACACCCGGGTGGGCCGCGAGCGCCCGCTCGACCACCGCCGTCGGCGTCGGTGCCGCAGTTGGTGCCGGTGCTGGCGCCGGTACCTGGACCGGCTTCTCGACTACCCCACCCATGACGCTCCAGTCCCTGGTCTCCGGCTTGTCGGCCACCAGTCTGCACAGCTGCTGACGGCCAGTCATATTCCCTCACCCCAATGGGTGATCCCGGTCGGCCGGGTAGCGCGCTCCCCCGGCCCAGCCACCAGGATGTCGGGTGCCGTCACCGATCCCGGAGGTCCGATGAGCCTCGCCGTCCGCCACACCCAGCGACTCGAGCTCCGCCGGACCCCGTTCCTCGCCTGCCGGGCGGACCCCCGGTTCTCCTACTGCCTGTACGTACCGCCCCGGGCCCCGGCCGGGCCCCGACCACTGCTGGTCGTCGTGCACGGGGACCGTCGCACCGCCGAGCGCTACCGGGACGCGCTCACGGACTTCGCGGACGCCCACGGGTGCGTGGTCCTCGCGCCGCTGTTCCCCGTCGGCGTCCCCGAACCGGAGGACGTGCTGAGCTACAAGCGACTGCGCCGCCGCGACGTCCGGTTCGACCTGGTGCTGCTGCGGATGGTCGAGGAGGCCGCCGCCCGGTGGCCGGTGCGCGCGGACCGCTTCCTGCTGCACGGCTACTCCGGCGGCGGTCTGTTCGCCCTCCGCTTCTCGTACCTGCACCCGGCGCGGCTGGTCGGGGTGTCGGTCGGCGCCCCGGGCTCGATCACCCGACTCGACCCGGCGCTGCCCTGGCCCGCCGGAATCGCGGACGTGGCCGAGAAGTTCGGCGTCACGCACCCTCTGCAGGCACCGCTTCCGTCCTCGGTGCCGCTGGATCCACCCGTGCCGGTGCATGTGACCGTGGGCGCGCTGGACACCCGGCCGCTGCGCAGGCCCCCGCACCACACCCGGCTCGACCAGGCCCTCGCACTGCACCGGCACCTCCTGGAGCGGGGAGTCCCGGCCACCGTGGAAGTCGTCCCCGGCATCGCCCACAACGGCTTCGCCCTGCTACCGGCCGCGGCCCGGTTCCTGAGTACCCTGCTGCCCGACGGCTAACCGACCGCCGGCGCCGGCCGCCGACACGCCACGGGCGGCGGACCATCACCCTCCGTCGCCGGGTTCCGCACCTACTGTCACCTTTGCACTGAAAAGAAGCATTGTCGGACAGAAGCGGAGAACCCTCATGAACCGTCAGATCGGCCGAACCCTGGCACTGCTCGCCGTCCTCGGCCTCGCCGCCGTCCCGACCGCGGCGAGCGCCGAGGTCGTCTCCGGTGGCAACCACGGGACCGTCATCGTCGGCGACGGCAACCAGGTCGCCGGATACGACATCATCGACGCCGGCCACGACGCCACCGTCGGCTCCCACAACGGCTGACGCACCGGAATACCCCTTGTTCGGCGTTCGGAACCGCTTTCGGCAGAACGCAAAGAACCCCCGCCGGTTTCCCGACGGGGGTTCTTCACAATGATTGTTCGGCGGCGTCCTACTCTCCCACAGGGTCCCCCCTGCAGTACC
>NZ_JODS01000010.1 GCF_000718025.1 Kitasatospora purpeofusca
CCAGCTTATCAGATGTTTTCCGTGCCGTTCCCGGCGCTTCCTTCGTCCAACTCGCTGGTGTCTTCTGCGGCTTGACGCCCCGTCCGACGTTTCAAACTCTAGCCGATCCCCGCTCCGAAAAGCGAATCCGGCCGCAATCCTTGAAAACAGGCACACCTAATAGACCCTGAGCCGGAACGTATCGAAAGAAATAACGACACGCCTCGGCCCGCGATGCGTGTCCGGTGCTCCCTGCCGAGCGACTACAGAACACTACGCCCGTTCGGAGGCAAAGGCAAACAGTCCGTCCGGACGATGCGGGTGCAGACGGCACGGCCGGCCTTCACGTACTCGCCGTTGGGGTGGTCGTTGCCGGTGACCCAGCGGCGGGCGGTGGCCTCGTCCCGGCCGCCGGCGCGGTGGCGGCCGAGGAGGCGGGCCTCCCGGACGGCGTCGTCGGCCTCGACGTACCAGAGTTCGCGCAGCAGTCGGCGGGCCTCCGGCCAGGGGTGGTCGGCGGAGGCGAGGTAGTTGCCCTCGGTCACGACCAGGCGGGCCCGCGGGTGGACGACGTGGCGGGCGGCCACCGGTTCGTCGAGGTCGCGGTCGAAGTCGGGGACGTAGATGTCCTGGAAGCGCTCGGTGGCGACCCGGCGCAGCAGGGCGACGTAGCCGTGCGCGTCGAAGGTCGCGGGTGCGCCCTTGCGGTGGCCCAGGCCGAGGCGGTCGAGCTGGGCGGCGGAGAGGTGGAAGCCGTCCAGGGGGAGGTAGGCGGCGCTGCCCGGGCCCTCCCGGCGCTCGACCTCGGCGACGAGGTGCCGGGCCAGGGTGGACTTGCCGGCGGCGGGCGGGCCGGCGAGACCGAGGATGGTGCGGGCCTCGCTCCCGGGGCCTCGCAGCAGGCCGAGGGCGAGGGCCGTCAGGCTGTCGGCGCCGGGGGTGTCCCCCGTGCGGTCCCCGGTGGTGCGGTCCGCGTTCATGGGCGAACCCTACTCAGCGGGCGAGCGCGGCGGGCCGACCCCGGCGACCGATCCCGGGGGACGGTCCTGCGGGCGGCCCCGGCTACACGGGGCGTTCGGCGAGGGCGGGCAGGTCCAGGGTGAGGGTGCCGGCGTCGGCGTCGAGCAGGGCGGGGACGCCGAGCGGGACGGTGAGGGTGGACGGGCAGTGGCCGAAGCCGAGCTCCCAGACGACGGGGACGCCGAGCGGGCCGAGCCGGTCGAGCATGACGTCGCGGACCCGGTCGAGCGGGCCGCAGCCCTCCCAGGAGCCGAGGGCGATCCCGGCGACGCCGTCGAAGGCGCCGGAGCGCAGGAACTGGGTGAGGAGCCGGTCGAGCTGGTACGGGTGCTCGTTGACGTCCTCGAGGACGAGGATGCTGCCGGCGTAGGAGGGGCGGGCGGCGGGGGTGCCGCGCTCGGCGGCGAGGACGTGGGTGCAGCCGCCGGCGGTGACGCCGCGGGCCCGGCCGGGGACGAGGGTGGCGGCGGTGGGCGAGGTGATGACGGTGGTGGCGGCGGGGTCGAAGAGGGTGCGGCGCAGGTGTTCGGCGGTGCGGGCGTCGCCGATGAAGCCGGCGGTGGCGCTCATCGGTCCGTAGAGGGTGGCGAGGCCGAGTTGCTGGGCGAAGGCCTCGTGCAGGGAGGAGACGTCGCTGAAGCCGATGAGGATCTTGGGCGGGACGGCGCGCATTGCGTCCCAGTCGAGGAGGTCGACCATGCGGTGGACGCCGTAGCCGCCGCGGGCGCAGATGACGGCGTCGACGGTGGGGTCGAGCCAGGCGGCCTGGAGGTCGGCGGCGCGGTCGGCGTCGGTGCCGGCGAGGTGGCCGAGGACGGGGTGGGTGTCGAGGACGTGCGGGGCGACGGTGACGCGCAGTCCCCAGGAGCGGAGGACGTCGGTGCCGGCGCTGAGCCGCTCCGGGTCGATGGGGCCGCTGGTGGCGACCACGGTGATGTGGTCCCCGGGGCGGAGGTGCGGCGGGCGGGTCAGCCCTCGGCCGGGGGTGGTCGGGTGCTGGTCCATGGCCGGGTTCCTTCCGGGACGGGGGGCTCTCGGGGCCGGCGCGGGACCGGCCCCGAGAGGTTACGCCCCTGACGCGTTCACAGCGATCCCATGACGGCCCGCACTTCGGTGAGGGTGGCGTCGGCGATCGCGTTGGCGCGTTCGGAGCCGGTGCGCAGGACCTGGCGGATGTGGCCCCGGTCGGCGGCGAGTTCGGCGCGGCGGGCGCGGATCGGGCGGAGGTGTTCGTTCACGGCCTCGGTGACGGTGCGCTTGAGGGCGGCGGCGCCGCCGTCGCCGATCTCCTCGGCGAGTTCCTCGGGGGCGCGGTCCTGGCAGAGGCCGGCGAGCAGGAGGAGGTTGGCGACCTCGGGGCGGCCGACGGGGTCGTAGGTGATGCGGCGGTCGGCGTCGGTCTTCGCGCCCTTGAGGAGGCGGGCGGTGGTGTCCTCGTCGGCGGCGAGCGGGACGGAGTTGCCGCGGCTCTTGCTCATCTTGCCGCCGTCGGTGCCGAGGAGCAGCGGTGCGGCGGAGAGCAGGGCGCGGGGGCGGGGGAAGACGGGGGTGCCGTCGGGGTGCGGGTAGCGCTCGTTGAAGCGGCGGGCGACGGTGCGGGCGACTTCGAGGTGCGGCAGCTGGTCCTTGCCGACGGGGACGAGGTCGGCCTTGCAGAAGAGGATGTCGGCGGCCTGGTGGACGGGGTAGGTGAGCATCAGTCCGTTCACGGCGGCCTGGCTGGAGTGGGCGATCTCGTCCTTGACGGTGGGGTTGCGGTGGAGTTCGGCGACGCTGACCAGGCTGAGGAAGGGCAGCAGCAGTTGGTTGAGGGCGGGGACGGAGCTGTGGGTGAAGATCGTGGCGCGGTCGGCGTCGATTCCGGTGGCGAGGTAGTCGACCACGAGGTTCTCGGTGTGTTCGGCGAGGCGGTCGGCGAGGTCCCGGTCGGTGATGACCTGGTAGTCGGGGATGACGAGGAGCATCTCGACGCCGAGGCGCTGGAGGTGGACGCGGTTGCGGAGGCTGCCGAAGTAGTGGCCGAGGTGGAGCGGGCCGGTGGGGCGGTCGCCGGTGAGGACGCGGTGGGCGGCCGGGTCGGCGCGGATGCCCTCGTCCAGGTCGGTCAGGTGGCTCGGGTCGGCGGGGGCGGTCGCGGCGGTCGCGGCGGTCGCGGCGGTCGCGGTGGTCACGGTGGTCACGGGGTTTCTCCTCGGTACGGCGGTGGTCGCGGCCGTCCGGGGCTCGGGGCCCGTCCCGTCGGAGAAACGCAGCAGGGCCGTCCATCCCGGACGGCCCTGGTCAGGCGTGGCTGGTGGCCGTCCTAGGACGGCCACCAGTCGAGACCTGCGAAGCGCTTCATGGGTTCGAGGGTAGCGGTCGCGGGTGCCGGACCGCCGCCGGTTTTCCGCTTCCGCGCCGCGGCTCTCCGTGCTGCCGCTTTCCGCGCTGCTCCGTCGCCCGTCAGTCCTCGACGACGAGGGCGGGGGTGTCCTGGCGGAGGGTCTCGCCGCGGAAGAACGCGGGCCGGTAGGCGCTGTACACGAACATGAGGACGGCGCCGAGCAGCAGGATTCCGACGCCGATGACGAACACCGAGCCGATGCCGAACACGGCGCCGCTGCCGTACTCCGGGTCCCAGGCGTCGGTGAGGGTCTGCAGGAAGACGCCGGCGAGCAGGAGGCCGCCGAGCAGGGGGGCGAGGCCCTTGAGGACGAGGTCACGCAGGCTGTCCCGGAGCGAGTGGCGGAAGTACCAGACGCAGGCGAAGGCGGTCAGCGCGTAGTAGAAGCAGATCATCAGGCCGAGGGCCAGGATGGTGTCCTGGACGACGTTCTCGCTGATCACGCTCATGCCGACGTAGAACACGGCGGTGGCGGCGCCGGCGGCGAGGGTGGCGAAGCCGGGGGTGCGGTGGCGCGGGTGGACGGTGCCGAAGCGGGGCGGCACGGCCCGGTAGGCGCTCATCGCGAGCAGGGTCCGGGCGACCGGGATGAAGGTGGTCTGCAGGCTGGCGGCGGCGCTGGCGACGACGGCCAGGAAGAGCAGGATGCTCCACGGCGAGCCGAGGACCGGGCGGGCCAGGGCGGAGAAGACGTTGTCGGCGGTGTCCGGGTTGCCGAGGCCGTTGCCGGTGCTGCCGACGCCGGCGAACATCTGGGCGGCGACGGCGACCAGCAGGTAGGAGCCGACCAGGGTGACCATCGAGATCATCGCGGCCCG
Organism: Kitasatospora purpeofusca; assembly: GCF_000718025.1. Taxonomy (GTDB): domain Bacteria; phylum Actinomycetota; class Actinomycetes; order Streptomycetales; family Streptomycetaceae; genus Kitasatospora; species Kitasatospora purpeofusca. Next base: position 4,201 of record NZ_JODS01000010.1, read on the forward strand.
GCCCGGGGTCTTGGCGCTGCCGCTGGTCTCCTCGTTCATGGTGAGGCAGGTGTCCCAGCCCCAGTACATGAAGATCGAGAGCGACAGGCCGGCGGTGAAGGCGCTGAACGAGCCCACCTCGAGCGGGTTGAGCCAGGAGGCGGAGAAGCCGATGGAGTCGGGCAGGTCGCCGGTGGCGGCCTTGCCGATGGCGATGCCGGCGAACAGCAGCAGGACGGCGAGCTGGAGCCCGACCAGGCTGTACTGGAACCACTTGGTGGCCGTCATGCCGCGGTAGCTCATCGCGGTGGCGGCGGCGATCAGGACGACGACGGTGGCCAGATGGACGGCCTTGTTGTCGTTGAGGTCGGCGACGGCTCCGCTGCCCGTCATCTCGCCGAGCATCAGGTAGAGGAAGTCGGTGGCCACCCCGGCGAGGTTGGACAGCACGATGATGGTGGCGACCGTCAGGCCCCAGCCGGCCATCCAGCCGACGCGGGGGCCGAAGGCCTTGACCGTCCAGGTGAAGGACGTGCCGCAGTCCGGGAAGTCCTTGTTCAGTTCCTTGTACGCGAACGCGACGAGCAGCATCGGCAGGAAGCCGGCCAGGAAGACCGCCGGCATCTGGACGCCGACGGCGGTGACCGTCGGTCCCAGGGTGGCGGTCAGGCAGTAGACCGGGGCGACCGTGGAGACGCCCAGGACCACGCTGCTCAGCAGGCCGACGGAGTTGCCCCGTAGGCCCTTGTCCCCCGCTGCCCCCGTCGCCCCCGCCACCCCCGGGTCGGGGGCTCCACCACTGGCACCACTGACCGGGGCACCCTGCGGAGCGGCGGGCGCCGTTGCCCGGCCGCTGCTTCCGTGCTCTGAGAGCTGCTGATCAAACACCTGCGCACCCTAGGTGCGGGTACCGAAGGTTGAGTAGGCCAACCCTTGGTGATTTGAACCACTCCCTTCGATTCACCCCTGCAGAGCCGGACGTTGGCCGATGATGCATGGGGTGTTAAGGCGTGTACCTTTATTTCAAAGGGTTGTTACCGAATTGATTTGCCCGCTGTGTCACGTTTTGAGACGTTTTGCCATCGGCCCGGCGGGCCCGGTGGACGCGGCGCGGGATCGTTCGGGGACGTCGGATAGGTTTGCCTTGCCTCACCACATTCCGCCCCCGAAGGAGCGCCGCGTGTCCCCCACTCCCGGCCACCCGACCACCCCCCGCCCCGGCCGACGGGCCCTGCTCACCGCGGCGCTCACCGGCGGCGCCGTCCTCGGCCTCGGCGGACTCCTCACCGCCTGCGGCGGCTCGGGCGGCTCCGGCGGATCGACCGGATCGGGCGGCTCCGGCGGCGGCGCGGCGAAGCCCTCCGGCGGCTCCGCGCCCGACCAGAAGTCCGTCAAGCAGGGCGGCGACGACTACGCCACCGTGATCGAGAAGATGAAGGGCTTCGGCACCGACGCCGCACCCGGCGTCTACCCGCGGACGATCAGGCACGCGCTGGGCGAGACCGTCCTCCCGGCGAAGCCGACCCGGGTCGTCGTCCTCGACACCGGCGAGCTCGACAACGTCGTGTCGCTGGGCATCCAGCCGGTCGGCGTGGTCCACACCGACGGCTCCAAGAACATGCCGTCCTACCTCAAGGACAGGGCCGGCAGCCCCGCCGCCGTCGGCACCATCAACAGCCTCAACCTGGAGGCCATCGCCGCACTCAAGCCGGACCTGATCCTCGGCAGCCAGCTGCGCGCCCAGGACCAGTACCAGCAGCTCTCCAAGATCGCGCCGACCGTCTTCTCGCTGCGCCCCGGCTACCCGTGGAAGCAGAACTTCCTGCTCAACGCGAGCCCGTTCGGCCTGGAGGCGGAAGCCAGGGCCCAGCTGGACGCCTACCAGGCGGCGGCCGCGGCGATCGGCGCCGCGCTCGGCGACAAGCGGCCCACCATCACGCCGCTGCGCTTCATGCCGGGCAAGACCCGGCTGTACGCGGAGCTGTCCTTCATCGGCACCGTCCTCACCGACGTCCGGCTGCCGCAGCCCGCGATCGAGCAGGTCAAGGAGCTCGCGGTGGAGATCGGCCCCGAGCAGATCGACAAGGCGGACGCCGACTGGATCTTCTACGGGGTCTACGGCACGCCCAGCTCCACCAACCAGGACGCGGTGCTCGGCGGGGCGCTCTGGAAGACCCTGGGCGCGGTCAAGTCCGGCCAGGCGCGGCCGGTCCCGGACGAGACCTGGTTCCTCGGGCTCGGCGTGGCCGCCGCGAACGTTGTCCTGTCCGACCTGAAGGGCTTCGTGGCACCCGGCGCCTGACCGGCACCCTCCGGGGGGAGGGCCGGGCGGGAGGCCGGAAAGGCAGACCGGGCGTGGGAACCGGGGAGCCCGATGGGACGTCAGGGTGTTGTGCAGGTGGGACCGGTGGTACGAGGGGGACTCGTGGGGCGTGACGGTGTTGTGGGGCGCAGGGGGCGGAAACGCGCTTGGAGCACGTCGCCCGGTGCGGGAGGATCGACGGGACCGTACCCCGAAGGGCCCGTGCCAATGACCACGCTCGACCGGACCGCCGCCGACCGGCTGCCGTCCGCCCCACCCGCTCCCCCGGCGCTCGACGCCGCCGCCCCGGTGGACGGGGCGACCCGCTGCTCGATCACGGCGACGGGCACCGACGGCCGGACGGGCGGCGCGACCGGCGTCCTGCCGGGCGGCTCGGTGCCGCGGCCGCGCGCCGGGGACGCCGACGGCGGGTCCGAAGCGTCCGACCCGTCCCCGGCTGCCGAGGCGGGCGGGACGAGCGCGACGGGCGGGTCGGCCGGGGCGGGCAGGTCCGGCGAGGCGTCCCCCTGGCTCCGGCAGCCGCCGGCCGTCCAGGAGCGGACGGTCCCGGTGCTGCGGGCGCCCCACGAGGAGCCGCGCACCGCCGTCAGCCGGCGGCCCTCGCCGTCGCGCCGCCTCCGCCTGCTGCATCCGCAGACGGTGGCCGCCCCCGTCCGGCCCGACAGCGCGCGCACCGGTCCGGCGCCGGCCACCGGCGCGCCGGTCGTCCCCGGACCGCGCACCGACGGCGACCGGGACGCTCCCCGACCGAGGACGGCTGCGGCCGAGGCCCCGTTGGGCGTGCTGATCGGTGGCACCCCCCAGCTGCCCGACGCCGGCGGGCGCCCGGGCCGCGCCGAGGAGCGGCCCGCCGTCCGGGCGACCGCCGAGCTCCTCCGGCTCGGCCGGGGGACCTGTCTGGTCGTGCTGCCCGCCTGGCGGCCCGCGATCGCCGTCTCGGTACCGACCGAGCTGCTGCTGAGCGCCACCGGCCTCGCCTTCGACCAGCTCACGGAGGCGCGGCTCTCCGTCGTGATCAACCCCGGCGCCCTGCACGACCGGGAGCTGGAGCTCCGGGACTGGCGGGTCGGCCCGCCCGGGCGGCCGGGCCGACGCGGCCGGCGGCGCCCGCTCCAGGCGTTCGGGGCCGACGGGACCGCCGCTCAGGAGCGGACGGACCCACCGTTCGGGATGTAGCCGAGATCGACGGGCCGGGGTTCGCGCCGCTCGGTGAGCCAGCCCTCCCGCACCTCGGCCAGCAGCTCCGGCAGCCGGGGCGGCCAGAGGGCGTCCGCGTTCTCGTCCGCGAGGTCCGCCGGGGTCCACCAGCGCCAGTCGAGGATCCGGTCGGCGGCGTGCACCGCGCTGACGTCGCCGACCGGGCCCCGGTGCGGGCCGTCGGTGAGGTAGATGTGCTCGTGCTGACGGACCGGCGTGCCGTGCCAGGTGAAGTCGTGTTCCCAGGTGCAGAGCAGCGGACCGGGTTCGAGGTCCGACCAGCCGGTCTCCTCCCAGAGTTCGCGGCGCGCCCCCGCCCACGGCGTCTCGTCGGCCTCGATGCCGCCGCCCGGCATGGTCCAGTGCACGCCGACCTCGCTGTTGTCCGAACGCAGGAGGAAGACGGAGCCGTGCTCGTCCAGGACGACCGTCCTGGCGGCCCGGCGTGGGGTCCTTCGCGCGTTTCGCCACAGGTTTCGCATCGGGTCACTCTGCCAGCGGTGCGCTGCGGCCGTCGAACGGATTCCGCCGCCCTCCCGGCCGGTGGCGGCGGCCGGTGGCGACGACGGCCCGGCCGGGCCGGTCAGGGCCGGTCAGGGCCGGTGGCGTCGGGGTTTTGACGGCTCGACGGGCTGCCCCTGGCCGTACCCTGACGCCCATGCCCGCACCCGCGTTCCTCCTCCCCTCCCATCCGCTGGACCCGCGCCGGATCGATCCCCAGTTCGTCCGGGAGGCCCGGCTGCTGCGGGACCTGGGCGGTGAGCACCACCTGGTCGACCACGACGCGCTGCTCGCCGGTGACGCCCGCGCGGCCGTCGACCGGGTCCCGGCGGGCCGCGGACCGTTCTGGTACCGGGGGTGGATGCTCCCCTCGGACCGCTACGCGGCCTTCGCCGCCGCCCTGGCCGAACGCGGCGGGCATCTGCTGACCAGCCCGCCCGGGTATGCCTCGGCACACGAACTGCCGGGCTGGTACGGGGTGTTCGAGGGGGCGACGCCGCAGAGCGTCTGGCTGCCGCTGGCGGGGGCCGGCAGCGGCAGCGGAGCGGCGGGCGGCGGTGGGGAGGCGAGCGATGGTGCGGACGGGAGCGGCGGTGGGGACGGGGCCGGGATCGCGCCGCCCGGTCCGGAGCGGCTGGCGGCGGCCGTCGCCCGGCTCGGCGGGCGGGGACCGGCGATCGTCAAGGACTACGTGAAGTCCCGCAAGGACGAGTGGGGCGAGGCCTGCTTCGTCCCGGAGCTGGCGGACCTTCCGGCCGTGGCCCGGGTGGTCGCCCGGTTCGTGGAACTGCAGGGCCCCTACCTGGCCGGGGGCGTGGTGCTGCGGCGGTTCGAGGAGTTCACCCGGGTGGTGTGGGACGCCGACGACGCGCCGTCCGGTGGTTCCGGGCGGCTCCGGGCCCAGGACCCCGGGCTGCCGGACGACGGCCGGGGCGGGCGACGGCGGGCCGTGGAGTCGCGGGTGTGGTGGCTGGACGGCGAACCGGTGCTGGTCGGACCGCATCCGGACCTGCCCGGCTGCCCGTCCGCCCCCGACCTGTCCGGGGTGCGGCCGCCGGTGCGGACGCTCGGCTGCCGGTTCGTCACCACCGACCTGGCCGAGCGGGCGGACGGCTCCGGCTGGCGGGTGGTCGAGGTCGGTGACGGGCAGGTGAGCGAGCTGCCCCGGGGGATCGATCCTTCGAGGCTGCTGATCGCGCTGCTCGCGGCGTGAACGACCGGGGGCGGGTGGCCGGGGAAGGTGGTTGGGGTGCGTTCGGGGCGGGGCGGGCGGTCGTGAGGACCGCCCGCCCCGCCCCGGCCGCTCACGCTCCGGCGATCACGTCCGGGACAGGGGCGGACGCCGTGGCGGACCGGTGGTGCCCCTCCGCCACGAAGGCCTGCCAGAGCCGGGTGTACGCCCCACCCCGGGCCAGCAGTTCCTTGTGCGTACCGTCCTCGATCACCCGGCCGTGGTCCAGCACGACCACCCGGTCCGCGCGCTCGGCGGTGGTCAGCCGGTGCGCGATGACCAGGGTGGTGCGTCCACCGCTGAGCCGGTCCGCGGCGTGGTTGACCGCCGCCTCGGTGGCCAGGTCGAGCGCCGCGGTGGCCTCGTCCAGCAGCAGGATGTCCGGATCGACCAGTTCGGCCCGGGCCAGCGCGATCAGCTGGCGCTGACCCGCCGAGAGGTTCCGCCCCCGGCCGGCGACCTCGTGCTCGTAGCCGCCGGACAGCCGGAGGATCATGTCGTGCGCGCCGACGGCACGGGCCGCCTCCTCCACCTCCTCCGGCGAGGCGCCCGGGCGGCCGTACGCGATGGCCTCGCGCACCGTCCCGGCGAACAGGTAGGCCTCCTGCGGCACCACCCCGAGCCGGTGCCGGTACTCGGCGAGGTCGTAGCGGGTCAGGTCGACGCCGTCGACCCGGACGGTGCCGGACGTCGCGTCGTAGAACCGGGCGACCAGCTTGACCAGGGTCGACTTGCCGGCCCCCGTCTCGCCGACCAGCGCCACCGTCTGCCCGGCCGGGATCCGCAGGCTGATGTCGGTGAGGACGGCCGGGGCGCCGTCCGCGCCGCCGTTGTAGGCGAAGCCGACGCGGTCGAACTCGATCTCGCCGCGGAGCCCGGCCGGGACGGGCACCGGGTCGGCCGCCTGCGCGGTGCTGGTCGGGGTGCGCAGCAGCTCGCGGATCCGGCCGAGGCCGACCGCCGCCTGCTGGTAGCCGTCGAACACCTGGGAGAGCTGGTTGACCGGCGCGAAGAACAGGTCGATGTAGAGCAGGTAGGCGACCAGCGCGCCGACGGTGAGCGTCCCGGCGTCCACCCGCGAGGCACCCATGATCAGCACCAGCGCGGCGGCCACGCTGGAGAGGAACTGCACGAACGGGAAGTACAGCGAGATGTAGAGCTGCGCCCGGACCCGGGCGTCCCGGTAGGCGATGCCCCGGGCGACGAAGCGGTCCGTGTTGGCGTCCAGCCGGCGGAACGCCTGGACGATCCGCATGCCGGCCACGTTCTCCTGGAGGTCCGCGTTGACCGTGCTGATGAGGTCCCGGGAGATCTCGTACTGGGCCTTGGACTTCCGGCGGAACACCAGGGTCGCGACCGCCAGCAGCGGCAGCACCGCGAAGACCGCCAGGGCGAGTCCGGCGTCGATCACCAGCAGGGCGGCGAAGATGCCGAGGAAGGTCAGCAGGCTGACCACCGCCGTGACCACGCCGGTCTGCAGGAACGAGGTGAGCGAGTCCAGGTCGGTGGTCATCCGGGTCATGATCCGGCCGGAGAGTTCACGCTCGTAGTAGTCGAGGCCGAGCCGGTTGAGGTGGGCGAAGATCTTGAGCCGGAGCGAGTAGAGCACCCGCTCGCCGGTGCGGCCGCTGACCCGGTTCTCGGCGCCCTGCACCAGCCAGTCCAGCAGGACGATCACCAGGGCGGCGAGCGAGGCGACGGCGACCCCGGTCATGACGCCCTTGCTGACGCCGTCGTCGATGCCGTGCCGGATCAGGATCGGCAGCACCAGGCCGGCGCCAGCGTCCAGGGCGACCAGGAGCAGCGCCAGGGCGAGCGGGAGCCGGAAGGGGCGCAGCAGGCGGCGGAGGCTGAAGTCGGGGTCTCCCCGCTCGGCCTCGGCGCGGGGGATCTCCGGGTGGTCGGTGGCCGGCGGGAGGGCGGCGACCCGGGCGAGCAGTTCGGGTGCGGCGGTGCGGGCGGCCTTGGCCAGGGCCGGGGTGGGCATGGCGGGGGTGGGGGTGCTCGGGTCGGTGCCGGCGGTGGCGCCGGTGTCCTGGGTGGGTTCCGCGGCGGCAGGCTCTGCGGCGGCGGTTGTGGGCGGCTCGGCCGCTTCGGGTGCCGCCGGGGGTGCGGCGGGGGTGGTCCGGCCCGCCTCGGGGTCGGTGATCAGGGCCCGGTAGCGGGGACATCGGGCGTCGAGTTCCTCGTGCGTGCCGATGTCGAGCAGGCGGCCGTGGTCCAGGACGGCGATCCGGTCGGCCAGCTGGAGGGTGGAGCGGCGGTGGGCGATCAGCAGGGTGGTGCGGCCGGCCATCACCGAGCGCAGCGCGTCGTGGATCTCGGCCTCGATCTGCGGGTCCACGGCCGAGGTGGCGTCGTCGAGCAGCAGGATCCGGGGGTCGGTGAGGATCGCCCGGGCCAGGGCGATGCGCTGGCGCTGGCCCCCGGACAGGGTGAGGCCCTGTTCGCCGACCTTGGTCTCGTAGCCGTCGGGCAGCGCCCGGACGAACTCGTCGGCCTGGGCGGCGCGGGCGGCCGCGACGACCTGCTCGTCGGTGGCGTCCGGGCGGCCGTAGGCGATGTTGGTGCGGACGGTCTCGGAGAAGAGGAAGCTCTCCTCGGGCACGATGCCGACGGCCGACCGGACCGAGTCGAGGGTCAGGTCGCGCAGGTCGTGGCCGTAGAGGCGGACGGCGCCGTCCGCCGGGTCGTAGAACCGGGGCACCAGCTGCGCGACGGTGGACTTGCCCGAACCGGAGGAGCCGACCAGGGCGAGGGTCTCGCCGGGGGCGAGGCGGAGGCTGAGGCCGTGCAGGACCGGGGCCGGGTGCTCGGGGTCGTAGCGGAACTCGACCCGGTCGAACTCCAGCGCCACTTCGGTGGTGAGCGGTCCGACGACGCGCGGGGCGGCGGGCGTGGTGGCGTCCGGACCCGCGGGCGTGGTGGCGTCCGGACCGGCGGGCGTGGTGGCGTCCGGACCGGCGGGCGTGGTGGCGTCGGGTGCGGCGGTGCCGGCGGCCGGTTCCGCGGCCAGGTCGAGGACGACCGCGTCCGGGCGTTCCCGGACCAGCGGCCGCTCGTCGATCAGCTGGAGCACCCGCTCCACACCGGCCCGGGCCTGCTGGCCGACCGTGATGACCATGGTCAGCATCCGGACCGGGCCGGTCATCTGCGCGACGTAGGTGGAGAAGGCGACGAAGGTGCCGAGCGAGACCTGCCCCTCGACCGCCAGCCAGCCGCCGAAGGCCAGCACCGCCACCTGGGCGAGCGCCGGAACGGCCTGCATGGCGGGGTTGTAGCGGCTGTTGAGCCGGATCGAGCGCAGCCGGGCGGCGAAGAGGTTGCGCGAGGCCGTCTCCAGCTTGTCCAGCTCCTGCCCCTCCTGGCCGAAGCCCTTGACCACCCGCACGCCGCCGATCGCGCCGTCCACCACCCCGGCGACGGCCGCGGCCTCCTGCTGGGCGGCCCAGGTGGAGGGGAACAGCCGCTTGCGGCTGAGCGTCGAGATCCAGCACAGCACCGGGGCCATCACCAGCGCGACCAGGGTGAGCGGCGGCGAGAGCCAGAGCATCACGCCGAGCGACATGACGAACATGAGCAGGTAGCCGGTCATCATGGGCAGCATCGAGAGCAGCCCGTTGACCAGTTGGAGGTCGGAGGTCGCGCGGCCGACCACCTGTCCGGTGTCGAGCCGGTCCTGGCGGTGGCCGTCGAGTCTGCCGAGCGAGCGGAAGAGGTCCGCGCGCAGGTCGTGCTGGACGTCGACGGCCAGCTGTCCGCCGTAGTAGCGGCGGACCTGGGTGCAGCCGAACACGACGGCGGCGGCCAGCAGCAGGACGACGGCCCACGGGGCCAGCGGCCGGGAGTGCGCGGTGATGACGTCGTCGATGATCAGCTTGGTGACCAGGGGCACCAGGGCGGTGACGGCCATGCCGAGCAGCGAGGCGCCGAAGGCGAGCAGCACCGCGCGTCGGGAGCGCCAGCAGTAGCCGAGCAGCCGTCGGAGCCAGCCCGCGCCCTCGGGGTCGTCGGCGCCGACCGGCGCGCCGGAGTCGTCGGGGGCGGTCGTGGACGGTCCGTGCTTCCGGTCCGCCCGGGCACGCCCGGCCCCGGGCCTGTCCGGCGAGGTGCCCGCGTCGTTCGTGGCGCCGTCCGCGCCCGGGGTGCCGGTTCGGGTGCCGCTCGGGGAAAGCTCCACCGTAGATCCGTGAGTCTCAGGCATATTTAGGGATGCTAACCATTCCGTCGGGTGACCGCCATGGATTTTCAGGCCAGGACGCGCCGGGGGTCCCGGCCCGACGGACGGGCCAACAGCCTGCGGCCTGCGGTGATTCCCGCCGGGCCGGACCGGCGCTCGTTACCAGGGTCGCCGATGGAGCGGGCGCCGCCCACCGTCCACCGACGCAGGGGGCGGACCGCCCTTGGTCCTAGGCCGGACGTCCGACCCGGCCTGCCCCCGAATGGAGCAACGGCCCCGAGGGGCGGGCGGGGCGGCCGGGCCGGCCGGTCAGGCCCGTGCGGCGTCGGCGGTGTCGGCGGTGGGGTCGGCGGCGGCGTCGGCGGGGGCCGGATTGCCGAGGCCGCTGCGGGCGGCGACGGAGTCGGCGGCCGCCGAGAACGCGCCGTGGGCGAGGTCGTGCAGCAGGGCGGCCATCGCGTCGCGGGTGAGCCCGACGCGCTCGTCCCCCTGGGCGGGGTTCGGGCCGTGGCTGTGCGGAGTCGAGTTGATCAGCCCGAAGACGGCGTGCACGGCCGCCCGGGCGACCGGCTCGGCGGTGGGGGCGGCGAGCGGCGGACAGGCCTGGCGGACCACCTCCACCCAGAGCTCCACGTAGGCGCGCTGGAGGCGGCGGACGGTCCTGCGGTCCTCGTCGCGGAGGTTGAGCAGTTCCCGGTCGTGCAGCGTGATCAGGTCGCGGTCGTCGAGCGCGAAGTCGACGTGGCCGCCGATCAGCGCGTCCAGGGCGGCGGCCGGGCCCTCGCTGCCGCCCGCCCGGCGGCGCCCCTCCTCCAGCAGTCGCTCGCTGATGCCGACCAGCAGGTCGGCGAGCATCGCGTCCTTGCCGGCGAAGTGCCGGTAGAGGCCGGGGCCGCTGATGCCGACGGCCTTGCCGATCTCGTCGACGCCCACGCCGAGGAAGCCCCGGGCCGCGAACAGTCGGGCGGCCTCCCTGCGGATCTGGTCGCGGCGTGCGAGCCCGGAGGCGGATGGGACGTTCGGCATGCCGACCATCGTAGACAGTCGCGTTATCGGTGGTTAACCTGGGCGACGGAAGTTAACGTTCATTAACGTGTGGGGGTCGCGGGCTCACCGGCCCTGTCGGCCCACCTGCCGCCGAGGGCAAGGGAGCTCTTGGGATGGTCATCTCCACTGTCGGCGCACCCACCGGCATCAATGGCAGCGCGGCGGCCGGCACCCCGGCGGGCGGCGCGGCCCACGGCCGCGGCGCACCGGGCGCGGACGCACCGGCGCCCCGGCTCGACACCGCCGCCGACCCCGGGTCCGAGGCGTTCCGGACGAACACCGACGCCCACCGGGCCCTGGTCGCCGAACTCCGCGAGAAGCTCGGCACGGCCGCGCTCGGGGGCGGCGCCAAGGCCCGCGCCCGCCACACCGCGCGGGGCAAACTGCTCCCCCGCGACCGGGTGGACACCCTGCTAGACCCGGCCTCCCCCTTCCTCGAACTCGCCCCGCTGGCGGCCGACGGGATGTACGACGGCGCCGCCCCGGCCGCCGGGGTGATCGCCGGGATCGGCCGGGTCGCCGGGCGCGAGGTGGTGGTGGTCGCCAACGACGCCACCGTCAAGGGCGGCACCTACTACCCGATGACGGTCAAGAAGCACCTGCGCGCCCAGGAGGTCGCGCTGGAGAACCGCCTCCCCTGCGTCTACCTGGTCGACTCCGGCGGTGCCTTCCTCCCGATGCAGGACGAGGTCTTCCCGGACCGCGACCACTTCGGCCGGATCTTCTACAACCAGGCTCGCCTCTCCGCCGCGGGCATCCCGCAGATCGCCGCCGTGCTGGGCTCCTGCACGGCCGGCGGCGCGTACGTCCCGGCGATGAGCGACCAGGCCGTCATCGTCCGCAACCAGGGCACGATCTTCCTCGGCGGACCGCCGCTGGTGAAGGCGGCGACCGGCGAGGTGGTGACCGCCGAGGAGCTGGGCGGCGGCGATCTGCACTCCCGGACCTCCGGCGTCACGGACCACCTGGCCGAGGACGACGCCCACGCCCTCTCCATCGTCCGCACCATCGTCGCCGGGCTCGGCCCGCGCGCCGCCCGCCCGTGGCCGCTCGCCCCGGCCGAGCCGCCGGCCGTCGACCCGGCCGGCCTGTACGGGGCCGTCCCGGTCGACCCGCGCACGCCCTACGACGTGCGCGAGGTGATCGCCCGGCTGGTCGACGGCAGCCGGTTCGCCGAGTTCAAGGCCGAGTACGGCGCGACCCTGGTGACCGGCTTCGCCCGGATCCACGGCCACCCGGTCGGCATCGTCGCCAACAACGGCGTGCTGTTCGCCGAGTCGGCCCTCAAGGGCGCCCACTTCATCGAGCTGTGCGACCAGCGCGGCATCCCCCTCCTCTTCCTGCAGAACATCACCGGCTTCATGGTCGGCCGGCAGTACGAGGCGGGCGGCATCGCCAAGCACGGCGCCAAGATGGTCAACGCCGTCGCCTGCACCCGCGTCCCGAAGCTGACGGTGGTCATCGGCGGCTCCTACGGGGCCGGCAACTACTCGATGTGCGGCCGGGCCTACTCACCCCGCTTCCTGTGGATGTGGCCGAACGCCAAGATCTCGGTGATGGGCGGCGAGCAGGCCGCGTCGGTGCTGGCCACCGTCCGCCGCGACCAGCTGGAGGCCCAGGGCGAGGAGTGGGCCACCGAGGCGGAGGAGGAGTTCAAGCGCCCCGTCCGCGAGCAGTACGAGCGCCAGGGCAACGCCTACTACGCCAGCGCCCGGCTCTGGGACGACGGCGTGATCGACCCGATGGACACCCGGACCGTCCTCGGCCTCGCCCTCACCGCCTGCGCCAACGCCCCGCTCCCGGCGCCCGGCCCGTTCGGCGTCTTCCGCATGTAGCGCTCCGCCCGGGGCGGCGGCCCACCCGCTCCGCCGCCCTCCCCGGTGCCCGGCACCCACCCGGTGTCCCGCCACCTCCTTCGTACGGCCCCCTCGACCCGGAGGAACGCCTCCCATGTTCGACACAGTTCTGGTCGCCAACCGCGGTGAGATCGCCGTCCGGGTGATCCGCACCCTGCGGCGGCTCGGCGTGCGCTCGGTCGCCGTGTTCAGCGACGCCGACGCCGACGCGCCGCACGTCCGCGAGGCCGACGTCGCGGTCCGGCTCGGCCCGGCCGACCGCAGCGACAGCTCCGCCGCCGAGACCTACCTGCGGACCGACCAGATCCTCGCCGCCGCCCGCCGGACCGGCGCCCAGGCCGTCCACCCCGGCTACGGCTTCCTCGCCGAGAACGCCTCCTTCGCCCGCGCCTGCGCCGACGCCGGCCTCGTCTTCATCGGTCCTCCTCCCGCTGCGGTCGAGCTGATGGGTGACAAGATCAACGCCAAGGAGGCCGTGCGGACCGCCGGCGTCCCGGTGGTCCCGGGCAGCCAGGCCGCCGCACCCACCGACGAGGACCTCCTCGCGGCGGCCGACGTGATCGGCTACCCCGTACTGCTCAAGCCCTCCGCCGGCGGCGGCGGCAAGGGCATGCGCCTGGTCCGCGACCCGGCCGAGTTGCCGACCGAGATCGCCGCCGCCCGGCGCGTCGCCCGTACCGCCTTCGGCGACGACACCCTGCTGCTGGAGCGCTGGGTCGACCGGCCGCGCCACATCGAGGTGCAGGTGCTGGCCGACGCCCACGGCACCACCGTCCACCTCGGCGAGCGCGAGTGCAGCCTGCAGCGCCGCCACCAGAAGCTGATCGAAGAGGCTCCCTCCGTCCTGCTCAATGCCGAGACCCGCGCCGCCATGGGCGCCGCGGCCGTCCGGGCCGCCGAGTCCTGCGGTTACACCGGCGCCGGCACCGTGGAGTTCATCGTCCCCGGCATCGACCCGGACTCCCCCACCCCCACGGAGGGCGTGCGGGACTTCTTCTTCATGGAGATGAACACCCGTCTCCAGGTGGAACACCCCGTCACCGAACTCGCCGTCGCCGTGGCCGGCTCGGGGCAGCTCGACCTGGTCGAGTGGCAGCTGCGGGTCGCCGCCGGCGAACCCCTCACCTTCACCCAGTCCGACATCTCCTTCCAGGGCCACGCCATCGAGGCCCGGATCTGCGCCGAGGACCCGGAACGGGACTTCCTGCCCACCGGCGGACGCATCCTGCTCCTCGACGAACCGCGGGGCGAAGGCATCCGGGTGGACTCCGGGGTCGCCCCCGGGACCGTGATCACCAGCTCCTACGACCCCATGCTCGCCAAGGTCATCGCCTACGGGCCCGACCGCCCGACCGCGCTGCGGCGCCTGCGCGCCGCCCTCGCGGACACCCGGATCCTCGGCGTCACCACCAACACCGGCTTCCTGCGACGGCTCCTCGCACACCCCGAGGTCGCCGCGGGACGACTCGACACCGGCCTGGTCGAGCAGACGGCGCAGCTCGATCCCGGACTGCTCGCCTCGCCGTACTCCCCGGCCACCGCGGCCGCGGACCCGGCGACGAGCCCCGAGCCCGCCGGCTCCCTGCCGCCGGAGGAACCGGCACCGGCCCACCTCCTCTACTACGCGGCCGCGCTCGCGCGGCACCTGGACCTCACCCCCGCCGCCGACGCCGACGGCTGGACCGACCCGTTCTCCCTTCCCTCCGGCTGGCGCCTCGGCGGCGACCCCGCCTGGACCACCCACCGGCTCCGCGTCCCCGGCCAGGACCCGGTGTCGGTGAGCATCCGTCCGATCACTGCGAGCAACGTAGCGGAGGCCACCGACAATCCGTCCGGGGCCGCCGCCGAGGTCGAGATCAGGCTCGGCTCCGGACCGGTCCGGCGGGCCCGGGCCGACAGCTCCGACGACGGCCTCCGGCTGACCGTCGACGGCCTGCGGACGGGCTTCGCCCTCGCCGAGGACCGCACCGCCGCGGCCGCCGGAGCGGTGACCTGGCTGGGCGTCGACGGCGACGCGTGGCCGGTGCACCGCCACGACCCGGTCGGCGAGGGCGCCGCCGACGGCGCCGCCCACCACGGCGCCCTGACCGCGCCGATGCCGGGCACCGTCACGGTCGTCAAGACCACCGCCGGGGAGTCGGTCCGCAAGGGCCAGCCCCTGCTCGTCCTGGAGGCCATGAAGATGGAGCACGTGATCTCGGCCCCGCACGACGGCACGGTGAGCGAGCTCCGGGCCGCCGCCGGCGCCACCGTCGCGATGGAGGAGCTGCTGGTCGTCGTCACCCCCGCGGAGGCCGCGGCCGAGTCCGGCCCGGCGGCCGACGGGCCCGTCCCGGCGGTGCGGTCGTGACCGCCACCGCGCCGAGAGGCGCCGGCCCCGCGCGCGAACCCGACGCCCTCGACCTGGGCCTGCCCGCCCCGGTCCGCGCCCCCGGCCTGCCCGAGGAGGTCCGGATCCACGAGGTCGGTCCGCGCGACGGACTGCAGAACGAGAGCGCCCTCGTCCCGGTCGGGGTCAAGGCCGAGTTCATCGACCGGCTGGCCGCCGCCGGGCTGCGCACCGTCGAGGCCACCAGCTTCGTCCATCCGAAATGGGTGCCCCAGCTCGCCGACGCCGAGGAGCTGATGCCCCGGCTGGCCGGCCTCCCGGACCGCCACCCCGGGCTGCGGCTGCCGGTGCTGGTGCCCAACGAGCGCGGGCTCGACCGCGCGCTGGCCCACCACGCCACCGATGTCGCGGTGTTCGCCAGCGCCACCGAGACCTTCGCCCGCCGCAACCTCAACCGCTCGGCGGACGAGGCGATGGCGATGTTCCGCCCCGTGGTGGAGCGGGCCTCGGCGGCCGGGGTCCCGGTCCGCGGCTACCTGTCGATGTGCTTCGGCGACCCCTGGGAGGGTCCGGTCCCGGTCGCCCAGGTGGTCCGGTCCGGTCTGCGGCTGCTGGAGATGGGCTGCGCCGAGCTGAGCCTCGGCGACACCATCGGCGTGGCCACCCCGGGCCAGGTCACCGACCTGCTCGACGGGTTCGCGGCGGCGGGCGTGCCGGTCGACCGGCTGGCGGTGCACTTCCACGACACCTACGGCCAGGCGCTCAGCAACACCCTGACCGCGCTGCGCGCCGGGGTCACCACCGTGGACGCGTCCGCCGGCGGGCTGGGCGGCTGCCCCTACGCCAAGAGCGCCACCGGCAACCTGGCCACCGAGGACCTGGTGTGGATGCTGCACGGCCTCGGCATCCGGACCGGCGTCGACCTGCGCGCCCTGGTCGCCACCAGCGGCTGGATGGCTCGCCGGCTCGGCCGCCCGAGCCCGTCCCGCACGGTGCAGGCCCTGCTCGACGCCGCCGAGGCCGGCGCCTCGGACTGACCCCGCACCGACCGCACCGACCGTCCCGCCCGTCGGCCGGGCGACTGCCCGCCCGGCCGACGCACCCGGTGGACCCGGCCGTTCGACCGCCGACCGGTCCACCCCCGTTCGTCCGCTCTTCGCACTGCCGGCCGTCCGTCACACCCGCACGGACGGCGGTCGCCCCGACCACGCCCGCGCCCACCCCGGCGGGGCACCAGGAGGATCACCATGCTCGACCACCGGTTGAACACCGAGTACGAGGAACTGCGGCGCACCGTGGCCGAATTCGCCCAGGACGTGGTCGCGCCGAAGATCGGCGACTACTACGAGCGGGGCGAGTTCCCCTACGAGATCGTGCGGGAGATGGGGCGGATGGGCCTGTTCGGCCTGCCGTTCCCGGAGGAGTACGGCGGCATGGGCGGCGACTACTTCGCGCTCTGCCTGGTGCTGGAGGAGCTGGCCCGGGTCGACTCCTCGGTCGCGATCACCCTGGAGGCGGCGGTCTCGCTCGGCGCGATGCCGATCTTCCGCTTCGGCACCGAGGAGCAGAAGCGGGAGTGGCTGCCCCGGCTGACCTCCGGCGAGCTGCTCGGCGCGTTCGGCCTGACCGAGCCCGAGGGCGGCTCCGACGCCGGGGCGACCCGCACCACCGCCCGCTACGACGAGGCCACCGACGAGTGGGTGATCAACGGCACCAAGTGCTTCATCACCAACTCCGGCACCGACATCACGGGTCTGGTCACCGTCACCGCGCTCACCGAACCGCTCGCTCGTTCGAGTGAAGAGGGCGAATTCTCCTCGCCCCGGCGCGAAATCTCCTCCATCATCGTGCCCACCGGGACTCCCGGGTTCCAGGTGTCGAAGAAGTACTCGAAGGTCGGATGGAACGCATCCGACACCCGCGAACTGTCCTTTACCGACTGCCGCGTTCCCGCGGCCAACCTGCTGGGCGAGCGAGGTCGCGGCTACGCCCAGTTCCTGCGGATCCTCGACGAGGGCCGTATCGCGATCGCCGCCCTGGCCACCGGCCTGGCCCAGGGCTGCGTCGACCAGTCCGTCCTCTACGCCGGTACCCGCCGCGCCTTCGGCCGGCCCATCGGCGCCAACCAGGCCATCCAGTTCAAGCTCGCCGACATGGAGATGCGCGCCCACACCTCCCGCCTCGCCTGGCGGGACGCCGCGTCCCGGCTGCTGCACTCGGAACCGTTCAAGAAGGAGGCCGCGATCGCCAAGCTGTACTCGTCGGAGGCCGCCGTCGACAACGCCCGCGAGGCGACCCAGATCCACGGCGGGTACGGCTTCATGAACGAATTCCCCGTCGCCCGCTTCTGGCGGGACTGCAAGATCCTGGAGATCGGCGAGGGCACCTCGGAGGTGCAGCGCATGCTCATCGCGCGGGAGCTCGGCGTCTCCTGAGGCTGCGGCAGGTCCCTGTCCGGCCCTCCGCGTCGTCCGCAGGGGACGACGCGGAGGGCGGGCACCACGGTCGAGAGGGCGCCCAGCGGGGCGCCCGGAGAGAGGAAGGAGTCACCACCGCCGCACCGACAGGGCGGCGGTCAGCACCCCCGGAGTCGGCAGGGCGTCGACCGACCCGGATCTCGGGCCGCTGCGGGCTGCTGCGGGCTGCTGCAAGCCGGGATGGCGACCGAGCAGTCGGCCGTGCCCAACGGCGTTCGCACAAGCGGCTGTTCACCACCGCAGACCATCGGCGCGCCGAGGACCTGAGCGCCCTGAGGGTCATGACGGTCGGCCGGTACTCGGCCTGGTTCGTCAACCGGTGCGGCGGCCGCCCACGACGCCGCGGCCCAGGAGCGGCACCCCGGGCCTCAGGGGATCACGATCACCGGGCGGTTGGCGCGGCGGGCGAGGCGGCCGGAGACCGAGCCGAAGATCTTGCCGAGCAGGCCGTGCGTCGTGCCGACCACGATCGCGTCGGCGGCGAACTCCCGGCCGACCTCCTCGATCTCGTGGCAGATGTCGCCACCCCGCTCGACCAGGATCCAGGGCACTCCGGAGAGGAAGTCCGCGCAGGCGAGCTCCAGGCCGAGCACCTCCGTCCGGTGGTCGGGGAGGTCCACGAAGACCGGCGGTTCGCAGCCGGCCCACACGGTGGCGGGCAGCCGGTTGGCGACGTGCACGATCACCAGCCCGCACTGCGAGCGGCGGGCCATGCCCACCGCGTAGGCGAGGGCGCGCTCGCTGGACAGCGAGCCGTCGAAGCCCACCACCACACCGTGCTGGAAGGCGGGGTCGCAGGCCTTGGCGGGCGCCTCCCGGACGGCGGCCTCTCCGGCCGCGCCGGGCAGGCCGGCGGTGTCCGGGCGGTCGGCGCCCGGTCCCGGCCGGCCGGTCACCGAGGGCTCCTGGGGGCCGGACCGTCGAGCGTCCCGCCGCTGGCGGGAGCCGGAAGCGGAGCGGCCGCGGCGCGCGAGGTTGCGAAGGGGTCGGGCGAAACCACCGCTCCGGGCGTCCGCGCCCGGTTCCCCCGGTCGGGAGTGCTCAGAACCAGCCATGGCACAAGGCTCTTCGAAGGAGATGGGCCGACAGGAGAGGACAACGCTGCCCGAGCGGCAGGCCCGCCCACGGGAAGTCGTCGGTCTGCACCGAGCACCACCGTTTGTGACCTGTTCCTTTCAGAGTACGTCGGGCGGGGCGTACCGCCCACCCACGCGGCCTCGGGGCGACACTCTTCCCGCGAACGAGGGATGCGCGTGCCGACGGCCGTGCGCCCCTTGCCCGAGCGCGAGAACGCCCCTCCGGCGAAGGAGGTTCCCTGGAGCTTGACTGAGCGGACCGGGTGGCGCAACAGGACTCCGGGACACCGTGACCGGACTGTCATGGATCGATGACGATCCGTTGCGGGCCCGTCACCGGGCAGTGAGGCGGCGCGGGCCGCACGCCGACGCTCGGGACCGTGCGGAGCCGAACGGTCCCGGCACCCGTTTCAGCCAATACGTACGGGTTCGCGACGGCGCCGGGCATTTGCCAGATGCATAGGCACGGCCGCTGGCACCATGCTCGACATGCCCCTGCTCCTGCTCGACCTCGACAACACGCTGCTCCCCAGGGACGCCGCATTCCGGGCCTGGGCTCAGGATTTCCTGCTCGAACGGGCCCTGCCGCCCTCCGACGTCGAGTGGCTCGCCACCATCGACGGCGGCGGCTACGTGCCGCGCAGCACCGTACTGTCCGCCGCCCGCCGCCGCTACGGCCTGGACGAGTCGCTCGACCGGCTGCTCGCGCACTACCGGCGCGGCATCAACGCCCACATCCACTGCCCGGCGCGCAATCTCGACGCGCTCCGGGTCGCGCGCGCCGCCGGGTGGACGCTGGGCATCGTCAGCAACGGCGGCACCGGGGCCCAGTTGGAGAAGATCCGGCGGACCGGCCTCGGGCCGATGGTCGACGGCTGGGTGATCTCGGAGGAGGCCGACTGCCTCAAGCCGGACCCGCTGATCTTCGAGATCGCGGCGCAGCGGTGCGGCGTCGCACCGACCGGGGACTGGGCCTCGCACACCTGGATGGTCGGGGACCACGCCCCCGCCGACATCGCCGGTGCCGAGCTGGCCGGGCTGCGGAGCGTCTGGCTGCACCACGGCCGCCCCTGGGCCGAGCCCGGCTACCGGCCCACCCTCAAGGCGGCCGGTCTGCCGGAGGCGGTCGGGCAGGTGCTGGCCGCCCGCGGTGCCCCGTCGCCCCGGCCGGCGGTGCGGGCCGGGGCGACGGGTGGGCGGCGCGGGTCGTTCGCGAGCCGGCCGGCCGTGGGCCCGTCGGTCGCGAACCGGTCGTCCGTGAGCCGCTCGGTCGCGAGCGCGGCTGCCGTGGAGCCGGGTCCGACGGCGCAGAGCGGCGCGCACCACGGCGTGCAGTTCTTGCCGTCCGCCCTGGACGGCGGGCATGCGCCTTCTGTCGCGCACGCCGACGGCGATGCCTCGTCCGTCGCGGCGGCCGGATCCGCTGTCCGAAACCGGTCCGACGGGTTTGCCCGGCGGCCCGACAGCCGCCCCGGAACGACGCCGCCGCCGGTCCCGCTCCCCGTCCGGCCGGCGTCGCCGCCCTCGCCGCCGGCTCCGGACGCTTCGGAGCCGAGCCCGGCCCGCGCCGGGTAGCGCCTCACGCGTCCCGGCGGCACCCCGGAGCCCACAGCTCGACCGACCCGCCGACCGACAGGCCGACCGATCCGCCGCCCCGGTCGGCCCGAGGGCGGACGACCTCACCCTCCGTCAGCAGTTCGATCCGGAAGCGGCCACCGGTCCGGCGGGAGCCCGGGGTCGGGCCGGCGCCGGCCGGACCGGTCACGCCCCGATCGACCGGGCCGGGGTCCCGCCCGGCCCCGCCCGCCGACTGCCTTCCGACCGCCCCGCCGAACCGGGATCGACACCGTCAGTTCCGGTTCCGGTACGGCCTGTTCGTGTACGGGCAGGCCGACCCGAGGTCGCCCCTCACCGCAGACCGGCCTCCGCGCGGACATCGTGGCCGGTCCGGCGCCCGCACGAGGCCGCCGCCGTTGGCCGGTTCGAGCCGGCGGCGATCTCTGCGGGAGCCCGGTGACGCGACGTCACCAGTTCCCGTTTCCCGGCCCCGGCACTGGCCGAATGAAGCCTGGGCGGCGCATGCTCCGGGGCTGTGCGCCCCTTGCGTGCACCGCCGATTTTCGGTCAATCTCGCCCGGGTCCCCTGCCCTTGGGCAAATCCGCAGCCCAGGCGCACCGGCCGGGTGCGTCGGAGCCGGACGCCCCAGGACCCGTCCCGCGACAACCAGCCACCGTTGCACCGACCCTCTTCCCAGAAGGGTCGACGGGTGCCACGCTTCGTGATCGAATGCATCACGCCAAATTGCCATGTCGACATAGCGTCGGATGGTGAACTTGTCACAACGGCAACGGTCCACCCGATAGATTCGATCTTGGCCAGCAGTGCCGCACCACCACACCACACCACCGAGGGGGCTTGAGCGCCTTGAGCAGGGTGAGCAGGAGCGACGCGGGTCCTGACAGCGGCCAGCCCGTGGCCGGCATCGTGGGTCGTTCCGCGAGAGGCACCGGCTCCCAGGCCTCCACCGCCAACACCCGTCACTCCGGCACCGCCTCGTACCCCTCCTATTCCACTGCGGCCCCGGCAGCCCCTGGCGCACCTTCCGCACCAGGCGCCACAGCCGGTCCGGGCGCACCGTCGGGCGCGGGTTCCCCGTCCTTCCCGGTCACCCCGGAGCACGGCGGACGCCCCGTCAGTCGATCCGGCGTCAGCCACGGGGGCGGGTACGGAGCGGGTCCGGACGGCCGGACCGGGGCGTCGGTTACCGGCCATTCCGGCAATCACCAGACCGCCCACCAGAGCGCCCACCAGAGCAGCCACCAGAACGGGCACCCGGGCGCCCACCAGAGCGGCGGCGGCCACCCCGGCAACGGATACGGCCACGCCGGCCCGGAGGGCGGCTACGCGACCTTCGCCGCCACGGGAGCGCCCGGACAGGGCCTCGGCGCGGTCGCCCACGGCATGGTGGGCGCGGCGGCCTCCGCCGGGCCGCTCGGCCTCGGCGCGACCGGTCACGGCGGCACCGGCCACGGCCCCGGCGGCCACGGTGGTGCCTCGGCCGGCCTCAACGGCTCCTCGACGCCCGCGATGGCGTCCTCCCCGCGCAAGCTCTCCGGCCGTCGGCGCCGGGAGACCGTCGCCGTCCTGATCTTCGGCGGCGCGCCGATCTTCGAGAGCTCGATCCCGCTCTCGGTCTTCGGCGTCGACCGCCAGGACGCCGGGGTGCCCCGGTACCGGCTGCTGGTCTGCGCCGGCGAGGAGGGCCCGCTCGCCACCACCGGCGGCCTCACCCTCTCGGCCCCCTACGGGCTGGAGGCGCTCGCCCGGGCGGGCACGATCGTCGTCCCGGCCTGGCGCTCGATCTCCCAGCCGCCGCCGGTCGAGGCGATCACCGCGCTGCGCAAGGCGCACCACGAGGGCGCGCGGATCATCGGCCTGTGCACCGGCGCGTTCGTCCTGGCGGCCGCCGGCCTGCTGGACGGCCGCCCGGCGACCACGCACTGGATGTACGCGCCGACCCTGGCCAAGCGCTACCCGCGGGTGCACGTGGACCCGCGCGAGCTGTTCGTCGACGACGGCGACGTGCTGACCTCGGCCGGCACCGCCGCCGGGATCGACCTCTGCCTGCACGTGGTGCGCAGCGACCACGGCGCCGAGGCGGCCAACGCGCTCGCCCGCCGCCTGGTGGTGCCGAGCCGGCGCAGCGGCGGAGGACAGGCCCAGTACATCGATCAGTCTTTACCTGAGGAGATCGGCAACGACCCGCTGGCCGAGGTGGTCACCTGGGCGCTGGAGAACCTCAACCAGCAGTTCGACGTCGAGGTGCTGGCGGCTCGCGCCTACATGAGCCGGCGGACCTTCGACCGGCGGTTCCGGACGCTGACCGGCAGCGCCCCGCTGCAGTGGCTGATCACCCAGCGGGTGCTGCAGGCGCAGCGGCTGCTGGAGACCTCGGAACTGTCGGTGGACGATGTCGCGCGCCGTTGCGGCTTCCGCTCGCCGGTGGCGCTGCGCGGGCACTTCCGCCGTCAGCTCGGGGTCTCGCCGGCCGCGTACCGGACGAGCTACCGGGCCCGTCGGCCCGGTGCGTCGGCGCAGGTCCCCGCCGGGTCGGCGGGCGGCGACCTCCGGTCCGCCGGTTCGATCGCCTCGGCGGCCGCCCTCGGCGGGACGGTGCCGGGCCAGCACGGCGCGCTCGGCGGGCATTCGGCGCTGGGCGGCCACGGTCTGCCGGGCGGGCACGGCGCCGCCTCGGCCCCGGGCTTCCCGGGCGGGCCGGGTGCCACCGCGCACCCGGGCCAGCAGGGGCAGCCGTCCGGCCAGGGCGTCCACGCGCGGGCCGGGCAGCCGTACCCGCACCAGGCGGCCGGGCACCAGTCGCACCCCGGGCAGCCGGGGACCGGGCGCGGTCCGGCGCGGCCGCCGATCGTCCCGGCCCAGCCGGGGCCCGGCGCGGGCCGGCCGCCCCGGACTGCGGAGCACGCCGCCGCCGAGGACGGGCACCCCCAGCCGGGGGCGCGCGGCCAGGGCCAGGGGCACCGGAGCGCGGCCGACCGGCCGCAGGAGGAGTCCGCGGCGGGCGGCTCCGGCCGGGTGCACGGCGCTCCCGGCGGGCGGCTGCCGGCCGCTGCCCCGGGCGGGTCGGCGGAGGCGCGGGCCCGGCAGGCCCGGGCGGGCCAGCTGCGTCCGCAGGGCGGTCGGAGCGCCGCGGCCGAGGCCAGGGAGCCCCGTGAGGCGCGGTCCGCGCGGGACGGCCGGCCGGCGCACCCCGGCGGCCACCCCGGCCGGGACGCCAGGGAGGTCCGGGAGGCCCGCGAGGTGCGGGAGACGGACGGCCACACGCCGGACGAGCACGGCTCCGAGGGTTACGCCCCGGCGCCCCGCTCGGCTCCATCGGTGCCCGCGGCGCGTGATCGCGCCGTAGGGTGAGTGGCGTGAATGACCGTTTGGTATGGATCGACTGTGAAATGACAGGCCTCGACCTCGACCGGGACGCCCTGGTCGAGGTCGCGGCGCTGGTGACGGACTCCGAGCTGAACATCCTCGGCGAGGGTGTGGACGTCATCGTCCGCCCGCCGGCGGAGGCGCTGGCGAACATGCCGGACGTGGTGCGGGCGATGCACACCTCGTCCGGGCTGCTGGACGAGCTGGAGCACGGCGTCACCCTGGCCGAGGCGGAGGCGCTGGTGCTCGCCTATGTGCGCGAGCACGCGCCGGAGGCCGGGCGCACGCCGCTGTGCGGGAACTCGGTGGCCACCGACCGGGGCTTCCTGAGCCGGGACATGCCGGCCCTGGAGGGGCACCTGCACTACCGGATCGTGGACGTCTCCTCGATCAAGGAGCTGGCCCGCCGCTGGTACCCGAAGGCGTACTACAACAGCCCGCAGAAGGGCGGGAACCACCGCGCGCTCGCCGACATCCGGGAGAGCATCGACGAACTGCGCTACTACCGCGAGGCGGTGTTCGTCGCCCAGCCCGGCCCGGACACCGACACCGCGCGCGCGATCGCCGAGAAGTTCCAGCCCCCGGCGGGCTGACCCACCGGCCGCGACCCGTCCCGGTCGGTGCTCCGGACACCCGGACCACCGGCCGCGGCGGGCGACGGAAACCCTGGCGCGAGCACCCTCTCGGATCCTGTAGAGTTCTTCTTGTCGGAACGGGAACGCCGAAGAGCGCGAACGGTCCGGACTGATGGTGGGTGTAGCTCAGTTGGTAGAGCACCTGGTTGTGGTCCAGGTGGCCGCGGGTTCGAGTCCCGTCACTCACCCCATGACCCCGGGGGTCGGTTTCGTCAAGAGACCGGCCCCCGGGGCTTTTTCGCGTTCCCTCACATCCGCGGCGGCGCCGGGGGCGGTGTGACCCGGGTCGCACCGTGGCCCGCGTCTCATCTTTTTCCCCGGTCAGGGGCCTGCCGCCGAAAGCTACCGGCTAGTAACGTTGCCGCCATGACGACACCTTCGATCGGCCAGCTGCTCGACTCCACCGTGCCGATGGCGCGGACCCTCAAGCTGGAGTACCTGGAGACCTCCCCCGAGCGCGCCGTGCTCCGGCTGCCGGACCAGCCCGAGTACCACAACCACGTGGGCGGCCCGCACGCCGGCGCGATGTTCACCCTCGCCGAGTCGGCCAGCGGCTGCATCGTCCTGGCCGCGTTCGGCGACCAGCTCTCGCGCGCGGTGCCGCTCGCGGTGAGCGCCGAGATCGCCTACAAGAAGCTCGCCATGGGCGTCGTCACGGCCACCGCGGTGCTCGGCCGTCCGGCCGCCGAGATCGTCGCCGAGCTGGACAAGGGCGAGCGCCCCGAGTTCCCGGTG
Source organism: Kitasatospora purpeofusca (assembly GCF_000718025.1). Lineage (GTDB taxonomy): Bacteria > Actinomycetota > Actinomycetes > Streptomycetales > Streptomycetaceae > Kitasatospora > Kitasatospora purpeofusca. The sequence goes on from NZ_JODS01000010.1 coordinate 28,712, forward strand.
ACCGTCGAGATCACCCGCGCCGACGGCGCCGTGACCGGCGTCATGACGGTGATCTGGACGCTGCGCCCGAACTCCTGAGCACCGGCGCCGCCTGACGGCCGGGCCGGAGCCTCGGAACGGCAGCACCGCACGGGCGGGGACGGCGGGCGGATCGCGATGACTGTCCGTGACGATGCGGCCGTGACCTCACGGCCCGTCCGCTCGTTCTCGATTCACGTGCGAGCCAATCACGCGACCAGTGGCCCGGAACCCGCCCGACGGACCGTCGGCGCCCGGTGGCGTCCCGCCGGGTGGCGCCCGGCCCGGCGGTGGCTGCCCGGCCCCCGGGCCGTCGCGGCCGGCGGGGCGCTGCTCGCACAGCTCTGGGGCTTCGGTGCCCCCGGCGCCTGTGCGGCCGGCGCCGAGGCGCTCCCGGAACCGGCCAGCCGGTCCGTCGGCCGGGCAGTGCCCGGGGGCGGGACACCGGCCGACGGACCGTCGGCCGGACACCCGGGCGGAGTCCGGGGCGGCGGCGCCGCGGACGGGACCGTCCCCGGTCGGACGGCGGCACCCGCTCCCCGCGCCCCGGCCGCCGCGCCCGGCCCCTCCCCCGCTCCCGACCCGTCGTCCGGGGCCGAGCGGCCGGGACAGGACCCCACCGCCGGACTGCTCGACCCGATCACCGGCCCGGCTCCCACGGACGCGCCCGGGCCGGGCAGCGCGAGCACCGTCCCCGCGGCCGTCGGCGCCGTACCGGAGCTGAACGGCGCGACCGCCGCCGTCAACAGCGCGCTCCAGGACCGGATCCGGGCCGGCGGCCTCCCGCTGCCGGGGCAACGGGCCGCCGTGCCCGACGCGTTCGCGATCGCCTCCGGACTGCTCGGCGCCGTACCCGCCCAGGCCCGCCCGGCCGAGGCGCGCACGACCCGGGGCGAGTCGGCCGACGGACCCGCGGGCGGTTCCGCCGGCACCGGCGGGAGCGCGGGGACCGGCCGGTCCGACGGCGACCAGCGCCACCCGGCGGCCCCGCCGCCGGCCCCCGCCCCCTCGGGTCGGCCCCAGCAGCCCGCCCCCGGACATCCCGACACCGCCGGCGCCGGGAGCACCCCGGCAGCCGGACCCGCACCCGGCCGGCCCCTGGCCGACACCCCGGCGGCGGCGGTCGCGGCCCCGGCGACCGCCCGGCCCGCGGCCACGACGGCCGTGGTCACCGTCGCGCACGACGCCGCGGGCACCGCGACCGCCGTCCTCGCCCCGATCGCGGCCGGGCTGGCCCTGACCGGGGCCGCGATGTACAAGCACCGGGGCCTGCCGAAGGGGCACTGAGCACGCTCGGCGGGACGGGCGGCGCGCCATCCGCGCCGCCCGCGCCGGTCAGCGGCCGGGGGCCGTCCCGGTCAAGTGCAGGGTGAGCACCGGCAGTTCCCGGCCGGGAATGGACCCGGACGCGACGGTGCCGGTCCGGACGGCGCCCACGGCCAGGTAGAACGGCTCGGCGTGCGGGTCGGACTCGACCACGATCCGGGTGAAGCCCTGGGCGGCGGCCTCCGCGCACAGGTGCTCCACCAGGCGGCGGCCGATCCCCCGGCCGACGGCGTCCGGCTCGACGAAGAGCATGTCCATCTCGCCCTCCGGCGGCGCCCCGGTGAGGGTGACGAAGCCCAGCACCCGGCCGCCGTCCTCGGCGACGGTCGTGCGGTCGGCCTCGATGCGGTCCGGATCCAGGGTGAGTTCGGCCCGGCAGGCCGCCATGAAGGCGGCGTCGTAGCCGAGATGGGCCTTGGATCGCAGGGCCAGGGCACTGAGTGCCGCCGCCTCGCTGGGCCGGGCCGGTCGGATCGGCATGACGTGTGCGCCCTTCCTGGTCGGGTCGGCGCGACCGGTTCCGCGCCGCGCCGGTCCCATTCTCGGCGGCCCGGCCGCACGACTTCCAATTGGGCGTCAGGACGACGGCGCACCAGGCGAATCGGCCACCGGACCAACCGAACGGGCTTGCGGCGAAGGCCCGTTCGACCAGGGTCCGCCGCGACTACCGGAAGACGCCCGGGGGCGGGGCCGGGGACGGCGCGGCGGCGGCGTCGGTCACCGGGGCCGCGCCGGCCGCGAAGTCGGCCAGGGCGCGGCCGTGTTCGACCCGGCCGAGGGCCGCGTCGGAGGCCACCCGGCGGGTGAGGTCGGCCAGCGGGAGCGGGGTGTGCGCGGCGGCCAGGATCAGATTGCCGAACCGCTTGCCGCGCAGCACCGCGGGGTCGGCGACCAGGCAGAGTTCGGGGAAGACGGCGCCCAGGGTGGCCACCTGGGAGCGGGCGAACGCCAGCGTCGCGCCGTCGGCGATGTTGGCGGCGTACCAGCCGCCGGGGGCCAGGGCGCGCGCGGCCAGCGCGGTGAACTCGACGGTGGTGCAGTGCGCGGGCACCCGGGCGCCGGAGAAGACGTCGGCGATCACCAGGTCCACGCCGCCCTCGGGGGTGCGCTCCAGCACGGCGCGGGCGTCGGCGCCGCGCACCTTGACCTGCCAGCCGCGCTCCAGCGGGAGTTCGGTGCGGACCAGGTCGGTGAGCGCGGTGTCGATCTCGGCGACCTGCTGGCGCGAGCGCGGGCGGGTGGCGGCGACGTAGCGGGCCAGGGTGAGGGCGCCGCCGCCGAGGTGGAGCACGGTGAGCGGACGGCCGGGCGGGGCGACCAGGTCGACCAGGTGGCCGAGCCGGCGCTGGTACTCGAAGCCCAGATGGGTCGGGTCGGCCAGGTCGACCAGCGACTGCGGCGCGCCGTCGACCAGCAGCGACCAGGCGGCGGGGCGGTCGCGGTCGGGGCGGAGTTCGGCGAGGCCGGAGTCGACGGCGCGGGTGAGCGGCCCCTGCGCGTGGGTGCGGCCCCCGGGGCCGGTGGCGGCCGGGTCGTCCGCGGCGGCGGCGCGGCCCCGGTCCGTGGTGCGGCCGGCTCGGTTGCTTCGTCCCATACCGGCCATTATCGCCGCAGCTCGGAGAGGTCCGGCGGCCCGGCCCGGGCGGCGGCGGCCCCGACCCGGGCGACAGCGGCCCCGGAACGGGCGACGGCGCCCCCAGGGACCGGCGGCGGCGGCCTCAGAACGGGCCGAGGCCGCCCGCGGTGAGGGTGCAGGCGGCCTCGCAGAGCGCCGAGCGGAGGACCCAGGCGTCGGTGGGGCGGGCGGTGCAGTCGGCGCCGGCCGGGGGCATCACCCAGCGCGGGTCGGTGGCGGGCGGCAGCTGGGCGCCGGCGGTACAGGAGCTGCCGGGCAGGTGCCAGGTCGCCGAGGTGCCGGCCGGGACGAGGAAGGAGACGGTGGCGCCGTTGCGGCTCTGCAGGACGGCGCCGCAGGCCCGTCGCAGGCGCAGGATGTCGACCGCCTCCAGGCCGTGCCGCAGGGCGACGGTCACGGTGTCGTGGGTGGCGACCGGGGCGCGGTCCCGGTCGGCGGGAGGGCGGCGGGAGGGGCCGCCGCCGGACGGCGGGCGGGCGGGGCCGCGGTCGTCGGCGGACTCGGGCAGCAGCGCGGGGGCGGCGGCGGCCGGCATCCCTCCGGCGACCAGGCGGCGGTACTGCGGTACTCCAGTGGCCGGCATCGGCCCTCCTGTCACCTCGTCGGGGTGGAAGCCGCGCCGCCCGGCGTGGGGGGGTGCCGCTGGGGCTGCCGCCGGGGGGTGCGGCAGGGACGGCGGACGGGGCTTCCACGTAACAGGACAACGCCGGGCAGGCCCCCGAGGCCACGGGGCGCCTTACAGCAAGGCATGGCATTTCATGGCGGATCCCGGCAACTACGCCCGTTTTGCCCGGTATTGGTGGCACATCATCCCCCAACACACTGTGGCCGACCGGTGACTCCGGGTACTGTCGTGCCTCGCCCGGCGGTCCGTCGGGCCGCAGGACACGCCCCAGCGGACCCATTCGTGGCCGGGCGCCCCACCGCCCCACCGCCGCCCGACCAGGCACCACCACCCCGCACCACCACGGAGCGCACCATGGCAGCCACCCCACCGGCCGAGCCGAACCGCCCGTCGCCCAACGCCGTGATGCGCGCCCTGCGCGGCGACCGCTCGCCGGGCGAGTTCGCCATGACGGTGCGCCGGGCGGCCCGGGAGATCGGCGAGCACGTCTCGTGCGACGCCCGGTACATCGGGCGGGTCGAGTCCGGCGAGATCCGCTGCCCCAACTACGCGTACGAGCGGGTGTTCCGGCACATGTGGCCGGAACGGTCGCTCACCGAACTGGGCTTCGCCCCCCGTACCGCCGTCCGGCGCCGCTCGACGGACGGCGGTACGGGGAGCGAGGTCGAGGGCGAGGGCGTCCGGCCCGGCGCCGCCGCCGGGCACATCCCCGGGCGGTTCCCCGGACAACGCCCGGACCCGGACCCGCACACCGGACCGGACGCCGGACCACCACCGCTCCTCCACCCCCCGTTCCCGCCGCTGCCCGCCCCCCGCTCTCCGCTCTCCACCCAACTCCCGTACGCTGCCTGGCCGTACGCGGAACCGCCCCCACCGGAGGGGCCCCCGGCACCGAGGTCCGCGACGGCGCCCCGGGGGTCCGCCGCACCGCACCATCCCGACGAGGAGAACGACGACGTGCGTCGCCGTACGTTCCTGGCCGGCGGCCCTGCCGCGCTGGCCACCGTGATCGGCATTGACCGGCCCGCCCCGGCCGCCGCGGCCGATGCCCCCCGCACGGCGGGCACCCGCCCGGGACCGGGCCCCCGCCCCGGCCCCGGTGACGGCCTCGCGCCCGGCGACGGCTTCGTGCCCGGCCGGCCCCGGGCCGTCCCGCCGCCCCGCAAGGTCGGCGCGGCCGAGGTGCTGGGCGTCGAACAGGCCGTCCGGGAGATCCGGTTGGCCGACGACGCGCACGGCGCCGACGCGCTGTTCGAGCAGGCGGGCCGCTCGCTGCGGGCCGCCTACGTCCTGCTCGACGCGTGCGAGTACTCCACCGAGACCGAGCGCAGGCTCCAGGCCGGCGCCGGCGAACTGGCCGTCTCGGTCGGCTGGTTGGCCCACGACTCGAACCGGCTCGCGGACGCCCGCTCGTACTACGCCGAGGCGCTGGCCACCGCGCGGATGGCCGGGGACGCCGCGCTGGAGGCGCACGTCTTCTGCAACAGCGCCTTCCTCGCCCGCGACGCCGGCCGCCCCCGGGAGGCGCTGCGCGCGGCCCAGGCCGGGCAGTCCGCCGCCCGGGAGCTCGACTCGGACCGGCTGCTCGCCCTGCTCGCGATGCGTGAGGCCGGCGGCTGGGCACTGCTGCAGGACCGCGCCGCCTGCGAGCGGGCGGTCGCCCGGGCCTGCCGGCACTTCGACCGGGGCCCGTCCGACACCGACCCGGAGTGGATGTCGTTCTTCGGCGAGGCCGAACTCGCCGGGCTGCAGGCCCAGTGCTGGTCCGCCCTCGGGGACTGGGAGCGGGCCAGCGAGCGCGCCGGACTGGCCATAGCGCTGCAGAAGCCGCACTTCGTCCGCAACCGGGTGCTGTACACCGCCGAGCTCGCCCACGACCGGCTCGGCCGCGGCGATCTGGCGGGCGCGGCCGAGCACGGCTCGGCCGCCGTGGCGCTGTTCGGCGACGTGCGCTCGGCGCGGATCCGCTCGATGCTCGCGGACACCGCGCAGCGGCTGCGGCAGCACCGGCGGGTGCCGGAGGTCGGGCGCTTCCTGGCCGCGTACGGCGCGGCGACGGCGGCCGCCTGAGCCCGCCCGCCGTCGGCCGCCCGCCGCCCGCCGCCCCGCGGGACAGGGACGACGGACGGCCCGGGCCGGTGCCGGGGTCAGGCCTTGTGGGTGAGGGTCTCCAGGTGGCCCTGGTCGTTCCAGAGCTCGACCGCCGGGGCGCCGTACTCCCAGGAGAGGATGCAGAGCGCGGCCGTGCCGAGCTTGAACCGCTGGGCGAACTCAGGCGGCAGGCCCAGCCAGCGGGCGGTCAGGATGCGCAGCAGGTGGCCGTGGGCGAAGAGCACCACGTCGCGGTCGGCGCAGTGCATGACGGTGGTGTCCGCCTCCGGCACGCCGTGCTCGGTGTTGAGGTCGGCGAGCAGGGCGTCGACCCGGGCGGCGACGTCGGCGAGCTTCTCGCCGCCGGGGACGCCGTCGCGCCAGATCAGCCAGCCGGGGTGGTCGGCGGCGCGGATGTCGGCGCCGGTGCGGCCCTCGTACTGGCCGTAGTCCCACTCCATGAGCTCGGGGCGTTCGACGGCCCGGTCGCCGAGGCCGGCCAGCGCGCAGGTCTCCTTGGCGCGGTCGAGCGGGCTGGTGTACACGAGGGCGTCGGGCAGGCCGTTCCAGGGCGCCGCGGCGAGGCGGACGCCGAGCGCCCTGGCCATCGCGCGGCCCTCCTCGGTCAGCGGGATGTCGGTGCGGCCGGTGTGGCGGCCGGTCGCCGACCACTCGGTCTCACCGTGGCGGACCAGCAGGATTCGGGCGGGCATGGCAGGCTCCTCGCGATCGGGGCGGGTGTCGACGTCGGCCTCGCCATCGAGCACCGGCCTCCATGATCCCCCACCTGCCGAGCGCCCACGATCCCGGCCTCCCCCACCCGCGGAGCGCCCGCGGTCCCGGCCTCCGGCTCCCGCGCCGCCCGGCCCGCCGCCGGGCCGGGCGGCCGCCCGTTCCCCACCCGTTCGTCGCCAACGGCCGGTTCCGGCCGGATTGTCGGAGCCGGATGCGACACTGGGCCGCACCATGAACGTCTCGACGAACGCCCCGCTCCGCGGGCCGGCGGAGCCGCTCGCCCAGCGGCTCGCCGAGCTGCGCGGACCGGCGCCGCAGCGCAGTCTGAACGCCCGTGCCCTCGCCGCCCTGGCCGCCAATCCGGGGTGCCACCGCCGCGCCGTGCTGGACGCCGCCGGGGTGGACAAGACGGCGCTGGCCGCCCGTCTCGGCCGCCCCGCCCCCTTCGGCCGCTCGCCGCTCGCGCTGGCGCGCGGCGTCGTGTTCGAGGCCCGGCTGAAGGAGAACGGCTACGCGGCCCTGCTGGAGCCGCTGCGCAGCCGGCTCGGGCCGGCCGGTGAGGACGGCCCGCTGCTCGTGCCGGACCTGCTGCGTTCCTCCGGTCCGGCCGTGCGGGCCGACCGGACGGCGGCGGCGCTCGCGGAGGCGGCCGCCGAGGAGCACGCCTGGACCCTGCTGGACCATCCGCTGCTGCGGCTGGACGTGGCCGGTTCCACCGCCTACCTGGAGCCGGACGCCGTCGTGGTGCACGGCGGCCGCTGCACGGTGGTCGAGATCAAGTCCTTCCCGGTGCTGGACGGCACCGCGGACCCGGGCAAGGTGGGCGCCGCCGCCCGCCAGGCGGCGGTCTACGTGCTGGCGCTCCAGGAGGCCGCGGCGGCGCTGGCCGGGCGGGCGGTGGACCCGGACCCGTACGCCGAGCAGCGGTTGCCGGGCAGTCCCCGGACGACGGTGCTGCTGGTCTGCCCGGAGGACTTCGGCAGCCGGCCGACCGCCGTGCCGGTGGACGTCCGCCGCGAGCTGGCGACCACCCGCCGCCAACTGAGCCGGATGACCGGCATCGAACGGCTGCTGGCGGTGCTGCCGCCGGGGGCGGACTTCGACCTCTCCCCCGACGCGGACGGCGCCCCCGTCCGCTCCACCGAGGAGTTGGAGAAGACGGTCGGGACGGTGCCGGCCGCGTACAGCCCGGACTGCCTGTCGACCTGCGAACTCGGCTTCCACTGCCGGGCGCAGGCCCGCTGCGGGGACCGGGTCGAGCAGCTCGGCCGGGGCGTCCGGGGCGAGCTGGGCAGCATCCGCACGGTGGGCGAGGCCCTGGCGGTGGCCCGCACCGGCCCCGTCGGCGACAGCGGCATCAGCAGCGGCGAGGACAGCGAGGACGACGACGGCGACGGCAGCGGGGCCGACGAGGCCGCCGCCCGGCTGGCCTACGCCGCCGCCCTGCGCGCCGAGGCGCTCGGCCGCCCCCACCCGGCCGGCCCGGAGGGCGGGCGATGAGCCTGCTGACCACCCTGGCCCGGCTGGAGGCCGTCCGCGGCGGCCGCGCCGAGCCGCTGGCCACCGTCCGCCACCGGCACCTGTCGGAGCGCCCGATGGTGCTCGTCCCGCTCACCTCCGCCGGTGAGGACGGCGCCCCGCTGGCCGTACTGCTCGGCACCGACCGGGACGCGCCGGTGCTGCACATCGTGCCGCAGCCGCTCAACCGCACGCTGCGCTCCGAGTTCCTGGCCGATCTGGCCGCCGACCTGCTGCCCTACCTGGAGTCCTTCGGCGACGAGGTCGAACTGGTCGAGGGCTCCGAGAAGGACCCGGAGACGGGTGCGAAGTCCCCGGTGGTCCGCGAGCTGTGCGCGGACGCGCCGCAACTGGTGGTGCCCAACACCGGGGGCGTGCGCCACCTGGCGCTGCTCGGCCGCTCGACCCGGTTCCGCCGCACCGCCGAGGACGAGGACCCGGGCCCGTTCCCGGCCCCGGCCCGGGTGCCGCTGCTCGGCCGCTGGCTGACCCACCTGGCCGAGCGCTCGGCCGTGCCCGGGTCCAGCCTGCTGCTGCCGATGACCGGGCTGCTCGCCCGGCACTGGGCCACCGGCCAGAGCCACCTGGAGGACCAGCACCTGGCCGCCCTGCTGGCCTGGCACGCCCCGCCGGAGGGGCAGACCGGCGCGGAGGCGGCCGAGCGGGCCGAGACCGAGCGCAACGCCGAGGGCCGGCTGGTCCGACCGCCGGCCGGCCCGACCACCGACCCGGTGTTCGACACCAAGGTGCTCGCCCCGGCCATCGCCCGCTACGACGCGGCCGCGGCGGCCCTGCGCGAGGCCGAGGGCCCCGGCGGCGGGGACGTCGCGGCGGCCCGGCAGGCCGTCCGGGTCTCCGTCGACCGGCTGCGCGCCGTGCTGCGCGCGGAACTGCTGCCGGCCTGGCACGACGTCTGGCACGGCCTGGACCTGCTGCGGGCGCTGCCCCCGGCCGGCCACCTGGCCGAGCGCTGGACCGGCGACCGCTGGTCGTACACCGGCCACCGGGACCGGCTGGCGGCCGGGGAGCCGCCGCAGCCCCGGGTCGACGACGCCGTGACGGCCGCCCGCAAGCTCGCCCAGCGCGAGCGCGAGCAGACCAGGCTGGACGTCCAGGAGGCGCTGGACGACCCGCTGGCGATGGCCGAGCACCGGCTCTCCGGCGAGGCGTTCAGCGGAGTGGTGACCGAGGTGGTGCCGGACTACGACACCACCGGCCGCTCCCCCAAGCCGCGCCCGCTGGTGACGGTGCGCACCGGTGACCGGCCGCACGCCGACCCGGGCCGGGAGGTGCACCGGGTCCGGGCGGCGCCCGGGCCCGAGGCCGGACCGGCGCCGGCGGCGCAGAAGGCGGTGATCGCCGCCGTCGACCCGGAGGAGGGCACCGTCACCGTACGGGTGCTGTCCGGCATGGGGCGCAAGAAGGAGCCCGAGCCGGGGAGCCTGCCCGAGCCGGGCGAGCGGGTGACCTTCACCCTGTTCGAGCTGACGGTCCGGCAGGCGGCCCCGCTGCCCGATCCGGACGACACCCCGTGGACGCACGGCGGCCCGCCCGGGGCCGTCGTCACCGTGCTGCCGGCCGTGACCGGTACCGACTCCGGCACGGACACCCGTACCGACGCCCGTACCGACACCGGCACCGGCACCGCCGAGGACTGGGAGTGATCCGGCCGATGAGCAGCACCGAGCAGACCTCCCCGACCGGCGACCCCGGCGGCCCGGTCGCCGACCCGCCCGCCGACCCGACGCCCGGGGCGGCGGCCGACGCGGCGGTGGCCCGGATCCTGGAGGCGACCGTGCGCCCGGCCGTCGGCGCGCCGCGCGGGGTCGTGGTGGACTCGCCGCCCGGGGCCGGCAAGTCGACCCTGGTGGTGCGCGCCGCCCGGGAGCTGGTGGCCGCCGGCGAGCGGCTGATGATCGTCGCCCAGACCAACGGCCAGGTGGACGACCTGGTCGACCGGCTGGCCGCCAAGGCCCCCGATCTGACGATCGGCCGGCTGCACGCGGCGGACGCCCGCCCGGGCCCCGAGGTGCTGCGCCACGCCAATGTGACGCCCTCGGACAAGGTCGCCGAGCTCGCCGAACTGGACGTGGTGATCTCCACCTCGGCCAAGTGGCAGTGGGTGCGGACCGAGCAGCCGTGGCGGCACGCGATCGTCGACGAGGCGTACCAGATGCGCTCGGACGCGCTGCTGGCGGTGGCCCGGCTGTTCGAGCGGGCGCTGTTCGTCGGCGACCCGGGCCAGCTGGACCCGTTCACCGTGGTCGGCACCGAGCAGTGGGCGGGCCTGTCCTACGACCCCTCGGGCAGCGCGGTGGTCACCCTGCTCGCGCACAACCCGCAGATCCGGCCGCACCGGCTGCCGGTGTCCTGGCGACTTCCGGCCAGCGCGGCGCCGCTGATCTCCGGGGCGTTCTACCCGTTCACACCGTTCCGCTCGGGCACCGGGCCCGGGGACCGGCAGCTGACCGCGGCGGTGCGGCCGGACGGTTCGGCCCTGGACGCGGCCATCGACCGGGCGGCCGAGCACGGCTGGGCCCTGCTGGAGCTGCCCGCCCGGCACACCGTGCGGACCGATCCGCAGGCGGTCGCGGCGGTGGCGGCGACCGTGCGGCGGTTGCTGGACCGGGGGCTGACCGCCCACTCCGAGCAGGGGTCGACCCCGCTCACGGCGGACCGGGTCGCGGTCGGCACGGCCCACCGGGACCAGGCGGCGGCGGTCCGGGCGGCACTGACCAAGGTCGGGGTGCCGGTGGACGGGGCGGCCGGCCCGGCGGTGACGGTGGACACCGCGAACCGGCTGCAGGGCCGGGAGTACGACGTCACGGTGGTGCTGCACCCGCTCTCCGGGCGGCCGGACGCGACCGCGTTCCACCTGGAGACCGGCCGGCTTTGCGTGCTCGCCTCCCGGCACCGGCACGCCTGCATCGTGGTGGCCCGGGCCGGGATCGCGGAGCTGCTGGACGAGCATCCGGCCACCGAACCGGTGCAGTTGGGTGTCCCGGTCGCCTTCCCCGACGGCTGGGAGGCCAATCACCGGGTGCTGCACCACCTGTCCGGGCACCGGGTGCGGCTGGGCCGCTCCTGAGGGCGGGCGGCCCGGCCCGCCCGGCGCCGCCGGGAGCAGCGCCCGGGCCCCGCGGACGCACGGCGGGGGACGCGGTCGGGACGCGGTCGGGACGCGGTCGGCGGACGGCGGGTGCCCGGCGGACGCACGCCCCCGGCGCGTCTGCCGGGAATAGCGCCCAGACGCGCACCGTTCCGTTACCGGCCGCCGGCGCGAGACAATGGACGGCGGCCACGACCGGGCGGCGCCCGAGCAGCTGTCGCCCGCCCCCATCGAGCACCCGGAGGTGTCCGTCCATGCCCGACCCCCAGGCGCAGGCGTCCGACCCGAGCGGCCCCGCCGCGGCGGCCGGTCCCGGTGCGGGCGCCGGTGCGGCGCCCGGCCGGCGGCAGCGTCCGGTACAGCTGCTGTTCGAGCCGCAGGCCGACGAACCGGAGCCGGAGCGCTTCTTCGACCTGGAGTCGATCGACGACCCGGCCGAGCTGCTGCGCCGCTCCACCGAGCTGGCCCTGGCCTTCCGGGCGGCCGCGGAACGGGCGACCGACTTCCAGGCGGTCGCGGCCGCGCAGCTGGCCGATCCGCGCCGTTTCGACGCGCTGCCCGAGACCGAGATCGCGGCCCGGGCGGACTGGACCCCGGACTACGCGGCCAAGATGATCGAGTACGGCCGCGGCCTGCTCCAGCCCCGGCGGCACGAGGACTGACCCCGGCGCGGGCAGCCTTCCGGCCCGGGCCGCCGTCCGCCCCCGGACCGCCGCAACCGGCGTCCGGCGCCTCTGGCATATGCCGGAGGAAGCGGAAGGGTACGCCCGTGCCCGCCCCGCTGTCCGGCGAACCGGAGTTTCCCTCCCGGTCATGGCCCGGACACCCCAGGCTGCTGTCCGTGGACATCTGGACCTATCAGTCGGTGGAGTACGTGACCGTGGCCGGGGAGGCCTGGCTCGCCTCCGCCAGCGAGTACCCCCGCAGCATGCGCGCCCTCTGGGAGTCCCGGCCGTGGGCGCCCTCGGTACTGCCCTGCGGCCGGGCCTTCGACGTGATCAGCATGCCGTCGCTGTTCGGCCGCCGGGTGCTGGACGAGCTGTGGGCCTCCGGTCCCGGCTGCGGGCCGGTGGCGGTCTTCCGGGGGCGGACCCTGCTGTTCGTGCAGCCCGGGGCGGCCCCCCGACTGCGCCGGCTGCTGGCCTGGGAGGAGTGGGCCCGGGACGTGCCGCCGCTGCTCTGCCACGGCAAGGGCGACACGGTGACCGTGCCGCCGGTGCAGCGGATGGTGAACAGCCCGGACTCGCCCGGACTGGGCTCCGGGCGGTGGATCGTCGCCCCGGAGAGCCGGGAGCCGTGGCTGCCGGGTGCCTCCGTCGTCCTCTGGGCCTGCGTCCGGGCGGCCCGCGAGCCGGTCGGCGCGGTCTAGCCGGCCGTCCGACCCCGAGGCCGGACGGCCGCCCGGGAGGTGCGGGTATTCGATTTTGGCCGGACCGCGCCCCGCTGCTAGAGTCCTCTCTGTCAGCAGGCGCCGCTAGCTCAGTTGGTTAGAGCAGCTGACTCTTAATCAGCGGGTCCGGGGTTCGAGTCCCTGGCGGCGCACAGACAACCTGAAGGCCCCTCGCGCGAGCGGGGGGCCTTCAGGCGTTTCCAGCACCCTCGGCGCCGCCGAAAAGCGACCGGGCCGCCGCCCGCCGGAGCGGACGACGGCCCGGAGGAGTCCGGACACCGGACCGGCGGGCCTCAGCGGCCGCGCAGCTCCCGGTAGCGGGCCACCAGCGCGGCGGTGGAGCTGTCCAGCTGCTCCGTGCCCTCACCGGTCAGCAGCACCGGCTCGATCCGCTTGGCGAGCACCTTGCCCAGCTCGACGCCCCACTGGTCGAAGGAGTCGATGTTCCAGATCGCGCCCTGCACGAACACCTTGTGCTCGTAGAGGGCGACCAGCTGGCCGAGCACCGAGGGGGTCAGGGCGCCGGCCAGCACGGTGGTGGTCGGGTGGTTGCCCCGGAAGGTCTTGTGCGGGACCAGCTCGGCCGGCACGCCCTCGGCGGCGACCTCCTCCGGCGTCCGGCCGAAGGCCAGCGCCTGGGTCTGGGCGAAGAAGTTGGCGAGCAGCAGGTCGTGCTGGGCGACCAGGCCGGGCAGCAGGTCGGCGACCGGCTCGGCGAAGCCGATGAAGTCCGCCGGGATCACCTTGGTGCCCTGGTGCAGCAGCTGGTAGTAGGCGTGCTGGCCGTTGGTGCCGGGGGTGCCCCAGACCACCGGGCCGGTCTGCCAGCTCACCGGCTTGCCGTCGCGGTCCACCGACTTGCCGTTGGACTCCATGTCCAGCTGCTGGAGGTAGGCGGTGAACTTGGACAGGTAGTGCGAGTACGGCAGCACCGCGTGCGCCTGGGCGTCGAAGAAGGCGCCGTACCAGACCCCGAGCAGGCCGAGCAGCAGCGGGACGTTCTCCTCCGGCGGGGCGGTGCGGAAGTGCTCGTCGACCAGGTGGAAGCCGTCGAGCATCTCCCGGAACGCGTCCGGGCCGATGGCGATCATCAGCGAGAGGCCGATCGCCGAGTCGTAGGAGTAGCGGCCGCCGACCCAGTCCCAGAACTCGAACATGTTCGCGGTGTCGATGCCGAAGTCCGCGACGCCCTCGGCGTTGGTGGAGAGCGCGACGAAGTGCTTGGCGACCGCCTCGGTGCCGGCGCCCAGCTCGGCGAGCAGCCAGTTCCGGGCCGAGACCGCGTTGGTGATGGTCTCGATGGTGGTGAAGGTCTTGGACGCGACGACGAACAGCGTCTCGGCGGCGTCCAGGTCGCGGACGGCCTCGTGCAGGTCGGCGCCGTCCACGTTGGAGACGAAGCGGACGTCGAGGTCACGCCGGCCGAAGGAGCGCAGCACCTCGTGGGCCATCGCGGGGCCGAGGTCGGAGCCGCCGATGCCGATGTTGACGACGGCGCGGATCCGCTTGCCGGTGTGGCCGCGCCACTCGCCGCCGCGGACCTGCTCGGAGAAGGCGGCCATCCGGTCCAGCACCGCGTGCACGGCGGGGACGACGTTCTCGCCGTCGACCTCGATCACGGCGTCGCGCGGGGCGCGCAGCGCGGTGTGCAGGACGGCCCGGTCCTCGGTGGTGTTGATCCGGTCGCCGCGGAACATCGCGTCCCGCAGGGCGGCGACGCCGGTGGCCCCGGCCAGTTCGCGCAGCAGCGCCAGGGTCTCGTCGGTGACGAGCTGCTTGGCGTAGTCGACGTGCAGGTCGCCGACCTGGAGGGTGTAGCGGCGGCCGCGCTCCGGGTCGGCGGCGAACAGCTCGCGCAGGTGCGTGTCGCCGAACTCCTCCCGGTGCTTGGCGAGGGCGGCCCACTCCGGGGTGCGGTCCAGGGGGGTACGGGCGTCGGCGCGGGTCTCCGACATCGGTGGCTCCTCGTTTCCTCGGGTGCAGATACCGGCAGGACCGGGCGGGAGGGTGTCGCGCGGCCGTGCGGGTCCTGGGGGGTGCGCCGACTCCGTTGACGGCCTTGCCCGGGGTCAGCCTATGCAACGCCGGGGGCCCCGGCGCACATTCCGTTCGTCGGCGGCCGGTCGGGGTTCCGGCTGTTCGGGCGGGCTTCGCGGGGTGTCCGTCCGGCCGTCACGGTCCGTCCGTCCGACCCGCCGCGGGGTCGCCCGGACGGACGGGCCGTCACTTCCGTTCGGACCGCAGGTCGAGGCCGCGCAGCACCCGGTCGACGAGTTCCGGGTCGGCGCCGGGCTCGGCGCGGGCGACCAGCATCTCGCGCCGGGAGGCGGCGATCATCTCCTGTTCGACGCTGTGCGCCGCGCGCCACTGGGCGAGCCGCAGCTTGGCCTCGCTGGCCTCCTCCTCGGCGTAGTTCTCGGGGCAGAGCCGGGCCAGCCGGTCGTGCTGACGGTCCCGCAGGCGGTCGGCGACCTCGGCGGGCAGCTTGTCGGCCTCCTCCAGTTCGCCGAGCCGGCGCAGTCCGGCCTTGGCGGCCCGCCACCACAGCAGCCGGACCTCCTGCTCGTGCCGGTCGTGGTCGATGTCGAGGTGCAGCCGCTTGGCCATCCAGGGCAGGGTGAGGCCCTGGACCAGCAGGGTGAAGAGCACCACGCTGAAGGCGATGAAGACCAGTCGGCCGCGTTCTGGGAAGGGCTCGCCGGTGTCGACGGTGAGCGGGATCGCGAGGGCCAGGGCGACGGTGGCGACCCCGCGCATCCCGGACCACCAGAGCACCACGCTCTCCTGCCAGCTGATCGGGGTGTCCTCCTCGGAGTCGGCCCGCAGCCGCCGGGAGAGCCAGCCGGCCGGGAGCAGCCAGAGCAGCCGGACCGCCACCACGACGGCGATCACCACGGCGGCGTCGCCGAGCATGCCGGTCCAGCCGGAGCCGGCCTCCTTGAGGACGGTGGCGAGTTCGAGGCCGATCAGGCCGAAGGCGACGCCGGTGATGAGGATCTCGACGATCTCCCAGAAGGCGTTGCCGACCAGCCGGTAGGCGACGGCGTCGGCGTCGGCGGCCCGTTCGGCGAGGTAGAGGCCGCAGACGACCACGGCGAGCACGCCGGAGCCGTGGATCTCCTCGGCCAGGCTGTAGGCGGCGAACGGCACCAGCAGGTTGAGCGCGACCTGCTGGGTGGGGTCCTCCAGGTAGTTGGCGAGCTTGGTGTTGGCCCAGCCGAGGGCGACGCCGATGACGACCGCGAGCACGGCGGAGAGCACGAAGCGCAGCACGGCGCCGCCGCCGGAGAAGTCGCCGCCGACCACGGCGTCGATGGCGAGCGAGTAGACGACGATCGCGGTGACGTCGTTGAACAGGCCCTCGCTCTCCAGGATGGCGACCAGCCGGCGGGGCAGTCCGACGCTGCCGGCCACCGCGACGGCGGCGACCGGGTCGGGCGGGGAGACCAGGGCGCCGACGGCGATGGCGGCGGCGATCGGCAGGCCGGGCAGCAGCCAGTGCACGGTGCCGGCGACGGCCACGGTGGTGACCACGACCAGGGCGACGGCGAGCAGCAGGATGGAGCGGATGTTGGCCTTGAAGTAGCGGACCGAGGAGCGCCGGGCGACGGCGAAGATCAGCGGTGGCAGGACCAGCGGCAGGATCAGCTCGGGTTCGATCGCGATGTCCGGGATCTGCGGGATCAGCGCCATGGCGATGCCGAGCAGGGTCATCAGGACCGGCTGCGGCACCCCGGTCCGGCGGGCCAGCGGCATGGTCACCACGGAGGCGAGCAGCACCAGGAAGAGCAGGGGCAGCTGGCCCACGGGGAGGTCCTCTCGACGGCGGGCGGATGGTCGAACGCGGATGCGAGCCGGACTGCGGACGCGGATGCGTACCGGAGCACGGACCCGGACATGGCCCGGGCCGCCGTCGAGGATAAATCTGACAATGATCTCAACTCGGGCGACACGCCGGAGCGGGGTTGACCTCAAGCGCGCTTCAGATTCGATGATCGGAGCCTCGCGGTTCGGACCGACAGGCCGCGGCACCCGGCACGACCCGACAGCACGTGACAGGAGCGCCCGGCATGAAGGCAGTGACCGTCCCCCGGTTCGGCGGCCCCGAGGAGCTGCGGGTGACCGCCGTGCCCGACCCCACCCCCGGCCCGGGCCAGGTCCGGATCCGGGTCTACGCCGCCGGGGTGCAGCCGGTGGACCTGGCGATCCGGGAGGGCCGGGCGCCGTACGGCGTCGAGCTCGTCCCCGGGCTGACCCCGGGCAACGAGTTCGCCGGGGTGGTCGACACCCTCGGCCCCGGCGTGGACGGCTGGGCGGTCGGCGACGAGGTGCTGGGCTTCCGGGTGCTCGGCTGCGCCGCCGAACTGGTCGTCGCCGACGCGGAGCGGCTGGTGCGCAAGCCGGCCGGGATGCCGTGGGAGCACGCCGGGGCGCTGTCGGCCTCGGGGCAGACCGCGCACGTCGGGCTCACCGTGCTGAAGGTCGGCGAGGGCGACACCGTGCTCGTCCACGGCGCCGCGGGCGGGGTCGGCACGGTCGCCGTCCAGCTGGCCCGGGCCTGGGGCGCCACGGTGGTCGGCACCGCGAGCGAGCGCAACCACGAGTATCTGCGGACGCTCGGCGCGATCCCGGTCGGCTACGGCGAGGGGCTGGTCGAGCGGGTCGGGGCGGTGGCGCCGCAGGGGGTGGACGCGGCCTTCGACCTGGCCGGGCGCGGGGCGCTGGAGGCCTCCGTCGAGCTGGTCGCCGACCGGTCCAGGATCGGCACCGTGGTCGACTACCCGGTGGCCGCGCGGCTGGGCGCCGTCGGCATCAGGGGCGAGCGGACGGCGGCCCGGCTGGCCGAGCTGGTCGGGCTCTGGGAGGCGGGCGGGCTGCGGCTGGAGATCGCCGAGACCTTCCCGCTGGAGCGGGTGGCCGACGCCCACCGGCTGGTGGGCACCGGGCACGTCCGGGGGAAGGTCGTCCTCGTCCCCTGACCCGGCACGGCGGTCCGGACCGCCGGAGGGGTGCGGTCCGGACCGATTGTGTGTTTCCGCCGCTGACCAGGTAATGTTTCTCCCGTCAGCACGCGCCGCTAGCTCAGTTGGTTAGAGCAGCTGACTCTTAATCAGCGGGTCCGGGGTTCGAGTCCCTGGCGGCGCACAGACGGTCGAAGGCCCCCTCGCAGCAGCGAGGGGGCCTTCGGCGTTCCGGCCCGGTCCCCCGGCCGGAGCCGGGGAACCGGGCCACCGCGTCAGTGCGGGATCGCGGCGATCAGCTCGGAGGCGCCCTGCCGCTTGAGGGCCAGGGCGGTCGCGGTGCCGAGGTCCTCCGGGCTCAGCGAGCCCGCCCACTCGTGGGCGTCCAGGACCTGCTTGCCGTCCGGGGTGAAGACCCGGCCGCGCAGCGAGAGGCGACCGTCCTCCTCGGCCTTGGCCCAGCCGGCGATCGGCGAGTTGCAGTGGCCCTGGAGCACGTGCAGGAACATCCGCTCGGCGCTCGCCTCGCGCCAGGTCGCGTGGTCGCCGAGGCCGGACACGGCGTCGATGGTGGCGGCGTCGTCGGCGCGGCACTGCAGGGCGAGGATCCCGGCGCCGATCGGCGGGCACATCACCTCGACCGGCAGCACCTCGCTGATCCGCGCGGTCTCGCCGATCCGCTCCAGTCCGGAGAGGGCGAGCAGCAGGGCGTCCGCCTCCCCCGCCGCCAGCTTGGCCAGCCGGCTGTTGGCGTTGCCGCGGATCGGCACGTACTCCAGGTGCGGGTGGGAGGCCGAGAGCTGGGCCCGCCGGCGGACCGAGGAGGTGCCGATCCGAGTGCCGGGCGGCAGCTCGTCCAGGGTCAGTCCGCCGGGGTGGACCAGCGCGTCCCGGATGTCGTCGCGGCGCAGGTGGGCCGCGAACACGGTGCCGGCCGGCAGCGGGCGGTCGGCCGGCACGTCCTTGAGGCAGTGGACCGCGAGGTCCGCCTCGCCGGCGAGCAGCGCGGCGTCCACCTCCTTGGTGAACGCGCCCTTGCCGCCGAGCCGGGCGAGGTCGCCCATCCAGCGGTCGCCGGAGGTGGTCACCGGGACCACCTCGGTGCGCACCCCCGGGTGCAGGGCGGCGAGTTCGGCCCTGACCCGCTCGACCTGGGCGAGCGCCATCGGCGAGGAGCGGGAGACGATCCGGATCAACTCTGCGGTGGTCATTGCTGGATGATAGGTCGTCAGCGCGCCCGCCCCGGAATCGGGTCACCCGGCCGGCGGTGCCGCCGGAACGCGGCCGGTGCGGGCGGGCGGGGGCAGTCCCGGGAGTCGGGCTATCAGGTGCTCGGCGACCACCAGGTTGATCAGCCAGCAGGTCCAGGCGGCGGTCGCGTAGGCCTGTTCGAACGGGACTCCCGCGAGGTCCATCACCGGCAGCCAGATCCGCAGCGTCGCGGCGGCCATGATCAGCGCGAAGGAACGGATCGCCCAGGCGCGGTGCCGGAGGATGTCGCGGCGCCGGCCGGCCCGCCAGGCCAGGGCCGAGGAGAGCAGCAGCAGGACGGCCAGCCCGGTGAAGCCGATCGGCGCGACCGGGCCGACCAGGCCCCTGGGCGCCATCAGCAGGCCGCCGGTGCCGGCGGCCAGGACGGCGAGCAGGTAGATCCGGCCGGTCAGCCGGTGCAGTCCGGGGCGGCGGGCGCGCAGCCGGGGCAGGAACTGCCACGGGCCGAGCAGGATCGCCAGCACGCCGCCGCCCACGTGCAGCACGAGCGAGCCCCGGTGGGCCAGGTAGACGGCGCGCTGCTGGTCGAGGAAGACCTCCGGGTCGAGGGTCAGGTAGCGGGCGGTGAACAGGGCCGTGAGGAAGGCGAGCGCGGTGACCGTCCACCAGCCCGCCCGGCGGGCGGAGCCGGTGTTCGGCACGGCGGCGGTGTTCGGAGCGGCGGCGGTGTCGGGGGCGGCGGCGGTCGGGACGCGGGGGTCCGGAGCGTTCATGGCCCGGACGCTACGGACCGGGCCCGCCCGGCCGCGTCCGCCCGCCGGGGTCCGCCGGCCTGCCCCTCGCGGGCGGCCGGGCACCCCGGGCGGGGGCGGCGGGCGGGCGTCCACCCCCGGTCGGGCGGGTCCCGAATACCCCACCAGGGCGATGCGCGGGGCCGACGGCCGCCGTTACCGTACGGCCCGGCGCCCGCACCACCGCGCGGCGGCCACTCCCCGCGAATCCCCCGATTCCCCCGATTCCCCCGAACCGGAGCCGCCATGAGCCCGCCGCCCCGCACCCGGGCGATCCGGACCGCACCGGTCCCCTCGGCCCCCTCGGTCCTCTCTGCCCCCTCTGCTCCCCCTGCTCCCGACGGGCCCGGGTCCTGGTCGGCCGGAGCCCGGGTGGCGCGGAGCCTGCGGGCGGTCCGGGCGGTGCCGGGCGGGCACTGGGACCTCGTCCTGGCCGGCGGGTTCCTGCTGCTGATGGCCGTCGAACGGACCGGCGCGGCCGACGAGTTGCACGGCGGCCTGCTCGTGGCGCTGGCCCTGAGCGCGGCGGTGGCCGCCCCGCTGGCGGTCCGCCGGACCAGGCCGCTGGCCGGCTACCTGGTCGGCGCGGCCGCGCTGTCGGTGGAGGCGCTGTTCGTGCTGCCGAGCCCGGTCTCCCCGTACGCCGACCTGGTCGGCCTGTACTCGCTCGGCCTGTACGCGCCCCGGCGGCGGGCCTGGTTCGGGCCTTTCGCCGCCCTGCTCGGGATGGCCGCCTACTTCGCCGACCTCGGGCACGACTACCCGGTGATCCCGGCCGGGGTGCTCTTCCTGTGGCTGCTCGGCTGGGCGTTCGGCTACGGCACCGCGCGGCGGACCGAGGAACGGGAGGCCGCCCGCCGGCGGCTGCGCCGCGAGGTGGTCACCGAGGAGCGCGCCCGGCTGGCCCGCGAGCTGCACGACTCCGTCGGGCACACCCTCAACGTGGTGCTGGTCCAGGCCGGGGCCGCCCGCAGGCTGCTCGACCGCGACCCCGAACGCACCCGGGAGCTGCTCTGCGGGATGGAGCACACCGGACGGGACGCGCTCGACGACCTCGACCGGGTGCTCGGCCTGCTGCGGCGCGACGGCGAGTACGGCGAGTACGGCGACGACGGCGAGGGGGCGGCCCCGCAGCCGGGCCTCGCCGACCTGGAGCGGCTGGCCGGGCGGCTCGGCCGAGCAGGGCCGAGGGTGCGGGTGCGGATCGACCCGGCGGCCCGGCGGGTGCCGCGCAGTCTGGACGTGTCGGCCTACCGGATCGTCCAGGAGGCGCTCACCAACACCGTCAAGCACTCGGGCGCCCGGACCGTCGAGGTCACCGTCCGCTGCGCCGGCGGGCGGCTCGCCGTCGAGGTGTGCGACGACGGGCGGGGCGCCCCGGCCGGGTACACGCCCGGCCGGGGGCTGCTGGGCGTGGCCGAGCGGGTGTCGATGCTCGGCGGCCGGGTGGAGCACGGGCCGATCGGCTCCGGCGGGCCCGCCGGGCCGGGCGGGTTCCGGCTGCGCGCCGAACTGCCGGTCCCGTGACGGCCGCCGACGGACCGGGCGGGCCCGGCGTCCCGAAGGTGCGGGTCGTGGTCGCGGACGACGACGCGCTGCTGCGGGCCGGGGTCTCGCTGGTGCTGGAGACGGACGACCGGATCGAGGTGGTCGGCCAGGCCGCCGACGGGCTGGCCGCAGTCGGCCTCTGCCGCGCGCTGCTGCCGGACGTGGTGCTGATGGACGTCCGGATGCCCGGGGTCGACGGGGTGGAGGCGACCCGGCGGATCGTCGCCGCCGGCCTGCCCACCCGGGTGCTGGTGCTGACCACCTTCCACCACGACGACTACGTGTGGGGCGCGCTGCGTGCCGGGGCGGCCGGCTTCCTGCTGAAGCGGGCCTCGGCCGAACGGCTCGTCGACGCGGTGCACACGCTGGCCGGGGGCGAGTCCGTGCTGGACCCGGCGGTCACCCGGGACCTGGTCGCCCAGGTGGTCGGCCGGGGCGGCGAACGCCCCCCGCCGGAGCCGGAGGACACCCGGCTCGCCCAGCTGACGGCGCGGGAGCGGGAGGTCCTGCGGCTGGCCGCCGAGGGGCGTTCCAACCAGGAGATCGCGGCGCTGCTGGTGCTCGCCGAGTCGACGGTGAAGACCCATATGAAGCGGATCCTGGCGAAGATCGACGCCCGGGACCGCGCCCAGGCGGTGGCCATCTCCTACCGCGGCGGCCTGATGCCGCACCGGGGTCCGGCGGGCGGGTACTGAACGGGCCCTGGGGCTCCTGCGGCCGCGCGCTCCGGCCGGCACCGGGCGGTCGGGGCCCCGCTCCGGCCCGCGCTCCGGCACGGACCCGCGTCAGCCCTGTTCCGACGGTGCGGCCAGCTGGGCCGACGCGCGGCCGAGCAGCTCGATCAGCCGCTCCCGCTCCTCTTGGCTGAAGCCGTCGGCGATCCGCCGCTCGACGGCGACGGCCTCCACGTCGGCCAGCGCGAGCAGTCGGCGGCCCTCGTCGGTGAGGTGCACCTCGGTCACCTTGCGGTGCCAGGGATGCGGCCGGCGGACGACCAGGTCCTTGGCCTCCAGGTTGGCGAGCACGGTGGCCACGGTCTGCGGGGTCACCAGGCAGGCACGGGCGAGCGCGGCCGCGGAGAGTCCGGGCCGGTCGGCGAGCGTGTACAGCGCGGCGTACTGCGGGACCGTCAGCCCGAACGGGCGGAGCGCCGCGTGCTTGGCGGCCATCAGCTCCTGCTCCACCCGCTTGATGTGCAGTCCGAGGCGTTCGGTGACCGGCATCTCCATGCGCGCCATCGTACGCCGGAGGATCGAACCCTGATGAATGACAGAGTTCTGCTACATGACAGAGCTCTGCTACCTTGATGCCCCGTCACCCGGTCCCGCACCACTCTCGGAGGCACTCCTTGGTCCGCACCGAACCCGTCCGCACCGCCCCCGTCCGCACCGAACTGGCCCGCATCGCCCCGGCCCGCGCCGAACCGCTCGACCGCACCGTCGCGGGGACCGGCCCGGGCCTGGTCCTGCTCCACGGCACCGGCGCCGACGCGGTCTCGAACTGGGGACCTCTCGTCGATGCCGCGCGCGACCGCTACACCGTCGTCGCCCCCAACCTGCCCGGCGCCGGCGCCACCCCGGTCGACCTCGGGCCGATCGACCTCGACGCCCTCGCCGACCGGGTCCTCGCCACCGCCCGGAACGCCGGACTGGAACGGTTCCACCTGGTCGGCCACTCGCTGGGCGCGGTCGTCGCCACCTCCGTGGCCGCCCGGCACCCGGCCGCCGTGACCTCGCTCGCCCTGCACGCCGGGTGGGTCAGGAGCGCCCCGCGCGAGGCGTTCATGTTCGACCTGTGGGCGCGGCTGCTGCGCACCGACCCGGCCCTGCTGGCCCGGCAGCTGATCCTCACCGCGATGGGGCCCGGCCTCCTCGGCGCTCTGGACGACGCGGGGTTCGCCGAGCTGGCCGCGGGGTTCGCGGCCATGCTCGACGACCGCATCCTCGGGCAACTGGAGCTCGACGCCCGGGTCGACCTGCGGGACGCCGTCGGCCGGGTCGTCGCGCCCGCGCTGGTCCTGGCGAGCGCGGACGACCAGGTCGTACCGCCCCACCACCAGCGCGAACTCGCCGGGGCCCTGCGCGGGGCCGAGTACCTGGAGGTGCCCGGCGGCCACGGCCTGCCGTTCGAGGACCCGGCGCGCTTCTTCGCGATCGTCACCGAGTACGTGGACCGGCAGCAGGCCCGGGCTCGCGGCTGAAGGCCGGGCCCGGACCGGGGACCTGCCGGCCGGACGGGAGACGGCGCCGCTCAGCCGGCGGGGCCGGGGCGGCGGGCCGGGAAGCCGTGGGTGCGGGCGGCCAGCACCACCGCGAGCACGGCCAGCAGCAGGAGCAGCACCGCCCACGGGAAGGAGCCCGCGCCGAGCCCGTCCAGCAGCAGGCCGCCGGCCACGCCCCCGCCGGCCATCGCCGCGTTCCACAGGGTGACCAGCACCGTCTGCGCGGCGTCCGCCTGCTCGCCGCCCGCGTCGCCGACGGCGGTCTGCAGCAGGGTGGGCATGCCGCCCCAGCCGAGTCCCCACAGCGCGGCGGCCGCGTACACCGCGAGGGTGCTGCCGGTGGCCAGGCCGAGCACGGCGGCCGCGGCGGCGATCAGCAGGGTGGCGCCGACGGAGAGCGCGCGCAGCCGGCGGTGGATGTGCGCGCCGGTGAACCAGATGCTCAGCAGCGAGGCCGCGCCGAAGGCCAGCAGCACCGCGTCGGTGGCGCCGCCCATGCCGCGCCGGTCGAGGAAGGGCGCGATGTAGGTGTAGAGGACGGTGTGGGCGAGGACGACCACGACGGTCACGGCGAGCACCGGGGTCACCCCGGGGACGGTGAGGGAGCGCAGGACCGGGGTCCGTTCGCCGCGGGCCCGGCCGGGCACCTCGGGGACGGCCGCGGCGATCCAGCCGGTCACGCCGACCGCGACCCCGGTCATCAGCAGGAACGGCACCGTCCAGTCGAGCGCCTCGCCGAGGAAGGTCCCGGCGGGCACGCCCAGCGACAGGGCGAGCGGCACCCCGGTCATCGCGACGGCGATCGCCCGGCCCTGGAGCTCCGGCGGCGCGAGCAGCCGGGCGTACCCGGCGAGCAGGGCCCAGGCGAGGCCGGCGGCGACCCCGGCGAGGAAGCGGGCGGCCATCGTGAGCGGGTAGCTGGTGGACAGCGCGGTGACGGTGTTGGCGGCGGCGAAGCCGACCATCGCGGTGAGCAGCAGGCGCCGGCGGCCCCAGCCGGCGGTGGCCGCGGTGAGCGGGACGGCGGTGAGGGCGGTGCCGACGGCGTAGACGGTGACGGCCTGGCCCGCGGCGGACTCGCCGACACCGAGGTCGGCGCTCATCGCGGGCAGCACGCCGGCCGGCAGGGTCTCGGTGAGGGCGGTGACGAAGACGGCGGTGGCGAGGGCCAGCAGGGCGGGCAGCGGCAGGGCCGCCGGGGCCGTGGCGGTGGGCGGGGTGGTGGCTGAGGCGTTCCGGACGGTCGTCCGTGGCGTGGTCGGCATGCCGGTTATGCTCGAACCCTCACATTGATGTGAGGGTCAACGCGACCGGCTGTGAGGTGGGGCACATGCGGATCGGCGAGCTGTCCGAGCGGACCGGGGCGTCCCGGCGGCTGCTGCGGTACTACGAGGAGCAGGGGCTGATCGTGGCCGGGCGCTGCGCCAACGGCTACCGCTCCTACGACGAGCCGACGGTGGACCGGGTGCTGCAGGTCCGGGGGCTGCTGGACGCGGGACTGCCGACCAGGATCATCAAACAGATCCTGCCGTGTCTCGACAAGCCCCGCACCATCCACTTCGAGCACGCCACCCCGGAGATGATCGCCACCCTGGAGCGGGAGTTGTCCGGGATGAGCGAGCGGATCTCCTGTCTGACCCGCAACCGGGACGCGATCGCGGAGTACCTGGAGGCGGTCCGGGTGGACCGCTGAGCGGCGGGTGCGTCCGACCCACCGCCGCCCAGCGGTCGTTCCGGTGCGGCCCCCGCCGACCGCGGTCGGGCCGCGGTCGGCGGGCTGCCGTCAGCTGTCAGCCGTCAGCGGCGGAAGTAGGAGTCGAAGTTCTTCGAGAACTCCCGGCCGCCGAACTGGTCCCAGTTGATGGACCAGGTCATCAGACCGCGCAGGCCGGGCTGGGCGCCCGCCTTGGGGACGTAGCTCCCGCAGTTGGCGAGCTTGGTGAGGCAGTCCAGCGCCTTGTTGACCTCGGCCGGGGCGACGTAGCCGTTGCCCGCGTTGGTGGTGGCCGGCATGCCGATGGCCACCTTGGAGGCGGGGAGCGCCGGGAACACGTTGTTGGTGTTGCCCGCGACCGGGAAGCCCTTGAGCAGCATGTCGGTCATCGCGACGTGGAAGTCGGCGCCGCCCATCGAGTGGTACTGGTTGTCCAGGCCCATGATGGAGCCGGAGTTGTAGTCCTGGACGTGCAGCAGGGTCAGGTCGTCGCGCAGGGCGTGGATGACCGGCAGGTAGGCGCCGGCCCGCGGGTCCTGGCCGCCCCAGGGGCCGGAACCGTAGTACTGGTAGCCGAGTTGGACGAAGAAGGTCTCCGGCGCCATGGTCAGCACGAAGTTCGGGCCGTACTTGGCCTTGAGCGTGCGGATCGCCGAGATCAGGTTGACGATGACCGGGCTGGTCGGGTTCTTGAAGTCGGTGTCGCCGGTCTGGAGCGACAGCGAGTGGCCCTCGAAGTCGATGTCCAGGCCGTCCAGGCCCCACTTGTCGATGATCGCCGAGACCGAGCTGACGAAGGTGTCCCGGGCGGCGGTGGTGGTGAGCTGCACCTGGCCGTTCTGGCCGCCGATCGAGATCAGCACCTTCTTGCCCTTGGCGCGCTTGGCCGCGATGGCGGCCTTGAAGTCGGCGTCGGACTCGACGGTCGGGCACTCGGTGGCCGGGCAGCGGTTGAACCGGATGTCGCCCGAGGTGACGGAGGTCGGCTCGCCGAAGGAGAGGTTGATGAAGTCCCACGAGTCGGGGACGTCCGCCACCTTGGTGTAGCCGGCGCCGTTGGCGAAGCTCGCGTGCAGGTAGCCGACCAGGGCCTTGGAGCCGGGCGGCGGGGTGGTCGGGGTGCCGGTGGGCGTGACGGTCGGGGTCACCGTGGGGGTGACCGTCGGCGTCACGGTCGGCGTCACCGTGGGGGTGACGGTCGGGGTGACCGTCGGGGTGGCGGTGGGCGTCGCGGTCGGGCTGGGGGCGCCGGGGCCGTCCAGCGAGACGTCGTCCGCGTAGTAGGTGCCCTGGCCGTACCAGCCGTGGGTGTAGACGGTGGCGCTGGTCTGGGTGGCGCCGGTGGTGAAGGCGACGCTGAGCTTCTGGTAGGCGCCGCCGGTGCCGGGCGTCCAGGTCGAGGTGCCGCCGTCGACACCGAGGTAGACGTACGAGCCCTTGACGTAGGCGCTGAGCGTGTAGGCGGTGTTCGGCGCGACGGTGACGGTCTGCGCACAGCGGGCGGTGTCGCCCGCCGAGGCGGCCCCGGCGAGGGCGTAGGTCCCGCCGTGGGACTGGCCGGTGACGACGCTGCCGGTGCCGCCGGAGCAGCTCCAGGGGCCGAGGGCGCCGCTCTCGAAACCGCCGTTGACCAGGAACTCCCCGGCCGAGGCGCTGGGCGCGAGGCCCAGGGTGAGGCCGACCATGGTGGCGGCGGCGACGGCCGAGGCGGTGCCGGCGGCCAGCAGGGCGCGCGGCCGGCGGCGAGCGGGCGCGGGCAGGTTGACGGTTGATCTGCGCATGTGGGGGACTCCTCGCGGAGGCGCGGGTGTGGGGGTGTACGGGCATGCCCGGTCGCGCACCGGTGGTGGGGGAACGGTGCGGCCGGGCAGGAGAGTTGGACTAGACCACTGAAGTGGATCCGGCCGTACGGTGTCAATGGTCCAGACCGGTTCCGGACCCCGGGAGCGGCAGGTCGGGGCCGGTCCCGGGAGCCGGGAACGGCAGGCCGGGGCGGGTACCGGGGGGACTCCGGGCGGGTTCCGGCGATGTGGAACACCGGGTTCCGGTTGCCGGGCCCGAGCCCCGGCCGAAGCATGGAAGGGTGACGTCGTCCGGCTACCTCCGCCACCCCCACCTGCGCGGGGGCCTGCTGGCGTTCACCGCCGAGGACGACGTCTGGATCGCCCCGCTCGACCCCGACGCCGCCGGCACCGGCCGGGCCTGGCGGATCAGCTGCGACCGCACCCGGGTCAGCCACCCCAGGCTCTCCCCCGACGGCCGCACCCTCGCCTGGACCGGCTGGCTGAGCCTCGCCCCCGAGGTGTGGACCGCCCCCGTCGACGGCGGCGAGGCCCACCGGCTCAGCCACTGGGGCAGCCAGGACACCCGGCTGCGCGGCTGGCTGCCCGACGGCGAACTGCTCGCCGTCACCTCCTACCACGAGCCCTTCGGCCACTACACCTGGGCGCACGCCCTGCCCGCCGACGGCAGCCCCGCCCGCCGGATGCCCTGGGGACCGGTCGGCGACGCCCAGGTCGGCCCCGCCCACACCGTGCTGCTCACCGGCGCCGCCCCGCACGAACCCGCCGCCTGGAAGCGCTACCGCGGCGGCGCCACCGGCCGGCTCTGGGTCGACGGCGAACGCATCCTCGCCGACCTCCCCGGGCACCTAGCCTCCCCGATGCCCGTCACCGCCGCCGACGGCGACCGGATCGCCTTCCTCTCCGACCACGAGGGCATCGGCAACCTCTACTCCTGCCGCCCCGACGGCACCGGACTGCGCCGCCACACCGACCACGCCTCCTACTACGCCCGCGAGGCCGCCACCGACGGCACCCGGATCGTCTACCAGCACGCCGGTGACCTCTGGCTGCTGGACGGCCTCGACGCCCCCGCCCCGCGCCGGCTGCACGTCCCGCTCGGCGGCGCCCGGGCCGGCCGCCGCCCGTACCGGGTCACCGCCGCCTCCCACGTCAAGGACCTCGCCTGCGACCGCACCGGCCGGGCCGGGGTGATCACCGTCCGCGGCAGCCAGTACTGGCTCACCCACCGCGAGGGCCCGGCCCGGGCGCTCGCCGACACCCCCGGCGTCCGCACCCGGCTGCCGGTCGTGCTCGCCGGCACCGGCGAGGCCGCCTGGATCACCGACGGCGAGGGCGAGGACGCCGTCGAGATCGTGCCGCTGCCCGGCCACGAACAGGCCCCCTCGCAGCACGGCCACCGGGTGCTCGCCGCCGGGCGGCTCGGCCGCGTCCTGGAACTCACCGCCGCCCCCGACGGAGCCCTCCTCGCCGCCACCTCCTCCGACGGGCGGCTGCTGCTGATCACCGCCGCCGACGGCACCGTCCGGGAACTCGCCGCCTCCGGCCACGGACCGGTCACCAGCGCCCGCTTCTCCCCCGACTCGCGGTGGATCGCCTGGTCCCAGCCCGCCGCCGGCCGCTCACTGCGCCGGATCCGGCTCACCCGCACCGACGCCCCCGCGCCGGTCGTCGACGTCACCGACGGCCGGTTCGAGGACGAGCAGCCCACCTTCACCCGGGACGGCCGCTACCTGGCCTTCCTCTCCTGGCGCGGCTTCGACCCCGTGCACGACGTGCACACCGGCGACCTCTCCTTCCCGCTCGGCTGCCGCCCCTACCTCGTCCCGCTCGCCGCCGGCACCCCGTCCCCGTTCGCCGCCCCCGACGAGGACCCCGCCCCGAACGGCGACGGCGGCGGCGACGGCACCGTCCACGTCGACCCCGAGGGCATCGGCGGGCGGCTGATCCAGTTCCCCGTCCTGGCCGGCAAGTACTCGGCCACCGACGCCGTCCGGGGCGGCCTGGTCTGGCTGCGCTGGCCGATCTCCGGCACCCTCGGCCAGACCTTCACCAACCCCGACGACACCTCCGGCCGCCCCTCCCTGGAGTACTACGACCTGGCCCGCGGCAGCCGCTCCACCCTCGCCGACCGGCTCGACGGCTTCGCGGTCTCCGGCGACGGCGGCTCGGTCGCCGTCTACTCGGCCGGCACCCTGCGGATCCTCCCGGTCACCGCGCCCTCCGCCGCCACCACCGTCGACCTGCGGCGGATCACCCACACCGTGCACCCGGCCGCCGAGTGGCGGCAGTCCTACGCGGAGGCCGCGCGGATCGTCCGGGACCAGTTCTGGGACGAGGGGATGTGCGGACTGGACTGGCCCGCCCTGGTCGCCCAGTACGAACCGCTGCTGGAACGGATCGCCGGCCCCGACGACTTCGCCGACCTGCTGCGCGAACTCCTCGGCGAGCTCGGCACCTCGCACGCCTACGTCACCCCCTCCCGGCGCGGCGAGGGCCCCTCCCTCGCCCAGCAGCCGGTCGGCCTGCTCGGCGCCAACGCCCACCGCTCCCCGGACGGGCACTGGCTGGTCGACCGCATCCTGCCCGGCGAGTCCTCCGACCCGCGCGCCCGCGCCCCGCTCGCCACCCACGGCGTGCACGACGGCGACGAACTGCTCGCCGTCGCCGGGCGCCCCGTCGACCCCGTCCGCGGACCGCTGCCGCTGCTCGCCGGCACCGGCGGGACCAGCGTCGAACTCACCCTGCGCCGGGGCGGCCCCGAGGGCACCGCGCGCCGGATCACGGTCACCCCGCTCACCGACGAGCGGCCCATCCGCTACCAGGACTGGGTGGTCAAACGGCGCGCGCTGGTAAGGGAGTTCAGCGACGGCCGGTGCGGCTACCTGCACATCCCGGACCTCGGCGGCTCCGGCTGGGCGCAGTTCAACCGGGACGTGCGGCGGGAGATGGACAAGCCCGCGCTCGTCCTGGACGTGCGCGGCAACGCCGGCGGCAACGTCTCCGAACTCGTCCTGGAGAAACTCACCCGCCGCGTCCTGGCCTGGGACTTCAGCCGCGGCCGGGAACCCGTCCGGTGGCCGCGCGACGCACCGCGCGGGCCGGTGGTGGCACTCGCCGACGAGGCCACCAGCTCGGACGGGGACGTCGTCATCGCCGCGATCCGGCTGCTCGGGCTCGGCCCGGTGGTCGGCAACCGCACCTGGGGCGGAGTGGTCGGCATGACCGGGCGGCACCTGCTCGGCGACGGGACGCAGATCTCGGTGCCGAAGAACGCCTCCTGGTTCACCGGCGGGCTCGGCTGGTCGATCGAGAACCGGGGCGTCGAACCGGACGTGCACGTGATCCGCGCACCCAGGGACTGGGCCGCCGGGCGCTACCCGGAACTCGTCACGGCGGTGCGGCTGGCACTGGAACTGCTGGAGGACGCGCCCGCCGCGGTGCCGCCGCCCGCGGACACGCCGCGCCCGGACCTGCGGCGGCCGCCGCTACCGCCCCGGGAGCGGTGAGCGGCGGCTGTCGCGATCCGGCCGCGGATCCGGACGTCAGCCCCAGGGGTCGCCCTCGGCGGTCATGTCCTGGCGGGCCCGCTCCTCCGCCTCCCGCTCGCCGATCGCGGCCGACTCCCGGGCCTCGCGCGCCTTCTCCGCCTCACTGCCGAAGGCGTCGGCGGCCTCGTCGTGCGCGAGCGCGGCACGCTGGGCGGCGTCGTTCATCGCGGTGGTGTCCTGCTCGGGGCCCCCGCCGAGCGAGGACCTGGCCTCCTCGGCGGAGTGCTGCGCCTTGTGGCGGAACCTGTCGAAGATGCCCATGACTCCTCCTCCGGGCGAATTCCGGTTTGCCCCCACTCTCACACCGCAGTGCCGGGGCCGCACCCGCTGGCATTGAGCCCTTGGTCCCTGGTGGTGGGCACCGAAAGGCCGTAGCCGGGGCAAGCGGGCGGGGGAAGGCTGGGAACCGTCAGCCGGTCCGTCCACCCCAGGAGCCCGCCGTGACCGTCGCCGCCCGCCCCCGTGTCCCCCGTCCGAGCGAGGACCCGCACGGCGGGCCGCGCCGACTGGTCGGCTCACTGGCCGCACTCGGCGGACGGCTGCCCGGCGCCCACGACCTGCTGCTGATGCAGTGCACCAGCTCCCTGCGGCCCCTCGACGGCGGCGAACTTCCCGCCTGGGCCCGACAGGTACTGCGCGCGCATCCCTGGGTGACGGTCGCGCGGGCCCCCTCGGTGGCGGGGTCACCCGTCGACACCCCGCATCCCGTGCGCTGCACCCGGGACGTGTCGGCCGCCGCCGAGACCTGGATCCCGGTCACGGTGCGCGGTCCCGAACGCGGGCAGAGGTTGGACGCACTGGCACCTCGGGCGGCGGTGGCCCGCACGCTGCGCCCCGAGCAGTTGCCGGACCGGATCGGCCTGCTTCCGCCCGGGCGGACCGCCGCGATCCCGGCCCTGGCGGTGCTGCCCGCCGCCGGGCAGCTGATCGCGGACCACCGGCTGGCCTGGGGCCCGATCGGCGCGATCGGCTACGAGCTCGCCACCGGCGAACCGGTGGCAGGACCGCTCAGCCCGCTGCGGGTGGTGCTGCGCGCCCCGCAACCGGTCAGCCGCCGCGACGCGCTGCAGCTGCGGCGGGCGCTGAGCAGGCTGCGGGTACCGATCCAGGCCGAGCTGGAGACGCGTCATGGAGCGGTCCAGCTGGCCGAGTACGCGGCCTCGCCGCTCGCGCTCACCCTGTTGACGCCGGACGGACCCCGGGAGGTCCACGACCCCTGGTTCCCCCGGGAGTTGTGAATCCTCGGGCTCGGCGACCGAGGACGACCAAGGGTTCTCGAAGGGCTGTTGAGCGCGCCGCCTCGCCGACGACCTCAAGAGCGGGTGATCACCCGGTTGCCCCACACTTTCTCAGGCGGCCGCCCGGGTCAACCGCACCCCGCGGCCGGGAACGTCCGACCCCACCCCCATAATTCTCACCAATGCTCCGCAGACACTCCATCGGGTCGGACACGGCCCGACCGGGTCGGGAACGGCCCCGAGTGTCGCGGCTTTGACGACTCTTGGGGGAGAAGTACACCGTGCGCATCCGTCACACGGCCGGCCTGGGCGCCGCCGTGGTCTCCGCCGTGGTGAGCCTGCCGCTGCCCGCGACGGCGGCCGAACCGGCCGCCGTCCTGTACGTCCAGGGCTCCGACGGCGCCTGCACGAACAGCGGTCCGGGCACCCGGGCCCAGCCGTTCTGCACCATCCAGGCCGCCGCCGACCAGGCGCTGCCGGGCCAGACCGTGGAGGTCGCCCCGGGCACCTACGCCGAGGACCTGGTCATCAAGCGCTCCGGCGAGCCCGGCAAGCCGATCACCTTCCGCGGGGGCGGCAGTCTCCTCGAGCGGAAGTCCTTCCCGGTCATCAGCAGTGCGCAGAAGCAGCCGGTGAAGATGTCCGGTCGGCACGACATCGTGTTCTCCGGCTTCAACCTGACCCACTTCGAACTCGACGCCGTCAGCCGGGTCGAGCTCTCCGGCAACTGGATCCAGCAGCCGAACGGCGACATCCGCCGGCCCGCCGTGAGCATCACCGGTGCCAGCGACGGCGTCCGGGTCGAGCGCTCGCTCGTCAGCCTGCCCCACGGCGGCGTGAAGGTCGGTCCGGGCGCCACCGGGACGGTGATCGCCGGCAACGACTTCAGCTCCACCTTCGGGTCGGCCGTGTCGGTGACCGACGCGCCGAACACGGTCATCACCCACAACACCGTGCGCTACCAGTGGAACGTGTCGACCGCGATCGACCTGGCCGGCGCGTCCCACCACGCGACGATCACCAACAACGTCGCCGACGGGTCCGTCGTCCAGGTGTCGGCCGGCTCGACCGAGGCCACCGTCCTCGACCACAACACCGTCGTGTCGCCCTCTCCCGGTAACATCCCGGTCTACAAGTGGGGCGGCGCCGACTACCTGGAGGCCCCGCAGCTGAAGGCCGCGACCGGCCAGGGCGCCCACGACCTGAACCCGTACTCGATGAGCTTCGACTTCGACCAGTTCCCGTTCTCGGTGCCGACGGCCGTACTCGACACCTGGCAGCCCGGCATCGTGGTCGACTCCGCCGGTCCCGACGTGCCCGGCACCCCGGCCGTCGACCTGTTCGGCCACCGCCCGATCGACCACCCCGACGCCCCCGACGCCGGCCCGAGCGGCGCGTTCCGCGACCGCGGCGCCTACGAGGTCGTCGGCTCCTTCAAGGCCGACCTCAAGGTGACCCCGGAGAGCGGCTCCGACCCGCTGGCCGTCCGGATCGACGCCAACCCCGTCATGCCGACACGGATCGCCAACTACTCCTACGACTTCGGCGACGGCACCACGGTCTCCGGACCCGACCGCCCCGTCGAGCGCCACGTGTACGCCAAGCCCGGCAACTACACGGTGAAGCTCACGGCCACCGACGAGCTCGGTGCCACCCTGACGGGCCAGCGGTGGTTCAGCGTCGACTACACCCCGGCCGGCTACACCGCGATCGCGCCGACCCGTGTGCTGGACACCCGTGAGGCCGGCAGCCGCTACCCGCGGCTCGGCGCCGGCGAGACCATCGCCCTGGACGTCCGCAAGCCCGGCTCCGCCACCCTGGTGCCCGCGGGTGCCACCGCCGTCGTGCTCAACCTGACCGCGACCGAGGGCACCGCCGACAGCCACCTGGACGTCTACCCGTCCGCCGCCGCCCGGCCGACCACCTCGAACGTGAACTTCGGCCCCGGCCAGGACGTCGCCAACCTGGTGACCGTCCCGATCGGCCCGGACGGCAAGGTCGTGGTGCGCAACAACTCGGGCACCGTGCACGCCGTCGCCGACGTCCTCGGCTACTTCACGGCCGCCGCCCCCGACCGCTTCACCTCCCTCGCCCCGGCCCGGCTGCTCGACACCCGCTCCGACGCCACCCCGCTGACCGGCGGCACCCCCCGACGCCTCCAGGTCGCCGGCACCGGCGGCGTCCCGGCGGGCGCCACCTCCGCGGTGCTCAACGTCACCGCCACCGAGTCCGCCTCGGCCGGCTTCGTCGCCGTCTACCCCGGCGGCGCGGCCCGCCCCGCGGCCGGCTCCAACCTCAACACCGCCCCCGGCCGGAACATCGCCAACCAGGTCGTCGTCCCGCTCGGCGCCGACGGCAGCATCGAACTGTTCACCAACGCCGCGAGCTCCCACCTCGTGGTGGACGTCTCCGGCTACTACAGCCCGGACGGCAAGGGCCTGTTCACCCCGGTCACCCCGACCCGCCTGCTGGACTCGCGGGG
The DNA here is from genome assembly GCF_000718025.1 of Kitasatospora purpeofusca. Classification (GTDB taxonomy): domain Bacteria; phylum Actinomycetota; class Actinomycetes; order Streptomycetales; family Streptomycetaceae; genus Kitasatospora; species Kitasatospora purpeofusca. Next base: position 62,680 of record NZ_JODS01000010.1, read on the forward strand.
CAACGTCACCTTCGCGCCGTTCACCAGCCAGCGGGTCTGGCGCGTGCCCACCGGCGCGAGCGCCGCGGTGGTCAACCTGACCGCGACCGGGACCCTCGGTGCCACCCACCTCACCGCGTGGGCCACCGGGACGGCCAAGCCCGACACCAGCAACCTCAACGCCACCCCCGGGATGGACGTCTCCAACCACACCACCATCCCGGTCAGCCCCCAGGGCACGTTCGAGATCGCCAACCACGGCGGCACCACCGACGTGATCGCCGACCTCTTCGGCTACTACCGCAACCAGTAGCAGCGGCCCGGAGAACCGAAGAACGCCTGAGGCCCGGCTCCCTCCCACGGGGGAGCCGGGCCTCAGGACGGCGTCACAGGTTCCTGGGCCGACGCGACCGCCGGCCGGTCCGTCCGTCACCGTCCCAGAAACTGTTGTGCAACTGATCGACTGCGCCGGAGCGAGTGACCACCCGGTTGCCCGACACTTTCTCAGCCGGTGATGCTGGCCGTGCCGGTCTCCAGGTGGCCGGTGAAGCGCTGGGACCAGGTGGCGTCCACGTTCACCGTCACGGTGAAGTCGTACCAACCGTTGGTGTAGGCGACGGCGTTGAAGAAGTCCGTCACGCTGCCGCCGGCCGGGACCTGGTACGTCCAGGGGCCGTCGGTGCGGTAGTTGGTCGAGGTGATGGTGAAGGTCATCGCCGTGGTGCCGGTGTTGGTGAGCTGGAAGTACACCGCGAGCTTGCCCGTGCCCGGCTCGACCGCGTAGGAGCAGGTGACGGCCGCGTTCTTGCCGGCCTTGTTGGCGTCGCCCTTGAAGCGGCGGAGGAAGCGGTTGGGGCCGATCACGCTCAGGTCGTAGGGGCCGCCGCCGAAGCCGGTGCCGCAGTTGAAGAAGTCGCTCTGGTTGCCGCCGGGGTCGACGGTGTACTGCCAGGGGCCGCCGCTGCGGTAGGCGTTGGCGTAGGCGGCGAAGTGGGCGGACTTGGTCGCCACCGCGCCCTCGTTGGCCATCTTCAGCCAGACCTTGATGGCGCCGGCCGAACCGTACTCCAGGTGGTCCAGGTTGGCGTTCGGCTGGTGGGGCAGGGCGCGGGCCGGGCGGGTGCCGGGCTCCTGGGTGGGGAGCTTGTTGTCCACCGGGGCCGGGTTGGGCAGCGGGCCGCAGCTGGACATCCCGACCACCGCGCCGGCCGTGTCGGGCAGCCCGGGCAGGCCGTAGACCGGGTTGGCGAAGTCGAACAGGCCGGTCAGGTCGCCGCAGACCCGGCGGCGCCAGTCGCTGATGTTGACGCAGTTGGCGGGCTTGCCGATGGCGGCGGTCCACTTCTCCATGAAGCGCAGCACCGAGGTGTGGTCGAAGACCTCGGAGGAGACCCAGCCGCCGCGGGTCCACGGGGAGACGGCGATCAGCGGGACCCGGAAGCCGAGGCCGAGGTTGGTGCCGCCGTAGAACTCGCCCGGGGTGCCGGCCGGGGCGGCGGGCGGCGGGACGTGGTCGAAGAAGCCGTCGTTCTCGTCGTAGTTGAGGAACAGGACGCTGGAGTTGAAGACGTCCGTGTCCGCGTTGAGCGCGTCGATCACCCGGTGGACGAAGTGCGCGCCGTCGGCCGGGGTGGCGTAGGGGTGCTCGGAGACCTCCTGGTTGGGGACGATCCAGGAGACCTGCGGGAGCGTCCCGGCCAGCACGTCGGCCTTGATCGCGGCGACGATGTCGTCCGGGGTCTTCCCGGTGACCTTGGGGACGGAGCCCATGCCCTTGACGGCGAGCGGGCTGCCGGCCGGCGCGTTGGCGAACTGGGTGAAGTAGGCCAAGGCGTTGTCGCCGTAGTTGTCGGCGGCGTTCTGGTAGACCTTCCAGCTGACGCCCGCGTTCTCCAGCGCCTCGGCGTAGGTCTGCCAGCGCAGGCCCTTCTCGTCGCCGCCGTCGTAGGCCGGGCCGCCCGCCGCGCCGGTGGGGTCGATCTGGCCGGACCAGTGGTAGGTGCGGTTGGGGCCGGTGGCGCTCAGCATCGAGCAGAAGTAGGCGTCGGCGATGGTCCAGTTCTCGGCGAGCGCGTAGTGGAACGGGATGTCCTGGCGGGTGAGGAAGCCGAGCGGGCGGTTGTTGCCCTTGGCCGCCACCCAGGAGTCCATCTTGCCGCCGTTCCAGGCCCGGTGCTGGTCCCCCCAGCCGTGGGCCAGGTCGCCGTTGCACTGGGCGAGGCGCTCCGGGTCGGCGCCGCCGGCCGGCTTGGTGAGGCTGAACTGCCACGGGTACTGGCGGCCCAGGCCGTTGGGCTGGTTGAAGACGGAGTAGCCGCCGGCGATCTGGATGGCGGAGCGGTCCGCGAAGCCGCGGACGCCGCGCAGCATGCCGAAGTAGTGGTCGAAGCTGCGGTTCTCCTGCATCAGGATCACGATGTGCTTCGCGTCGGCGAGGGTGCCGGTCTGCGACAGCGCCGCCGAGGGGGCAGTGGCGGGCACCTCCCCCGGCGCTCCGGCGGCCGGGGCGGCCCCCGCTCCGGTGCTGCCGGCACCGGCCGCGGCGAGGCCCGCGGCGGCGGCGCCGGACATGGTCACGAACTTCCTACGACTCAACTCGGCCATCAGCCCAGCCCGTCCCTTCACTGGCGAGGTTGTGCACACAACTCGGGCCCACTCGATCGCGCAGCATCTTCCACCCGCCCGGAACGACCCGACCAGAGGCCGGGGGCAGGTTTGTCGGACTGTTCTCCCGGCCGTCACCGAACGACCGGAAGCTGAACGGGCGGCTCAGTCGTCCTTCACCGTGATGCCCAGGGCCTGGGCGAACTGAGGCGCCAATTCGAGGAGTTGGGTGGAGCTGATCAGGGCGCCGCGCAGGCCCTGGTGGCCGTCGGGGAGGTCGAGGGAGACGGCGCCGCGCAGGTCGACACCGCTCAGGGTGGCGCCGCGCAGGTGGACCTCCTCCAGGGTGGAGCCGGGGAAGGACACCCCGGTGAGCTTCGCGTCGCCGAAGTCGACGTCGCGCAGCAGGCAGTCCTCGAAGACGACGTCGCGCAGGACGGCGGCGCGCAGGTTGACCGCCTCCAGCTTGCAGCCGCGCAGCACCACCCGGCGCAGCGCGGCGCCGTGGGCGGCGATGCCAGCCAGGACGCCACCGGTGACGGCGCTGTCCTGCCACTCGCTGTCGACGAGGTCGCACGCCACCCAGCGGCCGGCCTGCGACCAGACCTCGTTGAACCGGGCCTGGCGGAGCTTGACGCCGCTCAGGGCGACGCCGGTCAGGGCGCACTCCAGGAAGGTGGCGCCGGCGGCCGACTGGTCGGTGTACTCGCCGCCGTCGAAGTGGACGGTGTCGTAGCGGTCGTCGCCGCGCAGCGGACCGCGGTGCGGGACCAGGTGGTCCGCGTACGGCAGGTCCTCCAGGCGGTCGGGGACGTGCTGGGGCTTGGACGGCGGCATGGCGGCGGCACCTCGTGGTCGGCGGCGGACTGGTCCTCGTCCGCATGCTCGCACGGGGCACCGACAGTGCCGGGGGGCGGCGCGAGCGGGCGCGGCGGTGGCACGGTGGGGCGCCCACCGCCGGCCCTGCTCAGGTGCGCCTCCAGGACATTCCCGGGGCGGGAACGCACGCGGGGCGGCCCGGTCGCCGGGGTTCCGGCGACCGGGCCGTCCACTGCGGTGCGGGAGGAGGATCAGCCGGCCAGGCCGTTCCGCCACAGGGTGTTGACCCGGCTGCGCTCGGCGCTGTTCGGGTTCGGGTTGGTGCAGGAGGTGCCGGGGCCGCCACCGGACATCAGCTCGCTGCACGGGCCCGAGTAGTGGTCCGGCAGGCCGAGCACGTGGCCGGTCTCGTGCGCGACGACGCGCAGCGAGCTGTACTGGCGGTTCTGCGCGTAGTCGAGGAAGACGTAGCCGCTGCCGTGGCCGTCGGTGCTCGCGTAGGAGCCGCGCGAGTCGTTGCCCTCGTAGTAGCGGAAGTCGGCGGCCGAGCCGGAACGCAGCTGCACGTTGGTGACCGAGCTGTTCCAGATCTGCGCGCTCTGGGCTATCTGGTTGCGGAAGGTGGGCGCGCTGCTGGCGTCGTAGGTCACGGTGACGGCGAGCAGGAACGGGTTGGCGGCCTGCTTGGCCCGCGCGGACTTCATGACGGCCTCGTAGAACGCCTTGTTGTTGGCGTCCTCGGTGGGCGAGCCGGCGTAGGCGGAGCCCGAGGCGGTGTAGCCCTGGGTCGGCGCGGCGGCGGCGGTGGTGGTCGGCAGGACGGCCAGACCGGCGGCGAGCGCCAGTCCGACGGCGGCGGAAAACGTGCGCGAGACACGGTTCATGTGGGGGCTCCCGTTCAAGGACCGAGGGATGGGGGTTACTGCGGGTGGGGGTGCTTCGGTGCTGCGGTGGTGCGGGCGCGCCGGACCGGCCGGAGGGGCGGCCGGGCGGCGCGCGTCGGGGGGCCGCCCGCCGGACGGGCGGGCCGCGAAGGGTGGACCGGCAGGTCGGCAGGCCGCCGGGCCGGAAGGCCGGAGAGGAAACAGGTCAGCAGGTCAGCGGGCCGGAAGACCGGCGTCAGCCCGCCAGGCCGTTGCGCCAGAGGGAGTTGACCCGGCTGCGCTCGGCGCTGTTCGGGTACGCGTTGGTGCAGGACGGGCCGGGGCCGCCACCGGACATCAGCTCGCTGCACGGGCCCGAGTAGTGGTCCGGCAGGCCCAGCACGTGGCCGGTCTCGTGGGCGGTCACCCGCACCGAGGAGTACTGCTGGTTCTGGGTGTAGTCGAGGAAGATGTAGCCCTGGCCGTGGCCGTCGGTGCTCGCGTAGGAGCCGTTGTCCGGGTCGTCGCCCTCGTAGTAGGCGAAGTCGGCGCCGGAGCCTTCCTGCAGCCGGACGTTGGCGACCGAGCCGTTCCAGATCTGCGCGCTGCGGGCTATCTCCGCCGCGAAGGAGGGCGCGTTGCTCGCGTCGTAGGTGACCACGACGGCCCGCAGGTACGGGGTGGCGGCCTGCTTGGCCCGCGCGGACTTCATGACGGCCTCGTAGAAGGCCCGGTCGTCCGCCTTGCCGGCGCTCTTCGCGGCGGCGCCCGGGGTGTACCCGTGGGCGGCGGCCGGACCGGGGGCGGTCACCGGGGCGGCGGTGGCGGCGGCGGGCAGGGCGGCCGTTCCGAGGGCGAGGGCGATTCCGAGCGCGAGGGAAAGCGTTCGCGGCACGCGGTTCATGTGGGGGCTCCGATTCGCGAGTGCGCCGCGGACGGTGGGGGCCGGACCGCGGGCATCGGATGAATGCTTGCTGCCCACAGAGCTTCGGCCAGGCCGGCGGCCCGGCGGATGATGTCAACCGGCGATAGCCCGAACCAATCACCCGCACCCGCCGGGGATCGGTCCGGGAGATCGGCCCGGGAGTCGGCCGGGTGTCGCCCAGGGGTCGTCCGGGGGTCGTCCGGGATCCGCCCGTGCGGTCCGGCGCCCGTGCCCCTGCCGACCCGACAGCCTGTCATGTCCCTGGCGTCATCCCGTTTTGGCCGTTACGCTCCCCTGTGTGGAGCTCGACGTGAGACACCTGCGGGTGCTGTGCGCGATCGCCGACACCGGAAGCCTCCGCAAGGCCGCGCTGCAGCTCGGGATGACCCAGCCGTCGCTCACCACCCAGCTGCACCGCATCGAACGGGCTGTCGGCGGAACGCTGTTCACCCGGGAGCAGACCGGCAGCCGGCCGACCGCGCTCGGCCACTCCGTGCTGTCCAGAGCCAGACCGGTGATCGCCGAGATGGCCGCGCTGGTCGCCGCCGCGCGCCAGGAGGCCAGGGAGGCCGCCGGCGGCGAGCGGGCCCGCCGGCTGCGCATCGGCAGCGTCGGCAGCCGGGCGGTGGCCGCGTGGCTGCGCCGGGTGCACGAGCGGCTGCCGGAGACCGACACCACGATCCAGATCGACATCTCCGCCAACGCCCTGCTCCGGATGATCGCCGCCGACCAGCTGGACGTCGCCTTCGTGCACGAGAGCGAGGGCTTCCCGGTGCGGCTGCCGCCGGACGCCGAGCACCGGGTGCTGCTCGCCCGCGAGCCGCAGTTCGTCGCGCTCACCTCGGGCCATCCGGCGGCCGCGCGGCAGGTGGTCCGGCTGGCCGAACTCGCCGAGGACACCTGGATGGTGGACCCGACCGCCGACCACGAGTACGCCGCCATGCGCCGGGTTTTCCGCGCCGCCGGGCTCAATCCGCGCGTGGTCCAGGTCCGGGACAACGCCACCGCCGCCGAGCTGGTCGCCTCCGGCGAGGCGGTCCGCCCCTGCCAGCCGACCTCACTGCCCGGACCGGGCACCGTCGTCCGGCGGCTGCAGGGCGACCCGCTGACCGTGCGGCTGCTCCTGGTCTGGCGGCCGCGCGCCCTCGGCCGGCCGGCCCGCGAGGCGCTGTACGAGGAGCTGCGGGCGGCCTATCTGGACCTCGCCCAGGCCAGTCCCGCGTACCGGGCCTGGCTGTCCGGGCACGGCGAGGTCCTGCACGGCCTGCTGGGGCCCTCGACGGCCGACCCGCCGCGCGCGGACGCACCGGTCGCGGCGGGCCTCGCCACCGGAGCGGGCCTCGCCACCGGGGCGGGCCCAGTCACCGCCGCCACCGGGGCGGGCCCAGTCACCGCCGCCGCCGGGGCGGGCAGCGGGAGCAGGCCCACCGCCGCGAACCGGTCGAACGGCTCCACCGCCCCGGCCGGCCCCGCCGCGCTCGCTCAGCGCTCCCTGGCGTGCAGCGCCACCCCGACCGCCACCGTCAGCGCCGTCACCAGGCCCGCCACCAGGACCCCGGAGCCGCCCGCCGCCGTACAGGCGAGCACCGCCACCGAGGCGCCCGGCAGCAGCGCCTGAGCCGCGCCGGTCTTGACGTGCCGGGAGTGCAGCGCCCACACGGTGACGAGGTAGAGCGCGGTCGGCACGGTCACCGTCGCGGTGGCGGCCGTCTCGGACACGTGCGCCTTGTGCACGGCCGATTCGACCGCCACCTCCAGCCCGGAGCCGATCGCCGCCGCCGCGCCGAAGACCAGGTAGTGGCCGTACCCCCAGAGGAAGGCCTGCCGGTTGGAGCGCAGATGGTCGTGCACCGGCCGGGCGAAGTAGATCCACCAGGCCGAGAAGCAGATCAGCAGACCGCCGGCCGCGACCGGCAGCAGCCGGGTCAGCCCCTCGTGCTCGTCCACCGCGGACTGCACCGCGACGGTCGCCGCCGCCACCGTCTCACCGAGCACGATCAGCGTGAACAGGCCGTACCGCTCGGCGATGTGGTGCGGGTGCCAGGAGGTCTGCATCCGCAGTTCGGCGACCACCGGCACGGACAGCTCGGCCAGGATCCCGATCGGGATGACCACCGCCCGGACGTCGTGCGGGAGCACCAGCACCACGGCCCAGCCGATCTGGCAGAGGGTGATCCCGGCGGCGTAGCGCAGCGCCACACCGCGCGCCGGCCCCTCCTCGGCGGCCGCCGCGCGCAGCCACTGGGTGACCATGGCCAGCCGCATCACCACGTAGCCGACCACCGACAGCACGATGTCCTGGTCCGCGAAGAGCCGCGGCACCCCGGCCGCGAGGATGAGCACACCGGCGATCTGGACCAGGGTGGTGACCCGGTACGGCACGTCGTCGCAGTCGTAGGCGGAGGCGAACCAGGTGAAGTTCATCCAGGCCCACCAGATGGCGAAGAAGGCGAAGAAGTACCCGCTCAGCCCGTCGCCCCAGTGGCCCTCGGCGAGGTCGTGGGCCAGCTCCCGGCCGGCCTGGCCGACGGCGACCACGAAGCAGAGGTCGAAGAAGAGTTCCAGCGGGGTGGCGACCCGGTGCGGCTCCTCCCGGCCGCGCGGGACCATCCGGCGCACCGGGCGCGGGTCGGCGTGGTGCGGGCCGGCGTGGTGTGTTGGGGGGACTGCGGCGGACTCGCTGCTCATCGACGGTTCTCCGGACTGCGGACGGGCGGGCTGACCCGCCGCATCCTGGCAGCGCGCGCAGCCCCGCGCACGCACCGTCGCCCGCTCCGGCGCGGTCGGCGGAGCGCTCCGATTGCCCCGCAACGGCCCGATTTGCCCTGTCGTCAGCGAGAGTTGACGCCTCGGTGCGCGAACCGGGTGACAGCACGGCGGGTTTCCGGGCGCGCCCCGCGCGGTAGGGCGCGAGGGCCGGACCGCCCCGCTAGATTCGTCCCGGTTCGAAGCGAGCGGGGTCCGGGGACGGACCCCACGACACGGGCGGCCTGCGGGCATCGCGGAAGGTCAAGGCGGGTGGCAGGACAGCGGGGGCGGCAGCGCCGGTACCCCCGTGTCCGTACCACCGGCCTCGTGATCACCGCGCTGCTCGCCAGCGCCTGCCGTGCGCTCGCCGGCCTCCGCCGCGCGCCCGCCCCCGCTGCGGCCGTGCCTCCGGCAACGGCCCCGCCCCCGGCGGCTACTTCTCCCAGCCGACCTTGGTGTAGTCCGTGCTCGCCAGACCGAAGGCACCGTAGTTGGCGAGCCCCTTGCGGGCCGCCACCACGGTCGGCCGCTGGTACAGCTCGAAGGTGTGGCCGAGCTCCCAGATCTTGGCGTCCGCCTGGTTGTAGAGCTTCGCGGCCTCCACCGGGTCGATCGTGCCGGCCGCCTTCTTCAGCAGTCCGTCGATCTCCTCGGTGCCCAGCTTGGAGAAGTTGCCGAACACGTTGTCGCCCTGCGGCAGCCGGAAGTTGGTGAGGCTGCTGGAGAGCGGGAACGAGTCGGTGTTGCGCCAGCTGGCGATGTCCCACTTGCCGGGGTTGACGTACTTGGTGAAGAAGTCGTTGGCCGCGACCTTGTCGACCTCCACCTTGACCCCGGCCTGCAGCCACATCGCCTGGGCGGCGGTGGCGAGGTCGACCTGGGCCTGCGGGGTGGACTCGTTGAGCACCCAGTGCAGGGTCAGCGACTGGCCGTCCTTGGTGCGCGGCTGGCCGCTGCCGGCCTCCTTCCAGCCCGCCTCGTCCAGCAGCTTCTTCGCCGCGGGCACGTCGAACTTCGCCCACTCGCCGGAGTTGTCCTGGTAGCCGGCCTGGTTGGGCATGAAGATGTGGTTGCCGAGCGGCTTGAACTCCACCGGCACACCGTTGTTGGCGATCTTGATGAGCGCGTTGCGGTCCAGCGCCTTCCCGAGCGCCTGCCGCACCTTCTGGTCCGCCAGCGCGCCGCCGCCGCCGAAGGAGATGTGCACCTCGTCCCAGGGGCTGGCCGAGCGGATCACCGCGTCCTTGGCGTCCTTGAGCTGCCCGTAGGCGGTGGCGGTGCCGGCCGTGGCGTAGTCGATCTCGTTGTTGAGGAAGGCCTGGGTGGTCGCGGACTGCGACATCACCCGGAAGACGATCCGCTCCGCCTTGGGCTTGGCACCCCACCAGTTCGGGTCCGGGACCAGGGTCAGGGTCTGCGCGGTCTTGTCGGCCGTGCCGATCTTCAGCGCGCCCGCGGTGATCGGGACCTTCTCCACCCAGCCCTTGTTGAAGTCGTCGGCGGTGGCGATCCCGGCGGCCGGGATCAGCGGGCGGAAGAGGTTCTGCCAGTCCGCGTACGTCTCGGAGAAGGTCACCTTGACCTCGGCCGGGTCGGCGCCCTGCTCGACGGCGGAGATCAGCTCGTAGCCGGCCGAGTCGGCGATGTTGTAGCCGTCCTTCTTGCCGTTGCTGGCCTCCCAGTCGGCCTTGAAGTCGAGGTAGCTCAGCGGCTTGCCGTCCGACCACTTGGCCTTCGGGTTCAGCTTGTAGGTGACCACCTGCGGCGAGGTCGAGGTGACCTTGGCGTCCACCAGGTAGTCGGCGTTCGCCTTGAAGGTGCCGGTCTCGTCGGTGGTGAAGAGGTCCGGCTCGACGGTGCGCATGATCTCGACCGCGTCGCCGTACCGGCCGTCCACCTGGAACGGGTTCCACTGGGTGATCCACTGGTAGAGCGGGAAGCGGACCTCGCCGCCGTCGCGGATCTGGTCCACCGTCTTGGCGTTGATGTCGATGGAACCCTGCCCCGGCGCCGCGCTCTTCACCGCCGTGTCCGCCGAGCCACCACCGCCGGAGCTGCACGCGGTGGCCGCGAGGGCGACGGCGAGAGCGAGGACGGCGGCGCGGCCGAGTCGGCGCGCAGGCGTGGCGGAAGCGTGCATGAGGGTTCCCCCCGTGAGGTCCGGCGAGTGGTGAGAGATGAGCGTCGCGAGGTGTGGCGAGGCTTGAGCGTGGGCAGCCAAGTCGGTGCCGGGGACCGAACGTAACAGCCGATCAGGACGAGTACCAGGGGGCGTGGTGGACACCTGATCCAAACGAAACGGGGCGCAACACGACCGCAATACCGCGGCCGTGCGCCGGTGCCAGACTCTGACCTGCGCGCTTTCCTGACCACGGTCAAGAAGGCGGCCGGGACCACCCTCGACCCACCCGCCCCCGGTACGCCGCACCCGCATCCGCGCCACGGCGCCCCGCTCCCCCACCCTCGACCCGAAGGCCACCCTCCGATGCCCACCAGACGCGTCGGCCCCGCCCCCACCCAGGGCGGCCGCTGATGCTCCGTTACCTGACCAAGCGGTTCGCCTACTACGCCGTCCTGCTGGTCGCCGCCGTCTTCCTGGCGTACGCGCTGGCCGGCGCCGCACTGCAGCCGCGCGTCTACTTCGAGGCGAAGGTGCCGCGCCCGGCCGCCGCCTCGGTCGAGCGCCAGCTCACCGACCTCAACCTCAACGACCGCACCCCGGTCGTCGAACGGTTCGGGCACTGGGCGGGTGACCTGCTGCTGCACGGCGACCTCGGCCGCACCATCCACGACACCCCGGTGATGGACGACTTCCGCCGCCGGGTCTGGGTCTCGCTGCGGCTGCTGCTGATCGGCAGCCTGCTCGGCATGGTGCTCGGTGTCGCCGCCGGGGCGTGGAGCGCCGTGCGCCAGTACCGGATCTCCGACCGGCTGCTCACCGTGCTCTCCTTCGTCCTGCTCTCCACCCCGGTGTTCCTGGTCGCCCTCTTCCTCAAGAACGGCGCCATCGCCGCCAAGGACGCCGTCGGCCACGAGGTCGTCCCGTTCACCGGGTACGAGACCCCCGGCCTCAGCGGCGGACTCGGCGCCCACCTCGCCGACTGGGCGCTGCACCTGCTGCTGCCGACCCTCTCGCTGGCGCTCGGCGGCCTCGCCACCTACAGCCGCTACCAGCGCGGCACCATGCTCGACGTGCTCGGCGCCGACTACCTGCGCACCGCCGAGGCCAAGGGCCTCACCCGGGGCCGCGCCCTGGTCAAGCACGGGCTGCGGACGGCGGTGATCCCGATGTCGACGATGTTCGCGTACAGCTTCCTCGGCATCTTCACCGGCGCCGCGTTCACCGAGACCATCTTCGGCTGGCACGGCATGGGCGAATGGTTCATCCAGTCCGTCAACGAGCAGGACGTCAACGCGGTCGTCGCGGTCAACCTGTTCGCGGCGGTCGTGGTGCTCGCCTCCGGCTTCCTCGCCGACACCCTGCACGCCGCCCTCGACCCGCGCGTGCGGTCCTGAACCGAGGAGAGCCCTCTTGACCGCCGTCATCGCGGAGTCCGCCGGCCCCGCCGAGCCCGCCGGACCCGGTTCCCCCGCCGCTCCCGCCGTTCCCGGGCCGACCGGCCGGGGGCGGATCGTCCTCGCCCGGCTGCTCGCCGCCCGCTGGGCGGTGGTCGGCGCGGTGATCGTCCTGCTGCTGTTCCTGCTCGCCTTCGGCGGCGGGTTCCTCACGCCCTGGGACTACGCCACCCCCGACTACGGCGCGCTGCGCCAACCGCCCTCGGGCACCCACTGGTTCGGCACCAACGGGGTCGGCCAGGACGTCTTCGCGCAGACGGTCCGCGGCCTGCAGAAGTCGCTGGTCATCGGCCTGCTGGTGGCGCTCTTCTCGACCGTGCTGGCCTCCCTGGTCGGCGCCTGCGCCGGCTACTTCGGCGGCTGGACCGACCGGCTGCTGATGTTCCTGGTCGACCTCATGCTGGTCTTCCCCAGCTTCCTGGTCATCACGATCGTCTCGCCCCGGCTGAAGGGCGCCGGCTGGCTCGCCTTCGTGCTGCTGCTCGCCCTGTTCAACTGGATGATCACCGCCCGGGTGGTCCGCTCGATGACCATCTCGCTGCGGGAGCGGGAGTTCGTGCGCGCCGCGCAGTTCATGGGCGTCCGTCCGCTGCGGATCATCTCCCGGCACATCCTGCCGAACGTCGCCTCCTTCCTCATCATCGACGCCACGATCGCGGTCGGCGGCGCCGTGATGAGCGAGACCGCGCTCTCCTACTTCGGCTTCGGCGTCAAGGCGCCGGACGTCTCGCTCGGGACCCTGCTCGCCGCCGGCACCAGCGAGGCCCCGGTCTTCCCCTGGCTGTTCTACTTCGCCGCCGGGCTGCTGGTGCTCTTCGTCCTGGCGGTCAACCTGATCGGCGACGGGCTGCGGGACGCGCTCGACCCCACCTCCGAGGGCGCCCGGCGGCCCCGGCGGTCCCGGCGGTCCCGCACCCGTGCCGGTGCCGGTGCCAGCGCCGGTGCCAGCGCCGGTGCCAGTGCCGGTGCCAGTGCCAGTGCCAGTGCCAGTGCCAGTGCCAGTGCCAGTGCCAGTGCCACGACGAAGAGGACCAGCGCGTGACCACCACCGCCACGACCACCGCCACCGGGACCCCGCTGCTGCGCGTCCGCGACCTGCGGGTCGAGTTCACCGGCCCGCGCGGCGCCGACCCCGTCCCCGCCGTGCGCGGCGTCGACCTCACCCTGCACCGGGGCGAGACCCTCGGCATCGTCGGCGAGTCCGGCTCCGGGAAGTCCGTCACCGCGCTGGCCGTGCTCGGCCTGCTGCCCGGCACCGCCCGGGTCCGGGGCTCGGTCCGGCTGGACGACCGCGAGCTGATCGGCCTGCCCGGACGCGAACTGGCCGCCGTCCGCGGCCGCCGGATCGCCATGGTGTTCCAGGACCCGCTCTCCGCCTTCACCCCCGTCTACCGGATCGGCGACCAGCTCGTCGAGGCGCTGCGGATCCACCGGCCCGGCCTCGACCGCGCCGCCGCCCGCAAGCGGGCCGCCGAACTGCTCGACCTGGTCGGCATCCCGGCCCCCGACCGCGCCCTCGACAGCTTCCCGCACGAGTTCTCCGGCGGCATGCGGCAGCGCGCCATGATCGCCATGGCCGTCGCCAACGACCCCGACGTGCTGCTCGCCGACGAACCCACCACCGCCCTGGACGTCACCATCCAGGCGCAGGTGCTCGACGTGCTGCGCACCGCCCGCCGCGAGACCGGCGCCGCGCTCGTCCTGGTCAGCCACGACCTCGGGGTGATCGCCGGGATGGCCGACCGGGTCGCGGTGATGTACGCGGGCCGGGTGGTCGAAACGGCGGGCGTGGACGAGCTGTTCGCCGCGCCGCGCCACCCGTACACGCTGGGCCTGGTCGGGGCCGTCCCCCGGCTGGACGGGAACCGCGGACCGCTGGTGCCGATACCCGGCACGCCCGCGCCGATGGCCGAACTGCCGCCGGGCTGCCCGTTCGCCGCCCGCTGCCCACTGGTCGAGGACCGCTGCCGCACGGCCGAGCCGCCGCTGACCGGCGACGGGACGTCGGGCTCGGACCCCGGCACGGGGGCCGACGGCGCGACCGCCCACCTCGCGGCCTGCGTCCGGGCCGGTGAGCTGGCCGAACGGCGGCCCGCGCCCACCGAGGTCTACCCCGTGCCCGAGGTCCCGGCCGCGTCCGCCGCCGCACCCGTCCCCCGGGAGCAGCGCCCGCCGGTCCTGGAGGTCGAGGGGCTCACCAAGACCTTCCCGCTGCTCAAGGGCACCGTGTTCAAGCGCCGGATCGGCTCGGTCCACGCGGTGGACGGCGTCGAGCTGTCGATCCGGGAGGGCGAGACCCTCGGCCTGGTCGGCGAGTCCGGCTCCGGCAAGTCCACCACCCTGTTCGAGCTGCTGCGCCTGGCCGCCCCCGAGTCCGGGCGGATCGAGCTGCTCGGCCGGGACACCGCCGCGCTCTCCCGCGCCGAGGCCCACCGGATGCGGTCCGATCTGCAGATCGTCTTCCAGGACCCGATGGCCAGCCTGGACCCCCGGATGCCGGTCGGCGACATCGTCGCCGAACCGCTGCGCGCCCAGCGGGCCGCGAAGGAGGAGATCGCCCGCCGGGTGCCCGAACTGCTCCGTCAGGTCGGCCTCGACCCGGCCCACGCCGTCCGCTACCCGCACCAGTTCTCCGGCGGGCAGCGCCAGCGGATCTCGATCGCCCGCGCGCTGGCCGTCCGGCCCCGGCTGCTGGTCCTGGACGAGCCGGTCTCCGCGCTGGACGTCTCGATCCAGGCCGGGGTGCTCAACCTGCTCCAGTCCCTCAAGGCGGAGCTGGGCCTCTCCTATCTCTTCGTCTCGCACGACCTCTCGGTGATCCGGCACCTCGCCGACCGGGTGAGCGTGATGTACCTGGGGCGGACGGTCGAACAGGGCGAGGTGTCCGCCGTCTTCGACCGCCCGCGGCACCCCTACACCCGGGCGCTGCTCTCGGCCGTCCCGCTGCCGGACCCGGCCGCCGAACGGAGCCGGACCCGGATCCTGCTGGCCGGCGACCCGCCCTCCCCCACCGTCCGGCACACCGGCTGCCCGTTCCGCGCCCGCTGCCCGGTGTACGCGGGACTCGACGAGGGGTCACGCGGCCGGTGCGAGACGGAGGCGCCGCCGCTCACCACCGCGGGGCCGGCCGCCGCGGGTGCGCCGGAGCCCGACCACCGGGCCGCCTGCCACTTCCCGGAGGGGTGACGGGGCGTCCGCCGCCGGGGCCTTCGAGATCCTTCTCGCCGGACCGCCGGTCACCCACCGCCCCGCGAACACGGTGGGTGACCGTCCTGTCGCGATTCGGCGGATCGGCCCGATTGCGTGTAATGTCTTCCAGGTCAGCAGGCGCCGCTAGCTCAGTTGGTTAGAGCAGCTGACTCTTAATCAGCGGGTCCGGGGTTCGAGTCCCTGGCGGCGCACAGACGGCCGAAGGCCCCCTCGCAGCAGCGAGGGGGCCTTCGGCGTTCCCGCACACTCCCGATCGTTCCCTCCCGTTCCCCGGAAGTCCCGGAAACGGCGGCGGGTCGGCGGATAGCGTGGGTGTCCGTCCTCGCACCGGAGGTGCTGTCGCCGTGACTCCCCTCGGTCCGCCCGATCCGTACGCCGCCTCCGACCGCCTCCCGCTCTCGCTCGCGGAGGAGCTGGTCCTGCTCTTCACCGACCCGGACAGCGGCACCCTGCGGGTCTCCCGGAACGGCTTCCAGCGGGCGATCGCGGCCGCCGTGCTCGCCGAGCTGCTGCTGACCGGCGGCATCAAGGTCCAGGACCGGCGGATCACCGGATTCCGCCCGGACGGGGCGCGCGACGAGGTCACCGCCGAGGTGCTCGACCGACTGGGGCGGGCCCCGGAGTGGCGCCGGCCCGGGCTGGACGCGGCCCTGCGGCGGGTGCCGCGGGGGCCGGCGGTGCGGATCTTCCGGGAACGGCTGGTGGCGAGCGGGCACCTGACCCTCGAACACCGCCGGTTCCTCCTGCTGGTGCCGTACCGCGCCTGGCTGCCGGTACGCGCCACCGTCGGCGCCGAGATCGCCGAGCGGATCGCCGCCACCCTGCGGGGCGCTTCCGGTCCGCGCGGCGCCTCCCCCTCGGCCCAGCGGGACCTGCACCTGGCCGGACTGCTCTGGGCCGCGCAGCTGGACCGCCGGCTCTTCCCCGGCCGGGTCCACTCCGAGCTGCGGAAGTCCTTCCGGGCGGTCGCCCGGGAGCAGCCGATAGCCCGGGCCCTGCGCCGGGTGGTCGGGGCGGACAACGCCAGCGGCGGCTGAGCCGCCCCGGCGGCCCGGCCCGGCGGGGTTCAGCCCGGCCCGCGGGAGGTGTCCAGGACCGCCGAGGCCACCGCGTCCGGCCGGTCGAACATGAGCAGGTGCCCGGCCGGGGCGGTGCGCCGGTACTCCGCGCCGAGGAGTTCGGCGAGCCCCTGCTGGGCGGCCAGCCACTCCTCGGTCCGGGGGCCGCTCAGACCGTCGTCGGCGGCGAGCACGGTCACCGGCAGGCCCGCCGGCAGCGGGGCGGTGCCGCGCAGCGCGGCCAGCTCGGCGGCCATGTCCAGGTAGTGGGTGTTCTCCCGGAGCAGTGCCCGCAGCGAGCGTCCGGTGCGGTAGCAGTGCCGGACCAGCGGCGCCGGGGCGAGGTCCTCGTGCCGCACCGTGGTGGCGCGGGCGACCGTCCGGCGCACGGCGGGCCCGAGCAGGTAGGGCACGGCGACGGCGGTGGCGGCGGCCGCGGTGGCGCGCGCCGCGAGGTCCCGCAGACGGGGCGCCGGGCGCGGCCGGGGGTCCGGTTCGACGCTGCCGTCCAGCAGGACCAGCCCGGCCGTCCGCTCGGGGTACAGCCGGGCGAACGCCTCGACGTGGAAGCCGGCCAGCGAGTGCCCGGCCAGCGTGCAGCGTCCGGGCAGGCCGAGCGCGTCGAGGACGGCCCGGATCCGGGCCGCCTCCCCGGCGGCGGTCGGGACGGGCCGGTCGGCCGGTTCGGGGGCGCTGAGGCCGTAGCCGGGCCGGTCGTAGCGGACGACGGTGCGGTACGGGGTGAGGAAGGGGACCACCAGGTCCCAGTCGAACCAGCTGCTGCCGAGCCCGCCGGTGAGCAGGCACACCGGCCCCCGGCCCTCGACCCGGACGTGCAGCGGGACGCCGTCGATCCGGACGAAGGCGGCCGGCGCCGGGCCGGAGCGGGAGGCGGGCGGGTCCTCGGAGCCTTCGGCCCCGCCGTTCGCGGCCGGGCCGCGATCGCCGGTCATACCGGATCCCGCCGTTCGGTCCGGGACGGCGCGGCGGCGGCCGGGGCGTCCCGGACCGTGCCGTCGACGAGCGTCCCCCGCGGTCCGACGCAGTCCCGGCCGCCCGTCCGGCCGACGGCCGCCGCGAGCAGCGCGAGCCAGAGGGCGACGAGCAGCACCTGGAGCCGCTGGCCGGCGCCCAGCGCCCAGGTGCCGCGGCCCGCCTCGAAGGCGGCGATCGCGCCCAGGCTCCAGCCGGTGGCGAGCAGCTCGGCGCCCAGCAGCCACGGCCCGTACCGGGCCACCGGCGGCCACCGGTGGTAGCGGCGGGCGGCGACGGTGAGCGCGGTCAGCCCGCCGAGCGCGCCGAGCACGGCCAGGCTGCTGGTCACGGCGTGCGCGGTGTGGGTGGCGGGGACGAGGCCGGCTGTCTCGCGGGCGGCGCACATCTCGTCGCTGGTGGGCGCGCAGCTCAGCGGCAGCCGGGAGTCGGCGGCGGTGGCCGCGCCGAACAGGGCGAGCGCGGCCCAGCCGCCCGCCGCCCAGGCCCGCCGGACCGGGCTCCCCCCGGCCTCCGGGGGTGCCGGGCGGCGGAAGTGGAAGGCGGACAGCGCGAGCAGGGCGGCCGCCAGCACGGCGAGTCCGGCGACCAGGTCGGTGGCCCGGAAGAGGCCGCCCAGCGGCTGGTCCTCGGCGGCGAGCTCGCTGATGTAGGCCTGGACCGGGTCGAGCCCGGTGCTGAGCACCACCTCCAGGACCCACGCGGTGTAGGCCACCGCGCTGAGCAGCAGCAGGGCGGCGACGGCCCTGGCGGCGGCCTCCGGCCGGGCCGGAACGGACACCGGGGCTGACACCGGAGCGGACGCGGGTGCGGAGATCGGGGCGGGGGTGCGCCGAGCGTTCCGGCGACCGGGGTGGGAGCTGGGCACAAAACCACCCTAACCGTCGACAAACGGCACCCCAACCGGGCGGAAACGGACAGGCTGCCCCCGGTGACGTCCGGGTGGTTCGAGGCACCCTTCGGAAGCGTGTATTGTTTTCCCCGTCAGCAGGCGCCGCTAGCTCAGTTGGTTAGAGCAGCTGACTCTTAATCAGCGGGTCCGGGGTTCGAGTCCCTGGCGGCGCACCGACACCGGGGAGCCTCTCGTACACACGAGGGGCTCTCCGGCTTTTCGCTGCCCATTGACGCCCGATTTGTGTGTGATGTCGGTCTCGCTTCCCGCCGTGGTGGAGCCAACCGGTACCTTCGGCGCGTTCTGGGCTGTACACCGGAAAAGGGGCAAAGGCCCCCGACCGCCGACGGTCCTGTCCGCGCGGGCCGGCCCGGCCGTACGTGCCGCCGCCCGCCCGTGCACCCTCCCCGTCGTTCGCCCGCAGGAAAGGCCGCCGCTTTGTCCCGTAACGCCCCGAGCGGCGCGCCGCGCATCCGGAAGACCAAGGTCCGACGGCCCAGGCGCACCGGCTGGCGCCGGCTGATACCGACCTGGCGATTGACCCTGGTGGGCCTGGTGGCCTCGGTGCTGCTCGGGGTCGGCCTGTTCGCCCTCGGCATCGCCCTGGTGAAGGTCCCGGACGCGCACGCGGCCGCGACCACCCAGAGCAACACCTGGCTCTACCAGGACGGCTCGGTGCTCGCCCGGACCGGCCAGACCAACCGCCAGAACGTCCCGCTGGACAAGGTCTCCCCCGCCGCGCAGCACGCGACCCTGGCCGCCGAGGACCGCAACTTCTACCACGAGGGCGCCGTCAACGTGGCCGGCATGGTCCGCGCCGCCGTCAACACCGCCAAGGGCGAGGGCACCCAGGGCGGCTCCACCATCACGCAGCAGTACGTGAAGAACACCTACCTGAACCAGCAGCAGTCGGTCACCCGCAAGGTGAAGGAACTCTTCATAGCGATCAAGGTGGACGCCACCGAGACCAAGGACGAGATCCTCTCCAGCTACCTCAACACCTCGTACTACGGGCGCGGCGCGTACGGCGTCCAGGCCGCCGCCCAGCAGTACTTCGGCATCGACGCCGCGCAGCTCGACGCCGCCCAGGGCGCCTACCTGGCCACCCTGCTGAACGCCCCCAGCGCCTACGACGTCGCCACCGCCACCCCGGCGGGCAAGCAGAACGCGGTCAACCGCTGGAACTACGTGCTCGACGGCATGGTGAAGGAGGGCTGGCTGTCCGCCGAGGAGCGGGCCGCCACCGCCTTCCCCGAGGTCAAGGACCCGCAGGCGCAGCTCGGACTGTCCGGCCAGGCCGGCTACCTGGTCAACGCCGCGACCGAGTACCTCACCACCAACCAGGTCATCGGCGAGTCGGAGCTGGCCAAGGGCGGCTACACGATCAAGCTCACCGTCGACCCGACCCGCCAGCAGGCCCTGGAGGACTCCGTCCAGGCCCAGCTGCACGACACCCTCAACCCGGACAAGCGGAAGAAGGACGCCGCCGTCCAGGCCGGTGCCGCCTCGGTGGACCCGAAGACCGGCGCCGTGGTCGCCCTGTACGGCGGGGTCGACTACACCAAGCACTACATCGACAACGCGACCCGGCGGGACTACCAGTCGGGCTCGACCTTCAAGGCGATCGCACTGGCGGCGGCCCTGGAGAACAACGCCAAGACCCAGACCGGCCAGGCCGTCACCCCGCGCACCGTCTACGACGGCACCAGCGAGCGCAAGGTCCGCGGCGGGAAGGGCACCGCGTACGCACCGCCGAACGAGGGCGACAAGAGCTACGGCCAGATCACCCTCCAGCAGGCCACCGACTGGTCGGTGAACTCGGCCTTCGCCCAGCTCGCCCAGGACACCGGGCTGGCCAAGGTGCGGGACACCGCGATCGCGCTCGGCCTGCCCAGCAACACCCCCGACCTGAACGCGGTGCCGTCGATCCCGCTGGGCACCTCCACCCCCAGCGTGCTCGACATGGCAGGTGTGTACGCCACGCTGGACAACGGCGGCAAGCAGATCACCCCGTGGCTGGTGCAGTCGGTGGACCGCGAGGGCGAGGCGGTCGCGCTGCCCGCCCACAAGACCACCCAGGCGGTGAGCGAGCAGACCGCGCGCCAGGTCACCTCGATGCTCCAGGGCGTGGTGGCCGACCAGGGCGGCACCGGCTGGCGGGCCAAGGCGCTGGGCCGCCCGGCCGCGGGCAAGACCGGCACCACCGACGAGCACCGGTCGGTGTGGTTCGTCGGGTACACCCCGGAGCTGGTCACCTCGGTCGCGCTGTTCGGCCAGGACCCCGGCACCGGGGCCCAGGTCAGCCTGAACGGCACCGGCGGACTCGACGGCGCGGCGGGCGGCCAGTACCCCGCGCAGATCTGGACCGCCTACATGAAGGCGGCGCTCAAGGGCCAGCCGGTCTCCGACTTCCCCGCGCCCGCGGGCGCCGACGACTCGGGGCGTGGCGGCTGGGGCTCCTCCGGGGCCGGCGCCTCGCCCAGCCCCTCGGGCGGCGCGAGCTCCGCGCCGGCCACCCCGGACGGGTCGGCGACGCCCTCCGGCCAGCCCTCGCCGCCGGCCGGCCAGGGCGGGACGGGCGGCTCCGGCGGGACGGGCGGCTCGGGCGGACCGGGCGCCGGTCCGGAGCCCACCGCCACCCCGTCCGGCGGGCCGACCACCGCACCGCAGCCGACCGGCGGCACCGGCGGGGCGACCAGCACCCCGACCCAGCCGACGACGCCGCAGCCGACCAGCCGGCCGACCAGGACCCCGGCACCCACCACCGCCCCGACCACCGGGCCGACCACGGCACCGCAGCCGACCGGCGGCACCGGCGGCACGGGCACCGGGTCCGGCGGCGGCACCGGGGCGGACGCGGGCACCGGGACCGGATCCGGCCAGTAACTGCGGCCAGTGGCTGCGGCCGCGGCGCCGGTCGGTAGCTGCCGACCGGCGCTGCGGTCGGTGGCGGGGGCTCACCCCCGGGTGATGTGCAGGACCGAATAACGAAATGACCCCTTACCGAATTGCGGTCCTACTGTCACAATTCGTCGGTGCACAGCTCGAAGCCCCCGCTCGGCCGCCCCTCGGGCCGGACCCTCGGTCTCACCCTCGCCCTCGTCTCCGCGATCGCCTTCGGCGGCTCCGGCACCGCGGCCAAACCACTGATCGAGGCCGGGCTGTCGCCCCTGCACGTGGTCTGGCTGCGGGTGACCGGCGCCGCCGTCGTCCTGCTGCCGCTGGCCTACCGCCACCGCGATGCCGTGCTGCGGCGGCCCGGCCTGCTGATCGGCTTCGGCCTGCTGGCCGTCGCGGGCGTGCAGGCCTGCTACTTCGCGGCCATCTCGCGGATCCCGGTCGGCGTCGCCCTCCTGATCGAGTACCTCGGCCCGCCGCTGCTCATCGGCTACGTCCGGTTCGTCCAGCGCCGGCCGATCAGCCGGGGCGCGGCGATCGGCGCCGGCGTCGCGGTCGCCGGACTCGCCTGCGTGGTCGAGGTGTGGAACGGGCTGAGCTTCGACCTGCTCGGCGTGCTGTTCGCCCTGGGCGCGGCCTGCTGCCAGGTCGGCTACTTCGTGCTCGCCGACGCCGGGAGCCGGGGCGACCGCCCCGTCGACCCGATCGCCGTCAGCGCGTACGGCCTGCTGATCGGCTCGGTCGTGCTCACCGCCTTCACCCGCCCCTGGCAGGCGGACTGGAGCAAGCTCGGCGGGGACGTGGTGATGAACGGGCACACCCTGCCCGCACTGCTGCCGGCCGCCTGGATGGTCCTGATCGCGACCGTGCTCGCCTATCTGACCGGCGTCGTCGCCGTCCGCCACCTGTCGCCGCCGGTCGCCGGTGTGGTGGCCAATCTGGAGGCGGTCGTGGCGACCGTGCTGGCCTGGGTCCTGCTCGGCGAGCACCTCGGCCTGCCGCAGGTGACCGGCGGTCTGCTGGTACTGGCCGGCGCCTTCGCGGCGCAGGCGAGCAAGCCCGTCGCCGTGGAGATCACGGGAACGGCGGGGACGACCGGCAGGGACGTGGAGGACGCGGGCCGCGCGGCGGTCCCGGCGGGCGCGACCGCGCTCGGCGAGCGGCTGGCACGGGCGGCCGGGGCCGAGGCGGGCGAGGCCCTGGAGAAGGAGCGGTAGCCGGGAGGAGCCACCGGCGCCCGGCCGCAAGGCCGGGGTCGGGGCAGGGCCGGGGCCGGTCCCGGCCCCGGCCCCGGCCGGATCAGCGGCCGACCCAGCCGAACCAGTCGAGATGGCCGAGCGGCCACACCACGGCCGACACCGGACCGACCACGTTGTCCACCGGCACCGCGCCCCCGCCCGGGCCCCGCTGGTGGTACCGGGAGTCGGCGGAGTCGCTGCGGTGGTCGCCCTCGACCCAGACATGGCCCTGCGGCACCGTCACCGGGCCGAAGTCCAGACCGGCGCAGGAGTCGTCCCCGGGGTGGAGGTAGGGCTCGTCGACCTTGGCGCCGTCGACGGTCAGCGTGGTGCCCGCGCACTGCACGGTCTGCCCGCCCGTCGCGATCACCCGCTTGACCAGGTAGTTGTCGTCCTTCGGCGGCACCAGGCCGACGAAGGAGAGCGCCGAGCCCAGCGCGTCGGTCAGCGGGTTCCCGTCGGTCGCCTGCGGCGGCAGCCAGCCCCCCGGGTCCTTGAACACCACGGGCTGGCCCGGCTCGGGCTTCCAGCCGGTCAGCGGGGCGAGCTTGTTGACGCCGACCCGGTCGCCGATCCGCAGGGTGTTCTCCATCGAACCGGAGGGGATGGTGAACACCTGGAACAGACAGGTCTTGATCAGCAGCGCGACCACCAGGCCCACCGCCGCCATGGCCGGGATCTCGATCCACCACGGCCGCGGCCGGCGCCCCGGGCGGCCGTTCTTCGGCGAACCGTTCTTCGACGGCCTGCTCCGGCGGCCCTCGGCGGCCCGCCGTGCCCGCCGGGCCTCGGCCCGGCCCCCGACCGGGGCACCGGGGGCGGCGGCACCGGCCCCGGCGTCGCCGCCGTGCGTGTCCGGCAGGTTCACCGCCATCGTCGCTGCTCCACTCTCCGGCTGCGGGGGAACCCGCACGCTACGCCAATCGGGGATCCAGGCGAAATCGGGCTTTTACCCATGTCCGACATCCCCGGGCCCGCCGTCCGCCCGGGCCGGCGGTGACGGCGGCACCGGCCCGCGGCGACGGGCGGCACCGTCGGCCCGGGCGGCGGCGCGGGCCGGGTCGGCCGTCAGACGGCGTCGTTCCCGCCGGTCACGGTGTCGCTCGCGATGGCCTCGTGGTGGCGGATGACCTCGGCGATGATGAAGTTGAGGAACTTCTCGGCGAACACCGGGTCCAGGTGCGCGCCGGCGGCCAGCTCGCGCAGGCGCTTGATCTGGGCGCGCTCACGGGCCGGATCGGCCGGGGGGAGCTTGTGCTCGGCCTTGAGCCGGCCGACCCGCTGGGTCGCCTTGAAGCGCTCGGCCAGCATGTGGACCACCGCGGCGTCGATGTTGTCGATGCTCTCGCGCAGGCTGGTCAGCTCGGCCCGCACGGCGTCGTCGACCCCCTCGGGCAGTCCGGCATCGGGGGTCGTGGGGTGGTCCGTCATCGGGCAGGCTCCGCGGCTCTCTCGTCTTGCGCCCGGCCGTCCGGCGGCCGGGCCCGGGCCCGGGCAAATCTAACAGGGCGCCCGACGTCGGCCCGCACCATTTGGCCGATCGGTCCACGATATGGACGGCACACGGACCGACCGCCGGACGGCGCTCCGAGCTGCCCGGGCCCGCCCGCCGGAGGCCGCGCCCACCGGGGCGGCCGAGGGATTTTCGGACTCGTGAGACCGGGGCGCTACTTGTGGCAGGCCCCGGACCTGCACGTAGGCTGGGGCGCGGCAGGACCGGACGTGACGAACCAGCAGTTCCTCATTCGACGGAGGTACCGATCGTGGCAACCACTCGCACCGCGCGCACCGCTTGGGAAGGCAACCTGCTCGACGGCAAGGGCCAGGTGACGTTCGCGTCGTCCGGCATCGGCGAGTTCCCGGTGTCCTGGCCGGCCCGCGCCGAGACGCCGAACGGGCTGACCAGCCCGGAGGAGCTCATCGCGGCCGCGCACTCCGCCTGCTTCTCGATGGCGCTCTCGCACGGCCTGGCGGGCGCGGGCACCCCGCCCACCAAGCTCGACACCCAGGCCGATGTCACCTTCCAGCCGGGCACCGGCATCACCGGCATCCACCTCACCGTGACCGGTGAGGTGCCCGGGCTGGACGAGGCCGGTTTCGTGGCCGCCGCCCAGGACGCCAAGGCGAACTGCCCGGTGAGCCAGGCGCTGACGGGCACCACCATCACCCTCACGGCCAACCTGGCCGGCTGACCGTCCGGTCCTCCGCTCCTCCTGCTCCTCGGGCCCGATGGGGCGCGCGTTGGCGCTCCGCCGGGGCCCGAGGGCGCACTGCCGGAGCACGCGCCCCCGGTGCACATCATGTGATGTGTACCGGGGGCGTCCGCATGTATCGCCGCACTTGACCCCAAAGCCGACGAATCACCCTGGCGGCGGTCACCGCGCGTTGCCGTCGCGTCCTATGATCGGCCGCAGCACCCTGTTCCTCACGGTTCCTCAGGCGGGCTTCGGCCCGGCCCGCTCCGTCCCGAGCGTTCCGCCGCGCCGCCGCCCCAGGAGCCCCGGCAGGGTGCGGAGCCGGCCGCCGCAGTCGGGTGACCGGCCGGACCAGCGTCAAGCGTCAGCAGCGGACGGGAGCATGCCGTGCCGGGCCAGAACGAGGGGGCCGACGCTCACCACCCCGGCGTACGGCGCGAAGAGGCACGCGCGCACCACCGCCTCCCGCCGCCCGCCGGCAGCACCAACGGCACCGGCCCCGGCAGCACGAACGGCACCACGAACGGCACCACGAACGGCACCGGCGTCGGCACCACCCAGGCCGTCCTGGACGGCGTGTCCGGCGGCGCCCTGCTCTGCCCGACCTGTGCGAGGCCGCTCGCCGACGACGCCCACCGGACGGCGGACGACAGCCCCGGCACCGGGCCCGCACAGCCGGGACCGGCCACCGCCGAGGACGGGGACCCGCTGCTGGCCGCCCTGCGGGTGAGCGAGGCCCGGCTGCGGGCCGCCTTCTGGGACGCCGGTATCGGCATGGCCCTGATCGACCCCGAGGACCGGATCATCGAGGTCAACCCCGCCTTCGCCACGCTCACCGGCCGCACCGTCGGCGAACTGGCGCGGACCCACATCCACGAGATCTTCGACCCCGAGGGCATGCCGCACCGGCTCTTCCCGGCCCTCGTCCACGGCGAGCGCGACCGGCTCCGGGTCGAGAAGCAGCTCAAGCACCGCGAGGGCCGGACGGTCTGGAGCAAGGTGACCGTCTCGCTGATCCGGGACGCCTCGGGCGGGCCGCTCTACACACTCGCCCTGGTCGAGGACATCACCGAGCAGCGCCGGCTCGGCGACCGGCTGGAGTACCAGGCCCTGCACGACCCACTGACCCGCCTGCCCAACCGGACGTACTTCTTCGAACGCCTCGACGCGGCCTGCCTCACCGCCGACCGGTCGACGGCGCCCCCGCCGGCGCCCGCACCCCCGGACCCGGCCACCGGGGCCGAGGACGAGGGCGACGGCCCCCGGGTCGGCGTCTGCTACCTGGACCTCGACGGGTTCGCCGCGATCAACGAGACGCTCGGCCACCACATCGGCGACCAGTTGCTGATCGCCGTGGCCACCCGGCTGCGGCGCGGCTTCACCGCGCACGGCACCCAGCTGGTGGCGCGGATGGGCGGTGACGAGTTCGCCGTCCTGGTGACCGACAGCCGGGGCAGCGACCAGCTGACCGACCTGGCCACCCGGATCCTCGAAGCCCTGGAGCGCCCCTTCGACGTGGCCGGCCACCGCCTGGTGGTCACCGCCAGTGTCGGCGTCGTCGAGCGCTCCGTGCAGGAGACCACCCCCACCGACCTGGTCAAGGACGCCGACGCCACCCTGTACTGGTCCAAGGCCGACGGCCGGGCCCGGTGGACCCTCTACGACCCCGACCGGGGCGCCCACCAGCTGACCCGCCAGCTGCTCGCGACCGCGCTGCGCCCGGCGCTGGAGCGCGGCGAGTTCACCATCGAGTACCAGCCGCTGGTCGGCCTCGCCGACGGTGCCGTGCACGGCGCCGAGGCCCTGGTCAGATGGCGCCACCCCCGCTACGGGACGCTCTCGCCGGACCGCTTCATCCCCCTCGCCGAGGAGTCCGGGGCGATCGTGCCGCTGGGCAAGTGGGTGCTGGAGGAGTCCTGCCGGCAGGCACGGCGCTGGCTCACCGAGTTCCCCGAGACCGAGACCTTCGTGAGCGTCAATCTGGCCGCCCGCCAGATCTGGGACTCCGACGTGGTCGCCGATGTCGCCCAGGCCCTCGAACGCACCGGGCTGCCGGCCCGGCTGCTGCAGCTGGAGATCACCGAGAGCGCGCTGCTCGGCCCCGGCGGACGCCCGCTCCAGGCGCTCCAGGCGCTCGCCGACATGGGCGTCCGGATCGCGATCGACGACTTCGGGACGGGCTACTCGAACCTCGCGTACCTCTCCCGGCTCCCGGTGCACGTACTGAAGCTGGACGGCACCTTCATCGAGGGCTTCCGCGACCCCTCCCCGACCGGCTCCCGGGCGGAGATGCCCGGGTTCGGCGCGCGGCGCAGCGACGCGGACGAGCAGATCGTCGGCGCGATGGTGCAGCTGGCCCACACCCTCGGTCTGACCGTGACCGCCGAGGGCATCGAGAGCGCCGCCCAGGCCGAGCGGCTGCGGCTCACCGGCTGCGACACCGCCCAGGGCTGGTACTTCGCCCGCCCCGGCGAGGCGGAGCTCGTCGCGGCGATACTCCGCGACAACCGGGACGGGCGGGACCGCCAGGACAGCGGGGACAGCCGGGACGGGCAGGACGGGCGTGAGGGCCGCGAGGGACAGGACGGCCGCGAGGCCCGGGGCTGACGCCGGTCAGCCGGCCGAACCGCCGGCCCCGGTCAGGCCGTACGCCTCGGCGATCAGCCCGTAGGAACGCAGCCGCGCCTCGTGGCCGTGGATGTGCGAGGTCACCATCAGCTCCTCCACCCCGGTCCGCTTGCGCAGCGCCTCCAGCCCGTCGGCCACCTCTCCCGGCGAGCCCAGCACGACATTGCCCAGCCACTCGTCGATGAAGTCCGCCTCCATCGGGCTGTACGGGTAGGACTCGGCCTCCTCCGGGGTGGGGATCGGGCCCGGGTTGCCGCGGCGCAGCCGGAGCATGCCGAGGGCCGCGGAGCGGGCGAGGCGGCGGGCGGCGTCCCGGTCGTCGGCCGCGACCGCGCCCACCCCGATCAGCGCGTACGGCTCGTCGAGCACGGCCGAGGGGCGGAACTCCGAGCGGTAGAGGTCGAGGGCGGGGAGGGTGTTGACGCTGCTGAAGTGGTGCGCGAAGGCGAACGGCAGCCCCAGGCGCCCGGCCAGCTGGGCGCTGAAGCCGGAGGAGCCGAGCAGCCAGACCGGCGGCCGTCCCTCGCCCTTCGGGACGGCGGTCAGCCGGGCGTAGGCGTGCTCGGCCGGGAAGCTGCCGTCGAGGAAGTGGGTCAGCTCCGCGAGCTGGCGGGGGAAGTCGTCGGCGCCCTCGCCGAGGCCCCGGCGCAGCGCCCGGGCGGTGGCGGCGTCGGTGCCGGGGGCCCGGCCGAGGCCGAGGTCGATCCGGCCGGGGTGGAGGGCTTCGAGCAGGCCGAACTGCTCGGCGATCGCCAGCGGGGCGTGGTTGGGCAGCATCACGCCGCCCGAGCCCAGCCGCAGGGTGGTGGTGTGGGCGCCGAGGTGGGCCAGCAGGACGGCCGGGGTGGAGCTGGCGACACCGGGCATGCCGTGGTGCTCGGCCACCCAGAAGCGGTGGTAGCCCCATTCCTCGGCGCTGCGGGCGAGGGTGGTGGTCGCGGCGAGCGCCTGCGCGGGTGTGTGGCCGACCCCGACGGTGGCCAGGTCGAGAATCGACAGCGGGGCGGGCGCCGATCCCCGGGCCGTGCCCCGGATCGCGTCCGCGGCGGGTGCCGCGCTCCCGCCGTCCCGCTGCTCCGCCCGCCTGTCCTCGGTCGTCATACCGTCCGTCCTCCTGGCCGTGGTCGTTCCGTCCGCCGGTGCGGTGCACCGGTGCCGGCCACCGGGTCGGCCGGTGCCGCCGCCGGTGCCGACAGTGGTCAACCCCGGCCGCGGTCCACCTTGTTCCCCGCCCCGGGCCCGGCCGCGCCCCGGGCGACCCGTTCGCGAACGCCCGTCCCTTCCGTCGCCCGGGCTCCCCGGGGACCCGGCTCCCGGTTGACACAGAGCCAGCGGACGAACACCCGTGGCGACTTCACGCCAGCGCGGGAAGTCGCCAGCCGGAGGGCTCGCGGGCGGCCTCCGGCGTCCGGCAGGCTTGGTTCCCGGCGGATCACCCAACCGGATCCGCACTCACCAGCAAGATCGTCGGGCTGGACCAGCGCCGACCGATCCCCGCGAGCCCCCGGAGCGGCACCCCGCCCCGGGGGCTCGTGCCATTCCGGGCCCGATCGACTCCGATCGACTCCGACCGCCTGCCGGGCAGGTCGGGGCATGTGGGCCCCGACACCTGTGAGCCGCCGCACAACCGGGGTGCTTCATGGCATGAAAAGTCGAGGCGCTAGCGTTGTCCCTTGCAACCACTGCTCCCCCGGGCAGCCTGGAGGGAGGAAGTACATGGACATCGCGACACTGGCCGGATCCTCGTGGATCTGCGCCCTGGCGCTCTGCGCCGTCCTCGGCGACGCCTTCCTCCCCTTCATCCCGAGCGGGACGCTCGTCATACTCGCCGTGCTCAAGACGGCACAGATAGACGGCGCGCCCGTACTGCTCGGCCTGGGCGTGGCCACCGCCTCCTTCCTCGGCGACCTGCTGCTGCTCCAGCTGGCCCGGCGCGGCGCGCCCATGGTCAACCGGCGGCTGGAACACCGGCCGAAGCTCGCGGCGAGCGTGGCCCGGGTCCAGCAGGCGCTGGACGGGCGCACCACCCGGGCGGCGGCCGTCATGGTCGTGGTCGCCCGCTTCGTCCCGGCCGGGCGGACCGTCCTCGATCTGGCCATCGGCCACTCCCCCGAGCACCCCCACCGCTTCCTGCGCTGGTCGGCGCTGGCCGCGATGATCTGGGCGGCGTACATCGTGACCCTGGGCTGGCTCAACAGCCACTGGTTCGACACCGCCTGGCTGAGCCTCGCGGTCTCCTGCACCGCGGCCACCGCGGTGAGCACCGCCATCGCGCGGATCGTGCGCCGCAACCGCCGGCTCTCGCTCGGCTGACGCCGCGACGGCACGCCCCTCGAATCGGGCGAAGCGTCACAGGACGGCAACAGAAGACATTTCTTCGCATCCCGTACAGGCGTATCGAGCGTGTTCATGGTCGGCGGCCCCCCGGGTTCCTTGGTGACCCGTGTGTTCGCATGCAATCCTAACGACGGATAATCACTCAATTGTCCGAATTGACTGATACGGGCGCGGCCACGGCCACCACCCGGTCCGGACGACCCCAGGGGAGACGATGGGCAGCATCTCGCGCAGGACCGTGCTCACAGCCACCGCCGCGACCGCGGCCCTCGGAGCGGTGACGGCCTGCTCCGGGGGCGGCTCGGGTTCGGCCGCCGCCTCGGGCTCCAGTTCGGGTCCCGCCCCCGCCCCCACCACCGGCACGGCGAGCACCGGAACCGGCACCACCCCGAGCGGCACCCCGACCAAGGGCAAGCCGATCGGCGACGGCTCGACCGCCGACACCGGCCCGCAGCCGAACCAGCCCAAGCCGGAGAAGCTCAAGCCCGGCGAGCGCCCGCCGCAGTTCGTGGTGTTCTCCTGGGACGGTGCCGGGGCGACCGAGGACGGCCAGTTCCCCCGGTTCCTCAAGCTCGCCGAGGAGCACAAGGCCGCGATGACCTTCTTCCTCTCCGGCATATACACGCTGCCCAAGGGCAGGTCCGAGCTGTACCACCCGCCGCTGCACTCGGTCGGCGCCTCCGACATCCCCTACCTGTCGGACGGCGCGGTCAAGAACACCATCAAGCTCGTCAGCCAGGCCTGGCTGGCCGGCCACGAGATAGGCACCCACTTCAACGGGCACTTCTGCTCGACCCGGCCGGACGGCAACGGGGTCAACAAGTGGAGCCCCGACGACTGGAAGAGCGAGATAGACCAGGCCGTCGGCTTCGTGACCCAGTGGCGGACCAACACCGGCTTCACCGACGTCGACCCGCTCCCCTTCGACTACAAGAAGGAGCTGATCGGCGGCCGCACCCCCTGTCTGGAGGGGCAGAAGGCCCTGCTGCCGACGGCCGCCGCCCTCGGCTGGAAGTACGACGCCAGCTCCTCGGGCGGCCAGCAGATCTGGCCCCAGAAGGTGCAGGACGGGAAGGTCTGGGACCTCCCGCTGCAGAGCATCCCGTTCCCCGGGCACACCTTCCAGGTGCTCTCCATGGACTACAACATCCTGGCCAACCAGTCGAAGGTCACCAATGGGGACCCGGCCAAGTTCAACGACTGGCGCACCCAGGCCAGGGACTCCTACCTGGCCGGTTTCGACCGCGCCTACAACGGCAACCGCGCGCCGTTCTTCATCGGCAACCACTTCGAGCAGTGGAACGGCGGCATCTACATGGACGCCGTCGAGGAGACCCTCAAGACGATCGCGGGCAAGCCCGAGGTCCGGCTGGTCTCGTTCAAGCAGCTCGTGGAGTGGCTGGACGCGCAGGACCAGTCCACCCTGCGCAAGCTGCGCACCCTCAATGTGGGGCAGGCGCCGACCGGCGGCTGGGAGTCCTTCCTCGGCACGGCCGGCTGAGCGTCTCCTTCGGGCTTGTGGGTCTCCGGCGGCCGCCTACCCTGTGGCGGCCGTCGCCAGGCCCAGTGCGTACGGGAGCCAGAACTCGCCCGCCCGGGGCTCGCCCCGGCCGCACTCGCCGTCCGACTCGCCCGGGTTCTTGATCCAGAGGAAGGCGTCGACCCCGGGCTGCCCGGTCTCCGTCGTGGGCGGCGTGCCGAGCGCGCGGCCGGGCGGGTTGCACCACGCCTCCGCTCCCAGCGGGCCGTTGCCGTTGCGGCTGGTGTCGACGACGAAGTGCTTGCCGTCCAGCAGGGCGGACAGCTGGGCCCCGTACGCGGTCGTGCGGTCGGTGGCGTAGAAGTTGGAGACGTTCAGCGCGAAGCCGTCGGCCGCCGCGATCCCGGACTTGCGCAGGGCCTCGGCCAGAGCGGCCCGGTCCTGCACCCAGCCGGGGTTGCCCGCGTCCAGGTAGACCCGCACCTGCGGGCGCTTCTTCAACTCCTGGACGGCGAAGGCCAGCAGGCCGTAGCGCTCGGCGGCGGCGTCGCCCTTGACCCCGCAGGCGTCCAGGGTGTGCGCGACCGCGTCGGGCTCCAGCACCACCCAGGCCCGGCGGTCACCGAGCGCCTCCGCGAGCCCGGTGATCCAGGCCCGGTACGCGGCCGCGTCGGTGGCGCCGCCGGCCGAGTAGAGACCGCAGTCCCGGTGCGGGATGTTGTACGCGACGAAGACCGGCGTCCGGTCGGCCTCGGCGGCGCGGCGGCTCACCTGCTCGGCGGTGCTCCGGGCGGCCTGGTCGGTCAGCCACTGCGAGGAGGGCCGGGCGGCGATCCGCAGCAGGGTGTCCGCCTCCGCCGTCCGGCCCTGGCCGCGCAGCGCGGTCACCTGCTGGGCGGCGGCGGTCCGGTCGGAGACGTAGAAGGTCTGGCCGGGCAGCTGCGGCAGGGCGCCGGGCAGTGGCGCCCCGGCTGCGGTCGCTGACCCCGGCACCGCCCCGGACGCGACCGCCGCGGATGTGGCGGGTGTGGCCGCCTGCGTGACCGCTCCCGTCGGGCTCCCCCCGGCGCAGCCCGCGAGCCCCGCCACGAGCCCCAGCAATGTCGCCCCCACGGCCGGCCGGAACCCAGCCCCTCGCCCAACTCGGCGCACGTACCGCCCCTCCCAGATCCGGCCCGGCGACCCGGTCCGGCCCCAGCTTCGCACACCGGGCACCGCCCGCCGTCCACCGGAAGGTGAACGACGGGCGGCCCGCAGCGCGGAGACGGAGCGTCAGGGACGGACGCCGGTCCGAGCGGATCGGTCCGGGACGCCCCGGCCCGGCTCAGGCCTGCTTGAGGTCCGGGATCCGCCAGTCGATCGGGTCGACGCCGAAGCCCTCCAGCGCGGTGTTGATCTGCGAGAACGGGCGGCTGCCGAAGAACAGCTTGGCGGACAGCGGCGACGGGTGCGCGCCCTGGACCACCACGTGCTTCCCGGTGTCGATCAGCGGGAGCTTCTTCTTGGCGTAGTTGCCCCAGAGCACGAAGACCACCGGCTCCTCGCGCGCGCTCACCGCCTGGATCACCGCGTCGGTGAACTTCTCCCAGCCCTTGGCCTTGTGCGAATTGGCCTCGTGCGCACGGACCGTGAGCACCGCGTTGAGCAGCAGCACGCCCTGCTCGGCCCAGTGCATCAGGTAGCCGTTGTCCGGCGCCGGGATGCCGAGGTCGGCGTCCAGCTCCTTGAAGATGTTGCGCAGCGAGGGCGGCGTCCTGGTGCCGGGCAGCACCGAGAAGCTCATGCCGTGGGCCTGGCCGTCGTCGTGGTACGGGTCCTGGCCGAGCACGAGCACCCGGACCTTCTCGTACGGCGTGGCCTCCAGCGCGGAGAACTCCTGCCCGCTCGGCGGGAAGACCTGGTGCTCCGCGCGCTGGGCCGCCACGAAGGCCGCCAGCTCGGCGAAGTACGGCTTCTCCGTCTCGGTGCCCAGCACCTCCCGCCAGGACTCCGGCAGCTCCAGACCGGCTCCCGATTCCGCCCCGCCCACGTTCGCCTCGACCGTGTCCGTCACGACGACATCTACCTCCCACCGGACGGCCGCTCACCGCGGCACCGCCCCGACCTGCGGGCATATCGCGCCCCTCGCGCCGTACGCCCTCTTTCACCCCGAACGCTACACAGGCCCACCGACAACCGGGGCCCCGGCCGCTTCGCCGGAGGACTCCCCGACCGCTTCCGGAGCCGCTTCCGGGGGCGTTTCCCGGACTGCTTCCCCGGCCGCTTCCGCGACCGGTTCCGCGGCGGCCGCCGCCGCGTTCACGCGCCGGTGCTCGACCACGTTCAGCACCACCAGCACCACCGCGAGCGTCACCAGCGCGGCCAGCGCGGGCCAGCGCACCATCGCGGGCGCGAGCGCCAGCACCACCGCCGCCGCCACGATCCGGGTGGTCGCGAGCGATCGGAACATCATCCAGCGCGTGTAGCCGAAGGTCAGCAGATACAGTCCGCACCCGCCGTACAGCAGCCCCACCGAGGCCGCGCCCAGCGCCCGGCGGGGATCGGCCACCGTCTCGCCGAAGCCCACCGCCACCGCGATCACCGCGGCCGCCAGCGCCAGGTGCCCGTACTGGAAGACCCGGCGGACCATGTCCCGGCGCGAGTCGGCGACGGTGACGGCGTGCCGCATGGCATCGGCCGCGAAGACGAAGTACTGCCACCAGAGCCCGGCCGAGATGGTGAACGCGGCCGTGACCGCGACGAGTTCGGCCGCGTCGAGGCGAACGGCCGCCGCGCTCGCGCCGATCCCGACGATCGACTCCCCGAGCGCCACCAGCAGGAACAGGGCGAACCGCTCCGGCATGTGCGACGGGTGGTAGGCGACGGCGGCCAGCTTGCGGCGGAACACCACCGGCCCGGACAGGTCGCAGAGCGCCGCCAGCGCCCAGAGGCAGACCCTCGGCCCCTCCGGCAGCAGCCCGCCCGCCACCAGCAGCGGCCCGCTGACCAGCACACCCACCCCGTACGGCCCGCGCCAGACCCCCGGGATGCGCGCCAGCAGGAGCAGCAGCACCACCCGGGCCGCCCAGTACCCGGCGCCGAGCAGCACGCCCCGGTTCCCGTACGCGCCGGGAACCGCCAGCGCCATGACCAGGCCGGTGAACCCGACGGCCAGGATGCCCAGCCGGTCGCGCGGGGTGTCCACGTCGCGGATGTTGGCCTGCACGGTGGTGCCGACCCAGCACCAGTAGACCGGGACGAACACCACCAGCGCCTGCGCGATCCCGAGCGGGTCGTGGCGGTGGTGCAGCAGGCCGGAGACCTGGGTGATCGCGAAGACGAAGATCAGGTCGAAGTACAGCTCCGCCCAGGTGACCCGCTTCTCCGGCGCCTCCCCGGCCTGCTGTTTCCCCTCCGGCTGCCTCCCCGCCGGCCGTCTCCCCGTCGGCCGTCTCTTCTCCGACCGCTCCCCCGTCCGGACCGCCGATTCCTCGGCCCCCACCGGAAGCTCCCCCGTTGTGCTCATCCGCCCCTCCTCGGCGCACACAGCGAACGGGCCCGCCCGGGACATCGGCCGGGGCGGGGCCCGCAACAGCAGTGCCGAGGCTAGACCAGCCCGCCCCGGCCCAGCGCCCCGGTCCACCGGTCGGCAGCCCCTACGTGCGGCGGCCCGGGACGACTAGGCTGATCGCTGTTGGGGCAGCCATTGGCGCCCGGCCGGCCGCTGGTGTCCGGTCCGGTGCGATTTTCGAACCATCGCAAGACCTAGGAGACACCACCGTGGCAGACCGCAAGCCCATCGACACCTGGCTGACCGACATGGACGGGGTCCTCATCCACGAGGGCGTGCCGATCCCCGGCGCCGATGCCTTCATCAAGCGGCTGCGTGAGTCCGGCAAGCCGTTCCTGGTGCTCACCAACAACTCCATCTACACCCAGCGCGACCTGCACGCCCGGCTCTCCCGGATGGGCCTGGACGTCCCCGCCGAGCACATCTGGACCTCCGCGCTGGCCACCGCGAAGTTCCTCTCCGACCAGCGCCCGAACGGCACCGCGTACGTGATCGGCGAGGCCGGTCTGACCACCGCGCTGCACGACGTCGGCTACGTGCTCACCGACACCGACCCCGACTTCGTCGTCCTCGGCGAGACCCGGACGTACTCCTTCGAGGCCATGACCAAGGCCGTCCGCCTGATCAACGACGGCGCCCGGTTCATCGCCACCAACCCGGACGAGACCGGCCCTTCGGCCGAGGGCGCGCTCCCCGCCACCGGCTCGGTCGCCGCCCTCATCACCAAGGCCACCGGCGTGGAGCCCTACTTCGTCGGCAAGCCCAACCCGCTGATGATGCGCGCCGGCCTGAACGCCATCGGCGCCCACTCCGAGCGGAGCGCGATGATCGGCGACCGGATGGACACCGACATCGTCTCGGGCATGGAGGCCGGCATGTCGACCTTCCTGGTGCTCACCGGCCTCACCCTGGCCAGCGAGGTGGAGCGCTTCCCGTACCGGCCGACCCAGGTGGTCGACTCGATCGCGGACCTGGTCGACCTGATCTGAGCCGCGGTCACCGACCCTCGGTGCCGAGGCACCTCGAAGGCCCTCCCGCTTCCGCCGCGGGAGGGCCTTCGCCGTGGCGGCCGCCGCCCGGCGCGGTCCGGCCGCCCCTCAAGGACTCCTTAAGCCGCCCCTAACCGCACCGATGACCCTCAGCGGCGCGGCCGGGCGCGGTTAACGTGAGCGCCACGCCGGGTCCCCCACACCGGCGCCGGCGGCCACCACCGTCGGTCTCCACCCGGGTCTGCCGCCGCCGCGCCCCCCACCGCGGCGGCGGCAACACCTGGACGGCCCGGTCCGACGACACCGGGCCGAATGCCCTCTGTCCACAGGCCCTGAGCCCGAACGCCCCGGTCCGAACGCCCCGGTCCGACGCCGAAACCGGGGCCAACCGGGCACACCGTGGTTGAGTAGGGCTCATGACCACCTCCGCGCGCCCCGCCGCCCCCGGAGCTCCCGGCTCCCGCCCGCCCTTCCGCGTCGGCCTCGTCGGCTACGGCCTGGCCGGCTCCGCCTTCCACGCGCCCCTGATCGCCACCACCCCCGGACTCCGGCTCGCCGCGGTGGTCACCGCCAACCCCGACCGCCGCGCCCAGCTGCGGCAGGAGCACCCCGACGCCCAGGCCGTCGACACCCCCGAGCAGTTGCTCGCCGACCCCGACGCGCTCGACCTGGTCGTCATCGCCTCCCCCAACCGCACCCACGCCCCGCTCGCCCGCGCCGCCCTGCGGGCCGGGCTGGCCACCGTGGTCGACAAACCGCTCGCCGCCACCGCCGCCGAGGCCCGCGAACTCTGCGCGCTCGCCGGATCGAGCGGCACCCTGCTGACCGTCTTCCAGAACCGCCGCTGGGACGGCGACTTCCTCACCGCCGGCCGCCTGGTCCGCGAGGGCGCGCTCGGCCGGGTGCACCGCTTCGAGTCCCGCTTCGAGCGGTTCCGGCCCAAGCCCAAGGCCGGCTGGCGCGAGCTCGCCGACCCGGCCGAGGTCGGCGGCACCCTCTACGACCTCGGCAGCCACCTCGTCGACCAGGCGCTCACCCTCTTCGGGCCGGTCGACACGGTGTACGCGGAGATCGACGTGCGGCGCGACGGCGCGGTGGTCGACGACGACGCCTTCCTCGCCCTCACCCACGCCAACGGAACCCGCTCCCACCTGTGGACCAGCGCGATCACCCCGCTCGTCGGCCCCCGGCTGCGGGTCCTCGGCGACGCCGCCGGATACGTCAAGACCGGCATGGACCCCCAGGAGGCGGCCCTGCGGACCGGCCTGCGTCCCGACGGCACCATGCCCTGGGGCACCGACGACCCCGCCCAGTACGGCACCCTCGGCACCGACGGGTCCACCACCGCACTGCCCACCGACCCCGGCGACTACCCCGCCTTCTACGCGGGCGTCGCCGCCGCCCTGGCCACCCCCGGCACCCCGCCCCCGGTCGACCCGCGCGACGCCGTCGCCACCCTGACCGTGCTGGAGGCCGCCCGCGCCTCGGCCGCCACCGGGACCGCGGTCCGGCTCGAAAGCCTTCCCGCCTGAGCCCGCCCCGTCGGCCGCCCGCGCCCCTGCTCCGGGTGCGGGCGGCGGGGTGCGGGCGCAGGGGCACTCAGATCCCGATGACCTCGACCGCCGAGCCCAGCCCCTTGAAGTCCGAGATGTTGCGCGTGTACAGCGGCAGCCCGTGCGCGGAAGCGATCGCGGCGATCATCAGATCGATCCGCCGCGGACGCGGCTGCCGCCCGGCCGCGATCGTCAGCGTCACCAGGGTCCCGTAGCGGGCGGCGGCGGCCCCGTCGAAGGGCAGCGGCTCGAAGTCCGCCATCGCCGCGCCCAGCACCTCCAGCCGGGCCGCCCGGCTGACCGGGTCGCGCGCCATCGACACACCCTGCTGCAGTTCCGCGAAGGTGATCGCGGTCAGCTCCGGCACCGCCGGCAGATCGGCCGGGCTCAGCAGCGCCAGGTCGATGTAGACACACGTGTCCAGCACCCCGGCGGGCCGCCGCCGGGGAGCCCGCCGCCGCTCAGCCACGCGGCCGCTCGAACGGGTCGCCGTCCTCGTCCCCGACCAGCTCCTCCGGCCCGAAGTACTCCTCGGACTCCTTGCGCATCTGCTGGTAGTCCACCCGCGGCAGCTTCACGTGCCGCGCCACCAGTTCCTCGGCCGTGAGCCGTCGGCGCCCCGCCACCGGCCGCAGCTCCGCGACCTCGACCCCGTTCCTGGTGATGTGGAAGATCTCCCCCGCCTCCACCGCGTCCATCACCGCGGCGGAGTTGTTCCGGAACTCCCGCTGGGTAATCGTCTTCATGCTTTCCAAGGTAGCCCCGTGTAGCACCCACGGCTACGCCCCGCGCACCGGTCCGCCGAAAATCCACCACCCCAGCACCCGCCGCCGCGTTACCGTACGACATCGACCGATCACGCTGGGGGGCTCCGACCGTGGCCGACACGACCACCGAAGCACAGCAGAATCCGTGGCTCCACGGCCAGGACGGCCCACCGCCCGGCATCCCGCGCCCCGCCGCCGGTCCGGCCCCCTGGGCGAACGGCCCCTCGGCCGGCGCACCCGTCCACGTCGAACCGGCCGCACTCCGGATCGCCGCCACCGCCTCCCGCCGCCTCCAGGGCGAACTGCGGCAGGCCGTCGGCCACGCCGAACCCGACACCGGCGCCGCCGCCACCGCCCTGACCGCCGACGGCTTCGCCACCGGCGCCGCGCTCACCCAGGTCCTCGGCTGGTGGAAGACCCGCTGGACCGGCCTCGACCAGCGCCTCGGCCTCGCCGCCGACCGGCTGGAGGCCACCGCCACCGCCTACCGGTCGACCGACACCGGCGCCGCCTCCGCGTTCCGGGCGCCCTGAGCCGTGGTGACCTTCGACCGGCTCCGGCACGCCGCCCTCGCCCCGCTCGACCGCACCGGGGACACCTGGAACGGCCTCGCCGGCCACGCCGAACAGCTCGCCGGCCAGGTACGCTCCGGCGTCCTCCAACCGCTCACCGGCGCCGCGCCGAGCCCCCTCGCCACCGCCGGCGCCCGCGCCTGGACCGGCGTCGCGGCCGACGAGGCCACCCGGGAGATCGGCCTGCTCGCCGACGAGCTGACCGCCTTCCACTACGAGGCCCTCGCCGTCACCGCCGCCCTGCGCCGGGCCGCGTCGGTATTCACCGGCGCCCAGCAGGACCTCCGGCGCGCCATCGACGACGCCGAGGCCCTCGGCGCCACCGTCACCACCGACGGCACCGTCACCCTGCCCCCGCTCCCGCCCGAGGACCGCAACGACCCCGACGCGATCGCCTACCGGCGGCGGCAGTGGGAGGAGCTCCAGCAGCACGTCGAGGCAATGCGGAAGGCGGTCACGGCCGCCACCGAGGCCGATGCGGTGGCCGCGGCGGCGCTGCGCACCCTCGACCCGGCGGAGGTCGACCCGGCGACCCACCCGGGGGCGGTGGCGGCCGCCAAAGCCGATGTGATCGGCGCGGTCGGCATGCCGAAGGACCGCAAGGACATCCCGGCCTGGTGGGCGACAGTGGACCCCGCCGTCCGCGCGCAGTTGCTGGAGCTGGCACCGGGCCGCCTGCTCGAAGCCGGGGTCCTCGACCCGACCTATGTGTGGACGGCCCCGGACAGTGGGGCGGGCCCGTTCTACTCCCGCGAACCCGGTGTCGGCGAACACTCGTTCCGCGCGTTCGCCGGGCTGCTAGTGGCTGGCGGCACCTTCGCGGACCGCACGGACGCGGCCCGCAATCTGCAGCACTTCCTCGAAGGGACCGGTGAGCCGCTGACCGTGGATGTGGACCGGATGCTTCGCGACGACCCCCAGTTCCGCGACCATGTGGCGACCCTGCTCACCGCGAACGACGCCCAGTGGCGGGAGACGGCGCTGGCCGCGTACCAGAAGTCGGGCGGCGCTCCGGTCGCCATTCCGGTGGAGACCCAACGCAACCAGGACAACGACTACACGTTCCCGGAGGGCAGTCAACCGAACTGGTTCACCGCCGTGGGCAGTCAGGCGTGCGTTCTGTCGGGCGTGGTCACGGTGCGGCCCGGGCCCGACGGCAATCCCTCGGTGTCCATGAAGTACCAGGTCAATGTGTGGGACCGGTACAACTGGGACGCGGGAAAGACCACCAACATCGCCGGTGTGCGCGTCTCGGACTCGGACATGCAGGGCCTCCATCAGACCGGCCTGGCGCAGGAGTACGACCTGAGCGGGCGGAGTACTCCCTACGACCGGGTGGTCGGTCCCGGCACACCGCTCGTACCGAAGGGCACGGGTGAGCGCTACAGCGACCGCGAGGGCGGTCTCGCCGACCCCGGGAGGGAGACCCGATGAGTTCCACCATTCGCCCGGCACCGGCAGCCCCCCGCTCCCGCCGGAGGCTGCTGCTCGGCGTGCTCGCGGCGTTCATCCTGCTCCTGGCCGCCGGGGTGGCCGGGCTCTACTGGGTCGACTACGACCTGCGCCATCCGAAGCCGGACAGCGGGCGGCCGGGAGCCTGGATGACCGTCGACCGGGACGAGGTGTCCGGGTTCGCCCACGTGACGGTCCCGGTGTCCGCCCAGGATGTCCGATGGGGTTACCAGAACGGCTTCCAGGACGACTTCGCCGTTCTCGCGTTCCGGATCCCACAGGACGAGCTGGAGGAGTACAAGAGCTCTCTCCCGGCTTCCGAGTGGACCGACAGGCAATATGTCCAGCGGGTCGACCTCGACGGCTTCCAACACATCGGCGCCCCCGCTCCCTCGACCACTTCTCCGCTGACCTGCGGAGGCTTCTACACTCCCGGCAAAGCCAAGAACATCGGCACCCGGATCTGCCTCACCTCCCGGTCCGACGGGACGAGCCAGGTCTGGGTCAGCGCCTTCCACACACCCTGAGCGCCCCGTCTGGCATCATCAATGGCAGTACT
The DNA here is from genome assembly GCF_000718025.1 of Kitasatospora purpeofusca. Lineage (GTDB taxonomy): Bacteria > Actinomycetota > Actinomycetes > Streptomycetales > Streptomycetaceae > Kitasatospora > Kitasatospora purpeofusca. Next base: position 102,565 of record NZ_JODS01000010.1, read on the forward strand.
GGTCCGGAGCGCAGAGGAGGCAGGGACGTGGCCGTGGTCGCGATGCTGCTCGGGCTGCTCCGGGTGCTGAGTGGGGAGTGGCTCGCCGAGGGTGGCGGGTCGCTGACGTCGGTGGCGGCAGCGGCCGCCGTGGTGCTGGTGACCGGGGCGGTCGCGGGGGCGCTGGTCGTCGCGCGGCTGCTGGGGGCACGGGCGCCGGCGAGTGTGCGGGCCGGGGTGCTGCGCCGACGCGCGGCCCGGACGGCCTTCCTCCCGCAGCGTGATCCGGATGCCCGGGGCCGTCAGCGCCCGAGGGCCCCGGGAGCGGTCCCGGCGGCCGCGTAGCACCGGGATTCCTTCACCACCGGCCCGTCGCGGCCGTCCTCCGTCGATCACTCGTACCCCGAGACCCCCGGAGGGCTCGCTCCACCATGTCCGTTTTCGCAATCCTCGACCCGGCCGTCGGCCTGGCCCACGATGTCGTCGCCGCGCTCGCACAGGTCGTCCCGACCGCGCTCGCGATCGTCCTGTTCACCGTCTGCGTCCGGCTGGCGCTGCACCCGCTGGCGCGGGCGGCCTCGCGCGGCGAGAAGGCCAGGGCCCGGCTGGCGCCGCGGATCGCCGAGTTGAACCGCAAGCACAAGGGCCGTCCGGAGAAGCTCCAGGCCGCGCTCGCCGAGCTGTACCGGGAGGAGAAGGCCTCGCCGTTCGCGGGCTGCCTGCCGATGCTGGTGCAGATCCCGTTCTTCTCGGTGATGTACCGGCTGTTCACGACCCCGAACGATCTGCTCGGCCACACCCTGTTCGGCGCCCCGCTGGGGTTGCACGTGGGCTCGGCGCACGGTGCGGGCGAGTGGGTGGTGTTCGGGGTGCTGTACGCGGGGCTGGCGGCGCTGGGGTACGTCAACTTCCGGCGGGCCCGCCGGGCCCAGGCCAAGCAGGCAGCACAGGCGGCCCAGTCGCCGCAGTCGGCCCAGGGCCAGGGCCAGGGCGCGCAGGCACAGCCCGCGCTCGCGTTCCTGCCGTACCTGTCCTTCGGCACCGTGCTGTTCGCCGCCCTGGTCCCGCTGGCGGCCGCGGTCTACCTGCTGACCACCAGCACCTGGACGGCGGCCGAGCGGGCCTGGCTGTACCGGGACGGGGCGCCGGAGCCGGCGGTTCCGGCGCTGGCCTGAGGCCGGGTCCGCCGGTCCGCCCCGGCTCCTCCAGCCTGTGTGATCGTTTGGGCCGGTCGGCCGGACGATCACGCAGGTGGACTCGGGTGAAGGGAAGGGTGGCGTCATGGCGGTCGCTGCGCCGGCGTTGGCGGAGTTGCGGGAGGTCTGTCAGCCGCGGGCGAAGCTGGCGAGCCGCAACGGGGAGCACTGGGCGGGCCGGATCTACATGCGCGCGGTGTCGTTGCGGGTCACCCGGCAACTGGTGCGGACCTCGGTGTCGCCGAACACCCTGACCTGGCTGATGGTGGCCTGCGGGGTCGGGGCGGGGGCGGCGCTGCTGGTCCCCGGGTTGCCGGGCGCGGTGCTGGCGGCGGTGCTGTTCCAGGGCTTCCTGCTGTTCGACTGCGTCGACGGCGAGGTGGCCCGCTGGAAGCGGCAGTTCAGCACGGCCGGGGTGTACGTGGACCGGCTCGGCGCGTATCTGGCGGACGCGGCGCTGATGGTCGGCGCGGGTGTCCGGGCGGCCCGGGGCGGGTCGGAGTTGTGGGTGTCGGTGGGCCTGGCGGCGGCACTCGGGGTGGTGCTGCTGAAGGCGTCGACCGATCCGGTGGACGTGGCGCGGGCGCGCAGCGGGCTGGCTCCGGCGGACGAGGAGTCGACGCAGCCGCGTTCGCAGGGCATCGCGACGGCGCGACGGCTGGCGTCGGTGTTCAAGATCCACCGGGTGACCAACGGCATCGAGGCCTCGCTGGTGCTGCTCGCGGCGGCGGTGGCGGACGTGGCGGTCGGCGGCATCGGCCCGACCCGGGCGGTGGTGGCCGGCATCGCGGTGATCACCTGGGGCATGGTGGTGGCGCACCTGGCCTCGATCCTGTCCTCCTCGCGACTGCGGTAGGCCGCCGCGCCGTCGGGCGCTGGAGTGGCGAACTAACCTACGCGGAGCCCGCGTTGGCAGGCACAGGGGCTGCCCGCCGTCAAGCCCGGTGATGCCGAGCGGCCGCCGCTCGACCCCCGCCGTTCGACCGGGGCACCCGCTACCCCTTTCGTACGGCCGGGGGCGGCCGGGGCCGGTCCGCAGGATGACGCGGCCCGGCCGGGGCAACTGCGAGCCTGGACCCGGAGGGCCCGAGGTCCGGGCCGGAGGGGTTCACCATGACGTTCAGTCAGAATTTTTACTTGGCGCAGAAGTTGCGGGGTCATGGCCGACTGGGCCGGAGGCTGGCCGCCGCCGCCCTGGCGGGTGCCGTCGTCGGCACGCTCGCCCCGGCCGCGATGGCGGCGCCCGCACCGGCCGGGGCCGATGCCCGCCGGGGCGGGGTCGACGCGCGGGCGGAGCTGCGGGCGTTCCTTGCGGGCGACGCCTCGACGGCCGCGTTCGCCGAGGTCCGGGAGGACGGCCGGCGGATCTGGCGCGACGCGGTGGGCACGTCCGACCTGGCCACCGGGCAGCCGGTCAGGCCGGACGGCCGGTTCCGGATCGGCAGTGTCACCAAGTCCTTCGTGTCGACGGTCCTGCTGCAGCTGGTCGGGGAGGGCCGGCTGCGGCTGGACGACCCGGTCGAGCGCCACCTGCCGGGCGTGGTCCCCAACGGCGGCGCGATCAGCGTCCGCCAGCTGCTCAACCACTCCAGCGGCCTGTACGACTACCTGGAGGACCCGCAGTTCTTCTTCCAGGACGAGGCGAGCCTGCGCGACTACGCGCTCGGGGACCGCCGTTGGCAGGACTACCGGCCGGAGCAGCTGGTCGCGATCGGCGTCGCGCACGCGCCCTACTTCGCCCCGGGCCAGGGCTGGAAGTACTCGAACACCAACTACATCCTGGCCGGGATGCTGATCGACAAGCTCACCGGCCACAGTTGGCAGAGCGAGGTGACCCGGCGGATCGTCCGGCCGCTGCACCTGGACGACACCGTGTTCCCCGGCTCGGAGACCGGGCTGCGCGGCCCGCACGCCCGCGCCTACGCCAAGCTGCCGGAGGGGCCGGCGGACATCACCAGGCTCAACCCGACCGTGGGCGACGCGGCCGGCAACGGCATCTCCACCACCACCGACCTCGACCGCTTCCACGCCGCCCTGTTCGGCGGCAAGCTGCTGCGGCCGGCCGAGCAGGCCGCGCTCACCACGACCGTGCCGACCGGGTCGGGCCACAGCTTCTACGGGCTCGGCGTGGCCCAGGCCGACTTCGGCTGCGGCCCGCTGTGGGGCCACGACGGGGGCCTGCCCGGCTGGGGGACGCTGATGTTCGGCACGGCGGACGGGAAGCGGCAGGTGGCGCTGTCGTACAACCCGTACGAGGGCAACGACCAGTCCGGGCTGGAAGCGGCGGTCGTCTCGCTCGCGGTGAAGACGCTCTGCGGCCCGACGGCACCGGCCGGGGCGGCCTCGGCGGCGGCGGACGCGCTGTCGGCCCTGCGGGGCGCCGGCCGCTGAGGAGCGGCGGCCGGTAACCGAAAAACACTTGCCCCACCGGGGGCACGACGGTCGGATAGTGCCCCATGAGCAGCGACACCGTGCACCTGCACCCCGGCCAGCACCCCATCGACGAGGACCTCGTCCGGCGCCTGGTCGCCGACCGGTTCCCGCAGTGGGCCGGGCTGCCGGTGACCCGCTTCCCCTCCGGCGGCACCGTCAACGCCATGTACCGGCTGGGCGAGGCGATGGTGGTCCGGCTGCCGCTGGTGGACTGGGGGGCGTCCGACGTGGCGATGGAGCAGGAGTGGCTGCCGAGGCTGGCGCCGCTCCTGCCCGTCGCCGTCCCGGAGGTGCTCGGCGCGGGCGGGCCCGCCGAGGGCTACCCGTGGCCGTGGTCGGTGTACCGCTGGCAGGAGGGCGCCAACCCGCAGGCAGGCGCGCTGCGCAAGCCGGTGCGGCTGGCCGAGGACCTCGCCGGCTTCGTGACCGCGATCCGTTCGCTCACCCTGCCGGACGCCCCGCCCGCCCACCGGGGCGGGCCGATCGAGCTGCTCGACGAGGAGACCAGGACGGCGATCGGGGAACTGCGGGCGCTGCCCGAGGAGGGCGTCGACTGCGCGGCCGTGACCGCCGTCTGGGAGGACGCGCTGGCCGCACCGGCCTGGGACGGGCGGACGGTGTGGCTGCACTCCGACCTGATGCCGGGCAATCTGCTGGTGGACGAGGACGGACGGCTGACCGCGGTGATCGACTTCGGCTGCGCGGGCGCCGGCGACCCGTCCTGCGACCTGTTCCCGGCCTGGAACCTGCTGCCGCCCGACGCCCGCGCGGTCTACCGCGCGGCACTCGACGTCGACGACGCCACCTGGCGGCGCGGCCGAGGCCGGGCCCTGGCCCAGGCCCTGAACGCCCTGCCGTACTACCGGGAGACCAACCCGGCGATGGCCGAGAACGCCCGGCATGTGATCCGAGAGGTCCTCGCCGAGTCCTGAGCCCTCCTCAGGGCCGGACCAGAGTCCACCAGATGCGGTGGTCCGTGCGCATGCTCATGGTGAGCCGGTGCCCTTCGCCCTCGGTGGCGCTGTTCGTCAGCATGAGGTAGCACCGCTGGGGCGCGTCGAACCGGACCGTCACTATGTACCCGGCGTCCGATTCGTAGTAGTCCGACCAGCTGCCGTCCGTAACCTCCCACAGGGCGGCCGCCCCCATGGCCGCCGCAGGTTCGAGGCAGGCGGCGGCCGGTATCACGGACGGGCCGAGCCGCCCGCCCTCCAGCAGCTCCAGCCCCGTTCCGTCCGTCCCCTGCCCGACCCACCGGCCGACCGGGCTCGGCGGCGCGGGTTCGACGAGGACGGCCCGCAGGACATACAGGCCGAGCGGCACAAGCAGGAACGCGAGCACGACCGCCGGTATCGCATACCTCGTGGCTCTGGTCATGCCGGGACGCTAGCAGCACGGCCCGTCGGGGCTCCGCCTGCGCTTCGGGGAGGAGCACGCTCCCGCCGATCGGCAGATGGACGGCGGCTCCTGACCCCGGGGACGATGAGGTGCGCCCCCGACCTGGCCGACCGGGCAGCCGGTCAGGCCGGGCGCGCACGGCCATTCGGACATGCGGTGGTTGTCCTCGTGGTGACGGTCGTGAAGGAAGCCCGACCGGAGCCGTCGACGGCGGGGGCGATGTTCGACGCAGCCTCCGGCCCGCCGAGGTGGCACAGTTGACCCCTGCTGAGTTGGTCGACCTCCTGGCCGGGGTCCGCAGCGGGGAGTTCGACGTCTGCCCCCGGCGCCCCACGGCCGGTGCCCCGACCCTCGGGGTGCCGACCTTCCCAATTTCCCCAAGATTCTCTGGAACCGTCTCCGCCCTGCGGACACCAGATCTGCGTGGAGTCCTCCTTGTCCAGTAAGCAGACGCAGGCCGGCGAGCGCCAGATCTTCGCCGAGCTCTACGATCAGCACGCTCGCACGGTCTTCGCGCACGCGTACAGATCGACCGGGGACCGCGACCTCGCGGACGACATCGTGTCGCTGACCTTCCTCGAAGCCTGGCGGCTCCGGAAGAAGCTCCGCGACGAGGTGCTGCACCCCCGGGCGTGGCTGCTGGCCATCGCCACCAATGTGCTCCGCAACACCGCCCGGACGGCGCGCCGGCACCGCGACGCGATGTCCCGCCTCCCCCGCCGTGATCCGATCCCGGACTTCGCCGACGAGGTGGTCGGCCGGATCACCGACGCCAATACGGCCGCGGCCGCCGTCCGCGCGCTCGACCAGCTCGCCGTTCCCGAGCGCGAGGTCTTCACACTCGTCGTCTGGTCGGGGCTCGGCTACGCGGAGGCCGCCCGGGCGCTGGGCATACCCGTCGGCACCGTCCGGTCCCGGCTCTCCCGGGTCCGGGACAAGCTCCGCCGGATTGTCGACGCCGAGGATCCCCCCGCGCCACGGGTCCCCTCCGCCTCGTCGACGCCCGCCGGTCTCACCATCAGTCATCAGTCCGTGGGCCACCACCAGGAAAGGCGGCCATGACCAACCCACGCACCGACCACACCGAGTGGGACGAGCACTACGAGCGCCGTGAACTCGCCCGGCTGCTCCCCCCGCCGCCCCACTTGGAACCCTCGCTCTCCCAGCTGGCCGACCGCCGTGACTTCCTGCTCACCGAGTTCGCCCGCCCCCGCCCCCTCTCCGGTCTCACCACCCGGTGGCGGGGCCTGGTCCTGGTCACCGCCGTCGCCACCGCCGCGGCCATCACGGCGATGACCCTCGCACCGGACTCCTCGTCCACGGAGGAGGCCCCGCCCGCCACCGCCGCCTCCGTCGAGCTCCTGGACCGGATCGCCAGGGTCGCCTACACCCAGCCGCAGCCCTCGGCCCAGGACAGCCAGTACACCTACATCAGGACCGTCGGCCACACCACCGCGCTGGCGGAGGCCGCCGACGGTTCGATGCAGCGCAGCACCACCACGACGAACACCGAGCGGTGGACGGCGGTGAACGGCGCCCGCCCGGGCCTCCAGCGCCGGGACGGCGGTGACCAGCAGCTTCCCGCGCCGGACCCGGTCTCCCTCAACGCGCCCAGCTACCGGATGCTGGCCGGTCTGCCGAGCGACCCCGAGGCCCTGACCAAGCTCATCTACGCCGATGCCGGGTACAACCACGGCGCCGGGTCCGCTTCGACCACCGGTTCCGACCAGGAGGCCTTCGTCACCATCGGCGACCTGCTGTGCAACGCGGTCGCGCCGCCCGCCGTCTCCGCCGCCCTGTACCGGGCGGCGGGCCGGATCCCGGGTGTGACGACCGTCGACGACGCGGTCGACGCGGTCGGGCGGCACGGGGTGGCCGTCGCCCGGGTGCACGACGGCACCCGGTTCGAGTGGATCTTCGACCAGCGGACGATGCGACTGCTGGGCAAGCGCGCCGTGCTCGTGAAGGACGGTCCGTGGGGCCGGGCCGGGGACGAGGTGAACTCCGTCGCCCTGGTCGCGCAGGGCATCGTGGGTGCTCCTGGTGAGGGGGTCGCTATCGCGACCGCAGAATCAAGCCAATGACCGAATTCGGTCAGCCATTGTCCGGTCCTCGTCGGAACTATTGTGCGAACGGCGGATCCGGCGTTGGGTCGTGGCAGCACTGTCCTGCCACGACTCACCAAGGGAGAAGCTGACCGTGCGTTCCTTCCGCACGCTCGCCGTCGTCACCGCTGCCGCCGGCGCGCTCGCGCTCGCGGCCCCGGCGGCCATGGCGACGCCCGCGCCGTCCGTTCCGACGGCCCCGTCCGCCGACGCCCCGCAGTCCGTCAGCCCGGCGAAGGCAACGCCGTCGACGCCGGTGATCGCCACCTACCGGGGCAAGAAGATCGACCTGGCCAAGGGCTGGGCGGGCGCCAGCGTCTGCACCGAGGTGAAGGGCGGTGCGGTGTACTGCCACGACAGTGTCGCCGAGGCCGACCAGGCGCTCACCACCCTCGACCCGGCGGCGGCCCGCGCCGTCCAGGCCGCCAAGGCCGCCGGCGCCGCGGCCCCCGCCACCGGCGGCCAGGTGGCGCAGTCCACCGCGGACTGCCCGTCCGGCTGGGCCTGCCTCTGGGAGGACATCAACTTCTCGGGCCTGCTGCTGCGCTGGTCGGAGCCCGGCACCAAGTACCTCTCCGACTGGTCGTTCCGCGACCGGGCCAGCTCCGCCTGCGTGTTCCGCAACGGCGGGGACCTCACGCTCTACGACGACCGCACCCTGCAGCCGGACCCGTCGGTCTACCTGTGGAACGGCAACTGCTACAACCTCACCGGTCTCAGCTACCCCTACGGCGGCAGCTGGAACGACAAGGCCGACTACATCGTGCTCTGAGGCGACCTTCTGAGGCGACCCTCCGAGTACCCCGAGGCACGCGAAAGGCCGGCCCCCCGTGACGGGGGCCGGCCTTTCGCGTGCCTCAAGTGCCTCGTACCGGTCAGACCGCCAGCTCGGCCACGTCCTCCTTGGCCGCACCGGGAGCCCCGGGGGCCTCCGCGGGGGCTCCCGGCTTGCGGTTCCGCAGCACCAGCGCCGCCACCAGGGCCGCCGCCAGCACACCCGCCGCGCTCACCATGAGCGTGGTCGACATCGCCGAGGTGAACGCCTCCCGGGCGGCGTGCACCGCGGCGGGGTCGCCCTTGGCCTCGGCCAGCGCGCCGACGATCGACTGCTTGGCCTGCTCGGAGGAGCCGGCCGGCATCTTGTCGGCGTAGCCGCTGGCCAGCAGGGAGCCGAGGATCGCGATGCCGAGCGCGGTGCCAGCCTGCTGGATGGTGTCGTTGAGCGCGGAGCCGACGCCCGCCTTCTCGGCCGGGATCTCGCTCATCAGCGCGCCGACCGCGGCCGGCATCGCGAGGCCGGCGCCCAGGCCGAGCAGGCCCAGTGCCACCGCCGGGATCGTGAAGCCGGTGTCCGCGTCGACCGTGCTCAGCAGGACGAACGAGCCCGCCATCAGGGCCATGCCGACCAGGACCAGCGGCCGGTGGCCGGTCTTCGCACTCAGCCCGGCGCCGGCGCCGTTGCCGATCAGCGCGGCGACCGCCATCGGCACGAAGGCCGTGCCCGCCTTGACCGGCGAGTAGTCCAGGACGAACTGCAGGTACTGGGTGAGGACCAGCAGCAGGCCGCCGTTGCCGATCTGCACCAGGGTCAGCGAGAGCGAACCGCCGCTGAAGTTGCGCTTCTTGAAGAGCGCCAGCGGCACCATCGGCTCGGCGACCTTGTTCTCCCAGACCACGAAGCCGCCGAGGGCCCCGACCGCGACCAGCAGGGAGACCAGCGAGGCGCCGCCGAACGCGCCGTGCTTCGGGATCTCGATGATCCACCAGATCAGCGCCGTCATACCGACCGCCGAGAGGACCGCGCCCAGCGGGTCCGGCTTCTGCCAGGGCCCCTTGGACTCGGGCATCAGGAGCAGCGCGGCCGTGATCGCCACGACCACCACCGGCACGTTGATGAAGAAGATCGAGTGCCAGGAGAAGTGGTCGATCAGCACACCGCCCAGCACCGGGCTGCCGACCAGGCCGAGCATCGAGACCGAGCCCCAGGCCGCCATGGCCTTGCCCCGCTCGTCCTCGTCGAAGACGGTGATGAGGATCGACAGCGTCGAGGGCATGATCAGCGCGCCGCCCACGCCCATCGCCACCCGGCTCGCGATGACCTCACCGGGGTTGGTGCAGAGCGTCGCCGCCAGCGAGGCCGCGCCGAAGAGCAGCAGACCGGCGATCATCACCTTGCGGCGGCCGAACCGGTCGCCGAGGCTTCCCGAGGTCAGCAGCAGGCCGGCGAAGACCAGGATGTACGAGTCGAGGATCCACTGCGTGTCCTGCGCGGTGGCCTTGAGGTCCTCGGTCATCGACGGCACCGCCACGGTGAGCGCCATGCTGTCGACCACCAGGACGAGCGTGCTGAGGCACAGCACGAGCAGGATCCACCAGCGCCGCGGGTTACGGCCTTCCATGTTTTTTCCCCTCCGAAGTACGCCCGATGCGTACGATGTACCGTCGATGCGAACACTGTACGCACAGCGGAACAGTGTGCGCAACCCTGATTCCTGTACGCTGATGCGAACGGTGTACGCAGGGATTTCCGTTACCGACTCCAAGGAGGACCAGCGGTGGCCGCCAAGGCGACGAACCCGATCCCGTCCGTGTGGGCCCGGCAGCAGCGGGAGCCCGAACAGCCCGCGCTCAGCCGGGACGCGATCGTCCGCGAGGCGATCGCGATGCTCGACGCCGACGGCGTCGAGGCGCTCTCCATGCGCAAGCTCGGCGCCCGGCTCAACGCCGGCGCGACCTCGCTCTACCGGCACGTCGCCACCAAGGACGAGCTGATCGAGCTCGCGCTGGACGAGGTGTTCGGCGAGATCCCCGTCCCGGACCCGAGCGCCGCCGACTGGCGCGCCGATGTCACGCTGACCTGCGAGTCCTTCCGGGCCACCACACTGCGCCACCGCTGGCTGGGCTCGGTCATCGGGCAGGCCGGCCTGGTCCACCTGGGCCCCAACCTGCTGACGGTGTCCGAGCGGATGGCCGCGCTCTTCTCGGCCGCCGGCTACCCCGAGCCGTCACGGGCCATCGACACCGTGCTCTCCTACGTCCTCGGGATGAGCACCACCGAGGCGGCCTTCCTCACCACGGTGGCCAGGAGCGGCGACACCGAGGGCGAGTTCATCGCCCGGCTGATGCCCGCCGTCGCGGAGACGGTGGCCGGGCACGACTTCCTCGCCGACGCCTTCGCCGAGGCCGCGGCCGACGCCGTGGCGAACCCGGCGGCCCTGCGCGACCAGAAGTTCAACTACGGCCTGGAGGTCGTGCTCGACGGCCTGGCGCTCCGCCTGCCGCGCTGATCCCCCGCCGACGCCACTGACACCGACCGGCGCCGGGGCGACCGCTCCCCGGGGCCCGCGGCCGTCCCCCGTCCGGACGGCCGCGGGCGGTCTGGAAGGCGAGCCCTAGGCGCGCCGGATCACGATGTCGCCGACCTGGGTGCGGGCCGTGAGCCGGACGGTCTCCCCGGTCCCGGCGGGCGCCTCCGAGGCGTCCAGTGCGTTCCGGACCGAGCCGACCTGGGTGTGCACGTCGAGCCAGGCGGCGGTGCCCTCGGCTATGCCCACCTCGACGGTGCCGATGGCGGTCTCCAGCGCGGCGCGGCCCCGGACGAGCTCGCCGATCCGCAGGCTGCCGTTGGCGGACCGGAGGTCGACCCCGGCCAGCGCGGTGCCGACGGTGACGCCGCCGTTGGCCGCCTCGCCCCGCAGATCGCCGCCGACCTCCCCGACGACGGTCTCGCCGTTGAGGTTCTTGACCTTCAGCGTGCCCCCGACGGTGCCGATCTCCGTCCGGCCGGAGGACTCCACCTCGGCGTCCCCGTCGGCCCGCCCCAGCCGGACCTCCCCGAGCTCGTTCCTCAGGTCGACGGCCGCCGCCTCGTCGATCCGGATCCGGCCGACCGCCGTCCTGATCCGGCAGTCGCCGAAGACACCCTCCAGCAGGAAGTCGCCCATCGGCGCGTCGGCGTCCACCGAGGACCCGACCGGGACCTCGACGGTGATGTCGACCGATCCGGTCTTCCCGAAGATCCCGCGCTTCTTCGGGACCTTGACGACCAGGGCGCCGTCGGCGCAGGAGACCGCGGCCTGCTCGGCGAGCCGGACGTCCAGCGCGGCGCCGGGATCCGTCGGGCGGACCTCGACCAGGGTGTCGGTGCGCTTGGCGGCCGCGATCCGGACCGAGCCGATGTCGAACCGCAGGGTGGCGCGGATCGGGCCCGGAGTGTCGAAAGAAGGCATGGCTGTTCCGTCCTAGTGGCTCTGTGCTGCGTTTCCGCAGGTGAAAGGGGTGACTGACGGATGATCGAGGGGCGGGGGCCGGAGGCTAGCGGACCCAGCCCGTGAAGCCCTGACCGACCCCGCGGCCGGTCCTCGGCCCGGGCCTGGCGGGTGCGGCCGGCTCCAGCGCGGCGGCGACGGCCCGGACCAGCCAGGCGTTGACGGAGAGGCCCTCCTGCCCGGCGGCCTCCTCGACCCGGGCCTTGAGGTGGCCGGGGAGCCGGAAGTTGATCCGGGCGGTGGTGCCGTCCTCGGCCTCCCCGGCCGCACCGGACGGCGCCACCGGTGGCGCCATCGACGGTGCCACCGGACCGGGCCCGGTCGGCCCCGCCTCGTGGAACGGCCCCGGCCCGTGGAACGAGTCGGCACCCGGCGCCACGGTGACCACGAACTCCGGGTCGAGCCCGCGCAGCCGGACGTCCACCGATCCGGGGGCCAGCTCCCTGGTCACCTCCCCCATCGCGGCGGAGAGTGCGTTCAGCAGCGTGAGCCGGGCGGCCGACTCCAGCGGCAGGGTCAGGCGCTCGGCCAGAGCGCGCGCTTCGTCCCCGCCCGCACCCGCGGCCACCGCGAGCTCGTGCCGGAGATTGTCGACGTACGGCGTGAGGTCCATGTCCAGAAGAATGGCACACCCGTGGCGCCATGTCGAGCGATTTGGCGCCATCATCTGGCGCCACTCGAACGAGTGAATGGCGCCATCCCCGGCGAACGGCCCCACCGGGAACGCCGACCCGGCCGGCCCGGACCGGCCCGGACCGGCCCGGACCGGCCGGGAAACGCCGAGGGCCCCGTCGGCAACCGCCGACGGGGCCCCGGAGCTGCGGGAGGCCGCCGCTCAGGCCTGGCGCCACCGGGTCAGGTGGGCGTCGATCTCCCCGGCCAGCCGGGCCTTGCCGGTGGCATCGAGGAAGGACGCCTCCACCGCGTTCTTCGCCAGCGCGGCCACCCCGGCCTCGTCCAGGCCGAGCAGTCGCGCCGCCACCGCGTACTCGGTGTTGAGGTCGGTGCCGAACATCGGCGGGTCGTCGCTGTTGACGGTCACCAGCAGCCCGGCGTCGACCATCCGCTTGATCGGGTGGTCCTCGATCCGCTCCACCGCCCGGGTGGCGATGTTGGAGGTCGGGCAGACCTCCAGCGGGATCCGGTGCTCGCCCAGGTGGTCGATCAGCGCCCGGTCCTTGACCGCCTGGGTGCCGTGGCCGATCCGCTCGGCACCGAGCACCCGCAGCGCGTCCCAGACCGTCTCCGGCCCGGTGGTCTCCCCGGCGTGCGGGACGCTGCGCAGGCCGGCCGCCCGCGCCCGGTCGAAGTAGGGCTTGAACTGCGGGCGCGGGACACCGATCTCCGGGCCGCCGAGGCCGAAGCTGACCAGGCCCTCGGGCGCCAGGTCGACGGCGAGCCGGGCGGTCTCCTCCGCGGCCGCGAGACCGGCCTCGCCGGGGATGTCGAAGCACCAGCGGAGCACCACCCCGAGCTCCTTCTCGGCACGGTGGCGGGCGTCCTCGATGGCCTCCATGAAGGCGACGTCGGGGATGCCCCGGCTGACCGAGGAGTACGGGGTGACGGTCAGCTCGGCGTAGCGGATGTTCTGCCGGGCCATGTCCTCGGCCACGCCGTAGGTGAGGGCGCGGACGTCCTCGGCGTCCCGGACCAGGTCCACGACGCTCAGGTAGACCTCGATGAAGTGCGCGAAGTCGGTGAAGGTGAAGTACTCGGCGAGGGCCGCCGGATCGAGGGGCACCTTGGTCCGGCCCTCGTGCCGGGCCGCCAGTTCGGCGACCACCCGGGGCGAGGCCGATCCGACGTGGTGGACGTGCAGTTCCGCCTTCGGCATCGCGGCGATGAACGCCTCGATGGAGCGGTCCGCGGACTCCGCGGGGGTGCTGCTGGGGGTTCCGATCCGACTTCCGTCCGGCTGGACCACGGTGGTGCCCTTTCTTCCTCTGCCTCGACGAGCCGCCGCGCCGCGCGCACTTCTACGCGCGTACGAGGTGGTGCTGGCAAGGATAGAGGCGGGCGGAGCGGTGGGGACGGCGGGCACACCCCCGTGCCGCCCGCTGTCCCCGCCGTCCCGCCCGCCACCGCGTCGTCGATCTGCGGGCGGATCTGCGGCCCGGTCGATCACCGTGCCGCGGAACCTGCTGGGACCACTGTGGCGCACGCCGCCGGGGCCGACGGACCGTTTTCGGCCGTCCCACCGCTCCCCCGACCCCCGCCGAAGGCATTTCCGCAGGTCAGAGCCCTGGTGCGGGTGGTGTCTCAAGCTTCGTTTGGAGACACCGGCGCTGTCTCAGCCGCCGAACGCGACCGCCACCGAGTGGATCAGCAGCCCGGCCAGCGCGCCGACCACCGTGCCGTTGATCCGGATGAACTGGAGGTCCCGGCCGACGTTGGCCTCGATCTTGCGCGAGGCGTCGTCGGCGTCCCAGCCCGCCACCGTCTCGGAGATCAGCGAGGTGATCTCGGCGCGGTAGGTGTCGACCAGGTACTGGGCGGCGTCCTGCAGCCAGCCGTCCGCCTTGGCCTGGAGCTTGGGGTCGGTGGCCAGGCGGGTGCCGAAGGTCCGCACGCCCTCGCGGATGCGCCGGCGCAGCTCGCTGTCCTCGTCCTCGGCGGCGTTCAGCACCAGCGAGCGCACGGCCGCCCAGGTGGAGGCGATGAGCTCCTGCACCTCGGGCCTGACGAGCAGCTCGCCCTTGGCCCGCTCGACCCGGGCGATGGTCTCCGGGTCGGTCTGCAGCTCGGTGGCGAAGTCGGCGAGGAAGTTGTCGATCGCGCCGCGCGCCGGGTGATCCTGGTCGTCCCTGATGTCGGTGACGAACCGCATCAGCTCCTTGTAGACCCGTTCGCCGACCTGGTGGTCGAGGAACTTCGGGGTCCAGCCGGGGGTCTTCTGGGTGACCCGCTGGACCACCTCGGCGTGGTTCTCGGCCAGCCAGTCGTGCGCCCGGACGGCCACCAGGTCGACCACCCCGTGGTGGCCGCCGTCCGCGACCACCTTGCCGAGCATCCGGCCGGCCGGTTCGGCGACCGAGGTGGCGGCGGCCCGCCGGGTCACCGCCTCGGCGACGACCGCCTGCACGTCGTCGTCGCGGAGCACCGCCAGCACGCCGCGCAGCGCCGCCGAGGCCTCCTTGGTGACCCGTTCGGCGCTGCCGGGCGCGGCCAGCCACTCGCCCAGCCGGCGGGCGATGCCGAGCGCGGCGAGCCGCTCGCGCACCACCTGGCCGGAGAGGAAGTTCTCCCCGACGAAGTCGCCCAGCGACCGGCCGAAGGAGTCCTTCTTGGTCGGGATGATCGCGGTGTGCGGGATGGGCAGGCCGAAGGGGCGCCGGAACAGCGCGGTCACCGCGAACCAGTCGGCCAGCGCGCCGACCATGCCGGCCTCGGCGGCGGCCGCCAGATAGCCGGCCCAGGCGCCGGCGCCGGCCGCCTTCGCCCAGGTGGCCAGGGCGAAGACCAGGGTCGCGAAGGCCAGCAGGCCGGTCGCGATGGTCTTCATCCGGCGGACGCCGCGTCTCTTCTCCTCGTCGGCCGCGGTGAACCGCATCCCGGGGCCGGTCCCGCTCAAGGCTTCGTCGCTCACCCCGCCAGTCTGCCCGTTGCCCGGCGCGAACGGACGGCGCGTCCGGTGGCCGCGCGCCGGTCGACCACCGCGCCCGCCCCGCGCCCGCCCCGCACAGCGGGCGGTCACCCGGCCTCAGGCGCCCCCGAGCACGATCCGGCGCACCCCCGGCACGCCCGCCCACCGGTCGGGATCGGTGCACCGCCGGCCGTCCAGCAGCACCCTGACGCCCGGCAGGTCGGCCGGGGCCAGCTCCCGGTACTCCGGGTGGTCCGCCTGCAGCACCGCCGCCGCCACCGGCTCGCCCCCGTACGCGGGCAGGCCCAGCGCCGTCAGTTCCGCCGCCGGGTACAGCGGGTCGGCCACGTACGGCCGGGCGCCCGCCGCCCGCACCGCCTCCACCAGCGGGAACACCCCCGAGTAGGCGGTCTCCTTGACCCCGCCCCGGTACGCGGCGCCGAGCACCAGCACGCCCTGCCCGGCGATGCCGCCCTCCAGCGCGCCGTCCAGCACCCCGACCGCGTAGCCCGGCATCTCCAGGTTGGCCGCCCGGGCCGCCCGGACCACCGTCGCCGAGGGGTCGTTCCACAGGTAGAGCCGCGGGTAGACCGGGATGCAGTGCCCGCCGACCGCGACGCCCGGCCGGTGCAGATGGCTGAACGGCTGCGAGTTGCAGGCGTCGGCGACGGCGGCGAAGTCCACCCCGATCCGGTCCGCGTACCGGGCGAACTGGTTGGCCAGGGCGATGTTGACGTCCCGGTAGGTGGTCTCGGCGAGCTTGGCGAACTCCGCCGCCTCGGCGGACTCCAGCTCCCACACCCCGTTCGGCCGGCCCTGCGCCGCCAGGTCGGGGCGCGGGTCGAAGTCCAGCACCGCCCGGTAGAACTCGGCGCCGCGCCGGGTGGCGGCCGGGTCGGTCCCGCCCACCAGCTTGGGGTAGCGGCGCAGGTCGGCGAAGACCCGGCCGGTGCGGACCCGCTCCGGGCTGAAGACCAGTGCGAAGTCCCGGCCCGGGGTCAGCCCGGAGCCGGCCCCCAGGCGCGGCGCCCACCGTCCCCGGGTGACGCCCACCGGCAGGGTGGTCTCGTAGCTGACCAGCGTGCCCCGGCGCAGCCCGGCCGCGACCGCGTCGGTGGCGGCGTCGAGCAGGGTGAAGTCGGGCGTGCCGTCGGCGGCGGTGACCAGCGGGACGACCAGGACGACCGCCTCGGCCCCGGCGGCGGCGGCCGAGGTGTCGGTGGTGGCGCGCAGCCGGCCCTCGGCGACCACCCGTTTGAGCGCCTCGTCCAGTCCGGCCTCCCGGGGGAACGGCGGCCGGCCCTGGTTGACCGCCTCGACCACCGGCGGGGCGACGTCGGCGCCGGTCACCCGGTGGCCCTTGGCGGCGAACTGGACGGCGAGCGGCAGGCCCAGCTTGCCCAGGCCCACCACGCAGATGTCGAGCGGGCCCATCGCCGTCCCCCGTTCCGACCGGCTCATCGCCGCTCCCCCTTCCGGCCGCGTCATCGCCGTCCCTCTTTCCGGCCGCGTCATCGCCGTCCTCCGTTCCGGCCGTCGGCGGCCACGGCGTCGGCGAGCCGGCGCCAGGCCGGGTAGCCGCGCAGCCGGCGGCGCACCTGGGCGGGCACCGCGCCGCGCCAGAGCTGCTGCACCAGCGTGGGCGGCAGCCCGCCCCTCCCGCCCGCCTCCGGGTCCACCGGCGCCTCCGCCCGCTCCTCCCCGAGCAGGAACAGCTCGTCCGGCAGCCCCGCCGCGCCGTCCCGGAACACCGGGTAGGCCGCGTACCGCCGCCGGACCCCGTCCGCCCCGGTCTCCGACACCTCCGGCGGCGCGCCGTGCTCCGCCTCGTGGGCGATCAGCTCGCGCAGTTCCGCGTACCGCCCGGTGGCGGCCAGCTCCAGCCGGACCCGGTCGGGCACCGCGAGCCGGTGGTACACCTCGCGGGCGCCGAACTGCCGGACGAGTTCGCCGACGCCTTCGCAGACCTGGTCCCGCAGCCCGGTGTCGAGGGCGAGCAGGCCCTCCTGGAGCAGCTGCGGCACCTCCCAGCCGAAGTGCCGCGCCCTGATGGCGTCCAGCTGCGCGCCGGGAGCGGCCAGTTCGGCGGCCACCCACTGCACGGCCGCGACCCCGCGGATCCGGTCCAGCGCGCCGGCCCGCTGGGTGACGTTGCCCCGGTCCTCGCGCAGCACCAGGAAGTAGTGGTCGTAGTCGGCGAGGACGGAGATCCGGCGGGCCCGCAGGCAGGCGGCGAGGGTGAAGGGCTGGTCGGAGTAGACCTTCAGCTCCTCCTTGCGCGCCAGGTTGTGCCGCCGGACCAGGTCGAGCCGGAACAGCTTGGTGTCGGCGAGCGCCCAGGCCAGCGCGGAGTCCTCGAAGCCGACCGAGGCGGCGGTGGTGTCGAAGATGCCCTGCGGCACCAGCCGGCCGTTCACCCCGACCTGCTTGGGGATCAGGACGTCCGACCCCCAGTCGTCGGCGGAACCGACCATCCGCGCCAGGGCCTCGTCACCGAGCCAGTCGTCGGCGCCGAGGAAGAGCACGTAGCGGCCGCGGGCGAGCGCCAGCCCCCGGTTGGTCGGCGCGGCCGGGCCGCCGGAGTTGGCCTGGTGGACGACCTGGAACAGCCCGGGGTGCCGGGCCGCGTAGGTGTCGAGCAGTTCGCCGCCGCCGTCCGTGGAGCCGTCGTCGACCGCGACCACCTCCATGCGCGCGTGCCCGATGGTCTGCCGGACCAGCGAGTCCAGACAGGCGGTCAGGTACGGCATGGTGTTGTAGACCGCGATCACCACGGTCACGTCGGGTACGGTCATCGGGCGCTGCCCTCCGGTGCGCGGGTCGCCGAGCGGTCGCCGCCCGGCGACGCGCCGTCCGCGGAACGGGGCGGGCGGCGCGTCGCCGGGCGATGCAAGGTCAACTCGGCGGCACGCCGTGGGGTCACGTCCGCCACCCGCACGAGCGAGGCGGGCCGAACGCCCGGCCGAGCACCGAACGCCCGGCCCCTCCAGGACGGCGGCCCCGACCGCTCAGCTCGCCCCGCCGATCGCCCGGCCCACGGCTCAGCCGATCGCGACCTCCGCGTACATCCGGGCGATCACGTCCTCGATCGCCGGCTCCCGCACCGACAGGTCCACCAGCGGGTAGCGGGCGGCGACGGCCGCCACCACCGGGGCCGCGCTCTCCTGCGACGGGAAGGCCAGCCACTGGCGCGGGCCCTCCACCCGGACCACCCGGGCACCGGGCACCTCGATCGGCGGATGGCTCCCGGCCAGGTCGACGACCAGGGTCCGCTCGCTGTCGCCGGCCGCGTGCAGGGCCTCCAGCCCGCCGTCGTGGACCACCCGGCCGTGGTCGATCACCATGACCCGGTCGCACAGCTGCTCGATGTCGGTGAGGTCGTGGGTGGTGAGCAGCACCGTGGTGCCGAGGTCGCGGTTGACCTCGCGCAGGAAGTCCCGCACCTTGGCCTTGCTGACCACGTCCAGGCCGATGGTCGGCTCGTCCAGGTACAGCACCCGCGGGTCGTGCAGCAGGGCGGCGGCGAGGTCGCCGCGCATCCGCTGGCCGAGCGAGAGCTGGCGGACGGGGGTGTCGAGCAGCGCGCCGAGGTCGAGCAGTTCGACGCAGCGGTCCAGGTTGGCGCGATATCGGTGGTCGGGGATCCGGTAGAGCCGGCGGGCGAGTTCGTAGGAGTCGCGCAGCGGGAGGTCCCACCAGAGCGTGGTGCGCTGTCCGAAGACGACGCCGATCCGGCGGGCCAGGGCGACCCGTTCGCGGGCCGGGTCGACGCCGGCGACGCGCAGCCGTCCGGCGGTGGGGACGAGGATGCCGGTCAGCATCTTGATGGTGGTGGACTTGCCGGCGCCGTTCGGGCCGATGTAGCCGACGCACTCGCCGGCCTCGACGGTGAAGGTCAGCCCGTCGACGGCGCGCACCTCGCGCTTCTCCCGCCGCAGCCGCCCGGCCTTGGCGCGGACGGTGAATGTGCGGCGGACGTCGTCGAGTTCGATCAGAGCCATGGTGCTTCCTCAGGTGTCGGGGAGGGGGGTCAGCCGCCGGCGCCGCGGTAGGCGCGCAGCCCGGCGCGCCAGGCCAGGCCGGCGACGGCCAGGGCGAGCGCGGCCGCGAGCGGCGAGGCGTACTGGAAGGCGGTGGGCAGGCCCAGCGGGTCGGGCCGGTCGAGGATCCGCAGCGCCGGCAGCCAGTTGACGAAGGCCAGCGGGATGCCGAACACGGTGCCGGCGACGAGCTCCTTGGCGAAGACGGTCGGCGGGTACTGCAGCACCGTGGCGCCGCCGTAGGTGAAGGAGTTCTGGATCTCCTTGGCCTCGCCCCACCAGAACTGGAGGCTGGCGAAGCCGATGAAGACCGCGGCGAAGATCAGCGTGCCGCAGACCACCAGGACCGGCAGCAGCAGTACCCGGTCCCAGGTCCAGTGGACGTCCAGCGCCGTCAGCGACCAGAGCAGCACGGCCGCCGCCTGGGCGGGCCGGCCGAGCCGGCGCAGCGAGAACCGCTCGGCGCACAGCTGGGCGAGCGCGGGCGCGGGCCGGACCAGCATGATGTCCAGCGTGCCGGTGCGGATCCGCTCGCCCAGGGCGTCGACGGAGCCGACGAAGAGGTTCGCCAGCCCGAGGGCCAGCGCCGAGGTCCCGTAGAGGAAGCCGAGTTCGGGCAGGGTCCAGCCGCCGAGGGTGTCGGTGTGGCGGAACATCAGGATCACCACGACGAAGTCGAGGAAGGTCACCACGACGTTGGCGCAGAGCATCATCACGAACGACGCCCGGTAGGACATGATCGCCCTGGTCCACATGGCGGCGGCGAGCCACCAGGAGCGCACCGCCCAGGCCACCCTGGCGGCCGGGGACTCGCGGGTGACGGCGGGCAGGGGCGCCCGGGTCACGACGGCCTGGTCAGCCACCCTGGACCACCACCTTGCGGGTCGCCAGCAGCTGGACCAGCCGGCCGGCCGCGAGCAGGACGACGGCCCAGCCGAGCTGGAAGCCGAGCGCGCCGAGCAGGCCGGGGCCGGTGACGCGCTCCAGGAAGACGTCGGTGGGCACCTTCACCAGCGCCGCCCAGGGCAGCAGTGGCGCGAGGTCGCCGAGCAGGCCGGGGAAGAGCGCGAGCGGCAGCAGCATCCCGGAGAAGAACATCGACACCACCAGGGTCACCGAGCGCACGCCCTCGGAGTCCTGCAGCCAGAAGCCGGTGAGCGAGACGAGGAAGCGCACGCCGAAGCTGACCACCACCGCGAGCACGGTAGCGAGCAGGAAGTACACCCAGGTCAGCGGGTGTTCGGGCAGCCGGACCCGGAACACCAGGGAGCCGACCAGCATCGGCGGCACGCCGCGGGCGAGCAGGTGGAAGGCGGCCCGGCCGAGGTCGGTGGCCAGCCACCAGCCCTGGAAGTCCACCGGTCGGTAGAGGTCGATGGCGATGTCGCCGCTGCGGAAGCGCTCCTGGACGTCGTCCTGGAAGCCGCCGCCCATGACGGCGACGGTGACCAGCAGCCCCTGGCTGACCCAGATGTAGGTGACCGCGGTGACCTCGTCGTAGCCGCCGAGGCCGGGGCGGGCGTGCCAGAGGGCGAGGAAGGTGGAGGCGAGGATGAGACCGAAGACGGTGTTGGTGAAGGCCCCGGCGAGGCTGGCAGCCCGGTAGGTGGCGAAGCGCCGGAACGCGCCCCGGGCGACGGCCGCGTAGAGCCGCAGGGCCGCGAGGAGGTCCGGTGCGAAGCGCCCCGGTGCGGCGTCCGGCCGCCGCGGGCGCGGGGGTGCGGGGGTGTCGCCGACGGGATCAGGAGGATGGAGTCCAGCGTTCTGCATATTGTCTCCTTGTCGACAAAGAGCGGCGCAGGGAGACCCCTGGCCGCGGGAGCGCATGCCGGACCGGCCCCGACCACCGCACCCGGGGGGTACCGGGCCCGACGGGCGGAGCTGTCGCGGGCCGGAGCCCGAAGTGGCCGCGCTATGTCGTTAGCACCTTTCACCGTAGCGCCGGACAACCCACCGCGCACCCGGTTTTCCCCCGACCGCCCGGCCCCGCCCCACCGCCTGATCCACGGTCAAATAGCACATAATCTCGGCATGACCTTGAGCACCCGCCGCAGTGCCAGACGGGCCGCCCGCCGCGAGGCACGCCGCGCCCTGCCGCTCCTGCGGCGGCTGCTGCCCACCTGGCGGATGTGCCTCGGCGCCCTCCTCGGCGCCCTGCTGATCGCCGTCGGCGCCTTCGCCGTGCTCTACGTCATCGTCCCGCTGCCCGACCCCAACGCCCAGGCCGTCGCCCAGAGCAACGTCTACCTCTACGCCGACGGCGTCACCGAGATCGCCCGCACCGGGACCGTCAACCGCACCGACGTCGGCATCGAGCGGATCCCCGTCAGCACCCGGCAGGCCGTCGTCTCCGCCGAGGACCGCACCTTCTACCAGAACCGCGGCATCGACCTGAAGGGCATGGTCCGGGCCGGCTGGAACACCCTCACCGGCCAGGGCATGCAGGGCGGCTCCACCATCACCCAGCAGTACGTCAAGAACTACTACCTCACCCAGAGCCGGACCATCGAACGCAAGGGCCGCGAACTCCTGATCGCCCTCAAGGTCGACCAGCAGCGCGACAAGAACGAGATCCTCGCCGGCTACCTCAACACCAGCTACTTCGGCCGCGGCGCCTACGGCATCCAGAGCGCCGCCCGCGCCTACTACGGCGTCGACGTCTCCGAACTCACCCTCCCGCAGAGCGCCTACCTCGCCGCCCTGCTCCAGGCCCCCAGCGCCTACGACGTCAGGACCGCCACCCCCGCCAACCGCGAACGCGCCCTGGCCCGCTGGCAGTACACCCTCGACGGCATGGTCCAGCTCGGCTTCATCAGCGCCACCGAACGCGCCGACGCCGCCTTCCCCGACCCGATCGACCCGCAGCCCGCCACCGGCCTCGCCGGTCAGGCCGGCTACCTGGTCGGCGTCGCCGACGACTACCTGGTCACCAACCGCATCCTCGACTCCGCCACCCTCAAGGCCGGCGGCTGGCGCATCACCACCACCTTCGACCAGGACAAGCAGGACGCCTTCGCGCGCGCCGTCCACGAGGAACTCACCGACGAACTCGACCCCGCCGCCCGGCCCGCCACCGACACCGACGTCCGGGTCGCCGGCGCCTCCGTCGAACCCGCCACCGGCCGCGTCGTCGCCGTCTACGGCGGCCCCGACTACGCCAAACAGCCCTACAACGACGCACTGCGCCAGGACAACCAGATCGGCTCCACCTTCAAACCGATCGACCTCGCCGCCGGGATCAGCTCCCACCGCGGCAGCAGCTCCGACGGCCTCCCGATCAGCACCGAGACCCGCTACGACGGCACCAGCGAACGCCCCGTCACCGACGGCCCCACCCCGTACGCGCCGCCCAACGAGGACGACCTCGACTACGGCTCCATCACCCTGCGCCAGGCCATGGTCAAGTCCGTCAACTCGGTGTACGCGCAGGAGGGGGTGGACGCCGGCCTCGCCCACGTCCGGGAGACCGCCGTCCGGCTCGGCATCCCCGCCGACGTGCCCGGCATGGACCCGGCCAACACCTCGATGACCCTCGGCACCGCCACCCCCAGCGCCCTCGACCTGGCCGGCGTCTACGCCGCCCTCGCCAACCACGGCGAGGCGCACCGCCCCTGGTCGGTCGCCAAACTGGAACGGGTCAACCCCGGCCCCGGGCAGCTCGACGTACCGGACCTGCCCGACCAGCCCGCCACCACCGCCCTCGACCGCGGCACCGCCGACGCCGTCACCGACGTCCTGCGCGACGTCGTCGGCCCGCACGGCACCGGCGCCGCCGCCCTCGACCTCGGCCGCCCCGCCGCCGGCAAGACCGGCACCACCGACGCCAACCTCTCCGCCTGGTTCGCCGGCTACACCCCCGAACTCGCCACCACCGTCGGACTCTTCCGGGAGAACCCGAAGACCCACGCCAAGGAACCGCTGGCCGGCACCGCCGGCTACGCCCGGATCAACGGCGGCGCCTTCCCCACCCGGATCTGGACCAGCTACATGGGCGACGTCCTGGACGGCACCGTCGTCCGCTCCTTCGACCTCCAGCCCACCGAGGCCACCAAGTGGCCCGTCGTCGCCGGCCCGAGCACCACCCCGAGCACCACCGCACCGGCCTCGGCCTCCCCGTCCGCCACCCTCGCCCCGTCACCCCCGACCGGAGGCACCGGCGGCACCGGAGGCACGGGCAGTACCGGCGGCGCGCCGGTCCCCGCCGCCCCGGCCCCGACCGCCCCCCGCCGACCCACCGCCAGCACCGGCCCCGGCACCACCGCACCGGACCCGGTCATCACCATCGTCACGCCCGAACCCCCCACCCTGGTGCCACCCACCCGGCCCGAACCCACCCAGACACAGCCCTCCCCCACCGCCCGACCCACCAGCACCCGGCCCACCACCGAACCCGGCACCACCTCCCCCACCCGAACCCCGGAACCCACCCGCTCGCCCGCACCGCCGCCCACCGGCGCCACCAAGCCCCCGAGCACCAGCAGGCCCCCGGCCACGGCCGACCCGGCCGGCCCGCCGCCCGCCTGAGCCCTCCCGCCCCGGCCCGCCCCGCACCGACCCGCCCTGCCCTGCCTGCGGGCGGCTCGGGCAACCAGCTCAGGGCACCAGCTCGGGCAACCAGCTCAGGCCACCAGCTCGCGCTCCAACGGCGTCCGGAACCTCGGCGTCACCCGCACCTCCCCCAACCAGCCCACCAACCGCTCCGCCTCCGCCCCCACGGCCGCCACCGCCTCCGCCCCCACGTCCTCGAACAACCGCCACACCACCTCGCCGTCCGCCCGCTGCGCCCAGCCGCCCACCACCCGGCCGCACCACCACACCGTCGGCCCCGCGTTCCCCGCCCGGTCGAACAGGGCCGGCACATCCTCCGGCCGCAGGTACCAGTCCCGCCCCCGCCAACCCATCACCGCCGGATCCAGCCCCGGCAGCAGCGCCGCCCACGGCTCCGGCTCCGCCACCGGCGCCTCGTCCCCCGGCAGCACCGACCCGGCCACCGAACCCCCCGCCGCACCGCCCGACAGCGCCACCTCCACCGCGCCCACGTCGGCCAGCGCCCGGCGGACGTCCCCCAGCGTCCAGCCCGTCCACCACTTCACGTCCTCGACCGTCCCCGGCCCGTACCGCGCCAGCCAGCGCCGCACCACCTCCGCCTTCGCCTCCCGCACCGGCAGCTCCGGCCACTGCGCCACCGGCGCCCACGGATAGCTGCTGCTCAACCACGACCCGCGCGGCCGCGACCGCCGCACATGCCCGTCCGAGGCCAGCAGCCGCAACAGCCGGCTCCCCACACTCTGCTTCGCCTCGTACGGCTTGCCCACCGCCATCAGCATGGTCTCCCGCAGCGCCGGCACCTCCGCGCCCAGCTCGGCCGTGGTCGCCTCCCCGCGCGCCGCGAGCACCGCCAGCACCGCCCGCTCGGTCTCCGCCAACCGCGCCTCGCTCCACCCCTCGGCGAACTCGCCCAGGTGCTTCAGCAGCGTCGCCCGCTCCTTCACCGCGATCGGCCGGGCCGCCGCCGCGCTCACGTACGGCGCGAACTCCTCCGTCACCGCGAACAGCGTCCGCCGCATCGACAGCAGCTTCACCAGCGAGACGTCCTCGTACAGCGCCCGCTCCACCTCCCCCGCCGACGGCTCCCGCAGCCGCGCGCACGCCGACAGGTACACCGTCGCCGGATCGGAGGCGTGCAGCCCGACCACCGCGTCCGCGGTCTCCTCCACCCGCGCCACCCGCGCGGCCGGCGCCAGCAGCTGCCGCAGACCCAACCTCGCCCGCCGCTGCCCGTCACCGACCGGAACCGCCCCAGTGCTCACCATGCGCGGATCCTACGACCCGTCACCGACAACTACCGGAAAGGACTTTCGACCGGCGCGGACACCGGTCTTGACCAGACCCGGCGCGCCCGGGCGACACTGGGAGCGCCCTGAGCGTCCGCCGTCGCCACGGCCGCCAGGCCACCACCGAGGAGTTCCCATGAACCGTTCCTCCGCGCTGCGACTGCGCGCCGCCGCGGCCCTCACCCTCCCCGCCCTCCTGTTCGGCGGAGCCGGCACGGCCCTGGCCGCCCCGGCCACCCCCACCCGGGCCACCGCCGCCCGGACCGCCGCCTGGACCGCCGCCTGGACCGAGACGGCGGTCTTCGTCGGCACCGCCCACGGGCACACCCCGAACTCGGCGATCGTCGCCGCCGGCGAGGTGGCCTACACCAAGGCCGTCTCGGCGTTCTGGCTGCGCAGCCAGTGCAACATCGGCCTCACCAAGGCGACCCCGGACGGGATCGGCTGGTACCTGGGCGAGGCCCGTCTGTACTGCCGACGCTGACCGGCCTCCGGGGTGCACCGGACACCCCGGTGCGCCCCGGGGGGCTCAGCTGTCGGGCGAGAGGATGAACAGCGGCAGCACCCGGCGCTCCGGCACCCCGCCGGTCTCCGCCATCGCCGCCCGGATCTCCCGCAGATGGTCGACCGTCAACTGCAGCGGCACCTCGTACGGCTGGTAGGTGTACCGGATCGGGTAGTCCACCCCCGGCTTCACGCTCATCTCGATGTGGCAGCCCAGCACATGGCCGACCGCCCGACCCTCGCAGAACTCCACCAGCCGCCCGATCGAACGCCCGAACGCCGCCCAGTCCTGGATGTACAGCCGCCCGGGGTAGACCGTGTCACCGGTGAGCAGGAACCCGGTCCACGGGTCGAAGAACGTCACCGCCGCCTCGTGGTGCCCCGGCGTCGCCAGGCACTCCAGCACCCGGCCCCCGAGGTCGACCCGCGCCACCGCGTCCGGGTCCGCGTCGAAGCCGAGGAACGCCCACGCGGTCGCCTTGTCCGCCCGCACCAGCCGGGTGTCCGGCCGCCCCTCGAACTGCCCGTCCCCCGCGACATGGTCCCCGTGCGCGTGGGTGTGCAGCACCAGCAGCTCGTACCCGTCCCGCGGGTTGCGCTCCAGCCACTCGCCGAGGAGCCCGTCGACGGTCTCCCGCAGCGGGAAGAACTCCGCCGACGCGGTGGCCCCGGTGTCGATCAGCACCGCCCGCTCATTGCCGAACAGCAGGAACAGGAACGGCGCCTCGTAGTTGACCGCCATGTTCTGCCGCAGGATCACGGTGTGCTCGTCGTAGCGGTGGACCTGGATGTCCGGATCGGTGTTGTGCTTCGCCGACTCCGAGCCGTGGATCCACCGCACCCCCTCCAGCCCCCGCACCTCCGCGGCGGTCCCGCCGAAGTCGATCGAAGAGCCGTTCCCGCCCATACCCGTCCCCCTTGCTCCGTGTACGCCGCCACCTGGAACCCGCCCCCTCGGCGACGCTACCACCGCGCCGCACCGTCCCCCGGGGTCCCGGGGAACGACGGCGGGCCGCCGCGCCCACGGCACGGCGGCCCGCCGGAAGCACGCGCTCAGCGGCTCACAGGTACAGCCCGGTCGACCCCTCGGTGTCGCCGAAGCGCATCGCGGCCACGGCGTGCAGATCGCGCTCGCGCAGCAGCACATAGGTGGCGCCGCGGACCTCGACCTCCAGCTTGTCCTCGGGGTCGTAGAGCACCCGGTCGCCGGGCTCCACGGAGCGCACGCTCTGGCCGACGGCGACCGCCTCGGCCCAGGCGCAGCGCTTGGAGATCTCGGCCGTGGCCGGGATGAGGATGCCGCCGGTGGAACGGCGCTCGCCCTCCCCGGCCTCGGTCCGCACCAGCACGCGGTCGTGCAGCATCTTGATCGGCAGCTTCTCGCCCAACCGGTCGTGGCGCCGCTCGTCGGCCTCGGCGGGGAGGGACTGCTGGGTGGGTTCGTCGTTCGTGCTCACGACCCCGAAGGTACCGCCCCCGGGCGCGCCGCGTGACGCCAGCCCGGCCCCGCCATCACGGGCGAGGCCGGGACGCGCCCGCCCCGTCCCGGCCCCGCCCCGGACGACGTCGGGCCGGGCACCAGGTGCCCGGCCCAGGACGTACCGCCGCGGATCAGCCCTTGCGGCGCTTGCGCGCGGAGGCGAGCAGCAGCACCAGGCCGACCCCGACCAGCGCCGCCGGGACGATCCGCTCCTTGCGCGGCTGCCCCTTCTCGTCCACGAACTGCGCCCGGGCCTGCTCGACCAGCCCGCTCGCGGCCACGTACGCCCGGCCCGCCTTCTCCTCGACCGTGGCCACGGCCTTCGCCTTGACCTGGGCGGAGATGGTGGTCGGATGCACCCGCACGGCGAGCTCGTCCAGGGTCGCCGCCAGCTGGGTGCGGGTACGGGTGATGTCCGCCTCGATCTGGGCGGTCGTCCGCGCCGACTTGTCCGTAGTGCTCGCCTCGCCCACTCGGGCCACCCCATTCACTGATGTTGTCCTGTGCGACTGACCCAGTGTGTCAGCTGCCACCCGGGCCCGCGCGGCCCCACCCACCATCAGGGGTAAGTTGGCCGTGGTACGACTGCCCGCCCAGCACCAGGAGAAACCCCGTGAGTGAGCGTCTCCAGCCCGGTGACACCGCGCCCGCCTTCACCCTGCCCGACGCCGACGGCAACGACGTGTCCCTGGCCGGACACCTCGGCCGCAAGGTGATCGTCTACTTCTACCCGGCCGCGCTCACCCCCGGCTGCACCAAGCAGGCCTGCGACTTCACCGACAACCTCGAGGTCTTCGCCGGCGCCGGCTACGACGTCATCGGCATCTCGCCGGACAAGCCGGAGAAGCTCGGCAAGTTCCGCGAGGCCGAGGACCTCAAGGTCACCCTGCTCTCCGACCCGGAGAAGAAGGTGCTGGAGGCCTACGGCGCGTTCGGCGAGAAGAAGCTCTACGGCAAGACCGTCACCGGCGTGATCCGGTCGACCGTGATCGTGGACGAGCAGGGCAAGGTCGAGCACGCGCTGTACAACGTGAAGGCGACCGGCCACGTGGCCAAGCTGCTGCGCGACCTCAAGGTCGAGGCGGCCTGACCCGAGGCCCGACCCAGGGCCTTCCCCGGGGCCTTTCCCGGAGCCCTTCCCGGGGCCTCCTCCGAAGGACGAGAGCCCGGACGACGCAGCGGTGGCGGCGCACCCCCCGACCGGGTGCACCGCCACCGCCGTCTCTCACCTCAGGCGACCGCTGTCATCAGCAGGCGCCGAGGTCGCTCCAGACACCCCAGGCGCCGCTGGCGCTCGGGTCGTCGCCCTTGGTCCACCACTTGTTCTGGTAGTAGTGGCCCTTCCAGGAGACCTTGGTCGTGGTGGCGTAGGTGGTACCCGCGTCCCAGCTCGGCGCACCCGCGCAGCCGGCCGGCGGCGTGGTGGGCGGCGTGGTCGGCGGGGTCGTCGGCGGGGTCGTCGGAGGCGTGGTGGGCGGGGTGGTCGGCGGCGTCGTGGGAGGCGTCGTCGGCGGGGTGGTGGGCGGCGTCGTCGGCGGCGTGGTCGGCGGGGTCGTACCGCCGTCCACCGCGCCGCGGGTCAGGTCGCCCTTGAGCCCGTACAGCGTGCCCGCCACGTTGACCGTCCAGTTGGACGGCGTGGACACCGGCAGGTAGTAGACGAAGTCCAGGTCGACCGAGGCCCCCGGGGCGAGCGACTGCCAGCCCGGCAGCTTGACCGACACCCGGTTGTAGTTGCCCTTCAGGCCGCCCACGTTCGGACCGGTGTGGTCCTGCTTGATCACCGTCAGACCGAAGCCCGACTGGTCCTTGGCGTTGCCCGGGGCCGAGTTGCCGTAGTCGAACTGGAACTCGGTGCCGCCCGGCAGGGTCAGCGTCGAGTTGTTGACGATGTGGATCTTCGGGTTGATCGGGTAGTTCGAGTCACCCAGCGCGAAGTTGGTGAACGACACGTCGACCGGCAGCGTCTGCTGCGGCAGCGCCGTCGTCGAACGGATCGCCCCGTACGGCGAGGCCGCCTTGAACTTGTCGTACATCAGCGAGGTCAGCGTGCTGCCGGGCACGTACTGGCCCTTGCCGCCGTTCGCGGCCGCGTCCCACTTGTAGTCGCCCGCGAGCTCCCAGATCATCGCGCCGCCGGCGCCCTGGTTGACGATGTAGTCGGCCTTGGCGCCGACCGACTGCTCGTCCTCGGTCGACAGGAAGACCTTCTTGGTGTCGTTCCACAGCCACGGCGCGACCAGCGAGGAGCTGTAGTTGCGCACGTAGCTGCCCTGCAGCGCGGTGTCCTTGACCCCGTACTTGGACAGGTAGTCGGGCAGGATGCCCTTCTCCAGGTTCTTCGCGTGCCACATCGGGTTCGACCCGGCCGGGGACTCCTTGCCCGCGTCGTCCTTGTCGTTCCAGATGTTGTCGATACCGACCGCGCCGTCACCGCAGGAGGTCAGGCCGGCGCCGACCGGGCAGGTCGTCGCCGCGGCGGTGCCCCAGAGGCCGTTGGTGCCGCCCTGGACGTTCTTGAAGCCGCGGGTGTAGTACGGCAGGCCGACGTTGACCCGGCCGCCCGGCATCGAACCGCGGAAGTAGTGGTACGACCAGTCGGCGTTGAGGTACCCGATCCCGCCGTACTGGCCGGTGCCGTAGACGTTGGCCGCCGCCAGCTCGCCGTCCTTGCCGTCGTCGAACAGCGAGGCGTTCGGGCCGACGTACTTGTTCCAGGCGCCGTGCAGGTCGTACGACATGATGTTGACGTAGTCCAGGTACTGCGCCACCTGGAAGGTCTCCATGCCGCGCAGCAGGTAGCCGGACGACGGGGCCGCGACCGAGAGCAGGTAGTGCTTGCCGTCGGCGGCACCCGCCCGGTCCAGCTTCTCCCGCAGGGTCTTCATCAGGGCGGCGTAACCCTTGGCCAGCGAGCCGCGCTTGCTGTTGGCGAGCTGCCAGTCCAGCGGGTTGCCCGCGTCCTTCATCGAGGTCGGGTACTCGTAGTCGATGTCGACGCCGTTGAAGCCGTACTTCTTGATGAAGTCGACCGACGAGGCGGCGAAGGTGTCGATGCCCGCCTGGTTGACGCTGCCGTCCGGGTTGACGGTCATCGAGTAGAAGCCACCGGTGTTGACGCGCTTGCCGTCGTCACCGAAGTAGCCGCCCGTCTCCGTCCAACCGCCCACCGAGATGAGGGTCTTGACGTTCGGGTACTGCTTCTTGTACTTGGTCAGCAGGTTGAAGTGCCCCTTGTAGGGCAGCGACGGGTCGAGCTCCGCGCCGGGCACGCCGGGGAACGAGATGCCGGTGGCCTCGTTCTTGTCGTTGTCGGTGCCGACGGACAGCTTGTTGTCCGAACCGACGTGGCCGAAGGCGTAGTTGAGGTGGGTGACCTTGTCCCACGGGATGTCGCTGACCAGGTACGGCGGCGTGCCGTCCTTGCCGGTGCGCCAGCCGGTGAAGTAACCGATGATGCGGCGCTGGTGGTCCGCGCCCATCTTCTCGCGGCCGTTGGTGTCGTAGACGCTGCAGTACGGGACGTCGACGCCGGGCGTGGCGTAGAGGCCGTCGGGACGACAGGCGGCATTGTCGACGGTGGCGGACGCCTGGGAGGGCGCCGCGCCCAGCGTGGCCATCAGCAGGCCGGCCATGGTGGCCGCAGCCAGCGAGGCCAGGCCGGCGCGGGCCGCCGGGCTCTTGGACCGACGGGCAGCGGTGGGACGCCGCTCCGCCGTGGATCGGATCAACACTCGGTCCTCCGGGCAGAGTGTCGGCGCGTGCCTGTGGGGGAGCACGCACGTGGGGGAAAGCAGATTGGCGCTGAAGCTATGTGGTCTGAACCACATAGGTCAATAGGTCTGTACCAATTGGTAATCAATTCCCCAACCCCGCCGGTCCGGCAACCCCCCTCCACCCGTCACCCGAACCCCACCAACCCCACCCGCCCCACCACATACCGACCGGATCACCCCTCGGGGGCAACCCCCGTAACCGATCGCCCCCGCACTCGTTCGCACACACGGGGGACGGGCACACACGAGCCCGAAGGGGGAGCACCATGCCTGCCGAGTACACCCGTGACCTGCTCGCGGAGAAGGCCGCGGCCGCCGCATCGCTCGACGAGATGCTCGTCGCGCTGGGCAAGGAGCCGAACAAGGACCGCCGCAAGTACCTGCGGCGCAAGCTGACCGAGTTCGCCGTCGACACCTCGCACTTCCGCCCCGGGGGAAGCGTCTACACCCGGGACCTCCTGCAGGAGGCGGTCGACGCCTCCCACAGCATCGCCGGGGCCGTACGCCACCTCCAGCTCCGGCAGGCCGGCGGCACCCAGGCGCACATCGGGCGCCGGATCAAGGCCCTCGGCATCGACATCTCGCACTTCACCGGGCAGGCCCACGGCCGCGGCAAGCACTCGACCAAGCGGCTCTCCCCCGAGCAGGTCCTGGTCCGGCGGCCGCCGGAGGCCAAGCGGCTGCCCGGCGCCCGCATCCGCGCCGCACTGGCCGAACTCGGCCGACCGGAGCTCTGCGAGGGGTGCGGCACCGGCCCCGAGTGGCTGGGGCGTCCGATGACCCTGGAGGTCGACCACATCAACGGGGACTGGTCCGACAACCGGCCGGACAACCTCCGCCTGCTGTGCCCGAACTGCCATGCCGTCACCGACACTTACTGCGGCCGCAACAGGAAGCGCCGGCCGGAGCCCGCACGGTGCGGCACCCAGGGCGGCCCGCGCCCCGGAATGACGGTGTCCCCGCACCGCACGACCCCCTAGACTGAAGGCCGTGCGGCCTTGGCGTAACTGGCAGCCGCGTGGGTTTTAGGTGCCCATGGGAGAAATCTCGTGAGGGTTCGAGTCCCTCAGGCCGCACTGGGCTTCGAAACGAAGGCCCGCCCGGAGTGATCTCCGGGCGGGCCTTCGTCGTTCGCGGGGTTCCGGATCAGCCGATCAGGTCCTTCACGACCGGGGCGAGGGCGCGGAAGGCCTGGCCGCGGTGGCTGATGGCGTTCTTCTCGGCGGGGGTGAGTTCGGCGCAGGTGCGGGTCTCACCGAGGGGCTGGAGGATCGGGTCGTAGCCGAAGCCGCCGTCGCCCGCCGGGGTGGTGCGCAGGGTGCCGAGCAGGCGGCCCTCGACGACGCGCTCGGTGCCGTCCGGCAGGGCGAGGGCGGCGGCGCAGAAGAAGTGGGCGCCGCGGTGCTCGGGGGCGATGTCGGAGAGCTGGGCGAGCAGCAGGTCGAGGTTGGCGCGGTCGTCGCCGTGCTTGCCGGACCAGCGGGCGGAGAGGATGCCGGGGGCGCCGCCCAGGACGTCGACGCAGAGGCCGGAGTCGTCGGCGACGGCGGGCAGTCCGGTGGCGCGGGCCAGGGCGTGTGCCTTGAGCAGGGCGTTCTCGGCGAAGGTGATGCCGGTCTCGGGGACGTCGGGGATCTCCGGGTAGGCGTCGGCGCCGACCAGTTCGACGTCCAGGCCGGCGTCGCCGAGGATGTCGCGGAGTTCGGCGACCTTGTGCTGGTTGCGGGTGGCGAGGATGAGTCGGGTGGTCATGGATCCACCCTAAACGGACAGGGCCCGTGAGTCCTCGTCAGTCGGCGCGGAGCCGGTCAGCGCGGAGCCGCTCAGCGCGGAGCCGGTCGGCGCGGAGTCAGCCGGTGCAGACCTTGGTGAGGTTGGAGGCGGCGTTGCCGAGCGGCTTGAAGTCCGGGACCTGCTTGTTGTTGACGGCCTGCTGGACCTTGTCGACCTGGGTGTTGAGGTCGTTGATGGCCTGGACGACGTCGGTGTCCTTGGAGTTCTTGCCGAGCTGGTCGAGGTCGTTCTTGAGCTTCTGCAGTGCCTGCCCGGCGGCGGCCGAGTCGTTGCTCGCGTTGCTGTAGGCGTTGCTGACCTCGTTGATGTCCCCGGTGATCTTGACGGCGGTGTTGCCGCAGTCGAGTGCCTTCTGGGCCGCGGAGCAACTGACCGCGCTGAGGGGGAGGATGGCGATCAGGCCGGCCACGGCGAGCATGGTGGGGCGGGCAATGCTCTGGGGCATCCGGTCCTCCTGGGTGCGCGGGTCTCCGGAAGGGAAGGACGCGCGCTGAGGGGTGCGCGGTTCCCGGAACGGGGTGCTGCGGGAACCGTACGGGCTCCGGACCCGGCGTGTACAGCGGCCTGGTCCGGAGCCCGGGGTATTTCGCGGAACCGAAACGGAACCGGTATACGGGCGTGCCGGCGTCAGCTCTCCAGCTCGCCGAGGACCTTGCGCTGGACCTCGTCGAGCTCGGCGCAGCCGAGGGTGCCGAGGTCGAGCAGCTGGTCGAGCAGGGCGCGGTCGAAGGGGGCGCCCTCGGCGGTGCCCTGGACCTCGACGAAGCGGCCGTCGGAGGTGCAGACGATGTTCATGTCGGTCTCGGCGCGGACGTCCTCCTCGTAGCGGAGGTCGAGCATGGGGGTGCCGTCGATGATGCCGACGCTGACGGCGCTGACCCCGCCGGTGATCGGCTTGCCCTTGGCGCGGAGGAGCTTGCGCTCGCGGGCCCAGCCGACGGCGTCGACGAGGGCGACGTAGGCGCCGGTGATGGCGGCGGTGCGGGTGCCGCCGTCGGCCTGGAGGACGTCGCAGTCGAGGACGATGGTGTTCTCGGCGAGGGCGCGGTGGTCGACGACGGCGCGCAGCGAGCGGCCGATGAGGCGGCTGATCTCGTGGGTGCGGCCGCCGAGGCGGCCCTTGACGGATTCGCGGTCGCCGCGGGTGTTGGTGGCGCGGGGGAGCATGGAGTACTCGGCGGTGACCCAGCCTTCGCCGCTGCCCTTGCGCCAGCGGGGGACGCCCTCGGTGACGCTGGCGGTGCACAGCACCTTGGTGTCGCCGTAGGAGATGAGGACGGAGCCTTCGGCGTGCTTGCTCCAGCCCCGTTCGATGGTGACGGGGCGGAGCTGGTCGGGGGTGCGGCCGTCGATGCGTGACATAGGCACCGAGCGTAGTCGGTCGTCGGGGGCGCCCCGGCGTGCCGCGGCCCGCCGACCGGAGGGGTCGGCGGGCCGGGGTGGCGGGCGCGGAGGCCGGGACCGGGGTGGCGCGGGCGCCGGGTGGAGCGAGCCGGTGGGCTCAGCTCACATCATGTCCTCGATGTCGGCGGCGATCGGGTCGGCGTCGGTGCCGATGACGACCTGGATCGCGGTGCCCATCTTGACGACGCCGTGGGCGCCGGCGGCCTTCAGCGCGGCCTCGTCGACGAGGGAGGCGTCCTTGACCTCGGTGCGAAGGCGGGTGATGCAGCCCTCGACCTCTTCGATGTTGTCGATGCCGCCGAGACCGGCGACGATCTTCTCAGCCTTGCTGGCCATTGCTTTCTCCCTCTGTCTCGGCTCGTCGGCTGCTCTGCCGGGTGCCGTCCTGCGCGGTGACCTCGGTCGCGGATGACGCGTGGTCAGTGGTCGGTCGTGCCGTGGCGTGCTGTCGGAGCAGCGCGACCAGCATGACGCGATCCGGACCGATATGTCACGTTAGTCCACTTTTGGCCCACTCCAACGCGCATACCCCTGGTCGGCACCCGAGGATGACGAGCAGCGGGGCCGGTCTCCCGGTGCGCGGACTGCGTCCCAAAGTGGTCTACACCAATATATGTGTACTCCGATGAACGCAGGAAGGGCCCCGGGTGTTCCCGGTCCCCGCCCGAGGTCCCGCCGGGGACCACCGGACGGCAACCGCACTCGGAGGGCGAAGGATGAGTTCGGCAAGCGCCGCGGCGTCACAGAGCACGTGGTGGCACACCTTCTACGGCGGACTCCAGAAGATGGGCCGCTCGCTCCAGCTGCCGGTGGCGGTGCTCCCGGCCGCCGGCATCCTCAACCGGCTCGGGCAGCCCGACGTCTTCGGCAAGGACGGCCTGGGCTGGGACAACGTCGCCAAGGTCTTCGCCGCGGCGGGCGGTGCGCTGCTGGACTCCTCGCTCGGCCTGCCGATGCTGTTCTGCGTCGGCGTCGCGATCGGCATGGCGAAGAAGGCCGACGGCTCGACCGCGCTCGCCGCGGTGGTCGGCTTCCTCGTCTTCTACCGGGTGCTGCACGCCTTCCCCGAGCACTGCCAGCCGCCGACCGTGCTGGTCAGCGACCAGTGCGTGGACTACACCTCGGCGAAGGCCGCCGCCGCGACGTACCAGAACCCCGGGGTGCTGGGCGGCATCCTGATCGGTCTGATGTCGGCCTGGCTCTGGGTGCGCTTCCACCGCACCCGGCTGGTCGACTGGCTGGGCTTCTTCAACGGCCGCCGCCTGGTGCCGATGATCACCGCCCTGGTCGGGATGGTCCTGGCCTGCCTGGCGCTGTGGGTCTGGCCGCCGATCGGGCGGGGCCTGAACGACTTCAGCCAGACCCTGGCCGACCTGGGGTCGGTCGGCGCGGGCATCTTCGGCGTGGCCAACCGGGCCCTGCTGCTGATCGGCATGCATCAGCTGCTGAACACCTTCGTCTGGTTCCAGTTCGGCGAGTTCACCAAGCCGGACGGCACGGTCGTGCACGGCGACATCCCGCGCTTCCTGGGCGGGGACCCGACGGCCGGGCAGTTCCAGTCCGGCTTCTTCCCGATCATGATGTTCGCGCTGCCGGCGTGCGCGCTGGCCATCGCGCACGCGGCCAAGCCGCACCGGCGCAAGGAGATCTACGGCCTGATGGTCTCGCTGGGCCTGACCTCCTTCGTGACCGGTGTCACCGAGCCGATCGAGTACTCCTTCGCCTACATCGCCCCGGCGCTGTACGCGGTGCACGCCCTGCTGACCGGCGCCTCGATGGCGATCACCTGGGCGCTGGGGGTGCACGACGGCTTCAGCTTCTCGGCCGGCCTGATCGACTACGCGATCAACTGGAGCCTGGCCACCAAGCCCTGGCTGATCATCGTCATCGGCCTCTGCTTCGCCGCCGTGTACTACGCGCTCTTCCGCTTCATCATCGTGAAATTCGACCTGAAAACCCCGGGGCGGGAGGACGAGAGCGAGGTCGAGGACGTGACCAAGGCATAAACCGAGCGTCACCGCCGCCAATCCGAAAAGGCCCCCGGACCCATGGTCCGAGGGCCTTCGGCATATCCGGCCCGGGCCGATGGTCCCGGTGCGGAACGCCGGACCGTCACCGGTGACGAGCCATCGGTCACCTGCCGGGGAGTCCCGGGGGCCGTCGGCTTTTTGTTGCGCAATTAGCCAAAATACCAATCACGGCGGGTAATCAAGATCGTTGATCCGCAAGTAGGTTTCGATTTCATAGCGCTTCCCATCAGCACCGCTTTCGAGGGTTCCCCGCCCCCTCCACCCGTGCTACAAAACTGGTCTACACCACGTGTGGTGTAGACCAGTTCGCGGTTCGGCCCCTGTGCCCTCCCCCCGACCGACCCGCCCTTGCCGTAAGGAATCCACCCCCATGAGTCAGTCTGCGCAGGCACCGGCGCCCGCCACGGCTCCGGCCGCACCCAGTCCCGCCAAGAAGTTCGGCCAGAACCTGCTCCAGGGCCTGCAGAAGATCGGCCGCAGCCTCCAGCTGCCCATCGCCGTCCTCCCCGCCGCCGGTCTGCTGATGCGACTGGGCCAGGACGACGTGTTCGGCAAGGACGGCCTCGGCTGGGACAAGGTCGCCGCGGTGTTCGCCGCCGCGGGCAACGGCGTCTTCGACAACCTGCCGCTGCTCTTCGCGGTCGGCATCGCCATCGGCTTCGCCAAGAAGGCCGACGGCTCGACCGCGCTGGCCACCCTGGTCGGCTTCCTGGTCTACAAGAACGTGCTCACCGCGTTCCCGATCGCCGAGGGCCACATCGCCGACGGCAAGTGGGTCCCCGCCACCTACCAGAACCCCGGCGTGCTCGGCGGTATCGTGATCGGTCTGCTCAGCGCCGTGCTGTGGCAGAAGTACCACCGCACCAAGCTGGTCGACTGGCTCGGCTTCTTCAACGGCCGCCGCCTGGTCCCGATCCTGATGGCCTTCGTCGGCACCGCCGTCGGCGTGTTCTTCGCCCTGACCTGGGGCCCCATCGGCGACGCGATCAAGAGCCTGAACGACACCCTCATCGGTGCGGGCGCCGTCGGCGCCGGCGCGTTCGGCCTGGTCAACCGCGGTCTGCTGCCGGTCGGCATGCACCAGTTCGTCAACTCCTACGCCTGGTTCCAGACCGGTGACTTCACCAAGCCCGACGGCACCGTCGTGCACGGCGACCTGACCCGCTTCTTCGCCGGCGACCCGACCGCCGGACAGTTCATGTCGGGCTTCTTCCCGATCATGATGTTCGCCCTCCCGGCCGCCGCCTTCGCGATCGCCCACACCGCCAAGCCGCACCGCCGCAAGGCCGTCACCGGCATGATGCTGTCGCTGGCCCTGACCTCCTTCGTGACCGGTGTCACCGAGCCGATCGAGTTCTCCTTCGTCTTCATCGCCCCGGTGCTGTACGTCATCCACGCGCTGCTCACCGCCGTCTCGATGGCCGTCACCTGGGCGCTCGGCGTGCACGACGGCTTCACCTTCTCCGGCGGTCTGATCGACTACGCGCTCGCCTGGAGCAAGGCCACCGACCCGTGGCTGATCATCCCGATCGGCCTGGCGTTCGCCGCGCTGTACTACTTCCTCTTCCGCTTCGCGATCGTGAAGTTCGACCTCAAGACCCCCGGCCGCGAGGACGAGGACGAGATCGAGGACGTCACCAAGGCCTGAGGCCCGACGCCCGGAACCACCCGCACGCCGCTCACGGCCCCGCCCCGCCACCCGCTCCCCCGGGTGGCGGGGCGGGGCCGTTCCGCATGCCCGGAGCCGGTTCGCCGAAGTCCCCGGCCCGGCTCCCCGCGTGCCCGCACCGGCCGCGCGGGCGTCCGCCGAGCTGTCCACCGAGGTGGCCACCCGCTGGGACGACGGTTGACGAACCGGCGAGGGCGCTGGTCAACTGGGGCGGTGAACGCCTCCCACCCGCTGGTGACCCGCAGCCACATCGACTTCGGTCGCGTGTGGTCCGCGGCGTGTCGCGGCTGACCCGAGCGCTCCTCCCGCCGCCGCCCGGCTGACGTCCCGCCGCGCCCGGCCGTTCCTCCCCTCCCCCGCGCCCGCCCGTGCCCCGGGCGCGCGGCCCCGTGCCCGTCCGCACCGCCCGTCCCCGTACCCGCAACCGCCCCGGCCGCGCCACCGCGTCCGGGCCGCGGGCTGCGGCGGTCGCGGGCCGGTCCGCGACCGCCGCACGCACCGCTTCCGTACGAGGAAAGTCAAGGCCACCCATGCCCCGCCAACTGCACCTTTCCGCCGCCCTCGACAGCCCCGGCCGGTTCGACGCCGCCCACTTCACCGACCTCGCCCGGCTCGCCGAACGGGCCACCCTCGACTTCGTCACCCTCGACGACTCCTACACCCCCGAGCCCGGCCGGCTCGACGCGCTGGCGACCTTCGCCCGGCTCGCCCCGGTCACCAGCGGCCTCGGACTGGTGCCGACCGTCACCACCACCCACACCGAGCCCTTCCACACCTCGATCGCGGTCAACACCCTGGACTGGGTCAGCGAGGGCCGGGCCGGCTGGCTGGTCGGGGTCTCCGACACCGAGGCCGAGGCCAGGGCCTTCGGCCGCCGGGGCACCGCCCCCGCCGAGGAGCTCTGGGCCGAGGCCGCCGACGCCGCCGACGCCGCCTCCCGGCTCTGGGACAGCTGGGAGGACGACGCGGAGATCCGCGACGCCGCCACCGGCCGCTTCGTCGACCGCGCCAAGCTGCACCACATCGACTTCGAGGGTCCGTACTTCTCGGTCCGGGGGCCGTCCATCACCCCGCGCCCGCCCCAGGGCCGCCCGGTGATCGCGGTCACCGTCGCCGCCGCCGACCTCGCGCCGGACGCCGGACCCGGCGGCCGCGCCCGGGTCGCCACCGCCGTCCGGCACGCGGACGTCGTCCTGCTCGACGCCCCCGACCGGGCCACCCGGCTGACCGCCGCCACCGAGCTGCGGCTGCGCGGCGGCGAGGTGCTGCGGATCCTGGCCCGGATCCCGGTCGCGCTCACCACCGCCGCCGCGACCGCCGACCTGCTCACCGAGGCCACCGAGGGCGGCGGCGGGGTCGACGGCTTCCACCTGGTGCCCGCCGACCCGGCCCGCGACCTCGCGGTGCTCGCCGACCACGTGGTGCCGGCCCTGCGCGAGCGCGGCCTGTTCCGCACCGGCTACACCGGCCGCACCCTGCGCGACCGGCTCGGCCTGGCCCGGCCGGCCAGCCGCTACGCGGCCGCCGCCGCCACCCCTGCCACTGCCACTGCCGCTGCCACCGACACGTCCGCCGCCGGAACGCCCGCCGCCGGTACGCCCACCCGCTCCGCCGCGACCGCCGAGGTGACCCGATGACGGACCGTCCGCTCAAGCAGATCCACCTCGCCGCGCACTTCCCCGGCGTCAACAACACCACCGTGTGGACCGATCCGGCCGCCGGCAGCCAGATCGCCTTCGAGTCCTTCCGCCACCTCGCCGCCACCGCCGAGCGCGGCCGGTTCGACTTCCTCTTCCTCGCCGAGGGCCTGCGGCTGCGCGAGGTCAAGGGCCGGATCCACGACCTGGACGTGCTGGGCCGTCCCGAGTCGATCACCGTGCTGAACGCGCTCGCCGCCGTCACCACCCACCTGGGGCTGGCCGCGACCGTCAACGCCACCTTCAACGAACCGTACGAACTGGCCCGCCGCTTCGCCTCCTTGGACCATCTCTCCGGCGGCCGCGCGGCCTGGAACGTGGTCACCTCCTCGGACGCCTTCACCGGTGAGAACTTCCGCCGCGGCGGATACCTCGACCGCGCCGACCGCTACACCCGGGCCGCCGAATTCGTTCAGCTGGCACGGGAGTTCTGGGACGCGGCGGGCACCGGCACGGTCCGCCACCAGGGTCCGCAGTTCGACGTCGAGGGCACCCTCTCGCTGCCCCGGCCGCCGCAGGGCCACCCGGTGGTGATCCAGGCCGGGGACTCCGACGAGGGCCGCGAGTTCGCCGCCGCCACCGCCGACGTGGTCTTCAGCCGGCACTCGACCCTGGCCGCCGGGCAGGCCTTCCACGCCGACGTCAAGCGTCGGCTGGCCGCGTACGGACGCAAGCCCGACGAGCTGAAGATCATGCCCGGGGTGACCTGGGTGCTGGGCGACACCGAGGAGGAGGCCGTCGAACGGGCCGCCGGGATCCGCCGCGCCCAGGTGAGCCCGGCCACCGCGATCGCCTACCTGGAGCAGGTCTGGGGCGTCGACCTCTCCGGCCACGACGTGGACGGCCCGCTGCCGGAGGTCGACCCGGTGCGCGGGTCCGGACTGGTCCAGGGGCGGACCTCGCTCGGAGATCCGCTGGAGATCGCCGCCGAGTGGCGGGCGGTGGCCGCGGCCAAGGGGCTCAGCAGCCGCGAGCTGGTGATCGAGGTGACCGGTCGGCAGTCCTTCGTCGGCACCCCGCGGAGCGTGGCCGAGCAGATCGACCGCCATGTGCAGAGCGACGCCGCGGACGGCTTCATCCTCGTCCCCCACCTCACTCCGGGCGGGCTGGACGAGTTCGTGGACCGGGTGGTGCCGCTGCTCCAGGAGCGCGGGGTGTTCCGCACCGAGTACACCGGGACGACCCTGCGCGACCACCTCGGCCTGCCGGTCCCCGGCCGCCGCTGAGCCGCTGACCCGCCGTCGGGCTGCTGCCGGGATCGGCCCCGGCGGCGGCCCGGACGGGGGCTCAGATCTCGTAGACCGCCCCGGCCCGGGCGATCTCGACCGGCCCGGGATAGGCCGCGGCCGCGTCCCGCCGGTTGAGCTCGGCGTCCGTCCACGGCGGGATGTGAGTGAGCACGAGCCGACGGGCGCCGGCCGCGGTGGCGTGCTCGCCCGCCTCGCGGCCGTTGAGGTGGACGGCCCGGTAGGTGTCCCGGCCGTCCAGGTAGGCGGCCTCGCAGAGGAAGAGGTCGGTGTCCCGGGCGAGCTCGACGAGTTCGGCGCTCTCCCCGGTGTCGCCGGAGTAGACCAGGCTGCGGCCGCCGTGCTCGAGCCGGAAGGCGAAGGCGTCGACGGGGTGGTTGACCTGGGCGACGTCGATCCGGAAGGGACCGAGGTCGAAGCGGCCCGGGGTGAGGGTGCGGAACTCGAACACCTCCTTCATCCCCGGGTTCTCCGGCATGTCGTAGGCGCGGGCCATCCGTTCGGCGGTGCCGGCCGGGCCGTAGACGGGCATCGGCGCGGGGCAGCCCTCGGCCCGGTAGTTGCGGGCGACCCAGTAGGCGCACAGGTCGATGCAGTGGTCCGCGTGCAGGTGGCTGAGCAGGATCGCGTCGACCTCGTAGATCGAGGCGTACTTCTGGAGGGCGCCGAGCGCGCCGTTGCCGAGGTCGAGCACGACCCGGTAGCCGTCGGCCTCCACGAGGTAGCTGGAGCACGGCGAGTCGGCCGACGGGAAGCTCCCCGAGCACCCCACCACGGTCAGTTTCATCCGAGCCCCTCCGCCCCGACACGTCCTGGCTGCCGCTGGTCATGACAGCGGGCCGGGAGTACCGGCCGGAGGCGCTGCCCTGCGCGTGTTGTCGAGAGTAAGGGCGGAGCGGCACTTTGCCCCCGTCTCCGTGCCGTGCTGTGGCTGGAATCACCAGAACGCCGGGGGGACGGGGGACGGACGGTGCGCCGGTGGTGCTCCGGCGCCGGCCGGGCCGACCGGCGCCGGACGGCGGTGGGCGGCTCAGCGGTGGCCGGGGCGGTTCCGGGCCCAGGCGCGGACGGTCTCGGGGTACCAGCGCGGGTGGCCGCCGTCGACCACGTCGGGTTCGGGGAGCAGTCCGTGCCGCCGGTAGTTGCGGACGGTCTCCGGCCGGACGTTGATGTGACGGGCGATCTCGGCGTACGACCACAGGTCGGTACTGCGACTCACGGGCCACCTCCGCTGGTGCGTGGGGAGACGTTCGTGAGCAGCCTTTCCGCGCCGGGCGGCGGCCCCGCACCGGAACGGCCACCGTGGTCGTACCGTGACGAACCGGGAGCACGGTACGGACAAATCCCCGATCGTCACGATCGGGGCGGCGGGGGTTTCAGGCCCAGAGCTGGCCCTGCAGCGCCTCGACGGCGGCCTCGGTGGACTCGGCGGTGTAGATGCCGGTGGAGAGGTACTTCCAGCCACCGTCCGCGACCACGAAGACGATGTCGGCGCGCTCGCCGGCCTGGGCGGCCTTGCGGCCGACGCCGATCGCCGCGTGCAGGATCGCGCCGGTGGACACGCCGGCGAAGATGCCCTCCTCCTGGAGGAGTTCGCGGGTGCGGCGGACGGCGTCGGCGGAGCCGACCGAGAAGCGGGTGGTCAGCACCTCGGCGTCGTACAGCTCGGGGACGAAGCCCTCGTCGAGGTTGCGCAGCCCGTAGACCAGGTCGTCGTAGCGCGGTTCGGCGGCGACGATCCGCACGCCGGGGACCTTCTCGCGCAGGAAGCGGCCGACGCCCATGAGGGTGCCGGTGGTGCCGAGTCCGGCCACGAAGTGGGTGACGGTGGGCAGGTCGGCGAGGATCTCGGGGCCGGTGGTGGCGTAGTGGGCGCCGGCGTTGTCGGGGTTGCCGTACTGGTACAGCATGACCCAGTCGGGGTGCTCGGCGGCGATCTCCTTGGCGATCCGGACGGCGGTGTTGGAGCCGCCGGCGGCGGGCGAGGGGATGATCTCGGCGCCCCACATGCGGAGCAGTTCGCGCCGTTCCTCGCTGGTGTTCTCGGGCATGACGCAGACCATCCGGTAGCCCTTGAGCTTGGCCGCCATGGCGAGCGAGATGCCGGTGTTGCCGCTGGTGGGTTCGAGGATCGTGCAGCCGGGGGTGAGCCGGCCGTCGGCCTCGGCGCGCTCGATCATGTGCAGCGCCGGGCGGTCCTTGATGGAGCCGGTGGGGTTGCGGTCCTCCAGCTTCGCCCACAGGGTGACCCGGCCGTCGGTGTTGCCGGGGACCGCGGCGGACAGCCGGGGCAGGCGGACCAGCGGGGTGTTGCCGACGGCTTCGAGCGGGCTGTCGTAACGCAAGGGGTCCTCCGGCGGCGGCGGCGGTTCGGTCGGGTCCGGTCGGGCGGTGCCCGTCCCGGCCCGGGCGGAGCGCCGGGCCGGGACGGGCGGGGTGTCAGCGGGCGCCGCCGGCCACGGCGGGCAGGATGGTGACGCTGTCGCCGTCGGCGAGGGCGGTGGAGATGCCCTCCAGGAAGCGCACGTCCTCGTCGTTCAGGTAGACGTTGACGAAGCGGCGCAGCTCGCCGCCGTCCAGCAGTCGGGCGGCGATGCCCGGGTGGCGGGCGTCGAGGTCCTGGAAGAGTTCCCCGAGGTTGCTGCCGGTGCCCTCGACGGCCTTGGCGCCGTCGGTGTAGGTGCGGAGGATGGTCGGGATGCGGACCTCGATGGCCATGGGTGCGCTCCTGTGCGAGTCGTGAGGTGGGTGGGCCGCAGCGGGCGCGGCAGGGCGTGACGGCCCGGGGCGGAGGGATCCGCGGCGGGCCGGGACGGGCGGCTCAGCGCGAGCGCGCCGGCGTACCGGGACAGATCGCGCCGGCGTGCCGGCACAGGTCGATGTGCAGGCGCGCCACGAGGCGGGTGCCCGGGGCCTGGTTGCTAACATCGACGGAACGCATGGGCTCATCGTATAGATTCCCGGGCCCGCTCCTCCATGCCCGTCCCGGCATTCGGATGGTTTCGTCCCCCATGTCGAGATACCCCGGGAACAGCAGTGGCCCGCCGACCACTCGCGGAGGTCGGCGGGCCCCGCCCAGGTGGGTGCGGGTCAGGCCTGGTGGGCCTCGACGACCTGGACGTCTTCCTCCGTGATCACACCGTCCACGATGCGGAACGAGCGGAACTCGTACGGGTCTTCGGCGCCGTTCCCCTCGGCGGTGGAGACCAGGACGTAGTGGGCGTTCGGCTCGGAGGCGTAGCTCACGTCGGTGCGCGAGGGGTAGGCCTCGGTGGCGGTGTGGGAGTGGTAGACGATCACGGGCTCCTCGTCCCGGTCGTCCATCTCACGGTAGAGCTTCAGCAGGTCGCCCGAGTCGAACTCGTAGAACGTGGGCGAGCGGGCGGCGTTGAGCATCGGGACGAACCGCTCGGGGCGGCCGCTGCCTTCCGGACCGGCGACCACACCGCAGGCCTCGTCCGGGTGGTCGGCGCGGGCGTGGGCGACGATCGCGTCGCGCAGTTCTCGGGTGATGGTCAGCATGGCGTCAGGATAGCCACGCCCCGGCGGGTCACCGCCGGGGCGTCCACGACGGCCGGGGGTGCCGTCTCAGTGGGTGTCGGCTCCGTCGCCGGACGCGTGCAGGTGGTCGTGCGCGACCGCGTGCACCGCCTCGGGGCGGCGGCGCTTGAGCACCTGGTAGCCGACGACGAGCAGGACCGCCCAGACCGGGAAGACGTACAGCGAGATCCGGTTGTCCTTGTCCAGGGCGATCAGGACGACCACGAACACGAGGAAGGCGAGCGAGGCCCAGCTGCTCCAGACGCCGCCGGGGGCCTTGAAGGTGGGAGGCGGCAGGTGGCCGCCCTGCCAGGCCTTCCGGTAGCGGATCTGGCAGATCAGGATCATC
The DNA here is from genome assembly GCF_000718025.1 of Kitasatospora purpeofusca. Lineage (GTDB taxonomy): Bacteria > Actinomycetota > Actinomycetes > Streptomycetales > Streptomycetaceae > Kitasatospora > Kitasatospora purpeofusca. Next base: position 146,891 of record NZ_JODS01000010.1, read on the forward strand.
GCCCAGGTCCACAGGCCGCAGACGGTGGCGACCGAGGTGATGTATTCGAACGCGCGGGCCGGGACGAGCGCGTTGAGCACCACGCCGGCGCCCATCAGCAGGCAGGACAGGGTGATCGCGACGGACGGCGAGCGGTGGGAGTTGAGCTTGGTCAGCCGTCCGGGGGCCTGGCCGCGCATCGCGAGGTCGCGCAGCATCCGGCCGGTGGAGTACATGCCGGAGTTGCAGGAGGAGAGCGCGGCGGTGAGCACCACGAAGTTGATGATGCCGGCCGCGGCGGGGATGCCGATCTTGCCGAAGGCGGCGACGAACGGGCTGACGCCGGGCTGGAACTCGGTCCACGGCACCAGCGAGAGGATGATCACCAGGGCGCCGATGTAGAACAGCGCGATGCGCCAGGGCAGGGTGTTGATGGCGCGCGGGAGGGTCTTCTGCGGGTTCTCGCTCTCCCCGGCGGTGACGCCGACGAGTTCGACGCCCAGGTAGGCGAACATGACGATCTGCAGGGTCATCACGGTGGCGCCGATGCCCTTGGGGAAGAAGCCGCCGTTCTCCCACAGGTGGGTGATCGAGGCGGTGTCGCCGGCGTCACTGAAGCCCAGGGTGAGGACGCCGATGCCGATCAGGATCATGCCGATGATGGCGGTGACCTTGACCATGGAGAACCAGAACTCGATCTCGCCGAAGAGCTTCACCGAGATCAGGTTGGCCCCGTAGAGGATCACCAGGAAGACCAGCGCGCTGAGCCACTGCGGGATGTCGGGGGCCCAGAAGCGGACGTAGACGGCCGCGGCGGTGGTCTCCGCCATGCCGGTGACCACCCAGAACAGCCAGTACGTCCAGCCGGTCACATAGCCGGCGAAGGGGCCGAGGAACTCCCGCGCGTACTCGGCGAAGCTGCCGGAGACCGGGCGGTAGGTGAGGAGTTCGCCCAGCGCCCGCATGATCGCGAAGATCACCACGCCGGCGACCGCGTAGGAGAGGATCAGGCTGGGACCTGACTTGGAGATCGCGGTGCCGGCGCCGAGGAAGAGTCCGGTGCCGATCGCGCCGCCGATCGCGATCATCTGGATCTGGCGGCTGCCGAGCCCCCGCTCGTAGCCCTCCTCGTCCGGTTTCGCGTCGACGACCTCGTCGTAGAGCTGTTCGGCCATGGTGCACCGTCCTGGATGGGATCTCGTGGTGGGACTCGTGGGGGTGGGGAGCAGTCGTACCACGCCCGATCCGGACAGCGGTGTCCATCTGAGCGATATTTGAGCATGTCCCGATAGGGTTTCGCCCGTTTTGACCGGAAAAGCCCCGGCCGCCCGTCCAGCATGCGGACGGGCGGCCGGGGCCTGTGCCGAACCGGGGCGGCCGCTCCTGGGGCGCCCCGGCGGCTCAGCCGGCCATCGCCTCCAGCAGCGACTCCTGCAGCGCGCCGAGCCACAGGTAGGCCATCACCAGCGGCTTGCGGTCGTCGCTGTCCGGCAGCTCGTAGAGGCCCCGCTCGTCCTCGTCGGTGACCTCCAGACGCACCCCGAGGGTCAGCCGCAGGTCGTTGAGCGCGCCCAGCCAGTGCCGGCACCCGGTGGCGTCCAGCTCGACCGTCCCGTCCTCGCCGCCCAGGCCGTCCAGGGTGCGCACGGCGTACAGCGCGTCCTCGCGCTTGCGGGTGCGCAGATCCGGCTCGGTGTAGCGGCGGAACTCCCCGGCCGCCTCCCGGGACTCCGGGTCGGCCGGTCCGGCGGGATCCCCGTAGGCGTCGGGGAAGAGCCGCGCCAGCGCCGGGTCCGCGGGCGCCTCGGTCGGCCCCTCCGCGAACAGCGCCGCCAGCGGGTCACCGCCGTCCCCGCCGGGGCCCGGCCCGATCAGCTCCAGCATCTGCACTTCCAGCGAGCGCAGGATGGAGGCCTCCAGCTCTTCCAGCGCGAGCACCGCGCCCCCGCCACCGGCACTCTCGAACAACCCAGCCATCGGTATCGGTCAGCCCGTCTTCGTCTTCGTCGCCGTCATCGTCGCCGTACTCGCCACCGCCGCCCCGGCGGGCGCCGCGGCCTCAGTCGTGCTGCAGGGTGGCCCAGAGACCGTAGCCGTGCATCGCCTGCACGTCGCGCTCCATCTCCTCGCGCGAGCCGCTGGACACCACGGACCGGCCCTTGGTGTGCACCTCCATCATGAGCTTCCTGGCCTTGTCCTTCGGATAGCCGAAGTAGGCCTGGAAGACGTACTGGACGTAGCTCATCAGGTTGACCGGGTCGTTGTGCACGATGGTGACCCAGGGGGTGTCCGGTTCCGCCACCGGTACGCCCTCGACCTCCGGGCGCTCGATCTCCACGGGCGCGACACTCACCGCGGGGTCCCTCCTGTCGCCTGGCTCTCCAGGTGGCTCCCACCTGGCCGTCACGTGGTTGCCACGTGCCCCTTCAGCCCCATGCTGCCATCCGGGGGACCTCGGGGCGATTCCGCCCCCGGCCCCGCGGACCGCCCCCGACCCGCCCCCGACCCCGCCCGCGGAGCGCCCGCCGACCGTCCGCGAGGGGCCCGGGAGGGGCCCGCGACGCGCCCGCCGAGGATCCGCCACGAGAAATCGTCACTTTGACGCTAAGGGGTAGTAGCATCATCCTCATGGACGCCACTTCCGTGACTGCGGCCGGCTCGACCGCGCTGCTCACCGACCGCTACGAGCTCACCATGCTCCAGGCCGCCCTGCGCAGCGGGGCGGCACACCGCCGCTCCGTCTTCGAGGTGTTCACCCGCAGGCTGCCCGCGGGCCGGCGCTACGGCGTGGTCGCCGGCACCGGCCGGGTCCTGGACGCGGTGGAGAGCTTCCGCTTCACCTCCGCCCAGCTCGACTGGCTCTCCGACGAGCGGATCGTCGACGAGGAGACCCTGCGCTTCCTCGCCGACTACCGGTTCACCGGCGACATCCACGGCTACCCCGAGGGCGAGGTCTACTTCCCCGGCTCCCCACTGCTCACCGTCGAGGGCAGCTTCGCCGAGGGGGTGATCCTGGAGACGGTGATCCTCTCGATCCTCAACCACGATTCGGCGATCGCCGCCGCCGCGTCCCGGATGACCTCCGCGGCCGGCGGACGCCCGGTGATCGAGATGGGCGCCCGGCGCGCGCACGAGCGGGCCGCCGTCACCGCCGCCCGCGCCGCCTACGTGGCCGGCTTCACCGCCACCTCCGACCTGGAGGCCGGCTTCACCTACCGCATCCCGACCACCGGGACCGCGGCGCACGCCTTCACCCTCGTCCACGACAGCGAGCGGGACGCCTTCCGGGCGCAGATCGACTCGATGGGCCGGGGCACCACCCTGCTGGTCGACACCTACGACCTGCGGGAGGCCGTGCGCACCGCCGTCGAGGTGGCCGGCCCCGAGCTGGGCGCCGTGCGGATCGACTCCGGCGACCTCACCCTGCTCGCCCACCGGGTCCGCCGCCAGCTGGACGAGCTCGGCGCCACCGGCACCCGGATCATCGTCACCTCGGACCTGGACGAGTACGCGATCGCCGCGCTCGCCGCCGCCCCGGTGGACGGCTACGGCGTCGGCACCAGCCTGGTCACCGGCAGCGGGCACCCGACCTGCGCGATGGTCTACAAGCTGGTCGCCCGGGCGGCCGGCCCGGACGGGCCGCTGGTGGCGGTCGCCAAGCGCTCGGCCGGCGGCAAGACCAGCGTCGGCGGGCGCAAGTGGGCCGCCCGGCGGCCGGACGCGGACGGCGTCGCCGACGCCGAGGTGGTCGGCACCGGGACGGTCCCGGCCGAACTGGCCCCGCACGTGGTGCAGGTGCCGCTGGTCAAGGCGGGCGAGGTGGTCGGCCGGGAGCCGCTGGAGGCCGCGCGCGAGCGGCACGTCCGGGCCCGGGCGAGTCTGCCGCTGTCGGCGACCCAGCTCTCCAAGGGCGATCCGGTGCTGGCGACCGAGCTGCACGTGTGACACCGGGGCAGACAAGGCGGCGGGGCGGTTCCGGGTGGGACGGTTCCGGACGGGGGGCCGGGTTCCGCACAGGAGGGCTCGGTGGCGCGGGTCCGCGCGACGGTTCGTCCACGGGCCGAGGGGCCGGGCCCGCCCCGGGCCTTCCGCCCCCGGATGCCACTGCCTACAGTCGACCGTAGAGTTCCCCTCACACGGGGCCTGAGGTCCCCTCACGCCCCCTTCCCCACGTCCTCCGCAGGACCCCACCGGACCGAGGAATACCAGCCATGCACCGGGCACTGATCGTCGTCGACGTGCAGAACGACTTCTGCGAGGGCGGCAGCCTGGCCGTCGCGGGCGGGGCCGAGGTGGCCGCCGCGATCACCGACCTCATCGCCGAGTCCGCCCCCGGCTACCGGCACATCCTCGCCACCCGGGACAACCACATCGACCCGGGCGACCACTTCTCCGACGACCCCGACTACGTGCACAGCTGGCCGGTGCACTGCGTCGCGGGTACCGAAGGGGTCGGCTTCCACCCGAACTTCGCGCCCTCCGTCACCTCCGGCGCGATCGAGGCGGTCTTCGACAAGGGCGCCTACGCCGCGGCCTACAGCGGCTTCGAGGGCGTGGACGAGAACAACCGGGGGCCCGCCGAGTGGCTGCGCGAGCGGCAGGTCACCGAGGTGGACGTGGTCGGCATCGCCACCGACCACTGCGTCAAGGCCACCGCGCTGGACGCGGCGCGGGCCGGGTTCACCACCCGGGTGCTGCTCGACCTCACCGCCGGGGTGGCCGCGCCGACGACCGCCGCCGCGCTGGACGAGCTGCGGGCGGCCGGGGTGGAGCTGGTCGGCACCCCGATGGTCGGGGGCTGAGCCTGGCCCCGTCCCGTTCGCGGGAGCGGCCCCCGGGACCGCTCCGGCGTTTCGGACCTTCCGGCGGCGGCAGTGGCGGCTCCGGACTCCCGGGCGCTCACCGCTCGGTGACCAGCAGTTCCACCACGTCGGTGCCGCCCAGCCGGAAGGCCTCCCGCAGTTCGGCGCCGACCGCGTCCTCGTCCTCGGCCAGCCGCGCGCCGGAGACGTACACCACCCGGACCCCGAGGTACTCCATCCGGTGCTGCCCGCCGCGCACCCAGGCCGCCTCCCCCTCGCTGACGCAGCGCAGCTCCGAGTCGACCTCGACCGCGACACCCGCCTGCGGCCAGTAGAGGTCCGGCACGGCGACGTAGGTGCCGCCGCGCATCCGCAGCTCCGGCGAGGTCAGCGGGACCGGCAGCAGCCACTCGTCCACCAGCTCGCCGACCCGCCCCAGCACCCGGTCCCGCTCGGCGGCCAGCAGGCCGTCCAGCACGGCCCGCACCCGGGGGTCGGCGGTCAGTCCGGACTCGGCCAGCTCGGCGGCCAACTCCCCCACCGAGCAGTGCAGCTCGGGCCGGCGGACGGCCTCGCCGAGCACCTCCCGGACCGGCGCGGGGGCGAACACCCCGGCACCGGCCCCGGCCGTCCACTCGGCGGAGGTCCACTCGCGCAGCGCGTCGGCCACCGCCCTGGCGACCGGCGCACAGGCCAGGCCGTGCACCGAGCGCGCCACCAACTCCCGCTCGGTGCGCCGGATCCGCACCTCCCCGGCGTCCTTCAGCCGGCGCTGGCGCGGCACCAGCACGTCCACCCCGGTGACCGCCGGCAGCCGGGGTACCGCGGCGAACCCGTACAGCGCGAGCGCGGCCGGGCCGGTGATCACCGCCCCCTCCCGGCTCCCCTCCTCCCGGCCGTTCTGCGCCGCGTACAGCAGCGCGGCCCACATCCGCTGCTCCGGCGAGGGCTCGCCGGACTGCATCAGATAGACCCGGGGCAGCAGCCGCTGCCAGGGCCCGCCGCGGCGGCAGTGCTCGCTGACGACCCGGGACGGCACGCCCCTGGCGCGCAGCTGACCGGCGGTGAGGACGTTCTGCTGACGGCGCGCCAGCTCCTCCAGGGAGGGCGGCGGCGTGGGAATCCGGTAGTTCATGCCGACACCATCCCCAACGCTCCGGAGCCTTTCCCGGCCGCCTGACGCACTGTTACCCAACCGTCGCGAAACCGGGACCAGCCCGCACTAAAGTCCTCATACCCTCACCCATTCGGAGGAATGGGTGATCATCGTCTTGTCATACTCGATCAGTCTCGATCGACCACCTGGCCGTCTGACCGTGCGTGACCAAGCACATACGGCAAAGTCACCTCCGGGCGTCACTCCAGCCCGCCGGATTGCCTACCCTTAGTACATGTCACGTGACGAGACCGCCGGCCTCCGCGCGGCCCAGCTCCGCCTCGGACGCCTGCCCGGATACGTCCGCCGGCCGGACCCGGCCCGCCGCAGCGGCGCACAGGGCCATACTTACAAGAAGGGTTGGGAGGTCCGCTTCACCGCGCGCAGCGAAGCGGAGATAGCCGAGATCCGCGACCTCGTGGTCGCCGCCGGATTCGCGCCCGCCCGACCCTTCTTCAAGGGCCATCAACTGATTCAGCCCGTCTACGGGATGGCAGCCGTCCAGGCCTATCTGGCGGCTAGACAGGCGGCCGAGGAACAAGCGGCGCGCACCGCCCCCGGACGGGTCCGGGGGACCTCCGCGACGGCCCGCCTGCGCACGGCCACCAGGGCCGCGCACGAGGCCGCCGAAGGCACCGCGCACGAGCTGCGCGAGCTCCACGAGGACCCCGGCCGCGAAGCCGCGGAGCACCCCGACCCGGGGCTCGCCGCCCGGGACGGCGATGCGCCGGGCGCCGATCTGCCGGAGCTCCCGGACCTGCCGGACGGCGGCGCGGCGGGACGCGGGACCGCGGACCACGGCACGGCCGATCTCCGCCCGGAGGAGCTCCGGGGCCGGGAGCACGAACGGCAACGGCTGGCCGTGGCCGAGGAAGTGGCCCGCACCGCAGGGGCCGCGGCTGCGGCGGCCGCGCGGCGCGCCCGCCGCCGGGCCGCGGAGGCCTTCCCCGCCCAACTCGCCCGGGGCACCGCACCGGACGACCTGACCGCTCCGACGAAGACCCGCAACACGACCTGACAGTTCGTCAACTCTTTGCTCGTACACGGCGATCCGCCGACGAAGGGCCGGGCACGCGGGACGCGTGCGACGGGGCCGGCCCACCGCCCCACCCCCTCCGGAAACGCACCGCCAGGCCGCTGCCCGCGTCATCGCCGCAGCCCGGCCCGGCCGACCCAGCGCGCGAGCGGTGGTGCGCACGGTGGTGCGGGCGCGGCTTCGCGCCGCAGGCGTGGACGGGAACCGCCGAACCGCTTACGGTGGCACATCACACCCCCCGCGGTGGCGCACCGACCGATCCGCCACCACGGCCGTGCCACCCCGCTGACCGGCCACGAAGCACCGCACCCCAGCCTCTGACACCACTGCGCAGCACTCCACGCCCCTCCGCCACCGCCGCACCGCACGCCGGCCCCCACCCGGCCACCGCCGGAACCGGCCGCACGGCGACTCCTTCCGGGCATTCCATCCGATTGGTAACCCAGCGCACCGAGCGCCTACCGTAGAGTGAGCACAGATGATCGACCGTCAGATGCCCATCTCACTTGCCGAGAAGCCGAGATGACCCAACGCCACGACAGCACCGCCGAGCCACCCCCGGGGCCCGGCGAACCTCCCGCCGTACCGCTGGAGTTCGCGGCATTCTGCGAACTGCACCGGCCGCGGTACCTCAGCTACGCCCGGGTCTGGCTGCCGGACCCGGACCGGGCCACCGGCGCCGTCCAGCAGGCCTTCGCCGAAATCGCCGTCGAGTGGCGCGAATTACTGGGGAGCTCGAATCCCACCGCGCACGCCTGGCAGATCCTGCGCACCACCGTCGACGAGCACACCCGGCAGAGCGGCCTGCCCGCAGCCCGCCCCGCCGCCCAGGACCGTCCCGGCCACGCCGCCGACGACGACCTCGCGATCCTGCACTACGTCGTCGGTCTCGCTGCACCCGAGATCGCCGACGTCATCGGCACCGACACCGCCAGCGTGGCCGGCCGGCTCCGCCGCACCATGCTGCGTGAGGCCTCCGGCTGGTGAGCCGCCGCCGGGCCCCGACCCGGCCCGCACCGGCCCGCACCGGCTCTCCCGGGCCCCATCCGGCCCGCCCGGGCCCGACCCCGGGCTCCCGTGCTCAGACCCGCTCGCCCGTCACGTCGTACAGGTGGTGGACCGGGTCGTGGATCAGGTAGCGGGCGAACGACTCCACCGTGAACCGCGCCCCGTCGGAGCGGTTGCCGGTCCGCTCCCACCGCGCGCCCGCCACCCCCTCGAACGCCGCCGCCAGCGCCTCCGCGGCCTCCGCCAGCTCCACCGCCACCACGGCCGGCCGCTGCTCGCCGTAGCGCTCGGCGACCGCCGTCGCGTCCTGGTCCCAGTTGGCGAACAGCGGGTCGTCCTGGTCCAGCATCAGGTCCAGCCGGACCCGGAACAGCCGGAAGACGTCGCGGACGTGGCACGCGTATTCGAGATCCGACCAGATCTCCGGACGCGGACGACGACGCAGCGCCTCCGGGTCGCCGCCCAGCACCGCCGTCCAGCCGGCCGCGTTCGCCCGGACCATCCCGGCCACGTCCTCCCGCACCACGGCGCCCGCGTCCAGCCCGCAGTCGGCGCAGGGCTGCTCCAGCACCCAGGTCCAGTCCTTGGTGTCGGGGACGATCGCGTCGGCGGTGACGGCGGGCTCGGGCGAGGTGTGCTCGGAATCGGTCATGCGCCCAGGATGGCCGCGCCGCGACCGCCCCCACCAGCGGCTTCAGCGCCAGCGGTCACCGAAATCCTGCCAGCCCTACCGCTCCGCGAGCTCGGAAGCCCGCTCGGAAGCCTCACGTGCGGCGAGCAGCTCCGCCAGATTCGCCCGGCTCCAGTCGCACAGCGCGTCCATCGGCCCCAGCAGCGTCCGCCCGAGCGGCGTCAGCGCGTACTCGACCCGCGGCGGGTTCTCCGCGAACTCCGTCCGCTCCAGCACGCCGTCCTGCTCCATCGACCGCAGCGACTCGGTCAGCACCTTCGCCGTGATCCCCACCAGCGGCACCCGCAGCTCCGAGAACCGGCGCGGGCCGCCCTCCAGACAACGCAGGATCCGCCACGCCCACTTCTTCCCGCCCAGCACCGGAACCGTCGGCACGGGGCAGTCCGGGTCGAAGAAGTCCGGCGGCAGCGGCGCGGGCACGGTCCGAGTCATCCCCCGACCGTAACCGAGGAGAGGTCCCCGCCGGTACCGTTGAAGTAACCGGCACCCCCCGGTCTACCGTCACCGCACCAGCGGACGGCCACCCCGGCCCCCGCCCCGAACCACCGACGGAGACCGCCATGAGCCGCACCCCCGCCACCACCACCGACCTCGTCGTCTTCGGCGCCGGCGGCCAGGTCGGCCGCGCCGTCGTCGCCGAGGCCCGACGCCGCGGACTGACCGTCACCGCCGCCGTCCGCGCCCCCGAACGGCACCCCGACCTGGCCGGCCCCGGAATCACCCTGGTCCCCTGCGACGTCACCGACCCCGACGCCGTCGCCACCACCGCCCGGGGCCACGCCGCCGCCGTCAGCACCGTCTACACGCCCGAGGTCCCCTCCGGCGAGTTCTACCCCGCCGCCACCCGCGCCCTGATCACCGGCCTCGCCACCGCGGGCGTCCACCGCCTCGTCCACGTCGGCATCGCCACCACCCTGGAGACCGCCCCCGGCGTCGCCGTCCACGACGACCCCGCCTTCCCCGAGGCCCACCGCGCCTTCTCCCTCGGCCACGCCGCCGCCCTCGACCTGCTCCGCGACTCCCCCGCCACCCTCGACTGGGTCGTCGTCACCCCGCCCCTCGACCTCGACCGCACCGCCCCCGGCACCGGCCACTACCGCGTCGGCGGCCCCCAGGTCCTCGGCGCCCGGATCGCCCAGGCCGACCTCGCCGCCGCCGTCACCGACCAGCTCACCGGCCCAGCAGCCCGCCACCGCGAGCAGATCGCCGTCGCCGAATAGCCCCTCACCCCTGCCGCGGCGGCGGATACCCCTGGTACGCCGCCGCGGCCGCCCGGTCCCGCCGACGCCGCCCCCGCACCACCAGTACCGCCACCACACCCCCCACCAACAACGCACCGGCAACCCCCGCAGCCCCCACCAGCACCCACCGCACCCCGCGGTTCCCCCCGTCCGCCACCGGCGCGGCGGCCTCCGGCGACTCCCACGCCTCCTCGGTCGGCTGCGGCCCGTTCCCCTGCGACTCCGCCCGGCCCAGCAGCGGGTTCTCCCGCGAGCCGCTGTCCACCGCCGGATTCGCCTCCAGCGCCTTGCCGGGCGCCAACACCCCGTAGCCGTAGCGGTTGCTGGGGACGGCCGACCCGTCGGCTGGTGCCGAGGCGGACTTGATCATCCGGTTGATGACCTGCCCGGCGGAGAGCGACGGGTACTTCGCCCGGATCAGGGCGGCGGTGGCGGAGACGTAGGCGGTGGCGTCGGAGGTTCCGTTACCGATGCCCTGTGCACTCGTCGACTTGGCGCCGGCCTGGGGAATGTCCGCACCGGGCGCCACCAGGGTGGTCTCGGGACCGACGTTGGACTTGCTCCAGAGTTGGCCGTTCCGGTCGACGGCGCCGACCGCGACGACCCCGGGGAAGGCCGCCGGGTAGAGGACGGAGCTCGTCTCATTGCCTGTGCTTGCCACCAGGACCACGTCCTTGTCTACCGCGTACTTGACGGCCGCACGCGCCTCGGGATCGATCCCGGAGACTCCACCGATGGACATACTGATGACGCTCGCACCGTGGTCCGCCGCGTAGCGGATCGCCATGGCGAGCTCCGACTGCGGCGAGAGCGACTCCCCCTCCATCGGGATCCGAACCGGAAGGATCTTGGCCTTGGGAGCCAGCCCCATGATGCCGTCCCCATCGCCGTGGCCATGGCCGGCGATGAGGCTGGCCATGCCGGTTCCGTGGCCATTGGTGTCCACGGTGCCGTCGGTGTTCGCCCCGGTGAAGTCCTTACCCGCCAACACCTGTCCTGTCAGGTCTCGATGGTCCTTCAGCACACCGCTGTCGATGACCGCGACCGTGACACCGTCTCCCTGCGAGACCGGCCAGACCGCGGACTCAGCCCGGTACGTGGCAAGCGGCCACTGAGAATCCCTCACGCTGTCGGCGCGGGACATCCCAGCACCGACCGCTGCCAGCAACACCCCCGCCAACACGGCTGCCCCGCGACTCAGACGCCAGCCACTCAAGCCCTGCCACCCCACTCAGCGCAGAGGCTGCCCCAGGTCCGAACGACCCGCAGGGCAACCGATCGATTGGCCCGGGCCCGAAGGCCGACCGTCATTCCACCACGTTCGGATTTGCAGGCTGGTCGGACGCCCAGGTCTCCTCGTCCTCGACCAGGTAGTCAGGACGTCGCCGCTTCTTCTCCTCGTCCTTCCTCCCCCTGTCGGAGCTGCCGAAGGGCATCAGAGGCGCCTGCGTCGAAGGACTCCTGCCACCGGTCTCCGCCTGGATCCGCCCACGCGCTCCCAACCCCGAGCCGCCTTCGGTGAAGGCTTGCTTGCCTCCGCCACCCTTCCCGGGCCGGTCACCGACACCGACAACCGTGCCTCCGGCGCGCCCGGCCGCACCTCCGGCAGCGCCTCTCCCCCGCGCAGAACCGGCGCCGGTGGTCCCGCCTCCACTCATGCCAGGCATGCCCGCCGCACCGAAGGCCGCACCACTGCGACCAGCTGCGTTGCGGCTCGGTACCCCTTCCTTACCGGCCCGCACAGCCGCAGGTCCTGACGTGTCGCGCCGAGCCCCCGAGCCGGTCCCTTGGCTACCGACAGGGGTGAAGGGCTGCACCGTCCCGCTCGGATGAGGAGATGTGCCGCCGATTGCCTGCGACGCAACCGGCTGGGCCACAGGGCTGCTCGGCAGAACTTGATTGCCACCGCTCCCCGGCGTACCGAGCAGAGACGTACTGCTCGGGTCCGGCTTCCTGCCGGGCACCTGAGAGAACCCGGGCTCGGTGCCGTCCACTACCGTTCCGGAACCGAAGCTCACCGGAGGGGACTTGGGTGGCGGCATGGCAACCCCACCTTTGACACCGGGGTCGGAGGGGGCCGACGGTTGCTTCGAGAACGACGGACCCGCCGTCCGGGAGGTCGAGCTTCCAGTACCGCCCATCTGAGGATCCACCACTCCCGCGCCGCGCGAACGGGAGGCGGGCGCCGTACCCGGCCCGGGACTGCTTGCCCCGACACCGCCGAGAAAGCCACCCACAGCCGCGTACCCGCTCGCTCCGGCGTCGCCGTCCTCAGGCAGATCCGTGTAATCGGCCTTCTCTCCCGGCTTCGGCAGCTGCCCCGGTGGCGGCGGCTTCAGCATGGGGGCGGCGGTGCGGTAGTGCATGGCGAGGGTCTGGAGGACGGTGGCGGCCTCGGCCTTCTTCTGGTTGGCGAGGTCGGTGCGGGAGTCCTCGTCGTCGGCGCCGAAGAGGGAGGAGAAGGTGTCGCCGACGCCGTCCTTGAACTGGGCCCAGCCGCTGGGTTCCTCGGGCATGTTGCGTTTGGCCTCGGCGATGGCCTCGGAGACCGCCTTGAGGGTGATGGCCGCGTCGTTGGCGTAGGAGGCGGCGGTGTTGATGGTGGTGGCGAGGTGGAGCATGCGGGTGTGGAAGGCGTCGCTGGTGCTGCCTTCCCAGCTGGTGGCGGCCTCGGTGCTGGCGCGGGTGAGGGTCGTGCGGATGGCCTTGAGGGTGTCGGCGGCGCGGCGCCAGGGGTCGGCGGCGGCCATCACCTCGCCGGGGTTGAGGGCCTGGACCATGGCGCGGAGTTCGGCGTGGCTGAACTGCCGGAAGTCGGTGTACTTCATCGGACGCCCTTCCCGTCGTCGTGCTGGGCCGGGGCGGTGGTCCGGGCGTAGGCGGCGGTGCTGGTGGCCGAGGGGTCGGCCACGGACCAGCCGTCGTCGCCGAGCTTCAGCTTGGTCCGGGTGCGGTGTTCCTGTTCCTCGTAGTTGGTGGCGGTGAGTTCGGCCTTCTTCTGGGCCTCGTCGACCGCTTCCTGGAGCTGGTCGAGGACGTCGCGCAGGCCGTCGCGCATGGTCTGGTAGCGGCCGTGCAGGTCGGTGGCCTCGGCGAAGGTGCCGAGGGCCTTGGGGCCGATGCCGCTGCGGCCGTGGGTGGCGGTGCCGTCCGCGTGGTGCTGGAACTCGGCCAGGAGCAGCCGCACTTGGGCGGCGAAGGCGCGCAGTTGCTCGACCTCGACGCGGTAGCCGCGTCCGGACCCGCCGGTCGATCCTGTTCCGTTCCCCGTTCCGCTTCCCGTTGCCACTGCGGCGCCTCCCCCGTGCGTCCGGCCGGTGTGTCGTTCACGGTTCTGCTGATCCGGTCATGTCTAACACACGATCCGCGCCCCTGGCGTGCCGTCAGTTCACGTCCGACGTAACGACGGTGGTGCCGGTGGCTCCGGTTGCGGTGAGCGCGGCGAGGGCGCGGCGGCAGAGCGAGTCGGCGTGCCGGGTGGTTTCGGGGAGGCGGTAGTGGGGGGTGAGGGCGAGGGTGGTCTCGACGGCTTCGGTGAGGCCGATGCGGTGCCCGACGGAGACGAAGACGGGTTTGACACCGGCCCGGGTGCGGACGGCGCTGCCGACCTCCTCTCCCGTGGCCGGGTCGGTGAGCGGGGTGCGGTCGCCGCGGTCGGGGCCGGGGGGCCGGTGGTCGAAGGTGAACGGGGTCTTGGCGACGCCGAGGGTGCGCAGGCCGGTGAGGACGCCGAGGTGGCTGGCGAGGCCGAGGCGGCGGGGGTGGGCGAGGCCGTAGCCGTCGCAGACGACGGTGCCCGGGCGGTGGGTGAGGGCGTCGAGGGCGTCGAGGACGGCGGGGATCTCGCGGAAGGCGAGCAGGCCGGGGATGTACGGGAAGGCGATGCGTCCGGTGGCGGTGGCTTCGTCGACGACGGCGAGGGTGGCGCGGTCGAGCACCACGGCGGCCGCGACGACGAGGTCCCGTTCGTCGTCGTAGGCGACGTCGACGCCGGCGATCAGCCGGTCGTCGCCGACCGGAACGGAGGAGGCCGCCCCGGTCGGCTCGACCAGCGGGCGCAGGCGTTCCTGTTCGGCGAGCGCCTCGGCCTCGGTGGTGGGCCAGTCGGCGGGGATGGGCACGGCGGTTCCCCCTGGTGCGTGGTGCGGTGCTGCGGTCGGGCCCACGGTACCGAGCGGGACGGACGGGGTCGGGGGCGGTTCCGTGAGCCCGTGCGCCCCCCGTGCCCCGGGCGCGCCGGGCTAGCCTGGACGGAATGCCGCGGACGAACCGCCGGAACGCGCCGAACGCCCTTGCCCCGCACGGTTCCCCGCCGCGGCCCGGGCGGCACCGGGGCGGCCGGTGTCCGACTCCGGCGGCGGCCCGCCCGTTCCCCCCGACGCGCGAAGGACTCCGCCATGTCGCACCGCCCGACCACCGCGCAGTTCGCTCTCGGTGTCTTCACCGTGGTCGCCGCCACGGTCGCCCTGCTGGCCGCCACCGGTGTCTCGGGTGTGCTGGGGGTCGCCGTGGTGGTGCTCTTCGCGCTCGCGCTGGGCACCTTGGTGACGGTGCTCGCGGCGCCGGCCCCGCACGCGGCCGACCGGCGCGCGGAGCACCGCACGCCGGTCGGCGGGCACGAGTAGGAAGCCGCTCGGGCCACCCGCGCAGGCGCCACCCCACAGGCGCCACCCGCACAGGCGCCGCCCACGCGGGTTCAGGCCGTGGAGACCACCACGGTCTTCGCGGCCTTGTCGTGGATGCACTGCCGGTACGGCTTGTCGAACACGCCGAACACGCCGTCGATCAGCCACCAGAGCACGGCGCAGCAGAGCACGGCGGGCAGGATGAAGACCGCCGCCCTGGTCCAGGCGGCCGACGGGGTCGGGGTGTTGCCGTCGACCAGCATGGCCACCCGGACCTTCATGGCCTTCTTGCCGAGGGTCTGGCCGTCCCGGCTGAGCATCACGCCCTCGTAGACGAGCCAGATCCCGCAGGCGAGCCAGAACGAGCCGGCCGAACCGGAGCGGTCGGTGAGGCTGGCGAAGGGCAGGACCAGGACCAGGGCGACGGCCTGGACCAGCAGGTAGTCGATCAGCCGGGCGAGGATCCGGTTGGGCCAGGTGCCGAGCGGGGGCATCCCGGGGACGGGGCCGCCGCCGGGCGCGCCGTATCCGGCGGGGCCCTGCCCGGGCGGTGGCTGGTCGTAGGGCGACTGGCCGTAGGGGCCCTGGCCGCCGGGGGCTCCGCCGTAGGTGCCGCCGTACGCGCCGGGGCCGCCGGCTCCGGGGCCACCGGGGGGCGGCGGGGTGCCGTACGGGTCCGACGGCGCACCTTCCGGCGTGCCGCCGCCCTGCTGCGGGGGCTGCTTGCCGAAGGAGGGCTTGCCGCCCCCCTCCGGCTCGGGGCCTGAGGGGTCGTAGGTACTCATTCCCCGAGTAGAACATCACGCATTCTGTGAATTCGGGATATTCAATCCGTTTTGTCCGCCGAGGCCACCGACAGGGCGGCGTTCAGAGCTGGCGTCAGAGCCGGGGTCAGAGCCGGACGACCCGGGTGCGGGCCGCCCGGTCGTGCCAGCCGCGCCGGGCCGGGCGGTCGAACAGCGGCCAGAGCAGTCCGACCACCAGCAGCGCCGACACCTGCCCGACCAGCCAGCGGACCAGGGACCGGCCGAGCCCGGGGCGGTTCCGGGCGGCGGCCTGGCCCGCCCCGGCCGCGGCGACCACCCGGATCCGGGCGAGCCGCTTGCCGAAGGTCTGGCCGGTGCGGGCGGTCGGCAGGGCCTCGTAGAGCAGGCCGACGAAGAGCAGGATGCCGAGCAGCACGGCGACCTTGCCGAGCACCGTGCCGTCCACCAGCCAGACGTCCACCTGACGGCGGGTGAGACTGCTCGCCATCCGGGCCTGGTCGAGCTTGCGCTGGAGGTGGGCCTCCACGGAGCGGCCGAGCGGGACTCCGGCGGCGACGCCGACCACGGCCAGGACCGCGGTGTCGACCAGCCGGGCGACGAGCCGGCGGCCGAGGCCGGCGGGGCGGAGCGCCGGTGCCGCCCCGGTGCGGCGGCGGGAGGCGGGGGACGACGCCCGGGCGGGCGCCTCGGCAGCGGCGGTGGCAGTGGCAGTAGCGGCGGGGACGGGAACCGGACGGCGGGCGGGAACGGCGGCGGCCGGGGGCGGCTCGACGGCCTCCGCCACGTCCACCACGTCCACCACGTCCACCGCCTCCTCCGGTTCCGACTCCGACTTCGGCCGCGCCCGGAGCTCCACGACGGCGGACGGCACCGGGGCCGAGACCCTCGGCACCGGGACGGCACGCGGCTCGTCCGGACCGGGGGCAACGGGCGAGGCCGCCCCGGAGAACGGCTCGGAGAGCGACGGGGAGAGCGGTGCGGGCACCTCGACCACGGCGGGCACCTCGGCAGGCACCGCACCGGACGCCTCGCCGGACGGCCCCTCCGTCCCGGGAATCACCCCCCAGGACACCCACCGCGGCGCACTCCCCGTCTCCATCAGGCCGCGCTGCGCCCGGGGGTCCGCCTGCCAGCCGGCCGGCTCCGGTACCGACCGGTCCGGCGTCTCCGGGACCGGGTCGGGCACCGGTCCCGCCGTCCCGTCGACCACCACCGGCCCTCCGCCGCGGCGGAACACCGGGCCGTTGTCCGGGGCCGCGAAGGTGAACGACGCCCCGCCCGCCGTCCGGTCCAGGTACACCGGCCCGGTCTCCCCGCCGGACGCCGGTTCCGGCACCGGCGGGGACACCGGCACCGGCACCGGCTCGGCGACCACCGGCGGCGGCACGTACCGGGCCCCGGCACCGGCGCCCGCGGCGGCGGCGGGACGGCGGGTCGCGTACCGGGGCGGCTCCAGCACCTCGCCCTCGGCCGGGGCGGCCCTGCTGGTGCCGGGCACCCAGGCCGAGCCGCCCCAGTAGCGGACGAAACCGGGAACGGACGGGTCGGGGTAGTAGCCCGGCGCGGGGCCGACGGCCGTCTCCGTGCTGCCGCCGGCGTGGGGCCGGTCCGTCATGGGGGTCTCTTTCCTGGCAGGGCCGATGCGGCTCGCCCGGCGAGCGGGGTGTGCGCGACGGTGGCACGGGCGACCCGGATGGCTCCGCCGTCGGCGCGCGCGAGGGGGTTACCGCCGAGGAGGCGGACAGTCGCCGGGCAGTCACAAAGCGTAGTACCTCGGCGGGGGCGCGGTGCGAAGTTGCCCATTCGGGGGACAGCCCGGGGCCGCCCACGGTAAGGAATACGGCGCACATGCCCGACCGTGCGCCCGCCCTTGCCCGTTCACCACTCCGTGTACCACCGGCAACGGGCCGGCCGGGGAGTCCCGGGCCGAAGAAATTCCGGAAACCCGTGTAAGAGCGCTCCCGGGCCGCGCTCTCCCAGGTGACAGGGCCCGACACCGGGCACGAACCGCAGGCAGAGAGGAACCCGATCATGGAGCGCCCGACGAGCGTGGTCGAGCACGAGCTGGAGCTCAACCTGGTGCTCTCCCCCGAGCACAGCGTCCCCGTCCCCGCCCGGCTGTCCTACGGCAGCCACGACCCGTACGCCGTGCACATCACCTTCCACCTGGACACCGGCTCGCCGGTCACCTGGGTGTTCGCCCGCGAGCTGCTGGTGGAGGGCACCTTCCGGCCCTGCGGCCAGGGCGACGTGCGGATCTGGCCGACCAGGTCGGGACGGCGCAGCGTGCTCTGCATGGCGCTGAGCTCCCCGGCCGGGGACGCGCTGCTGGAGGCGCCGCTGCCGGTGGTGGCCGCCTGGCTGGAGCGGGCGCACCGGCTGGTGCCGCCGGGCAGCGAGATGGCCGCGCTGGACATGGACGGCTCGCTGGCCGAGCTGCTCGCGTGAGGCGCCGCGTCCCGGCCCCGCGAACGGACCGGACGGCTCGAACGGATCGGGCGGACCGACGGGGCCCCACCGGCAGCCGGACGACCGTCCCCGACGCCCGTCCGGCCCTCCCCGCCCCCGCCCCCGGTACCCGGGCCGAGTCAGCGGGCCGCGGGGGCCTGCTGACGCTCGCGCGCGGACTCCGACGAACCGCTGTCGCGCTGACCGGGCAGCGCGGTCGGCGCCGCCCCGGCCGCCAGGCGCCGGGCCCGTACGCGTAGCGCGGCGGCCAGCAGGAAGCAGATCCCGACGAGCGGGTAGACCGAGGTCGGGATCTGGTGGAGCGGCGACAGCTCCAGCACCAGCGCGCCCTTGGGCTTGGCGAGCCACATCGCGAACGACAGGAAGGCGATCAGCGTGGCCCCGAAGGCGAGCCGCCAGCGCAGCTTGCGGACGGCGGCCGGGCGGGCCCGTTCGACCGCCGCCTCGCTCGCGAGCAGCACCAGCAGGGGCACGCACCAGACCCAGTGGTGGGTCCAGCTGATCGGCGAGATCAGGACGGCGGTGACGGCGGCGCAGCAGACGCCCCAGGCCTCGGAGCGCGCCAGCCGGCGCGAGCTGCGGGCGGCCCAGGCGGCGACGCCGAGGCCGGCCACCGCGACGGCGACGGCCGCCAGGGTGCCGGCGAGGCCCGGTGCGGGGGTGTGCAGCAGCCGGGCGACGGCGCCGCTGAGCGCCTGGTTGTCGACGATCTCGGTCTTGCCGACCCGCGAGGAGTCGTAGAGGTACTTGGTCCAGAAGCCCCAGGTGGCGTCGGGCAGGACGAGCGCGCCGAGCAGGAAGGTGCCGAGGAAGGTCGCGCCGGCCACGAACGCGGCCCGGATCCGGCCGGTGAGCAGCAGGTAGACCGCGAACAGGCCGGGGGTGAGCTTGATGCCGGCGGCGATGCCGATCGCGACGCCCTTGCTGCGCTTCCCGTCGGGCCGGGTGAGGTCCCAGAGGATGAGGCAGGCCAGCGCCAGGTTGATCTGGCCGTAGCGCAGCGTGGTGTAGACGGGTTCCAGCCAGACTCCGGCGCCGGTGACCAGGATCACGGCGATCGCGCGGAGGTCCCGGCGCGGCCAGCCGACCAGCTTGAACGACAGGTGGGCGAACAGCGCGAGCAGCCCGAGGTTGCAGAGCGTGATCGCGACCCGCAGGAACGGCACCGGGAACCAGGTCGTCGGCACGAACAGCATCGCGGCGAACGGCGGGTAGGTGGCGGGCAGGTTCCACTGGGTGACGCGCAGGCCGTAGAGGTCCCCGCCGTTGACGACGGCGGCGCCCTCGGCCCGGTAGACGATCATGTCGACCATCGAGGTGTGCGCGAAGTGCCGCACCACCGCGTAGCCGAGCAGGGAGACCAGCGCGAGCACGGAGACGATCAGCAGCGGACGGCGCGGGGCCTCGCGCAGGGCGCGGACGGGCGCTCCGAGGGCCGTGCGCAGCCGGTCCGACAGGGGGGCGGGCGTCAGGTCGGGTGGGGTGTCCACCGCGCCGCGCTCGTCTTGCACCGCTGTCACTTCTCGCTCCGTCCGCCGATCGGCCAACCAGCGACGATACCGGATGCCCGGCGGACGGGCCGGTTCGTCTTCGTCACGGAGAGTGATGGTCGGGGAAATTGGAGCCGGCCGGCCGTGCCCCGTTGCGGTCGGGGCACGGACGGCCGGAGTCGGTGCGGCGGACGGGTCCGCCGGGTGCCGTACCAGGTCGGCGGCCCCGGTGGGCCGGTCGGCCGGGGGGCCGTCGCGGACAGGCGGGCCGGTCAGCCGGTGTAGGCGCCCAGGGCCCGGGTGAAGTCCAGCGGCTGCTGGACGATCGAGCTGCAGCTCGCGTCCGCGTACGCCTTGGCGCCGCCCTCGCAGGCCTTGTCGCGGGTGCCGGACCACATCGCCAGCCAGGCCAGGTGCTTGCTCCCGGCGAACTCGGCGAGCTGCTTGGCGTCCGCGACGGTGAAGACCTCGCTGGCCACGTCGTTGACGCCGATCATCGGGGTGACCGCGACCCGGCGCCAGGCGGCCGCGTCGTCCAGGCCGAGCACGCTCTTCACCTGTGCCTGGGTGGCGGTGGCCGCGGCGATGGCGTAGGTGCCCATCCTGCCCTGCGGGGAGGGGGCGACCCCGTCGCCGTAGTCCATCGCCATGATGTTGACCGCCCCGATCGCCACACCGTTGTTCTTGGCGTCGGCGACCAGGTTGACGCCCTCCTGGGTCAGTCCGGAGGGCAGCGCGGGGAGGGTGAAGGAGACGTCCAGGGCCTTGCCCTTGGCGGCGGCGTTCTTCTGCAGCTGGGCGACGGCCTGGGCGCGCCGGGTGTTGGCCGCGGTGTTGGAGATCGCGCCGCCCTCGACGTCGAAGTCGAGCCGGGTGAGGCCGAAGGCGTCGACGGTCCGCTGGTAGACGGCGGTCAGCTCGGCGACCGAGGAGCAGGCGAGGGCGAGCTCGCTGCCGTTGGCGCCGCCGAAGGAGACCCGGACGTCGCCGCCGATCGCCCGCAGGGCGCCGATCCGGGCCGCCACCGCGTCGTCGGCGAGCTCGGTGACGCCGCCCCACTTCGGGGTGCAGCCGCCGCCGGAGACGACGAAGGCCAGGGTGAAGTCCTTGACCCCGGTGGCCTTGGCGGTGGCGACCAGGTCGTACGGCGGGTAGAGCGAGGTGTCGACGTAGGGCGCGAAGCGGCCGCCGCCCGCGGGGGCGGGGGTGCCGGTCGCGGTGGCGGTCGGCGCCGGGGTGGTGGGCACCGGGGTGGTGGGCGCGGCGGTGGCGGTCGTGCTGGCCGACGCGGTCGGAGAGGTCGGGGTGGTCGGGGTGGTCGGCCGGACGGTCGCGGTGCCGGTCGGAGCCGGTGCCCCGGTGGTGGGCCGGGCCGTCCCGGTGGCGGTGGCCGAGGCGGAGGCCGTCGCGGTCGCCGGGACGGAGGCGGAGGCGGACGGCGAGGCGGAGGGCGAGGCCGTCGCGGTACCGGTCGGACGGCCGGAGGGGGTGGGCACGGTGCCGTCCCCGGCCTTGCAGGAGGTCTTGTTGATCAGGCAGTTGCCCGGCTCGGCCTGGGCCGCGCCGGTGCCCTGGGCGACGTAGCCGACCACGACGCTCCGCCCGGGCTCCAGCCGCTTGCTCCACTCCTGGGGCCGGACGGTGATGTGCCCGCCCTCGGCGGTGAAGGTGGCGTTCCAGAGCGAGTCGATCTTCGCGCCGGCGGGCAGGTCGAAGGTGAGCGTCCAGTCCTCGATCGCCCGGTCCGCCGGGTTGGTGACCAGGTACTGGCCGGTGTAGCCGGAGTCCCAGCCGCTGGTGCGGGTGTAGACGGCGCCGAGCGGCGCGGCACTGGCCGAGGAGGCGAGGACGACGACTCCGCCGGCGACCAGGGCGGCGGCGACCGCCGAGGCGCCGAGCACCGTGCCCCTGCGGCTGCGCCGACGGCGGCCGCCGGGGCGGCGGTGGGGCTGCTGGGTCGTCATGGGGCGTACCTCCGGAGCTGGCAGATGCGCGGTCGGGGGGTGACCGGCGCGGCCGACGCGGACGACGCTAGCGGGGCCGAACGGCCGGAATCCGACTGCTGAGCCAGGGGTAGACCTCCCTTACGGCGCGCTTAAGAAACGCGCTCAAGAAAGTGGTCCTCCGGCCCGCCACCGGCCCTGCCCCCGGCCCGGCCCGGCCCGGCGCCGAAACCTTTCTTCAACCGCTCCACGGCACCCCTGCTCAACGCGCGAACAGCGATCCCCGGCCACGGCGCCGGCCGGTCCGGGGCGTGACGGTGCCGTCCGGCCGGGACCGCAGCCGCAGCCTGATCTCGGCCCCGCCCAGCACCGCCGACCGGCCGAGCGCGAGGTCCCCGCCGGTGGCCTCGGCGAGCTTGCGGACGATGTCCAGCCCGAGCCCGGTCGAGCCCTCGCCGCCGTGGCCCTCGCCCCGCACCATGGCGGCCTCCGGATCGGTGAAGCCCGGACCCGCGTCGCCGACCAGCACGATCACCGAACTCCCGGTGGCCAGCACGTCCACCGAGAAGGCGGTGCCGACCCCCGTGTGCCGGAAGACATTGCCGAGCAGCGCGTCCACGGCGGCGGCCAGGTCACCGCGCTGGACCGGGACCGGAGTCTCCCGGTCCGCGCCGGCCAGCTGCCAGCGGCGGCCCTCGTCCTCGGCGAGCGCCGACCAGAAGCCGACCCGCTCACGGATCACCTCGGCCGCGTCGCAGCCGACCGTGACGGCGGGCGCGTCCTCGGGTGCCCGGCGGGCCGAGCGGATGATCTGGTCGACCTCGCGCTCCAGCTGCGCCACCGCGTGCCGGGTGGCGTCGGCCGCGTCGCCCTCGCCCAGCGAGGCCGCGTTGAGCCGCAGCACGGTCAGCGGGGTGCGCAGCCGGTGCGACAGGTCGGCGGCCAACTCCCGCTCGGCGGCCAGCAGCTGGACCACCCGGTCGGCCATGGCGTTGAACGCGTGGGCCGCCTCCCGCAGCTCCTCGGGGCTGCCGGCGGCCTGCTTGCCGTCCACCGGCACCCGGACGGCGAGGTCGCCCGCGCCGAGCGAACGGGCGGCGGCGGCGAGCCGGCGGGCCGAGCCGACGATCCGGGCGCCCATCCGGTCGGCGACCAGCACCGAGACGGCGACCAGGCCGAGCGCGACCCCGGAGAGCACCTGCCAGGCGGTGGCGACGCCCCGGGTGAGGTCGCCGTCGGCCACGAACACCTCGACCACGGCGGTCCGGGCGGTGTCCACCGCGACCGGCTGGAGCAGCGCGTAGCCGCCCGGGACCTCGACGGTGAAGGAGCGGCCCTGGCCCCCGGCGCTGGCCACATCGGCGGCCAGTGCCCGGACTTCGCCGATGGTCGCGCCGGCGGCCGGCCCCGATCCCGCGGCGGCGCCCGCCACCGCGGGGTCCGAGACCTTCCCCGCCGGGGCCGTACCTCCCTGGGCCGTGCCCCCCTGGGCCGTCCCGCCGGAGGCCGTCGCACCGGGCGCCGAGGCCACCCCGCCGGCGCCGCCCGGTCCCGACAGCGCCCCCGCGCCGGCCCCGGCCGCCCCGGCCGGCGGCAGGTGCACCGCCATCCGCCCCTGGGTGCCGGCGTCCGTCGAGGCCACCGCCCGGGCGATGGCGTCCTGGTCGGTGGTGATGGCCAGGGCCGGGCCGAGCGCCGCCGCCTGCCGCTCCGCGGCCGTGAACGCCCGGTCCCGGGCGGTCTGCTGGACCATCAGGCCGAGCGGGATGAGGAAGGCCAGCGCGACCATCGTGGTACCGGCCACGGCGGCCTTGATCAGGGCCCAGCGAAGCGAGTGCCGCAACCGCCTCATGTCCGGCGCTCCACCGGGACGGGCCCGGGCCCGGCGGGATGCCCGGACGCCTCCAGCCGGACCCCGACCCCGCGCACGGTGTGCAGATAGCGCGGGCTGGACGCCGTCTCCCCGAGCTTGCGGCGCAGCCAGGACAGGTGCACGTCGATCGTCTGGTCACCGCCGTAGGTCTGCCGCCACACCTCCGCCAGGATCTCCTTGCGGGGCACCACCACGCCCGGGCGGGCGGCGAGGAAGGCCAGCAGGTCGAACTCACGCCGGGTCAGGTCCAGCGCCCGCCCGTCCAGGGCGGCCTCCCGGCGCTGGAGGTCGATCGCCAGCCCGCCGACCCTGAGCACCTGGCTGACCGGGGCCGCCCCGCCGCCGAGCCGGCGCAGCACGGCGGCCATCCGGGCGCTGAGGTGCTCCCCGGAGAACGGTTTCACCAGGTAGTCGTCGGCGCCGTCGTTGAGCAGCCGGACGATCTCGGCCTCGTCGTCGCGGGCGGTGGAGATGATGACCGGCACGTTGGTCAGGCCGCGGATCATCTTGAGCGCCTCGCTGCCGTCCAGATCCGGCAGTCCGAGGTCCAGGATCACCAGGTCGCAGCCGACCTGGGCGACCTCGCGCAGCGCCTCGAGTGCCGTGCCCACGCTGCGGACCGCGTGGCCGGTGTCGGACAGGTGGCGGATGAGGGCGGATCGTACGAAGGGGTCGTCCTCGACCACGAGCACTGTTGCCATGGGGCTGCACGGTACGGCATCGGCCCCGAATGGTCTGTACCTCGGGGTCGCCCCGGGCAGCGCTTCGTGAACCTTCGGGAAGGGTTCGCCCGGAACGTCGCGGGTTTGTGCAAGTCCCCTGTGGAAGTGCGGGGGTGCCCACCTGCCGGGAGCGGTGATGGGGCAGGATGTGCGCACTATGCGGAACGGACTGGTACAGCTCGGCGCCTGGGCGGCGGCCACCGGGGCGGCGGTGGCGCTGTCCTGGTTCGGCGTGCACACGGTGCTGACCGGGGCCGCGTTCGAACAGCCCACCGCGCTGCCGCTGCCCTCGCCGGCGTCGGCCGGTGGCGCGAGACCCACGCCGACACCGTCGGCGGAACCCACGCAGTCGGCCGGCCGGCCGGATCCGGCCGCGCCGCCGTCCACCGCCCCGGTGTCGGCCACCCCGTCCAAGGCCGCTTCCCCGGCCGCCGCCGCGCCGACCGCGGCCCCGTCGACCGCCGCCGCCGTGTCGCACCGCCCGGCGCCGGCCACGAGCACGACGTCCTCCGTCCGCAGTTATCTCGTCCCGGGCGGCAAGGTCGCCCTGGACCTCGGGCCCGACCGGGCCTCGCTGGTCACGGCCGCCCCGGACCCGGGCTGGCAGATGCAGGTCTGGGACGGCCCGCAGTGGATCCGGGTGGACTTCACCAAGGACAACCAGGCCAACTCGGTGTTCGTCTACTGGAACGGGCACCCGCCGGTGGTCGACACCGTCACCCGCTGAGCGGGTCCGGCCCGCGCCCCCGGCGCTCCGTCACCACCGCTCGAAGGGCACGTAGCCCGGCAGGTAGGGCCCCCGGTAGCGGGACCGGTCGACCAGGGTGTGCCTGGTCCCGCCGGGCACCCCGATCGCGGCGAGCACCACCGTGCCGTACGCGTCCCGCACCTCGTACGGCTCGGCGAGCGAGGCCGCGCCCCGGTCGACGGCGTAGTCGTAGGCGTAACAGACGTCCGGCACGGCCACCGCGAGGTCGATCACGCCGTCGCCGTGCCGGGCCAGGTGGCCGGCCAGCTCCCGGCCGCGCGGGCCGATCACCTGGACCAGCGAGGTCAGCACGAAGCGGGTGCCGGGCCCCTGCAGTACGTAGGAGACGATCTCGGGTTCACCGGTCTCGGGCCCGGCGTACGCCGCGCAGCGCAGGCCGAGCGCGACCGCGTACCGGTGGGCCGCCCGTTCGGCGTCGCCGACCACGAAGACCACCGCGTCGGCGCGGCCCATCGGGAGGAGGCCGGGCTCGTCGGGCCCGGCGGCGGTGAGCAGCACGGGTTCGGCGGCGGTGTCGGTCATGTCAGCCCTCCCGGTGGGGGTACGGGACCACGGTTCCGCTCGCGGACCGGTGGGGGCCGGCGCGCGGGGTTGTGGCTGGAGGGTGGCGCCGGGGCGACATCCGCGCAACTGTTCCGTTTCCTCCTGGTCAAGCTGTGCTCCGGGGCGGGAGAATCGGCCGCGCCGCTGTACACAATGCCCACCCGAGGACGGAGCCCGTGATGCCCCCCGCCCACGCCGCCAGCCCGACGGGCGCGCCCGGATCGCCCAACTCGCCCACCGGGCAAGGGCATTCCGGCACCACTCCGCCCCCTGCCGGAACCGCGGCCGGAACCGGGACCGGAGCCGGGACCGGAGCTGCGACCGGAGCCGGGGTCCCGGCCGGGGCGGCCGCGGGGAGCACCAACGACGCCATCGACGCCCTGGACGGCCGGCTGATCCGGCTGCTCGCCGAGGAGCCCCGGATCGGCGTCCTGGAGTGCTCGCGCCGGCTCCAGGTGGCCCGCGGCACGGTGCAGGCCCGGCTGGACCGGCTCCAGGCGCGCGGGGTGATCGGCGGCTTCGGCCCCGAGGTGGACCCGGCGGCGCTCGGCTACCCGGTGACGGCCTTCGCGACCCTGGAGATCTCCCAGGGCCAGGGCGCGGACGTGCGCGCGCACCTGGCGGCGGTGCCGGAGGTGCTGGAGCTGCACACCATCACCGGGCACGGCGACATGATGGTCCGGATCGTGGCCCGGTCGAACGCCGATCTGCAGCGGGTGATCGACCGGGTGGTGGGCTTCGACGGGATCGTCCGCTCCTCCACCGCGATCGCGCTGGAGAACCCGGTGCCCTACCGGATCCTGCCGCTGGTCGACCAGGCCGCCGCCGAGTAGCCCACCGCCCCGGCCACCCGACCGCTCGGCTGCTCGGCCGCTCGGCAGAACCCGGCGACCCGGCGGCTCAGCACCCCGGAACGGCCCCGCCCGACTGCAGCGCCTCCAGCACGGAGACGGACTCCCCGAGCGTGCCGACCGGCACCAGCCGCAGCCCCGCCGGGAGGTTCACCTTGGCGTCCGAGCACTCGTCCTTGGGCACCAGGAAGACGGTCGCGCCGTCCCGCGCCGCCGCCTGGGTCTTGAGCGGCACACCGCCGACCGGGCCGATCACACCCTGGTCGTCGATGGTCCCGGTGCCGGCGACGGTCTGCCCGCCGGTGAGGTCGCCGCCCTTGCCGTCCCCGCGGAGCTTGTCGACGATGCCGAGCGCGAGCATCTGCCCGGCGCTGGGGCCGCCGATGTCACCGAGGTCGATCTTGACCTTCACCTGCGCGGGCGACAGCTGGAGGTAACCCAGTGCGGCCGTGGTGGCGGCGTCCTGGGACTCGGTCATCTGCTGGGCGGTGACCTCGTTGGCCTTGGCCGGGTCGCCCTGGGGGTAGACGGTCTCGCTGGGCCGGACGGCCTCGTCCTCGTCGAACCAGGCCTGCAGCGAGCGCCACAGCGTGGTCCGCTCCCCCGGGTTGGTCGCCGAGATGGTCACCATCCGCAGCTGCCCCTGGGTGGCGCGGACCGGGGCGCCGGTGACGGTGAGCACCGGACGGCCCTGGTAGCTGCCGAGGGTGTCCGCGGTCACGCCGGGGAAGGTCAGCGTGTAGGGCAGCGGGACGAAGGCGGCCACCCCGAACAGCGCGGCGACCGTCGCGCCGCAGAGCGCGAGGGCCCGGGTCCGGGGGGAGGTCAGGGCCTTGGGCAGCTTGGTGTCGGACACAGAGGCATCCAAACACACCGGGGCCGTCCGGCGGGCACGCACACGGCCACCCGAACGGCCCACCCGGCGGCTCGGGCGGTCAGCGCAGCGCGTCGGCGACCTCGGTGGCCGCCTCCACCACCCGGGGGCCGACCCGCTCCGGGACCAGCCCGTTCAGCATCACCACGCCGACGCTGCCCTCGATGCCGCTCAGTCCGAGCAGCGCCGCGGCGGCGCCGGACGCGCCGGACTGCTCCTCCGCCCGGGTGATGACGAAGCCCTGCTCCGGCCGGCGCTGGCTGGGGAAGGTCCGGGCCTCCAGGATCGCCCGGCCCGCCGCGCTCTCCCCGAGGGGGTGGCGCAGCCCGGTCCGGTAGGCGACGTGGAAGTCGGTCCAGCTGGGTTCGACGACGGCCACCGCGAGCGCCTCGTTGCCGTCCACCAGGGTCAGGTGGGCGGTGGCCCCGAGGTCCTCGGCGAGGCTGCGCAGCGCGGGCAGTGCCGCCTCGCGCAGCAGCGGGTGCACCCGGTGGGCGAGCCGCAGCACGCCCAGGCCCACCCGGGCCCGGCCGCCGATGTCCCGGCGGACCAGCCCGTGCTGTTCCAGGGTCGCCAGCAGCCGGTAGACGACGGTCCGGTTGACGGCGAGGCGGGCCGCCAGTTCGGTCACGGTGAGCCCGCGCTCCGAGTCGGCGAGGAGTTTGAGGACCCGGACTCCCCGGTCCAGGGTCTGGGAGGTCTCTGCAGTCACGACGCGCAATTCCTTTCCGCGGCGGTCGCGGATCGGCTGGCCGGTCCGGGACTCGGTGGTCGCGCGCAGGGGGGTGGCCGCGCCAGGGCCGCGGTGTGTCGTCCTTGACGTCCTGGGGCCCTGCGGCGCCCGTCCGGCGGGGGTTGCCCGGCGGGAGAGCGTGGGGGAAAGGTAGTGAAGGAATTGCGGCGGCGGAAGTGTTTGTCCAAAATTCGGTCAAGATCAATTCTTCCGGGCCGGACAGAAGCGGACGAACCCCCGCATTCCACCCGGCCCGACCGGGCGCAAGTTCGAGCACAGTCCGAAGTCCGGACAGACAGCCGGGACCGGAGGAGCCGGGCGACCGACCCGGAACAGCCCCGGAGCGCCCGGGAACGACCCGGAGCACCCCGGCAGCACCCCCCGAACGCCGACCCGGCCACCCCGCCGGCGAATCCGGCGGAATGGCAGGCCCACAGACCGGCGGACCCACAGGCCCACCGGCCCGCGGCCCCGACGGATCGTTACTTCGCCCACTCCCGGATCTTGGCGATCCGCGCCTTCAGCTGGTTCGCGGTGGCCTGCGCGGTCAGCGGACCGCCGCACTGCCGGCGCAGCTCGTTGTGGACCGTGCCGTGCGGCTGGCTGGTGCGGTGGTGCCAGGCGGCCACCAGCGCGTTCAGCTCCTTGCGCAGCTCCCGCAGCTCCTGATGGGTCACCACCGGCCGCTGCTCGGCCGGCAGCTCCAGCAGGTCGGCCTCCTCGGCCGGCTTGCCCTTGCTCCGCTGGATCTGCCGGTGCTGACGCTTCTGCAGCAGCATCTGCACCTGGTCCGGCTCCAGCAGGCCCGGGATGCCGAGGTAGTCCTCCTCCTCCTCGCTGCCCGGGTGCGCCTGCATCCCGAACTCCATGGCGTTGTAGAGCACCCGGTCGAAGACCGCCTCGGAGCCCAGCGCCTCGTAGGAGAACTCGTCGCCGCCCGCGCCGTCCGGGCCGTCGTTGGCCCGCTCGGCCTCGGCGAGCAGCCGGTCCTCCTCGTCGAAGAGGCCCTCGCCCTCCTTCTTCGGCCGGTCCAGCACATGGTCGCGCTGGAGCTCCATCTCGTTGGCGAAGCCCAGCAGCATCGGGACGGTCGGCAGGAAGACGGAGGCGGTCTCGCCGCGCTTGCGGGCGCGCACGAAGCGGCCGACGGCCTGGGCGAAGAACAGCGGGGTGGAGATCGAGGTGGCGTAGACGCCGACGCACAGCCGGGGCACGTCGACGCCCTCGGACACCATGCGGACCGCGACCATCCAGCGCGAGGTCCCGGCCGCGTAGTCGGAGATCCGCTGCGAGGCCTCGGTCTCGTCGGAGAGCACCAGGGTGACCTTCTCGCCGCTGATCTCGCGCAGCATCTTGGCGTAGGCGCGGGCCACGTTCTGGTCGGTGGCGATCACCAGGCCGCCGGCGTCCGGGATCGCCTTGCGGACCTCGGTGAGCCGGCGGTCGGCGGCCTGCAGCACGGAGGGGATCCACTCGCCCTGCGGGGAGAGCGCGGTGCGCCAGGCCTGGGCGATGAGGTCCTTGGTCATCGGCTCGCCGAGCCGGGCCTCCAGCTCGTCGCCGGACTTGGTGCGCCAGCGCATGTTGCCGCTGTAGGACAGGAAGATCACCGGACGGACGACGTGGTCGGCGAGCGCGTGCCCGTAGCCGTAGGTGTAGTCGGCGACCGACTTGCGGATGCCGTCGCCCCCGGCCTCGTACTGGACGAAGGGGATCGGGTTGGTGTCCGAGCGGAACGGCGTACCGGTCAGCGCGAGGCGCCGGGAGGCCGGCTCGAAGGCCTCGAAGCAGGCCTCGCCCCAGGACTTCGAGTCACCGGCGTGGTGGATCTCGTCCATGATGACCAGCGTCTTGCGGGCCTCGGTGCGGTTGCGGTGCAGCATCGGGTTCACGCCGACGCCCGCGTAGGTGACCACGATGCCGTGGTACTCCCGGGAGAGCGGACCGGAGGAGTAGCCCGGGTCCAGCTTGATGCCTATCCGGGCGGCGGCCTCGGCCCACTGCTTCTTCAGGTGCTCGGTGGGCGCGACCACGGTGATCTGCTGCACCAGGTGGTTGTGGAGCAGGTACGAGGCCAGGGTCAGCGCGAAGGTGGTCTTACCGGCGCCCGGGGTCGCGACCGCGAGGAAGTCGCGCGGCTGGTTCTCGATGTACTTGTCCAGCGCCCCCTGCTGCCACGCCCGGAGCTTGCCCGCCGTACCCCAGGGGGCACGGCCGGGGAAGGCCGGGGACAGCTGGTGCGAGGTGGTCGGCGCGGCATGGCCGACGGCCCGGACGGGCGCGTGCGACTCGTTCGCGTCGGAGAAGAGCGGCATCGGGGCGGCGGCAGTACTCACGGTCTCCGAGGGGGGATCATCGCAGGTCAGAGGCGTTTTCGCGGCCTCGATCCACGGTCGGACGGCGTTCGGACAACCCACCCAGCGTACCGGTCCCGGCGTCGTTCGGGCGGCCACGGCGGCGCCGGGCCGGGCGGGCGTCCGCCCTGCCCGGGGCGGGTGCGGCCGGAAATCGATGTGAGGTGGATCACAGCGGAATTCCGGGAAACCCGGGTAAGCGGAACCCCTCCCACCGCCTCTCTTCGGGGTGAGGCCGCTCCACCCTCCACCGCCCGCCGCGGCCTCACCAGCGAAGGGAAGCGCCGTGCACGCCACCGCCGAAGAGACCGTCCAGGCCCGACTGATCCTGTCCGCGCACCGGTCCGCCCGGCTGCGGGTCACCCTGACCTATCGGACGGACGACCCGCTCGCGGTCCGGATGGCCTTCCCCGGCGAGTTCTCGCTGGACGAGCCCACCGCCGCGGCCGGGCCGGAGGGCGGCGACATCGTCTGGGTCTTCGCCCGCCGGCTGCTCGCGGGCGGCCTGGAGCTGCCCTCCGGCGTCGGCGACGTGCAGGTGCGGCCCGGACCCGGCCGGAGCACCCTGGTCGAGCTGCGCGCGCCCGAGGGCACCGCGCTGGTCCGGTTCGACGCCGCCGACCTGCGGCGCTTCCTGTGGCGCAGCCGCCTGCTGGTGCCCGAGGGCGAGGAGCACCTGTACCTGGACGCCGACCGCGCCCTCGCCGAGCTGCTCGGCTGAGCGGGGCGGCCCGGGTACGGCGGACGCCGGTCGTCCGGGACCGAGGTCCCGGACGACCGGCGTGACGAGGAGCAGGCATCCGGCTAGGACGACAGCTTGCGCATCAGCCGCACGCCCTGCGTCGGCGTGAGGTGCGGCAGGTACGCCTTGCCGATCGCCCGGGTGATGCTGGGCAGCGCCGCCGGGTCGGGGTACGCCATGTACATCGGCCGGTACTCCGGCTGGAACTTCGCCTTGAAGGCGAGCAGCGAGCGAAAGCCGTACACCGGCTCCAGCACCCGGCCCAGCCAGTCCAGGGTCTTCTGCAGCCCGGTGGGCGGCTCCTTCTCCGAGCGGGCCAGCGGCGCGCCGGAGAGCGAGAGGAAGCGCGCGCCCTCCTGCTTGAAGCCGAGCGCGGCCGAGGCGATCAGGAACTCGGTGACGCCGCGGAAGCCGTCCGAGCGCCGCCGCATGAAGTCCAGCGTCCAGCCGACCGGCTCGCCGTTCTCGTAGACCGGCATCCAGCTGGTCAGGCCGTGCACACTGCGGTCCTCGTCGATCGCGAGCAGCAGCCGCACCGCCGGGTCGTCCAGCTCCTCCAGGCCGCCGAGGGTGAACCCCATCTCGGGCAGGCCCTTCTCGGAGACCCACTCCTCGGAGATGGCCCGGATCTGCTCCTTCAGCGCCAGCGGGGCCTCGTGGTAGGACCACCACTCGGCGGTGATGCCCTGCTTGCCGGCCTTGTTGAGCGCGGTCCTGATGTCCTGCCACTTGCGGCCGGTGAAGGCGAGGTCGGGCAGGGCGACGACGGTGTCCTCGGCGACCTGGAGCGAGCGCCAGCCGAGCTCCCCGGCCGCGGCCCGGGTCTGCGGGGTGACGCTGTAGAAGCACGGCGTCCAGCCCTTGGCGTCGCAGTACCGGGCGAAGCCGGCCACCGCGCGGTCCCGGGCCGCCGGGTCGCCGAAGGGGTCGCCGGTGGTCAGCGCCACGGTGTTCAGCACCCGGTAGGCGACGGCGGCCCGGCCCTCCTCGTCGAACCAGTAGTGGTTGCCGTCCCAGGTGGTGAGGAAGGACAGCGTGCCGCCGCCGTGCTCGGTGAGCAGGGCCCGGGCCCGGGCGGCGTCCTCGGCGGCGACCTGGACCACCGGCCGGCGGAAGGTCAGCAGCAGCGCGGCCAGCGCGACCGCCCAGAAGCCGAGCCCGCAGTACGTCTCCAGGGCGCGGGCGAACGGCCCGACCGCGATCGGGTAGTCCGGCAGCAGGTCGTTGTAGGCGGGCGGCAGGAACTGCGCCGGCAGCCCGTGGACCAGCCCGCGGAAGGTCGCGCCCGGCTCGAACTGCCCGGCGGCCAGGACGCCCAGCCCGGTGTAGGCGGCGGAGGCGACGACCAGCGCCCCGCCGACCACCGCGAACAGCCGGCCGAGCACCGCGCCCGGCAGCCGCAGCGTGAAGCGCTTGCGGGTGGCCAGCAGCAGGCCGACGGTGACCATCGGCAGCAGCAGCGCCTCGACGAAGTACTGGACGACGTCGCTCGAACCGGTGCTGGTCTCCGCGAACAGGACGACCAGCATCGCGGTCCAGAGCAGCTCGGTGGCGACGGTGATCCGCCAGGCGAAGCGCAGGCCGCGGCGCAGGCCCTCGGCGAGCACCAGCAGCAGGGCCGGGAAGAGCGTGGCCATCAGCCGGGCCGGGGTGTCGAAGATCCGCTGCACGGCGTGCGCGCGGGCGCAGTCGTGGGCCGAGACCGAGCAGAAGTCGGCCACCTCGTCCGGGGTGAGCCGGTGCGAGAGGTAGATCTCCGAGAAGGTGTTGAACGGGCCGGCCGCGTTGTCGTACAGCGAGGCGATCATCGGGCCGAGCGCGGCGGCGACCAGGCAGAGCGCGACCAGCACCCGGGTCTCGGTGTGGGAGGAGCGGTGCGAGCGCAGGTGCGGGCGGCGGCGGAACAGCAGCGCGCCGGCGGCGAGGCCGACCAGCGCCCCGCTGAAGCGCTGGACGCTCTGCAGGTGCCCCACGTACAGCGCCATCACCAGCGGCATCAGCAGCACCAGCAGGTGCAGCCGCCGGCGCCAGAGCACGGTGAGCCGGTAGCCGAGCACGCCGGCCAGCGCGAACAGGCCGACGCCGGGGCCGACCGCGGTCTGGCCCGCTATGGAGAGGGTCCACTGCTCGCCGAGCTTCGCGCCGACCACGACCACGACGGTCCCGGCCATGACGCCGGCCAGCTGTCCGGCGACCAGCACCGCGACGGTGCGCAGCCGGCCGAGGCGGCGCTCGGCGGCCGGGCCGACCAGGAGCAGCAGCAGGCTGGTGAAGACGTAGGCGCCGATGCCGGAGCACCAGAACAGCGAGGTGAGGGGCGTCCACCAGCGGCCCGCGTGCAGGGTCGGCCGGCCGATGCCGACCTGCTCCAGCAGGGCGTCGGACGGCCCCCGGGTGAGGCTGCCGGTGGCGGCGCCGACGGCCCACAGGCCGACCAGCAGCACCAGGGTCAGCGGCGCCTCGCCGAGCCGGGCGGCCAGCCGGGCGACGAGCCCCGCGGCCGCGCGGACGACCCGCTGCCGGGGCCGCGGCGCGGGCGCGCCGGGGCCCGGGGCGCCGCCGTCGGACCCGCCGGAGTCGGCGGACGCGGCGTCGGCGCGGTTGGAGCCGGCCCCGGTACGGAAGGGCCTGGGCACGAGCAGGCGCGACTGTCCCCCGCCGCGGCTCTGCTCCTGCTCGGCGGCGACTCCCGGGGAGGCGCCGAGCAGGGTCACCGGATCATCCCGGTCTGCTGTGCCAGCCAGGGCAGCTGGTCGGCGATGCCGGGCCGGAAGATGATCCAGCCGTGCCCGCCGGGCATGAGGTCGAACTTGGCCTGCATTCCCGCCTCCACGACCGCGCGGTACACCTTCTCCTGCTGCGGCCGGAACTCGTCGTCGTCACGGCCGACCACGATGGCCCCCGCGGTGTCCGGGAACTTCTTCCGCGCCATCACCTGGAGCGGGTCGACGGCGGCGAACTTCGCCGCGTCGCCGTCGTAGGCCGCCTGGACGGTCTCCTCACGGGTGCCGAGGGTGGGCTCGTCCTGACCGGACATGTCGAGGAACGAGCCGTAGACCTCGGGCGCGTTGACGGCGAGCTGGAGCGCGCAGGTGCCGCCCATCGAGGCACCGGCGATCACCCAGTTCTTGCGGCCCTCGGCCGTCTGGAGGTTGGCGTGCACCCAGGCCGGCACGTCCTCGGCCAGGAAGGTCTGGACATTGGCGATCTTGGAATCGAGGCAGAGCGTGTTGTTCCAGGTCGAGCCCAGCTGGTCGACCATCACCACGATCGGGGCCAGCCCGTGGTGCTCGGCGGCGAAGGCGTCGAGGGAGTCGGCGATCTGGCCGCCGAACACCCAGTCGCCCGGCGTGCCCGGCTGGCCGGCCAGCAGCACGACCACCGGCAGCAGCGGACGGGGAGTGGCCTGGTAGGCCGGCGGCAGGTACACGTACCCGTCGCGGGACTCGAAGCCGGACTTGGTGCCCGGGACGGCGACGGAGGAGACGGTGCCCTTGGCCGGGAGGTCCGCGGGCGGCTGCCAGACCTCCTCCAGCACCTTGCCGGGCGGGCGGCCGATGGTGGCGGCGGCCTTCCCGGTGGTCAGCTCCTGGGTCTTCTCCAGCCACGGCGCCAGCATCACCCGGCCGGTCGGGTACTGGTCGAAGCCCCGGTTCACCTGGGAGGAGGCCATCAGCAGCACCAGGGCCCCGGCGCCGACCGCCAGCAGCCTGCGGCGCAGCGTGCTGCCGCGCATCCGGAAGGCGACCAGGGAGAGCCCGAGCAGACCGACGGCTATCCACCAGGTGACGTAGTGCGGGGTCCCCTCGGGGAAGGGGTGCCACCAGTCGTCGACGGCGGTGTCCAGCAGCAGGCTGAGCGCCGCCGCCGTGACCAGGGCCGCGGGCAGTCGGCGGCGCCACCACCCGCGGGTGCGGGAGTAGCAGGCGAGGAACAGCAGTGAACCCCAGCCGGCCACCAGGACGGCGCGCGGGATCGGGCCGCGGGTCAGCGGCCAGTCGATCGGGTTCCAGCTCAGGGCGAGGGAGACGGTGGTCATACGTTCGTCCCCGAACGCCTGGTGTCGGCCAGGAAGCCGTAGGCGACGACGTTGCCGTCGTAGCCCCGCTCCTCGCTGTAGCCTCCGCCGCAGGTGATCACCCGCAGCTGGGCATCGGCGGCCTGGCGGTACACCCGGTCGTCCGGGAAGTCCTTTCGGTCGTGCACTTCGATGGCGTAGAGCTGGTAGACCGCGGTGCGGCCGTCCTCGCGGAGGATCTCGATCCGGTCCCCGCGGTGCAGCGCGCCCAGGTCGTAGAAGACGGCGGGCCCGCTGTGGTTGTCGACATGGCCGGCGATGATCGCCGTGCCGCGCTGGCCGGGGGTGGCACCGTCCCGGTACCAGCCGGCGAGGTTTCGGTCCTCCTCGGGAGGGGTCTGGAGGTGGCCGTCCCGGTCGAGGCCGAGGCCGGTGACCGGGGCGTCGAGCCGCACGGCCGGGATCCGGATCCTGGTCGGCCGGGAGGGGCCGAGCGGTGGCACCACGGAGACCGGTGCGAAGCCGGTGAGGGCCTGCCCGCTGCCGGGGGCCGGGGGGAGTACGGCGTGACCGCCGTCGGTGAGCAGCCATGCTCCCAGCACGAGCGCGGCGCCGACCGCCAGGGTACCCGGCCACGGGCTCCTGCTCTGCTGGGCGCCCACCGGCGCTCCCCTCTGCTGACGTCGGACGGTTGCCGGTTTCTGGGAGATGTCTGAGAACAATGCAACCGGATCGGACCTTATGCCACATCCATACGATGGTCGTACTCACTCCCCCCGATCGGCAGGGTCCGAGGGGCCCGACATGGTCCGCGCGGGTGAGTCGTCACCGTGACGCCACACTCCGGTCACCTGGCGGTTGTCCGGTGAAGGGACAATCTCTTCATCTGACACTCAGGAACGTCATCGCGGTTGCATCCTTCGGGCGATGAGTTCCGACCGTTCGTGGTGGAGCGTTGACCGCTTCCGATCACATGCCATGCTGACCCCGTTCACAGGCCTATCACCGCACTTGTCCCACCGGACCCCCGTCCGGCGGACGGTCGCGCGCGCCTGCCGTGCCCCGCCCCCGCGCACGCCCCACGAACGGAGTGACCATGGACGCCCTCTCCCGCCGCACCCTGCTGGCCGCGGGTGCCGCCGGAGCCGCCAGCCTCGCCGCGGGCTGCGCGAGCCGGACCGGTCCCGACGGCGCGCAGGCGAACACTCCGGCCCCGGTCCCGGCCACCCCGGCCGAGGACCACGCGACGACCCCGACCGAGGCCGCCAAGCCCCCGGTCACCCTGATCGGCGACGGCTCCACCTCGGACACCGGCCCGCAGCCGAACCAGCCCACCCTCGAACCGCTGCGGCCCGGCCAGCGCCCGCCCCAGTTCGTCGTCTTCTCCTGGGACGGCGCCGCCGAGCTCGACAACGGCCTGTTCGCCCGCTTCCGCCGGCTCGCCCGGGAGCACAACGCGTCCATGACCTTCTTCCTCAGCGGCTCCTACCTGCTGCCCGAGGCGAAGAAGGACCTCTACCGCCCGCCGCAGCACAAGGTCGGCGCCTCCGACATCGGCTACCTCAGCGACCAGCACATCCACGACACCCTGGAGAACCTCCACGCCGCCTGGCTGGAGGGGCACGAGATCGGCACCCACTTCAACGGCCACTTCTGCGGCGCCAACGGCGTCGGCCAGTGGTCCCCCGAGGACTGGGACAGCGAGATCGAGCAGGCGATGGGCTTCGTCACGAACTGGCGGACCAACACCGGCTTCAGCGACCTGCCGGCACTGCCCTTCGACTACCGCAAGGAGCTGATCGGCAGCCGCACCCCCTGCCTGGAGGGCCAGCGCAACCTGCTGCCCACCGCCGTCCGGCGCGGCTGGCGCTACGACAGCAGCGGCAACGGGACCCAGGTGTGGCCGCAGAAGATCCAGGGCGGCGCGCTCTGGGACCTCCCGCTGCAGTCCATCCCCTTCCCCGGACACACCTTCCAGGTGCTGTCGATGGACTACAACATCATGTTCAACCAGTGCGGCAGCAACACCAAGGCCGACCCTGCGCTCCACCCCGGTTACCAGACCCAGGCCCGGGAGGCCTACCTGCTGGGCTTCGAGCGCGCCTACACCACCAACCGCGCCCCGTTCGTCATCGGCAACCACTTCGAGGAGTGGAACGGCGGCATCTACATGAACGCCGTCGAAGAGGTGATCAAGGCGATCGCCGACCGGCCCGAGGTGCGGATGGTGTCCTTCCGCCAGCTGGTCGACTGGCTGGACGCCCAGGAGCCGGCGCTGCTGCGCAAGCTGCAGAGCCTCGCCCCCGGCCAGGCACCGCCCGGGGGCTGGGAGACCTTCTGATTGTCGCCCGCTCGCCTCCGGGGCAGGGCTCGGGGCGGGTTTCCACCCGTTCGCGCACAGGTGGGGGCCGGGGGCGCCCGCTCAGGCGGCCTTGCGGACCCGGCCGGAGACCAGGGCGCCGAGCAGCGCCACCCCGGCCATGACCCCGAAGATCACCGCGAAGGCGCCGGTCGAGCCGGCGCCCGTCGCGCCGTCGTGGACGGCGGCCACCGAGCCGCCGCCCAGCGCCCCGAACAGCACCCCCGCCAGACCCATCAGCAGCACATTGCCCAGCGCGTCGCTCACCTGGAGCGAGGCCGAGTTGGCGCCGGCGTCCTCCGGCGTGGACAGCTTCATCATCAGCACGCTGATGCTCGCCACCGCCAGGCCCATGCCGATCCCGCCGACGCCCCAGGCCACCGCCGCCACCCAGGCGGGCACCGCCGGGACCAGCACCAGCGCCGCGCCCGCGATGGCCACCGCGGTCAGCACGAAACCGCCGCGGATCATCAGCGTCCGGTGGCGCTCCGCCCCCGGCCGGCCCTGGATCCAGGAGCCCAGCGCCCAGGACAGGCCGCCGCTGGTGAGGGTGAGGCCGGCCAGCGTCGGCGAGAGCCCGCGCTCGGTCCTCATCATCAGCGGGATGAACGCCTCGGCCGCGAAGAACGCCCCGGCCGCGACCCCGCGCAGCAGGATCACCGTCGGCAGCCCGCGCCCGGCCCGCAGCGTCCCGGCCGGCAGCAGCCCCAGCACCGCCGGGAGCAGCAGCGCCGCCCCCACGGCGGCCGGCAGCAGTCCGGGCAGGTCGAGCCGCTGGCCCGCGTACTGCAGCAGACCGGCGCCGACCGCGGCCATCGCGGCCAGCCCGGTGCGGCGGCGGTCGAACGCGGCGCCCTTGAGCAGCGGCTGCTCACGCTCCGAGCGGCGCAGCGCCGGGCCCATCACCGCGAGCGGCAGCAGGATCAGCGCCGGCACGGCGAGGAAGACCCAGCGCCAGCCGATGTGCTGGGTGACCGCCCCGGAGACCAGCGGGCCGACGATCGAGGGCAGCACCCAGGCCGCCGAGAAGGCCGCGAAGACCGAGGGCCGCAGCCGCTCGGGGTAGGCCCGGCCGACCACCACGTACAGGGCGACGATCACCAGGCCGCCGCCGAGGCCCTGGAGCGCCCGGCCGCCCACGAAGATCCACATCCCGGGTGCCGCCCCCGCCACCAGGAGACCGGCGCCGAACACCGCGATGCCGGTGAAGAGGGGTCGCAGCGGCCCGCTGCGGTCGCACCACTGTCCGGAGACCACCAGGGCGAACAGGGTGGTGGTGAAGTAGCCGGAGAAGGCGAAGGCGTACAGCCCGAACCCGTCGAGCTCGCCGGCGGCGACCGGCATCGCGGTGTTGACGGCCGTCGCCTCGAAGGCGATCACCAGGACCACCGAGACGATGCCCAGGGTCAGCGCCCGGAAGCGGTCGCCCATGACCCCTCCGCCGGGGTCGGTCGATATCGGAACGGAGGCGGTGTCGGCCGACACGGGGGAGGCTGTGGTCATACGTATGATCGTAAGGCGCATCTGGCCCGATGGCCCCTGACCGTGGTCGTAGTCCCACTCCTCCCCCGGTCCTAGGACGGGAGGGTCGCGGGAGGGTCAGTGCAGCACCTTCAGGCCCACCACGCCGGAGACGATCAGGAGCAGGCAGCCGATCCGGGCCAGGGTCGCCGCGTCACCGAGCACGGCCATGCCGTAGAGCGCGGTACCCACCGCGCCGATGCCGACCCAGACCGCGTAGCCGGTGCCGATCGGGATCGTGCGCATCGCGTACGCCAGTCCGCCCATCGAGAGCGCCAGGGCGATGCCGAACACCACGGTCGGGACCAGCCGGGAGAAGCCCTTGGAGTTCTCCAGGGCCACCGCCCACACCGTCTCCAGGACACCGGAAATAATCAGAACGAGCCAAGCCATGACGGCCGTACCTCCGCAGTCGGCAGCGGCCGGGTTGCCGCTGTCACTGCGCCGTCTTGTCGTGACCGGGTACGACGCGCTCGTCCGGGGCGGCCGCGAGGACCACCTGTTCCCGACCGTAGCACACCCGGTCGGGAATCCCGCCACACAGAATTTGCAACAGGATATTGACGCTCCGCCCGGTATTCCGCCAGACTGAATTCATCAACACGGCGAACGACGACAAGGAGTCGGACATGGACAGGAGGACGGCGGCCCTCGCGCCCCGCACCTGCACCACCGCTCCCCGGTGTTGTCGCGCCTGTCGCTGCTGCCGCTGCGCCTGAGCGCACCCGCAGTTCCAGCCCGCACCACCAGCCCCACCCCATGGCCGTGTGCCCGAGTGGTTTAGGGAACCGCCTGCAAAGCGGTGCACACGGGTTCGATTCCCGTCATGGCCTCCAGAAAACGAATTGCCGGTCCGGCGCCGAAATGGCGCCGCCCGGCAATTCGTCGTGCTTTCCGAAACAGAACGCGGGCCCCGGGTGATTCCGCGCTCCTGCGGAATCACCCGGCGGCACCGGCTCAGCCGGTGACGGCGTCCTCCGGGCGGATCGGCAGCCGGCCCACCGGCAGGCCGGTGGCGGCCCGGACCGCCGCGGCCACCGCCGCCGGCGCGGTCACGGCCGGCACCGCGCTGACCGCCTTGGCCCCGAACGGCGCCACCACGTCACGCTCCTCCAGCAGGGCGGCGACCCGGATCTCCGGGGTGTCCAGCGCGGTCGGCAGCCGGTAGCCGGTCAGCGAGGGGTTCGCCAGCACGCCGCCCTCGGTACGGAGGTCCTCCAGCAGCGCCAGGCCGACGCCCTGGGCGACCCCCGCCTCGATCCGGTCCTCGATCTGCCGCGGGTTCAGCGCCCGGCCGACCTCCTGGGCCACCGTCACCTCGACCACCCGGACCGCGCCCAGCTCGATGTCCACGTCCACCACCGCGCGCATCGCGCAGAACGCGATGGAGACGAAGGCGTCGCCCTGGCCGGCCTCGTCCAGCGGCTCGGTCGGGTGCGGGCGGCACTGCGCGGTCGCCCACAGCTCCTTGCCCTCCAGCGCCTCGGCCACCGGCATGCCGAGCACCCCGTCGTACGAGGTGATCTTGCCCTCGGCGATCTGCAGCAGCTCCACCGACATCCCGAAGTCGGCGGCGATCGGCTGGAGCAGCTGGTGGCGGACCATCAGCGCGGCCCGCTCGACCGCGCCGCCGGACACCCAGGTGTGCCGGCCCCGGGCCGCCGGCCCGGCCACCGCCTGGTCGCTGTCGGCGGGCGCGATGTACACCTCGCTGACGCCCAGCACGCTCTGCACGATCTGCCGGGCCAGCGTGGCGAAGCCCTGGCCGGCGTCGACCGCGGCGCAGATCACCGTGGCGTGGTCGCCGCTGACCCGCACCGTCGCGGTGGCGACCTCGTCCTCGCCCTCGGCGCCCAGCATGTGCACCATGCCCAGCGCGTAGCCGATCCCGCGCCGCACCGCGGCCGGGTCGCCCGCGCCGCCGGGCCCGCCCGGCAGCAGCCATTCGGCGTCCGGGTCGTCCACCGGCAGCGCCGGCAGCGGCTCCGCGGCCACCGCGTCCAGCAGCGCGGCCACCGGCGCCGGGCAGGTGACGGCCTGTCCGGTGGGCAGCGGGTCGCCGGTCGCCATCACATTGCGCCGGCGGACCTCCACCGGGTCCACGCCGATCCGGGCGGCGAGCTGGTCCAGCTGCGACTCGTAGGCGAAGCACGCCTGCAGCGCGCCCTCGCCGCGCATCCGTCCGGCCGGCGGGTTGTTGGTGCGCACCGCCCAGGCGTCCACGAAGACGTTGGGGCAGTTGTACGGGCCGACCGAGAAGGCAGTGGCGGCGGCCAGCGCCTCGGCCGAGACGTCCGCGTAGGCGCCGCCGTCCAGCAGGATCTGCGCCTCGACCTTCACCAGCGTGCCGTCGGCGTCCGCGTGGTGGCGGTAGCGCAGCAGCGCCGGGTGCCGCGAGGTGTGGGTGTGGAAGGACTCCTCGCGGGTGAGCGTCATCTTCACCGGACGGCCGGTGCGCAGCGCCAGCAGCGCCAGGGTGACCTGGAAGG
Organism: Kitasatospora purpeofusca; assembly: GCF_000718025.1. GTDB lineage: Bacteria > Actinomycetota > Actinomycetes > Streptomycetales > Streptomycetaceae > Kitasatospora > Kitasatospora purpeofusca. The sequence goes on from NZ_JODS01000010.1 coordinate 187,946, forward strand.
AGAGGTCCTCGCGGTCGGAGGTGGCGCCGGGCACGCCGGTGACCACCAGCCGGACCCGGTCCGGCTCCAGGCCCAGGCAGGTCGCGGTGCGGTCCCGGTCGCCGTGCGGGTCGGTGGAGGACAGGTGCAGCTCGACGCCGCCGTCCGGGCGCGGCACGGCCAGGCCGGCCTCGGCGCCGAGCGGGGCCGGGTCCTGCCGGCCCACCTGGTACAGGCCCTCGACGATGATCTCGCCGGCCGCGTCCGGGTCGCCGGTGCGCAGCGGCAGGTGGCGGAAGAGGTTGCCGTCCGGGTGCAGCGGCGGGGCGGTGAAGGCCTGCTCGGGGTCGGTGACGGCCTCCAGCGGCTCGTACTCGACGACGATCAGGCCGACCGCGAGCCGGGCGGTGTCGGGGTGGTCGGCGGCGACCGCGGCCACCGGCTCGCCGTGGTGGCGGACCACCCCGGCGGCCAGCACCGGGCGGTCGGCGACGATCGGCCCGGAGGGCGCGCCGTCCGGGCTGCCGTCCGGACCGGCCGGCAGGTCGGTGGCCGTGACCACCGCGTGCACACCGGGCAGGGCCAGCGCGGCCGAGGTGTCGATGCCGAGGATCCGGGCGTGCGGGTGCGGCGAGCGCAGCACCGCGCCCCACAGCAGGCCCTCGGCCCACAGGTCGGCGGCGTACGGGTAGATGCCGAGCGCCTTGGGCAGGGCGTCGCTGCGCAGCGGGGAACTGCCCAACCCGAACGGCTCCGTCGTGCCGCCCGCGTCGCCGTCCTGCTGGGGTGCTGCGCCGATGTCGGTAGGCGACGTCATGATGCGTGGTCGTCCTCGGGGAGCCGGATGCCGTGGGCGGGGGTGGCGCCGTACGGGACGCCGGCCTGGGCGGTGCCCTCGGCCGGGACGCCGTGCGGGGGTGCGGGGACGTACGGCGTGCCGTGCGCGGGGGTGGCGGGGGTCTCGTAGACCGGGCCGTCGTACGCCGAGGCGGTGTCGTAGCCGGGCTGCTGCGGGTAGCCGCCCTGGTCGGGGTAGCCGGTCCCGGGCAGGTAGGTGCCGTGCGCCGGGGTCGCACCGGGGTACGGCTGCTGCTCGGGGTAGCCCTGGGCGGGGTAGAACCCGGTGGACCCGTCGGCCTGCTGGGGCGGGACGTCCCGGACGGGGGCCAGCACGGTGGTGTCGTACACCCCGCTGTCGTAGCCGCCCTGCCCGTCGTAGCCCCCCCGACCGTCGGGGGCGCCGTGACCGTCGGGAGCGCTGTGCCGGTCGGGCGTGCCGTGCCCGTCCTGGGTGCCGTAGCCCGTGCCGACCCCGGCGCCGGTGCCGGCCGTGGTGCCGGCCTCCTCCGTGCGCGGCTGCGGGACGTGCTCGATCCAGGTGTCCTCGGTGTAGACCGGCAGGTCTGCGGTCTGCGGTCCGGGGTCCGCGGGGGCGGCCGCGGCGGGTGCGGCGGCCCGGTCCGCCGGGGCGGCCGCGGCCTCCTCGGCGGCCGCCTCCGCGGCGCCGGCCACCGCCGCGCGCGCGTCGGCGACGGTCTGGACGGCGGCCAGCGCGCCCCGGTAGCCGGTGCACCGGCAGAGGTTGCCGCACAGCGCCTGGCGCGCCTCGACCTCGGTGGGCCGGTGGTTGCGCTGGAGCAGGTCGTGCACGGCCATCGCCAGGCCGGGCACGCAGTAGCCGCACTGCACCGCGCCGGACTCGGCCAGCGCCTGCTGGACGTCGCTGGCGCCGCCGCCGGCCGACAGGCCCTCGACGGTGTTGATCTCGCTGTCCTGGGCGAGCGCGGCGGGCACCAGGCAGCCGGCCACCAGCTGGCCGTCGACCTGCACCGAGCAGGCCCCGCACTCGCCCTGCTCGCAGCCGTCCTTGGCGCCGGCCAGGCCCAGCCGCTCGCGCAGCACGTAGAGCAGGCTCTCGCCGATCCAGGCGTCCGTGACGGGCCGTTCGAATCCGTTGACCCGCAGGGTGTACGAGGTGGTCGGCCGCAGCTCCCGGCTGACCTGCGGCGCGTGGTCGTGCGCGTGGTCGAGCAGCCCCGCGTCCAGGGCCTCGATGGGGTGGTCTGTGGTCACTTGAGCGCCCTTCCCAGTGCCCGGCGGGCCAGCACCGCTACGGTACGCCGCAGACGGACGGCGGCCGCGCTCGGCCCCTCGGTGACGGCCTCCCAGGCACCCTCCGCGCCGTAGCCGTCGGGGACGCAGGCCGCGGCCACGTACTCGCCGAAGGCCGCGGTCGCGGCGGGGTCGATCTCCCGCGAACCGTCCCAGTCGATGCAGCCCGCGACCCAGGCCTCGGCCTCCAGGGGCCGCAGCGGGACCGGGGCGACGGCGCCGACGGCGCAGCGCACGGCGCGCCGGGCCGGGTCCAGGACGAGGGCGACGGAGGCGGTGGCGCGGGCCGGGCCGCTGCGGCCGGTGGCCTTGAGGAAGACCTGCGGGGCGTGCAGCAGCGGCACCCGCACCCAGGTGAGCAGTTCGCCGGGCCGCAGCGGGTCGAGACCGGTCAACAGGTGACTGACCGGGACCTCGCGGGTGGCGCCGGCCCGGGCCAGGGTGACGCTGGCCTCCAGCGCCGCGAGCACCGGCAGGGTGTCCCCGGCCGGGGCGGCGGTGGCAATGTTGCCGCCGAGGGTGCCGACGTTGCGGACCTGCGGGGGGCCGGCGGTGCGGGCGGCGTCGGCGAGCGCCGGGATCAGGGCGGCGAAGTCCGGGCGGTCCATCCGGGCGTGGGTCAGCCCGGCGCCGAGGACCGCGGTGCCGCCGTCCTCGTAGCGCCAGCCGCGGAGTTCGGTGATCCGGCCGAGGCCGACCAGCGAGGCGGGGCGGAGGCGTCCGGCGTTGACGGCCTCCATCAGGTCGGTGGCGCCGGCCACCGGCACCGCGGCCGGATGAGCGGCCAGCGCTTCGACGGCCTCGTCGAGGGAGGCCGGCAGCATGATCGTCCGGTTCACCTGGGTCCCACCGTGCTCCACTTGCTCATCGATCGCCTGCCGCCCGCGGCCCCTGGACCGGGGTGTCCGCTCCGGCAGCCCGGCCTGGCCCGTAGGGTACGGGCGATCGGGCCGGGTTGGGCAACTCTGGCACACAATGCTCGATGATCATTTCGGGACAGGCGAACGGTACTGCCCGATTGGGACCGATACCGGGCGGTATCCGCCCCGGTCCGGTTCGGACCGGGGCGGATGTTCATCTGTTCTTGACGTCCGACGACCGCCCGGAAGTTCCCGCGGGCCGTCCGGTCCGGACCGCCGGCCGTGCGGTTCAGACCGCCGGCGGGGGTCCTTCGATCGGCCGGCCCACCACTCCCGGCCGGGTCTGCCACGGGTGCGGCCCGCCCGCCGGGCGGTACTCGACGCCGAGCGCGTCCAGCACCTCCAGATGGCCGGCCAGCCGCTGTTCGAAGCCGGCGAAGTCGCGCGCGGCCGGGTCCGCGGGCAGCGCGGACCAGGCCACCTCGGCGAAGGCCGCGAGCCGGGGGAAGGCCCGGTAGTCGATGTCCCGGGCGCTGTCCATGAACTCGCTCCACAGGTTCGCCTGGGTGCCGATCACCCGGCGCGCCGCCTCCTCGTCCAGCTGGGCCGGCACCGGCTCGAACCGGTAGACGTCCTCCAGGGTGCGCACGAAGCCGACCGGGATCGGCTCCTGCTCCCCCGGTGCCTGCCGGTGGTCCAGGTAGACGTGCTGCTCGGGGCACATCACCACGTCGTGCCCGGCCTGCGCGGCGGCGATCCCGCCGCCGTAGCCGCGCCAGGAAGACACCGCGGCGCCCGGGGCGAGGCCGCCCTCCAGGATCTCGTCCCAGCCGATCAGCCGGCGGCCGCGCTCGGCCAGCCAACGGTCGAAGTGCCGGATGATGTGGCTCTGCAGCTCGTCCTCGTTGCTCAGGCCCAGCTCGCGGATCCGCGCCTGCGCGGCCGCGCTGTCCTTCCACTGCTCCTTCGGGCACTCGTCGCCGCCGAGGTGGACGAACTCGGACGGGAAGATCTCCAGGACCTCCTCCAGCACGCCCTCGAAGAACCGCAGGGTGGCCTCGGAGGGGTTGAGCACGTTGTGGCTGACCCCCCAGTCGGTCCACACCCCGAGCGCCCCGGTGTCCACCACGTCGGTGTTGCCCAGCTCGGGGTAGGCGGCCACGGCGGCCTGGGTGTGGCCCGGCAGGTCGATCTCGGGCACCACCGTGACGGCCCGCTCGGCCGCGTAGGCGACGATCTCGCGCAGGTCGTCCTGGGTGTAGAAGCCGCCGTGCGGGCGGTCGTCGCGGCGCCCGGCGGACCGGTAGCCGACCATCGAGCGCTCGCGCCAGGACGCCCGCTCGGTGAGCCCGGGGTAGCGCTTGATCTCCACCCGCCAGCCCTGGTCGTCGGTCAGGTGCAGGTGCAGCACATTGAGCTTGTGCGCGGACAGCTGGTCGACGAAGCGCAGTACGTCGGACTTGGGCAGGAAGTGCCGGGCGACGTCCAGCAGCGCCCCGCGCCAGCCGAACCGCGGCTCGTCCGCGAGGTCGACGCCGGGCAGCACCCAGCCGGACGGGCGCAGCGGCGCGCGCCGGTAGGCGTCCGGGCCGAGCAGCCGACGCAGCGTCTGGGCGCCCCAGAGCGCGCCGGCCGGGCCGCCGGCGGTGACCACCGCGTGGCCGGGGCGCACCGAGAGCCGGTACGCCTCACCGGCGAGCGCCGGGTCGAGGAGCAGTTCGACGCCCTCGCCGGGCCGCCCCGGGGCGAGCGGCAGGCCGGTGGCGGCGGTCAGCGAGGAACGCAGCCACCGTTCGGCCCCGGCCAGCTCCGGCGGCGCGGTCAGGGTGGTCGTCCGGTCGAGCGGGAAGTCCTGGTCCGGGAGGCGGACGGAACTCACGGGGGCAGGGATGAGGTCCATTGCGCCATCCTGCCCCGACCCCGACCAGTGGCATAGACCACTCGGGAAACGCGGCACCATGCAAAACGGTGGTGTGCGGAACGGGCGGGACGCGGGCTACTTGCCCTTGTCGCCGTCCCCGTCCTGCGGCTTGCCGATGCCGTCGTAGATCTCCTTGCACATCGGACAGACCGGGTACTTCTTCGGGTCGCGACCGGGCACCCACACCTTGCCGCAGAGCGCCACCACGGGGGACCCGGAGAGCGCGCTCTCCATGATCTTGTCCTTCTGGACGTAGTGCGCGAAGCGCTCGTGGTCGCCGTCCCCGTGGGACACCTGCGGGACGGGCTCGACCAGGGTGCCGGTGCCGAGGCCGCGCTCGGGCTCAAGAGTGCTCATGAGTGCCAAGTCTATGGGCGCCCCGGAGAAGCGGGCCAGTGTCGCGGCGCCGGTGTGACGGCGCACCTTCGATTCCGAGCCGGATTCAGTTCAGGGTCGGATCGTCCGGATAGGTCGCCAGCAGCGCCAGCGGCCCGCGCTGGCGCCGCAGTACCGCCCGCCACAGCCGCTCCGGCTCCGGGCTGGAGATGTCCCCGGGCTCGCAGTCCACCAGGTACCAGGCACCGGTGGAGATCTCCGACTCCAGCTGCCCGGGCGCCCAGCCCGCGTAGCCGGCGAAGATCCGCAGCGCCCCCAGCTCCCCGGCCAGCACCTCGGGCGGCGCCTCCAGGTCCACCAGGCCGATCGCGCCGTGCACCCGGCGCCAGCCGAGCGGCTCCCCGGTGCCCGGCTCCCCCGGCGCCACCGCCAGGCCGAGCGCCGAGTCCAGTGCCACCGGACCGCCCTGGAACACCACCGCGGGCAGGCCGACCAGCACCCCCCAGCCGTCCAGCACGCTGCCGACCTCGACCGGCGTCGGCCGGTTCAGCACGACACCGAGCGCCCCCTCGGCGTCGTGGTCGAGGAGGAGCACCACCGCCCGGGCGAAGTTCGGGTCGGTGAGCACGGGCGTCGCGACGAGCAGTCGGCCGGTGTGGGACCGGCCTCCGTGCGAATGGGCCGCCGTCATGCCTCACATGATCCCGCAGAACCCCCGGCGACGGCACCCGAAACGGCGACCGCACCGGCCACCCGGCCCCGCCCGACCCGCTCGCCACGAACACCCGTACGGACGCACCGGCGCGCGCCCCGGGGCCCGGGGAGAGCACCATCACGGGAGAGGCTCACAGGAACCATCGGCACGACCACTACCATCTACTGATGGTGGACGCCCCTCCACGGTGCCGACTCGGTCACACCGGGGGCCCGACGCGCCCGTGAAACGCTCCACCGACCGGCTCGTCGCCGAGCCCGCCCCACTCCTCTGGCACCCCGGATTGCGAGAACGATGACCGACGACGTCCTGCTGGTCCACGGCGGAAACCCGCTCGAAGGCGAGATCCGCGTCCGCGGTGCGAAGAACCTGGTCCCCAAGGCCATGGTCGCGGCCCTGCTCGGCCAGGGCCCCAGCAGACTGCGCAACGTCCCGGACATCCGCGACGTCAAGGTGGTCCGCGGCCTGCTGCAGCTCCACGGCGTGACCGTGCGCACCGGCGACGAGGACGGCGAGCTGATCCTCGACCCCTCGCACGTGGAGAGCGCCAACGTCGCCGACATCGACGCGCACGCGGGCTCCTCGCGCATCCCGATCCTCTTCTGCGGCCCGCTGCTGCACCGCCTCGGCCACGCCTTCATCCCGGGCCTGGGCGGCTGCGACATCGGCGGCCGTCCGGTCGACTTCCACTTCGAGGTGCTGCGCCAGTTCGGTGCCACCATCGAGAAGCACCCGCAGGGCACCTACCTGGTCGCCCAGCAGCGGCTGCGCGGCACCCGGATCGAGCTGCCCTACCCCTCGGTCGGCGCGACCGAGCAGGTGCTGCTCACCGCCGTCCTCGCCGAGGGCGTCACCGAGCTGCGCAACGCGGCCATCGAGCCGGAGATCGTCGACCTGATCTGCGTGCTGCAGAAGATGGGCGCGATCATCACCCTGGGCACCGACCGCACCATTCTCATCACCGGTGTGGACGAGCTGGGCGGCTACAACCACCGGGCGCTGCCGGACCGGCTGGAGGCCGCCTCCTGGGCCTGCGCGGCGCTGGCCACCAAGGGCGACATCTACGTCCGCGGCGCCCGCCAGCTGGAGATGATGACCTTCCTCAACACCTTCCGGAAGGTCGGCGGCGCCTTCGAGGTGGACGACGAGGGCATCCGCTTCTGGCACTCGGGCGGCGAGCTCAAGGCGATCGCCCTGGAGACCGACGTGCACCCCGGCTTCCAGACCGACTGGCAGCAGCCGCTGGTCGTCGCGCTGACCCAGGCCACCGGCCTGTCCATCGTGCACGAGACGGTGTACGAGTCGCGGCTGGGCTTCACCGGCGCGCTGAACCAGATGGGCGCGCACATCCAGCTCTACAGCGAGTGCCTGGGCGCCACCCCGTGCCGCTTCGGCGCCCGGAACTTCCAGCACTCCGCGGTGGTGTCCGGCCCGTCCAAGCTGATCGGCTCCGAGCTGGTCATCCCGGACCTGCGCGGCGGCTTCTCGTACCTGATCGCTGCGCTGGCGGCCGAGGGCACCTCGACCGTGCACGGCATCGACCTGATCAACCGCGGCTACGAGAACTTCATGGACAAGCTGCGCGACCTCGGCGCCCACGTCGAGCTGCCGAGCGAGCTGCCCGCGGTGGCCGCCGGTGAGCCGAGCGGCGCGCTCGTCGACGCCTGACCGGTGCGTCCGGCGGCCCTCCGGGGCCGCCCGGGCCGCCGAGGCCCCCGGAGAACGAACAGGAGGCCGGGTCCCCACGAGGGGGACCCGGCCTCCCGGGCGTTCAAGGGGTTGTTCAGGCGCCCTTGGCGGCTTCCTTCAGCTTGGAGCCGGCGCTCACCTTGGCGCTGTAGCCCTCGGGGATCTGGATCGGCTCGCCGGTCTGCGGGTTGCGGGCGGTGCGGGCCGCGCGGTGGGTGCGCTCGAAGGTCAGGAAACCGGGGATGGTGACCTTCTCGTCGCCCTTGGCGACGACCTCGCCGACGATCTCGGCGAAGGCGGCCAGAACGGCGTCGGCGTCCTTGCGGGTCACCTCGGCGCGCTCGGACAGCGCGGCCACCAGCTCACTGCGGTTCATGTGTACTCCTGTGGTCTGTTCGCTTGCGGTGTGCCGGGGCCCGTCGGTACTCCCACCGGGAGGCACCCCGATGGGCCGCGGGTCCGCACACTGTGCTCATGCAGGCAATGCGTGGTCGCGGGCCGGGTCCGCACCCAGTGCCGCGCGCCGTGCCTTCGAAGGCCCGCCTGCCTGCCCGGATACGAATCCTGCCCCGACCGGCCCCGAGAAAGCCAATCGGGCCCCGGCGGAACGACCCGAACAGCGCCCGCCCGCCGGAGGTGTGACGCTCCGTCGGCTCCGGCGGACCGGGCGCGGGCGGCGGTCGGGACGACGCGCCGGAAGACCAGGGGGACGTTCCGTACTTGTCGGACACGCCTGCCCCGTGCAGGGCTACCGTACGCCCTAGGTCCGACAAGCCCAAACACGCCCCTCGCCCTTGTGTCGCAAGGGTTCGGGGCGGGAATGGGCGGGTACGACCGTTAATCGGTCATTTGATCGATCCACGTCACCGCGCGGGCACCGCCGCGGAAGCCGGATGGCGGGCCCGGCGCAGGGGCCCGTCGACGGATTCCGAGGTCAGAGCCGCACAGCGGGGAAGGACGCGGTGTCGAGCGTACCGACGATGCCCGGGGTCGGGCGGGACGGCGTGGGCGCCTCGGAGGTGGCGGCCAGGGCGGCGTCCCGGACGGCGGCGGCCACGGTCTTGGCCACGTCCTTGTGGAACACGCTGGGGATGATGTAGTTCGGGTTGAGCTCGTCGTCGCCGACGGTGGCGGCCAGCGCCCGGGCGGCGGCGATCATCATCTCGGTGTTGACGGTGCGGCTCTGGGCGTCCAGCAGGCCGCGGAAGACACCCGGGAAGACCAGCACGTTGTTGATCTGGTTCGGGAAGTCGCTGCGGCCGGTGGCGACCACCGCGGCGGTCTGCCGGGCCACCGCCGGGTCGACCTCCGGGTCCGGGTTGGCCAGCGCGAAGACGATCGCGTCCGCGGCCATGGTGGCCAGGTCCTCGCCGTCGAGCAGGTTCGGGGCCGAGACGCCGATGAAGACGTCGGCGCCCGCCACGGCCTCCTTGAGGCTGCCGGTGCGGCCCGAGCGGTTGGTGTGGTCGGCGATCCAGCGCAGGTTGTCGTTGAGGTCGTCGCGGCCCTGGTGGACCACGCCCCGCACGTCCGCCACGGTGGCGTGCTCGACGCCCGCCGCCATCAGCAGCTTGAGGATCGCGGTGCCGGCGGCGCCGGCGCCCGACATCACCACCCGGATCTCGGAGATCTCCTTGCCGACCACCTTGAGCGCGTTCATCAGCGCCGCCAGCACCACGATCGCGGTGCCGTGCTGGTCGTCGTGGAAGACCGGGATGTCGAGGGCCTCGCGCAGCCGGGCCTCGATCTCGAAGCAGCGCGGCGCGGAGATGTCCTCCAGGTTGATGCCCGCGAAGCCCGGGGCGATCGCCTTGACGATGGCCACGATCTCGTCGGTGTCCTGGGTGTCCAGGCAGATCGGCCAGGCGTCGATGCCGGCGAAGCGCTTGAAAAGGGCCGCCTTGCCCTCCATGACCGGCAGCGCGGCGGCCGGGCCGATGTTCCCCAGGCCCAGCACCGCGGAGCCGTCGGTGACCACGGCGACGCTGTTGCGCTTGATGGTGAGGCGGCGGGCGTCCTCGGGGTTCTCGGCGATCGCCATGCAGACCCGGGCGACACCCGGGGTGTAGATCATCGAGAGGTCGTCACGGTTGCGGATCGGCAGCTTCGAGGACATCTCGATCTTGCCGCCGAGGTGCATCAGGAAGGTACGGTCCGAGACCTTGCCGATCGTGACACCGTCGATGGTCCGGAGCTTCTCGACGATCTCCTCTCCGTGCGCCACCGAGCTGGCCGCCACGGTCACGTCGATCCGGAGTGCCTCCAGGCCGGAGGCCGTGACGTCGAGGCCGGTCACCGAGCCGCCGGAGGACTCCACGGCCGTGGTGATCGCGCTGACGGCGTTGCCCGTGGCCGGGACCTCCAGCCGTACCGTGATCGAGTTGGAGACACTGGGCACCGTCGCCATCGACGTTCCTTCTTCCGTCTGTCCGTCCGCGAGTTCAACAAATTGTTGAAGTCCCTCGCCTGCGCATGCTAGACCTCGATCGTCGCACCTACCAGGGCACAGTCAGAAATAACGTTCATTGAGTGTGCGGACCCGACAACTTCTTGCCTCCGGCGCCCGATGCGTTACATTGGACGGGACACCGGCTCGATCCAAGCCCCCGGGCCCAACCTTCGTCCCTTCGAGGGACCACTTGCCGCGAGGCGAGCATGGCGGGTCGGTGTCGTAGCTTCTGAAGGCCCCTCACCCACCGGGTGAGGGGCCTTCTTCGTGCTCCCGCAGTGCTCTCGCGGTGCTCCGCGTCAGCACTCCGCCGCCGTGCCCGCGCAGCGGTCCGGCGACGGCCGGTCCGGGCGGACCGGCCGTCACACTCCGTCAGGTGCCCGCGCGGGCGGACGGCGGCGCGCTCAGCCGCGCAGCAGCGCGGGCGTCCCGGCCGCGTCGGGCAGGTCGTCCGGCCCGGACAGCACGGTCAGCCGCTGGGTCGCCCGGGTGAGCGCCACGTACAGCACCCGCAGGCCCGCCTCGGACTCGCCGGCGATCCCGGTCGGATCGGCGACCACGGTCGCGTCGTACTCCAGGCCCTTGGCCTCCAGACTGCCCAGTGTCACCACCCGCTCGCCCAGTCCCTCGGCCCAGCGGGCCGCCTCGGCCCGCCGGTCCATCGGCACCACCAGGGCCACCGTGCCGTCCACCTTGCCCAGCAGCAGCTCCAGTTCGGCCCGGGCGGCCGCGCCGAAGGCCTCCGGCGAGGGGTCGGTGACGGCCGCGAACCTCGGCTCGACGCCCACGTGCCGCACCGCGCTCGGCGACGGGGTGCCCGGCGCGGCCAGCGCCAGCACCTTGGCCGCCACCTCGGCGATCTCGGCCGGGTTCCGGTAGTTCACGGTCAGCGTGTAGCGGCGGCGCGGCTTGCCGGACAGCACCTCGTCCAGCGCGGCCTGGGCCTCCTGCGGGAACGGCCAGGAGGACTGCGCCGGGTCGCCGACGATGGTCCAGGTGGCCGTCCGGGCCCGGCGGCCGATCATCCGCCACTGCATCGGGGTGAGGTCCTGCGACTCGTCCACGATCACATGGGCGTACTCGGTGCGCTCGGCCGGCACCCTCTCCCGCTGCCGGGCGTTGCGGTCGGCGAAGGTGGTGACCTCGTCCAGACCGGTCAGCAGGTCCGCCGCGTCGACCTCGCGGAACTTCGGCCTGGCCGGCTCGCCCAGCAGCAGCTGCAGCTCGTCCACCAGCGCCACGTCGTGCGCCGACAGCGCGCCCTCGCCGTGCTCGGACAGGTGCCGCCAGGAGGCGGCCAGCACCTTCGACTCCTCCGGCGTGACCGCGCCGCGGGCGATCCGGTTGGTGTTCCGGGACTGCTTCAGGGTGCCGAGCACCGCGCGCGGGGTGACCGCGGGCCACCAGGCGTCCAGGAAGGCCAGGAACGGCGCCTCGTCCGAGACGTACTCGTCGAAGGCCTCCTTCTCCTCCTGGCGCCGCTCGCGGGCGTAGTGGTCGGCCGGCCTGGGCAGGTCGCGGACGGCCTCCTGCCAGAGCGCGTCCAGCAGCAGCCGGCGGGCTCGCGGGCGGAGCAGGTTGAGCGGGGTGCCGCCGGAGCCGACGACATTGCCGCGCACGGTCCTGAGCCGGCCCGCGTCCAGCCGCAGCACCTCGCCGCGGGCGACCACCTTGAGCTCCTGCGGGGCGCGCAGCTCCAGGGTCGCCCTGGCGGCCCGGCGCAGCAGCTGGACCATCCGGGCCGAGCCCTTGATCCGGGCCGCCCGCGGAGTGTCGTAGGTGCCCGCCTCGATGCCGTCGACCAGCGAGCCGACCGCGCGGATGGCGACCTGGCCCTCCTCGCCGAGCGAGGGCAGCACGCCCTCGGTGTAGGAGACCAGCAGCGGGGTCGGCGAGACCACCAGGATGCCCCCGGCGTACCGGCGGCGGTCCTGGTAGAGGAGGAAGGCGGCACGGTGCAGCGCGACCGCGGTCTTGCCGGTGCCCGGCCCGCCGGTGACCAGGGTGGCCCCGGCCGCGGGGGCGCGGATGACCTCGTCCTGCTCCTTCTGGATGGAGGAGACGATGTCGCGCATCGTGTGGCTGCGGGCGCGTCCGAGCGAGGCCATCAGTGCGCCGTCGCCGACCACCGGCAGTTCCTCGCCGTCCAGGGTGGGGGTGAGGTCGGGGCGGAGCAGGTCGTCCTCGACCCCGATCACCTTGCGGCCCTTGGAGCGGATCACCCGACGGCGGAGGACCCGGCCGGGCTCCAGCGGGGTGGACCGGTAGAACGGCGCGGCGGCGGGCGCCCGCCAGTCGATCACCAGCGGACCGAACTCGGCGTCCAGCACGCCGAGCCGGCCGATGTGCAGGGTCTCGGCGACGGTCGGGTCGGCCGGGTCGAGCGGGGTGTTCGAGGGGATGCCGTGCTCCTCCGGGGCATCGGCCTGCTGGAGGTCGACCCGGCCGAACAGGAAGTCCTCGAACTCGTTGTTGAGCCGCTGGAGGTGCGCGCCGGCCCGGTACACCTGGGCATCGCGCTCGGCGAGCGCGCCCGGAGTTCCGACGTGCACCCGCTTGGCGGCGTCCTCGAGGATGTACTCGGCCTCGGCGAGCTTCTCCTCCAGACGGTGGTAGACGGTGTCGAGGTGGCGTTGCTCACCGGCGATCTCGCGCGCGCGCACTGTCTCGTGGTCGGTGGCGGTGGTGTCCGTGTTGCTCTGCATGGCCTCGGTGGTTGCGGCGGAATCCCGCTCCGGGATACGAGCGGACGGACGATCCTACGCCCAGGCCGGGGGAAACGTGAAGGCCGCCCTCCGCAACGCGGTGGACGGCCTTCACTGTGAACATGGGGTGGTGGAGATGCCGGGAATCGAACCCGGGTCCAGTGGAGTTAATTCAGGGCTTCTCCGAGCGCAGTCCGCTGTGCTTTTCTCGGCCCTGGCAGTCACACGGACAAGCCGCCAACAGGCCCAGCTGCTGTTTGATTTCCCATCCACCCTCGCAGCCCGGGCGGACGGTTGAGTTCCCTAGATTATGCCAGGGTCCGGGTCGGGAACTCCCCGGTCTGACACCCAAGCGCTATCGGTGCTTATTAGGCAGCGAGAGCGAACTGCTGGGAATCGCGCTTAGAGTTGGCGATTATTTTTTTGCGGCATGTGGTTAACGAGATCATTGCCGCGTTCCTCGGCTCGCTTCCCCTGTTTCAACATCCCCTGTCGAAACCGATCATCCCCATGTTTTTTTGAGAAACAGCGCGGACGGTGACCGTCCTTGTTGCTGGCGCCATCCTACGCGAGGCGACCAGCGGGGGTCCAGCCGATTAACGCTGGCGCCGCCGGGCGGCCGCCACGGCGCGTGCCGTCTCGCGGGTGTCCTGCTTCTCGCGCAGGGTCTGCCGCTTGTCGTAGAGCTTCTTGCCGACCGCGAGGGCCAGTTCGAGCTTCACCCGGCCGTCCTTGAAGTACAGCGAGAGCGGGACGAGGGTGTGGCCGGCGTCGCGGACCTTCGTCTCGATCTTCTGGATCTCCATCCGGTGCAGCAGCAGCTTGCGCTTGCGCCGGGCCGCGTGGTTGGTCCACGTCCCCTGGGTGTACTCGGGGATGAAGACGTTGTCGATCCACGCCTCGTGGTTCTGGATGTAGGCGTAGCCGTCGACCAGGTTCGCCCGCCCCTCCCGCAGTGACTTCACCTCGGTCCCGGTGAGCACGAGGCCGCACTCGTAGGTGTCGAGGATGGTGTACTCGTGTCGCGCCTTCTTGTTCTGCGCGATCAGCTTGTGTCCGGTTTCCTTTGCCATAGCGCCGTCATTCTCGCACCTCCGGCCGTGTTCCAGCAGCCCCTTTACGTGCGGCTGCCGAGACCGGCGAGCACCCGCAGGGCGAGCGCGTCCGCGTCCTCCGCGGCGCCCGCCGGGACGTCCGGGGCCAGCCCGGCGCCCTCCGGGGAGCGGCCGGCCGGGGTGTAGTAGCGGCCGACGGTGAGTTCCAGCACGGCGCCGTCGGCGAGCCGGCTGGGCTGCTGCACGGTGCCCTTGCCGAAGGTCCTGCTGCCGGCCACCACGGCCCGGCCGCGGTCCTGGAGGGCGCCGGTGAGCAGTTCGGCGGCGCTCATGGTGCCGCCGTCCACCAGCACCACCAGCGGGGTGCGCTGGTCGCCGCCGGGCGGGGCGGTGAGCTCGCGGGTGCCGCCGCGGTCCTGGTAGGAGCCGACCGGGCCGCCGTCCAGGAAGACCCCGGCGGTGCCGACGGCCTCCTCGACCAGCCCGCCGGAGTTGCCGCGCAGATCGAGCACCACCCCGGCGCGCGCGCCGCGCACGGCGGCGCGCACCTGCTCGGCCACGCCGGAGGTGAAGGCCCGGACGGCGATCCGCACCACGCCGCCGGCCAGGTGCTCGACGGTCACCTGCTGGCTGTCCAGCAGTGCCCGGCGCAGCCGGACCTCGCGGACGTCGCCCTCGCCCCGTCGCAGCTCCAGCACCACCTCCGAGCCCGCCTGCCGCTCGGCGCCCTCGCGTCCGCGCAGCCGGGCGACCACCTCGGTGACCGGCAGCCGGTCGGCCTCGTCCTCGCCGATCCGCAGCAGCCGGTCGCCGACCGCGATCCCGGCGGCGGCCGCCGGACCGGCGGGCAGCACCTGGGAGACGGTGGTGACGCCGTCCTCGCCCCGGCCGACCGACAGGCCCACGCCCAGGTAGCGGCCGTCCAGGCCCTGGCTGAACTCGGCGTACTCCTGGGCGCTGTAGTACGCGCCCCAGCGGTCCCCGGTGGCGCCGATCAGATGCTCGGCCTGCTGCTCGGAGAGGTTCGCGCCGGCCGGGTCCTGGCCGGCCCCGAGGGGCGCGGCGACGGCCTGGGCGGCGTCCGCCGAGGGCGGGCGCGCCGCCGCGCCCGGCTCGCCCCAGGCGCCGGTGGCGGCCCCGGCCAGCAGGACCACGCCGAACACCAGGCCGAGGGTGGCCGCCTGACGGGTCGCACGGGGAGAGACGGGCATGGCACCGGAGTCTAGGCGCAGGCCGTCACGAGCAGGGCCGCAACGGACGGCGGCGGAACGCGGGCGGCCCCGGACGGCGCAGTGCCGTCCGGGGCCGCCCGGTCGTCCGGAGCGTCGTCCGGTCAGACCTTCAAGTACTTGCGGAGGGTGAAGAAGGCCGCGATGCCGGCCATGCCCATACCCACCACGACCAGCAGCGGTATCACCGCGAGCACCGAGGAGAGGCCGATGAAGTGGATGAACTGCACCCGCTCGGCCAGCCAGTTCTGGACGAAGAAGTGCCCGCCGAGCAGCAGGCCGGAGGCCATCACCGCGCCGAGCAGCGCGGAGAACGCGGCCTCCGCGATGAACGGCATCTGCACGTAGAAGTTGGAGGCGCCGACCAGGCGCATGATGCCGGTCTCGCGCCGCCTGCTGAACGCCGACACCCGGACGGTGTTGACGATCAGCAGCAGGGCGACGAAGAGCATCAGCACCATGATCACGAAGGCCGCCGTCTGGAGGCCGTTCAGCAGGCCGAAGAGGTTCTCCAGGATCTTCCGCTGGTCCTCGACCGACTTCACGCCGGGCTTGCCGGCGAAGGCGCTCTGGATGACGTCGTACTTGGTCGGGTCCTTCAGCTTCACCCGCCAGGACTGCGGGATGGCGTCCGGGCCGAGGACGGAGATGAGCGGGTTGTCCGGGTTCATCTCCTTCCAGTGCTTGTACGCCTCGGTGGAGTTCTCGAAGGTCGAGGTCTGGACCACCGAGTCCATCTTGTCCAGCTGGGTCTTGATGTCGGCGATCTGCTGGTCCGTGGCCGCGCCCTTGTCGCACTGGGGCGAGTTGCGGGCGTCGGCCTTGGTGCAGAAGTAGATGCTCACCTCGACCTTGTCGTACCAGTACCCCTTCATGGAGTTGACCTGGTCGCGGACCAGGAGGGAGGCACCGGCGAGGGCGAGGGAGAGCGCGACACTGACGACGACCGCGATGGTCATCGTCAGGTTGCGGCGGAGACCCACACCGATCTCCGACAGGACGAACTGGGCGCGCATGCGTTCAACAACTCCAGGGTCGGTACTGCTGGTCGGAGGAGGCGGGCGGACGGCCCACGGGTTCAGCGCCGAGCGGTCAGTGCTGGTACCCGTAGACGCCGCGGGCCTGGTCGCGGACCAGCAGCCCCTTGTCGAGCTCGATGACGCGCTTGCGCATCTGGTCGACGATGGCCTGGTCGTGGGTGGCCATCAGCACCGTGGTCCCGGTGCGGTTGATGCGGTCGAGCAGCTTCATGATGCCGACCGAGTTCTGCGGGTCGAGGTTGCCGGTGGGCTCGTCCGCGATCAGCAGCATGGGGCGGTTGACGAACGCCCGGGCGATCGCGACGCGCTGCTGCTCACCACCGGAGAGCTCGCCGGGCATCCGGTCCTCCTTGCCGCCGAGGCCGACCAGGTCGAGCACCTCGGGCACCACCTTGCCGATGGCGCTCTTCGGCTTCCCGATGACCTCCAGCGCGAACGCGACGTTCTGCGCGACCGTCTTGTTCGGCAGCAGCCGGAAGTCCTGGAACACGGTGCCCAGCTGGCGGCGCATGTGCGGCACCTTCCAGTTGGACAGCTTGCCCAGGTCCTTGCCCAGGACGTGCACCTCGCCGGTGCTGGGCCGCTCCTCGCGCAGGCACAGCCGCAGGAAGGTGGACTTGCCCGAGCCGGACGAGCCGACCAGGAAGACGAACTCACCCTTCTCGATCTCCAGCGAGACGTTGTCCAGGGCGGGACGGTTCTGCTTGGGATAGGTCTTGGAGACGTTGTCGAATCTGATCACGGCTGCATCACGGAGGCCATCCTAGGCGGCGCCAGTCCTCGGTCGATCCGCCCCTCGGCATGCCCGCCCGGGGGCGGGCGAGGGGAGCGGAACGGCCGCTCCCGGCTTGGGACCATACGCGAAGGCCCGCCCGGCCCGCAGGTTCAGGGAGTGACAGCGGCAGAAAACTGGGGGAGAATGCCCGGTTATGCCCTGAAAATTGGGAGCCATCTCACAGCCCGGGGGCCGGAACGGCCGGAACCTGGCAGAGTGGAGGGTGCGGTCGGGCCCGACCGCTCCGCCGCACAGGGCACAACGAGGAACCAAGGCCCGCTCCGGTGCGTTGGCAGTAGCAGCGAGGAGGAGATCGCATGACCTGCGACCATCTGGTGTGCGCCAACTGCAACGGCCGCGTCAGCGACGGCCGCTGCCCCGCCTGCCGGGCCACCCGGGCCAGGCTGCAGGAGCAGCAGGGTCCGTTCGCCGCGCTCTCCCCCGCGATGCTGCTGGCCGTACTGGCCGGGCTGCTCGCGGTGGTGCTGCTCGCGCGGCAGGCACTGGCCTGAGGAAGGTACCGGCGGTACACGTACCCCGCGGTACACGGACATACGGGAAGGGCCCCGACCGGAACTCCGGTCGGGGCCCTTCCCGTACGTCCACCGCTGTCGACTACTGCGCGGCGGTCTCGCGCTGCTTGCGCCAGCGGATGCCGGCCTCGATGAAGCCGTCGATGTCGCCGTCCAGCACGGCCTGCGGGTTGCCGGCCTCGAACGCGGTCCGGACGTCCTTGACCATCTGGTACGGGTGCAGCACGTAGGAGCGCATCTGGTTGCCCCAGGAGCTGCCGCTGTCCTTGAGCGCGTCCATCGCGGCGCGCTCCTCCTGGCGGCGCCGCTCCAGCAGCTTGGCCTGGAGGACGTTCATCGCGGACGCCTTGTTCTGGATCTGCGAGCGCTCGTTCTGGCAGGAGACCACCACGCCGGTCGGGATGTGCGTGATGCGCACCGCCGAGTCGGTGGTGTTGACGCCCTGGCCGCCGGGGCCGGAGGCGCGGTAGACGTCGATGCGCAGCTCCGACTCGTCGATGTCGACGTGGTCGGACTGCTCGACGACCGGGAGCACCTCGACGCCGGCGAACGAGGTCTGCCGGCGGCCCTGGTTGTCGAAGGGCGAGATGCGGACCAGGCGGTGGGTGCCCTGCTCGACCGAGAGGGTGCCGTAGGCGTAGGGCGCCTTCACGGTGAAGGTCGCGGACTTGATGCCGGCCTCCTCCGCGTACGAGGTGTCGTAGACCTCGGTCGGGTACCCGTGCCGCTCGGCCCAGCGCAGGTACATGCGCATCAGCTGCTCGGCGAAGTCGGCGGCGTCCACGCCACCGGCCTCGGCGCGGATGTTGATCAGCGCCTCGCGGGCGTCGTACTCGCCCGACAGGAGGGTGCGGACCTCCAGCTCCTCGACCGACTTGGCGAGGGCCGTCAGCTCGACCTCGGCCTCGGCGCGGGTGTCCGCGTCGTTCTCGGCCTCGGCCAGCTCGAACAGGACGCCCAGGTCGTCCAAGCGGCCGCGGAGGCCCTCGACCCGGCGCAGTTCGCCCTGGAGGAAGGAGAGCCTGCTGGTCACCTTCTGCGCGTTCGCGACGTCGTCCCACAGGCTGGGGGCCGCTGCCTCCTCCTCCAGGACCGCGATGTCGGCCCGGATCTTGTCCAGGTCGAGGACGGCCTCGATCGACCCCAGGGTCGTATCGAGGTTCTTGAGCTCTTCGGAAGGATCGACGGCTGCCACGCCCCCAGGGTAATGGTTCCCGGGGTGCACATGACGACCCCGGGGGCCTCCGGGGCCCGGAGTGCGCCGCCGGGGCGGCCGCCCGGGGCGCGGACGGCGTCGGTCAGGGAGCCCGCGGAGCCGTCGCGGAGGTGGCCGGGCGCGGGCCGGGACCGGCGTCCGGGACGGTCGCGGCGAAGGCGGTCCAGGCCGCCGCGGCCCCGGCCAGCAGCAGGATCGTGGCCAGCAGCACGGCCAGCATCCGGCGGCGGCGCAGCAGCGCCTGGCGGTCGCGGCGGTGGGCCGTGCCCGGGGCGGTCCGCTGGGCCCGCGACTCGGCCGCGTAGGAGGCCAGCTCGTGCGCGGAGGGGCGGCGCAGGCTGGTGTGGGTGTCCCGGGTGGAGTCCGGGGCGGCGCCCGGCACCAGCGGGACGGCCGGGCCGCGGCGGCGCTTGTGGGTGCCGGGGGCGGCGTCCACCTCGGCGTAGACCGCCTCGCCCGGGGTCAGCTGCTCCTCGGCCGGCGCCCGGCCCTGCTGCGGGACGGCCAGCACCGGCAGTCCGGCCAGGGCGGGCAGCTGCTCGCGCAGCCGGGCCGCCAGCTCGGCGGCGCGCAGCCGCGAGGCCGGGGCCTTGGCCAGGCACTCGGCGATGATCCGCCACAGGCCGTCGGGCAGGCCGGGGATCGGCGGCACCTGCTCGGTGACGTGCCGGCGCAGCACCGCCCCGGTGTGGCCGCCGCCGAACGGGGTGAAGCCGGCCAGCAGCTCGTAGAGCACGGTGGCGAGGGCGTAGATGTCGACGGCGGCGCGCGGCTCCAGGCCCTCGATGATCTCGGGGGCGAGGTAGTCGGGGGTGCCGATGATCCTGGTCGCCCGGGTGCGGCGGGGGGCGTCGACCAGCCGGGCCACCCCGAAGTCGGTCAGCTTGGCCCGGGGCGCGCCGCCGGGCCCAGGGGCGGCGGACAGGTCGAGCAGGACGTTCTCCGGCTTGACGTCGCGGTGCACGATTCCGGCCGCGTGGGCGGCGGCCAGGCCGTCGGCGACGTCCGCGATGATCGAGGCGGCGGCCTGCGGGGGCAGTGCGCCGTCGCGCTCCAGCCGGGAGCGCAGGTCGGTGCCCTGGACGAGTTCCATCACCAGGGCGAGGTCGCTGCCGTCCACCACCATGTCGCGCACGCCGACCACCCGGGGGTGGTCGAGGCTGGTCAGCGCGGCCCGTTCCTGGACGAAGCGCCCGACCAGCACCTGGTCCGCGGCCAGGTCCTCGCGGAGCAGCTTGACCGCGACCGGACCGTCCGGGCCCTCGCCGAGCCAGACCGTCCCGGCCGAGCCGCGGCCGATCACCTGGTGGACGGTGTAGCGGCTGCCGATCTTGCGTGCCAATGCTGCTCCGTGGGCGGCGGGAGCGCCCCGGGAGGGTCCGGTGCGCTCGGTGGGGCGGGACAACAGCGACCAACCTACGCGCCCGGACACCCTCCGCGGGCCGCCTGAGGCCGCTCGGCGGGCGGGAAACGGCAGGAATTCCCGGGAAGTGTCGACAAAACGTCAATTCCACCGACCGGAGCCGGTACCGGGCCCCGGTGCCGCCCCGCCGTCACCGCGGCACCGTCATTTCTTCGAGTCGAAGATATTGGTCGCCCAGTCCTTCGCGCTGGTGAACCAGTCCTGGACGTTGGCCCAGTACTCGGGGAGCGGGGTGAAGTTCCACAGCGCCACCGCGGCCACCGCGAGCACCAGCAGCACCATCAGGCAGCCCTTGAGACAGCCCAGGCCCGGGATGTACATCCGGTTGCGGCTGCGCGGGCGCGGCTCGCGGCGCGGCGCCTCGCGGGGTGCCTCGTGCGGCGGCTCGGCGCGGCGCTGCGGGGGCTCGCGGTGCTGCGGCGCGGGCGGCTCGGCCCGGCGCGGCGGAGCGGCGGGGGCCGCGGCCGCCCGGCGCGGGGCCGGCTGCGACGGCGCGGGGGCCGGCGGCTGCTGCCCGTACGGCTGGCCCTGGCCCTGCTGGGACGGCTGGTTGTAGCCGGCGGGCGGCTGCGGACGGCCGCCGCCGGGCTGCTGCCCGCCCGGGCCGCCGCGGTACGGCGGCGGGGCGACCGGCGGGCGCTGGGCGTAGCCGGGCGGGGCCTGGTGGTGGCCGCCGCCCTGCGGCTGCTGGCCCTGCTGCGGGTAGCCCTGCGGCTGCTGACCGGGCTGCGGGTAGCCCTGCTGGTAGCCCTGCGGCGGCCGGTACCCCGGCTGCTGCTGGTGCTGGTAGCCCTGCTGGCCCTGCTGCTGGTGGCCCTGACCGGCCTGGAAGGGCGGCGGGGCGACCGGCGGGGCCTCGAAGTCCTCGGGCTCGAAGTAGCCGATCTCGGTCTGCTGGTTGCGGTCCCGGGCGGCCCGCAGCTGGGACTGCCACGGGTGCGGCGCGTCGGCCTGCGGCGGCCCGGCCGGGGGCGGCGGCACCGCGGCGGGCGGCATCACCCGGGTCGCGGCCGCGGGGTCGTACGGGGGCGGCTGGGTGCCCATGACCCGGGTGGCCGCCGCCGGGTCGTACCCCTGGCCCGGCTGACCGGGGGCGGCCTGGCCGGCCGGGAGCACCTGGGTGCGGTCCTCGGCGCCGAACGGCATGCCGGCCACGCCCGGACCGCCCAGCGGGCCCTGGCCCGCGGCGTCGGCGCTGCCGGGCACCAGGGTCGGCTGCGGATCGGGCACGAGCAGCGCGCCGACGGCCAGCGCCGCGTCCACCGCCGCCGGGGAGGCGTGCACGCCCACCCCCGCCGCGACCACGCGCAGCGCGCGGGAGAGCGAGACCGCGCCGGGCCGCTGCGCCGGGTCCTTGCGCAGACAGCGCTCGATCACCGTCCAGAGCGGCTCGGGCATGGTGGACGGCCGCTGCGGCTCCTGGGCCAGGTGCGCCTGGAGGATCGCCAGCGGGTTGTCGCCCTGGAACGGCTGGCGTCCGGTGACCAGCTCGTACAGCATGATCCCGGCGCCGTAGACGTCCACCGCGGAGGTCTGCGGGCGGCCCTCGGCCGACTCCGGCGCCACATAGGCGGGGGTGCCGACGAACTCGTGGCTGCGGGTGATGCCCGGGGAGTCCGCGAGCCGGGCGATGCCGAAGTCGGTCAGCATCGGGTGCATCTGCTCGGTGCCCTCGACCACGGCGGTGGCGAGCAGCACGTTGGCCGGCTTGAGGTCGCGGTGGACGATGCCGTCGGCGTGGCTGGCGGCCAGCGCGTCGGCGACCTGGGCCATCAGCAGGGCGCCCGCGATCGGGCTGAACGGACCGTTCTGGCGCAGGTAGCGGGACAGGTCGGGGCCGTCGACGAGGTCCATCACCAGGGCCAGCAGCTCGCCCTCGACGACCAGGTCGCGGACCTTGACGATGTTCGGGTGGGTGAGCCGCAGCAGCAGCGAGCGCTCGCGCAGGAACCGCATCACCACATCGGGGTCGGCGGCGAGCTCCTCGCGCAGGATCTTGATCGCCACCTGCTGCCCGGGCGCGGTACCGGGGACTTCCACGTCGGCACGGACCTGGCCGCGCCAGACGGTGCCGGTGGCCCCTCGTCCGAGGGTCTCCTCCAGCAGATACTTGCTCCCGACTGGCCGCACCTGTCGCACTCCTCGCCGTGCCGCCCGCGCGGGCGGCTCCTCCGCCGGTGCGGTGAGCCTGCCGGGCCCGTGTTTCCGGCCACTCTAACGGGGCCCGTTCACGTTTTTGGGTCGACCGGCAGGGCGTTCGCCCGGGTTGGGGGACATCCCCTACGGGAAGACCCGCAGGGCCCGCCGGCGGTTCCACCGGGGCCGCCGGGCCTGCCTTTCCGGGCACCGGTTGACCTGACTCTCCGTCGCCCGCAAACATGGCGATGATCGCAAGATCGTCAAATCCGGTACCGTGCGCGGACTGTCCGTGACGGATGGCAGGATGACACTCGCCACTCTTGTGGCCCAACCGGTGTCGCGGCCACCCCCCGCTCCCCCGCGGCGGCCCCGCGCAGCGGCACAACGGCGTCACACCAGCAGAAGGGACCGCGGGCGAGATGCAGATCCGGCTGACCGTCCTCCGACCGCGCAGCGGACCGGCAGTCGCCGGCACCGCCATCCCCTACGTGGACGTGCTGGTCACCGCACCCGTGGGCACCGCGCTCGGCTCCCTCGCGGGGGCGCTCGCGGGCGCCGTCGGCGTGCGCGGGCCCCGGGCCGCCACCCATGTGCACCTCTACGCCGGGGCGCGCCGGGTGGACGAGCACACCCTGCTCGGCCATCCCCCGCTGCTCGACGGCGCCGTCCTCTCCCTCAACGAGCCGGACCCGACCGCCGACGACCCGGACGACACCCCCGCCGCCGCCGAACTCCGCGTCGTCGGCGGCCCCGACGCCGGCGGCGTGCACCGGCTGCACGGCCGGGAGATCCGGGTCGGCCGCTCCGGCGAGGCCGACGTCCCGGTCGACGACCCCGACGTCTCGCGGCTGCACCTCGCCCTGCACCTCGCCGAGGACGGCACGGTCACCGTCCGCGACCTCGGCTCCACCAACGGCACCACCGTGGACGGACGGATCGTTCCGCCGGGAGCGCCGGAGGAGGCCGTCCCGCTCGACGGCACCGGCCTGCTCCGGCTCGGCGAGACCACCCTGCGGGTGACCGTCCCCGACACCCGGGACGGCTCCGGGCCGCCCGCCCGCGCCGCGCTCCCCGACGGCCACGGCCACCTCCAGCTCGCCGCCCCCGCCCCGGCCCGGACCGCCCCACCGGTCACCGAGCCGCCCAGCGCGCCCGAACCGCCCACCGGGCGCGGGCGCGGCCTGCTCTCGCTCCGGCTCGGCCGCTCCGCCGCCGAACCGCCCGAGGAGAGCGCCGAGCGGCACCACGCCGCCGTCCGCACCCGGCAGGCCGCCGCCCAGCGCGAGCGCTGGCCCGACCTCGCCACCCTCCTGCTCAACGCGGTCGGCCGCGGGCCCCGGCTCTGGGAGCGCGGCCCCGGCCACCCCGACGCGCTCACCCTGCGGCTCGGCACCGCCGACCGGCCCGGCGGCCCCGGCACCTCGCCCGGCACCGTGCTCCCCGCCGTCCCGGTCACCCTCGACCTGCAGACCGCCGGCAGCCTCGGCCTCAGCGGCCCGCGCGAGCGGCTGGACGCGCTGACCCGCGCCGTCGTCGCCCAGCTCGCCGCCCTGCACCCACCGACGGGGCTGAGCCTGGTGGTGGTCGACGCCGACCCGGCGCGCACCCCGCAGGACCGCGTCGACACCTGGGCCTGGGCGCTGTGGCTGCCCCACCTGCGGCCCGCCGAGGGCCAGGACTGCCGGCTGCTGCTCGGCCTGGACGACGAGCAGGCCGCCGCCCGGCTCACCGAGCTCACCACCCGGCTCAGCGGCCCGGTCGGCCTCGGCGGCCACCCCGCCACCGTGGTCGTGGTCGACGGCCGCCCGGCCACCGAGGCCGCCCGGCAGGCCCTCGACCTGCTGCTGCGCCAGGGTCCGGCGGTCGGCATCTTCCCCGTCTGCCTCGCCGAGCAGCCCGAACTGCTGCCCCGCGGCCTCGGCGCCACCGCGCTGATCACCGGCGAGGTCGGCACCCAGCTGTCGCTCGACCGCCCGGGCCCGGTCGCCCGCGGTCGCGAGACCCTGCACGAGATCTCCCTGGACGCCGTCTCCGACGCCTGGGCCGAGCGCCTCGCCCGGGTCCTCGCGCCGCTGCGCGAGGCCACCCCGGCCAACCGGGGACCGCTGCCGGACGCGCTGCGCCTGCTCGACCTGCTCCAGCTGGACACCGTCACCCCGGCCAAGCTCTCCGCCCGCTGGGACGCCCACGCCGGCGGCATCGGCGCCGCCACCGCCCTGCTCGGCACCACCCGCGACGAGCTGTGCGTGCTCGACCTCGCCGACCCCGAACTCACCCTCCCCTCCCCCGACCCGGGCGGCCCGCACCTGCTGATCGGCGGCGCCCGCGGCTCCGGCAAGACCGAGCTGCTGCGCACCCTGATCGCCTCGCTCGCCGTCTCCGAGCGGCCCGAACGCCTCGCCGTCACCGTGGTCGAGGGCCGGGCCACCGAGGACGGGCTCGCCGGCTGCACCGAACTCCCGCACGTCACCGGCCTGGTGAACGCCGACGCCGACCCGCGCGGCGCGCTGCTCGCCGCCGAGGCACTGGAGGACGAGCTCGCGATGCGGGAGCGGCTGTTCGACGGCCTGGACTTCGCCTCCTGGCACGCCGCCCGCATCCTCGACGGGGAGCCCGTCCCGGTCCCCGCCACCGTCGGCGCCCCGGCGCCCACGGCGAGCACCCCGCGCATCATCCAGCCGCGCAGCCCCGAGGGCCCGGTCACCCCGGCGGCGGCGGGGGATTCCGGGCCCTGCCCGCCCCGGCTGGTGGTCGTGGTCGACGACTACGACGCCCTCCTCGCACCGACGTCCCCGGCCGGCCGCCCGCTCGCCCGGGCCCTGGCCGCCGTCGCCCGCCGCGGCGGGCCGCTCGGCATCCACCTCGCGGTGACCACCGGGCACCCGGAGGAGACCACCGGCACCGAGGTCGACGACGCCGCCCTGCTGCGGATCGCCCTGCGGACGGACGACCCGGCCGACTCCGACCTGCTGATCCACCTCGGCGACGCGGCGGCCCTGCCGGACACGACTCCGGGCCGCGGCTACCTGCGCCTGCCGGACGGCGGCGTCACCGCGTTCCAGACCGCCCGCATCAGCGGCCGCATCCCGCGCACCGCCACCCTGCGCCCCACCGTCGTCGCCATAGACCCGCTCCAGTTGGGTGCCCCACCGGCACGGCGCCCGGTCCGCGAACTGGGCAACGGCCCCACCGACCTCGCCCTCCTCGCCAGCGCCCTCCAGCGCGCGGCGGCGCGCTGACCCTGGACGAAGTCGAAGGAAGGTCGGCCCGCCTCCTAGGACGCGGGCCCACAGAACAAGGCCGCGCCCCGGACGGGTCGCGGCCTGGCAAGAGGCGAACCAGAGGTCGGCCTGCGTCCATGGACGCAGGCCGACCGAGAAAGAACGTTCAGCCTCCGACGCCGAACTCCCCCACACGCACAGCGGTGACGAACGCTCCCCATGCCTCATGGGTGAAGACGAGAGAAGGCCCCGACGGATCCTTGGAGTCACGCACGGGCAGCACCCCGGGAGCCCCATCGGCAACCTCGACGCAGTCCCCGGTCTCTCCACTGAACGTGCTCTTCCTCCAGTTCACGCGACTGAGATCGGAAACAGACACCTTCAGCACCTCCGCTTGATACCGAGCTACAACTCTCCTCCGACCCGGGCCAGTAGGTCGAGGCTCTCGGAGACGCTCAACGCACTCGACCGCAGCGAGTCGAACGTGAGCGTATAGGCAGACGTCTCCTCCTGCGTCTCCAGATAGAGCATGCCTGCCCGATGCTCCAGACACACGACATCGGAGAAGGCCGAAGTCGGGAAGCTGAAGAGCACGAACGAGCCCATGATTCCCGCATGAGCACCCGCGCTGAACGGAAGCACCTGCAACTCGATGTTCGGGCGGTCACTCACCTGCCGCAGGTGCTCCAACTGTGACCGCATGACCCCCACTCCGCCTACTTGTCCACGAAGTGCGGCCTCTCCCAGGATCACGCTGAGCCTGGACGACTCAGCGTGATCCAGAAACCTCTGCCGTTGCAGGCGCACCGCCACCAGCTCATCGATCCGCTGCGGCGGGATGTCAAATGGTGAAGCCTCATAGATCGCGCGCGCATAGTCCGCCGTCTGCAACAGGCCCGCCACCATCATCGGTTGGAACGAGCGGATGTGACTGGCGCTCTCCTCGTAGTCGATGTAGTCGACATACGAGGGCGGGGAGATGTCGAACTGCTGCGCCCAACCTCGCTCCGCACTCTTCCGGTTGAGCGCGACGACCTCCTCCACGTACACCGGGTCGTCCACGCCGTAGAACATCAGCAGATCGCGCAACTCGCTGCTGGAGATCGGCAGCCAGGCATTCTCCATGCGGCTGATCTTCGAACGATGGCAGTCGATCCGCTTCGCCGCCTCGTCGGGCGTTCTGTCCGCCGCCTCCCGATGGCGGATAAGCAAGCTCGCCACGCGACGGCGTCGAACTGATGGGCGCAACTGGGACAAGTGATCAACTCCCCGACTCCACAGGTGGAATGGCCTCAGAGTACCCATTTACCAAGATCGGAAATTGTTCTTCGAAGAACAGTTGCGAAGATTCCGACTCCGGGCGCATGCTACCCAAAGTGGCTCACTCATCCACGCTGAGTGATGACCGCTCGGGCATTCCTGTGCCCATCACCCTCCACCGGGCTGCCAGTTCGCCCGGACACCCCCCAACCCACCGGAGGTGGCTCCCCCATGCCCGGAACCGACAGGCCCACCGACCCGACGTCCGCGCGCAACGCCTGGTTCCCCCGCTCCCGCAGATCGCCGCAGCTCGCGCGGCGGATGCTGCGCGAGCTGCTCGACACCGTGCCGGGCGGCCAGGACTTCCTGGAGGTCGGCGAGTTGCTCACCTCGGAGCTGGTCGGCAATGCCGTGCTGCACTCGGGGATGCCCGGGCGGCTGATCCGGGTCTTCTTCGACGTCGACGACACCCGCCTCCGCATCGAGGTCCACGACGCGAGCGAGCACCCGCCCGTCCCCCGGCAGCCGGCCGCGACCGACGGGTGCGGCCGCGGCCTGCTCCTCGTCGAAGCCCTCGCCCTCAAGTGGGGGCACTCCGCCCGCACCGAAGGACCCGGCAAGGTCGTCTGGTGCGAGTGCGGGCCCTACCCGATCGGGGCCGCCACATGACCCCGATACCCAAGGGTGGGGCCGAGGGCAGACCCTCGGCCCCACCCTTTTCAATCCCGAACGCTTCGCACGCTCCGTGGCGAATGTGCTACGTTCCGCATTATCAACAGAACATAGAAGACCCCGGCGGTGGTGGAACACCCCGGGGTCCGGCACCAGGAGCAGCAACTCCAGATGCAGATTCATCGTAGCGCCCACGCGCGCTCATTCACCGTGCTTCCCAACGGCCTGTTGCAGGACCGGCGACTCAGCTTCACCGCCCGCGGACTCCTCGCCGATCTCCTCTCGCGCCCCGACGGATGGCGCGAGGACGGCAGACACATGGCGGACACCAGCCCCCAGGGGCGCGGCACCGTCCGCCGGGCGCTCAAGGAACTCACCGACGCCGGGTACTACTGGGTCGTCCGCGTCCGACGCCCCGACGGGACGATCCGCTCCGAGGCCCACGTCTTCGACGTCCCGCAGCTCGTGCCACCGGATGTCGCCCGTCCGGTCGCCGGTCGACGGAACACCGGCCGCCCTGACGCCCCTCCCGTAAAGAACCCGGAAGAAGTACCCACCCTCCCGGCCGAGTTGCCCGACGAGCAGACCCGCGAAGCCGTGGCCGCACTCTTCCGCGCCCTCCGACCCGAACCGCGCCTGCGCCTCGGGCTCGCCGAGGCGCAGGCGCTCGCACCGCTCGTCTGCCGCTGGCTCGAACACGGCAGCACCGCCACCGACCTGGCCCACGCCCTGCTGCCCGGCCTGCCCACCCAACTGCACTCGCCGGTCGCGCTCCTCCGCGACCGGCTCCGGCGCAAACTCCCACCCCCGCGCGCCGGAGCCGCGCCCGCCACGTACTCCGAGTGCCCCCACTGCCACGACCCGGTCCGCCGCCCCGGCCCCTGCCGCCCCTGCACCGAGATCGCCCCGAGCACCCCGGTCACCGCCGCCGTTGGCGCCACCCTCGCCCGCGCCGCCCTCCACCGAGGAGGACATCCGGGCCACGGCACCCCCTTGACGGGCCATGTGCCCTCGGCGAGAGTGCGAACGGCAGGAAGGGACGATGGAGCCGGACTTCACGACAGCACTGCCCCGAAACGGCTGTGGGGCCCGCTTCCACCGGGCCCCACAGCTTCGCTCAGGACGTGATCAGGCGTTGTTCTGCTTCGGCTCGTCGCCCGGCTTGTCGGTGATCGAGCGGCCCAGCACCGCCGTGTGGCCGACCACCGTACCGGCCTTGCCGAAGTCGCCGTCGGTGACGACGACCTCGCGCTCACCGAGGAACTCGTGGCTCTTCGGGTCGAAGATCCACTCGGTGCGGACACCGCTGTCCTCGTGCGCCACGGCGACACCGTGGCGGCCCGAGGCGTCCGCCGAGTCCGCGACCGCGGTGACGCCGGGGATCTTGGCGGCGGCGCGGTAGAGGGCGGCGCTGACGGCAGGCGGGGCGATCTGCTCGCGCAGCAGGTCCCCGATGGTCCCGAACGCCTGCTGGTCAGGGGTGCGGCCCTGGCCCTTGGTCTCGGCGTAGATCTTCTTCAGCAGCGCGTCCGGGTCGGTCGGCAGACCGGCCAGGTAGTTGTAGGTCGGCGCGCCGATGCTCGGCTTCTTGGTCGGGTCGATCCACAGCCCGCCGTCGGGACGCGGCGCGGGTCGCTTGTCCCCCTCCTTGGCGGCGGCCTCGCCCTTGCCGAACTTGCCCTCCTCCTTCAGGACGCCCCACTGGCTGCCGTCCACCGACAGCCAGATCTGGCGGCGGTGCGGCGCGTCGACCTTCGTCTCGCCGGTGGCCAGGTTGGTGCCCGCGAAGGACACCAGGCTGTCGATGTAGACGAACTGGTTCTTGCCGGGCTTCGGGTCCGGCTTGCCGGCCGCGGTGTCGGCGGCCTGGGTCAGCAGCTGGACGGCGGCGACCGGGGCGACGTTCAGCGTGGTGCTGCCGCTCTCGGCCGGCTGCTGCTCGCCCTGGACCTGCTGCCCGCTCTGCTGCTGGGCCAGCGGGGCCTTGGAGGCCGCGCCGTCACTGCCGCCCGGCAGGACCATCGCCAGGGCCAGACCGCCCGCCAGGGCCGGAATCGCCACCCAGCCGAGCTTGCCCCGCCGGACCCGCGCGGGCTTCGTGTCCCGGATCTCACTCATCAGATGTCCCCTCAACAGCCGGTGGCGGTCTGAGGAGAGTTCGGGCCGCGCCGGCGGCGGCAACAGCCGGGCCAGCTCGGCACGCTCGTGCTCGTTCATCGGTTCGTCTCCCGTGTCGACCGGGCCGCATCGGTGCGGCCAACCCGTACCTGTCCGGGCTCGGGGCGGAGTTCCCGCCCTTTTTGCAGTTCTTCCTCGGCGAGCGCCCGGAGCTTGGTGCGGGCGCGCGAGAGCCGCGAACGCACCGTTCCGACCGGCACCCCGAGCGCCTCGGCGGCACTGGCGTAGTCGAGCCCGGCCCAGACGCAGAGGCCGAACACCTCCCGCTCCGCCTTCCGCAGCCGCTCCAGCGCCCGCCGCGCGGCGGCCAGTTGGGCGCTGTCGTCAAGCCGCCCGACGAGTTCGTCGGCGAAGTCCGGCACCACGTCCCGGGGTGGCAGCCGCTCCATCGCGGCGCGGTGCCGCCGGGCCGCCCGGGTCGTGTTCCGCAGCACGTTGGCGGCGACCCCGAACAGCCAGGGGCGGACCGGCTCGTCGCTCTCGCGCAGTTTGTGGCGCAGCCGCCACGCCTCCAGGAAGGTCAGCTGGACGATGTCCTCCGCGACCGCCCAGTCCCCCGACACCCGCACCGCGTACCGGTACAGGTCGTCTGCCGACTGATCGAAAAGCTCCCCGAACGCCCATTGGTCCCCGTTCCGTATCCGTCCCCGCTGTGACAGCTCCACACCTCCACCTGTCCGCGGCAGCGTCGCGGTTCCGAAGCCGTTCCGAAGCCGTTCCGAGGGCCGTTCCGAGAGCGGTTCCGGGAGCCGACCCGGGAACGGCTCAGGAGCAGTAGGTGTCGCGGTTGGCCAGGGCGAGGCCGGTCACCCGCTCGGCGTCGACGGTGAACTCGTACCGCCACCCCTGCTCGACCTGGCCGATCCCGGCCCACAGGGTGTACTTGCCGTCCTTGCCGAGCTGGAGCCCCTGGACCTCGTAGGCCGCCTTGAGCTCCGCGACCGTGGAGCCCGCCCCGATGCCCTCGGCGGTGCGCGCACCGGCGGGGGCGACCAGTTCGCGCAGGCCCTCCAGGCCGAAGCCGGCCCGGCCGGTGGTGAGGAAGGCGAGGTCCCGGGCCTCACGGGCCGCCTTCAGCTCGTCGAACACCTTCATCAGCTGCTCGTGCGCCTCCTGGCGGGCCTTCGACTTCTCCTGGAAGGCCGCCATCCGGTCGGTGAAGCTCTTGACGTCCTTCGCCGAGTAGCTGGCCGGAGGGGCCGGGAAGACCTCCGTCTCCTTCCTCGCGGCCTCGTTCCGGGCGTTGGCCTGGACGTACTTGGCCTGGAGCGCCTCCTCGGCGGCCATCCGGACCGGGTCCGGGGCAGGGCCGCTCCGGTACGCGAAGTCGGTGCAGCCGTTGAGCAGCGACACGGGGGCGGCCTCCAGGGCGCCGGTGGCCAGCGCGACGTCCTTGGTCATCCCGGGCTTGAGCCCGCGGTAGCCGACGAGAGCGGAGAACGGCTCCGGGGTCGCGGACGGCGTGGGGCTCGCGGTCGGCGGCGCACCGGCCCGGCCCGCGACCGCCCCCGCGCCGTCGGCGCCCGCCCCGTTCGACCCGCAGGCCGCCGCCCCTCCGGCGAGCAGCGCGGCCGCCAGCGCGGCTCCGGTCAGACGCCCGACCCGTCCTGCCCGCCCGGCCTGCCCGGCCTCTCCGCTCCGCCCGGCCCATGACTTCGACACAGTGTTCAATCCCCTCGTTCGGGGGTCACCGTATCGAACGTGTGCGCACACGAAGCGGCGGGCCCGCGTCCACCAGGACGCGGGCCCGCCGTCGAACCGCTACAACCTCGTCAGCGCATCGAACCCGTGCGGAGCAGGGTCCGGATGACACGCATCGCGACCGAGAGGCTGGACAGCTCGTAGTTGTCCGAACCCCTTATGTCGTCGAGGGTGCTCTTGGCCCGGTTCAGCAGGGTCGCGTTGAGCTCCGCCCAGGCGGTGTACCGCTCCTCGGGGGTGGCACCCTCGGGGCCGCAGGCCAGGATGTCGGCGGTCAGCGCCGCGTGGGCCGCGAAGAGGTCCTCGCGGATGGCGGCGCGGGCCATCGACGACCAGCGGTCGATGCGCGGCAGCTCGATGATGCGGTCGAGCAGGTGGGTGATCTGCAGGCGGTCGGCGAGGTCGTAGTAGAGCTCGGCGACCTGGGCGACGTCCTTGCCGGACCGGTCCGCGACCTCGGTGATGTCCAGGGTCGGGAAGGTCGAGGACAGGCCCGCGATCCGGGTGGCGAGCTCCTCCGGCACACCGGCGCCGGCGAGCTCCCCGTAGACGTGCTCGAACCAGGCCAGGTCCTCGCCGCGCAGCGGCTTGGGCAGCGAGCCCCACACCTGGTTGACCCGGTCGTGGAAGAACTCGATGGTGCCGGCGATGTCCAGCGGCTGGCGCCGGTTGTTGAGCATCCACCGGGTGGCGCGCTCGACCAGACGGCGCGAGTGCAGCCGCATCTTGGTCTGCGCCCGGGCCGGGACCCGGTTGTCCAGGCCCTCGATCTCGGACCAGATCTCCTCCAGGCCGAAGACGGCCCGGGCGGCGGTGTGGGTGCGGGCGACCTCTTCGTAGGTCGCGCCGGTCTCCTCCTTCAGGCGGAAGGCGAAGGTGCAGCCGCCGCGGTTGATCGTGTCGTTGACGATCAGCGTGGTGATGATCTCGCGGCGCAGCGGGTGCCGGTCGATCTGCTCGGCGAACCGGGCCCGCAGCGCGCTGGGGAAGTACTCGTGCAGCGCGGTGCGGAAGAACGGGTCGTCGGGCAGGTCGGTGGCGAGCAGCTCGTCGGCCAGGGTGATCTTGGTGTAGGCGAGCAGCACCGACATCTCGGGCTGGGACAGGCCCCGGCCGTTCTGCTGGCGCTCGCGGATCTGCCGCTCGGTGGGCAGGTACTCCAGGCCCCGGTCGAGCTGGCCGGCCGACTCCAGCCGGTTGATCATCCGGGAGTGGACGTTGACCATGCTGTGCGCCTGGGCGACCGCGTTGGCCAGCACCACGTTCTGCGCGTAGTTGTTGCGCAGGACGAGGTGGCCGACCTCGTCGGTCATCTCGGCGAGCAGGGTGTTGCGCTGCTTGACCGTCATGTCGCCGTCGGCGACCACCTGGTTGAGCAGGATCTTGATGTTGACCTCGTGGTCCGAGGTGTCCACGCCGGCCGAGTTGTCGATGGCGTCGGTGTTGATCCAGCCGCCGGTGCTCTCCGGGCCGCCGGAGGCCGCGTACTCGATGCGGCCGAGCTGGGTGCAGCCGAGGTTGCCGCCCTCGCCGACGACGCGGGCGCGGACCTGCTCGCCGTTGACGCGGATGGCGTCGTTGGCCTTGTCGCCGACCTCGGCGTTGGTCTCGGTGGAGGCCTTGACGTAGGTGCCGATGCCGCCGTTCCAGAACAGGTCGACGGGCGCCTGCAGGATGGCCTTCATCAGCTCGGCGGGGGTGAGCCGGGTGTCGGAGACGCCCAGGGCGGCCCGGACCTGCGCGGTGAGCTGGATCGACTTGGCGCTGCGCGGGAAGATCCCGCCGCCGGCCGAGATCAGCGACCGGTCGTAGTCGTCCCAGGAGCTGCGGGGCAGCTCGAACAGGCGGCGGCGCTCGGCGTACGAGGAGGCCGCCTCCGGGTTCGGGTCCAGGAAGATGTGGCGGTGGTCGAAGGCGGCGACCAGGCGGATGTGCTCGCTGAGCAGCATGCCGTTGCCGAAGACGTCGCCGGACATGTCGCCGATGCCGATGACGGTGAAGTCCTCGGACTGGGTGTCGACGCCGAGCTCGCGGAAGTTGCGCTTGACGGACTCCCAGGCGCCGCGGGCGGTGATGCCCATGCCCTTGTGGTCGTAGCCGGCCGAGCCGCCGGAGGCGAACGCGTCGCCCAGCCAGAAGCCGTAGGACTCGGCGACACCGTTGGCGATGTCGGAGAAGGTCGCGGTGCCCTTGTCGGCGGCGACGACCAGGTAGGTGTCGTCCTCGTCGTGGCGGACCACGTCGGCCGGGTGGACGACCTCGCCGCCGACCAGGTTGTCGGTGATGTCCAGCAGCGCCGAGATGAAGGTCTTGTAGGACGAGATGCCCTCGGCCAGCCAGGCGTCACGGTCCACCGACGGGTCCGGCAGCTGCTTGGCGACGAAGCCGCCCTTGGCGCCGACCGGCACGATGACGGTGTTCTTCACCATCTGCGCCTTGACCAGGCCGAGGATCTCGGTGCGGAAGTCCTCGCGCCGGTCGGACCAGCGCAGACCGCCGCGGGCGACCTTGCCGAAGCGCAGGTGCACGCCCTCGACCTGCGGCGAGTAGACCCAGATCTCGAACGCCGGGCGCGGGGCCGGCAGGTCCGGGATGGCCTTCGGGTCGAACTTCATCGACACGTAGGAGTGCCAGGCGCCGGTGCCGTCGTGCTGGAAGAAGTTGGTCCGCAGGGTGGCCTTGATGAGGTGCAGGAAGGAGCGCAGGATGCGGTCCTCGTCCAGCGAGACGACCTCGTCCAGCGCGCCGTCCAGCTCCTCCAGGATGCCCTCGGTCAGCTCCAGCGCGCCCTGCTGGTGGCTGGGGCTGAGCCGGGCCTCGAAGAGGTTCACCAGCAGGCGGGTGGTGTGGGTGTTGTTGCGGAGCGCGTCCTCCATGTAGTCCTGGGAGAACGTGGAGCCCGCCTGGCGCAGGTACTTGGCGTACGCGCGCAGCATCATCGCCTGGCGCCAGGTCAGCCCGGCGGTCAGGACGAGGTCGTTGAAGCCGTCGTTCTCGGCCAGGCCGGTCCAGGTGGCGGCGAAGGTCTCCTGGAAGCGGTCGCGGGCCTCGTCGGTCAGCTCGACGGCCTCGCGCAGCCGCAGACCGAAGTCGTACACCCAGGCGGTGGTGTGGTCGGAGCGGGTCAGCGCGTACGGGTGCTCGTCGAGCACCTCGACGCCCAGTCGCTGGAGGACCGGCAGCACCTCGGTGAGCGAGATCGGGCCGCCCACCCGGTAGATCTTGAAGCGGCGCTCGTCGTCGCCGGCGCCGACCGGCTGGTAGAGGTTCAGCCGGAAGTCGCCGTCGCCGTGCAGCGACTCGATCTGCTTGAGGTCCGCGACCGCGGTGCGCGCGGTGAAGTCCGCGCGGTAACCGTCGGGGAAGGCGTTGGCGTACTTGCGGGAGAGCTCGGCGGCCTTCTCCTCGCCCAGCTCGACGTGCAGCTGGTCGTTGAACCCGTCCATCCAGAACCGGGCGGCCTCGGCCAGCTTGGCCTCGATCCGCTCGATCTCGGCGTCCGACAGGTGCGGCAGCTCGCTGCCGGGGGTGACCCGCACGACGAAGTGCAGTCGGGTCAGCACCGACTCCGTCGACCAGACCGTGTAGTCGATCGAGGCGCCGTTGAGCTCCTGCATCAGGATGTCCATGAGGCGCAGCCGGATGCGGGTGGTGTAGCGGTCGCGCGGCAGGTAGACCAGCGCGGAGAAGTAGCGCCCGTACTCGTCCTGGCGCAGGAACAGCCGCAGCCGGCGGCGCTCCTGGAGGTAGAGCACGCTGGTGGCGATCTGCAGCAGCTCGTCGGCCGGAGTCTGGAAGATCTCGTCCCGGGGGAAGGTCTCCAGGATCTGCAGCAGGTCGCGGCCGTCGTGGCTCTCGGTGGAGAAGCCGGAGTCGACGATGACGTCCTGGACCTTGCGGCGGACGACCGGGATGCGGCTGACCGACTCGGTGTAGGCGGCGGCCGAGAACAGGCCGAGGAAGCGGCGCTCGCCGATGACCACGCCGTTGGCGTCGAACTTCTTCACGCCGACGTAGTCGAGGTAGGACGGGCGGTGCACGGTCGCCCGGCTGTTGGCCTTGGTGAGGACGAGCAGCTTCTTCTCGTGGGCCTTGGCGCGCACCGGCGCGGACAGCCGGCCGAAGGCCTCGCTGACGGCGTGGTGCTGGTCGTCGTGGCCGATCGGGTCGGAGCGCAGGATGCCGAGGCCGGTCCCGGCGACGGCCTTGAGGACCTCCTCGCCCTCGTGCTCGACCAGGTCGTACTCGCGGTAGCCGAGGAAGGTGAAGTGGTCGTCGGCGAGCCAGCGCATGAGCTCCCAGGCCTCGCCGACCTCCTGCTCGGGCAGGCCGGCCGGGGGCTGCTCGGCGAGCTCGTCGGCCAGACGCAGCGCGGAGTCGCGCATCTTGGTCCAGTCCTCGACGACCTCGCGGACGTCGCCGAGCACCCGGCGCAGGTCGGTCTCGATCTCGCGCAGGTCGTCGCGGTCGGTCTCGCGGTCGACCTCGATGTGCATCCACGACTCGACGGTCGCGTCGGCCGGCCACTCGGTGCCGGAGGCCTGGCTGCGGGCGCAGGCGTCGACGTCGAGGATCTCCAGCAGCTTGCCGGTGATGTCGCGGCGGACGACCAGCTGGGGGTGGATGACGATGTGGATCGCGCGGTCCTGGCGGGACAGCTCGTTGGTCACCGAGTCGACCAGGAACGGCATGTCGTCGGTGACGACCTCGACCACGGTGTGGCCGCAGGACCAGCCGTTCTCCTCGACCGAGGGGGTGTGCACCCGCACCTCGGCGGTGCCCTGGGGGCGCTTGAGGCCCAGGCGGTAGTGCGAGGCGGCCGCGCCGTAGACGTCGACCGGGTCGCGGTCGACCAGGTCCTCGGCCGCCGTGTGGAGGTAGTAGTGGTGCAGGTACGCGGACAGAGCGCCGTTGCTCAGTCCCTCCCCCGGCGCCGCTCCCCCCACCTGGCTGTTCTCAGCGGCTGCTGCTGCCTTCCTGAGCAGTTCGGCCTTGGCTGCGTCCAGCTTGGTCTGCATGACTTCTTGGCTCCTGTCGCGCGCCGTTGCGTGACTCGGTGGTGGTATCGGGATCCACCGCCGGGGTCTTCCGCAATCCTGCCGCACCATCCAGCTGAAAAGGCCCCATGGCGCGCATGGAACACCTCTGCAGTGGGTAGGACGCAACGTTCGGCCTGCGGAGCCACCCGACGACGCCAGCCAGCCTAACGGGATCAATCGAAGGTGTCAGGGGACAAGCAGGCGCAAACCTGCAGGAAGATCGAGCCGTCCTGGACAGCTTGTCCAATCAGCCTGCCGGTTTGCGCCGAAAGCCGGAACTTCGTGCGGAGCCGGTGTGCACACGGTCGGCGTTCAGCCCATGTGCGGGTGAACGTGGGTGGTCGGCGGCACGAACGTCTCCTTGATCGACCTCGCGGAGGTCCAGCGCAGCAGGTTCTGCGGCGCGCCCGCCTTGTCGTTGGTGCCGGACGCCCGGCCGCCGCCGAACGGCTGCTGGCCCACCACGGCGCCGGTCGGCTTGTCGTTGATGTAGAAGTTCCCGGCGGCGAACCGCAGCGCCTCCAGGGCCTGCGCGATCGCGTAGCGGTCCTGGGCGACCACGGCGCCGGTCAGCCCGTACGGGGCGCCCGCGTCGACCCGGTTGAGCACGTCGTCCCAGCGGGAGTCCTCGTAGACGTGGACGGCCAGGATCGGGCCGAAGTACTCGGTGCGGAACATCTCGTTGCGGTGGTCCGAGGAGACCAGCACGGTCGGGCGGACGAACCAGCCGATCGCGTCGTCGTACTGGCCGCCGGCCACCAGCTCCACCGTCGGGTCGGCCTTGGCCCGCTCGATCGCGTCCCGGTTCCGCTCGAACGCGCGCCGGTCGATCAGCGCGCCCATGAAGTTCGACAGGTCGGTGACGTCGCCGACCGCCAGCGCGTCCACCTCGGCGAGCAGGTCGTCCTTGATCCGCTGCCAGAGGCTGCGCGGCAGGTAGGCGCGGGAGAGCGCCGAGCACTTCTGGCCCTGGTACTCGAAGGCGCCCCGGATCAGCGCCGCCTTGAGGATCTCCGGATCGGCCGAGCGGTGCGCCAGCAGGAAGTCCTTGCCGCCGGTCTCGCCGACGATCCGGGGGTAGCTGCGGTAGCCG
Source organism: Kitasatospora purpeofusca (assembly GCF_000718025.1). GTDB lineage: Bacteria > Actinomycetota > Actinomycetes > Streptomycetales > Streptomycetaceae > Kitasatospora > Kitasatospora purpeofusca. The sequence continues at coordinate 225,286 of NZ_JODS01000010.1, forward strand.
CCGATGTTGGCGCCGATCGTCTGCCAGAGCGACTGGAAGGTCGCGGTGGAACCCGTGAAGTGCAGCCCGGCCAGCGCCGGGTCCGCCAGCGCCACCGCGGACAGCTGCTGCCCGTCACCGGTGACCAGGTTGATCACCCCGGGCGGCAGCCCGGCCGCCTCCAGCAGCCGCATCAGGTGGTACGCGGCCAGCGTCTGGGTCGGCGCCGGCTTCCACACCACGGTGTTGCCCATCAGCGCCGGCGCGGTCGGCAGGTTCCCGGCGATGGCGGTGAAGTTGAACGGGGTGATCGCGTAGACGAAACCTTCCAGCGGGCGGTGGTCGACGCGGTTCCACACCCCGGGCGAGGAGACCGGCTGCTCGGCCAGGATCCGCCGGGCGAAGTGGACGTTGTAGCGCCAGAAGTCGATCAGCTCGCAGGCCGAGTCGATCTCCGCCTGCTGGGCCGTCTTGGACTGGCCGAGCATGGTCGCCGCGTTGAGCGTCTCCCGCCACGGGCCGGCCAGCAGGTCGGCGGCGCGCAGGAAGACCGCCGCCCGGTCGTCGAAGGACAGTCCGCGCCAGTCCCGCCCGGCGGCCAGCGCGGCGTCCACGGCGGCCCTGGCGTCCTCCCGGGTGGCGTTGCCCAGCACGCCCAGCTTCGCCGCGTGGTGGTGCGGCTGGACGACGTCGATCCGCTCTCCGCCGCCGAACCGCTGCTCGCCGCCGATGGTCATCGGCAGCGGGACCGGCTCGGCCGCCAGCTCGTCCAGCCGGCGCACCAGCCGCTCCCGTTCCGGGCTGCCGGGCGCGTAGCCGAGCACCGGCTCGTTGCCCGGGACCGGGACGTCGGTGACTGCGTCGATGGGCATGGGCGGGCTCCGCTCCTGGTGGGGCGGCCGGCCCGTTCCGACGACGGGCCCGGCACCCGTCCAGCCTGACCAGCCGGGGGGCGCCGCGCCCGCCCGGACACGCCAGCGAGTGGAGTGGCGCGCGCCACTCCACCGCCCGTCTGCCGACCCTCCGCCGACCCTCCGCCGCCCGTCCGGGACCCGTCCGGGGCCGGTTCGCAGCCGGGAGCGCGTCAGCCGGCGATCCGGCCCGCCAGCTCCACCGCTTCCGCCAGGCTGTCCACCACCGGCACGCCGACCGGCTCCAGCTTCTCCCTGGTGTGCGAGCCGCCGGTGTAGAGCACGGCGTGCGCGCCCGCCTCCAGCGCGGCCAGCGCGTCGTCCGCCGCGTCCCCGATCAGCACGGTGCGGGCCGGGTCCACCTGCTCGCCGAGCGCCGCCAGGTGCCGGACCAGGTACTCGGCCTTCTGCCCGCCGGCCGGGCCGCTGCGCCCGTCCACCCGCAGGAACTGGCCGGTCAGGCCGAAGCCCTCGACGACCGGCAGCAGCCGGTCGTGCTGGTACATGGACAGCAGCGACTGGCTCCGCCCGGCCGCGCGCCAGCCGTCCAGCAGCTCACGGGCGCCGTCGGTGAGGCCGCAGGCGGCGCTCAGCTGGTGGTAGCGGTCGTGGAACGCGTCGTCCAGCCGCAGCCACTCGGCCTCGGAGGGCAGCCGGCCGAGCAGCCGCTGGTAGAACCTGGGGATCGGGATCTCGTACTGCTCTCGGTACTCCTGCAGCGTCATCGGCGCCACGCCGATGGTCGCGAAAGCGGCGTTGCTCGCTCCGAGCACCGCTTCCATGTCGTGGAAGAGCGTTCCGTTCCAGTCCCAGACGATATGAGTGCGCACGTCTGAACGGTAGCGCCGCGTCCGGCCGGACCGGTAGGACGGGGCTCACGGCGGCCGGGGCCCTGGTCCTCGGCGCCCCTGACCCTCGGGGCCTCGGGGCCTCGGAGTGCGGGACCCGGCGCGGGCTCAGGCCAGCAGGCCGGCGATCTCCTGGGTGGCGAACCACAGCAGGTCGTGGTCCTCGGCGCCGTCCACGGTGAACTGGGCGTCCTGGTCGCCCGCGTCCGCGGCCGCCACCGCCCCGACCGCGGCCGCCACATCGGCCACCACGTCGCGGTCCGCGACATCGGCGTGCACGGCCGCCGCCTTGGCCAGCTTCAGCGGCCCGGCCAGCACCACCCGGCCCAGCGAGGCCTGGTCCTGGTACTCGTCGCCGGGGAACGGCGTCACGGCCGAGTCGGCGACGTCGAGCGCGATCACCACCCGGCGGCGCGGGGCGTCCGGCTCGGCGGCCAGCAGACGGAGCGAGGACTGGGCGGCCCGGTTGAGCGCCGCGTACTCCAGCTCCTCCAGGTCGTCGCTGACGTACCACTCGCGCAGCGCGGGCGTCACGGCGTACGCCGCGGACTGCTCCAGCGCGCCGCCCGAGTGCGCCGCCGCCAGGCCGGTCAGGGTGGTGGGCACGTACACGCGCATCGGTGGCACTCTCCGGTTCGTCCAGCGGCACAGCTTCCAGCGTCCCCAAGAATAAGCTCCGGACGCGTCGACGCGATCACCCGTGCACCCGTCGGCCCTCCGCCCGGGCCCCGCGCGCGCCCCGGCGGGCCCGCCGCCGCGCCGTTCCGGGGGCCGTCCCGCCCGCCGTACCGGATCAGCCGGCGGCCTCCAGGACCCGGCGGCAGGTGTCCAGCGCGCTCTCCAGGACCGGGCCCCGGCGGGACGGGTCCATCATGTTCGGCCCCATCACGGCCAGGTCCGCGGGTGCGGGCGCGAGCAGGTGGACCCGGACGCCGCCCGCCCGCAGCAGTCCGGCCTCGCGCAGGAGCTGCCGGGTCACCGCCCTGCGGTAGCGGCCGACCACCTGGGCGAGCACCCCGCGCGGGAGGTCCCGCCCGCGCCGGGCGCGCGCGAAGACGGACGCGCCCGGGACGGACTCCGAGTGCCCCGGTTGCGGATGCCCCGGCGGGTCGCTGCACAGCGCCATGGGCGCCAGGACGTAGACCTCGTCGAGGCCCCGGTCGAGCATGAGATCGGCGTTGGTGGCCGACCAGCAGCCGCCGTCCACGTAGTCGGCCCCGCCCACCCGGACGGGGGCGAACCAGCCCGGGATCGCGCAGGAGGCCATCACCGCCTCGCCGACGCCGGCGGGCGGGGCGTCCGGGTCGCCGAAGACCACCCGGTGGCCGCTGCGGTAGTCCACCGCGACGACCCGCAGCGCCGAGGCGCGCCCGGCCGCCCCGGTCACTCCGGCCGCCCCGGTGGCCGTCGCCCCGGCACCGCCGAACAGGCCGCCGACCAGCGCGCCCACCGGCTCCAGCGAGCCCCGGCCGTGCGGGGCCATCGCCGAGACCAGGGTGAGCAGCGGGTACTCGCGCGGGTGCCGCACGGCGTCCCGCAGCAGCCCCGGCGAGCCGATGCCCGCCCGGGGCCGCGGCGGCAGCGCGCCGCCGACCGCCGTGTCGTAGTCGAAGTCGACCCCGGCCAGCGGCCCGGACGTGATCGGCAGTCCCCGCTGGTGGTCCCGGAGCTGTTCGGCGCCGACCCCGGCGGCCAGCAGCGCGCCCAGGATCGCCCCGGCCGAGGTGCCGAGCACCACCTCCGCGTCACCGGCCGGGCGGCCGGTCGCCTCCTCCACCGCGCAGAGCGCGCCGACCGTCCAGGCCGCGCCGAGCATGCCCCCGCCGCCCAGCACCAGACCGCGCCGGGGAGCGCCGGCGGCCCGCGGTGCCGTCGGCCGTGTCCCGGATACCCATGTCGTCATGCCGGCCGCCTGTCCTCGTCGGGGCGGTGCTGGTCCGGGACGGGCCCGCGACGGGCGGCCCGATCCGGCTCCGGTCTCCGATCCTGCGCGTCGACCGACCCGGACCGCAACGCCCGTCCTGGCGAACCCGACCGTCCTCTTTCGGGCTTTCCCGCCCTTCCCGGTGCGTCAACCCGGTGCGGACCGGCTCCGGCCCGCCCCCGTTCCCGCACGGGCCGACTCACCCGGATAGGTGAACTTTCCGGAGGCCGGGGCGCCCCTCGCAAAGCCGTTGCAGCCCGCTGCGGACGGCCGTTAACAAGGAACCCGTCCGCACCCGCACCACCCGGTCCCGACCGGCACCACCCACCACCGACCGGCATCGCCCCGACGCTCCACCCCGACGCTCGCCCCGACCGCAGCAGCCCACCGGGCCCCGCCCGGGCCCCGACCCGCCCGCCGCTCCGAGGAAGGCCCATGACCGCATGTCCGAACCGCGCCGCTCACCCGCCCGCCCCGCCCGCCGTCCTGTCGGCGCGCCCGTACCGCCCGCACGGCACCGCCCGGGACCACCGGGCGGTCGCCGCACCTCGGCGCCCCCGCCACCCCAGGTCGGCCTGCGCCGACCGAACGGGCCCCGACCCGCGGGGCGGCCTGAGCACACGGTTCGCGCACCGGCTGGTGGAGGTGCTGACCGGCTCCCGGCCGTCCGGACAGCTGCTGCGCCACACCACCCTGGACTGCTACGGCCAGCTGTCGGCCCTGGTCCGGGCCGGCACCCTGCGCGGGACGCGGAGCGGCGAGCGGCCGCGGCTCGGGCCGGTGCACGACCGTTCGCCCGCGCCGGACGCGGTCGAGGCCTGTGTCCGGGTCGACCTCGGCGACCGGCACCACATGGTGGCGTTCCGGCTGGAGCCTCGGGGGCCGTCCGGCCAGTGGCAGTGCACCGCCGTGGAGGCCCGATGAGCCGCCCCGGACCGTGCTCGCGCCCGTCCCCGCCCGCCCGGTGCGTGGAGGCCGCCGCAGCGGCCCCGGCACCGGCGGCGGCCGCCCCGGGAACGACGCCGGGCGCCACCCCCGTACGGGAGTGGCGCCCGGTGCGGCGGCCGACCGGTCCGGTCGGCCCCGCCTCAGCTCTTGCGGCGGCGGCCCTTGGCCGACTTGGCGGCCTTGCGACGCTCGGCGCGGGTCAGACCGTCGCCCTCGTCCTCGGCACCGAGGTCGTCGAACTCGCCCTCGACCACACCGCCGCCGACCTCCTCCGAGGGGGCCGTGTAGTGCAGCCGCTGCGGCTTCGGGGCCTCCAGGCCCTTGGCCTTGATCTCCGGACGGGGGGCGTCCTTCTCCAGCTTGTCGAGCAGCACCTGGGCGTCCTCGACCGGGACCTCCTCGACCTGCTGCTCGACCTGGACCTCCAGGTTGAACAGGTAGCCGACGGACTCCTCCTTGATGCCCTCCATCATCGCGGTGAACATGTCGAAGCCCTCGCGCTGGTACTCGACCAGCGGGTCGCGCTGCGCCATGGCCCGCAGGCCGATGCCCTCCTGGAGGTAGTCCATCTCGTAGAGGTGCTCGCGCCAGCGGCGGTCCAGCACCGAGAGGACGACCCGGCGCTCCAGCTCGCGCATGATCTCCTCGCCGAGCTGGTCCTCGCGGGCGCCGTACTGGGCCTGGACGTCCTCCTGGATGGCCTTGGTGAGGAACTCCGGGGTGAGGCCGGCGGCGCCGCCGGCCTCCTCCTCCAGCTCGGCCAGGTCCAGGGTGATCGGGTAGAGCTGCTTGAGCGCGGTCCAGAGCTTCTCGAGGTCCCAGTCGTCCTCGAAGCCCTCGCCGGTGGCGGCGTTGACGTACGCCTCGACGGTGTCGTCCATGAAGTGGCCGACCTGCTCCTGCAGGTCCTCGCCCTCCAGGACCCGGCGGCGCTCGCCGTAGATGACCTCGCGCTGGCGGTTCAGCACCTCGTCGTACTTGAGGACGTTCTTGCGGATCTCGAAGTTCTGCTGCTCGACCTGGGTCTGCGCGGAGGCGATGGCCCGGGTGACCATCTTCGACTCGATCGGCACGTCCTCGGGCACGTTGGCCATCGAGAGCACGCGCTCGACCATGCCGGCCTTGAACAGGCGCATCAGGTCGTCGCCGAGCGACAGGTAGAAGCGGGACTCGCCCGGGTCGCCCTGACGGCCGGAGCGGCCGCGCAGCTGGTTGTCGATCCGGCGGGACTCGTGCCGCTCGGTGCCGAGGACGTAGAGGCCGCCGGCCTCCTTGACCTCGTCCTGCTCCGCCTTCACGGCCGCCTTGGCCTTCTCCAGCGCGGCCGGGAACGCGGCCTCGTACTCCTCCGGGCTGTCCTCCGGGGTGATCCCGCGCTGCGCCAGCTCGGCCGCCGCGAGGTGGTCGGCGTTGCCGCCGAGCATGATGTCGGTGCCTCGGCCGGCCATGTTGGTGGCGACGGTGACAGCGCCCTTGCGGCCCGCCTGGGCGACGATCTGCGCCTCGCGCTCGTGGTGCTTGGCGTTCAGCACCTCGTGCGGGATGCCACGCTTGCGCAGCTCCTGCGACAGGTACTCGGACTTCTCGACCGACACGGTGCCGACCAGCACCGGCTGGCCCTTCTCGTGCTTCTCGGCGATGTCCTCGACCACGGCCGCGAACTTGGCCGGCTCCGACTTGTAGATGAGGTCGGGCTGGTCGATGCGCAGCGGGTTCTTGTTGGTGGGGATCGGCACCACACCGAGCTTGTAGATCTGGTGGAACTCGGCCGCCTCGGTGGTACCGGTACCGGTCATACCGGCCAGCTTGTCGTACAGGCGGAAGAAGTTCTGGAGGGTGATGGTGGCCAGGGTCTGGTTCTCGTTCTGGACCTCCACCCCTTCCTTGGCCTCGATCGCCTGGTGCATGCCCTCGTTGTAGCGGCGGCCGGCCAGGATACGACCGGTGTGCTCGTCGACGATCATGACTTCGCCGTTCATGACGACGTAGTCCTTGTCGTTCTTGTAGAGCTCCTTGGCCTTGATGGCGTTGTTCAGGAAGCCGACGAGCGGGGTGTTCACCGACTCGTAGAGGTTGTCGATGCCGAGGTAGTCCTCGACCCGGGTAACACCCTCCTCGAGGATGCCCACGGTGCGCTTCTTCTCGTCGACCTCGTAGTCGCGGTCGATCTTGAGGCGCAGCACCAGCTTGGCGAAGTCGGCGTACCACTTGGTCGCCTGGTCGGCCGGGCCGGAGATGATCAGCGGGGTCCGGGCCTCGTCGATGAGGATCGAGTCGACCTCGTCGACCACGGCGAAGTTGTGGCCGCGCTGGACGAGCTCGTCCTTCGACCAGGCCATGTTGTCGCGCAGGTAGTCGAAGCCGAACTCGTTGTTGGTGCCGTACGTGATGTCCATCCCGTACTGGCGCTTGCGCTCGGCGGGCGTCATGTTGCCGAGGATCACGCCGACCTCGAGGCCGAGGAAGCGGTGCACCCGGCCCATCCACTCCGAGTCGCGCTCGGCGAGGTAGTCGTTGACCGTGATCAGGTGCACGCCCTTGCCGGTCAGCGCGTTCAGGTACGCGGGCAGGGTGCCGACGAGGGTCTTGCCCTCACCGGTGCGCATCTCGGCGACGTAGCCGTGGTGCAGCGCGGCGCCGCCCATGATCTGGACGTCGTAGTGCCGCTGGCCGAGGACGCGCTTGGCGGCCTCTCGGACGGTGGCGAAGGCCTCGGGGAGGATGTCGTCCAGGGACTCGCCGTCGACGAGTCGCTGCCTGTACTCGTCCGTCAGGGCGCGAAGCTCGGCGTCGGTGAGGTTGACGAAGTCCTCTTCGATGGAGTTGACCTGGGCGGCAATCCGCTGCAGCTTGCGAAGGATCTTGCCTTCGCCGGCGCGCAGGATCTTGTCGAAGACGGACACGTGAGCGGGCTCCTTGCCTGTATTGGCACTGGACGACTGCACGGCGGATCCACCCCACCGCACGGGCCATCGTATGCGAGGAGCCCAATGCCTCGGGAGGTGCGTCAGCACGGTATTCCCGTGTCACCCCTGCGAGCACATGCCCCGATAGCATTCCCCACCGGGGCAAACCGGGCAGCCGTCCGTTGAGTTGGGCGCTCAGGACCGTTAATCGGATGCTCGGATTCATCTCTGGACGAAATAATCCGCCCATGGAAGAAAGCCCCGAACCCCGTACCGGGGAGCAGTCCGGCCCGCCCGCCGCCGACCCCGCCCGCGAGCCCGTCGTCCTCACCACCGAGCGCCTGGTGCTGCGCGCTCCGCGCGAGTCGGACATCGACGCGATCGACGCCGCCTGCCAGGACCCGGAGATCCAGCGCTGGACGGTCGTCCCGAGCCCGTACCGGCGCACCGACGCCGAGTACTTCGTGTCCGACCTGGCGTTCAACGGCTGGCGGACCGGCGAGAACCTGGTCTGGTGCGTGTTCGAGCGGGAGTCCGGCGCCCTGGTCGGTTCCCAGGGGCTGATGTTCCCCGCCGGGCGACCCGGCGTGGCCGAGATCGGCTGGTGGGCGACCAAGGAGTTCCGCGGCCGCGGCTACACCGTGGAGGCGGCCACCGCCGTGGCCCGCTACGGACTGGCCGAACTCGGCCTGCGCCGACTGGAGTGGCTCGCCTACGTGGGCAACGAGGGCTCCCGCGCGGTCGCCTCGAAGGTCGGCTTCCGGTTCGAGGGCACCCTGCGCGCGTACGCCGAGCAGCGCGGACAGTTCCACGACTCGTGGATCGCCTCCCTGCTGCCCGGCGACCTCGCCGACTGACCCGGCCCGGACCGCCGCACCGGACCGGACCGCCGCGCCGGGTCGCCGGCCACCGCCGAACCACGCCCGCCCTCCCGGAGACCCCAGGTCTCCGGGAGGGCGGGCGAATTGTCGGTGCCGACCCCTAGGCTCGCCGGCATGACCGCCTCGACCCCCGGCCCGGTCCCGGGCCCGTCCTCCCTCCCCGCCCCGGTGACCGCGCTCGGCGCGGACGACGCCCGCCGGATCGCCCTGCGCGCCCAGGGCCTGCTCGGCGCGCCCGACCGCCGCGGCGGGGTGCGCGGGATGCTGCGCCGGCTCGGCTCCGTCCAGCTCGACACCATCTCGGTGCTGGCCCGCTCGCACGAACTCGTGCCGTACGCCCGGCTCGGCGCGGTCGGCCGCCCGACGGTCGAGACGGCGTACTGGGGTTCCGGCACCAGCTTCGAGTACTGGTCGCACGCGGCGTGCATCCTGCCGATGGAGGAGTGGCCGCTGTTCGCCTTCCGGCGCCGCCGCTACCGCGCGAAGACGCATGTCTGGGGCAAGCAGGGCGAAGCGGAGACCTACCGCTCGGTGCTCGACAAGCTGCGCGCCGAGGGCCCGCTCACCTCGACCGAGCTGGGCGGCGCCAAGAAGACCGCCGACTGGTGGGACTGGTCGGACACCAAGATCGCGGTGGAACGGGCGCTGGCCTTCGGCGACGTGGTCTGCACCGAGCGCCGGAGCTGGAAGCGCGTCTACGCCCTGGCCGAACAGGCCGTGCCCGCCGAGCTGTTCGCCGCCGAACCGGACGACACCGAGTGCCTGCGCACCCTGGTCGCCCAGTCCGGCGCGGCCCTCGGCGTGGCCACCCGGGCCGACATCGTCGACTACTACCGGCTGCGCGCCGAGCAGGTGGACGCGGTGCTGCCCGACTCCGGCCTGGTCCCGGTCGAGGTGGCCGGCTGGGGCCCGAACGGCACCCCCGGCGCGGCCTGGGCCGACCCGGAGGCACTCGCCACCACGCCGCGCGGCCGCCACCGCACCACCCTGCTGTCGCCGTTCGACTCGCTGATCTGGGACCGTCCGCGCACCGAGCGGATCTTCGGCATGCTCCACCGGCTGGAGGCCTACACCCCCAAGCCCAAGCGGGTGCACGGCTACTTCGCGATGCCGGTGCTGACCGGCGGCCGGCTGGTCGGCCGGGTCGACCCGGCCCGCGAGGGTCGGACCCTGGTGGCGCGTCAGGTCTCGCTGGACTCCCCCCGGCACCTGGAGGCGCTGGCCGACGCACTGCGCGAGGCGGCCGGCTGGGTGGGCTGCGACGCCGTCCGGGTCGAGGCGCTGCACGACGAGTCGCTTCGCCCGGCGCTGGAGCGGCTGCTGGCCTGACCGAGTACCCCCACCCCGGACTCCCCGCACACCCCGGCCGCCCCGAACATCCCGGCGGCCGGGGCCCACCGGGCCCCGCGGTCACCCTATTTCGAGGATCTTCTCCCGCATCGCGTACACCACGGCCTCCATCCGGGAGTGCAGTTGCAGCTTCTCCAGGATGTTGCGCACATGGTTCTTCACGGTGTTCTCGCTGATGAACAGCTCCTTGGCGATCTCCCGGTTGTTCATCCCGGTGGCCACCAGCTTCAGCACCTCCAGCTCCCGGTCCGTCAGTCGCGGCGCGGGCACCAACTCCCGTTCGTCGGAGCGGCGCTGGATCATCGACTTGAACTCGGTGAGCAGCTTGGACGCCATCGACGGGCTGATCTGGGACTGCCCGTCGGCGACCGCGCGGATCGCGGTGGCGACCTCGTCGGTGGAGATCTCCTTGAGCAGGTAGCCGGTGGCCCCCGCCTTGATCGCCTCGTAGAGGTCGGCCTCCTCGTCGCTTATCGTCAGCATGATGATCTTGGTGCTGGGTGCGACGTCCTTGATCGCGGTGCAGGCCTCGATCCCGCTGCGGCGAGGCATCCTGACGTCCATGAGGATGATGTCGGGCAGCAGGTCGGCCGCCTTGAGCACCGCCTCCGCGCCGTCCCCGGCCTCGCCGACGACGGTGATGTCCTCCTCCTCGGCCAGCACGATCTCCAGGCCGCGGCGGAACAGCGCGTGGTCGTCCACCACCAGGACGCGGATCGGCTCCCCCCGGCGCGGTGCGTAGTCGGACTCGGCCCCGAGGCCGGGCGACACCCCCACGACCGGCACTGTCGCGGGCCCCAGCCCGAAGTGATCCCCCATCCGCTCCTCCCCCGTCGCCGGTCGTCGTCGGCCAATCATTCCACGGCCGGGCGCCCTCGCGGTCACCCTCCGGTGCCGATTGCCCCGCATCGGGTGACCTGTCCGGTCACCGGCGTCCGCATACCGACCCCGGAACGCGGCACACCGGCCCGGGAACTCGGGTGGCCGGCCCGGAAGGACGGCGCCCCCGGAACACCACGAGCCTGCCCCTGAACGCCGGTGACCCCGGCGGCGGTTGCCACCGGGGTCACCCCTCTCCTGCTGTCCGGACGGTCAGTCCTCGTCGTCGCCCGCGCCGATCGCACCACCGGCGCCGCCACCCTCGACGGTCGAACCGTCGGCCTTCAGGTGGATCACGCCGTAGTGGTAACCGTGCCGGCGGTAGACGACGCTCGGCAGGCCACTGTCCTTCTCCACGAAGAGGTAGAAGTCGTGGCCGACCAGCTCCATCTCGTAGAGCGCCTGGTCGAGCGCCATCGGGGCGGCCGGGTGGGTCTTCTCCCGGACCACCAGCGGGCCTTCGCCCTCCACTTCCAGGGATCCCATCATGGTCTTGCGGACGGCACCGTTGGTGCTGCTCTCCGACGGCTTCGCCTCGGGCAGCGCGGCCAGGGCCGCGGTCGCCTCGGCGACGCTGATCGGGGTGCGGCTGCCGCTGCCGCCCTTGTGGACCCGACGCCGGTCCGCGGACTTGCGCAGTTGGGCGTCGAGCTTCGCCGAGGCCAGATCCAGCGCCGCGTAGGGGTCAGCGGCGGCGGCCTCGGCCCGGATCACCGGGCCACGGGTACGGAGGGTGATCTCCACGCGGTCGGACCGGTCGGCCTGCCGCGGGTTGTGTTCCTTGGACACCTCGACATCCAGGCTGATCGCCTTGGTGTCGAACTTCTGGACCTTCTCCAGCTTCTCGGCCACGTGATCCCGGAACCTCTTCGGCACCTCGGTCTTGCGGCCCTTGACGACGATGTCCACGCAGAACTCCGATCCCTCGTTCTGTCGCCGGCCCGGGTGCTACCGGACCGGACTGAGACCAGCCGGACCAGCCGATACATCCGCCGGCCCTCCGCTCCACCGGCAACGGTGGGAACGACTGGCCCTCACTGCACTTCCTCCCCACCAGGGACGGTTGAAACCCCCTGGAGCCTTATCGAACACCTCACACGGGGTTTTCGCCTCTCCGGCGGAGAGTTCGGGTATGACGGAGTGATGGGCCGGCGGTCAAGCTGCTGCACCCCTGTCTACCCTCTCGCGAGTGAAACACAGGTAAATACCTGGACAACACCCCCCGTACGGCGCATTCTTTGCTCACTCTCCGTGCCCCACCCGCGAGGAGCAGCCGTGCCGCGGACCCCCGCACCACCCCACCGGCAGTCCCACCGGGGACCCTTCGTCCACGCCCTGACCGGCCTCCTCGACGCGCTGCTCCCGGCCCCCTGCGCGGGCTGCGGCGCCGACCTCGGCCACCTGTGCCCGGGGTGCCGCCACCTCCTCGCCACCACCCCGCCGACGCCCGTCGCGGCCCTCCCCCGCGCGCACGCCGCCGCGCCGTACGACGGTCCGGTCCGGCGGCTGCTGCTCGCCCACAAGGAGCGCGGCGCGCTGGCGCTGGCCGGCCCGCTCGGCGACACGCTTGCCCGGGCGGTGCGCTCCGCACTCGTCCCCTGTCCCGGAGGGGCGCCCCTGCTGCTGGTCCCGGTCCCCTCCGCCCGGGCGGCGGTCCGCGCCCGGGGGCACGACCCCACGCTGCGGCTGGCCCGCGCGGCCGCCGGGGCCCTGCGCCGGGAGGGGCTGGACGCCCGCGCGCTGCCGCTGCTGCGCCACGCCCGGCCGGTCGCCGACCAGGCCGGGCTCTCCGCCGCCGAGCGCCACCGGAATCTGCGCGGCGCGCTCACCGTGCGGCCGCCCGGCCGCTTCCGCCGATCCGACCGACTTGACCGACCTGACCGACCCGGTCCCGCCGGGTACCGGCCGGTCCTGGTCGACGACCTGGTGACCACCGGCGCCAGCCTGGTCGAGGCGGCCCGGGCCCTGTCCGCCGCCGGCCTGCCGCCCGCCGCGGCCGCCACGGTCGCGGCGGCCGTCCCGCACCACCGCCGGCACCGCCCGGACACCTCCGACCGGTGAAGGGCCCCGCCCCCGGCCCACGCCGGGCGCCGGGCCTCAGCCCGGGTAGATGAACGCGGAGGCCTTGTAGGGCAGCACCAGCTCCCGCCACTGGTTGTTGACCAGCCGGTACGGCTTGATCACTTCCTTCTCCAGCGCCAGCGCCAGCACCGGCGGCGCCGGCAGCGCGTTCGTCCCCCGGGACTCCGACGCGGCGACGGCGACCACCTCCCCACCGCCCAGCAACCGCGCGTCCCGGTTCTGCGACCCGTCGGTGCTGATGTACTGCAGCTGCTGGGCCTTGTCCTTCTCCTTGCCCAGCACCAGCAGTTGGTCGGCCTCCGCCCAGGACACCGCCAGCACCTCCTGGAACGCCGGGTTGGCCAGCCGCAGCCCCGTGATCCTCGCGGTCGGGGCGTCCTTGGTCCCGCCGTGGACGAGCAGCCCCAGCCAGAGCCGCTGGTCCTTGCTGTCCTTGCCCTCCTTCAGCAGCAGCGCGACCCGGACACCGTCCGAGGACACCTTGATGCCCTGCACCGAGCGCCCGAGCAGGTCGTCCACCGCCACCGGCACGGCCTGCTTGTCCCGCACCATCAGCACCCGCGGCCCGACCGGGTCGCGGTCCACCACGTACAGGTCACCGCGCCCGTCCCAGGTCGGCGAGGTCAGCCCGTCGTCGCCCTTCGAACCCGGGCGGCTCGGGGTGGTGAGCACCGGCTGCGGCATGGCCGGCAGCGAGTCCAGGAACGGCACCGTGAAGAGCTGGTGGCCGTCGGCGCCGATCGCCGCGGCGCGCTCGCCGTCCCGGGCCACCGCGACCGCGCCCAGCGGCCGCCCGCTCTGCTGCACCCGCCCCAGCGGCCCGTGCACGGGCTCGCCGACGGCGTCCCCGCGCGTCTCGTGCAGCACGCCGTCGTCGGCCCGCTGGTAGAACTGCCGGGTGGACATCTGCCCGGCCAGCGAGCCGGGCCCGGTCGCGGGCTCGTCGGCGCGGCTCGCCTGGCAGACCGGGCCGCCGTGCTTGGCCTTGAGCTCCAGCCGTTCGACCTGCCCGGTGCCCTGGTCGGCGAGGGTGTAGAGGAGCTGGGTGGCCATCCGCCGGCAGGCGGTGGCGCTGCCGAGGTCGACCCCGCTGAGCGTCACGTGCCCGGTGCGGTTGTCGTCCAGGGTCACCGAATCGACGGCGTTGGGCCCGAGGCCCGCCGGGAAGGCGGAGCTGGCGACCGGCGCCAGCCAGGTCGACGGCCCCGAGACCAGCGCGCGGACCGCCGAACCCAGCGGGTCTATTCGGCGCCGCAGGTAGATCGGGTCGGCGATCAGCACGTCCTGGTTGGTCACCGAGGCCGCCGTCGGCGCGGACGGGTCGGGCGCGGCGTAGAAGAACCGGTCGACCTGGCGGTAGCTGTTGCGGAAGTTGACCTCGTTGAGGATCAGCCCGTCCGGCAGCTTGTCGATCCGCCACTCGCCGGCCTTCTCCCGCACGAAGGAGAAGTTGAACTCGATCATGCGCGGTGACTCGCCGATGTACGAGTGCCGGTCGTCCACCTGGGAGACCAGCTGCCCGGGGACCGGGATCGACATCTCGGTGTCGCTGTCGGTCACGCTCACCTTGAGGTGCCCCGGGTTGGAGGCGAGCACCTTGATGCCCGCCTCGGGGTTCCAGCTGGTCCGCGCGTCCGGTGTCAGGTACTTGCGCGCCGTCACATAGCTGTCGTCGGCGGTCAGCGCGTCGAGGAAGCCGGCCAGCAGGTCCTGCGGCTTGGCTCCCTTGGCGGGCTCCACCGGGAAGATCCTCACCTGGAGGTTCTTCTCCGCCGAGCTCCTGGACAGCTCGATCTTGGAGACGCCCCCGGAATCCGGCATCGCCGCGCAGCCGCCGGCCAGCAGGGCACCCACCAGCGCGCCCGCCGTCCCGGCCAGCCGCAGCTCAATCCTGGCGCTGGTCCTTCGCACGCTGCGACCCCTCCGTGTCCGTTCCACCCGTGCCGTCCGCCCCTGCGGCCTCGTCCGGCCCCGCGGTCCGCTGCGTCACCGACGGCCGACCGGGCGTCGGGTCCACCACGACCTGGGCCCCGGTCGCACCGTACCCCGCACCGACCGGCAGTACGTCGGACGGATCCGCGCGCGGGCCCTCGACCGGCCGTCGGCCGAGGCCGGGGCCGATGCTCAGCACACCGCCGAGCCCGCTGCCGAACCCGCTGCCGGAGGTGTCCGGCGTCTCCGGGACGGCCTGCTCGTCGGCCGCGGTGAGGGCCGTCGCCCCGGCCGGGCGCGCGGCCCGCCGGTACGGCGCCCCGTAGGTGCCCAGGCCCCGGTTGTTGCGGGAGTCCTCCGGCTCCAGCCGGAACGGCGCCCGGCTGATCTCGCCGCCGCGGGTGCGCGGCATGGTGAGCCGGAAGTGCGAGCCGCCGCCCGGCTCCCCCCAGGCCTGCAGCCAGCCGCCGTGCAGATGCGCGTCCTCGACCGCGATCGACAGGCCGAGGCCGGTGCCGCCGGTGGTCCGCACCCGGGACGGGTCGGCCCGCCAGAACCGGTGGAACACCCGGGACGCCTCGCCCGGCTTGAGGCCGATGCCGTAGTCCCGGACGCCGATGGCGACCGCGCCGTCCCGCGAGCCCAGCCGGACCACGACGTCCCGGCCCTCGCCGTGCTCCAGCGCGTTGACCACCAGGTTGCGCAGGATGCGCTCGATCCGCCGGGAGTCGACCTCGGCCAGCACCGGCTCGCCGTCGCCGCGGATCACCACGGCGCTGCCCTTGGCCTGCGCCAGCGGATCGGCGGCCTCGACCACCCGGCCGACGATCTCGCGCAGGTCGACCGGCTCGGCGTCCAGGACGGCCGCGCCCGCGTCGAAGCGGCTGATCTCCAGCAGGTCGGCGAGCAGCGACTCGAAGCGGTCCAGCTGCCCCTGGAGCAGTTCGGCGGAGCGGGCCGCCATCGGGTCGAGGTCCTCGCGGCTGTCGTAGATGAGGTCGGCGGCCATCCGGACGGTGGTCAGCGGCGTGCGCAGCTCGTGCGACACGTCCGAGACGAAGCGCCGCTGCACCCTGGAGAGCTCCTCCAGCTGCCGGATCTGCGCCTGCAGCGCGTTGGCCATCCGGTTGAACGACTCGCCCAGCCTGGCGATGTCGTCGGTGCCGGTGACCTTCATCCGCTCTTCCAGGTGCCCGGCGGCCAGCCGCTCGGAGATCCCGGCGGCCATCCGGACCGGTGTCACCACCTGGCGCACCACCAGCCAGGCGATGCCGCCCATCATGATCACCACGAACACCCCGGCGGTCGCCAGCGTGCCGGTGACCAGTCCCAGGGTCTTGGTCTCCTGGCCGAAGGAGAAGACGTAGTACAGCTGGTAGCTGCCGTTGCCGGGCCCGGTGAACTGCTGCCCGAAGACCAGCCCGGGCTCGGTGTCCGCGTGGCTCTCCGGCGAGCGCTGGATCCGGGTGGGCTGGCTGAAGCTCTGGCCGGGCTCCTGCGCGACCCTCGCCTTCAGGGTGTCGGGGATGCTGCTCGGCAGGATGTCCGCGGAGTAGCGCGGGCCGAGGCCGGCCTTGTCCGGCTGGACGGTCTGGCCGGTGCCGGGCAGCATCGCGATCACCGAGTAGACGTTCTGCCCGCTCGCCGCCAGGTCGCCGACCTGCTGGAGCAGCCAGGTGCCCAGGCCCTCGGGGGCCGGGTCGGTGGTCGCGGTCCGCAGCCGCAGGTCGTCCGCGTCGTCGATCTTCTTGAGCTCGGTCTGGAATCCCGCGAGCGCCTGGTCCCGGGCCGCCGACCGCTTGGTCTCCAGCAGCCCGGTGCGCACCTGCGCCACCACGACGACGCCCAGCACCATCACCACCACGACCGACAGCAGCAGCGTCGCCGCCACCACCCGCAGCTGGATCGACCGCCGGTACAGCGCCGCCACCCGGTGCAGGGGGCGGCGCAGCTGCCGGTTCAGCAGCGCGAGCAGGGCGACCGGCCCCCGGCGGCGGCGGTTGCGCACGGTCGAACTCAGTACGTCCCCGCGCACGGCGCCGCCACCCCCGTCGGTCGCGGTACCCGCCGGGGTTTCGTCGGCCCGGTACATCACGTCAGCTGGGCCCGGCCTTGTAGCCGACGCCGCGGACGGTCACCACGATCTCGGGACGCTCCGGGTCCTTCTCGATCTTGGAGCGCAGGCGCTGCACATGGACGTTCACCAGCCGGGTGTCCGCCGCGTGCCGGTAGCCCCAGACCTGCTCCAGCAGCACCTCGCGGGTGAACACCTGCCAGGGCTTGCGGGCCAGCGCGACCAGCAGGTCGAACTCCAGCGGGGTCAGCGGGATGCCCCGGCCGTCCCGCTTCACCGAGTGGCCGGCCACGTCGATCACCAGATCGCCGATGGTCAGCTGCTCCGGAGTCGGCTCCTCGGCCCTGCGGAGCCGGGCCCGCACCCGGGCCACCAGCTCCTTGGGCTTGAACGGCTTGGTCACGTAGTCGTCGGCACCCGACTCCAGGCCGACCACGACATCCACCGTGTCGGTCTTGGCGGTCAGCATGACGATCGGGATACCGGACTCGGCCCGGATCTGCCGGCATACGTCGATGCCGTCCCGGCCGGGCAGCATCAGGTCGAGCAGGACCAGGTCCGGCTTGGTCTCCCTGAACGCCGCTAGCGCCCTGTCCCCATCCGCGACGAAAAACGGCTCAAAACCCTCACCACGCAGCACAATGCCGAGCATCTCGGCCAGTGCGGAGTCGTCATCAACGACGAGGACGCGTCCCTTCATGCGTCCATCTTCTCATTACCGGATTGTGACCTGCCGCACAGCAGTCCCATTGCTCCAGAACGGCCAACTGGCGATCCGGTCCAATTCAAGCCAAACCGGGCCAATTTCCTGCCCCCTTCCGCCCCCCGGGCCCCCGGCGAAGCCGACGAATCGTCCGCCCCCCGGCCGTTGCCGTTCAGCAACCGGCTCCCCCTGGGGTGCGTCCGGGCACCATGGCACGATGGGCGCTGCGCGCGGGTGAAGATCCACCCGGTACCCCGCACCCCGAAGCCCTCCGAGGAGCAGTGATGACCGACACTCCGGGCTGGGCCTCGCCCGGCTCGTCCGAGCCGCCCCGCGACGGTGCCCGGCCCACCGCCGACGCACCCGCCGCAGTGCCCGGCCAGTCGGCACCGCCCCAGGACACCCCGCCCGCCTGGGGGACCACCCCCGGCGCCCCGCAGCCCCCCTACGCCGGGCAGCAGCCCGCCTGGGGCACGCAGCAGCCCGGCCACGGCGCACCGCCGCCCGGCTGGGGCCCGCAGCCGCCCGGCGGCGGTTACAGCTGGGGCGTGCCGCAGAGCCCCAAGCCCGGAGTGATCCCGCTGCGCCCGCTCGGCCTCGGCGAGATCCTCGACGGCGCGGTGTCCACCGTCCGCAAGCACTGGCGGGTCACCCTCGGCCTCGCCCTCGGCGTCGCGGTCGTCCAGCAGGGCGCCTCGCTCGGCGCCCAGCTCGCCATCCAGGGGGACACCGGCGACCTCACCCCGGTCCTGACCGCCCTGATCAGCCTGCCGCTCTCGATGCTGCTCGGCGTGATCGCCTCGGCCCTGCTGACCATGGTGGTCAGCCGCGCCATCCTCGGGCAGGCCGTGTCGATCGGGGACGCCTGGCGCGACGCCAAGCCGCGACTGCTCCAGCTCGTCGGCCTCACCCTGCTCACCGGTCTCATCGCCGGCGGCATCGTCCTGCTGGGCTTCGCCCCGCTGATCGGCTACCTGGTCTCCGGGGCCGAGGAACCGGCGATCGTCGGCCTGCTCGTCGTCGTGGGCCTGCTCAGCCTCCCCGTCGCCATCTGGATCGGCATCCAGCTCAGCCTGGCCGCGCCCGCCCTCATGCTGGAGAAGCAGGGCGTCATCACCGCCCTCTCCCGCTCCCGCCGGCTGGTCCGCCGCTCCTGGTGGCGGATCTGCGGTATCACCGTGCTGAGCCAGATCATCGCCGCGGTCGTCGGCGGTGTGATCAGCACCCCGTTCACGGTCATCGGCATGGTGATCGGCTTCGACGACTTCATCGGGCAGGTCGACGCCGGGCAGACCGGCAGCATGCCCGCCGCCATGCTGATCACCATGGCGATCGGCGGCGTCCTCTCCTCCACCGTCACGCTCCCCTTCACCGCCACCATCGGCGTGCTGCTCTACGTCGACCAGCGGATCCGCCGCGAGGCCCTCGACATCGAGCTCGCCCGCGCCGCGGGCCTGCCCGAGCACGGCGGCACCGGCTGGGGCGACCAGGCCGGCCCCGCCCCCGCAAGGCTCTGAGCCCGATGCCGATCCGGGGGGAGAACGTCGTGCTCGCGGGTGGCGCCCCGATCACGACACCGCGCGACGCGGCCAAGGACGCGGCCCGCGACGAACTGCTCAACGCCGACTACCACCGCCACGACCCGAGCCTCCAGGAACGGATCGTCGACTGGATCTCGGACCGGATCGACGAGGCGCTGGGCGCGCTCACCGGCGACGGCACCAGCGGCGCCACCGGCCTGGTCCTGTTCCTGCTGGTCGCCGCGGTGGTCGGCGCCGCCCTCTGGTGGCGCCTCGGCGCACCCGGGCGGGCCGCCCGCACCCACCCCGGGGTCTTCGGCGACATCGGCCCGCGCAGCGCGGCCGAGCACCGGGCCGACGCCGAACGGCACGCCGCCGCCGGCCGCTGGACCGAGGCCGTCCGCGAGCAGATGCGCGCCCTGGTCCGCGGCCTCGAGGAGCGCACCCTGCTCGACGCCCGCCCCGGCCGCACCGCCGACGAGGCCGCCGCCGAGGCCGGCCGCGCCCTGCCCGGCCACGCGGCCGAGCTCACCGCCGCCGCCCGCGCCTTCGACGACATCGCGTACGGCGAGCGCACCGCCGACCAGAGCGCCTACCAGTCGCTGCGCGACCTCGACCGGGCCCTCGAACGCACCCGCCCGGTCCTCGCCCCGGCCGCCGGAGGAGCCGCATGACCAGCGCCGCCCCCGCTCCCACGACCGACCGGGCCGCCGCCCCGCCGCCCGCCCCGACCGCCACCAGCACCGCCCCCACCGGCCGCGGCCTGTGGCGGCGCACCCGCTGGTACCTGCTCACCGCCGCCCTCCTGCTGCTCGCCGCCGTCCTGCTGGCGGCCGTCAACCAGGAGCGCCGGTACCCGCCGCTCGACCCCCGCTCCTACGAGCCCGCCGGCGGCCACGCCGTGATCGCCCTCCTGGAGCGCGAGGGCCTCCAGGTCGACCTCACCGCCGACCCGGCCGTCCGGCCCACCGGCGCCGACACCCTCGTCCTGCCCGAGCCCGACCTGCTCACCCCCGAGCAACTGGCCGCCGTCGCCGCCGCCAAGCACGGCCGGGTGGTCCTGGTCGCCCCCGGCCCCGCCGCCCTCAGCGCCCTCGTCCCCGGCGTCCGCACCTCCGACGAGAACGGCGGCGCCCCCTACGCCGGTGTGCGCACCACCGACCCCGGCTGCTCCCTCCCGGAAGCCGTCCGGGCCGGCAGCGCCCACCTCGGCGGCCTGCTCTACACCGCCGGCAGCCGCGGCGAGGGCTGCTACCCGCGCGGCCACGGCTACCCCCTGGTCACCGTCACCACCGGCCGGAACACCGACGTCGTGGTCCTCGGCAGCGGCGAGTTCCTCACCAACGAACTGCTCCGGAAGGACGGCAACGCCGCCCTGGGACTCGGCCTGCTCGGCTCCCGGCCGCACCTCACCTGGCACCTGCCCGACTACACCGCCCCGGTCGCCGAGGGCGGGCGGAAGAGCTTCCAGGACTACATCCCCGAGGGCTGGACCTGGGCCGGCTACCAGCTCGGCATCGCCGTCCTGCTCGCCGCGCTCTGGCGCGCCCGGCGGCTCGGCCCGGTGGTCAGCGAGCAGCTGCCGGTCGTGGTCCGCGCCTCCGAGACCACCGAGGGCCGCGCCCGCCTCTACCGCCGGGCCAAGGCCCGCGGCCGCGCCGCCGACGCCCTGCGCCGCGCCACCGCGCTGCGCATCGCCCCGGCCCTGGGCGTCCCGCCCGTGGCCGGCGCACCCGACCCCACCGCCCTCTGCGCGGCCGTCGCCGACCGCCTCCCCGAGCGGCCCGCCGGGGACGCCGCGGCCCTGCTGTACGGCCCTCCCCCGACCGACGACGCCGCACTGCTGCGGCTCGCCGACGACCTCGACACCCTCGAAAGGCAGGTACGGAAGCCGTGACCGAGAAGGCCACCACCCAGCTCCGCATCACCCCCGGCCCGGCGCCCGCCACCACCGGCACCACCGTCCCCGGCGGCAGCGCTCCCGCCGGCACCGCCGGCGACCCCCGCCTCGGCGACCCGCGCGAGGCGCTCACCGCCCTGCGCGCCGAGATCGCCAAGGCCGTCGTCGGCCAGGACGCCGCCGTCACCGGCCTCGTCGTCGCCCTGCTCTGCGGCGGCCACGTGCTGCTCGAAGGCGTCCCCGGCGTCGCCAAGACCCTGCTGATCCGCACCCTCTCCACCGCGCTCAGCCTGGGCACCAAGCGCATCCAGTTCACCCCCGACCTGATGCCCGGTGACGTCACCGGCTCCCTGGTCTACGACGCCCGCACCGCCGAGTTCTCCTTCCAGCCCGGCCCGGTCTTCACCAACCTGCTGCTCGCCGACGAGATCAACCGCACCCCGCCGAAGACCCAGGCCGCCCTGCTGGAGGCCATGGAGGAGCGCCAGGTCACCGTCGACGGCGAGCCGCGCGCCCTGCCGGTGCCGTTCCTGGTCGCCGCGACCCAGAACCCGGTCGAGTACGAGGGCACCTACCCGCTGCCCGAGGCCCAGCTCGACCGCTTCCTGCTCAAGCTGATCCTCCCGCTGCCCGACCGGGACCAGGAGTTCCAGGTCCTCGCCCGGCACGCCGCCGGCTTCGACCCGCGCGACCTCGCCGCGGCCGGCGTCCGCCCGGTCGCCGGCCCCGAGCACATCGCCGCCGCCCGCGAGCAGATCGCCAAGCTGACCGTCGCCCCCGAGGTGCTCGCCTACATCGTCGACCTCTGCCGGGCCACCCGGCAGTCGCCCTCGCTCTCCATCGGCGTCTCCCCGCGCGGCGCCACCGCGCTGCTCGGCGCCTCCCGCGCCTGGGCCTGGCTGGCCGGCCGCGACTACGTCACCCCCGACGACGTCAAGGCGCTCGCCCTGCCCACCCTGCGCCACCGCGTCGCCCTGCGGGCCGAGGCCGAGATGGAGGGCGTGACCGCGGACTCCGTGATCCAGGCCGTCCTCGCCCAGACCCCGGCCCCGCGCTGATCCCCGCACCCGGCATCGCCGCCCCGGGTACCACCGCCCCACGTTTCGCCGCCTCACCGTCGGCCCCGACGAAGGAACGCACCGCATGGCCATCACCGGGCGAACCGCCCTGCTCGCCGCGCTCGGCGCCCTCGTCACGGGCCTGCTGCTGCCGTCCTGGGCGGGCATCGGCGCCGTCACCGGAGCGGTCCTGCTCGCCGTCGCCCTCGACCTGGTGCTCGCCGCCCCCGTCCGCAGCCTGCGGATCGGCCGGGACGGCGACACCACGGTCCGGCTCGGCGAACCCGCCTCGGTCGAACTGACCGTCACCAACGCGGCCGGACGGCCCCTGCGGGCCCGGATCCGCGACGCCTGGGCCCCGTCGGCCTGGCGGCCCGGCACCGGGTTCGCCGCCTCCCGGCACACCCTGCGCGTCCCCGGCCACGAACGCCGTCGCGTCACCACCGTCCTCACCCCGACCCGGCGCGGGGACCACCACGCCCACAAGGTGACCGTCCGTTCGCTCGGCCCGCTCGGCCTGGCCGGGCGTCAGGGCTCGCACCTCGTCCCCTGGACGGTCCGCGCCCTGCCCCCGTTCGCCAGCCGCAAGCACCTGCCCTCCCGGCTCGCCCGGCTGCGCGAACTCGACGGCCGGACCTCGGTCCTGACCCGCGGCCAGGGCACCGAGTTCGACTCCCTGCGCGAGTACCTGCCCGGCGACGACATCCGCTCCATCGACTGGCGGGCCAGCGCCCGCCGCCACACCGTCGCCGTCCGCACCTGGCGGCCCGAACGCGACCGGCACATCCTGGTCGTCCTCGACACCGGCCGCACCTCCGCCGGCCGGGTCGGCGACGCGCCCCGGCTCGACGCCTCGCTCGACGCCGCGCTGCTCCTCACCGCCCTCGCCACCAAGGCCGGCGACCGCGTCGACCTGCTCGCCCACGACCTGCGCAAGCGGACCGCGGTGGCCGGCCGCTCCCCGAGCGAGATCCTCCCGGCCTTCACCAACGCGATGGCCGTCCTGGAACCCGCCCTCTACGAGACCGACATGCGCTCGCTGGTGGCCACCGCCCTGAAGATGGCACCGCACCGCTCGCTGATCGTGCTGCTCACCGGCCTGGACGCGACCTCCGCCGAGGACGGCCTGCTCCCGCTGCTGCCGCTCCTCACCAAGCGCCACGAGGTCGTCCTCGCTTCCGTCTCCGACCCCCACCTGGACGAGCTCGCCGCCGGCCGCGGCACGGTCGAGGCCGTCTACGGCGCCGCGGCCGCCGAGCAGACCCGCGCCGACCGCCGCCTCACCGCCGACCGCCTCACCCGCGCCGGCATCACAGTCCTGGACGCCCCGCCCACCTCGATCGCCCCGGCCCTGGCCGACACCTACCTCGCCCTCAAGGCCGCCGGCCGCCTCTGACAAAAGGCTCCCGGAGCCACCCGGGGGAGCACGAAAAAGCCCCGTCACCGATCCGGTGGCGGGGCTTTTGAGCGCCTTTCGGTGGACGGTGGACCTCCCCCCCACCCCGGCTTCTTCCGAATACCTGCAAGGGCCTTTCCCGGCGCTTCTCGGGGCCCTGGTCAATGCACTCCGCCGTCCTGTCGGGCAGCAATCCCGTACCTGCCGCCCGGGGAAATACCTCGACGGCAATTCACGCAGAACGCAAAGAACCCCCGCCGGTTTCCCGACGGGGGTTCTTCACAATGATTGTTCGGCGGCGTCCTACTCTCCCACAGGGTCCCC
>NZ_JODS01000011.1 GCF_000718025.1 Kitasatospora purpeofusca
GCCGGTGCGCGCCGCGGAACTGTTCCGCGGTCAGGGGCCGGCCCCTCGGCAGCGGCGCCACCGGTTCGGCGACGCCACGGTCCCCGGGCCCGCGCGGCCGCCGGTGAGGCTCGCGGGCTCCCGCGCCGACCCCGGCCGGGCCGGCCCCGCCGGGCCGGCCTCCGCCGGGCCGCCCGGAGCGCGAGGCGAACCGGCCGGTGACGCCCTCCGCGGGAGCGGGCCGCAACAGCCCGGAGTGCCGCCGCGGGGCCGGCCTTCGACACCCCGGCCCCGGCAAGGTGGTGCGGCAGGTGGCCCGGCGGCGCCGCCGCGGGAACGGGGCCGGCGACGGTTCCCGCGGGCACCCGCCGTCCTGCGCAGGCACCCGCGCTGTTCCGGTGGCGGAACACGGCCGGACGGGGCCCGGCGATCACTACAGTCCGGTCCCATGACGACGATTTCGACACGCACGGTCGAGTACCCGGCGGACGGTCTGACGATGACCGGGCACCTCGCGCTCCCGGCCGGCACCGGGCCCCGGCCAGCGGTGCTGATCGGACCGGAGGGCACGGGCCTGGGCGACGTCGAGCGCCGCCGGGCCGACGCCC
This sequence comes from Kitasatospora purpeofusca, assembly GCF_000718025.1. Classification (GTDB taxonomy): domain Bacteria; phylum Actinomycetota; class Actinomycetes; order Streptomycetales; family Streptomycetaceae; genus Kitasatospora; species Kitasatospora purpeofusca. The sequence goes on from NZ_JODS01000011.1 coordinate 588, forward strand.
TCGCCGAACTGGGGTACGTGGCACTGGCCTTCGACCTCCACGGCGGACGCTACCTGGGCAACCCCGGACAGATGCTGGCCCGCTGCCTGCCGCTGCTCGCCGATCCCGACCGGATGCGCGACATCGGCCACGCGGCGCTCCGGGTGCTGCGCGCCGAACCGCGCACCGACCCCGAGCGGATCGCCGCCGTCGGCTACGGAACCGGGGGCGCCGTCGCCCTGGAACTCGGGCGCGCCGGCGCCGACCTGCACGCGATCGGAACGGTCAACGCAACGACCACCGGCCGGCCGGGCGAGGCGGCCAACATCCGCTGCCCGGTGTGGGCCGGCGTCGGCTCCCAGGACCCCATCATGGCGCCCGCGCAACGCGAGGCGTTCACCGCCGAGATGCAGGCCGCAGGCGTCGACTGGCGCCTGACCGTCTACGGCGGCGCCCTGCACGCCTTCCACCACCCCCCGGTCGACCACCCCACCGTCCCCGGCGTCGGCCACCACCCACGCCACGCACAACGGGCCTGGCGCGACGTCCTCGACCTGCTCACCGAGTGCCTGCCCGTGACCCAGGACCCGGCACACGCCCCGGCACACGACCCGGGCAAGCACACCGGCCCCGGACACTGACAGCCCCTCCCCCTCGACTGCACACAGCGGAACCGCACACGGGCCAACCCGCGATCGCGGAACCGGAAGCGCGTTCGCGACCGCCGCAGCAAACGCCCGGCTCCGCCGTGGCGGAGCCCCCGCCGTGATCGTCGCGACCCGCGGCGGCGCGCTCCGGCCGACGGAGCCAGGTGTGCACGTCCACCCCGGCGGCGCCGAACCGCGGGAGGTCGCGACCATCGGACTCGGGGGGGCGGGGCCGCGCTGCGGTGGCCGCACGCCCGGGCCGTACCCCTGCGCGCGGATCAACCGCAACTCCCTCACGACCCGGGGGACGGATACCCACCGACGGACCCGGCGCCGCCCCACCCGCCCGCCCGCCGGGGCGCGACGCCTCCCGCCCCCCTTTCCCGCGACCGACGACCCGCCACCGGCGAAGACCCCGGGCCCCGGCGGCGCGGGCGGGGCGGACACCGGCACCGTCGGCCGGAAGCCGTCCGCCGTCCGCCGTCCGCCGTCCGCCGTCCGCGACGCGATCGGCCGGCGGCAGCGCCGGAGCCGGATCGAAGGCGATCCCGCGATCGGCATCGAGCGGCGGCCGGCACCGCCGCACCGCACCGAGTCTCTCGCGGAGAACCGGACCGCCGCCTGGTGGCGCCTCGACGTCGCACCGGACGAACGGTCAGGACCACGTGCGACGGGACATCGCCGTACCGCCCCGGACGATCCGGTCCGCAGGTGGCGCGCTGTCGCGCCGACCGTGCGGACGCGCGCCGACCGTGCGGACGCGCGTCGGCCGGTGGGCGCGCCGGGGCGGGCGGCGCTCCGGGACGGGCGCGCAGTTCCGACAGGGCCCGCGCGCCGCCACCGCCAGGCGCTCACCCCCGCCCCCGGAACCGGCCCGCGATCCGGATCCCGGTGTGCGCCGTGCCGTCGCCGCCCACCCCGAACTCCCCGCAGCGCGCCGCGACCCGCTGACCGAGGACCCGGACGTCCTGGTCCGCAACGAGATCGCCTGCCGCGCGGACACCCCGCCGCAGCCGCGGGCGCCGCTCGCGGCAACCCCGACGACGCAGGATCCGACCGAGGCCTTCCTCCTTCGCAACCGCCGCCGCACCTGCCCCCGCCGGCCCCTGCCCCGCCCTCGCGCACCGGGGAACAGGCACAGGCCCTCCCCGCCCGGGCCGGCCCGCGGGGCGGGCCGTGTGGTTCTACTTCTTGCCGCTGTGCTGCAGCCAGGTGGGGCTGGTCGCGATGGCCCTGAGCTGGTCGAGGGTGAGGGGCGGGGTGGAACGGCCGGGCTCGGCCTTGGCCGTGTTCCTGCGGACCGCGGTGTTGAAGGCCCGTACGACGACCCTGGTGCCGTCGGGGTGCAGTATCTCCACCGACCACCGGACCGACCCGCTGCCGGACATCGGTGCTCCCTGCTGGACCACCAGCCTGCTGCCGTCCGGAAGGACGGTGGAATAGTCGTACCGCGGGTCGGGGGCACCGGCGGGCTGCTTGGCGACGTAGACCTGGACCTCGCTCTTGCCCCTGCCGTCATCGACGTTGAATCTGGCGAAGCCCTCCCCCGTGCTCGCGTCGGCCGGGGCGAGACCGGCGGGCAGCAGGGTCGCGGCCACGGCCAGGACCTCGCCCCCCTCGGGATGGGCCTCCGCACTCGGCGGGACCGCGTCGGGATTCGCCTGCGCGGGCCGCGTCAGGACGCTCGGCGACGGGACGGGCGACGCGGCGCTGCTCGGGGCCGCCGGCGCCTCGACCGAGCCGCCCGACCGGGCGGGGGCGGCGCCGAGACCGGCGGCGAACACGCCGCCCACGCCGATCACCGCGACCGCGGTGACACCTCCCGCGAAAGCGGCCGTCCGACGACGGCGCAGCGCGCGCCCCCGGGCGGTCACCTCGTCGAGCCGGGGGCCGGTGGTGGGCCGGAAGCTTTCGCCGACCGCCGAGAACGCGTCGCCGAGGACGCCCTCGAAACGCGGGTCCGGGTGGTGTTCCTCTGCCATGGGTGCTACGCCTTTCGATCCGTCGAGGACGGGTGACGGGTGGTGGTGTCAGCGGGTGATCAGGTCGCCGAGGCGGTCGCCGAGCAGTGAGCGCAGTCGCCCCAGCGCCCGGTAGCTCTGTGTCCGTACGGCTCCCGGGGTGGACCGGAGGATGTCGGCGGTCTCCTCGACGCTGCGGTCCTCCCAGTAGCGCAGGACGAGCACCGCCCGGTCCCGGTCGGAGAGCTGGGCCAGGGCGTGGATCAGCACGAGCCGCAGGTCGCTGTCGCCCGTCACGCGGACGGGAAGGTCGGGGAGCTCGCCGACCGGCCGCTCGGTGCTGCTGCGCAGGCGGTGGTGGCTGAGGAACCGGCGCACCAGGACGCTGTGCGCGTAGGCGGTCGGGTTGTCGATCCGTTTGCCGGTGGAGATACCCGGCAGCCAGGTCGTTCGACGCCATATCGCGTGCATCCGCGCCAGGGTCTCCTGCACGAGGTCCTCGGCGAGATGGGTGTCGCCGCCGGTCAGCATGCAGGCCGAGCGGTACAGCTGGTCGAAACGCCCGAGGGCGAACTCCCGGAACTCGCTGTCCTCGCTGCGGCGGGCGGCACTCCTGCGGTTCATCGTCATCCCTTGCTCCGACACCCTTGCGGGTCCAAGGACGCGGTGACCCCCCGCGGGTGTCACACCCCGGTTCCCCAGCAGCTTCGGGCGACGCCGTTCGGCACCCGAACGGGCGGGTACGACGGCGGCCCCGGGGAGGATCGGCGGGCACCGGCCGTCCTCCGCCGTCCGGCCCGGTAACCGCCGCCCGCCTCTCCACCGGCTCCGTCCGCGTGAAGCGGTCCCGGCCCCGGCCCCCGGCCCCGGCCCCGGCTCCGGTGCCCGGAGCCGACACACCGCCCCGCACCGCGCCGCGCCCGGGCCTCGGCCTCCCGCTCGCGCTGCCGCCGGTGCCGTGCGTGGCACGGCCGCCAGCGGACACCCCGGCGCCGGTCCCGCTCCCGCCGCCCCCAGGGGACCCGTACTCCTCGCTGCGCGCCCGGCACGCGGGACCGGCCCGGCACACCGCGGGCCGGCTTCAATCACGAGTCGTGAGTCGGTTGTTCACGAGTTTGGGAGGCACGCCGAACCACGGACGGGTGATATTCACGAGTTCTGACGTCACCGGGGTGCTTGCCAAGCCAGCATCGGGAGTGCTCCTGGTGAAGGGCCCTGGTCATGCCGCAGATGTCGAAGGTCGAGCTGTACGCCGCGATCCGGCGCGACCACCGCGACGGCATGAAGCTGCGGGAGATCGAGCGCACGTACAACGTGTCGTGGCGGACGATCAGGAAGGCCGTGGACTCCGTCCGGCCGGAGCCGCGGAAGAAGCTCCCGCCCCGGGCCACCGCGCTGGACCCGTACAAGGCGGTGATCGACGGAATCCTGCAGGCCGACCTGGACGCGCCGCGCAAGCAGCGGCACACGCTCACCCGGATCTTCCACCGCCTCGTCGAGGAGCACGGCGCCGACATCTCCTACCAGCAGGTCCGCCGCTACGTCGCCGACCGCAAGCCGCAGATCCTGGTGGAGTCGGGCAAGGCCCCGACCGGGGCGTTCATCCCGCAGACACACCAGCCCGGCATGGAGGCCGAGGTCGACTTCGGCGACGTGACGGTGAAGCCCGCCGGCGCATGGGTGACCTGCTCCGCTACACGCTCGCCACCAAGCTGCTGAACAAGCTGGTGGAGGCCGCCGACGAGAAGCAGCCGAACAGGACGATCGCCCGCTACGGCCGCGTCGGGCTGCTCTGCACCGATGAGCTCGGCTACATGGAACTCGACCGCCGAGGCGCCGAACTCCTCTTCCAGGTCCTCACCGAACGCGAGGAGAAGAACAGCGTCGCCATCGCCTCCAACGAGTCCTTCGGCGGGCTGGACCAAGACCTTCACCGACCCCCGCCTCTGCGCGGCCATCGTCGACCGCCTCACCTTCAACGGCACCGTCATCGAGACCGGCACCGACTCCCACCGCCTCGCCAGCACCCGGGCCCGGGCCCAAGCACCCGCCAAGGTCGGCTGACCTCAGCGCCCCGACAGGCGCGGCCCGTCACCCGCACGGGTGACGGGCCGGACCGCTCATCCGAAGCTCGTGCCCCGGGACCAGACTTGCTGGACCGTTCGATAGTCGATGACGGCTATGTCCTCCTGCTGGAGAACATCACGGGCCTGCTGCGAAGTCAGGAACTCGTAGTCTGTCCGGCGCACGGACCGGCCACCGTCGACGGCCCGCGACTCCTCGTCGCCCAGACCGGGGTGCACCGCCCATTCATTGAGTCCCGCAGGCAGGTCGCGCAGCATCCGGGCGTATCGTTCAGCCTTCCCTTCGAGGCCCAGGGAGAAGCTGTCCAGAAAGTCGTTGTCGGTGACCGGCAGCCCGCGTTCGCGCATCGTCCGGCGCCCGGGATCGAGCCAGACCCGGACTGCGAGGCCGTACTCCGCGGCCAGCACAACGGTCAGGTCGAGGATGTCGTCGCGGCCGCCGTCGGCCAGACAATGGAAGTCCAGATGGGTCGGCGCGAGTCCGGCGTCGGCGACGGCGTTGATCTGGGCGCGGAACTCGAGTTCGATCTCATCGAGCCGAGCCTGGCCGAGCAAGGCCGCCCGTCCGGCGGGCGACGGTGAGAACAGCTCGCCTGCAGGGTCCAGCAGTGAAGGAACTCGTTCCCTGGCGGTCAGCGGCCCCCACGGCATGTCGGGCATCTCGCACACCAGGGTGAGGTGGATCCCGAACGGGATCCGAGGGCGTCGGCTGAGCATCTCCAAGGCCTGCGGCGCTGCGGGACACGGGACCATCAGGCTGCATGAACTCGCGATGCCCTCTTCGATCGACTCGATCACCGCCGCGTTGATCGCCGGATACATCCCGAAGTCGTCGCAGTTGACGATCAGCAGCCGCGCACCAGGTGGATACCCCAGTAGCTGACTCGACTGCTCTGCAGGCGCGACGGCCGCGGGATCGGTGGTTTCATCCATGTCCGCAGTCTGAGACCCAGCCGGACGTCACGCACCGGAATTCGACCGCCCCGAGGCGACACCGCCGTCAATTCTCGCGGACATCCACGAACTTGCCGAGCACCAACTGCCGCCGAAACCGGCGAACAACCGCTGCTGCTGACCGTGAACGAAGCCCGCCCCCGGTACTCACGCGGCCGTTCCCCGGACGCCCCCGGCGCCCCGAGTACCGGTCCCGGCCGATGCGCGGCGGCCCCGGTCGGCGGCCCCGGTCGGCGGCCCCGGTGAACGGCCGGGCCCCGTCGTGGCCGCGGGCCGCGTCAGCCGGGCGCACCGGACGCCCGCAGCGGGCACCCGGTGCCCACCCGCGCGGCGAGTTCGGCACGCAGGACCGCGAGTTCGGCCATGCGCGCGTCCACGACACGGATCTTCTCCTCGAACAGCGCGGACAGCGCCCCGGCGGTGTCCGCCGCCCCGCGCAACTCCTCACCGGTGCGCGCGATCTCCGCCAGGGAGAACCCGAGCGCCTGCGCGGTGCGCACGTAGCGCAACCACTCCACCGCCCCGGGCGAAAAAACGCGGTACCCGTTGGCCGTACGCCCGGACACCAGCAGCCCCGACTTCTCGTAGAAGCGGATCGTGTCCCTCGTCAACCCCGTCCGCGCCGCCAGCTCCCCGATACGCATGCCCCGGCGCCCCTCCCGGATCGTGGACTTGACCCTGGACCGTACTCCACTGTCCAGCATGGGAGGCCACCGACCCCCGACCACCCGGAGCCCCGCCGTGAACCGCCCCTGCACCCCCGCACGTCCCTCCTACCTGCGTGTCGTACGCGCCAGCGCCTGGTACGACCTCGCCGTCACCGCGGGATTCGCGACACCCTGGACCTACACACCGGTCCACCACGCGCTCTCCTCCCTGGGCGACAGCCTCGGCTGGGGCGTCCTGCCCGCACCCGATACGTGGCAGACCCTGTACGCCAACCTGATGGGCTCGGTCGTGACCGTCTGGGCCGCCCTGCGTATCGTCCGGCCACTGCCCCTGCACGGACTGCTCGACGCCGTCGCACGCGTCCTGTTCTCGTCATGGATGGCCTACGCGCTCGCCCACGGCGCCCCACGGATCCTGTGGCCCTTCCTCACCCTCGAAATCACTTGGGGCATCACCCAGTTGGCGCTGTGGCCGCGCACCGGACACACCCGCCCGGTGGCCGGCCCGGCGGCCGACCGCACCCACCCGGCGGCCGGCCGCACCGACAGGCACCCGCTCGACACACCCAACCGATAACACCCACCCCCCTTGCGACACCGACAGCCCCCGCACCGCCACCCCCGACACACACCCCGCCGCGCCCACCGGGCCCACCGCGCCGGGCGCGGCACGGGGGCGGGGCGGCACCGGCGGGGGCTGTCCGCACGGGGGCGCACCAAGCCGGGGCCGGCCTTCTCCCCCGCCCGGTCGACGCCCCCGCCCGGCCCCGTCGCCGAGCGGCTGCCGGAGCACCCCCCGGGTCGCGCCGCCCGGACCCGCCCACGGCACCGCTCGCGGCACGGCTCGCGGCACGCACCCCGCCGCACCCGGCCACCCCCACGGGCAGCAGACCCCCCTCGCCCCGGTCACCGAACCCGCCGGACCGGCAGAGCCGACCCCGACCCGACCCGCCCGGGAACACCGCGGCGGACACCGACCGGACCGGACCACCGCGGGCCGTCCCGCTCCACCACGCCACCACGGCCGTCGCCGGCCTGCGACGGCCCACCGGAGCGGGACGGCCCGCGACACCGGACGCCGGTGCCGGCACTCTCCGGCCAACGGGCGCAGCACGAACGGACGGGCGCGGCGAACCGACGGACGGGCGCCGCGAACCGGCGGCGGGCACAGCACGAACGGACGGGCGCCGCGAACCGGCGGGCGGATGGCTGTGGTCACCGCCCTCCACGGGCGGGCGCCGGGCGCTGCCGGCCCGGTCGGCCGGAACGGGCCAGGGACGTTTCCGTCCACCCGGGAGCCCTTCCGCCCGCCGTGAGCTGCGACGAAGCTGGTGATCGCCGCCAGGGAGCACCGCTCCGGGGCGGCGGACCCGACGAAGCGTCACCACGCGACGCGGGCCGGGTCCACCGCACCGACACCCCCTGCTCCCGGAGGAACACCGCCATGCCTCGCGCCGCCCCCGCCCCCGCCCCCGCTCCCGCCTCCGCCTCCACCGCCGTGGCCCGCCGCCAGGCGCCGGCCGCCGCCCGCGACGGCGCCGCGCCGGGCACCGCCACCGCCGCCGCCGCGGGCGGCCGGCCCGCCGGCGCCGCGGCACGCGGCACGGTCCGGGGCTGACGGCCCGGCCGCCCGCGGCCGCCCGCGCACCCCCCGGGGCCACTGCCACCACCGACCACCGCAGCCACCGCCACGGCCCCGCGCCCGGACGGCGGCACCGCCACCACCCGGGCCCCACGGGCGGCGCAGCGCACCGCGCGGCCGCCCCGCGGCACCCCGCGTCCCTCTCCCGCCACCGTACGCGCTCTCCCGCGCCCGGACGGTGACGGACCGTCACCACGCATCACGACCGACCCTTCCACTGCCGCTCGTCCGCCTGTCGTCAGGAGTATTCGTCATGTCCGCGTTCACCTCCCGCCGCCGCAGCGCCGCCCTCGCCCTCGCCACCGCGATCGTTCCGGTCAGCCTGGCCTTCGGTGCCTCCTCGGCCCACGCCAGTGTCGGCTCGAACATCACGGGCATCGCCCTGGCCAACAACTACAAGACGGCCTGCGCGACCAACAGCGCCGGCACCACCGGCTTCTACTCCAGCTGCACCGGCAACGGCGGCCAGCCCGAGCACTGGTGCGCGGACTTCGCCAAGTGGGTGTGGGCGAAGGCGGGTGTCAACGTCTCGGGCCTGACCCCGGCGGCCGGCAGCTTCGGCCAGTACAACGGCGGTCTGCACAGCACCCCGCACGTCGGCGACGCGGTCGTGTTCAACTACAACGGCGCGGGCTACGCCGACCACGTCGCCATCGTCACCGAGGTCGGCAACGGCCAGATCAAGACGATCGGCGGCAACGAGGGCGGCCAGCGCGGCAACTTCGCCGCGACGTCGCGGGTGCGCCTGGACGGGCCGTACAACTCGGCGCTCGGCTACAGCTCCTACATGGGCCAGTCGATCAGCGGCTACGTCTCCCCGATCGGCGGCACGGACACCACCCCGGCCCCCGCCCCGGCACCGGCGCCGGCGGCCAAGGACGTCACCAACCTGTTCGCGCTCGGCTCGGGCGGGACCGTCTTCAACGCCGGCGGCGACTTCGCGTCCGGGGCGTGGAGCGCGTTCCAGCAGGTGCCCGGCAACAGCGGGATCCAGCAGATCTCCGCCGTGCAGATCGGCTCCGTCGTCCACCTGTTCGTCATCGGCTCGGACGGCACCGTGTACACCGCCGACGGCGACACCGCGACCGGCTCGTGGAGCAGCTTCCAGCCGCTGCAGGGCAACAGCGGCATCAAGCAGATCACCGCCGCCGCCGTCGGGGGCACCGTCCACCTGTTCGCCGTCGGGGCGGACGACACCGTGTACACCGCCGACGGCAACTACGCGACCGGCTCCTGGAGCGCCTTCCAGCCGCTCCAGGGCAACAGCGGCATCAGGAAGATCACCGCCACCGCCGTCGGCAGCACCGTCCACCTGTTCGCCATCGGCTCCGACGAGCGGATCTACACCGCCGACGGCGACTACGCGACGGGCTCCTGGAGCACCTTCCAGCCGCTCCAGGGCAACAGCGGCATCCAGGAGATCACCGCCGTCACCACCGGCACCACGGTGCGCCTGTTCGCCACCGGCTCCAACGGCACCGTCCACACCGCCGACGGCAACTACGCCACCGGCACCTGGAGCACCTTCCAGCCCCTGGCCGGCAACAGCGGCATCAAGAAGATCACCGCCAACGCCGTCGGCAACACCGTCCACCTGTACGCCGTCGGCTCCGACGACCGGGTCTACAACGCGAACGGCAACTACACGAACGGCACCTGGAGCACCTTCCAGCCCCTGGCCGGCAACAGCGGCATCCAGGAGATCGCCGCCACCTCGGGCCTCTGACCCCCGCAGGCATCGCGCGCACCGGCGCCCGGCCGCCCGGCCGCCGGTGCGCACCCCCCTCGGCCCGGCCCCGCGGTCCCGCCCCGGGGCCGGGCACCCCGCCCCCGGGCCGCTGCCGCCGCCCGCACACCCGTGTCCCGTGCCCCGTACCCGGCCCCGAGACCAGGAAGAACCGCATCCTCATGAGCAAGCAGCTCCGCAAGCTCCTGCCCGCCGCCGCCACCGTCGCCGCGCTGCTGTCGCCCCTCGCGGTCACGGCCGGCACCGCCGACGCCGCACCCCAGCCCGACCGCTCCTGCGGGACCGTCACCGACGCCGACTCGGCGGCCGCCGCGAGCCTGAACACCGTCCTCACCGGCAAGCTCGCCCACGCCATGACCGCGTACCGGTTCTCCTGCGCCCGGGCCATCGTCGCCGCCACTCGCGCCCACGACCTGTCCGACCAGGCCGCCGTCATCGCCGTCACCACCGCGATCGTCGAGTCCGAGCTGCGCAACAACCCGAACGTCCTCGACGCGAGCAGCGTCGGTCTCTTCCAGCAGCAGACCTGGTGGGGCAGCACCGAGGAGCGCCTGAACCCGGCCTACTCCACCAACGCCTTCCTGGACGGGATGCTGAAGGCCTACCCCAACGGCGCCTGGAAGACCCAGCCGGTGGGCGTCGTGTGCCAGAAGGTCCAGGTCTCCGCCTTCCCCGGTGCCTACCAGCCCCAGGCCGCCGACGCCCAGCGCATCGTCGCCGCGATGGCGAGCGCGCCGCCCGCCCCCGCCCCCGCGCCCGCCTCCAAGGCACGTGTCAGCACGGTCGGTTCGGACGGGGCGCTCTACGCCACCGACGGCGACTACGCCGGCACCGGCTGGTCCGGCGCCTGGGCCACCCAGGGCGGCACCGGCCTCAAGGCCCTCGCCAGCACCGTCACCGGCAACACCGTGCACGTCTACGCCCTCGGCTCCACCGGCCACGTCTACACCAAGGACGCCGACTACACCACCGGCCAGTGGACCACCACCTGGCTGGAGGTCCCCGGCGGCGCCGAGGGCGCCACCGCCGTCAGCGCCACCACCATCGGCAACCGCGTCCACCTGAACATCGTCGGCTCCGACGGCGCACTGCACACCACCGACGCGGACTACGCGGGCACCGGCTGGTCCGGCACCTGGGTGGCCATGGGCGGCACCGGCCTCAAGGCCCTCGCCAGCACCGTCACCGGCAACACCATGCACATCTTCGCCCTCAGCTCCACCGGCCACGTCTACACCATGGACGCCGACTACGGCACCGGCCAGTGGAGCAGCGCCTGGCAGGAGGTGCCCGGCGGCGCCGAGGGCGCCGAGGCCATCACGGCCGCCGCGACCGGCAACCGCGTCCACCTGAACATCGTCGGGTCCGACGGCGCGCTCCACACCACCGACGGCGACTACGCGGGCACCGGCTGGTCCGGCACCTGGACCTCCCAGGGCGGCACCGGCCTCAGGAAGGCGGTGGCGAGCGCGGTCACCGGCAACACCGTGCACGTCTACACCCTCGGCGCCACCGGCCGCGTCTACACCAAGGACGCCAACTACGACACCGGCCAGTGGACCGCCACCTGGCAGGAGGTCCCCGGTGGCGCCGACGACGCCAGCACCATCACCGCAACCACCACCCACTAACACACCAGCACCACCCGCCACCGCCCCCCGCGACGGAACCAAGCGCAGGGGGCGGTGGCCGGGACCGGCACCAGCACCGCACGCAACACGCAACACAGAAACCGGAACCCGGCACCAGCACAGAACCGGAACGCGGGGGGCCGAGACGCGGAGGCCGGAACGCGGAGGCCGGAACAGGACCGACACCCCCACCGCACAGCGGCCGGAAAACCGGCACACCACCAGAAACCGAACACACCAGGCCCGGAACCGGCCCCGACAGGCGGTCAGCTCCCGCCCTCCGCAGCGGGCGGGCCGGCGGGCGGCTCGCCGGCGAGGAGCTGATCCTCGCACCACGCCACCGCGTCGTCGCGACTGCCGAAGGCGTGCCAGTCGGCGTGCCCGTCGGGGTGCCCGTCGCCGGCGGCCAGGAACGGCTCCTGGGCCGCGACGACGATCCGGTGACCCCGTCGGGCGATGTCCGCCAGACCGGCGGCGAGCATCGCGGCGGAGCCCGGTCGGATGCCGGTGACGGCCATCAGGTCCAGCACCAGCCAGCCGGGCGACACGGGGACGGCCCCCTCGACGGCAGCCAACAGTTGCTCGGTCTCGGTGAACTCCAGCTCGCCCTGGGCACCGACGGCGATGATGCGCCGACTGCTGCGGTTGAGCAGCGCGGTCTGCTCCGGACTGCGGGCACGGGAGGACCGAGCGCCGTGCCCGGTGTCGGTGACGGTGGCCGTCAGGTGCACCGGTGCGTGCATGAGGTGGAGGGCGAGCCGTTCGGACATCGCGGTGAGCGCGGCCACGCCCCGCACGGAGTTGCCCGCCGAATCCAGTGGCGGGCTGTAGACCGCGACGCCGAACCGGCCCGGGCCGACCGCGATCAGCCCACCGGAGACCCCGCTCTTGGCCGGCAGGCCGACGTTCAGCAGCCACTCCCCGGCGCCGTCGTACATCCCGCAGGTGGCCATGACCGCCAGGGTCCGCACCGCCACGCCCCGCTCCACGACCCGCTCGCCGGTGACCGGGTTGCGGCCGCCGTTCGCCAGGGTCGCAGCCATCACCGCCAGGTCGGCCGCGGTGACCAGAACCGAGCACTGGCGGAAGTAGGTGGCCGTCACGGCGTACGGGTCGTCGCTCAACGAGCCGGCCGAGCGCATCAGGTAGGCAAGCGCACGGTTGCGGTCGCCGGTGGCGGCCTCGGAAGCGTAGACCTCCTCGTCGTAGCCCAGCCGACGGCCGGCGAACGCGGACAGGCAGTCCAGGATCCGGGCGGACCGCGCCTCGGTGTCGGCCGCCGAGACCAGCGCGGTGGTGGCGATCGCGCCGGCGTTGACCATCGGGTTGGCCGGCCGACCGGTGCCCGGTTCCAGACTGATGGCGTTGAAGGCCTCGCCGCTGGGCTCGGCGCCGACCCGTCTGAGCATCTCGTCGGGTCCGAGGTCGGTGAGGGCCAGGGCGTAGACGAAGGGCTTGGAGACCGACTGGATGGTGAACTCGGTGTCGGCCTTGCCCGCCTGGTAGCGACGGCCGCCCATGCTGGTGATCGCGATGCCGAAGTCCTCGGGGTCGGCCCGGGCGAGCTTCGGGATGTAGGAGGCGACCTCGCCGCCCTTCAGCCCGCTGATCCGCCGGTGCAGTTCGTCGAGTGCCTTCGTCACCGGGTCCATGTACGCACCCCTTTCCGTTCCCGCTCGTCCGTCCCGGGCTCCCGGGGGTACCTGGGGCTCCTGGACTTCTGGAACCCGCTGCCGCTGCCCATCGGCCGGCCCGCTCGGCCCGCTCGGGTGGCGCCGAACGGAGCCGCGCCCAGCAGCATGCCAGGGGCGCGACCTGCACCCGACCACGACTCACCGGAGGCGGTCGCGGCACGGCCGGCCGCAGGCGTCGCCGGCCCGGCGGCCCTCGAGCGGGCGACGGGACCCGGCGCCGACCGGCCTCGGTGTGATGAGCCCTCTGTTCGAGAAAGGTCGCGGAAGAGCCCCCGCCGACCGACTCCCCCGCTTCCTTCTTCGTGGCCCCGCAACAGGGCGCCCGGCCTCCGGTCCGGCACGACTGTCACGAGACCGGACCGGAAGCGACGACAGCAGGACGTGCGAGAACGGTGTTCCGGCTCGCGGCGGCGGCCGCGTCGGTGCCGGTGCCGGTGACGGTTCCGCAGGAACGTCCCGGCCGGAGCGCGGCCAGGACGGTGGAGCCGGGTGCCGGGGGTGCCGTGCGTGGCAGGCCGGAAAGGGGGCACACGGCTGCCGGGCGCGCCGCGCGCTCCGGATACGGAGGAGGCGTCATGGTGGCCACCGCACGGGAGTCCCGGTCCAGTGGGGCGGTGTCGGCCGGTCCGTTCCTGCGCGCCGCCGGGCGGGCCGGGTTCACGGCCCGCGGAGTCGTCTACGTCGTGATCGGCTACCTCGCCCTGCGGATCGCGATGGACGGCCGGGGCCCGGACGAGGCCGACCGTGAAGGGGCACTGCGCCAGATCGCGGCCCGGCCCGGCGGCACGCTTCTCCTGTGGCTGCTCGTCCTCGGCTTCGCGTGCATGACGCTCTGGCGCGCCGCCGCCGCACTTTCGCACGACGGGCACGACGGCGGTCGGCGCAAGCCGGGCAAGCGGTTGCTGGACGCCGGGCGGGCGGTGTTCTACGCGTCGGTCTGCTGGGGTACCGCCGCCTTCGCCTCCGGTACCGGAGGCGGGTCGAACAGCGACCGCGCCTCCAAGGACTGGACGGCCGACGCGCTCGCCCTGCCGGGCGGCCGCCTGCTGGTGGGCGCAGCCGGCCTGGCACTGGTCGGCGTGGGTGTGGGCATCACCGTCCGCGCCGCCCGGCGGACCTTCCTGCGCCGACTGGACACCGCCTCGATGAGCCGGCGCACCCGTGCCGCGGTCACCGGAATCGGGCTCGCCGGCAACGCGGCGCGCGGCGTGGTGTTCGCGGGCGTGGGGCTCTTCGTCATGACGGCTGCGGCCCGCTTCGACCCCGGGCGGGCGAGAGGCATCGACGACACCCTCCGATCCTTCGCGGACACCCCGGCCGGCCCGTGGCTGCTCGCCGCCGTGGCAGTCGGACTGCTGCTGTTCGGCGTCTTCTCGTTCGTCTCCGCACACCGACGGCGCTTCTGACCCGGAGAGTCCCTTCCCCACCGCACCCGGTACTACCGGCGACCCTCCGCCGCGCGGCCACGGTCACCGAGCAGCGACCCGGCCCCCGGGCCGCCCGCCGACCGGCCCCGCCTGCTGACCATCCGACAGTCCCCAGGATCGCGATGCCACGACACGCGGCTCATTGCCCGTCCTCGTCCTCGTCCTCGTCCTCGAGGCCCTGAACGTCGACAGGCTGCGTGCCGTTGAAGGTCACCAGGATCCCGAACGGGTCCGCCAGCCGGAACCTGCTCTCCGTGAACCGGATCGCCCAGGTCCGGTCGGCCCACACCACCGCTTCGGGACCTGCCAACGGCAACTCCGGAAGATCCAGCCAGCTCAGTTCCTCGGCTGTGAGCTCGAAGTGCCGCTCCCTGAGCCGGGTCCGGCAGTACCGCACGGCTCGGTCGACAAAGACGTCGAAACTGCTCACAACGTCGAGAGCGAGTTGGAGGGCAACCTCCTCAGGCGGCGCGACCGGCTCGACCACCAGACTCACAACCGCCGCGTTACCGCCCGCCGACTCCGGGAAGCAGCCGGTCCAGCAGGCCAAGGACGGAGGGCTCTCCGTCCGTTCCAACGCAAGCCCAGCGATACGCAGCGTTGCAGGCAGTTCCACACCCGTGTCCGCGATACCTGGAATCCCGCCGTCGTCCGACATCGGTTCAGCATATGCGAAGCCCCGTCACACCGATCAGCCCGACCGCCGGGCCGCACGGCTGTCCACGGACCTCGGGACGTCCGGGTGAGCGGACAGTTCGCAGTCCCCGCCGGCGGACAGCCCATCTCCCGGAGCAGTGTGATCGATCGGCACTCGGAAGGGCCGCCGACCTCACCGGTGCGGTGACCGCGAACCGTGTGACCACATGGCCGGGCATCCGGCGGGCGACAATCGCCCGCACCGAGCGGCCTGCACTCGTCACCCTGCCGCTCATGCCCGACAACGCGAACCCTGCAGACACCATGTCCGAGCGCCTCGTGTGCTGCGTCTACGGCCGAAGCACCACCGACTCCGACGACCATCTACTCCTTGGTACCTGGATCCTGCACTGTCCGCTCTCACACGGCTGGTGATCCGCGAGGCGGCAGGGCTCGCCCCAGGCCGTCATGCGGCGCCGGCTGAGGCCAAGTCCTTCGGGAGGGAACCGAGACTGCCCTCGCCGCCGGTCGAGTCTGCCCTCGGGTACCTGGCGTCCGCGGGGTCGCCCGGCGTATCCAGGACAAGGACCTGCGCGAGACGTACGCAGGACACAGGCATCACGTACGGCTCCGATCCGCCGACGAAGGAAGCACCGGTGCAGAACCACGCGAAGGCCAGGTCGAACGCCACCGAGGACGCCCGGTCGACGGTCCGCAGGCCGGTCACCGCACCACCCGCACAGGCCTCCGGGCTCCTCGGGCTGCAGGCGACGGTGGGGAACGCGGTAGTCGTCCAGCGCCTGAAGCAGCAGCACCGGCACGGTGCGGGGTGCGGCCACGAGGCGGAAGATGCGCCGGTCCAGCGCTCGGCCGTCCACGACGTGGTGCGGGCCGGCGGCAGGCCGCTGGACGGCGGCACGCGCGCGGACATGGAGCGGCGGCTGGGCGCCGACTTCTCCGACGTCCGCATCCACGACGACAGCGCGGCGAAGGCGTCGGCGGCCGAGGTCGGCGCTCGGGCGTACACCAGCGGGAACCACGTGGTGATCGGGGACGGCGGCACCGACAAGCACACGCTCGCCCACGAACTCACCCACGTGATCCAGCAGCGCCGGGGCCCCGTCGCGGGTACGGACAACGGAGCGGGCCTGCGGCTCTCCGATCCCTCCGACCGCTTCGAACGGGAGGCGGAGAGCAACGCGCGCCGCGCCATGAGCGGGGCGGCACCGAGGACCGATCAGCACGCACAGGAGGCGGGCCGGGCAGGCCGGGGGGCGGCCCAGGAATCGGTCCAGCGCTGGGCGGCACAGGCCGGCCCGGACCAGCAGAACATGACGGTCTCGGCGAACGGCGTCTTCGCCGTCCCGAACGACGACGCCACGTCGATCTGGATCCGGGTCAGCGCGCCCGGCGGGTCCTACTCCCCGGCACTGCGCCCGACAAGCACGGCGCAGCAGGCCCTCTTCGGCGGCACGGAGCTCTACCAGGAGCACGAGCTGGCGCGCAACATCCTGGACGACTGCCTCCACACGGCGGAGGAGATCATGCACAACGCCGTCGGAGAGCTGGCCGACGGCGCGAACAGCAACGTCCGTACCAGCGCCGGGCTCAAGGCCTTCGGCATGTCGGACGAGCAGAACCGCGACCGCGCAGGCGACTTCCAGGGGGCGACGGACCGCAACGCCAGCCCGGTGGTGGGACAGTCCTACCTGATGCTCGCCATGAACCCCGGGGAGCAGATCATGTCGCAGTACCACGCCGCAGCGGTGGTGGGCATGGACGGCCAGGACACAGTGACGATGGAGGCCTTCGCCGGAAGCGGCCAGACGGCCGCGAACCCGATGACGTACACGATCGGCACGGTGGCCTCCTTCCACGACTACTGGACGGGCACGTACTACACACCGAACCACCCGGCGGTCACCATGAAGACAGTGGTCCTCGTCAAGCGCGGCAAGGGCCGCCGGGTGACACCCGGCTCAGAACAGCCCGCCAACCCGAACATCGCCCAGTAGTCCTCCGTCAGGTGGCGTCGTAGGCCCGCCCTGCGGGTTGTCGACAGGTGGGGCAGGTGCAGGTCCGTGTCGCGACGAGGTGGTGGAGGAGGTCCAGGGCCTGGCCGAAGGTCAGGCCCTGGAGCGGAGCCCCGACCGCGTGCTGGCGAGCACGGGATGAGGTCGAGTCGACGGTGACAATGCCCCAGTCCACCCGCCCCTGAGCGTCGGCGTCAGCCAGCACGGCCCGAAGGACCCTGTCCCAGGTCCCATCCGCGGACCGGCGCCGATGCCGCTCGCAAACCGTCTTCCGGCTCCCGAACCGCTCCGGCGGATGACGCCAGGGGCACTCCCGTGCGGACCCGGAACGGGATCCCGTTGATGACCTGCCGGTGGTCACACCAACGCCGACCGCGGCCACCGGGCTTCGGCCGATACGGCTCAAGCCACACCCACTCGTCCCTGGTCGGATCTCCCCCGCCCCATGACCAGAGCAACGATCGGATCGTCGGACAGTCATAAGCCCCGCCGGACAGTCCCCTCGGGGTGGACGTCATGAGCTCGACCGCGGTGCCGGTCAGGTCGCTCGGAGCGCCCGTCACCAGTTAGCCGACGCCGGGAGGCAGTCCGAGCTACCTCCTGGTCGTCGGCCGGCTCGAACCGGACCCGGAGTGCGGGGCGACCAGGACCCCGGCGACCGTGTTCCCGCCGTCCGGCTCCGGGAGGTCGGTGACGGTCGGCTCGAGCCCGGCATCGGCGCGTATCCGGCGCGCCGGTGCAGCAGGACACTGTCCCGGTGTCCTGTGACACATGATCTTGGCCATCCGCCGAGTGATCTAAACCGGTTGTCCGGTGGCAGGTCAGGCGTCCGGCCGGTCGCGGCCGAGCTCCGCGTCGCGCTCCCGGACGACGTCCATCGCCTCGCGGAGCGTGCACCCGGACGCTTCTCGGTACACCTTGACCGCATGAACGATCCGACCGCCCAGGATCTCGCGGTCCACGCTCTCGGGAAAGTTCTCCATGGACCGACCGTACCCGATGGCCGTTCGACCACGCTGGTCAATACCGCCTGGTACTCGGTCAGGATCACGTGTCAGAGGTACCCGGTCGGCGGGCTCCGGCAGGTACCGGTCGTACCGGCGCCGGGTGTCCTGTCGCCGACGATCCGGTCCGGTCTCAGTTGGCCTGGTCCGATTCACGCGCCATATCAGTTGGCCTTGCCTGTCCGGCCATTGATGTGCGCGCACCAGAGACCCCTCATTCCTCGCTGTCCACATGGCGCGCACTGAGCCAGTGTGCCTCGAACTCGTCCGGGTGGATCTCCTTGTCCGCCCACTCGGGGTCGAAGAGGTCCACGGCCGGCGGATTGAACGGCCAACCGTCCGGGCCGCTCTTCAGAGCGGTTCCGTCCTCGGCGAGCTCTACGGCCCCTCACCGTGATGGCCGCCCCGGTGCGTCCGGGGCGGCCATCAAGGTATCCAGTGCAGCTCACCAATGCTTTGACCTGCCGCGTTACCCGTCGGCCGCCACGACCTTCGCCGCCGTCCTCACCCTCACCGCTGCTGTCACCAGCGCCCTGGCCCGGTACCTCCGGATACTCGACCCTGCCGGTGAGGTCGGGGCGGGCGTAGCGCACCCCAGGTGCCGGGGCGGAGGGGACGTCCGGGCGTCCCCTCCGCTCCGGATGTGCTGGTGGTTCAGGTGTCGAGGAGGCGGTCCAGCAGTGACCGGTACTCGCGCAGGGTGAGGCGCAGGTCCTCCGTGCTGGCGGCCGGTGTGCCGTCCGGTGCCGCTTCGGCGCCGCGCAGCCGGTGGCGCCGCTCGGTGACGGCCTCGGCCAGCAGGCCGACCGACTTCTCGATCAGGGCGTCGGCCTGCTGCACGGACTGACGGGGGTCGTCGACGAATCCCGCCTGGACGGAGTGCCATTCGGCCCGCAGTCGCTGCGTGCGCTCGACGCCGAGCCAACCGCCCGATCCGCTCTGCGCGGGTGTCGCCGATGCCGGTTGCGGGTCGCCGGTCCGGGGTCCCGGTAGGGGGCGGGCGGGCTCGGAGGGCCGTTCTGCGGCCCGGTCGCCTCCCGGTACGACGGCGAACCGTCCTGCGGCAGCGCCTCGTTCGGGGGAAGCCGGCGGGCGGGCGGCCTGCGGGCCGGCCGGGTCCGGGCGGGGCGTGGCAGCGCGGGCGGCGTCCGGGTGGGCGCCGTGCGGGCGGACGGTGTCCGACTTGGCCAGGTCCGCCGGACCGCTGCGGGGGTCCGGGGCCGGCGCGTCGTCGGGGTTGTTCCGGGCTGCGGAACCGTACTGGGACATGGTCGTCCTCTCCTTCGTGGGGTCGCCGGCGTCATCGGGTGGCGTGGCGCGGGCCGGAGTGGTGGACGGCACCGGTGGAGTTGCCGGCACGGGCCGTCCTTTTCTGCTCGTCGCCGCCGGAGCGGGCCACCTCGAGGCACAGGTCACGCACGGCCAGCAGCGCCGTCCGCAGTTCCTCGGTGCCCACCCGCTGCGACCGGCTGCGCTCCAGCACCTGCCGGGCACTCCGGTAGTCGGGCACGAGGGCGGCGTGGTCGACCGAGAGCACGGCAGGCCGGTCCTCGGCAGGGAAGCCGATCTCGTCGAGCGTGCCGTCGAGCAGGGTCATGGCCTCGTCCAGCGAGCGGGCGGGGTCGTCGACGAACAGCTCCTGGAGGGCAGCGAACTGGTTGCCGATCTCCTCGGCGCGGCGCTGCGGCAGCCGGGTGAGTGCCAGTTGCCTGGCCTGTCGCAGCCGGCCGGCCAGCTCGTGCTCGGCCTCCCCGGTGCGGCCGCCGTGCGCCCGCACCGTCCGGTCGTACTCCGGACCGAAACGCTGTTGCAGCCGGCGGGTGTTCCACTGCGGCAGCAGCACGGCGAGGGCCGCCGCGGTTGCCAGCACGGCCACTGCCAGAACGATCCAGATGCTCATACCGCTCCTCCTTCGGTCTGACCACGGCCCGGAGTGGCTGGTCGGTCCCGTCCTTCGGGTTCCCGCTCAGGCGATTTCAAACAGCCAGCCCCCGGCAAGCGTTGGCCGCCCGCGTTCGGGGAACCCGTCCTGGCATCCTGATGGACGCTCATGCGACCTGCAGGTCAGCAGAGTTCATGCCGAGGAGGCGGATCGCCGTGTGCCGCCGCCCCCGCGCAGAGCCGCCCCGGACACCCGAGCACCCGCACTTGCACGCGTACTCGCAGGCCGCCGGCTCCCCGGGCGGCGACCTTCCCCGAGGCCCGGCCGTCCGACCGCCCGGGCGCTGGGCGGCGAGCAGCTCGCTGCGAGGCACGGGCGCGAGCACCTGCTCGACGTCGGCCCTCGCCGACGTCCGGGAGCGCGGCGAGGCCTGCGGCCCGCTCGACCTCCTCCCCGCCCCGGAGCTGCCGGTCGACGGCCGCCCGTGCCTACCCCGGCCCGACCAGCCCGCACTCGTACGCGAAGATCACCGCCTGCACCCGGTCCCGCAGACCCAGCTTGGCCATGACCCGGCCGAGATGCTTCTTCACCGTGGGCTCCGCGAGACCGAGGGCGGCGGCGAGCTCCGTGTTGGTCAGGCCGCGGGCGGCCCCCAGCAGGACCTCCCGCTCGCGCGCGGTCAGCACGCGCAGCCGCTGCGCGTCGCCCCCGGCGCCGTCGTCCCCGGCGGCGGGGAGCCGGTGGGCGAAGCGGTCCAGCAGCCGGCGCGTCACCCGGGGGGAGACCACAGCATCCCCCCGGGCCACGTCGCGGATCGCCCCCAGCAGTTCCTCCGGCCGGCTGTTCTTCAGCAGGAAGCCCGAGGCCCCGGCACGCAGCGCCTCGAAGGCGTACGCGTCCAGGTCGAAGGTCGTGAGCACCAGCACCCGCGTCCCGGGCACCTCGCGCAGGAGCAGCCGGGTCGCCTCGATGCCGTCGGTGCCCGGCATCCGCACGTCCATCAGCACCACGTCCGGCCGCAGCCGCCGTGCCAGCTCCACCGCCGCCGCCCCGTCGGCCGCCTCCCCGACCGGCTCCATGTCCGGCTCGGCGCGCAGGATCATGCCGAACGCCAGCCGCAGCAACTCCTCGTCGTCCACCAGCAGCACCCGGACGCTCACGACGCGCCGCCTGGATCCAGTCGTACGAAGACCCGCCAGCCGTCGCCCGGCCGCGGGCCCGCCTCCAGCACCCCGCCGAAGGCCGCGGCGCGTTCCCGCATCCCCGTGAGACCCAGCCCGGACCCGGCGGATCCCCTCCGCCCGGTCCCTCCGGCCCGCCCGTCGTCGGTCACCTCGACGGTGACCGCCCCCTGCGCGCAGGACACCCGCACCTCGGCGCGCGTCCCCTTCGGCGCGTGGCGCAGGACGTTGGTCAGCGATTCCTGGACGAGCCGGTGCACTGTCAGCTGCGCCGCGGCCGGCACCCCGGCAGCCTCGCCGTCCACCCGCAGCCGGGTCACGAGGCCTGCCGCCTCCATCCGCTCGCACAGCGCCGCGAGCTGGCCGATCCCCGGCGGCGACCGGCGGTCGTCCCCGGGCCCGGCGTCGGTACCGGCGTCCTGGAGCAGGCCCAGCGCCCGCCGCATGTCGGTCAGCGCCTGCCGCCCGGTCTCCGCGATCCGGGCCGTCACGGCGGAGGCGTCGGCCGGCCGCGCGTGCCCCAGCGCGTCCGCCAGCGCCACCACCACCGACAGGCCGTGCGTCACGCTGTCGTGCAACTCCCTCGCGATCCGGGCGCGTTCCTCCTCCACCGCCCGACGCTCCCGCTCGTCGCGGTCCCGTTCCAGGCGCGCCAGCCGCTCCGCCCGCGCGGCCCGCCGGATCCGGGTGTTCGCCCCGAGCAGCGCGCTCGCGGCGACCGCCGCCGTCATCGCGGCGGCCGAGGCGAGGAACCGTCCCTCGGGCGCCCAGCGCGCCGCCGCGAGCACCGCACCGGCCACCGCCACCAGACCCGCCGCCCACGCCGACCGGTACGGCGCCCGCGCGGTCACCGTCCCGAGGGCGACCAGCAACGCCGCGTCGGCCGGCAGCTGAACACCCAGCAGCCACTGCGCGAGCGCCGCGGCGGCGATCACGCCGAACGCGGACCGGGGTGCCCGCCGCCGCCACACCAACGGGAGCACCAGAGCGGTCTGCAGCGCGAAGCCCGTACCGTCCGCCACCCGCCCCGGCCCGAGCGTCAGCAGGAACAGGGCCGCCGCGAGCGCGGCGTCCGCCACCAGGGGCGGCAACCGCCCCGGCAGCCGGGCGAGGACGCCCGGCGGGCCCGTCCGTACCGTGCCGGTCTCGGTCATCGTGTCCGTCCTCGCGTCCGCGTCGTCCGGCGTGGTCGCCGGAGCCCCACGCTAGGGCCCCCGCGCCCGCGAAGGCGTCCACCCACCGGCGGAGACCGGGGAGACCCCGGGACACCGGGGCCTCCTCCGCGCGGAGGAGCGGACGCGCCCCGGGGCGACCGGCGACCACCGGCGGGATCGTCCCCCGGCAGGGCGCCCCGCACCCCCCGGCGGCGAAACCCTGGTGGCGAACCCGCAGCCGTACCCGCCCGAGGAGCCCGCCCATGCCCCCGACCCGTCGCGCCCTGCTCGGCACGCTCGGTGCCTCCGTGCTCGCCACCGTGGCCGCCGCCCCCGTCCCCCGACGCCGCCCGGCCGCCCCGGCCGGGGGTGCCGGCCCCGCGCACGCCCCCGGCACCCCCGTCCCGCTGCGGCTGCCGGCGCCCACCGGGCCCTGGCCCGTCGGCACCGTCGCGCTGCACCTGGTCGACGACAGCCGCCCCGACCCCCTCCTACCGACCAAGCCCTACCGGGAGCTCATGGCCGGCCTCTGGTACCCGGCGGAACCCGGCGCCGGCCACCCGACGGCCCCCTGGCTGCCCCCGGCCGCGGCGGCCGACTGGGACACGCACTCCGCACCGGCCCTCGGTGTCCCCGCCGGCGCCGCCGACTGGCGGGGGATCAGGACCCACGCCCGCACCGGCGCGCCCGTCGCCCGCCGTGCCGGCCGGCTGCCCGTGGTGCTCTTCTCCTCCGGCGACGGCGGCTCGCGCGCCCTGGGCACCACCCTGGTCGAGGACCTGGCGAGCCGCGGCCACCTCGTCGTCGCCATCGACTCCACGTACGAGGCCGAACAGGTCGAGTTCCCCGGCGGCCGGGTCGAACGCGCCCTCCCGCTCCCCGACGACCTCACCCCGGAGGTCATCGCCGCCCTCCTCGCCGGACACTCCCGGGCCCGCCTCGCCGACGCCCGCTTCGTCCTCGGCGCACTCGACCTGCTCGCCCGCGGCCACCGCCCCGACACCGGCACCGACCCGCTCCCGGTCGGGCTGGCCGAAGCCGCCGACCCGGCCAGGACCGGCGTGCTCGGGCAGTCCCTCGGCGGCTCCGTCGCCGCCCAGCTCGCCCACGACGAGCCCCGCGTCCGCGCCGCGGCCGACCTCGACGGCGCCCTCCTCGGACCCGTCGCCGACAGCGGCCTCGCCAAGCCGTTCCTGCTGATGGCCTCCGGCACGAAGACCCTGAACACCGAACCGAGCTGGGCCTCCTGCTGGGCGGCGTCCACCGGCCCCCGGCACGCTCTGCGGCTGCGGAACGCCGCCCACGGCTCGTACACCGACCTCCAGGTCCTCCTGCCCCAGCTCGTCCGCCGTCTCCCGGTCCCCGACGCGGCCGGACTCATCGGCACCGTCGACCCCCGGCGCTCCCTGGCCGCCCAGCGCACCGCCGTCGCCGCCTTCTTCACGCGGTACCTGACGGGGCGGCCCACCGGCTTCCTCGACCGGCCCGGCGACGACTGGCCGGAACTGGAGGTACTGCGCTGAACCGGCCCGCCCGACACCCCTCGTGGCGCCGGGCGGCACGACCGTGCGGCCCGGAGCGGGGCGGACGCGGGGCGGGCCCGGACGCGGCGCCGGCACGACCGGAGAACGGACGGCCCCCTGTTCCTCCCCGCGAGCCGGCGGTGGATGGCGCCGGTGGTCTGACGGGCCCCGAGAGCGGCCTCGCAGGCGCATCCGGCGACGTCACGGCGGAAGCCACGACGCCGGCCCCTACTACCACCCGGGCATCCTGGCAGCCCACCGACCAACACCAACCAGGCGCGGTCCACGAACAGAGCAGTCCAGCATCGCGCACCGGCACCACCGCGCGGCACAACCGCGGGCCCGACACAGCGCGGTGGCGGCGAGCCGGAACAGCGTTCCCCGTCTGTTTCCAGCCGATGACGAGGTGGCTGGGAAGTACCACGGTGATGAGCCGAACGAGCACGGACACAACAACGACGATCAGGATGGCGCCGCCGGGGGACGTCGGCTCGGACCACCTGCGCACGAGCGCCTTGGATGTCACGTCGGACGGGCCGGGCGGCCGACGGTCCGGGTCGGCCCTCACACGCTCCCCCTGCGTCCTCGCCGCACTGTGTGGACTATCGCCGGTATCCCGCGAAGTTCACTGAGGACCATCCCGAGACGGCGCCACCACCACCCCTCGGTCTCCAACACGTAGCCGTGGTGCTCCTCCAGCCACTCCTCCCGAATATCGGCCGACAGCGTACGTGACGCCAGGCCAAGGAGGGGTCCCCCGATCCCCGCCCGCCGAGGCGCCGCGGCAGACGCCCGGTCACCGGGTTCGAGCCCGCATGTCATTTCGACGTTCGGCTCCGAGAAGGATCGCGCCACGTTGGCGCGCACCGTGGCCATCTCCCGGGGCCCGAGGGCGGGAAAGCGAACCTCTGGGTCGGTCCCGGACCGCTCCTTGCCCGGCTCGGCTTCGTCCCGGTCGGGTGTCTCCGTCTCCTGTGCTTCGGGCTCCGCGGCCGCCCCCATCCTCCCCGGATCTCGGACGCTGTCTGCAGCATTCGCACCTCCTCGGCCTCGGACACCCGTACCGGCAGTACCTGCTGGATCGCGGGCCCCGCCGCGGAAGGATCGTCCATCAGGAATCGGAGCTCTGCGGTCTCTCGGGAACCGACCTGCCGTCCAATCGAGCCGGTCGTAGAAGTGCCCTCACCGGCCGGACGAATCACCGGGCGCCTCCTCACACGCGCGGACCGATCCGCGGATCCGGCAAAGTCCTGCGCAGTTCCGACGGGTGGGACCGCCGGCCTGCGGCGGCGGCCCGCGTTCGCGGTGTCCATCAGCGGCCACCGCCCGCCAGGGGCACACCACCCTGGTCACGCTCGTGGCACGCTGCTGGGCCACGGCTTACCCGCGCGACGACCGGCACCACTGGCCCCGCCGCATCCGATTGGCTGGATTCGGCTCTGTACAGCCCCGGCCCGCGCGCGTCGATCGAGACCCGGGCTGCCCGACGCGTTTGATGTTCAGGCGCGTCGCGGGGGCTGACCGTCCGAGGCGGCGGCGTGCGAGTTGTACCGAGCGACGTAGATGTCATCTGGGTCGTATTTTGCCTCGAGCTGTTTCCATTCGGTCGGACGATTTTTGACTATGAATCGCAGGATTCTGTCCGTGCCTTTTTTTTGACGATTAGTGCAGTGCGCGCAGTTCGCCCTGAGAGCATCCGGCAGGAGGGATTTGAGTTCTTTGCCGTCAGGTGTGCACTTGCCACGATCCATGAGGCAGTTGAAGTAGTTTGTGAAGAGCCGGTCGGACTTGAGGATGCGGTCGACGTCGATGTTGTCGAACCGGGTCAGGTACTTTTCGTGGTCCGGCTCTGCGATGGCCGTTGAGACAGGGCCTGCGGTAAGCAGGCCGGCGGTGACGAGCACGAGCAGGGCATTGCGCGGCTGCATGAGCGTTCTCCAGGTCCTGCGGTCAGGTGCGACGAACAGTAAAGTCGATAGAGGAATCGAGATCGTCGACGAACACCCTGCCGGTAATGGCGGTCACCCGCGTTCCGACTGCACAGGAAATGTTTGTACTCCAGCCGTCCCCTGCATAGCTGTCGAAACTGATCTGACCCCGGCCCGTGGGGTCAACGCGCAAGTGGAGAGGTCCGATGGCATAACGGGACTCGTTGGAGCCTGCGCTGATCTCCACCTTCACCTCGCTGCTGTTGAGGAACAGCGGGGCGACCGTCATGGGCCGGTCGTCGCTGGCATGCGCGGTTCCTGTGAACGGCACGTCCAGGCCACCAGTTCCGATGTAATCCTGGAGAGCGCCACCACAAGTGTTCGCTACCGGCGCGGCATCGGACGGAGCTGCGCCATTTAGGGTGAGCGCCGATGTAGCGACCACTCCTACAAGCAGACGACGGACTACACGCATAAGAGTCTCCTCGATGTCCCGGATCTGACCATTTACACTCATCCTGTTCCGGCCTCCCGACTCGCGAAAGTCGAACGGATGCGATCAGGTGAAGGACAAGGGGAAGGTCGGTTGCAGAGCGGCCTCGAGTTCGACTGGTGAGCGTGACAGGGTTGCGAACGGCTCGCGCTGCCAACCCAGCTCCATCAGACCTCTGCCAGGCAGGCCGTCGGGGCCCATCCTCCGCACCCAGGCCGTGGCGCCGGGCGAGGACGACGACCCGGCCGGTACGAGTAACGAGAAGGTTCCCGCAGTCTGTCGGCTCGGGGACCGGAGGAGCGAATCGTGAGGCCGGGGCACATCTTTTCTGTCGGCAAGCGGGTTGCGGTACTGGGCGGTGGTGTGGCCGGACTGTCGGCAGCGTTGGAGCTTGCCGAACGGGGCTACAGCGTCACCGTGTTCGAGTGTCACGAGCTGGGTGGGAAGGCTCGAAGTATCCCTGTGCCCGGCAGTGGCTTGCCGGGCGAGCACGGGTTCCGGTTCTTCCCCGGGTTCTACCGGAACCTGACGGACACCATGCGTCGTGTCCCCTTTCCCGGCAACGTCAGCGGCACCTGGGACAACCTGGTAAGGGCCGCTGCCTATCGGGGGGCTCGTGCGAACGGGCAGGCCGACACGGTGGTGACGTTCCGGACCGGCTCTCTACTGCCACCCGAGAGTCACGCGTTCGGGCCGGCGGAAGTGATCGCCCTCATCACCCTCGCCTCCAGCACCTTGGCCCATGTGCCGTTCCGCGAGGCCTTCTACGGCGCACGCAAATACTTTACCTACTGGTCCAGCTGCGACGAGCGCCGCCTGGGTCAGTGGGACCTGCTCTCCTGGAACGATTTCTTGCGGGCCGAACGAATGTCTGTTCCGTTCAGGCGCTGGTTCGCCGACG
The DNA here is from genome assembly GCF_000718025.1 of Kitasatospora purpeofusca. Classification (GTDB taxonomy): domain Bacteria; phylum Actinomycetota; class Actinomycetes; order Streptomycetales; family Streptomycetaceae; genus Kitasatospora; species Kitasatospora purpeofusca. The sequence continues at coordinate 27,757 of NZ_JODS01000011.1, forward strand.
GTATGGTCCGCAACCTGGCCGCCATGAAGTCCAAGGACGCCAGCACCCACTCCATCGGCCTGATCCTCGAGGCCACGATCTGGAGCTCGCTCGGCCGGGGAAACGAACCGGGAGGGACGGTGGACCGCGTCCTGAACGGAAGCACCGGCGAGAAGCTCATCAACCCCTGGGTCGCCCACCTGGGCACGCTAGGTGTCGATCTGAGGGTGGGCTGGACCGTCACCGACCTGGCCGTGGCGAACAACGCCGTCACCTCGGTAGCGGTCCGCGACCGGGCCGGAACCCTCCACAGGTTCGAGGCGGACCACGTCGTCTCCGCCCTGCCCGTCGAACGGTTCGTCTCCCTCCTGTCTGCGCCGCTGCTGGCCGCCGACCCCGGCCTGGCCGACTGCGCACGCCTTCGCACCGAGTGGATGAACGGACTCATGTTCTACCTCAGGAACGAGCTGCCCGTTATTCGCGGCCATGTCAACTATGTGGACTCGCCGTGGGCAATCACCTCGGTCAGCCAGGCCCAGTTCTGGCAGCGCCCCTTCACCGACTACCACGACGGCACGGTCCGGGAATGCCTGTCGACGATCATCTCCGACTGGTCAGCACCCGGCATGTTCAACCGGAGGCCCGCGCGAGAATGCACGCCCGCGGAGATCGCCCGCGAGGCCTGGGAACAGATCAAGGCCCACCTCAACAGCCATGGGAAGGAGGTGCTGACCGATGCCATGCTCCATTCGTGGTTCCTCGACCCGGCCATCACCGCGGCGGGAACCCCCGCCGTGGCGAATGCCAGCCCCCTGTTCGTCCAGCACCCGGGCTCCTGGCGCGACCGTCCCGACTCCAGGACCGCCCTGCGCAACCTGTTCCTGGCCGGCGACTGGATCCGTACCGACATCAACGTCAGCACCATGGAAGGCGCCAACGCTGCGGCTCGACAGGCCGTCAACGCCCTCCTGGACGCCGACGGATCCACCCTGCCCCGCTGTACCCTGGGCGTGCTCCACCGGCCCCCGGAGTTCGAGCGCCTCAAGGAGCTCGACCGCGAGCGATTCGACCGTGGTCTTCCGAACCTCTACGATCCTGACCGGCTCACGCCCGAAACCACGCCTCAGGACCACAGTCCAGTACTGGAGAGAGGCGTCGGCCCACGCCACGAAGGATGAACTCTCGGCGGGCCCAGCCAGCGATATGCTCCGAGCAGTCCTGCCTTACATGGTGGGTGTGAGAGTCAGGCCAGCGGAGCAGACAGCGAACCTCATGCCCGTCACACTCGCGCCGTCTCCGAAAGCACGGGTCAAAACCGCCGCGAACGTGGGATTCACCACGATGCTGGTCTCATCGATTCCCAGAGTCTGATCCAGCAGGGACAGATGGAGCGCGGTGAGATCGACAGCGTATTCAAGAATGTCCATGCGCGTACCCACTGGATCGAAGCTGCTCCTCACTTGGAACTCGGGGTCGGCCGTCGGCAACGAGGTTCGGGGCTCGGTCACCTCGACGAAGGCACCCGTTGCCGTCTCGAGCCGGAACCCGCCGCGAAAGGTGACCCGACCACGGCCGGTGACATCCAGCCGACCGCCCGGGTCGGTGAGCGTCGTTCCCGGCTCCGCTCGGTCCACGAGCTGCACGCCGGGTGCCATGGCACGAAACCCGACCCCCAGGTCGGAAAGAGCCTTCCACTGCTCAGGACTGACATGACAGGTGACCGTGCCACCATCAAGGGCCACATGCACCCCTGCGGCCCGGGCAGTCGCCACCCCGCCGACCAGGACGAACGCTCCGAGAGAAGCGACAACGCGCTTTCGCATGAAGATCCTCACCCGTTTCATGACCGGCTCCACAATCGGCCTTCTGCGCGATCGGCTCCGGGCACTGACCGACCGGCCCGCAGGCACCTCCAGAACGCCCGGCGACCGCACGGCCCCGGTCCGGCCATACAGCCAGGAGCGAAGCCGATCGTGGTCTTCTTGCCACAGCATCAACCTGCTCGACCACTTGTGCGAGCCGGCCGGTCCATCGGCGGCCACGGTGCCGTCGAACGCGGGCCGGTGAGTCCGAGCGGCGCACAGCCACCCGGAGAACCGGCACCCAACGCCGCCCCGCCCACCGGCCGGCCGCGCACATCCATCCAGTGGAACTGTCAGCGGGCACGTCGCGTACACGGCGGCGTGAGGGTAGGACTCGACGGCGCTCAGGCACCGGAAGCACGGGGCAGAACAGTCGGAGGGAATCGGCATGGCGTCTCACGTCGACACACGGCAGCCGCTGCGGCGCCTCACCGTGGCACTCACCGCGCTGGCACTCTGGGCCGGGTGCCCGGGCAGCGCGGCAGCCGCACCGGCACAGGGGCGGCAGGTCCCGCCAGTAACGTGGGAGGACTGCCCACAGGACTCCCTGACAGGCCTGCCGAAGGACGTCGACCCGGCCCTGATGCGCTGCGCGACCTACGCCGTCCCGCTGGACCACGCGCATCCCGAAGGCAGCACGGTGCCGCTGGCCCTGATGAAGCGCAGCGCCAAAGACCCGGGTAAGCGGATCGGATCGATCCTCACGAACTTCGGCGGCCCCGGCACTGCGGGCTGGGGCGCGCCCGTCGTCGCGGAGTACTTCTTCTCGCCCGCGGTCCTGGAACGCTTCGACGTGGTCGCGTTCGACCCGCGCGGGGTCGGGCGCAGCATGCCGTTGCGCTGCTACACCTCCCAGCAGCAGTTCGACACGGTCGACGCCAAGCTCATGCGCGACCCGGTCACCCCGCAGCAACTCGCCGACGAGACCGACGCCCTGCGCGCCCAGGGTGACCTGTGCCGCGACAACGCCGGACCGTTGCTAGGCCACATGTCCACGGCCGTCGTGGCGCGGGACCTGGATCTGCTGAGACAGGCGGTCGGCGACGAGAAGTTGACCTACTTCGGCGTCTCCTACGGGACGTTCCTCGGCGACACCTACGCGAACATGTTCCCGGACAAGGTCCGCGCGATCGTGAACACCGGCAACACCGACCCGGCCCTGCGCTCCTCCGACGGGACCCGCTACGAACACGACCGCGCGCTCAACTACGAGGACGTGCTCGACTCGGTGCTCCAGCGCTGCAAGCAGGCCGGCGTGCCGGCCTGCCCGTTCGCAGACGGGAACCCGCGGGCCAAGTTCGACGCGATCCGCGACCACCTACGCGCCCACGCCGACTCGGCGCTCACGACCGCCGACGGCACGAGCGTGACGCTCAACTCATTCGTCAACGACCTCTACGGCAGCCTCCCCGACCCCGCCACCTACTCCGCACTGGCCAAACGCTGGCAGGCCCTCCACGACGCACTGCCCCCGGAGAGCGGTGCAGGCTCCGCCCGCCCGCGCACCGCCGGCACCCCGTTCACCGGGAACAACGCCAACCCGGCGGTCAACTGCAGCGACATGCCCTACCCCCGCGACGTGAACGGCCTCGCCGGCCTGGCCGACACCTGGGAGAAGGACGCCCCCACCTTCGGCCGCCCGCAGGTCTTCAACGGCCTCAACCAGTGCTCGACCTGGCCCTACACACCAGCCCCGGACGACGACGTCTACCGCGGCCCCTGGAACACCTACACCGGGAGCACACCGATTCTCCTGGTGAACGCCCTCCACGACCCCGCCACCCCGTACTCCTACGCCCAGAACGCAGCCCGTGAACTCGGCCCCTCCACACGGCTGCTCACCGTCGACGCCTTCGGGCACGGTTCCATCTCCCCGGACGAGAGTGCCTGCGCCGCCGGGCACATCACCACCTACCTCCTCACCACCACCGCCCCCGACCCGGACACCACCTGCACCGACCCAGCTCAGCCCTTCACACCCTGACCAGCACAGCCACACCGGGCCGCGTACCGGCGGGGGTCCAGGACCGGGCGGCCCAGGTCACGGTCGGCGGGAGCGGGCCGGCCGTTGTACGGGGCCAGCTCCAACCGATCGGACGCGGCGGGGTCCGGGGTGGGGCAAGTGGTATCGGTCATCGCGCGATACCCCCGATAGTCGGGAACGAGACACCGGACGACTGTCCCGGCCCGGGCAGGCCCGGGACAGCGGGTGTGCGGGTCGCGGTACGGGACAGGTCAGCCGGTCTCGGTCTCGTGCCGGTGGAGGGCGTCCAGGAGCGCTGTCTGCCGCTCAGTCAGCTTCCCGTCGGTGCGGGCGATCGCCTGCTTCCGCAGCCAGGTCCCGGGCCGGAAGGCCGGGTGTCGCCGAGGCCGGTACGGTTGGCCGGGCCGTCCAGGGTGCCGCCGGCTGCGAGGTAGGCGAGCAGGCGGCGGTAGGAGCGGTTCCAGGCGCCACAGCTCGTCCAGCGCGTCGACCCTCTCCGCGCCGGCCACCAGCAGGATCCGCTCCATGCGGGTGGGGCACCGGTCGGTGTGCCAGACCTCGGTGACGGTCAGGTCGCGGCCCACCCAGGTGATGTGGATGTTCGCGGTCCGGTCCGGCGTGGCAGTCCTCGCACTCGCGGTGGCGTCGGGTGTTCTGCTCCCTCTCGATCCCGCATAGCTCTCACACCCTGGAGGGCGCCCGCGAAGCCCGAGCAACACTCCTGGTGCTGCCGAACCTCGTGCGGGAGCGCGGATAGCCGGATGGGCGGCGTCGAGGTGGTCTGCTGCGGGTGCTACGACTGGGGTTCGATGGTCGCACCCACGGCTCTGAGCGCCATGCTCAGCAGTTCCCGGTCGCTGCTCACCGCCTTCACGAATGCCGGTTCGAGATCCTGCTCCCTCGGCAGGGACAGCTCGTCCGTCCACCAGTGGAGAGCGTCCTTCGCTTCCGGAAGCGCGAGCGGTGTTCGAGTACGAGCCCGTGGTTGGGCCGGGACGAAGACCGTCATCGCTGATCCGTCGGATGCGGGGGTGGTATCCGCGGGCTGCGGATCGGTCCTCGGGCCGGTTTCCTCGCGGGCCAGTCTGCAGAGCCTGTCGATGATGATGCTGACGCTGTGCACCTGCTCGGGTGTCACCCATCGCACTCGGCCGGCGAGGTGGACGGCAACGTCGTGGGTGAAGTCCCAGTTCTGTCGGCGGGTGCTGCAGAAGAGGTTGTAGATGGTGGTTCGCGAGGGCACTGGCGCCCTGTGCGGTGCGGGGACGCTCTTCGAGCTCTTCTTCATGTCAGTGGCGATCGATCCCACCGATGGGTACCGCGCGTAGGAGTGCAGCTGGTGAAGGGCTTCGTTGAGCGTTCGGTGCGCTCCCGGCGGCAGGTCCGGCCGGCTCAGCTGTCCCGCCACGCCCATCTTCGGCCCCTCTCGGCATCGAGTCCCCCGTTCAACGGCGTTCAAGGCCGTTCAACGCTGTCCCATACTAGGCCGATCTGACAGTGCGTCGGACCTGTTCGCTTCCATTGGTTCAGCGCGTCTCTGTAATACTGGCATTGGGGGAAGATTCTTCGCGTCATCGAATCCGCGAAGGAGATTAGCCAATGAGCAAGAAGCGTCTGAGCACCGCTCGCAATCTCGCGCGCACTGCCCTCTTCAGCGGCGTCCGGGGCATCGCCTACGGCACTGGATCGGTCCTTGCCGGGCTCCTCGTGTGGCTTGTCAAATCCACCTTCTGAACGAATTGATAAGGCGGGCGCCGGTTCATCCGGGCGCCCGCCTCGTTTTGCGAAATTCAACGTTCTTGGATCCATTGCATCAGCGAAGAACGCACATGCGGCGGACTTGCCGTTTCAATTCCTGTCTGGAACTGACCGGCCGTGCGGAATCTGGGTAATGCTGCAGGGGGTTTCTCCGGTGCTTCTGGCCTGCTTCGGCCAGCGTTCGGCGTGGAGGAGGCGCACGACCCACCAGGGATCGTCCTCGGGCGGGCCGTGCTTCTCGGCGCGGCGCAGGGCTCGGGCGGTGGGCAGGTCCAGGCTGAGGGGCCAGCGCTTGTCGGTGCGGCGCCGGCGGTCGCAGGGCGGGCATTCCAGGCGGTCCGGGCCGGCCCGTTCGTCGAGTTCGTGCTCGGCGTCGTGAGTGCCACCGAGGGGGCCGTGGCAGGTGTGGCAGGGGTGCAGGGCGTACCCACAGCCGGGTGGTCGAAGGTCTTGGGCCGCAGGCCGAGGGACCTCACACCCTGACTGCGCCACATCTGCTCGAACTCCTCGCTGACACTGCGCAGTTCTGCGACCGTGGCGGCCATCCGGGGATCGTCGGGGTGGTGGCCGGCGGCCAGCCGCAGTGCTTCGACCGCGCACTGCGCGACGCCGCGCCAATCCGTGTAGAGCGCGCGGGCCGCCGGGTCCAGGAAGAGCGAACGCAGGACCTGGCGGCGGTCCGCGAGTGGCGAGAGCAGGGCATCGGCCAGGGTGTTGGCCGCCAGCACTTCGAGGCGGCGGTTGACGACGTACGCGACCGCGGCGGGGAATGCCCCCATCAGCTGGAGCAGGGCCGGCGCCACGCTGTCCGGCGCGTCGGCGGCCTCGGTTCTGGGCAGCAGGCCGGCGAGGCGGTAGGCGTGCCAGTGGGCGTCGGCGCTCAGGCGTCAGAGTGGACAGACCCGCCGTCGGCGTGCGCGGTGGCGGGGGTGCCGGCATGGAGAAGGGCAGGTGCCGCGGGTCGCTGCCCTCCGAGGTGACGACCCGCGGCACGTTCGGTCACCCCTCTACGGGGTGGTCACTTCGCCTCGTTCCAGGCGGAGGCGGCCGGTGTGCTGCTGTTGGCGGCGAACACGGATTCGTCGAGGTCGATGTCGGCGTAGAAGACGCCCAGGTCGTAGCCGTCGCCCTGGGTGTTGACGGTGACGGTGATGGGGGGCTGTTGGGCAGTTCGGGCTGGAAGCCGTCCCAGAGGTGGACGTGGCGCAGCGGTGCGCAGGGGTCCTCGTAGGCGATGGCGATGGACCAGCCGCCCCAGCTGTGGGGCTTGACCACGGAGTCCATGTTCGCGCCGGTGTAGGTGCCGGTGCCGTGGCTGCGGACGAGGTCGGTGATGTCGGCGGAGGCCTGGTAGCTGCTCTCCTCGTCGGTGGTGATGTAGCCGATGGACGGCTGCTGGTTGGCGATGTTGGTGTAGTCGCCGTCGCCGGGGAACTTGAGGTAGATCTCGTCGATGCGGTCCTCGGGCAGGACGGTGTCGCCGATGCCGCGGGTTCCGCCCCAGTAGAGGCGGGCGTACTTGACGGTCGCGCCCGGGGGGAGGTTGAGGTCGGCGGAGCTGGCGGAGTAGATCGGGTCGCCGAGCGGGCCGATGGAGCCGGGGTCGATGTTGACGTACTTCATCTGTGCCGCGCGAGTGGGCGCTGGGCGCGGCGAGCGCGCAGGTAGCCGAGGCGACGGCGACCGCGACGGCGAGCGTGCGGCGGGCAGAGGGGGTGGTACGGGGATGTGGCAACGGGTCCTCCGGTGCGAGGCGCTTGCGGGAATGGCCTCCACAGGAGCACGATCCGGACCGTTGATCGGCCGATTCCCCCGAACGAGGGCGCGCCCGGCACCGCGAGGCCGCCCCCAGAAAGGCCTGTGTGTGATCGAACAACGCCACGCCGCCGTCCACTGCGCCAGGGCCGAAGCGGTGACCGTGGACCGCACCAGGACAGGCAGGCCGCTGGCTGCGGACCGGCGGTCCGCAGCCGGCGGCCGCCCGGTGCGCAGCGCGGCTCGGCGCCACACTGGCCGGCCGGCACCCTTTTCTACCGCGACCACGTGTTGGTCGACGCCGTCCCCGAGCAGTTCGACCGCCGCGCCGCCATCGCGCCCCTGGTCAGGGACGAGCCGTCGCTCGGCCCGACATCGCCTTCGGCATCGCCGCCACCACCGCGGTCGAGGACCGGTTCGGCAACCACCTGCTCCGCTGCCAGCGCGACGACCGGAGCTCTCTGCTCACACCTCTGCCGGATTTCCCGCAACCGAAAGGCGGTGCGTGATGTCAGTGATCAAAGCCGACCGGACCTGGCGACGCACACCTGAACGACACCGGCAGGCCCCGGCGCGCCCGCCGGCCGGTCCCCTTGCCCCGTACGGTGCTGAACGAGCTCGGCCGCGAACCGCCCGCCTTGGTCGCGAGGAGGGAAGCCGCCACCGAAGGCGGCCGGGCCAGTGGCGCGGGCGGCGCCAGGGCCGCCCGCCGACAGCACGGCACGAGGACGCCAGGGCGCGTCCGTCCGGTGGCGGCCGACCGCAGGTGCGCCATCACCGGAGCGGCCCCGCCCCTCCTGCCCGGGCCCGGGAACGAGCACTCCGGCGCTCCCCCGGATCAGTGCCCGCGACGCAGCCACCTGGCCGCGAGGTGACCCAGGAACAGGTAGACCACGGCGGGAATACCGTAGTTGAGCAGGGTCCGCAGCCATCCCTGGGAAGGCGTGAACAGGTCGCGGGCCCATGCGGACAACCAGTCGGCCGCACCACGGACCCACCGCGCCAGATCGTTGGAAGGATTCGCGTCCAGCAGGTACAGGACGATCCACAGGCCCAGGACGCCCGCGACGACGTCGGCGAGGACCATGACCGCGCGGGCCGTACCCGCCCCTCGATATCTGCCATTCATGACCGACGTGTAGCCGCAATCACGCGACCAAAACCGAAAAACCACCAACCATGTACCACCACAACGAAGTTGCCCGAAGCGCATCGAAGGGCCCGCGACAGGGTCCGCAACGAGCCACCACAGCGGGCCCACCGCGCCAGCCATCCCCGGGCAGGGCGCCCCCACGGGAGCGACCAGCAACGGGCCCGACGCCCCAGGACGATCCGCACGCCCAACCGGCCGGAGCCCGCGGCAGAACCGGCCGCTTCCGAACAGTGCACCCAACGACCGCCCCGCTTCCTCCCCCAGCAGACCGGACCCTTCCCGACCCGGCACAGGACGGCCCCGCAGCCTGCGGCCGCGGCAAGACCGAGACCCGCCAGGCCGACGGCGGTACTCCGTGCACGGAAACCGGCGCTCGCTCGGCCGGCGGCCGGCGCGAGGAGCAGGCGGCCTGTGCCGACGACCTCGGCGAACGCGCCGTGCGCGAGGCCGCCGTGCACCAGCAGCCCGGCCGGCAGGACCGGCACCCGCAGGACCCTCGCCGACCGCGTACCGCCACCGGAACGTCAGGGCCTTCCCACCCACCGTGCCGTCGGCCCACAGGAAGATCTACGGCACGCCCCTCGGCGGGCAGGCCTCATGACGCCCGATCAGCCGCAAAATTTCCTGCCCTCCGGACCCAGGAACAGCACCACCCGTGCCGGGAAACCCCTCCCCCGCAGCACCGACACCCCCGCGCCCGCGCCCACACAACGTCAAACACCGACCCGACCGGCCCCGCAGAGGCCGCGCTCCCCGCGAAGACAGCTCCACCGCCCGGTGACACCGGCCCGGCACCGCACCCGCCGACCGCCACCTCACCCACCGCGCAACCGCTGCCCCGCCGCCCCGCCCCTCCAAAGAGCCGGCAAGAACCGCGCACCCGGACAGCAACCCTCACCCTTGCCCAGCCGACTACGTACCACCATCGACAACCGGACCACAGCGCGCCGGGTGGACAGGATCCGCCCGAGCCATGAAGCCCTGCCCGCCACCGCACGAAACAGCCCCCGCCCGGGTCGGGCGGGGGCTGCGACGAGCGGTCCCGGCATCAACCGTCCCGGGTTCGCGCGGGGTCCGCGCCCGGTGCGGGCCGAGGCCGATCACGCCCTGCGGGGCCATCGACGGGCAACGGCCCGTCACCGATCACCGTCCCCCGATCATCGCCCACCACCGGCGATCGGTGCGACCAGAGGTGTCAGAGGAACTCGATGGACACGGACTCCACGTTGCCCCAGCCGCAGTAGGCGTTGGTGCGGGTCGCACCGGTCACCACGCTGCTCGTCCCGGACCCACCGAGGGTGCAGTAGACACGGACACGCCACTTGTAGGAACCGCTGGTGGTGCACTGCCCCCACCCGTTGGTGAGATTCTTGCCCGCCTTGCACGAGGGCCCCAGAGCGGAGGGCACCGCGTCGCGGGCGACGGCCTGGGCGGGCACCGCCACACCCCCCAGCGCCAGCACCGCTCCCATTCCCAGTCCCGCCACCGCTGCACGCAAACGCATGGTCACTCCTTCGGTTCGTCGGAAGCTCGAACAGGACGCCAGCCTGGACGAACGACCCCACCGCGGACAATGCCCGTCGCTGTCCGGGACACCGCTTGCAGTGTCCGGGCCGGTCAGGGCCCTGTCCGGCCGTGTCCGGGACCCGCTCGGACCCCGCACCGGACCCGGGCACCGCTCGGCGCCCTTCGTCACAACGAACCGCCAGCCGATCACAACCCGCTCCCCGCAACACCCGCGGCCCCCGCAGACCCCAACAGTGCCGGGCCCACCGATCCGGACACGCCCGATCCGGAAGGACCCGACGGCCCGGTACGGGAAGATGCACACACTGATGAGCACGGCGTTCACTCAGCGTGCCGCCCAGCGGTCAGCGGATCGGACCGAGGAGAGGCGACGGTCAGCGGCGACCGCCCAGACGCGCCGGGCCGAGCAGGTACAGGCGATCCAGGAATTCCTCGCCTGCGCCCAGCGCGCCGAGCCGGCCGCCTACTCTCGCCCGCAACCGTGGGGTGCCGACGAGGACGGCTGGATGTCCGGGGCGCAAGCCCTGATGACCACGCTCTGGACGGCTGATCGCGGAATCGCCCTGCTGTGCGACCCGGACCTGGAGGGCCCGGCCCGCGCATACGCACGCGCACTCAACCAGGCGGTCTGGCGGGAGATCGGTGACGTCGAGGTCAACGAGCACCTGGAAGAGCACAAGAACGCCTTCATGACCGCCGCCCGGGCAAGTCTGGCCCGCATCTGACCGACCACCCCGGACCGCTGGTATCCACTGAAGCCCAACAACTCCAACGGCGACGAGTAGACCGCCTCAGCCTTCACCGCAGGTTCCTTGCGGATTAAGCGCCCACCGGGATCGGTGACCTCCTCGTGGCGCCGGGCGCGTGCGACGCCGGGTACGGGCGGCCCCGGGCCCAGTCGGCCGACGCGGCCGACGCGGGCGACGCGGCCGACAGCGACCGGAGTCCGCTCCCGCCGTGGAGCGGTCAACCGGCGGTGTCCACCAGGAACGTCTGACCGGCTGCCCCCGTGCACCGCTGCTGGGCGATCTCGGCACCCTCCACGTGATCGTCACCGCCGTTGGCCCCCAGACACATACCATTGATCACCACACGGATCCGGAATCCCTGCGCCGGGGAGCGGCCGACAGGTTCGAAGAAGAAATGCTGGCTGGTGCGGTCAGCCGAACAACTCTCCCAGGGCCAGGGCTCGAACAGACCCTCGACGACGTGTCCGCTACCGAGCGCCGTGAGACAGCCGTTGCCGTGGACGGGATGGCTCCACTGGATGAAGAAGGAACCGGCACGGCCCACGGGCACCAGCGACACGTCCGGCGGCGCGGCACCGGCGCAGTCACGCTGGACGGCGATCTCGCTGCGGTAGCGACCCTCACGGTCATGGCCCTCACTCACACACAACCGCGGATCGACAGCCGACCGGATACGGGTAAGACCCGGCAACGGAACGAGGACCGAGGAGGCACCGGCCCCACCCCCCAACGAGTCCGCCCCGCCACCCCGCCCCCCGGGCACCAACACCCACACCACCACACCCGCCACCAGCAGAACAACGCCCACGCCAGCCACAATGACCCCCCAGCCCGCACGGACACCGCCCCGAACGCCACGGCCCGCGGCAGCCCGTCCGACGGGCGGTTCCCCCAACCCGTCGGACGGCAGAACACCGCTCGCGGAAGCCGACTCGCCGACGGTGGCGGGCGAAGAAGGCGGCTCGGCGCGCGCCAGCCTGTTCCTCGCCTCCACCCAGTCAGCGGCGGCCGCACCCCGTCCACAGGCACGTACGAAAGCACGGACCGTTTCCGGGCGCGGGAGCGAGTCCCGCCGCAGCATGTCCGCCACAGTGCTGCGCGCCAGCACGTCCCCGCCCTGCCTGGCGTTCGCCTCCAACTGCCGCAACGTCAGCCCGGCCTGTTCCTTGAGTTGCCGCAAGCAGTCGACGAACTCGGCGGCGCTGACGGCCTCATGCGGCAACGGATCGCGTGTTCCCATGCCGCACCATCCTCGTCCCGGGCACGGCCGTCGACAATCCGCGAATGCGCCAATACCCGGCGCCGCGGCGAACGGGCGGCCGTGACCGACCGTGCCAGTCGTGCAACGATCAGCCGTCGATGACCAGCTCGCGCAGGCCCACGATGCTGCCCCCCAGGTAACCAGGCCCCACGCCACCGCTCAGCCTACGGGGAGGTCAACGGGCTTCCACTGCCCCACCGCGGATGGCCACCACGACGCCCCTGGCACCGTTCTTCTCCGGACTGAGGCATGTCTCGGAGACATGTACGAACTACTTCCGCATCCAGCGGCGGGGCCAGGTTCCCGCTGAAGGGCAGCTCTTGAGGAGCTCGCGGCGCGCTGAGGTCAGCGTTCGGAAGCGTCGTCTCCGCGGACCTGAAGGTCCGGCTCTCCGCCTACCTGACCGCCCAGGAGCGACCGGTCGAGAGCGTCCAGGAGTTCGTCCTGCGCCGTCTCGTCGGGGCTCCAGGTTTCGTAGGTGCACCACCAGCAGCTCAGGACCGTTCACCGCTGCGGCCGGCATCCGCTCCGGCAACGCCCATGCCATGGCCAGCCCCAAGCTCTGGTGAGACATCACCGAGTGTGTGGAGAACCACCGACCTTCACGTGGAGCCGTGCTCGCCCCGACCCCCGCCGTCACCAACCTTGGCCACGCTCGTCGTCAGGCCGGACCAATCCGGTCGGGGTGGCCGCTCCGAAGAATTATGCCCGGCAGCGTTCGCCAGGTGTGCCGGGGCAGGAGACGAACCCGCACTTGGGGGTGCAGAACGTGAGTACCGGTCCCGCTACAGCCGATCCCGGGGCCCACCGCCGCCTGACGTTCCCTCAGGGCCAGCGGGCGAAAAGCCGGGTGGGCGTAGCGTTCACGCGCCAAGCCCTTCAGGACTGGTTCCCCGAGCTGCCGCCTCCGGCGGAGGCGGACGTGGTGATGGTGGTGGCGGAACTGCTGGGCAACGCCACGTGCCACGCGGGAGGCCCGCTCGCCCTGGACTTGGGCGCCGCCGCGGACGACTCGGTACTTCGCATCATGGACGCCGGGTCCGGGTGAACTCGGGGAGCAGCCGCCGTGACATGCTCGGAGCATGATGGACCACAGGCCCGCCGCGGCCCAGCTCGACCACTGCCCTCCACCCGGGGAAGACCCGGAGGCGGGGCTGGTCCGGGAGGTACTGGCGGCCCTGCCCGGCTCGGTGCTCTTCCTGCGGCCCCGGCACGCCCCACACGGACCGGTGGTGGACTTCCTGCTGGAGGCCGCCTCCCCCCGGGCGGTCGACATCGCCGGGCGCCGAGGCCCGGAACTGCTCGGGCTGAGCGTTGTCGCCGCCTATCCGGGCATCGGGACCACCGACCTGTGGCGCGCCTACCTCGACGTGCTGGCCGGCGCGGACTCCTACGAGGGGGAGGTCGACTACGAGGAGAACACGGCCGGCATCCCGCACCGCTCCCGCTACCAGGTCCGCGTGGCGCGGTGCCTGGGCGGGCTGGTCGTCTCCTTCACCCGGCTGGACATCAGCGAGCGCGAGCAGCACCGTCTGGCGCTGATGCAGAGTCTGGGCCGGATGGGGTGGGTGGACCGCGATCTGGTGAGGGGCCGCATCGTCTGGTCCGAAGAGGTGTACGCGATCTTCGGCCGGGACCCCGCTCGAGGCCCCGTGCCGCTGGAGGAGCTCGCCACCCACGCCGAGGGTGACGATCGTCCGGTGATGGAGCAGGCGGTGCGGGGCCTGCTGAAGGCCGGTGAGCCGGTGGACCGGACCTTCCGCATCCGCGTGCCCGGTCAGCAGGTGCGCCATGTGCGCATCATCGCCGAGACGGAGAACGATGCGGCGGGCCGGCCCGTCCGAGTCCATGGACTCTTCCAGGACCTCAGCGCGGCCAAGGCGGCCGAGCGACAGATCCTTCACCAGAAGCGCAGTGCCCTCGTCCAGCAAGGCCAGCTGGCGGCCGAGCGCGACCTCGCGGCCCGCCTCCAGGAGACCCTGCTCCCAGCCCCGCAGCAGGAGCTGACCCTGGCCGGGCTGGCTGTCGACGTCGCCTACCTTCCCGTCCAGGAGGGGCTCAGGCTCGGCGGGGACTGGTACAGCGCCGTCGAACTGCCCAACGGCAACGCCCTCCTCGTGGTCGGCGACGTCGCCGGCCACGGCCTCGACTCGGTGGCCACCATGGCCCAACTGCGCTTCACCGCCAAGGGCATGGCCATCACAGGCACCCCACTGCCCGAGATCCTCGCCAACCTCAACACCCTGCTCCTGCACACCTCCGGTCAGCACCTCCACACCGCCACCATGATCATGGCCGTCTACGAGCCCGCCACCGCCCGCCTGACCTGGGTCCGCGCCGGACACCCCCCGCCGCTGCTGGTGCGCGACGGCCGAGCCCGCGCCCTGCCCACCCCTCCGGGCATGCTGCTGGGCGCCGTCCACACCCCCCGCTTCGAGGCGGCCACCGTCGACCTGCTCCCCGGCGACCACCTGCTGCTCTACACCGATGGTCTGATCGAGCGGCCCGGGGAGTCCATCGACCGGGGCATGAAGCGCCTCGCCGCCACCGTCGAAGCCACCGACCTCGCGGCACCCCGGGCCCTGGACGGCCTGGTCCCCGCCTTGGTCACGCCCCAGGAACGCCGCGACGACATCTGCGTCCTGCACCTGGCCCGGTGACCGATCCCGCGCGTCAGGGGGTGGGTTCCGGTGCCGCGGTCTTGAAGACGGTGCCGGTCCCACTGGTCTGCGGCAGTCGCGGGACCTGTTCACCGGGCGCCACCAAGCGCAGGTCGACACCGGTGTTCCCTCGCCGGGCACAGCCGCCTGCCGGACCACCTGTTACCGGCTCCCGGCCTCGGCCTCCCCAGCTCGGGCGGCGGCCGCCGCCCCCAGCAGCAGCCAGCCGTCGACCTCCACTGCTCGTCGCTCCCCCGGTCGCCACCCGCGGGCCAGCGCCACGTCGAGCAGAGCCCGGACGGCACCTGGTTCGTGCAGGTTCAGCTCTGCCCCTGCCCTCTGGGCGAAGCCCACGTCCCCGGAGCCGAACGGCGCCCCGCCCGGGATGTACCGGCCGGGCCCGTCGGCAAAGACGATTCTCAGCGGGCCGCCGGCGCCGGCCGTCTGCGGGGACAGGGTGAGGACCTGGCGGCAGTCCACGGACCGGCCGTCATCGTCCCTTCGGTGGCTGTGGCGCATCGTCCACACGTACACGTCCTCGTCGGTGACCAGTCGGCGAGGCTTCTTCGAATGGCGAGGCACGCATCCGAGGGTACGCGGCGGCCTGTACCGCACGACACTCCTGGTGGTGGTCACCGGTCGTTGATGGCGGTCCGCACGCGGGTGTCGGTGCGCGGGGTGCCCTCGGCCCGCGCGTCTACTGCGGGGCAAGCGACGCGACCAGCTCGGAGGCGGCCAGCAGCCGGACCGTGCCCGCGTCCAGGGCCGCCCGGTGCAGCGCGTACGCCTGGGCCCCGGCGGGCAGGGCGAGGTCGCCGCGCGGCAAGAACGCCAGCTGCGCGCCCGTCAGGTCCACGGGGCCGGTGTCCGGGTCGGTGTCCGGGGTGCCGATCCTGGCGGCGAACGCGGGGATGTCCTCGCCCGCGCGGCGCCGGTAGCCGTCGGCGGTGCCGTCGAGGTGGCGCACCGCCACGGTGCGGCTACGGGCGGCGGCATGCCAGAGGGCAACCTCGCCCAGGCCCACGCGGGCGCCGGAGGCGAAGTGGTCGGTCAGGTGCCGGCCGAGCGCGGCCAGGGCGTCGGTGTGCCGGTGGACGGCGTGGTGGGTGCCGCTCCCGCCCTGGACGACGTCGAGCCAGCGCAGGGTCCGGCCTGCGACGTCCAGGACCATGGGGATGCTGGCCTTGGCCGGGCTGGTCAGGTCGTAGCGCTGCTCGACCTGGCGCGGGTCGAAGACGGGGCCGGTGGTGCCGGGCTCGTCGCGGACCATGTCGCCGGCGAACGCGTCCGCGAGCCGGTCGAAGGGCACGTTGTTGTAGCTGAGGACGACGGCGACGACGTAGCGCACGCCGGCGGCGGCCAGCCGGTCCAGGTCGAGGTCGGCGATCTCGCTCGCGCCGTCCGGGGCCGGGGCGCCGGTCAGGTCCCCGGAGTGGACCGCCGCTTCCTCGGCGAAGCGCAGGCGGGTGTAGTGGCAGGTGCCGATGTGGTTCCAGTCGGCTTCGAACATCGCCGCGGCCAGGTCCAGGTCGGTCCGACCCGAGATGTCCGACTCCGTCCAGTGGACGAACAGGCGCAGCGTACCGTGGCCCAGCCGACTGCGTCCGCCGACGGCCCCGTCCCGCGAGGCCGGCGGCGCAGTGGTGGTGGAGAACGGCGAGCCGAGGCGCTCGGCGGGCAGGAGACGCTCCGCGCGCGGTTCGTCGAGCGCGCCGTGCGGGTGCGAGAACGGCTGGGACAACGGACGCCGCGGACCGGAGTGACCACTTCTGGCTGACAGTCCGTCACTGGCCCCGAAGCCCTGGCCCGCCCGGGCCGGGCGGCGCGGAGCGCTCCCGCGCCGGCGGGTCGGGCCCGCTGTTTCAGGCCGCTGCGGCCAACAGGTCGGCGCGGCCGAACAGCAGGGCGTAGCCGCGGGGCAGGTGGGTGAGGAGGCGGTCGGTGAGGTGGTCGCCGGTGTGGGTGGTGAGGGCGGTCAGGACGGAGGAGGCGTCCCAGCGGGCGGCGGTGAGGCTGGTGTTCAGGGTGTGGGCGAGGGTTTCGACGAAGGCGGGGGCGGTGACGGGCGTGGGGAGGGGGATCTGGGCGGCGAGGACGGCGCGGGCCCGTTCGGGCAGGGCTGCGGCGAGGTCGCAGCGTTCGTCGCCGGTGAGCTGGGATCCGAGGACGGCCAGGACGGCGTCGAGGGCGCGTTCGGCTTCCTCGTCGGTGGGGTAGCGACCGAGGTTGCGGACCTGCTGGAGGAGGTGGCGGTAGGGGGTCATGACCGTGGAGCCTTCCAGGAGCCGGCCGATGGGTGGGCCGGCGGCGTGCGGGGGGCGGGGTCAGGGGCGCGTCCCTGCGGTCGGGCGGCCGAACAGCAGGTCGTAGCCGGGCGGCAGCTGGAGCAGGACCTGGTCCATGAGGTCGTCGCCGGCGGCGTCGGCCACTGTGGACAGGACGGCGCCGACGTCCCACAGGGCCGTGGCGTCGGTGGCGCCCTCGATCCAGGCCGCGGTCGCGCGCACGAACCGCTCGGCATTGAGGGGCGCGGCGGCCTGCAGCGGGTTGAGCAGGATCAGGGACATGGTCTCGGGCAGTCGGGCGGCCAGTTCCGCCCGCACGTCGCCGACCAGGTGGGCGCCGAGCAGGGCGAGAACCACCCGGGCGGCCCGCTCGGCCTCGTGCAGGCTGTCGTACTCACCGCGCTCCCGGACCTCTTCCAGGAACGCCTCCCATCGAAGCGTCATCGCAGTTCTCCCTCCGTTCCGAGGCCCGGTGCGCCCGGGTGATCTCAGGGCTCGACAGCCAGGCGCCGGTGCAGACCGGTCAGCTCGAGCAGCCGCACTACGCAGCGGCCGGCCCCGTGCAGGACCAGGCGGGCGCCGCACCGGTCGGCCCGGCCCTGGGCCCGGACCAGGGCGTCCAGGCCCGCGCAGTCCATGAACGTCACCTCCGACAGGTCCAGGACCACCTCCCGGTGCGACTCGAGGGCGGTGGCCAGAGCACGGTGCAGCGAGGGTGCGGCGTCGAGGTCGATCTCGCCGTGGGCTCGCACGATGAAGGGCTGGTTGCTGTTCTGGCCGTTCATGGCGTTTGCGCGTCGCTGCGGGTAGGCCGGTCCACGTGGGCCGGACCGGCGGTCGAGGGGTGTTCCGGCCGCCTCATTCGATCGGGGGGGATCGGGGGCGGCCGGGACGCATCGGGGAACGGGTCAGGCCTGGATCTGCTTGCGGCTTCCGCGGTGGCTGATCTCGATCTTGCGCGGCTTGGCCTTCTCGGCGACCGGGATCTTCAGGGTCAGCACGCCGGCGTCGTAGTCGGCGGTGATTCCGGCGGGGTCGAGGGTGTCGGAGAGCATCACCTGGCGGGAGAACACGCCGAGAGGGCGCTCGGACAGCTCCCACTTGATGCCCTCGCCCTCCTGGCGCGGGCGGCGCTCGGCCTTGACGGTCACCATGTTCCGCTCGACGTCGATGTCGATCGCCTCCGGGTCCACCCCCGGCAGGTCGAAGCAGATCACGTACTCGTCGCCGGCCCGGTAGGCGTCCAACGGCATCGGTGTCGGACGCGACCAGGTGCCGGACGTGCTGAGGAACTGCTGGGTCAGCCGGTCCAGTTCGCGGAACGGGTCAGTGCGCAGCAGCATTGCGAAACACCTCCATGGATCGAGTGGGAGCCAGTGCGCTTCACCTGACTCCTTTCTAGCGCGTCATCCATCCGATGACAAGATGGAGTGTCGCCTGTAGAGTGACTGCATGAGCGAGAAGTCCCGCAGAGCCGCCCCCGACGCCTCCCCGCCGGTCGAGCCCGTCTCCTTCCTGACGGCCGCGGCGGCACTGGCCGCCATCGATGACGCCGTCCGCACCGCCCAGAACCCCGTGTCCCGGCCCCCGGCCGCCTCCGACACGCGGGAAGGCCCCGATCAGGCCCTGGCCGCACTCGTCCTGCTGCGCGAGTTGCGCGGCCGCCTCGCCGGCTGGGAAGCCGGCCTGGTGGAGACCGCCCGGGAGGCCGGCGCCACCTGGGCCGACCTCGCCCACCCCATGGGCGTCGCCAGCCGCCAGGCCGCCGAGAACCGCTACCTGCGCCTCAAGCCCGCCGCCGCCGCTTCGCCGTCCGGTACCGGCGCCGAACGGGTCAAGGCCGTCCGCGACCGGCGGGCCGCCGACCGATCGGTCACCGTCTGGGCCCGCGAGAACGCCGCCGAACTGCGGGTCCTCGCCGCCCGGATCACCACGGCCGCACTCGCTCCCGGCGCCCGTCCCGCCCAGGCCGCCCTGACGACCGCCCTCGCCGCCACCGACCCCGCCGACCTCATCGAGCCCCTCACCGCCGTCCGCCCCCACCTCGGCACCGGCCACGACGACCTCGCCGCCCGCCTCGACACCCTCACCCACCACACCACCCAGCTCCGCGACGACAGCGACCGACGCCGCGCCTGACCCCGCCGCCGAAAGTCGCCGGCAGGACCTCCGCGAATTCCAGTACACCTACGTCAGCCAGGACGGACAGCCGCCCCTCCGCGTCCTGCTCGCCCCCGAGCCGTGAGTGCATCACCCTTCCCGAGGTCGCCGACCCCGCCGCCAGCGAGCCCGCGTACTCCCCGCGCAACCGCACCGCGACACAGGCCACGGTGTTCACGGAGCCCGGGTGCGACGGCGACTTCTTCACCCTGCGCCCGCTCACGGGCCGCGGCAGCGCGAGCCGGTTCGCGATGGCAGAAGCCGTCCTGGTGCTGGCCACCGTCGCCCAGCGATTCCGCTTCGAAGCCGTCACGCCAGGAGTCCCACCACACGCCGCGCTGTCCCTGCGACCCGCCCGACCGATCCGGGCCACCGTGTGCGAACGCACCCGGGCCACCTGACACCGCCCCAGGCCACTCACCGCACCGCAGACCCCGGCCCCCACCAGGACGGGACAGCTCTGGCAACCGGGGTCCGGTTGCCCAGCCGCAAACCGCCCTGTCACAGAACACGCCGATACGGTCACTCCTCACCTTCCCCAGGTGCCCTGCTCGGGACGCCGGTCCTCGCCGACCGCGAGCGCCGTCCTCACGTGGATCTGCGTCGGCCCCGACTCCCGGGCGAACATGTGGCTGGACCACGCGGCGCTGCCGGAGGCGGCCGCCGGCGAACTCGTCACCGTCCTCGCCCGCGCCGGCCTCCACGAACGCGCGATCACCTGCTGGCCGAACTCGCCCTCCTCGGGGTCCGCCGCGCATCCGACACCGCCACGTCCTGGACCTCACCGCCCGGGCCGCCGACGCAGGCCTCGACCTGCCGATGGCGGACGCGCTCTGCGCGGCCGCCGCACACCGCCTCGAAGCCCCGCTGGTCGCCGCCGGCCTGTTGTCCGCCGAGACGCCGTAACCAGGCCCGGGCCCACCGGATTCACCCACCCGCGCGGAGCCGGGCCCCTGTGAGGGTTACCGGCGGGGTGCTCGCGGACGGCGTCGGGGGCGGACATGTCGGACCTGCCAGTGCGTGAGGCCGGCCGGTGGGTGGTGAAGGACAGGTGTCGACACGCAGCGTGCACGAATGTGTCGGGCGGAGACCGCGGACGCCTTCGCGGGAGTGTCCGATCCGGCAGGGACCGCCGCGAGGCGCAGCGTCGTGAGCGACGGGTTGGCGGCGGCCCGCGCCCTCAGCTGCCGGGCGAGCCCGGCATAGGTGCCTTGTCCCGATCGGCTCGATGCGTCTTCTCGTTCCGGCCGGGGCACCCCGGGTGGAGGAGCCGGCCGGCGCTCACCGAGAGGGCGGATGTGTCGACGGGAGCCGAAGAGCGGGAGGGGCCGGGACGGGCCGAACCCGGGGTGGGGGTCGGACGGGGCCGGTCGGGGCGGCACGGCGAGGGGTGGGCCGGATGGCCTGCGGCCGCTGGGCAGGATCCCGAAGGGCGCGTGGACGACCGGGAGCCCCTTCGCGGCCCACCACTCCCCGACGGTGAGGGGCCGCGGACGGGGAGCGGGGAACTCGACGGGCTCGGGCACACGGGCACGGTGGTAGTACCTCGGCGGCTTCTTATCCTGTTCCGCGGGCCGCGGCACCGGTGGAGGAGGGGCGTTCCTGCGCCGGCGGTAGGCGGCCTGCCGGCAGGAGGAGCTGCAGTACAGCCGGGGGTGTCCCACCGCCTTCTGGACGAACGGCGGCGCCGTGCACCCCGCCAGCGCGCACCGGTGGACAGGAACGACGTCCTTGACGGCCCGCCACACCTCTGGTGAGAACCTGGGGCCGGCGCCGTGCAACTCCGTCCTCAGCAGGGGCGCCAGCTCACTGGACCGCAGCCGCTCCAGCAGGTGGCTGATCAGCGTCGTGAGCCGGTCCACCGACAGCCCGTGGCGCCGGGCCAACTGCTCGGGGGGCGCCTGGCCGAGGTAGTGCAGGAGGATCGTCCGTTCGGCGGGCGCGAGGAGCCTGCGCAGCGCCCGCCCCAGAACGTCCTCGCCGACGTACCGCCCCACCGGGTCGTGGTCGGGCCCGTAGCGCCAGTGCCTCACCGCTGCTCCTCCTGCCCGGTCCCGCCGTCCGCCGCCGCTCCCCCGGACACCGTGTCACCGCCCCCGGCGAGCGCCGGGTCCGCGCCGCCGGACCCGGGAAGACCGGGCTGGGGCTGGGGCTGCTGCGCCCGGGACGCACGCTGCGACGCGACCAGCATGGCGGAACTGGTCTCCAGGATCTTTGGAAGGTCCGCCGGACGGGCCCGGCGGACCACCTGGCCCGCGATGCGCCCGTGGACGAGGAGGGCCACGACCACCACCGCAGCGGTCACCACCACCGGAATGATCAGCAGAACCGAGTACGACACAGCGTTGCGTCCTTTCGTCCCAGAACGCCGAAGAGGCCCCCGACGCAGATGCGTCGGGGGCCTCTTCGGCGACAGCAAAAAGCCCGCCGTCACCGGCGGGCCGACAACCGGACACACGGGCATCCGGACCGGACGTGAATTTAGAGAAACACCGGCCCGAACACAAGCGGACCGCCGCCGTCATGAGGAACAGCAGGTCAGAGCCTGCAGAAGAAGTCGGTGACTCCCGCAGGTTCCGTAACACGGCCCCGCACGCCAAGAGTGAACCGCCGCTCACGACGCCCCTCGGGCCCCTCCCGGAAGTGACCAGCACTCAGCCCCTGCCCCGGGGCCTCACCTCCCTGGTCCCCGACGCCCGAACCCGCGCCACCCCCGGGCGAGCGCGCCGCCCTCAGCTCCCCCACCCGCACGAGGCGACTGTGCCGGCCCCGGTACTCGCCGCGGCCGCCGAACTGATCACCCCCGGCTCAAGGACCCTGACCCGGCGACCCGGGAAGCGGCCACCGCCATCTGCGCCCGGCTGCTCTCCGCGATCGACGGCGCCACCTTGGGTGGTAGCCGCCAGGGTGTTCCTGCCCCACCCCTGGCCCGACTCACCGCCGCATCCGCTGAACAGCCAGAACAGGGTAGGACTGTCCTGAACATCTCAGGGAGCCAGGGGCAAGCGGTACGCCGTGCCAGCCGTACGGTGGGCCGATTCCAGGCCGCCTGTCGGTGGTGGGGTCCCACGTGCGGCGCCGTGGACGCTGCTGATCTTGATCGTCGGGCCAGGCCCCTGTCCGGCCGTATCCCACCCGAGTCGGTCGCGCAGACCCTCGAGCGTGGCCACAACACGAGGTGGCGTTGCAGGCCGGCCGGGGCGAGTGGTTCTGCGCATGGGCCCGGGCCCGGCTTCCTGCCGAGCGCGGCCGGCGTACCGGTCGGGGCAGACCCCGGCCACTGCGCGCTCGTCCCGAAGCACCGGCCCGCACCCTCGAACTGCTGCCGCAGCCGCCCCGGGGTGCGGGCCGTACTCGCCGATCGGCAGGTACAGCCCGACGAACCCTCACTCGGCATCCGACAGTCGCGCTCGCGTCACACAACACGGCCCACCGGACCACGATCTGCCCACGCGAGCGAACCACGCAAATCGATCACGACCAAACACGGACCCTAGTCGTCGGCGACGGTCTGCGGGTGGTTCCCGGTGCGGCGGAGTTGTTCGTTGATGCGCAGGGCTTCTTCGAGTTGGTCCTCGAGGATGATGATGCGGCAGGCGGCGTCGATGGGCGTGCCCTGGTCGACGAGGTCGCGGGCGCGCATCGCGATCCGCAGTTGGTAGCGGGAGAAGCGGCGGTGGCCGCCGTCGGAGCGCAGTGGGGTGATGAGTCCTTGGTCGCCGAGGGCGCGCAGGAAGCCGGCGGTGGTGCCGGTCATCGCGGCCGCCCGGCCCATGGTGTAGGCGGGGTAGTCGTCGTCGTCGAAGGAGCTGACGGTATCGGGGGTGTCCGGCCGGTCGGTGGTCGTGGTCACTGCACCTCTTCCTGTTTCCTGTTCGGGAACGCGTGGAGGGGCCCCGGCGCCGTTGCGGCTCCGGGGCCCCGAAGGGAAACTTCACCATCTACCGGCCCAGGGCCGGTCCTTGTGTCCGCAACTCCTCGGGGGAGGAGGGTTGCGGGGATCGCGTATGCGTGACCGGAAACCACCGTCCTTCGTACCTTGAGGGGTCTGCGGTGTCCGCCCGGACGAGGCTCATCTCACGGGCCGGGCGATCCTGATGGCGCCAGCGCCCTCCGTTCTTCCTCTGCGTCATCTGACAACCTGCGAACTGCTCGTACTGCTGTACTGCCACTTGCCGGTGCTGCCTACTGCTTGTCCTGCCGTGGTGGCCGTCCAGGCCCACTGTCCGGTCCGGCAGCCAGCCCCGTCGCCCGTCCTGCTCGAACTTCTCGGCTCGGAACCCCACTGCCCGGACTTCCCCAGTACGCGCGCCCGCAGTCCGGCGCCTTTGCTGAGGCCCTGCGTACTTCATCCACTGGTGACTGCGACTCGACTGCACCTGCGTTCACTGCGGTACCGCTGGTGGCGGCCCCTGATCACTGCGGGCCGCCCGGCCCGGTAGCCGGTCCTGTCGCCGTACTGCACCAACCCTGGCTTCGGAACCCCACAACCGCGCCGACCTGCGAACTTCTGGTACTGCTCCCGCCAGTTCGTGTCTGGCGGGCCTTGCCGACTGCTGACTACGAGAGAAACACTAGCCACGCCCTCCATCAATGTCTACTCCAGCCAGCACAGATTTTTCGGCGTCCGGGCGGCAGGTAGTCTTCGCCACGCGCACGGGCCGGGACACACCGCGCGCGACCAGCGACAACGCGCAGAAGGGTGAACGGTGGAAGGAACCGGCAACGTGCCGACGGCTCGCACGCCCGCCCCCCATACGAGGGAGTCCCTGCTCGCGGCGCTCGCCGAAGCGGTCCACGACCGCGACGAACGCACCCTGCGCCGACTCCTGGCCCGCCTCGCCGAGCAGATCACCTTCGCCGACCTGCCCGGCCTGCGAAGCGCGCTCCAGGCGCGCCGCCGCCCCGAGCCACCCGAGCAGCGCCGGTGAGCCGTAGGGCGCCGCGAGAGCGGCCTCCGGGACCCCGCCAAGCACGGCGGCCTCACCCAGGAGGAGAGCAAGCAGCGGCTCTCGAACCTCTTCGGGGCCGTCAACGACAACAACGACCGCCCCCGGCGGCCAGCCCGGCTACAAGAAGCAGCCCGGCTACCAGGAGCAGCACTCCAGCGAACCTGTCACCGTGATCGCCAGCGACGACCAAGGCCCGTTCGGTTGTGGACGGGCCGGTGTCCGACACCACCGGCTTTCCCGCCGACCTGCTCTACACCTCCGGCACCGCCGGTACTCCGCCGAGGCCACCTGGGGTGCAGCGGAGCGGGGTGCGGCGTGCCCGATGGGCGCAGCGGGCGACGGCGGCCGGGTTCAAGACGGGGGCGCGGGCGGGCTGATGACGGCGTCACCGGCTCCACGGCTGGCCGGATCCGGGCCCAGGTCCAGGTCCAGGTCCAGGTCCAGGTCCAGGTCCACTCTCCTTCGGTGCGGGGCATGCGAGAAGGGCCCGCCGCCCCGCTGTCCGGGGAGGCGGCCCCTCGGTGGGCACGTCGGGGCTGATGAGGCTCCCCCGTTCAACGGCTGCTGTCAGGGGGCGGTTTGCGGGTGTGCGGGGCCGAGGTAGTGGACGGTGCTCCGGGTGCAGTGGTCGGCGAGCAGGTCGCGCAGTTCGTCGGCGGCGGTGGTCAGGAGGTGGCCGTCGCGGGTGGACTGGAGGGTTTCGAGGACGAAGGCGACGTGGGTGGAGTCCTCGGTGACGCGGGTGCGGTGGGAGTCGCGGTGGTTCCAGTGGCGGGTGAGGACGTCGGTGGTGTCGGCGTAGATGACCTCGCCGTGCTTGGGGTTCTCGACGGTGTCGGGCTCGCCGAGCGGAGTGAAGGTCTCGGTGCCCTGCGCGTGGCGGATGTCGATGTCGCCGGTGACACGGTCGAGGTCGAAGGCGCCGGCGGGCAGGCCGTGGCGGACGGAGACGGTGTTGTAGGAGTCGACGGCCGGGTTGATCCGGGGCAGCGTTCCCTTCTTCGCCAGGCGGCGGCCGAGGGCGTCGACGCTGGGGCGGATACGGCGGGGGTTGGTGCCGAAGGAGCGGTAGGCGGTGTGCCATGCCTCGATGCGCGGGTCGCTCTCGTCGGCGGGGGCCCAGGTGCCGGCGGCGAGCCGGGTTTCCAGGGCTTGCTGGGCGGCGGCGGTGGCAGGCCAGGGTTCGTGGCCGCGCAGGCCGGTGGCGGTGACGACGGCGATGAGGGTGTCGGGAAAGGCGGCGGCGACGGTGGGGCCGAGGCGGAAGGTGGTCATCGCGAAGGGGTGTCCGTTCAAGGGGCGGGACGGGGCAGATTCAGGGCATCCAGGTGCCGGTGCGCTCCGGGCGGCGCAGTTGCTGGGCGGCGGTGGGCGCGTCCAGGGCGGTGGCGCGCTCGGCGAGCCGGCGGTCGGTGGTGGTGCGGTGTTCGGCCGGCCTGTGGTCGTCGTACTTGAACTTCGCCCGTACCTGGGTGACGTCCAGGCGCAGGCCGCGGATGGCGGAGCGCATCCGCCGGTAGGGGGCTTGTAGACCTCGATGGGTACGTGGTCGCCGTCGGGCCGGAAGTGGGCCATCCGGTGGGCGCGCCAGGGGCCGGGGACGAAGGCGTAGTCGCCGGTGATGGTGAAGGTCACGTTCGGATCGGCCTCGATCGCTTCCAGGCGGGGTTGGGGCGGGCGAGGTGGATCAGCAGTGCGGTGTCGTGGGTGGCGAAGTGGGTGGGCGCGGCGATCGGGGCGCTGCCGGGCGGGCCGTTGACGCTGAGGACGCCGGAGTCGTGGCCGCCGGCGATCCACGCCTGCCATGCGGCATCGTCCAGTGCGGCGTCCCAGGGCTGGATGAACATCTCGGGTTCCTTCCGTGGTGGGCCGGGGGTCAGGCGAGGGCGAGGAGGCTGACGGCGAGGGCTGCGACGCCCAGGCCGACCAGTTGGCCGCGGTGGATGCGTTCGCCCAGGACGCTGCGGGCGAGCAGGACGGTGCCGGCCGGGTAGAGGGCGGTGACGACGGCGACGACGGCCAGGTCGCCGCTGCGGGCGGCGAGCAGGAACAGCAGGTTGGCCACGGAGTCGAGCACGCCGGCGGCGGCCGAGATCGCGTAGACGGGCTTCTCCGTGCCCAGGCGCCGGAACATCACGCCGGCGGCGGCCAGGGTGACCGCGGAGGAGACGGCGCGGCCGACGATCAGCGGGCCGACGCCGCTGTCGGCGGGCGCCTGGTGCAGGAACACCAGTTGCAGGGCGATGGCGGCGCCGGCACCGAAGGCCAGCAGCAGGGCGGTGCGCGAGGGGCGGGCACCGCCGCCGGGCCCGGCGCTGACCATCACCACCGCCGCCAGGGCCAGGGGCAGGCCGATCAGGGCGGCCGGCCCCAGGTGCTCGCCCTGCAGCAGACCGACGGTCACCGGCAGCATCGCCGAGACCAGCGCGGTGATCGGGGAGAGCACGTTCATCGGGCCGATCGCCAGTGTCTTGTAGAGCAGCGCGAACGCGGCGGCCGACGCCACTCCGGAGGCCGCGCCCCAGACGAGGGTGGCGGGGGCGAAGGAGGCGCCGAGGAAGGGCCACAGCAGCAGCTCGACGGTGAGCGAGGCCGGGGCGGCGACCATCACGGTGCGCAGGACGTGGGCCTTTCGGGCGCCGAGTCCTCCTAGGAAGTCGGCGCACCCGTAGGCCAGGGAACTTCCCAGGGCCAGCAAAAGGGCGATCACGGTGGTACATCCCTTACTATCAATGGAACGACTACACCGTACAACGAAACGACCGGTGGTTGTCGACCGACCGACCGAACGGTGCAGTGCACCGACCTGCTGGAGCGAAGGATGACGGCGATGACCGAGACCGAGGCGGCGCTGCAGGCGCTCGCGCGCAACGTCCGCGCCGCCCGCACCCGCGCCGGACTGTCCCTGGACGAGCTCGGCCGCCGCGCCAAGGTCAGCAAGGGCGCCCTCGTCGCCCTGGAGAAGGCCCAGGGCAATCCGAACTTCGCCACCCTGGTCCGCCTCGCCGACACCCTCGGCGTCTCCGTCTCCGCGTTGACCGAGGGCCGCACCGAACAGCGCGTACGGGTGGTGGACAGCGCCACCGTCATGCCCCTGTGGAAGGGCGAGCACGGCAGCGAGGCCCGCCTCATGCTGACCACAGGCGGCCCGGCCCCCACCGAAATCTGGCGCTGGACCCTGGAACCCGGCGAGGAGTACCCCAGCCACCCCCACCAGGTCGGCGTGAGCGAGACCGTCAGCGTCACCGCCGGCGAAATGGTCCTTGTCGTCGCCGGCACCGAACACCCCGTCGCCGCCGGGCAGACCGCCACCTTCGACGCCGACACCACCCACACCTACCGCGGCACGGGCACCGGGACCTGCCACCTGATCATGACCGTCCACCTACCCCCAGGACCGGCGTAGGTTGCGATAGCCCCGAGAGGCGGACGGCCTCCGCTCGGAGGCTCGGCCGGGACTACACCCTGACACCCAAACCCCACCCAGTCGAAAGCCGGACGAAGCGGAGAATCGCGAGCAGACCCGGCCGTTCTCCGAGATCCTCATCGGGGCGGCGACCGAGTCAGCCGGTGGGGCCGGCGCCAGGGACGGCAGGCCCTCGGCGGCGGCGTGGTGGACGTGGCCGCTCAATTGGTTCTCCGAATTCCGGCCGTGAATTCTACGACGGGGCCCCGTTGCAGCACGGGGAGGGCACGGCGCACGCCCGGCGGGCCGCGCGTTCGCCGGTGGTGCTTCGCGGCAGAACCCGGCGTGCAGACGGGCGGGCTCCGCACCACCAAGTGGTGGTGCGGAGCCCGCCCGGGCCGACGGTGTCACCGGGCAGTGCCGCTGCCGCCGTAGTGGCCCTCCAACCGTTCGTGGTACTCGCGGTCGCCGCTGTGCCGGTCCTTGTCGAACGCGCGGGAATTCTTGATCTCGTCCTTGGTGCGGTCCACCCACACCGCCGCGCTCCCCGCGCCGGTCCCGCCCGCCGGCGCCCGTACCCAGCGTGCGCGAGAGCAGGAATCGGCGACGCCGAAGCAGCCCAGGAGACAGGAGGTCCGGGCTGGTGCGGCTCGTCGCATCGCTTGACGGAGGACCCGACTCGGCCATCGTCCGCGGGCCGCACCGCTTCCGCCCTCAGATCTCGACGTCGCCGTAACCGACCTCGCCAAGCATCAGCTGCGAGCACCTGTCACTCGGGGCCTCGTCCGTACGGGAACGACCATGGCCGGTTTCCCGGTCGCGGGGCAGACGGCGCGGGGATCGATCCGTACGCTGGGCGTTCATGTCGATCACAGCCTCGGCGATGGGGCGTGCGCGCCTCCTCCCGGTCCTGACGCTTCTCACGCTCCTTCTCACCCTGACGGGTACCGGCGGGCGGGCCTTCGCCGCCGACCCCGCTCAGCCGCACTTCACGGCGACCGTTGACGACACCACTCTGACAGCCGGCCAGATCGGCAGACTCAGTGTGACGTTCACCAACCGCCAGGACCAGCCGGTGACCTTCCTCTACGCGACGGTCGACACCGTCGACGTGAACGCGTCGTGGCTCACGGTCCGGCACGAGTTCGCGGGCTGCGCGGGCGGCGCCGGCTGGTGCAGTGCCGTGCCTGACAGCGCGAGCTTCAACCTGACGTACCCGCAGGTGCCGATCCTGCCGGGCGAGAGCCGCACCGTGGCCTTCGACTACCGCTTCACCGCGGACTCGGACTGCACCACCGGCGCCCAGTTCGGCTTCGGGGTGCAGTACTTCTACTACGAGTACGGCACGAGCACCTACCAGTCCTCCCAGAGCCTGACCCCGCCCACCATCATCACCCTGGTCTGTCCGACCGCGGCGTAACCCCTCGGACTACCGTCCGGAAGCGGACGGAAGCGGACGGCAGCGGTCCCGGGGTTCTCCAGGACGTCGGACTCCGCCATGACCCGAACCACCTCGGTGGGCCGGTTGCGCAACGGGCACCGGCGGCGACACCCCGGCGAGGGCTCCCGAATCCGCAACCGGGCCGGGCCGGGGTGTCGCCGCCGGCCCGGGGGGTCCGGGGCCGGGATTCCGGTGGGGCGTCGGTGCTGCGGACAGCAGGGCTGTCCGCGCGGTGGATCAGTCGCTGCTGGCGAGTGTCTCCTTGATCCTCGCGATCGCGAAGCCCCATCCCTGTTGGACGGTCGGCTTGCCGGGGACAGCCAGTTCCTGGGGGTTGGTCAGGACGTCGAGGAGTACCGGCCCCGGCGTGTCGAAGGCCCGCTGGACACCGTCGCGCAGTTCGGAGGGTCGGGTGATACGGATGCCGGTCAGACCGAGAGCGGTGGCGACTGCGGCGAAGTCCGGGTTGTCGAGCTCGGTGCCGAACTCCGGGAGTCCGGCCTGTTCCTGTTCGAGTTTGACCATGCCGAGGCGGCGGTTGTCGAAGACCACGAGCTTCACCGGCAGCCGGTAGGTCTTGATGGTCATCAGGTCGCCGAGCAGCATGCTGAGGCCGCCGTCGCCACAGAACGCGACGACCTGTCGGTCGGGAGCCCAGAGTTGGGCGCCGATGGCCTGGGGCATGGCGTTGGCCATGGAGCCGAGGTTGTAGGAGCCCAGCAGCTGCCGGCGCCCGTGCATGGTCACGAAGCGGGACAGCCAGACGGTGGCCATGCCGGTGTCGGAGGTGAAGACCGCGTCGTCGCTCGCGCAGGCGTTCACCGCTGCGGCCAGCGCCTCGGGGCGCACGTCGTGGTCGCGATTGTCCAGGACGCTGCGCAGGCGGCCGAGCAGGCGGTGGTCGTGGTCGGGGTCGGCCAGGCGCTGCTGGTCGGCGGTCCACCGTTCGAAGCGGTCCCGGGCGGACTCGAGGTGCGAACGGTCCCCCGCCGGCACGAGATGCGGGAGAAGTGCGCGCAGGGTGGCTGCGGTGTCACCGGCCAGGCCCACGTCGACGGGCGTCCGGCGGCCGAGGTGGCGTTCCAGGAGGTCGATCTGGAGGACCTTGCAGTCGGTGGGGTACCAGTCGCGGTAGGGGAAGTCCGTGCCGAGCATGATCAGGGTGTCGCAGGCGTCCAGTGCCTCGACGGCGGCGGGGTTGCCGATGAGGCCGGTCTGTCCGACCTGGTAGGGGTTGTCGTCCTCGAAGCCCTCCTTGGCCTTGAGGGTGAGGACCATCGGTGCGGACAGGCGCTCGGCGAGTTCCAGCACCTGTGCACGGGCGTCGCGGGCGCCTTGGCCGACCAGCAGGGTGACCCGGTCGGCGGCGTTGACAAGGTCGGCGGCCTCCCGGATTCCGGCGTCGTCGGGCCGGGTGACGGGACGGGCACGAGGGAAGCGGGCGGGCCGGTCGTCGGCCAGTTCCCGGTCACCGAGGTCCCCGGGGACGGTGAGGACCGCCACCCCGCGTTCGCTGACCGCGGAGCGCACGGCGCTCTCCAGCATCCTCGGCAGCTGGTCCACCGAGGTGACCGTGGCCCGGAAGACCGCGACGTCCCGGAACAGCATGTCGTTGTCGACTTCCTGGAAGTAGTCGCTGCCCATCTCGGCGGAGGGGACCTGTCCGGCGATGGCGAGTACCGGGGTGCGGCTCTTGGCCGCGTCGTAGAGGCCGTTGAGCAGGTGCACCGATCCAGGGCCGACGGTGCCCATGCACACACCGAGGGTTCCGGACAGCTGGGACTGGGCACCGGCCGCGAACGCGGCGGCCTCCTCGTGACGGCAGCCTACCCAGTCGAGACCGTCGGTGGTGCGGATGGCATCGGTCAGCGGGTTCAAGGCGTCGCCGACGACGCCGAAGACGTGGCGCACGCCCAGCTCCTGCAGGGCATCGACGATCACGCGGGCGACGGTACGTGCCACGGGAAATCCCTTCGAAGTGTCAGACAGTGAATCGGTCGGGGTCGGCGCTGTTCCAGTCACGCGCCCACGATGCGGGCACGTCCTGCAGCAGCTGCCCCGGGTCCAGCCAGGGGTGGAGGTCCGCGTAGGAGCGGATGGTCTGCGGATCGAGACGACGCCGGAGCATGTGCGGATGCAACTGGGACGGGCTGTCGACTCCCATGGCGGCCATGATCTGCAGAGCGCTCCTGACGGTGGCCTCCTGGTAGCGGCACACGCGCTGGGCCTTGTCGCCCACGTTCAGGGCGCGGGCCCGGCGCGGGTCCTGGGTGGCCACGCCGACCGGGCAGGTGTTGGTGTGGCAGCGCTGGGCCTGGATGCAGCCGACGGCGAACATCATGGCCCGGGCGGCGTTGGTGTAGTCGGCCCCTTGGACCAGCCGCTTCACCAGATCGCTCCCGGTGGCGACCTTGCCGCTGGCACCGATCTTGATCCGGTCCCGCAGACCGGTGCCCACCAGAGCGTTGTGGACCGTCATCAGGCCCTCGGTCAGCGGCATCCCGACGTGGTCGGCGAACTCCAGCGGGGCCGCTCCGGTCCCGCCCTCCGCGCCGTCGACGACGATGAAGTCCGGCGTCACCCCTTCTGCCAGCATGGCCTTGCAGACCGCGAGGAACTGGCTGCGGGAGCCGACGCACAGCTTGAAGCCGGTCGGCTTGCCGTCCGCGAGCGCACGCATCCGGCCGATGAACCGCACCAGTTCACGCGGGGTGGAGAACACCCGATGGTAGGGCGGGGAAACAACGGTCTTGCCCTGCGGGACACCGCGGACCCTCGCGATCTCCGCGTTGACCTTCGGCCCCGGCAGAACGCCGCCGATCCCCGGTTTGGCGCCCTGGCTGAGCTTCAGCGACACGCACTTCACCTGCGGGTGCGCCGCCTTCTCGGTGAACAGGGCGGAGTCGAAGCCCCCGTCCTCGGTGCGGCAGCCGAAGTAGCCGGTGCCGATCTCCCACACCAGATCTCCCCCGGGCCGCAGGTGGTACTCGGACAGCCCGCCCTCGCCCGTGTCGTGGGCGAATCCGCCCAGCGCGGCGCCCTTGTTCAGAGCGAGGACCGCGTTGGCCGACAGGGAGCCGAAACTCATCGCCGAGACGTTGAGCAGCGCCATGTCGTACGGCCGGGTGCAGTGCGGCCCGCCCACCCGGACCAGCGGGGCCCGCGTGGGCACGGCGACCGGAGCCATGGACGGTACGAGGAATTCGCGGCCGCTCTCGTAGAGGTCGAGTTCGGTGCCGAACGGCTCCTCCGCATCAGTGCCCTTGGCCCGCTCGTAGACGATGCTGCGGGTGTCGCGGTCGAAGGGGCGCCCGTCCACGTTGCGCTCGACGAAGTACTGCTGGACCTCGGGCCGGATGCCCTCCAGTGCGAACCGCAGGTGGCCCAGCACCGGGTAGTTGCGCAGCACCGAATGGCGGGTCTGCAGCACATCAGCCACCGCGAGGACCGTCAACGCCAGCACGGGAACGGCCGCCCACCACCACCAGGGTGACACCACGAACGCCGCCGCCACGACGACGGCCGACCCGCACACCGATCCGGCGATCCACAGAAGTCTCAGCACGAGATGCCGTCTAACCCGGAGCCCCGCTTTCAACCCCGCGCAGACGGGACCTCCGTCGGCCGCCCGCTCTCCCTGCCCACGCCGACACCGGCGCACCCGGTGACGCGACCGGATCCTGCCGGAGCAGCGCGGGCCCGGGCAGCGGGGCATCGGCTCCGGCCGCTGAACGCTCCGCCCACGGCCCCGGTGCACCGTACGGTGCTCGGACGGTCACGACGTCGGCGGGTCCGCCGGTTCGGCCCGCTGCGGGTGGAGCGTCTCGTGCCGGGACAGCATCGCGACGAACTCGGCGATCACTGAGACCGGGACCGTCACGCACCGGTGGTCTGGTCGGTGATCATCTTCACGAGTCCGTCGCGGCCCTCGGCGCGGAGCCGGCGCAGCTGGCGGGCGGCGCCGTTGCCGTCCCGCTGCATGCGTTCCAGCACAGGGACGATGTGCCGCTCGTCCGCGCTGTCCCCGATCACCGGGGCGAGGTGGTCCAGCAGGGCGGCCACCGCGTCACCGACCGTGGACAGCCCGCCGGACAGCGGGTCGAAGGCCGTGCTCGCGCAGCCGTGCCGGGCGCTGTGCCACACGGCGGCCGCTAGCATCTCCTGCTCGACGGCCGGGTGCGGCGGTCCGGCTTCCGCGTCGGTGAGCACCCGGGTGGCGAGTGCGCGGACGACTCCGGCGAGCATCACCGCTTCGTCGGGCCGCAGCTGGACGTCCATGGCGCGGATCTCGACGGTGGGAAAGTGCTCGGACAGGCGAATGTGCCAGTAGACCTGTTGAATGTCGCGAATCAGCCCGCCCTCGACCAGGGCCCGGGTACGCCGGTCGTAGGCGTCGGCGCCGTGGAAGTGCGGCGGCGGCCCGCTGACGGGCCAGCGACCGAAAACGAGGGTGCGCCAGCTCGCGAAGCCGGTGTCGGTGTTCTGCCACAGCGGGGAATTCGCAGCGAGCGCCACCAGCAGCGGCAGCCAGGGGCGCAGCCCGTTCATCACGGTGACGCGCGCGTCGCGGTCGTGGATGCCGAGGTGGACGTGCATGCCCGCGATCAATTGCTGGTCGGTGAGCAGCCGGGTGTCGCTCCGCATCGCGCGGTAGCGGGCGGTGTCCG
This sequence comes from Kitasatospora purpeofusca, assembly GCF_000718025.1. Lineage (GTDB taxonomy): Bacteria > Actinomycetota > Actinomycetes > Streptomycetales > Streptomycetaceae > Kitasatospora > Kitasatospora purpeofusca. The sequence continues at coordinate 61,356 of NZ_JODS01000011.1, forward strand.
TGACGGGGACCGGCAGACGATCGGTGAACGGCGCCGCACCGCACGCGGCCAGGCGGCAGCCTTCCTGCCGGGCGGCCTCGCCGAGAGCCAGGCGCATCCGCAGCAGGTGCCCGCCGGCTTCCTCCAGGTCGTGGCAGACGGGGGTGGCGACCTCCAGTTGTGCCTGGAGCAGTTCTCGCTGGACCTCGCCGCGATCCAGGGCCGGCTGGAGGCGGGCGGCCTCGCGCACCTGGGCGGCGCGGGCCACCGGGAGCCCGGTGGCGGGGTCGAGCAGGAGGTACTCCTCTTCGATGCCGAGCGTCAGCATGTGGAGCGTGTACCCGGGAGCGGAACACCCATGCGGGGCGGCCACAACAGGGGGCGGGGTCGGGGAATCAGCATGAGTACGGCGGGGCGGACGCAGGACGGGCCGGAGGGCCGGGTGGTCGCGGCGGCATCCGGTGCTGTCAGGCGCGCAGCGGACCACCGGCAGGCCCTGCCCGTGCTGCGACCGCGTCCCTTTGGTGGCCCGCTGCCTGGGGGGCGGTGAGGAGTGGACCGGTGGGTCGGGGCGGTCGGGTTCGCGCGTGTGCCGGGAGTGGGCGGGGCTGGGGTGGCTGTCGTCGGGGTCGGTCGTCAGCGGCAGGTCCCGGCGGGTGGGTCGCAGCGTCGGACGTCGGTGACGCCCGGCAGGTCGGTGATCAGGCGGCGCAGGACGGCGAGTTCGGCGTCGGGGGTGCGGGGGTCGAGGACGACGAGAAGTCGTACGGTGTCGGGCTCCCGCCTGGAGACCCGGGTGGCGCCGTGGCCGAGGCCCGGGCCGTCGTGGAGGAGTTCCGGGTGGGGGCCGGTCCCCCGGAGGGGGCTGTCCGTCCGGACGGTGGCGGCGAACGCGTCCGGTTACTGGGACCAGGGGGCGGTCCAGGTGGTGCCGATGTCCCAGCCGGCGAAGCCGAGGGTGGTGGCGGACACCAGGGTGCCGATCAGGAGCGGCAGGCGCCCGGGTTCGGGGCGTGTGCAGCTCGCCGCGGTGAGGAGGACGATGCCCGCGGGTGCCAGCGTGAACATCCTGTACGGGAGGACGAGGACCGAGAAGGCCAGCAGTCCGCAGCCGAACACCAGGCAGGCCGGAAATCGGTGCTGTCCCGTGCGAGAAGCGGTACGGCGGCGGAGAGTGAACCGAGGATCATCGGCATTCCGACCACCGTTTCGAAGGATTGGACCCCCCAGATCACGGCCGGCGCGGCACACAGCGCCGCCGCCACCGCCAGGACCCGCCCCGCCCGCGGAATCGGCGGGTATACGCGCACGGTGTCGATGACTTCCCCCATTGTTGAACATGTTCAAACTCGGTGGGGGCACACTACCAGGCAGTCCCGGCTCCACGTCCACCGAACCATCGGCCCCCACCCGACCCCGGTCCGCACGGTCCCCGGCCGCGTGGCCGACCTCCGCGATCGCGGCGCGGACGTAAGGTCGACCCCGTCCGCGCGCCGGGCGCCCGGGCCGGCCGGTTCGAGGGCGCCCTCCCGGCGAGGGCGAGCACGGCAGCGGCACCGAAGCCGCATCCGCGGCATCCCCGCGCCGACCGGGCGCGGCGACCGCCTGCCGTCGAAGACGTGGTGGGCCGCGCGATCGGGCACCGTCCACAAGGCCACCGACCAGCTCTTCGAAGCACCGGAATCCAGCCCTGCCCGACCATCCCGACGCGGGAACCTGCCAAGTGCCGGGACGGCGCCGCCGCTCTACAGGCGGTGTTCTTCCTCGGCCGCTACGCCTGCCCCAACCGCTGGCGCACGGGGGTCTCACGGCGGGAGACCGACTTGTTCGCCGAGCTTCAGCCCGTCCGCCGCGCGGCCGGAAGATCTGTTCCAGGGGCAGTGGCAGAACCGCAGGACCAAACTCGACGACTTCAAGGCCCACCTGCACGAGCGATGGGCCGAAGGCTGCACGAACGCCTGGACCCTCACGAACTCGGCTAGGATCTGTTGCGAAAGTGGATCAAGGTCGCCCGCGTGGCTCACAGACCACGAATGGCTTCGGCCAGGTCAGGGCCGTAGGACGCCCAGCAGATGATTGAGCCGTCGGCGGCGAGCTGTCCCATGAACCACTCGTCGTCAGCTCGGGCGAGGCACAGTTCATGGAACGACACGATGACGTCAGGCTGGAGGACGTCGTAGTCTGCGGAGCCGGGCTGTTCAACAACGACGAGCCGTTCAAGCGAGAGCAGATCCGCTTCGGCGTCGCCGGAGACGGATCGGACCCGCTCGATCGTCCATCCGTCGGGGAGATCTGCGTTCACTACCGCATGGTCGCACCCAGGGCGCCTCACAGCCATTCGTTTATGGCGGCGACCAGCACCGTCGCGTGATGGCGGACGGCGAGCTTGTCGTACCTCGTGGCGACCGCGCGGTGACGCTTGAGCCGGTTGATCCCGCACTCGACCGCGTGCCGCTGCTCGCAGTCGCCCTTGTCGAACTGGGGCGGGCGGGCGCCTCGGGAGCCGAGCTTCCGCCGGTTGCGGATCTGGTCCGCCTTCTCCGGGATGGTGCACTTCACGCCGCGTCGGCGCAGGTAGGAGCGGGCCGCGCGGGAGCCGTACGCCCTGTCCGCGCGGACCCTGTCCGGCTTCGTGCGGGGCCGACCGGGGCCGGTCCTGGGCACTCGGATGGCGTTCAAGACTGGCTGGAACTGGGGACTGTCGTGCCGCTGGCCGGCGGTGACGAGCAGGGACAGCGGCTTCTGTCCCTGCTCAACCGCCAGGTGCAGCTTGGTGGTCAGCCCGCCGCGCGAGCGTCCGAGTCCGTGATCATCGGGCTCAGTGTCGACGCCGCCGGGAGGCTCCTTCTGTAGATCCCCTTTTTACGCGCTCCAGCGGCATGCTGGTGGGCGCGCGCGATAGTCGAGTCCACGCTCACGTCCCACGTGATCAGGCCTTTTGCGTCGGCATCGGCCTGCAACTGCTCGAAGATGCGCTTCCAGGTGCCGTCGCGTTGCCACCGCCGGAACAGGTCGTAGGCCCGGTCCCACGGCCCGTACCGCTCAGGCAGGTCACGCCACGGCGCCCCGGTCCGAGTCCGCCACCGGATGCCATCGATCAACTGCCGACGAGTCCACGTCCGCGGGCGGCCCGGCTTCTTGCCCACCGGCAGCAACGGCTCCAGACGCTCCCACTGGCCGTTCGCCAGGTCACCACGTCCCACAGACCGTGATCATCTACGACCTGGATCCACTTTCGCAACAGACCCTCGTCCTCGGGACCGCTGCGGCATCCGCCCTCGCCGGGGTCGGGCAGCTTCGCAGGGGACGCAGCCGCGGGAGCCTGAGGACCGTGGCCACCGTCGCGAACTGGCTCTCCATGCTCTGGGCGGGACTGTCCGTCTACGCCGTCACCTACTTCGTGCTGGACCGCGGAATGGGCGCCTTCATAGGTCTCGGCAGTTTCCACAGGACCCTGCTGGCGGGCGGGTGGACGTACATCATCGCGAACGCCCTGATCCTGGCCGCAGGCTGCACCGCAATCGGACGGAAGAACCCGAGGACCAGGAGACCGAAGCACAACTGACCGAACCCGTCGCTGACGGTTCCGGGTTGCTCCCTGCGCGCGGGAGCCGGGACCGGTTGCTGATCGTGGTGCCTCGATGCCGTCCTCGTGTGGCCTCGGCGCAGGCGGCGCCGATGGTGATCAACTGCGCGACCTGGAAGGACGACAGCACGTTCGGTGTGTCCCGCAGGCGGTTCGTGCGGACGCTGAGCCGGCCGTAGCGGTGGACCCGCTGGGTGAACAGCGGACCCGTCTCGAACGGCTTCGCGCCGCGAGGAGATCCGCGTCAAGGCCGGGCAAGGCTGGGCGGGGAGCTGCTCGCAGGCCACGCGGGCGGTGCAGTGTCCAGGCGGATCCCGTCGTCGCATGCCGTGTGGAGACAGCAAGTCTTCTGCGGCGGGCCCTTGATGAGCAGCCGGACGAGCGGGTCGGTCACCAGGGCGCCGCCGTCCGTCCGCTTCCTCCCGACCGATCTCGGGCAGGCGGCCGCCCGCGCGCCCGCCGATCACCTCCTCCGCGCCCGGTTCGCCCCGTCCCGGCCTCAACTCACGGCCAGCAGCGGGGAGAACACCGTGCACCACAGGGCCGCGACGGTCGCGACGGTCATTACGGGCACGAACACCCGGGTTTCCAGTTTTCCCCCGGTCCGCCGGACCAGCACCAGTTCGAACCGACGCCGCCACGGCCAGAACAGGGGCACGCCGCGACGGGTGAGGAAGTCGCCGAGCACGTGGGTGAGAGCTCCCAGGCCCACCGTGTAGGGCAGCCAGGCGGCGATGCCGGGGACCCAGGCCGCCACCGACGCCGTGCCGATCCCGGCCAGGCCGACGGAGGTCAACCACGCGGTCGGCCCGTGGCCGGGCGGATGCAGGTGCAGGGCCCGCCCCGCGAGGAAGAGCAGGACGAACGTGAGCGCGTGGGTGAAGCCGTCACCGAGCCGGGTCACACCCGCCCAAGTGCCCGAGCCGGCGAGCGCGACGAACAGCAACGAGTGCGTGGCATGGCGGTGGCCTCCGCACAGCCTGCCCACCAGCCGGCACAGCGCCCTGGACACCGGACCCAACAGGTGGGCGGGGGTCGCGTCCTGGTGGTCGACGTCAGGGAGCAGCGCGGCGCCCGCGCACAGGAGCGTCCCCACCAGGATCTCGCTCGGCCCGGGCACCGTGCCGAACACCTTCTCCGGGAGGAACGACGCCGTCGCCGCGTACACCAGGGCTCCGCTGATCGCGTGCGACTGACCCATCATCGACGCCCCCGCCTTCCTGTCCGTCCACGCGACCACCACCCTGCCGGTGGCACCGGACCGGACGGAGATCGTTCTGCTACCCCCCGCCGCGCCCCGTACTCCACCCGAGCGTGACACCGGCCCGCCCCCGGCCGACGAGACGTTCCGGGCGGGGGGCGACAGGCAGCGGAGCGCCGGTGCCCGTCGAGCGTGGCCCGGCGTGCACCCGCCCCCGACCGTCGCGTCAGGCCTCAGGACACCGGCGGCGGCGTTGGTCGGAACGGTGCGCCGCAGGGTCGGGAAGAACAGCAGCAGGGGGACGGCGGCAGCCGACGTGCCTGCCATCCGGGTAGTCGCGCAGCAGGCTGGAGTCGCCTCCGCCGCCGCTGGCGACCCCGGCCCGCCGTCGAAGAGGCGACCGGCGCTTCCCGTCCACCCGCCGGGCACGCTGCCGCTCGCGCCGTACGAGGTCGGTGTCCCGTGCCCGTGGCGAGCGGCGCCGAGGGCTTGCGGCAATCGGCCGTTCGGCGCGTCCTTGCCGCCCGACTGCCGTGTCCGCGGGCGTCGCCACGGCATCCGGGATCGACTGGAGGGATCTCGGATGAGACGCTGCCCCTGAACCTGGGTGAGGAGCTGCTGGAGCAGTTCCTCACCGCCGGACGAACCCTCGACCCGAAGGACGCGCCCCGCATCGCCGAGCAGTACACCCGCGCACTCGGTCTCGGATCGCGCGTCGACACCGGCCTCGCCGTAGCGGTGGTTCCCCGCTCCGCAGCCGGCGTTCGCCCCAGCCAGTGCTCACCTGGCCCGGTTGCTGTGCTCCGTGGAGGCCGCCCGGTCGTGGGCGGTGCGGTGGCGGTGGATCTCGACGGCGTGGGTTTTCGCCCAAGCCCGGACCGCGAGGAACGGCTCGATCAGGCTGCCGCCCAGCGGGGTGAGGCTGTACTCGGTGCGGGGCGGGACTTCGGCGTAGACGGTGCGGGCAGGCGCTGCCCTCTCGGAGGCCTGGCGTCCGGTGCGTTGCGTCCGCAGCTGAACCTCGGCCCCCGCGCCTGGCAGACCCTCTCATAGAGGCACGGTCTGGTCGAGCTGGTTCTCGGTGGCCCGGGCGGTGACGGCGAGCAGGTCCAACGTCATTGACCGACTCGGCGCTCGGGTCGCGTCGGGAGCGACGGCGAGCGCCGCTCGGACCGCAAGGACACCGCCGACGAGAAGTGAACCGCGGTGGGCCGGGACAGCCCTCCCCGACTCAGCCCATTGGCTGGGTTGCCTGCGGACAGCGGGCTGTGCGAGCCTCTTACCTCATCTCTCTGAAAGGGCTGGTCGTGACGCTCGGCATGGTTCTCGGCGACTCCTCCTCTCGCGCTTCGACGCGGGAGCGGTAGCCCCACCTGCCCTGACACACGCGCCCGTGCTGCAGCACGGGTCGTTTGCCCTGCTCCTCGTCGAAGTGCTCTTCGTGCCCCTGCACGTTCGACCACGAGGAGTACGTGGTGTCCACGATCCACTGGACCGAGATGAACACCCCCCGTTCCGCCCACTGGCATTCCGAGAGCGCGACACCGCCTCCCAGCCGGGTCATCGGCGCGGACGACCGTACGAAAGCCGACACTGCGTACCGCCTGGCCTGTGAGGGAGGCGCCTTGTTGTGGCGGGGCGACTTCCACAACGCACGTCAACTCCTGCAAGCCCTGGGCCGTCGCATCGACCGGAAACCTTCTCGGCAGGGCGGCAGCCCAGCAGAGTCCTTCCACCTGCACCGCAGGGCCCGCGGCCACCGTGCCCGTGTGCTCGGCAAGCTTCTCGTCCTGTTGGATGGCGACTACGTCCTGAACCTGCGCAGGGCCCCCGATGTGCGCCACGCATGCGCCGAGGCGTACGGTCCGCCGGCCGAGCCGATGGCCGTCTCGCTCACAGAACTACTGGGCGTGATCGGAGCTCATCAGTGGCGTACGAAGGGCGTGGAGGTACCAGCCCTCGGTGCCCGCATTCACCCGCACTACGGCGTGTTCTCCCCGGTCAGGGGCGAATACGTCGACCTCGTTGCACAAGCACCGTTCCCCGCGCTGGTGGCCCGTCGCGCGGGTCGCCTTACCGCATTCGACCTCGGGACGGGGACGGGAGTGCTCGCCGCCGTCCTGGCCCATCGGGGGATCGACCATGTCGTGGCCACCGACATCAGCCCGCGTGCCCTGGCCTGCGCACACGAGAACATCCGCCGACTGCACTTCACCCGGCACATCGACATCGTGGGCCCCGGCCTTTTCCCCGAAGGCCGGGCGGACCTTGTCGTCTGCAACCCGCCCTGGATTCCAGCCCTCCCCACGTCCGCCGTAGAACAAGGGGTCTACGACTCGGGAAGCAGCATGCTCCGCGACTTCCTGCACGGACTCACCGCGCATCTCGAACCGGGAGGCGAAGGATGGCTGATCCTCTCGGACTTGGCCGAGCGCCTAGGACTCAGGACGCGCAGCGAACTTCTGGACGACATCAAGGCAGCGGGCCTGCACGTGGTGGACAGGACTGACATCCGGCCGCGGCATCCACGAGCCCGGGACACAGCAGATCCCCTCCACTCCGCCCGCTCCTCGGAGGTCACTTCGCTTTGGCGCCTGGCCAGCACTCAACGGTGAGCGTCGGCCGTCGCCGGGGCGAGCAGGCTTGTGGCCCCGGCGATCGCCTCCGGGGAAGGGGGAGAGCATTTCCGCACGTTCTCCGGGCGGAAGATCTTCCGGGCGAGCGCGTGACGGCCCTCCTGCAGATTGGCCAGCGTTCTGATCTGCCGCCGGTAGCCGGGCTCGTCGGCCAGACGCAGAATGCGCGCGGCAACGGATGTGTCGCTCAACCTGGACCGGTTGCTGGACTCCGACCAGCACCGACGCACCGGCGCGCTCGACTTCCTGCACCACGTGGTGCACCACCAGAACACGCTCTACGAGGCGACGGTGCCGGCCGCCCTGTACGTGGTGGGGATCCTGTCCGACCCGCGCACCCTGCGTCCGATCGACCGTTCCCGCAAGGATCTGCCGGGACCGATGCGGGCCGCACTCCTCGGCTGGCTCGGCGCGGTGGCATCCGAGGCGAACGACGCGGCAGCGGATGCCTTCCGGCGGCACGGTTTCAGACCCGAGGACCACCTCCCCTTCGTACAGACGAACCGGCTGCTTCCGCTGCTCCTCGGCCCGGTTGCAGCGCACACCCGGGACCCCGACCTGTCGGTCCGGGAGGCCGCCGTCGCCGCCTGCATCCCCCTGGTCGACGACGCCCGGCTGCGGCACCATCGCACCGCGCTGATGCCCTCGGTGCGTCAGGTTCTCGCGGCGAGCGCCCAATGGCAGTACCGGGAGCGCGCGATCAACGCCTTGGAGGAATGGGGCGAGGACACCGCAGGCCTCGTCGGCCGGGACCCGTGGGCGTTCATCGACGCGGACCTCCCCCGCCGTGCACCCCGCCCGGGCCGGCCCGTCGAACCGTCGGAAGAACCGCCGTTCTGAGACCAGGCGTTCTGTCGCCGGAGACGACGTTCCTCCGCGACCGCCGAGCGCGGCGAGCCCCAGGCACCACCCGCGCCCGGGCCCTGCACAGCACGCACGCGTCGACACCGGCCTCGCCATAGCGGTGGATCGGTGCTCCGCAGCCGGCGCCCACCCAAGCCAGTGCTCACACGGCCCGGTCGCTGTGCTCTGTGGAGGCTGCCTGGTCGTGGGCGGTGCGGTGGCGGTGGATCTCGACGGCGTGGATTTACGCCCGAGCCCGGATCGCGGGGAACGGCTCGATCAGGCTGAGGTGGCCGGTTCGGAAACCAGTTGCTGCAGAACGCCCTTGCAGGATCCTGCGGGGCAATCAGGCAACCGACCCGCGAGACGGCCGGCAGCGGCGCACCGTCATCTGCCCCAAACCGGACCGGACGGATCGTCGCCCGCCTTGTCCAGCCGAGGCCCGCGAGCAAAGGGTCAACCTGCGTCGACAGCGTCGGACGCCCTCCCCGCGCCCGCGGGGCGTAGCGGCCCGGCAGCCGATCGGCGTCCTGGTCGCCGTGGTCGCCGACCTCGCGGAGCGCCTCACCGACCACCCGGGCCGCCTCGAGCTGCTGCCAGCGGTTCATCCACTGCTCCAGTCAGGTACCTGGAGCTGGAGCAGGACCTGGTGGATCTCGGCACTCACCGTCAGTGTGGGCAGGCCGGAACTCTTGTTCGTCGGGTTGGCCAGTCGCTGGGGGACGTCCCCGACGTACTGCCCTCTCTCGGAGGCCTGGCGTCCGGTGCGTTGCCTCCGCAGCGGGCCGGTGCTGCTCGGGTCCGTCCAGGACGTGAGCCGCTGCACGGCCGCGAGCGGCGACTTCCAGCCGGTGGTCGCCTCGACCGCGAGGCCGTCGTCCCGCCCTCGGGCCTGCCCGACCACCGCACGCCGTCCGTGGCCACCGGGAGTGCGGAAGCCTACGGGGACCTCGGCAAGGTCCCCGGCTGCGGCGTACCGGTCTCCGCCGACCGGCGCAGCGCCACGATCCCGCTGCCGCAGACCGACCGGGCGAAGGCCTGGTACCTCACCGCCCGGGGCGCGGCAGTGGCGGCGCCGGCACGAAGGGCCGGGGCCTGCCCGCCTTGCCGCGCATGCCCCGCACCGGCGAATTCGGGTCGGTGATGGCCGCCACCTCGGCAGCGTGGCCCGCGCCGTCCTCGCGGACCCCGTGGACTATCACGCCGCCGGCCGTGTCGGCCATCGCTCGCGCCGGCAACCGCGGCGTCCCCCACCGGCACCCCCGCCCGCGCACGGCGCAGAAAGGGCCGCCCCCGACCGGGGCGTCCCCTTCCACTGGCTCCCTGTCAGGCTTCCGGCCGACCCTCGCCGAAACACGTTCGCGCGGTGGCCGCAGTGCGCCTGAAGCACGGGTGAAGTCCTCCCGATACCGCCCGCGTTCAGGATCGTGGCCATGCGGAACGGCCCGGCGCCGTTCCTCCGTACATGCCCGCCCGGCCTCGTGCCCGGCGGCGGACGAACGGGAGTCACACATGCGCACGTGGACGAGCCGAAGGACGGCCGCCGTCCTGACGACGGGGGCCGTGGCGATCACGAGCCTGGCCACCGCCCTGCCGGCGCAGGCCATCGTCGGGGGGACCGAGTCCACCCGGCCCTACTCGTTCATGGCCTCGCTCCAGTACGACGCTCCCCGCCCGGACGGACACCGGTGCGGGGCCGTGCTCGTCGCCCCGCAGTGGGCACTGACCGCAGGGCACTGCGCCAACACCCCAACGGGCCAGAAGACGGGCGTCCCCCGCGGTTGGAAGGTCCGCGTCGGATCACTGGACGTCACCGACGGCGGCGAGGTCGCCGAGGTCGACAGGTTCTACCGGCGTACAGCCAAGTACGACCCCCCGGGCGAGGACATCGCCCTGCTGCACCTGCGCACCCCGGTGCGGGCCCAGCCCGTACGGCTGTCCGAAACCACGCCCCCCGCAGGGACACCCGCCCGCATCCTCGGCTGGGGCCCGTCCTCGGCCGACTGCGACGACTTCGCCGACCCCACGTGCTTCTCCAGCCGACTGCGCGAGGCCGACACCGAGGTCGCGCCGCTCGGGGTGTGCTGGGACAAGTCCGACGCCACTGCGCCCCTGTGCATCGGGCGCCTCGACCCTGCGGTCGGGCCGGGGACGACGGACTCCGGCGGGCCCGCCCTGGTGCGCGCCGGCGACGAGTGGGTACTGGCGGGAACGGTCGTCGGCGCCGGCAACAAGGACGCCAGCTTCCCCGGCCTGTACACCGATGCCGCGAAGAACTCCGCCTGGATCAACGGCATCGTGAGCGGAACCGACGTGCCGCCGATCGACCCGATCCCGAACGTGGAGGGCGCGGCCAAGGTCGGCAACTGCCTGGGGTCCGTGGTGCGTCCCCCCACCGCGCGCCCCAACGACCCGGCGCTGGTGCTGACCAACGGCCACTGCGTGCCCAGCGGCCGGCCCGCGCCCGGAACGGCACTGGTGGACCGGCCCGCCGATCTGAGGAACCCGGTCACCGTCAACGACTCCGCCGGCTACACCCGCACCACCGCCCGCGCGACCCGCCTGGTCTACGCGACGATGTCGGGCACCGACATCGCGCTGTACCGGCTGGACAAGACCTACGCGCAGCTGGCCGCGGAGGGCGCGAAGGTCTTCCGCCTGTCCACCACCCCGATGCGCAAGGGCGACCGGCTGTCCATGGCCTACAGCTTCAACCGTCCGGCGTGCACGGTGGAGGCCGTGGTGCCGCACCTGCGCGAGGGCGGCCACCAACAGGACCACGCGGTGCGCTACGCCACCAGCGACAACTGCGTCAGCATGCCCGGTCACTCCGGCAGCGCACTGCTGGCCTCCGACGGGGAGACCGTCGTGGGCATCAACAACACCCACAACCGCGACGGCGAGCAGTGCACAGAGAACAACCCCTGCGAGGTCGGCCGGGACGGATCCGTGACCGCGGTGCAGGGCCGCAGCTACGGCCAGCAGGTCCATCGCATCGCCGCCTGCCTCACCGCGGGCTCGCGCCTGGACCTGCACCGCCCGGGCTGCGCGCTGCCCCGTGCCGCAGCAGGACCTCGCTGACACTCGCGGCAGAGTCCGCTCCGGGGCAGGGTACAGGTCGGTGTGGTGCGGCCTGCCGCTTCCGTCCGGCCAGCGGGGGACGATCCCGTCCAGTTCGGCGGCGCAGCGGAGGATCTCCCGATCCGGCTCGGCGCGGCGGTGTCCGGGGGAATCGAGGCGGACCTCCAGGGTGACGCCTTCGCGCAGCTTCACCGCTTCTGCGGGGGCGGCGCCGTCGAGCTTGCGCTCGAGACGGCGGATCGCGGTGGCGGCCTTGGCGGCGAGGAGACCGTTCCCGTACTTCTGCCGGTCGAGCTCGTCGATCACCACCAGCGGCACGACCAGGCGGGCGTGCTTGCCGTCCAGCCCCTCCCCGGCGAGCAGCGTCTTCCAGTCGATGTTCTCCGGCTGCTGCCAGTGGTTGAGCATGTTGGTGTCGAACGGCGCAGCCTTGCGACCGGCTGGTCAGCCGACCCGACGTGGCTGGCCGGCCCGAGGGAACGAGCACGCCGACCAGCCACGTCGCTTCGTCAGTCTGTCGCGTTCGGCCGGGACTCCGCGACAGCGAGGCCGGCGATGGCGGCGAGCATCAACGCCGTGCCGATGACCGTGGCCGCGGTGAGCCGCTCGCCCAGGAACAGTACGGCGAGCAGTGCCGCGCCGACCGGCTCGATGAGCATGACCACCGACGCGGTCGCTGCCCTGACGGCACCCGCTCCGGCGAAGTACAGCGGGTAGGCGAGTGCCGTGGTCACGGTGGTGACGTAGAGCATCAGCAGCACTACACGGCCCGGGTCGGCGGTGTGCGGCACAAGACCCTCGCCCCAGGCGAGCGGCAACACGACGGCCGCGCCGACGGCGAAGGAACCCATCGTGAGGGTGTACGGGTCCTCCCCGGCGCTGTGCCGTCCGGTCCACCGGCCCAGGAGGTTGGAGGCGGCGTACCCTGCGGCGGACAACAGCGCCATCGCCACCCCGCCGGGGTGGACGACACCTTGCTGGTTGCCCAGCACCAGGATCGCCAGGCCGGTCAGCGCGCCACAGATCGCCAGCAGGGCGCCGTGTCCGACGCGCTCGCCCAGGAACACGCGGCCGCCGCCAGCGGTGAACACCGGGGTCGCCCCCAGGGTGACGATGGTGCCCACGGCCAGCCCCGTGTCCTGCACGGAGGCGAAGTAGGCGGTCTGGAAGACCGCCAGGCCTACGCCGGTGCCCGCGAACAGCAGCACACGTCGGCCGATCGGCCGCGGCGTCCTGGACAACTTGCGGGCCGGGCGGACGACGCTTGCTGCGAGCAGCAGTGCCGCGCCGGTCAGGAAGCGCCAGAACGAGAGGGCCGTCGGCCCGAAGTCGCTGGACCGGTAGATGATCTCCACGGCGGCGCCGGTGGTGCCCCAGGTGGTGGCGGCGAATGCCAGGTAGGCGAGGCCGCGGCGCACGGATCGGGGCGCCGTCACGGGGGCAGGGGTCATGGCAACAGCAGTTTTCGACACGGAAGGGGTCTCCAGACGGAGCAGGTGGTCGTGGACTCGCGTCTGCGGGCACAACCACCGGGCGCGTCGCGGCCCGTGGCCTACCTACGCGCTGGTGTCGATGGCGACCCGCCTCAGAGGGCGGGAGGCGCGAGAACTGCTGCACACATGAGGGCACTGTACGACATTGCGCACGGCGCATGTGCCCGAGAAGCGGCCGCCAACCAGCCAAGAACCGTGCAAGCTCTTTGCAAGGCACGCCCTGGAGAGTTCTGTCATCCGGTGCGGGCAAGCCGGGCAGTCGAAGGGCCGGGCTGTGGGCCTGCCCGCCATCCTCGTACGAATTACGGAAGGGACCCGTACCATGCCGAAGATGTCCAAGGCCTGGCCGGCCGCCATCGCCGTGGCGGCGATGATCGGCGGAGGCGCTCCGCTCGTCCTCGCCGGCACGGCGTCGGCCGCCGGCGGCACCGCGCCGGCCTGCGTCGAGAGGATCGTGCGCACGTACCCCGGCGGGGGAACGGTCGACCTGACCAACAACTGCGGTAGGACCATGCGGGTGCAGGTCGTCTACCAGAACAGCGTGGGCACCTGCTACGCCCTGGCGTCCGGGCAGCACAAGGGGCTCAGCTACGAAGGGGTGTACGTCCGCACCGCCGTGTGCTGACGGGCCGGGCTCCTGGCCGGTCCAGCTGACCGGACCCGCCGCAGGGGAACAGGGCGCTCCCGCGGCGCTACGGAGCCAGGCCGTCGAACATCGCCCGGGTCTGCCGGGCGTGGCCCTCGCCGTCCTCGGTCCGTCCGAGGGCGGTGAGGGCCCGGGCGATGCCCGAGCGGGCCCGGGCCTGTTCGTACGGATCCTGGGCGCGTTCGGCATGGCGCAGCCCGTCCCGGTAGTGGGTCAGTGCCTGCGCGGGGCGTCCGGCGGCGCGGTAGCCGTCTGCCCGGCCGTTGCCGAGCCGGCTCAGCTGCCCGGGGTCGGTCAGGCCCGTGGCCACCTGCGCCGCCTGGTCGTGGGAGTCGATGGCCGCCGTGTGGTCGGCACGCGCGGTGTGGAGCAGTCCCAGTGCGCAGAGGGCGTCGGCCTCGAGTGCGCGGTGCCCGAGCGCGCGGACGGCCGCGAGGCCCAGCAGGCCGTGGTCGAGCGCGTCCTGGTGAGCGCCGAGGGCAGTGTTGACGAGGCACAGGTTGATCGAGGAACTGGCTTCGCCGTGGCGGTCCCCAGTCTCCTCGAAGAGTGACCGGGCGCGGTGGCAGGTGTCCAGGCACTCGCGATGGCGTCCGAGACGGAGCAGGATCCCGCCGAGAACGGTCAGGGCGGCCGCCTCGCCGTGCCGGTCGCCCTGTTGTCGTTTGATCTCCAGAGCACTCCGGCCGGTCTCCAGGGCGTCGTCGTAGCGGCCGGTCAGGAAGCTCACCACGGCGAGGTTGCTCAGCGTAGCGGCCAACGCCGTGGGATCGCTGTCGTACCTGCGCAGGCGTTCCGCGTGCCGGAGCGCGTCAATTGCCTCCGGGTAGCGGCCGGCCTGCCAGTAGGCGGTGCCGAGATTGTGCTGGGTGTCGCCCTCCGCCTTCGGGTCCGCGAGCTGGCGGGCGCAGGCAAGAGCGGTGCGGTGGGTGTCGATCCACTCGTCGTGGTAGCCGCGGATGTAGAAGAACATCCAGAGCAGATGGGCGAGTTGGGTCGCGCACCGGTGGGATCCCACGGCGTGGGCGAGCTGGACCGCCACGGACAGGTTCTCCCGCTCGCTCTCCAGCCACTCGAGCGCCCCGTCGTAGTCGGCGAAGTCCATCCCGGCGGGATCCGTGCCGCTCCGGGGCGCGGACCGGGCACGGTGCGGGCTGAGGAGGGCGTTCGCCCTTCCGGTGGTCGCCACGTACCACTCCAGGAGCCGGTGTTGGGCTTCGTCGGCACAGGACGGGGCGAGCGCCGAAGCCTCCTCGGCGGCGTAGGTCCGGAGCAGGTCGTGGAACCGGTAGCGGCCGCAGCCCGGCGACTCCAGGAGGAAGCTGTCCACCAAGGTCTCCAGCGCCCGCTCCGCGGTGCCCTCGGCACAACCGAGGAGGGCGGCGGCGGCCGGGAGCGCGAGAGTGGGACCGGGCCAGATTCCGAGCACGCCGAACGCGTTCGCCGGGTCTCCCGCGCCTGCCACCCTCGGGAGGCTGCGCTTGGAGACCGCCAGACCGGCCCGCACCTCGAGGTCGCCCAGGGCCAGCTGGTCGAGGCGGCCGTGCTCGTCGGCCAGACGGCGGGCGAGGTCCCGGACCTTCCAGGAAGGACGCGCGGCGAGCCGGGCCGCGGCAATGCGGATGGCCAGCGGCAGCCCTGCGCACACCCGCAGCACGTCCGTGGTCGCCTCCGGTTCGGCTGCGGTCCTTCGCTCCCCGACGATGCGCCCGAAGAGGCCGGCCGACTCCTCGCCGCTCATGTAGTCCAAGTACAGGGCCCGGCCGCTCTCGAGGTCGTTCAGTCGACGGCGGGAGGTGATCAGCACGCCGCACCCCGGGTCACCCGGCAGGAGCGGGCGGACCTGCGCGGCGTCGGCCGCGTTGTCGAGAACCAGCATGATGCGCCGGCCGGCGAGCGCGGAGCGGTAGCACGCCGCACGCTCGGCGAGCCCGGGAGCCACACCCTTGGTGTCGAACCCGAGGTCGCGCAGCAAGCGGGCGAGCACCTCGGCCGGAGGAAGCGGCCGCTCCTGGCCACCGTGGAGGTCGACATACAGCTGGCCGTCCGGAAAGCGATCCAGGACCCCGTGCGCGACCTGCACGGCCAGCGCCGTCTTGCCGACGCCGGCACCGCCCGACACGATGCAGACACCGTCGCCGCCGGAGGTCAGAATGTCGCGGACCGCCTTCAGCTGGGCTGCGCGGCCTGTGAAATCCCCAGCACCTCGCGGCAGTTGCGCGAGCGGCCGCACAGGTCCCGGCGTCACGGGAACCTCGGTGTTCGGCGTGGAGCGGTCGCGGCCCGGCCCGGAGGTCGCCTCGGACGACACCTTGGCACCAGGGACCTCTACGGGCGGGTGGGACACCGTCGCGGGCTCGCGCGGAGCCCGCGACAGGCCAGGGTCGCTCCCCAGGATCCGCTCGTGCAGCAAGCGCAGGTCGGGCCCCGGCTCCACGCCCAGCTCCGCACGAATGTCCCGGCGCACACGGTCGAAACAGGAGAGCGCCTCGGAGGCCCGACCACTTCGGTACAACGCCAGCATCAACTGGGCTGCCTGCTTCTCGGCCAGCGGATTCTCCGCCAACAGCTTGGCGAGCTCAGCGGCAGCCTCCACGTGGTGGCCCAGAGCCAGTTCCGTCTCGTAGAGCCCTCCCAGCAGTCCCAGCCGCTCCTGCGCGAGTGTGGCCCGTACCCGGTTCGCCCAGTCACCGCCGACACCGGCCAACGGCTCGCCCTGCCACGCCGCGGCAGCCTCCCGGTAGAGGTCCCTGGCCCGGAGGTGCTCCGAGCGTCCGACCTCACCCGCCGCGCTCACGGCGATTCGGCGCACCCGATGCACATCGACAAGATCCGCTTCGACCTCGAGAACGTAGCCGCCGGCACGGCCGACGAGCACCGCGAGCGGAACGGCGGTGCCCGAGCGATGCAGCAGTTTTCGCAGGCGGGTGACATAGCTGTACAGACTTGAACGCGCCGCAGGCGGGGGTCGGTCTCCCCAGATCCGATCCACCAGAAGGTCCGTGCTGACCGGCTGGTTCGCGTGCAGGGCGAGCACGGACAGTGCACACGCCTGTTTCGCCGACCCGGCCGACACCGCCCCGCACTCCGCCGACGCCAGCTCGACCCTTCCGAGCAGGCGGACGACCGGCCGCCGTCCCTCGTCGCTCTGTGCACCCTTCATCAGGATCCATCTGAGCGCAGACTCCCTTATTGTGCAACCCCGACTTGGTGGAACAACTTTGACGGACCGTCCGATCGGCAACGACGACACTGCTCACCGCGTCTCGAGATGGCGGCCGGCACCACTGCGGTCAAGTTCGCACGGGAGGCGTCCGGCGGCCTTGTCGCCGCCCTGCACGCGCACCTGGTCCTCACCGGCACGAGGCAGGTCACGGCCGGTCCCCCACCGGAAGGCGTCGCTGGCCAGGATGGCCGACGATCTCGGGCTGACCTACTCACTGGTCAAACGGGCGAGGTGGGCCGCTTCAAGGTGGCCGAAGGAGCGCCGGCAGAGCGGGGTCTCCTTCACGGTCCACGAGGTTCTGGCGAGCGTCACGGACGAGGCGGAGCGGTTCGAGGTGATCCTCGCCCCGCCCAGGCCCCGGGGCAGGTGGACGCCGGACGAGGCCAAGCGCAGGGTCCGCCGGCAGGTCGAGCGCCCGGTCTCGCCGGAGGAGAAGGTCCGCGCGATCCACACTCTGGCCGCGTCGGAGGAGGTCTCCGCGAAGGTGACCGGCGGCCTGCTTCGGCAGCCCGGGGTGATGGCGAACGTCGAGCCGAAGAACAAGGTCCGGGCGGTCGAGGAGCTGACCCGCGACAACCGGCTTGCGGACGACCGTGAGCCACAGGAGTGCCGCTACGTCATGCGGTTCTGGTGGCAGCTGGTCGTGTCGTACACGGAGGTGTCAATGGACGAACTCGCCCTGAACGTCGGCGGGTCGAAACTGGAGGCCATCGAGGAGCTGATCGGGGCCATCAGGTCTTCCCACGACGCGATCGATGCATGGATTGCCGCCACTCAGCAAGCCTTCCCCGTGGTCCAAGACCGTGGCTGGACAGCCTCGGAAAGCGACGGCTGACCCGTCTGCGCGGGGATTCATGGGCGCGGCCGGGTGACAGGCATGCCGAGGTCGGTGACGCCACGACCTTTGCCGCGGGTCCGTTCCAGGCTTCGGTCGAGGGTAGTGAGCTTCTCCCGGGCTTTGGTCAGGCTGACCTGGAGGCCAAGGAGGCCCACGGCAGGCCCCCGTTCTCGCGCCCGCCCGAAGGGCTGCCGCCCCTGCGGCGAGGTGGCGGGACACCGTGGGCATGCACGTACCGGACAGTGTGGAGCTGCGGACAGCCGGAGCGTTCAGCTCTTCTCGGGCTCGCCGAGGGTCCAGCCGCTGACCGCGGCAACCGGGCCGCGCCAGAAGGGCAGGAGGTGGCTGGCCCGACCGTCGCGGTAGGTGACGTCCCACAGGTGAAGGAAGCGGGCGTCGGCTCCAGCCGCCGGCCCTTGTCCCGGTTCTCCTCGATCCGGTCGCGGGCGACCCCGCCAGCTCGGCGCAGGTCGTGGTCGTCCAACCCCCGGACGAACTTCTCCTCCCAGGCCGCAACCGGGACGAGGGTGCCGGTGACGAGCCCGCCGGGCACGATCAGAGTCACCACCACCTCGGCCTCGATGTGCCCGCTCGCGGCCCCCAGACGCAGCAGCTCCAGAGACGGGTCGCTGGGGACCGCGGCCGAGCAGGCGCACGTGATCCTGCGTTGAGCGCCGGCAGCGGGTTGGTACGGGGCGGGCGTCGAGAGTGGTGCCCGCCCCGACCGACGGCTCAGCGGACGTCGACGGTGAACTGGCGCTTGGTCTCGTTAGGCCCGCCGGGGAAGGACCCACCGAGTTCGTCACGGTAGGGGACGTGCACGGTGATGGTGGTGCGGCCGGGGCCCTGGGCGCGGAAGGTGAAGTAGTAGTGGCCGCCCGTGCCGAGGTTTCCGGTCCCGCCGAAGCCGAGCAGGTCCTTGAGGCCGGCGTTGCCGACGTATTCGTCGCCGGCGGCGCGGGCGACGGCCGGATCGGGATCGGGGACGGCCATGGTCCAGTTGTCGCCCGCTCCCCGGTAGCCGAACACCTCGATCGAGAAGAGCTCACCGGACTTGACCACCAGGTCGCCCGAGGTCTGTGAGAACACCGTGCCGTGATCGAGCTTGCCGGTGGTCTTCCGGTGGATCGCCACCGCGCCGCCGGCGACCACCAGGAGCACCGCGGTTGCCCCCAGCAGGATCCGACGCCACCGCCTGCTCATGGGGTTGCCTCGCGGTGGGTGACCCGCAGTGCCAGGAGGGCGGCGACCGCATCGAGCCAGCGGGCGACCAACTGGTCGCCCTGCGGACCCTGTACGACCGTTGAGGCTGCCTCCAGCCAGCCACGGGCCGCGGCGGCGGCCGGGCCGGGCAGCGGCTCGGGCAGTGCGGCCGCGAAGCGGGTGCCGCCGGCCCGGACGACTTCGCCCAGGAAGGTCAGGGCGCGCGGCACGACGCCGAGCCGGTCGACGGTGATCGCGGCGGCCACCGCGCCGTCGCCGAACAGCGTGGAGCGGTGCGGTCCCGGGTTCGGCAGGCCGAACCGCAGAAGGATCTCGATGTCCAGCTCGGCCAGCCGGCTGTCGCTCCGGGGTTGTGGGGTGTTCACCTGGGACCTCATTTGGGCAGCCGGATGCTCTCGACGTTGGGGAGGCTGGCGTCGGAGGCGCCGCCCATGTGGTTGTTGACGAAATCCGCCTCGCTGACCCAGACGGTGTAGCCCCAGGGGTTGTAGATCTCCAGTTGGTCGCCCCGGTGCCCGATGATCATCATCTGGTGGCCTCCGTCCCCGCGGACCGACACCGGGACCGGCTTGCCCTCGTCGATCACCCGCTCGATCTCGGTCAGCGCGCTCTGGCGCTTGTCGCGGCTGTCGAGATCCACATTGCGGTACTCCGCACCGGTGTGCTTGCCGATCTCGTCGTCGGCGATGTCGTCGGACTCCCAGTTCCACATCCCGCCCTTGCCGAAATGCCACCAGGCGCGGGTGTCGTAGACCCGCCTGGTCTCCTCGCCCCACCGCGCCTTCGCGGCATCGCCGTTGTCGTAGGCCGGGTCACCGGGGCGGCCACCGGTGGTGAGCTGGAAGGCGAACAGCGGGTCGACCATCGCCCGGGCGGTCACCGTCGACGCCGCCACGCAGGTCGGGTACTGGCCCTGGCTCCAGTTGACACCCTTGTAGCCCGTCGACGCCTTCTGGTCGGAAGTCGCGTCGAGCTGCACCGGGGAGATCCGCTCGCCGAGCCAGCCGGGGTCGTCGGCATGCTCATGGATCAGGTCGTCGAAGCTCTTGACCTCGTCGTAGCTGTGCCCGGCGGCCAAGGCCTTCATCAGGTAGGCGCGTTCCTCCGGGGACTTGCAGCCGGCCAGCAACTGGTCGAAGCGGACCCTGTCGGCCTCGCTCATCCTGTCCATGGCCTGGCCGGCACGGGTGACGTCGTTGGCCGTCAGGATGCTGCCGTACACCTGCTTGCCGTCGAGAGCGGCATCGACGAGGACCAGCTTGTCCGCAGCGCCCAGCCCCTTGTTCTTGAACCTGCCGGCCAACGCCTTGCTCGCCAGCGCGTTCAGCTCGCGGACGGCGGCCCGACCTGCGGTCTCGGCCTTCACCGCGGCATCGACGATCGGCTTGATGCCCTCCTGCGCCCGCGCCTTGGCGGTGTGCATCTTGTCGTCGTCCCAGTGGAACGGGTCCGGCGCGCCCGCAACGGTGATCTCGTGCAACAGCGCCAGCGCCTCGGCGAGCGGTGCGTGGCCCCGGCCGTGCAGTGCCTGCGCCTCGCTCAGGGCACCGGCCAGCGCCGTGAGCTGGCCGGCGCCCTTGCCGAGCATGTCGCGACAGCGGGTCAGGTCGTCGGCGGACGCCTTGACGACCTCGGCCGCCTTCTCGCCGACCTGCCCGGTCCAGGCATTGGGCAAGCTCTCGGAGGCGACCTTCTCCACCTTCATCTGGGCCTGGTCCAACCGGCTGCTCGCCGTGTTGTAGGCCGCGGCGAGTTCGCCGAGCCTGCCCGGGTCGCCCTGCGGGGCAGGAAGCCGCAGGGCATCGTGGACCGCGTACTTGAGGTCGCCTGCGCCCCACATGCCGTGGGACTCGTCAATGACTTTCTTCAGCTTCTCGGCCTGCTGGCGCTGACTGCCCGCCAGCAGGGTGGCCAGGTCCGTGCTGTGGTCCGCCACGGTCAGGCCCCCTGCTGGTACTGCTGCTGCACACCGTGGTCCGTGGCGGAGTAGTTGGCCGCCGTGGTGTGCACCTTCCCCCCGAGGTCCGAGAGCGCGTCGATGTTCACCTGGAGCTCGTCCTGCCAGGCCTGCCAGAACGCCTTCGCCGCGTCACCCGCGTACTCACCGAGAACCGCAGCATCCGACATGTTCAACCGGTCCAGGACCGCTTTGACGCCGCCCACGTCCCCACCGGCCGCGATCAGCCGATCGGCCGCGTCCCCCAACTTCGCCGGGTCCGCACTGAACCCCGTCCCCACCCCGCCGATCCCCATGGCCCCACTCCCCAGCCCCCGAAACGGTCCGTAGACAGCCCATCACCATAGCATCGACCAGACCGACCCCGACGGCGCTTGGCCCCACCAAGGCCACCAGGTGCCGTCGGCCGCCCGCACAACGCCTGTCCTCTGCCCGGCGCGCCGGAAGGCGAGGCCCCGGCAGCACCCGGCCGATCGCCCGGTACGGCGACGGCCCCGCACGCGCCCGGGCCGCAGTCGGCACCTGGTGAACTCGGTGGGCGTCATCCGGCAAGGCGGCCGGAGCGAAGGCCAAGGCCGCGACCGAGGCGGCAACCGAGCGGCAGCACCTGCAAGAGGTGGAGCGGGCCGAGAAGGCATTGGGCCGGGCAGAACAAGCCCGGCCCAACGCGACCCGCCGGACCGAGACCGCCGGGCGCGCGCTCGAGGAGGCCGAGGCAGGGCAGCGGGACGCGGAGGTGGAAGCCGAGCGCGCCCGGGCCGCACTACCCACTCCGGCGGGTCCAGGAGGCGGGGCTCGTCGGCGGTTGCTTCGAGGTGGGTGAAGAGCACGGGGCCGGCCCGCAGGAGACCGGTGTGCCAGATCCGGGGTGCGCGAAGGGTGGGAGGAGCCAGGAGCGCCGGTTCGACGACCCAGGTGGCGTACGGGGACGGCGAGGCGGGTGCGTCGAGGAAGAGGCTTGCCGGCCGTGGCAGGTCGGGGTGGTGGACGGCCATGACCGTCCGGTCGTGGCCGGATGCGCGGCCGAAGACGCAGACGACGATCTGAACGCCGTGGTCGGTGTCGGCGAGCACGGTCGGGAAGGCGAGGGTCGCGTCGCGGCGCCCGGGTCGTGCGAGATGGACGAGCCAGGCCGGGGCCGCGCCGGCCGGGGGTGCCACGGGCCGGCGCTCCAGGACGAGGACGGTGACCAGGCCGGCCGGTGTGTCCAGGAGGCCGCCGTGGGACAGGCGGCCGGCGCGGTCGTCCAGCAGGGTCTCGGGGCCCCGCAGGACGCGCAGTCCGTCGCCCGTGGTGATCGTCTCGCCCATGCCGTGACGGTAGCCCTGCGGTGGTGCGGCTGCCAGCTGCCGCACCACCGCGTCGGCAAGTCAGCGGCCGTGCACGGCGCGGAGGCGCTACCCGGCTCACCCGCGTGCAGTCCTCGCCGAACGGGCTGCGGACCGGGCCGGCGACGGAGGTGTAACGCCGGGCGCACAGCGCTCCGTCACAGGTGACCTTCTCCAGCGTCGCCGCCTTACTGCCAGTCCCCTCCGCGGGGCACGGCGACCCGCCACCGCGTGCCTCCGCCAGCTCGGGCCCGGCAACGGCCTGCTGCGGCGGGCCGAAGGAGTTCTCCCTGATCCGGCAGGCCGAAGGCGGGCCGAGCCGCAGCACTGATGGCCGGCCCTGCGCGGGGCTACAGCACGGTGAGTGTGATCACCCACAAATGCGGAACGGGCGGGTCGGGCAGGATCACGTAGTGGGCGACCAGGTCGGGCAGGACGATCTGCCGGATGCTGTCGTCGAGGTCGTCGCCGTCACTGGCCGGCCAGGACCACGGATCGGCCATCGCCCGCTCCAGACCGTCCTGGAGCTGCTTGACCTGGTCGTCGGTCAGGGCAGTGCGCACCAGGGCGGCGGCCTCGGCGGACAGCCGGGCCCGGTAGGGGTGGGCGGTCACCGCAGGAAGAGGTCGTCGAAGTCGACGCCGTCGTCCTCGGGGCGGCCGGCGCGGTTCCAGTCGTGGACGGCGGCGGCGGCCAGCGCGGTGGCGCGGGCGATCCGCTCCTCGCGGGTGCCGCTGGCGGCCAGGTGGTCCGCGGTCAGGACGCGGCCGATCAGCGTGTCGACGTCGATGCCCGCACTCGCGGCCCGCTCCCTCAGGTCGCGGACCAGCTCATCGTCCAGCCGGGTCGTCAGCTCTACGGTCATGAGCCGATGGTAGAGCCCGCCCGCGCCCCGGCGCAGGGGGCCGGGGAAGCCGCGCAGTCCGCCGGCGCCCCGGCGAGGCATGCGACGGTCGATAGCCGCTTCAAGTGTGAACGACCGGCCCGGCCGAGTCGCTCCCCCTGTCGTGGGTAAGGACGGCGGTATGGACAACGGCACGGAGAAGCCCCCCGCCGTGAGGGCCGGAACGGGTAGCACCGACACCGTACTGGTGGTGGTACGCGGACCGAGCGGCGCCGGGAAGTCGAGCACCGCCGCCCGGATCCGCTCCGCCTACGGCCGCGGCCTGGCCGTCGTCGGACAGGATCTGCTGCGCCGTGAGGTGCTGCGCGAGCGGGACGTCGCCGACGGCGCGAACATCGGCCTGATCGGCCTGATCGGCCTGGTCGCCCGGCACGCCCTCGACAGCGGCTTCCACACCGTCGTCGAGGGCATTCTCGACGCCGGCCGGTACGGCGCGATGCTCACCGACCTGGTGGCCGGCCACCGCGGGCGCAGCTTCCTCTACTACCTCGACGTCGGCTTCGCCGAGACGGTGCGTCGCCACGCGACCCGGCCGCTGTCCGCCGAGGTGAGCGCCGAGCAGATGGCCGACTGGTACCGGCCGCTGGATCTCCTGCCCGGCGGCCTCGAACACGTCATCGGCGAGGACAGCACCCTCGACGACACGGTCACGCGGATCCTGACCGACAGCACGCTCACCCCGCCGGGCTGGACACCGCCCCCCTGAACGGGACGGACCAGCCGAACCCGCCGGGCACCTGAAAAGCAGCCTCACGGCGCTGGGGCTGTGGGCGTCAGTGTCACGGGAGGGTTCTCGGCGGGAGGACCGCTCGGTCGGAAGCGGGTGGCCCGGGCGGGGGTTCGCGAGGTCATTGGTTCCTACGTGCCGCGGCGCTCGACGAGGCGCCGACGAGATCGTCCGGTGTGACGCCACGCGTTTCGGGCCGGGCATCAGCATCCGGGCCCACCGGATTGCGGCGCGGCTTCACTGACGGCGCACCCTGAACCTCAGGTGCAGCACCCGGTTGCCCTGGATGACCACGTGGGGATCCTCCAGCAGCTGCTGCCCGTCGAAGCTACCGAAGAAGCGCTTGCCCGACCCGAACACCACCGGCACCACGTCCATCGCCACCTCGTCCACGAGGCCGGCGGCGAGGATCTGGCCGCCTGCTTCACCGGCGCTCACGGCGACGACCCGGTCGCCGACGAGCTCCTGGGCCTTCTCGATCGCGGCCTTCACACCGTCGACGAAGTGGTAAGGAGCCCCGGGGTGCCAGCCCTCGGGCTTGGGCCGGTGGGACACCACGACCACGTGGTCACCCGCGGGCGGCCGGCCCTCCCAGCCGTTCACCAGGTCGAACTGGTGGCGGCCCATCACGATCACACCGATCGAGTCCCACACCGACTGGACGTACGCCGCCGAGACACGTGAGAGCTTGAAGCCGCCTCCACCCTCGGAGTGGTCGTAACCCCCGTCCCCGTCCCCGTCCCCGGCGCCGGCGCCGGTTTCCGTGAGCTGGGTGTCTCCGCTGAAGTACCAGTCGTGGAGCGGCCCGACTCCGTCGTTCTTGTCGGCGATGAAGCCGTCCACCGACACGACGTTGTGCATGATCACTGAGCCCATGAGAGTCTCCCTGAATCCTCGGGAACGGTCACCTCCGATTGTGTGGTCCTCCGGACGGGCTGCGCTTGTAGAAAATCAAAGAGCAGGCATCGGACCCTCGTCCGGCGGGAACTCCCGCTCGGGAGGGATCCGGCGTCTCAGCGCCAGGTACTCCGTCGGGGTGTGACCGGTGAAGTCCTTGAACTCCTTGCCGAAGTGAGCCTGGTCGAAGTAGCCCGCGACGAGAGCGAGCTCCGACCAATCGACCGGGCGCACGGCGTCCACGGACCTGATCAGCTGGGCGAAGCGGTACATCCGCGCCACCTTCTTCGGGGTGACCCCGACGTTCGCCTTGAACTGCGCGGCCAGAGTGGTGCTGCTGACTCCGGCGGCGTCGCTCAGCGCACCGACGGGGACCGCGCCGTGGGAGGTCTCCAGCCATCCGCCGGTGTGCTGGACCAGGTCGAGCCCGCGCGACGGCGCCTCGATCAGGCGCGAGCGCAGCTCCTCCTCCAGGATCCGCAGCGTCGCGGCGGTGGACGTGGCCTCGCCGACCCGGTTGCGGATCCGATCCACGGACCCTCGCCAAACGGCGTCGACGGGCACCCATCGGTCCCGCAGCTCGGTCGCCGGCATGTCGACGAACGCCGCCATCCCCCAGGGCTTGAAGTGCACCCCGACGAGCCTTACCCGTGTGGGGTACTCATAGAGGAAACGCCTGGTCCACAGACCCACGAACCACCCGTCCGACACCACTTCCGAAGGCACCGAAGGGTCGGAGTCCCACAGGCGGGCAGGCTCGCCCAGGTTGATGACCAGGTGCGCCGACGGCATCGGCGGAACGACCATGCGGCGGTGACCCGGCACACCGGTGAGGCAGTAGATGTCGTCGATGAACCGGTCGAGCGGCGGGGCGGGCACCCGGCCGACGTACTCCATGGACCCAGTATCGCCGACGACGGTTCGGCCCGCCCCGGGCGATCTGCACTCGCGCCAGGCATCGACGATCACGGGTGGCATTCGCCGCCGGCGAGGGGCCCGGCTGCCGTCCGACAACCGCACGTCGCAGGGCACCGTGATGACCGTCGCCGGGACGACCGCCCGTACGGGCGGTACGACGTCCTCCCACGCGGCGGACGCCCGACGGGACCGGCAACGGGTGATCCTCACGGACGCGTGCAGGTCATGGGTCGCGGTCCACGAATACCGGCTGGTCGAGCAGCCGTCAGGGGCTTGATCCACTCGACGACCGCACCCTCGACCGCCCGTGACCGGACGGGCGCTCGCTGGCCCGGCCCCGGATGCCCCGCGCGGGGGCGGGTCCGGGGCCGGGATCGCGACGGGGTGTCAGTGCTGCAGGATCTCTCCCATGTAGCCGTGCACCGCTCCGCGACGGTCCTCTCCGAGGCGGCCGGCGGGATGGACCTGCCGACCTGGGCGACCGTCGAGGCATTCCTGGAAGCCTGCGGCGAGTGCGACCCCGCGCCGTGGCGCGACCACTGGGAACGGGCCCGCGACGCCCTGGACGAGCCCTCACCCCCGGCCGACAGCCCCGCGCACGAACCCGCACCCGCACGCACGCCCTGCTGGTGGTTCTCGCGCTCCGCCGCCGCGACGGCCGCCCTGCTCGTCGGCCTCGCCGCAGGCCTGCTGGCGGGCCGTCAACTCCCATGCACCGGAACGGCCACGTCCTCACCCCAGCCCACCACCCCTCCCGCACGCTGTCGACCGTCGTGGTCGTCCCGGCACCCGTGCCGCCGCCCTGGCCGGCGGCCGGGTCCGGCTGCGACGCCCGCACCCACTGGGTGTACCAGTACGACCACGCGTACCAGGGGCAGGTCTACGCCCTGCTCGCCCGCCCCGACGCCACGCCCACCGACACCACCGTCACCCTGACCTGGGGCGCCTGGCGATGGCGGCACCCGGTGACGGTGCAGCCCGGCACCCCGGAGCGCACCACCGGCGGCACCCTTCTGCTCTACGCCAAGCTGGACACCAGCCTGCGCGACCCCCTGGTCACCCTCGACACCCCCGACCCCGTCTGTGCCGCCTTCGGCACCGCCGGCCCCACCTCCGTGGCACCGCTGTCCACCGTCGACGCCAACCAGGGGTGGACCGGCGCCGACCGATGGCCGTCCGCGGGGCCCGCCCACCGGTTCGTCCTACGGGTGGGGCGAGGGGAAGTCGGTGTCGCGGCCGGCACGAACATTGCCGGCGAACCGGTGGAACCGCGCGCACGGCCCGTCCAGGCGCCCCGCTGCTCCTCACGCCGTCAGCGGCGTGCGGAACTTCGGACGATCACGGCGGCCCAGCGTGAGGGCAATGCCCGGCCTGCCCGGGGTCGACCGGGGCTCCGTGCTGGAATGGTCGCAGTCGCAGGTCCGTCGAGTGGTGAGGGAGTGCATCGTGAACGCGCCGATCCGGTGGGGCAGTGAGGATCCCGGGCCGTTCTTCCACGGCACGAAGGCCGAGGTCGCGGTGGGTGCCCTCCTGGAGCCGGGGTACAGCTCGAACTACGGCGAGGGCGCCACGGCGAACTTCGTCTACCTGACCGCCACCCTGAACGCCGCCGTCTGGGGCGCCGAACTCGCGGCAGGAGCGGGGCGCGAGCGAATCTACCTGGTCGAGCCCACCGGACCGTTCGAGGACGACCCGAACCTCACCGACAAGCGGTTCCCCGGCAACCCGACCCGCTCCTACCGCACCCGTGACCCTCTGCGGGTCCTCGCGGAAGTCCGGGACTGGCAGGGGCACTCCCCCGAGGAACTGCAGCACATGCGCAACCACCTCGAAGAGCTGAGGGCCCGGGGCGTCGAAGCCATCAACGACTGAGCCCCGAGGCCCGCCCGGCTCCATGATCACTTCTGACTGGTGCCTCCGCGGTACTGGTGACTCCGCGGCACCACCGCCGTCGCGCCCTTGCCCTCGCCCTGGCGGGTATCGCGGTCGAAGGGACGCCCGTCCACGTTGCGCTCGATGAAGTACTGCTCGGCCTCGGACCGGATGCCCTCCAGTGCGAACCGCAGGTGCCCCAGCACGGGGTGGTCGCGCAGCGCGGCGCGGCGGGTCGGGCGGTCACGACGTCAACGGGTCCGCCGGTTTGGCCCGCTGCGGATGGGGCGTCTCGTGCCGGGCCAGCATCGCGACGAACTCGGAGATCTTCCTGGTGCGCGTCTCGGCCCGCTTGACAGCGTTGACCCGGTTGACCAGGGCGAAGCGGTTGGTCCTGGTGAGCACCTCGAACATCGCCTGCGCGGACGGGACTTCGGCGATCGCGGCCAGCAGGTCGGCCGGCACCTCCGCTTCCGACGACGGCGCGTAGGCCGCCGTCCAGCGCCCGTCGGCCTTCGCGGCGTCCACCGCGGCGCGGCCCGCGGGCAGCATCAGGCCGGCCGCCTCCAACCGGGCCACGTTGTCGACGTTGCGCCGGGACCAGACGCTGCGGGGCCGGCGCGGGGTCAACCGCCTCCAGGAACTCTCCTCGTCGCGCTTGCGGGCCTGGCCGTCGATCCAGCCGAAGCACAGCGCCTCGTCGACCGCCTGCTGCCAGGTCAGCGCGGTGACGGAGCCGCCCTTCCTGGTCAGGGCGAGCCACACTCCGGGAGAGGCGGCGTGGTTGTCCAGCAGCCACGCGCGCAGCGCCGCGCCGTCGGCGACGATCAGCTCGTCCAGCTCGGTTCCGGTCACCAGCACAGGTTAGTGCCACAACCCGGTGCCGCGACCGGGCTCCCGACTGCGGACACGGATCCGTTCGACGCCGGCCGCGAAGACCGGTCACGGCACAGGCCTGGACGCCATCGGTCAGCACTTCGCGGAGGCCGCCGATGTCAGCCGAGTACACGGCGCGCCCGCTCACCAGCACGGTGATGGCCGTCCGCACCCGCGAGGGGGCGGCGAGGATCCGGTCGACCGGTACCCACAGGGGTCGACTACGGTCGTGCGGCCGCAGAGCGGCGGCCAGGAGCCCGAAGGCCGGGACAAGAGGATCCCGGGGAGTTCGGAGGAGACGGCCAGGACGGCGGTGGTGCCGTCGCGCAGGACGGCGATGCGGTCGGCGAGTTGGAAGGTCTCTTCAACGTTGCGCAAGGAAAGTCAGCCATTCGGCTCCGGCACCGCCCGCGCGTTCAGCCGAGCCCAGAACCGCTTGCGCCCTAGCGTGGCTCGGGAACGATCCGGGCACATCGCCGCCCGGATCCCCAATTCTTGTGGAGTCAGCCTTGACCCTCACCCTTGCCGAGCTCACCGGGGACTACGTGCTCGACCCCGCCCACACCCGGATCGGCTTCATCGCCCGCCACGCCATGGTGACGAAAGTCCGCGGCGCGTTCCATCAGTTCGAGGGCACCGCCCATCTGGACGGCGCCGATCCGTCCAGCTCCAGCGGCCAGGTGGTGATCAAGACCGAGAGCATCGACACCGGCGTCGAGCAGCGTGACCAGCACCTGCGCACGAACGACTTCCTCGACGCACCCACCTTCCCCGACATCACCTTCCGTACCACTGCGGTCGAACAGAAGTCCGACACCGACTACCGCGTCACCGGCGACCTCACCGTCAAGGACACGACCAAGCCGGTGACGATCGACTTCGAATACACCGGCAACGCCGTCGACCCGTACGGCAACCTGCGAGTCGGCTTGGAAGGCTCGGTGACCATCTCCCGGAAGGAGTTCGGCGTGACCTGGAACGCGGCTCTGGAGGGCGGCGGGGTGCTGGTCGGCGACAAGGTCGTCCTGGAGTTCGACATCTCCGCGATCAAGCAGAGCTGACAACGCCTGTCGACCGACTCGCCCGCGGCGCGGATCCGGCAGGAAGCGATCGTACGGCGGGCACCTCGGCGTCCGGGCGTGTGCCCACTGCCGGCGCGCACTGTGCGCCGGGCACTGTGCGCCGGGCACGGGCGGCCGGGAGAACGCATCGCGCCGGCCGGACCCGGATCGGCTGCGCACGCACGTCGGCCCGGACCGGCCGGGCCGGTGCGAAAGCTGCAGTCGGCGTGCCGGGTGCCAGGCATCCCGCCGCCCGGCGCCCGCCTGGTTCGCGACGTCGAAGTCTCCAACGGAAGCCCTTCAGATACTGGACGGTGAATCCACGGGCGCGCCGCCGCCGGGTCTCCGGGATCGGCATCGCCGTCGACAGGCCCGGCGGCATCGTGATGGGCACGCCGTGCGAAGCCGCACCCGACCCGCTTCGGTCG
Organism: Kitasatospora purpeofusca; assembly: GCF_000718025.1. GTDB lineage: Bacteria > Actinomycetota > Actinomycetes > Streptomycetales > Streptomycetaceae > Kitasatospora > Kitasatospora purpeofusca. The sequence continues at coordinate 91,077 of NZ_JODS01000011.1, forward strand.
GGCCGCAACATCGAGGTGGACTTCCCGCCACGCGCCGCACGCCGAGTGGCGAACCCTCCCCGGATCCAGGAACAGTCGATGCATGACACAAACCACATGGACCGAAGCCAGAATTGAGCTCCCCGCCACCGAGGGCGGCCACGCCGCGGACACGGGCCTGGCCCTCATCGGCCCGGACGGCTGGGTGCACGTCAAGCCGGACAGCAGCGGCGGCGGGGGCTTCAGGTCCTACCCGCCCCAGACGGTCTTCAAGATCACCTGGAAGACCGATCCGTGGTCGGCGGACCAATAGCGCAGGCGGCAGGGACCGGGGTACGGGCACCTGAGCCGGCGCCCGGGTCGGCCCCGGCCCGCCACGGACCCTCCCCCGCTCGGCGACGGGGAGGGGAATCCGCACGCCCCTCGGTCCTCCGACCGAGGGGATCACGGTCCGCCTCGACTCGACGCCGGCTACGACTCGGCCGGTTCCGGGCTGGGGCCCAGGGGGGATCTCACGCCGCCGTCGGCGCGGCCCACAGGCCGCCGAGCAGTGCCGTCAGGTAGCGGTGCGCGGTGTCGATCCGGTCCGCGGAAGCGCCGCCGCGTATGTCCACGGCGTAGGCGATCCCGCACATGAGCGGGACCAGATCGGCCGCGGCCAGATCGGGACGGACCGCGCCGGCCGCGCGGGCCCGGTCGAGGAGGGTGGCGCCGGTCGACCACAGAGTCTCCTTGAGTTCCGTCGTCCGCGGCAGGGCGTCGGCCGAAGCGGCGGCCACCGGCGCCAGGGAGGCGTCGGTGACCTGCGCCTCGATGGTGCAGGTCAGGAAGCCCTCCAGTGCCCGCCGGGGGTCGGTGTCGGCCAGCGCCCGCCTGCCGTGGGCGGCCAGGTCCTCCAGGCAGGGGGTGGCGAGGGCCTCCAGGAGCGCCTCGGGTGTCGCGAAGTGGCGGTAGACGGTGCCGACTCCGAGCCCGGTGCGGCGGGCGACGTCGTTGAGCTGCAACGGCGTGCCTCGGTCGACGAGCTCGCGGGCGACGGCCACGATCCGGTCCCAGTTGCGGGCCGCGTCCTTGCGCAGTGGTGTCGACGTCATGGGGACATCGTAATCGGATAGCCCATCCGGATGACCCGGCCGCCCCCGCCAGGCCGGGTACGGCCCGACTCAGGGTGCCACCAGGGGTGCGTGCTGCCGGCTGAGTCGGCGCACGGCATCGGCGACACGGGGGTCGGCGGCCGCGCGCAACGGCGTCACCGGCTGCGCCGCGGCACCGATGACGATGCCGGTCCGGCCCGCCAAGGACTCGTCGGTGGCGGCGACGACGGAGGGCCTCGCAGCCTCGGACGCCGGGCCCGCGGTGGAGCGTTCGAACTTGCGGCGCACCAGCGGCCACAGCAGCCGCAGGGCCGGCGAGACGATCCTCGGGTCGGTCAGGGTGCCGGCGGTCATCTCGGTCGCGGCGCCTCCGGGGTCGGCGGCGAGGACCGAAACGCCCGTGCCGCGCAGGCGCGACGCCAGGTCGAGGGTGTAGGCGAGGTTCGCGAGCTTGGCGCGGCCGTACCAGTGGAAGCCGTAGTAGCCACCGGGCGGCTCCACGGCGTCGAACACCCGCTTGGCGACACCGACCGCGCCCGAGGTCACGTTCACGATCCTGCTCGGCGCACCGGCCGTGAGCGTGGGCAGCAGCAGTTCCGTCAGCAGGTACGGCGAAAGGTGGTTGACGACGAACGACGCCTCGATGCCGTCCAGCTCCCGCCGATCCGCGAACATCGCCCCGACGTTGTTCACCAGCACGGTCAGCGGTTCGCCTGAGGTGGCGTGGTCGCCGGCTATCCGGCCGGCGAGCGCGCGCACACCGTCGAGCGAGCCGAGGTCGGCGGAGAGGAACCGGGCGGGGCGCGCCGGGTTCACCGCGTCGATCCGCTCCACCGCTCGAGCACCCCGCTCGGCGCTGCGTCCGATCACGGTGACGGAGAATCCGGCGGCAGCCAGGCCCAGAGCTGTCTCCAGGCCGATACCGGCGGTCCCGGCCGTGACCACAGCCGTCTTTCCCATGCGCTCCTCCAGCCAGTGATTCGGATAGGTCATCCGCTTGATGCGTGACGGTAGCACAAGCGGATGACTCATCCGTTTGCAGTGAGGGCGGAGGAGCGACTTCCTCGCCACCGTCCCGACCACCCCGCAGGCCGACCGTTACGGAGAGCCGAACACCCGCGGCTCGCGATCCTGGGCGCCCGGCGCGAAGGCACCCGCCTGCTGATCCAGGCCCTCGAACCCGAGCCCCTTCCACGGGGCCGCGTGCCTCCCGCAGCGCGGGGCGACGCGCGAGGAAAGCACTACATTTGGGCAGAAGGGACACCGTCGCGATGGGGTGTGGGCCGATGCACTCGATCACCGACTGGCTGCGCGGCCTTTCCGGTTCCGTGGTGTACGCCGTTGTCGGTGGCATGGTCCTCGTCGAGGACGCCCTGTTCTTCAGTTTCTTCGTCCCGGGCGAGACCGCTGCCGTACTCGGTGGCTTCCTCGCCCACCAGGGCAGGGTCTCCCTCGGCTGGATGGTCGTGGTCGTGGTCTGCGCGGCCGTCCTCGGTGACTCCGCCGGTTACGAGATCGGCCGCCACCTCGGTCCGGCGATCCTGCGCACCCGCCCGTTGCGGCGCCACGCGAAGCGGGTCGGCACGGCGCAGGACCTGGTCCGCCGACGGGGGCCGGCCGCCGTTTTCGTCGGACGGTTCATCGCCTTCTTCCGCCCGCTGGTGCCTTCGCTGGCCGGGATGTCGCGGATGCCGTACCGCCGGTTCCTGCTCTACAACACCCTCGGCGGGGTCGCCTGGGGCGTCGGATTCACCCTGCTCGGCTACTTCGCCGGAGCCGCCTACAGCAGGGTGGAGAGCACGGTCGGCCGGTTCACCGCGATCGCGATCGGCGCGGTCGTCGCCCTCGCGCTGCTGGTCCGGTACCTGCGGCGGCACCGCTCGCGCGGCCGGGGCCGGTCGGACCGCGACAGCGGCCAGGAGCCCTGAACCGACCCGGCAGCGGTCCGCCGGCGGTACCGGGAGCGGCCCCGGTGTCGGACCCGCGAACCCAGGTGTCGGACCCGCTGCCTAGGCTGGGGGCAGCCGATGATCAAGGGAGCAGGACTGTGCGGATCGAACGTCACCAGGTGGACGGGGCGCGGGTGGCGGAAGCCCGCGAGGACTTCGTGAACCGGATCGGGAGGCAGGTCCACTCCTACTCCCGCGCCGGTCTGATGACCACCACCGAGTGGCAGCTGATCTCCGACTCCTTCCTCGACTACCTCGGCGCCCTCTCCACCACCCGGCCCGACCTGCACTCCGCCGAGGCCAGGGCGGTCCTCAGGGACGCCGCCGCGGCCGCCGCCGGCGCCGTTTCCTTCGCCGCCTACTACCCGGTCGACAGCTTCCACGTCTTCCTCGACTACCCGAACTTCGGGATGAGCTACGACCGCGAGCACGGGCAGGAGCGCGACCCCCACCACCGGGTCACCGCACGGGACTGGCTCGACGCCTTCTGCCTCGCCATCGTCTCCGACCAGGTCTCCGTCCACGGTGAGGCCTTCGGCTGGGCCCGGCAGCTGATGCCCGACGGACCGGCCACGCCGACCCTCGAACTCGTCGACGGCCTCCTGACCCACTTCTTCGAGGCCGACGGCGTCCCGGCCGCCGGCACCACCCCCGTCGCCGAACTGCAGCCCGGCCTGCGCGCCCTGCGCGCTCTCGGCACCGGGGACCGCGAGGTCTTCGACGCCGCCCTGCTCGCCCTGCTCCAGGACGGGCCGCACGGTACCGGCCCGGCGAGCCTCCTGCCGCTGGTCCCGATAGCCCTCGCCGCCCTCGCGTACCGCACCCACGGCTGGACTCCGGCAGTGGACACCGACTACCTCCCGCACGCCCTGGTCACCGGTTTCGAGACGGCCGGCCCGCGCGTCCACGCCTTCGGCCGCGACCCGCGCCCCGACGCCGTGGCCGCGCTCGCCGCCGGGCCCGTCCACGTCGAGCGGACCAGCACGGACCGCCCGTACAGCCCGGAGAGCGAGGCGCGGTTCGAGCGGCGCACCCTGGAGGCCGTCACGGCCGCCGAGGGCGAGCCGCTGGACGCGTGGGAGCTCACGGGCGCCCTGCGCTACCAGACCTACCTGCTCGCGGCGCGCGCCTCGGAGTGCGACGACGCCACCGACGCCGTGATCGCCACCCTGCGGCGCGGCTCCCAGCTGGGGGCCGCCGTGTTCCGGGCCGCCCTCGCCGAGCCGGGTACCGAGGCCGAGGCGACGATCGACGGCCGCGCCCTGCGCTTCCCCGCCCGCCGGGACCGGGACTTCGGTCCGGCCTTCTGGCAGACCGCCCTGTCCTTCGCCCTGATCACCGGCTCCCCCGAGGACCTCGAACCGCTTGTCCTGGCCGGCCCCACGATCGCCGCCGAGGACCGCTCCCCGTCCGCCTCGTACCGCGCCGCCCTGCACGACCACCTCCGCGGCGCCGACCCGCGCCCGGCCACCGAGCGGGCACTGAAGGAGGCGGAGCGCATCCGGGAGGGCTGGCTCCCGGCTCCGGCCGTCCTCCTCTCGCAGCTGATCGGGGGCGACGCGACCGGTTTCGACCTCGCCCTCCTCGACGCCCTGGAAGCCCATCGCGACCACCACAGCGTCGCCGACCGCGACACCGACGCAGCTGCCCCGCTCAGCCTCGACGTGCTCGCCCTCGCCTGCCACGCCCGCCGTACCCGCGGCTGGGTCACCCGCGTCCGCTCGCCCTACCTCCCGCCCCGCCTCCTCGAAGCCGCCGGCCGGCCCTGACCCCGCCCGACCCGGTCCGCCGCGGCCACCTGCGCGGTCGGAGCGGCAGCGGCCGGGGCGGCCGCGTCCGAGGTTGCCCGGACCCGGGCGGCGCGGTGCCGGAAGCGGTCCCCGGACGGCACGGGGTTCGCATGCTCCGGTCCGATCGGGGAAGTCGACCGTCGCACCACGCAGACCGGCGACCGCGCAGGAGGCACCCGTGAACAGCGGACTGTGGGACTACAGCAACGCCGAGGGCTACGGCGCGACACTGGACCTGACGGGCTACCGGGTCGAGGCGGAGGACGGACCCGTCGGGAAGGTCGACCGGCACAGCCAGGACGTCGACTTCGCGCACCTCGTGGTCGACACCGGCCCGTGGATCTTCGGCCGAGAGATCCTCCTGCCCGCCGGAACGGTCCGGCGGGTGGACGCCGAGGAGCGGGCGGTGTGGGTGAACCGGACGAGGGACGAGATCAAGAACGCCCCGGAGTACCACAGGTACCGGCACGCCGACGACCTCGACTACCACCTCACGGTCGGCGCCTACTACAGCGGTGCCGCCTGACCCGCCCGCCCTCTGTCGTCCGCCGGGCCCCGACCGCATGGTCGGGGCCCGGCGGACGGCGCTCCGGTCGGGGCCGTCCGCTCACACGGGAGGCCCGGGGAGGGCAACCGGGCCGGCCCTGCGGGCGAGGGCCGAGGTGGTGTCCTGCTCGGCCCGGCGCGGGTGGCGGTGCCGCCAGTACGGATTGTCCAGCGGCAGCTTGCCGCTCACCCGGCCGTACATGCCGAAGGTGGCGATCACCAGCCCCATGACGAAGCTGAAAAGCACGTTCGGGATGCGGAAGGCCAGGAGGTTGGCCGAGGAGTCCAGCAGGGCGAGGTTGACGAAGCCGCTGAGGACGAACAGCGTGCCGACAGTGATGTTGACGGTGGAGGCCACGTTGCCGCCGATCACCGCGCCGCCGATCAGCACCACGGCCGTCACCACCGACACGAGGCTCAGCAGGCCGTTGCTGGAGAGTCCGGCGACCCGTTCGCCGCTGGTGCTGAAGACCGGCAGTCCGTCCGCGAGGCCGAGGCAGCCGAAGACGAGCAGGGCCACCCCGCAGAGCCCGGCGCCGATGCGGTAGACCTGGGACAGGTGGTGGTCGACCGGAAGGTCGTCGTGCAGTTTCATCGCCGGCTCCTTGTCGGAGGAGAGGATCAGTGCACGCCGTGCGGTGCACGGCCCTGTTCCGGAGCCTCGGGCCCGGTGGCGGCCGGGCCCAGTCGCAGCGATGCTGCAGCGTTCGGAAACCGGTCGTGATTCGGCGGCCGGTGGTTGGCTGCGGCTGGTGGACCGGGCGGGCGCGCCGTGTGCGGGGCTGGCGAAACCCGGCGGATCAGCCCGGTTGCAGGGCCCGCGCCAGGTCCTCGGCCTCGCGGAGCTGCTCGACGCCCAGCCGGCGAAGGCCGCGCAGCAGCAGGGCGGCGTCCGTCGCGGACGCGTCCGGCCGGGGTGCGTCCGGCGGCAGCGGCATGCCGAGGAGCGCCGCCGGCACGGACGCGGGCAGGCCGAGCACGGTGGCGAAGTCGACGAGCAGATCCGGGGTCAGCCGGTCCTCCCCGGAGGCGATCCGCCCGTAGGCGGTGGACATCCAGTAGCGGCCGGTGAGCAGGTGGAACACCTTCGCCGTCCCGGTCCAGCCGAGGTTGCGGGTGGCGACCATCCGCATCAGCAGGTTCCCGGCGGCCCGCGGGTCGGGGGCGGGGGCCGAGGCGGGCAGGCCCTCGATCCGACCGGTCGCCCGGGCGGGCGGCAGACCGGCGACGAACGCGCGGAGTTCGGCCCGCCGGTCGGCCGGCAGCGCCTTGCCGAACCGAACCACGCTGACGATGGAGGTGGTGGCCATCCCGCCGGCCGGTGCGAGGTCCTCCGGCAGCGGGACGGCCGCGATCTCGAACAGGTCGGCGGTGTCCAGGCCGAGCGCGGGGGCGAGGCGGCGCAGCAGCGCCTGGTCCGGCGCGGCACCGTCCAGCAGCGCGACCACGTCGGCCTCGCCGGCCCCCGCCCCGTGGGCGAACTCGGCGGGCTCCTGACCCTGGTGGTGCAGCAGGCGGGTCAGCAGGACGGCGAAGCCTGGAAGCTCTGTCATGGCGCCAGCATAGGGCGAGCCGGCCGGCCGGCCGCACCGCCGCCCACCTGGGCGGATGCCGCGGACGAGCGGCGGCGGGCAACCGTGCGGCCGGGGCGGTCGAACGGCCGCCCTGGGCGCAGGAGGCCGAGCTCCTGTCCGGACCGCGTGCGCCGGGAGTCCCGCCGAGCTCGGGGGGCCGGCCGAGCTCGGGGGGCCGGCCGGGAGCACCGGCGGGCCGGCCGACGGCTCAGAAAGCGGAGTTGGTGGTCCAGTGCGCGAGCAGCTCGTCGTCCCCCCGCACCTCGAACCGGTCGGCGGACCGGTCCAGTCGGCCGTAGAGGAGGAGCAGCAGGTCCGCGGCGGTGCCCCGGACCGACGCGTCGGCGCTCGCTGCGGCCTCCCGGGCCTCCCGGTCGAGCCCGACGAGCCCGAAGCCGTCGGGGCGCAGCCGGACCAGCCAGTCCCCGTCGCCGTCGGTGCGGGTGAACCGGATGGTCCGGTCCGCGCCCCGGAGGGCGGCCGTTCCGGGGGCGAACCCGGCGGCGAAAGGCAGGTTGGTCAGGAACTCCGAGACGCCGTCGGCGGCCAGCACCGGGTCGATGTCGGGGTCCAGGCCCAGGGCGAGGTCGGCGTCGACGCGGTGCACCAAGGTCTCGAACAGCATCCGGCGCACCCAGAAGCGGGCGTGCTGGTCGGCGCCCCAGGCCCACATCGGCGCGTCGAGGTCGGCCGAGGCGAATTCCGCGCCGGCCTGCGCCGCGGCCTCGGCCAGCCAGGCGGGGTAGCCGTCCGGCGTCGGCGGCAGGTGCAGTTCGACGTCCCTGCTGCGCGGCGGCTCCTGGAGTTTCTGCCGCAGCAGGACGGTGAACCAGCGCTGCACGCTGCCGGTGTGGCGCACCAGGTCGGACAGCGTCCAACCGGGGCAGGTGGGCACCGGGGTGGCCGGGTCGGCGGCGCGGACGGTGGCGACGAAGCGCGCGGTCTCCGCGGCGACGGCGGCGGCGTGGTCGACGGGGCTGGTCACGGGTTCGTTCTCCGGGGTGGTCACGGGTTCGTTCTCCGGGGTGGTCGGTCGGCTCGGACGGCGGCGCCGCTCGGCTCAGGTGAGCGGCTTGTCGACGACGGCCTTGGCGTGGCTGAACGTGTCGATGGAGTACTCGCCGTGGTAGCGGCCCATGCCGCTCTCCCCCACGCCGCCGAAGGGCAGGTCGGGCATGGCGAGGTGGGAGACCGGCAGGCCGAAGGAGAGCGCGCCGGAGGAGGTCTCCTCGGTGAGCCGCCGCTTGGTCCGCTCGGACTCGGTGAAGGCGTAGAGGGCGAGCGGCTTGTCACGCTCGTTGATGAAGGCGATCGCCGCGTCGAGGTCGGGCACGGCGACGATCGGCAGGATCGGGCCGAAGATCTCCTCGCGCATCACCGGCGCGTCCGGGGAGACGTCCGCGAGGACGGTCGGGGCGAGGTAGCGCTGACCGCGGTCGTGCCCGCCGCCGGTGACGACCCTCCCGTCGTCCAGCAGCGCGGTCAGCCGGTCGAAGTGGCGGTCGTTGACGATCCGCCCGTACTCGGGCGCGGCGGCCGGGTCGTCCCCGAGCAGCTCGCGCACGGCGTCGGCGAGGTGCCGCTCCAGTGCGGTGGCGCTCTCGCCGATGGCGAGGACGTAGTCGGGGGCCACACAGGTCTGGCCCGCGTTGAGGAACTTGCCCTGGGCGATCCGGTTCGCGGTGACCACCAGGTCGGCGCCGGGCTCGACCACGACCGGGCTCTTGCCGCCGAGTTCCAGGGTGACCGGGGTGAGGTGGCGGGCGGCCGCGGCCATCACGATCCGGCCGACCGCGCCGTTGCCGGTGTAGAAGATGTGGTCGAACCGCTGCTCCAGCAGGGCGGTGGTCTCGGGGACGGCGCCCTCGACCACGGCCACCGTGTCCGGGCCGAGGTAGCGCGGCAGCAGCCGGGCCATCGCGGCGGACGTGGCGGGGGCGAGCTCGCTGGGCTTGACGACCACCGTGTTGCCGGCCGCCAGGGCTCCCAGCAGCGGGACCAGCGCCAGCTGCAGCGGGTAGTTCCAGGGTGCGACGACCAGGACCACGCCGAGCGGATCGCGGACCACGCGGGCCGAGGCGGGCCGGAAGAACCCGGGGACATCGGCGGGCTTCGGCCGGAGCCACTCCTCCAGGTGCGCGACGGTGTGGTCGAGCTCGTTCAGCGTGAACCCGATCTCGGTGCGGTACGCCTGCGCCGCGCTCTTGCCGAGGTCGGCGGCCAGCGCCTGCTGGAACACCTCGGCCTGCTCGGTGAGCATCGAACGCAGGGCGGCGAGCCGCTCCAGGCGCCGGGCCAGGGGCTTGGTCCGGCCGCTGTCGAAGGTGGCGCGCAGGCGGGCGACCGGGGCGGAAACGTCGGCCGCATCGGAGTGCGGGGTGTGCGTCATGAGGGTCACGCGGTCCTTCCAGGGGCTTGAAGACCTGGATGGTTGATGTCTTCAAGTAATTTCGACGGTAGACCTCGATGGTTGAGGATGTCAACCGATCTCCCTATGCTGGACCCATGCCCCAGACGCCCCGGCCCGCACCAGCACCCTCCCCCGAAGAGCTGATGGACCGGCTCGCGCGGGTGGCGGCGTCCTACTACCGCCACTTCGCGACGGTGGCCGCCGAGCACGGGCTCACCCTGATGCAGGGCAAGACGCTCAGCCTGCTGGTCCGCCCCCGGCCCATGCGCGCCCTCGCCGACCTGCTGGCCTGCGACGCCTCCAACGTCACCGGCATCGTCGACAGGCTGGCGGCCCAGCACCTCGTCCGCCGGGAAACCGACCCGGCCGACCGCCGGATCAAGAACATCGTGCTGACCGAACAGGGCGAGCGCACCGTCCGCGGCATCCGGGCCGAGCTGATGTCCGGCCTCACCGCGCTCGAGCACCTCGCACCCGACGAGCGCGACACCCTGCACACCCTGCTGGGCCGCGCCTTCCCCGAGACCGCCGCCCCTGGGGACCGGGTCCCTCGTTCCGCCTGACCGGCAGACGGACGGGTCGCGGGGCTTCACGGGCACCCGCGTCGCGCCCGCCCTTCCGGCGGGGCGGCCGATTGCTTGACATTCTCAATCATCCAGTCCTACTGTCATATTGCTTGAGGACCTTAAATATCGATCACCTCAATACTTCTTGCAAGGAGCACCGCCATGAAGGCCATCACCTACCGCAGCTACGGCGGACCGGACGTCCTGGAGTACGGCGACGTGCCCGAGCCCAAGCTCGGCCCGGACTCCGTGCTGGTCCGGGTGGTGGCGGCCTCGGTCAACCCGGTCGACTGGAAGATCCAGGCCGGCTACCTCGACGGCGTGCTGGACGTCGTCTTCCCCGTGATCCCCGGCTGGGACGTCGCCGGGGTCGTGGAGCGGGTCGGCGTCGCCGTCACCGAGTTCGCCCCGGGCGACGAGGTGATCGGCTACGCCCGCGAGGACATGGTGCGCCGCGGCACCTTCGCCGAGTACGTCGCCGCGCCCGTGCGCACCCTCGCCCGCAAGCCGGCGAACCTCGACTTCGCCCAGGCCGCCGGCCTGCCGCTGGCCGGCCTCACCGCGTACCAGGCACTGACCCGCGCGCTTGAGCTCAAGCCGGGCGAGACCGTGCTGGTCCACGCGGCCGCCGGCGGGGTCGGCTCGCTCGCCGTCCAGATCGCCGTCGCCCTGGGCGCCCGGGTGATCGGCACGGCCGGCGAGCACAACCACGACTACCTGCGCACCCTCGGCGCCGAACCGGTGGCCTACGGCGACGGCCTGGCCGACCGCGTCCGCGCGCTGGCCCCGGACGGCGTCGACGCCGTACTCGACCTGGTCGGCGGCGAAGCCCTCCGGATCTCGCCGGCCCTGCTCACCGGCGGCGGCCGCCTCGCCTCGGTAGCCGACGGCGCCGTCCTCGCGCTCGGCGGCCACTACGTCTTCGTACGCCCCGACGCCGCCGACCTCACCGCCCTGACCGAGCTCGCCGAGAGCGGCCGGCTCACCGTCGAGGTCGCGGCGACGTTCCCGCTGGAGCGGGCGGCCGAAGCCCAACGACTCAACGCCGCCGGCCACACCCGCGGCAAGATCGTCGTCACCGTCCCCTGAACCCGACACCGGGGGCCCGCCCGGGCTCCGGAGCCGCCCCGTACCACCCGGAAGGACCTGCCGTGCCCCTCGTCGTGATCAGCGACTGGCTCGCCGACACCGGCGCCGAGCAACAGGTCGCCGACCTGCTCCCCGCCCTCACCGAGACGGCGCTGACCGAGCCCGGCGTGCTCTCCTTCCGGGCGGTGCGCTCCCTGCGCGACGGGTCCGCATTCGTCGTCTTCGCCGAGTACGAGGACGAGCAGGCGCTGGTCGCCCACCGCGAGAGCGCCGCATACCGGCGACTGGCCCTCGCCGGCATCAGCCCGCTCCTGATCGACCGCCAGGCCGAGGCCTACGCCGTGCTGTGAAAGGAAGGTGCACCGGCACGGGAGGCCGACCGCCCGTGCCGCACAGCACGGCGGGGCAGCCGCGGTACCGGCGGCTCGGCCGGTCCGGTCGCCCCTCGGTCGGGGCGGGCGGTCAGGAGGGTGGGACCGGACGCAGGTCCCGAGTCGGCGGCGGCCTCGCCGGACGAAGGGCGCAACCGGCGCCGGGGCCGGCAGCCGTCGCACAGCCATGGGGTCCTCCCGTTTGTCTGCGGTCTGCGGAACGGGACTGCGCGACTGCCGGCCCCGTGCGACCCGGCAGGCCGCCGAGGCCGGCACCGCGAGGGGTCGCCGAACCCGCCGGCCGGGCCGGCCGCCGCGCAGAGCTGAAGCCGCGAACCTGCCAGGCCCGCTGCCGAGTTGAATGCCGGATCCTTTGCTGCACAGCAGTCCTGGAAGGACAACGTTCGAACCAGTGGGAGCGCTCCCACTGTGAAGGATGCCCGCAGGTGGGTCAAGAGGCTTGAAGAGTCGAACACCGGAGCCGAGAAATCCCTGCAACTCCTCTTTTCCTTGGCGGAAGTTGACGCTACGGTCGGTGCCCACCAGTGGGAGCGGTTCCGTCAGTCGACGCGCCGGGAGCGGCGCGTCCTCGCTGCAAGGAGTCGCTCATGCGACACCCTCCACGTCTCACGGCACCGCTGGGCGGCGCGGTCCTCACCCTGACGGGCGCCCTGTCCGCACCGTGCAGGTGCGGGCCCTGGGCACCGCGCCGTCGTCCGGCTGCTCCGTGGAATGCTCGCAGGACCTCGTGGACGCCGCCCGGGCCACCGGCTCGCGCAACGTGGCGCTCGTACCCGGGATCGCCTGCGCGAACGACCTGAGCGGTCGGCTCCGCCACCCCCCGCAGACCCGGCCCGCCAGCCGGCCGCCGTCTGACACGTCCACAGCTTCAACTCCTGTGGCGGCGAGAGCTGCTGGACCTCCACCCTGGCTCCGGTCGCCGCCCGCGTCCCACTCGTGGCGGGCGAGATCGGTGAGAACACACCTGCGGGCACGCGTTCGTCGACCGCGTCATGAAGTGGTCCGACGACCACGGGCTCTCGTACCCGGGCCGGCCCCGGAACACCTGGGACTGCTCCTCCGGTCCTGCCCTGGTCAGCGGTTACGACGGTACTCCCACCGCATTCGGAATCGGGTTGCGCGACCACCTTCGCGCCCTGAACGGACACTGAAGGGAACCCCCGCACCATGAGCATCCTCCCCCGGGCCAACCGGCCCCACCGCCCCGGCGCCGACCGGCTGCGCAGCCGGACCGCCCTGCTCGCCGCCCTCGGCCTGCTCACGGCGACCGGCGCGACGGCCACCGTGCTGACCACCTCGGCCGGCGCCGCCCCGGCCGGCTGCAGGATCGACTACCAGGTCTCCAACCAGTGGGGCACCGGCTTCGGCGCCAACGTCTCCGTCACCAACACCGGTGATCCGCTGAGCTCCTGGACCCTGGAGTGGACCTTCGCCGGCAACCAGCAGGTGACCCAGGCCTGGAACACGACCGCCAGCCAGTCCGGGGCAACCGTCACCGCGCGGAACGTCTCGTACAACGGCACGCTGGCGACCGGCGGCTCCACCTCCTTCGGCTTCAACGGCTCGTACAGCGGCGCCAACCCGGTGCCCACCGCGTTCAAGCTCAACGGCGTGCTCTGCGACGGCGGCGGCACCTCGACACCCACGCCCACGCCCACGCCGACCGGCACCCCGACCACCACCCCCACGGCCACCCCGACCGGCACGCCCACGACGCCGCCCGGCAGCCGCGTCGACAACCCGTACGCCGGCGCGAAGGTCTACGTGAACCCCGAGTGGTCCGCGCACGCCGCCGCCGAGCCCGGCGGCGGCAAGGTCGCCGACCAGCCCACCGGCATCTGGCTGGACCGGATCGCGGCCGTGACCGGCGCCAACGGAAAGATGGGCCTGCGCGCCCACCTCGACGAGGCACTGCGACAGAAGGGCAGCGGCGAACTCGTCGTCCAGCTCGTGGTCTACGACCTGCCCGGCCGGGACTGCTCCGCGCTCGCCTCCAATGGTGAACTCGGTCCGACCGAGATCGGCCGGTACAGGACGGAGTTCATCGACCCGCTCGCGGCCATCCTCGCCGATCCGAAGTACGCGGGGCTGCGCATCGTCACCGCGGTCGAGATCGACTCCCTGCCCAACCTGGCCACCAACGTCACGCCGCGCGCCACCGCGACCCCTGCGTGCGACGTGATGAAGGCCAACGGCAACTACATCACGGGCGTCGGCTACGCGCTCAAGAAGCTGGGTGCCGTGCCCAATGTGTACAACTACGTCGACGCCGGGCACCACGGCTGGCTCGGCTGGGACGACAACCTCGGCGCGTCCGCCGAGCTGTTCAAGCAGGCCGCCACCGCCGAAGGCTCCACCGTCGCCAACGTGCACGGCTTCATCGTCAACACCGCGAACTACAGCGCGCTCAAGGAGAACAACTTCACCATAGACGACAGCGTCAACGGCACCTCCGTCCGCCAGTCCAAGTGGGTCGACTGGAACCGGTACGTCGACGAGCTGTCCTACGCGCAGGCGATGCGCAACAAGCTGGTCTCGATCGGCTTCGACCCCAAGCTCGGCATGCTGATCGACACCTCGCGCAACGGCTGGGGCGGCACCGCCCGGCCGGCCGGCCCCGGGCCCCGGACGGGCGTCGACGCGTACGTGGACGGCGGGCGCTACGACCGGCGGTTCCAGACCGGCAACTGGTGCAACCAGGCGGGCGCCGGCCTCGGCGAGCGCCCGCAGGCGGCACCGGCGGCGGGCATCGACGCCTACGTCTGGATGAAGCCGCCGGGCGAGTCGGACGGGGCCAGCAAGGAGATCCCGAACAACGACGGCAAGGGCTTCGACCGGATGTGCGACCCGACGTACACCGGCAACCCGCGGAACAACAACAGCATGTCCGGCGCGCTTCCGGACGCTCCGCTGGCCGGTGACTGGTTCTCCGCCCAGTTCCAGCAGCTGCTGAAGAACGCCTACCCGGCGCTGTAGCGCGGCACGCCCGCCGACCGTCCGGAGCCCGAGCCCGCGGGGTTCCGGACGGTCGGCGACGTCGTCGTCGGCCACGCCGTCGGGCACGTCGTCGGCCACGGTCCGCGCGCGTCGGCCGAGGCGGGCCCGCCACCGGACGAGCCGCTCACCCGGCGGGCAGCAGGGTGGGATCCGCCCTGATCCGGCGGACCGTCGTCAACGCCGCACCCAGCAGGGGCCCGCGCCGGCCCAGGGCGGACGGGCGCAGCGCCTCCGGAGCCCACGGCCGCACGGTGACCCGGGCCGCCAGCTCGGCCCGCACGGGCGGCACCAGCCATTCGGCGAGTTCGGCGTAGGCACCCCCGAGGACGAGGCTGTCCGGATCGACGAGGTCGACCGCGGACGTGAGCGCCAGGCCGAGCGCGCGACCCGCGCGGTCCAGGGCCCGCAGGGTGGGCACGTGCCCGGCTGCCGCCCGCTCGGCGAGCAGCGCGACGGGGTCGCCCGGGCCGGTCCCGGTGGGGCCGCCCGCCAGGCCGGCCTCGCGTCGCACGGCCGCCTCGCCCGCGTACTGCTCCAGGCAGCCTCGGGCACCGCATGCGCACTCGGGTCCGTCCGGGTGGACGGGGAGGTGGCCGAGTTCGCCGGCGAAGCCGCGGGCCCCCCGGAACAGCCGCCCGTCGATGACCAGGGCGGCGCCGATCCCGCTCCCGGCGGAGACGTGCACGAAGGTCTCCTCGGGGCGCCCGGCGTTCCAGTACTCGGCGAGCGCCCCGAGGTTGGCCTCGTTCTCCGGCTCGGGCACGGTGTCCGGGTCCGGCCAGTGGTCGGCAAGCCGGACGCCGCACCAGCCGAGGTTGGGCGCGCGTTCGACCAGGCCGCCGGGCTGGTTCGGCACCACTCCGGGCACGGCGAGGAGGCGTCCCTCGACGCGCAGGCCGAGGGCGGCGGCCTCCGCCTCCGTCTCGGCGGCCAACGCGGCGGCCTCCGCCAGCACCTGCCCGGCCGGGCGGCCCGCGTTGGCCCGTTCCACCCGGCGCCAGACCCTCGGCTCGCCTCGCAGGTCCACCACGCACGCGCCGAGGTGGGTGACGCCGATCTCCAGGCCGAGGCCCGCCGGCCCCTCGTCGCGCAGGGTCAGTGCCCGTCCGGGGCGGCCGACCCGTCCGCTGGCGGTGGCCGCCGCCTCGGTCACCGCGCCGCGGCCGATCAGTTCGTCGACCAGGGAGGAGACGGCCGCCCTGGTGAGCCCGACCCGCCCGGCGACGTCCGCGCGGGAGAGCGGGCTGTGCGTGGCGACCGCGCCGAGGACGACGGCGAGGTTCTGCCGTCGCATGTCCTGTTGCGACGCGGGGCCGTGCTCCGCGCTCCTGTCCGCCGCCCTTCCGACCACCGTCACGTGCCGCCCCTCCTACCGGTCCTCGGCCGGGGCATCCTGCAAGGCCCCGGCCCGACGCAGGGTATCGCCGATCCGCGTCAGCGCCTCCTCGTCCTTCGTGACCGGCTCCAGCACCGGGCCGTGGGCCGTCCGCCAGCGGCGGGCCACCGCGTCGGCGGGTTCGCCGGTGAGCAGGGCGGCGGCCTGGGCGGCGGCGCCGAGCGCGACCAGCTCCTGCGCCTCGGGCACCTGGACCGCCCGGCCGGAGAGCCGCAGTACGGTCCGCTGCCAGGTCCGGCCGCGGGCGCCGCCGCCGATCAGCAGCAGGGGCGCCTCCCCCGCCGGGTCCGCTCCGCCCGCGCTCAGCACGCCGTCCAGGGCGGCGAGCAGTGCGTGGGCGGCGCCGTCGTAGGCGGCCTGGAGCAGTTGTCCCGGGGAAGTGTCGTGGCGCAGTCCGTGGACCAGGCCGGAGGCGGCCGGGAGGTCCGGGGTGCGCTCGCCGTCCAGGTAGGGCAGGACGACGACGGTCCCGCCGTCCTCGACCTCGTCGCGACCGCGGCCGAGCAGGGCGGCGAAGCGGTCGACCGCCAGGGTGCAGTTGAGGGTGCAGGCGAGCGGCAGCCAGCCGCCGAGCGCGTCGGCGAAGCCGGCCACGGTGCCGCTCGGGTCGGCGGGCCTGGTGCCGCCGACGGCGTAGACGGTGCCGGAGGTGCCGAGGCTGAGTACCGGCTGCCCGGGGCGCAGGCCGAGCCCGAGGGCGGCGGCCATGTTGTCGCCGGTGCCGGTGGCCACCGGTACTCCCGCGCGCAGCGGCGTCCCGGGGCGGACTGCACCGGCGGGCGTGCCCGGTGCCAGGACATGGGGCAGCAGGGCCGGGTCGAGTCCGATGCGGTCGAGCAGGGCGAGGTCGTAGCCGTCCGGACCCCACCAGCCGGTTCCGGAGGCGTCGCCCCGGTCGGTGACCGCCTCGCCGGTCAGCTGTTCGGTCAGGAAGTCGTGCGGGAGGCGGACGGCGGCGACCCGGTCGGCGGCGGCGGGTTCGACGGCGCGCAGCCAGGCCCATTTGGTGGCGGTGAAGGCGGCGGTCGGCACGCTGCCGGTGCGGCGGGCGAGTTCCGCCGCACCGATCGCGGCCTTCAGTCCGGCGGCCTGGGGCGCGGACCGGACGTCGTTCCAGAGCAGTGCCGGGCGGACCGGTGCCCCGGAGGCGTCGAGGGTGACCAGTCCGTGCTGCTGGCCGGCGACCGAGACGGCGGCCGCCCGGTCGGCCCAGCCCGTTGCCGCCGCGGCGTCGCCGAGCGCCTGCCACCACTGCTCCGGGTCGCTCTCGCGGCCGGCGCCCGTGCTGACGGTGTGCGGCGCGCGGCCCTGGCCCAGGACTGCGCCGGTGTCGATGTCGACGGCGAGGGCCTTGGTGGACTGCGTCGAGCTGTCGAAGCCGATCACAACACGCTGCTCAGCCATGCGTTCCTCCGGAGGGGTTCCTTCTGACGTTCCGGCATACTAATTTGTTGAGAGCCCTGACAAATACCCCTCCGCACGGATCAGGAGCCGCTCCATGTCCAGCGACCCGCTCACCCCCACCCCCGCGCACAAGTTCACCTTCGGCCTGTGGACCGTCGGCTGGCAGGGCCGCGACCCCTTCGGTGACGCGACCCGCCCCGCCCTCGACCCGGCCGAGTCCGTCCGGCGGCTGGCCGAACTCGGCGCCTACGGCGTCACCTTCCACGACGACGACCTGATCCCCTTCGGCTCGAACGACGCCGGCCGCGAGCGAGCCGTCAAGCGCTTCCGCACCGCGCTGGACGCCGCCGGGCTGAAGGTCCCGATGGCGACCACCAACCTCTTCACCCACCCCGTCTTCAAGGACGGCGCCTTCACCGCCAACGACCGTGACGTCCGGCGCTACGCGCTGCGCAAGACCGTCCGCAACATCGACCTGGCCGCCGAGCTCGGCGCGTCGGTCTACGTCGCCTGGGGCGGGCGCGAGGGTGCGGAGTCCGGCGCGGCCAAGGACGTGCGCACGGCGCTCGACCGGCTCAAGGAGGCCTTCGACCTGCTCGGCGAGTACGTCGAGCAGCAGGGCTACGACCTGCGCTTCGCGATCGAACCCAAGCCCAACGAGCCGCGCGGAGACATCCTGCTGCCCACCGTCGGCCACGCCCTGGCGTTCATCGACCGGCTGGAGCGCCCCGAGCGGGTCGGCGTCAACCCGGAGGTCGGCCACGAGCAGATGGCCGGGCTGAACTTCCCGCACGGCATCGCCCAGGCCCTGTGGCACGGCAAGCTGTTCCACATCGACCTCAACGGCCAGTCCGGCATCAAGTACGACCAGGACCTGCGCTTCGGCGCGGGCGACCTGCGGCAGGCCTTCTGGCTGGTCGACCTGCTGGAGTCGGCCGGCTACGACGGCCCCCGGCACTTCGACTTCAAGCCGCCGCGCACCGAGGACTTCGACGGCGTCTGGGCCTCGGCGGCCGGCTGCATGCGCAACTACCTGCTGCTGGCCGAACGTTCCCGCGCCTTCCGCGACGACCCCGAGGTCCGGGCCGCGCTGGCCGCCTCCCGCCTCCCCGAACTCGCCCTGCCCACGGCCGGGGACGGGCTCGCCGGGCTGCTGGCGGACCGCTCCGCCTTCGAGGAGTTCGACGTCGACACCGCAGCCCGCCGCGGCATGGCCTTCGAGCAGTTGGACCAGCTCGCCCTCGAACACCTCCTCGGCGCCCGCTGACCCGACCGCGGCGAAGCCGGGTCGTGCGACTCGCACGACCCGGCTCGCGGCGCCCACCGGTCGGCCCGCCGCCCCGGAGGCCGGGCTGTCAGGCGGTTCGGGGGCCGTCCCCGTGGTCGGGGACGGGCAGCCGCACCCCGCCCTGGCGGGCCGATCGGTGGGCGACGATGCCCGGGAGGGTGTAGCGGGCGGCGGTCCAGGCGTTCAGCGCCGGGGGTGTCCGGGTCGTGACCGCGGTGGCGAAGTCGTCGGCGAGGAAGTGGTGACTGCCCTCGTGCCCGTTGGGCGCGTGCGCGAACTCGCGCGGGAGCCGGGAGCGGTCGTGCACGGGAGCGGTGCCGGAGGCGAAGGCCGCGCGCAGCTCCGGGGCCACATGGGCGAGCGCCGGGTCGTCCGGCGTGAGCGTGGGTGCGCGGTGGAGGCGGTCACCGCTGGGTCGCCCGGCGAAGCGGGGGGCCGGTGGACCCGGCGGGGACCATCGGGCGGTGTCGCCGGCGCCCACCGACCGCTCGTCAGGACTCCCGGCACGGCCGGGGCAGGCCGTGCCGGGTCGGTCGGGCAGATGTGACGCGTCGGAGCGCCGGGTCAGCGACGGCGGACGGTGATCAGGCGCTGCAGGACGATGAAGACGAACAGCAGCCCGCCGATCACGATCCTGGTCCACCAGGAGCTGAGGGTGCCCTGGAAGCTGATCACGGTCTGGATCAGGCCCAGCACCAGCACGCCCAGCACGGTGCCCAGCAGGTAGCCGGAGCCACCGGTGAGCAGGGTTCCGCCGATCACCACGGCGGCGATCGCGTCCAGTTCCAGCCCGACCGCGTGCAGGCCGTAGCCGGAGAGCATGTAGAAGGTGAGCAGCACACCGCCGAGCGCCGAGCAGAAGCCGCTGATGGCGTACACGGTGGTCCTGGTCCGTCCCACCCGCAGGCCCATCAGCAGGGCGGAGTGCTCGCTGCCGCCGATCGCGTAGACGTTGCGCCCGAGCCGGGTGTAGTGCAGTACGACGAATCCGGCCGCCACCACCAGGAGCGCGATCACCACGCTCGGCGAGACGAACAGGTCGCCGAGCGGGATCCGGGTCTGCGCCATCGCGGTGTACGACGGGTCCGTGATGGAGATCGACTCGATGCTGATCGTGTAGCACAGGCCCCGAGCCAGGAACATGCCCGCCAGCGTCACGATGAACGGCTGGATCTCGAAGGTGTGGATCACCCATCCCATCACCCAGCCGGCGGCCGTGCCCATCAGCAGCACCAGCGGGATGACCAGCAGCGGCGGCCAGCCGTGCCGCTCCACCAGCCAGGCCGAGACCATGGTGGACAGGGCCACCACCGCGCCGACCGACAGGTCGATGCCGCCGGTCAGCACGACGAAGGTCATCCCGACCGCGACCACGAGCAGGAAGGCGTTGTCGATCAGCAGGTTGAGCAGCACCTGCCCGGAGAAGAAGCCGTCGTACTGCGCCGAGCCGACGGTGAACATCGACACCAGCAGGACGGAGGTGACCAGCAGCGGGATCTGTCCGCGCACTCGGGTCACCAGGGCGTTGGCGTTCACGCGCCGACCTCCCGGTTCGTGGTGGTGGCAGGACGCGGCCGGTCGACGCTCCGGCGCCCGGCGCCGCGCCGGGCGACCTCGGCACGGAAGTTGGGCGACTGGATCAGACAGACCGTGATCACCACGAAGGCCTTGAAGACCAGCGTGGTCTCCGGCGGGATGCCGATGGTGTAGACCGTGGTGGAGAGGGTCTGGATGATCAGCGCGCCGAGGACCGTGCCGCCGATCGAGAAGCGGCCGCCGTTGAGCGACGTCCCGCCGATCACCACCGCGAGGATGGCGTCGAGTTCGATCCACAGGCCGGCGTTGTTGCCGTCCGCCGCCGAGACGTTGGAGGAGACCATCAGTCCGGCGACCGCCGCGCAGAGTGCGCTGAACACGTAGACCAGACCGACCAGGCGCATCGCCCGGATACCGACCAGCCGACTGGCCACCGGATTGCCTCCGACCGACTCCAGCAGCAGGCCGAGCGCGGTGGAACGGGTGAGCAGGGCGGTGAGCAGGGCGACCAGCCCGCTGAGCAGGATCGCGAACGGCATCGCCAGCCAGTAGCCGCCGCCGATGAGCTTGTACGGCTCGCTGGTGACGGTGATGATCTGGCCGTCGGTGATCAGCTGGGCGACGCCGCGGCCGGCGACCATCAGGATCAGGGTGGCGATGATCGGCTGTACTCCGAGCCGGGCCACCAGCACCCCGTTCGCGACGCCCAGCAGCACCGCCGTACCGAGCGCGATGCCGATCGCGCCGAACACCGTGCCGGGACTCGCGGGGTCGGCGGCCTCGCTGATGTGCAGACAGGCCAGCGCGCCGGCGATGGCGACGGTGGAGCCGACCGAGAGGTCGATGCCGCCGGTGGCGATCACCAGGGTCATGCCGAGCGACACCAGGATCAGCGGAGCGCCGAAGTGCAGGATGTCGACCGTACTGCCGTACAGGTGGCCGTCCTTGATGTGGACGGCGAAGAAGTCCGAGGTGAAGGCGAGGTTGGCGAGCAGCAGCACGGCCAGCACCACAGCCGGCCAGAACAGCCGGTACCGGGTCAACGCCTTGGCCCTCGCGGTGGTCGACGCCGTGGTCATTGTTCCGCTCCACTCGCGATGGTGGCCAGGACGCGCTCCGGGGTGAGCGCGTCGTCGTTGCGCAGTTGAGCGACCATCCGGCGGTCGCGCAGCACACCGACGCGGTGGCTGAGCCGCAGCACCTCCTCCAGTTCGGCGGAGATGAACAGCACCGCCATGCCCTTCTCGGCGAGGTCCGCGACCAGCTTCTGGATCTCGGCCTTGGCGCCGATGTCGATGCCGCGGGTGGGCTCGTCCAGGATCAGCAGCTTGGGGTCGGTGATCAGCCAGCGGGCCAGCAGCACCTTCTGCTGGTTCCCACCGCTGAGGTTGCGGACCAGCGCCTCCGGGTCGCCCGGGCGGATGTCCAGGGCCCGGATCCAGCGCAGCGCCAGCTTGTCCTGCGTGGTGCGCGAGAGCGGACGGGCCCAGCCGCGGGCCGCCTGCAGCGCCAGCACGATGTTCTCCCGGACGGTCAGCTCGCCGACCAGGCCCTCGGTCTTGCGGTTCTCCGAGCAGAACGCGATGCCGTGGCCGATCGCGTCGCGCGGGCTGCGCAGGTCCGTCTCGGCGTCGTCGATCCGCACCGTGCCGCGGTCCTTGTGGTCGGCGCCGAACAGCAGCCGGGCGGCCTCGGTCCGGCCGGATCCCAACAGGCCTGCCAGGCCGACCACTTCACCGGGCCGGATGGCGAGGTCGTACGGTTCGACGGCGCCCTTGCGGGCCAGGCCCTGGGCTCGCAGGAAGGCCCGGTCGCCGGTCGGGGCGGAGCGCTCGCGCCGCTTGCCGCCGGCGAGTTGGTCGAGTCCGGCGAGTTCGGCACCGATCATCCGGGAGACCAGTTCGACCTGGTTGAGCTCGCTGGTGAGGTACTCGCCCTCGAGCCGGCCGTTGCGCAGCACGGTCATCCGGTCGCAGATCTCGTAGATCTGGTCGAGGAAGTGCGAGACGAACAGGACGGCGACCCCCTGGTCGCGCAACCGCCGCATCACGGTGAAGAGCCGGCTCACCTCTTCGCGGTCCAGGCTGGAGGTCGGCTCGTCCAGGATCAGTACCCTGGCCGAGGCGTCCACCGCGCGGACGATGGCGACCAGTTGCTGGATCGCGATGGAGTAGTTGTCCAGCGGCGCGGTGACGTCGATGTCCAGCTCCATCGTCCGGACCAGTTCGGCGGCCCTGCGGCGCATTTCGGCCCAGTCGATCAGGCCGAGACGGCGCGGTTCGCGACCGATGAAGATGTTCTCCGCGACCGAGAGGTTCGGGCAGAGGTTCACCTCCTGGTAGACGGTGCTGATGCCCGCCTGCTGGGCCTGCAGCGGACCGGCGAACCGCACCCGCTGCCCGGCCAGCACCACCTCGCCGCCGTCCGCCGGGTACACTCCGGTCAGCACCTTGATCAGCGTGGACTTGCCGGCGCCGTTCTCCCCCATCAGGGCGTGCACCTCGCCGGGGAAGAGCCGGAAGTCGACCCCGTCCAGCGCCACCACCCCGGGGAACTCCTTGCGGATCCCCCGCACTTCCAGGACCGGTTGCTGACGCACCCCGGTTCTCCTCTCTTGTGCGACCCGGCCCGCCCGGGGAGCGATCCGCCGATCACTCCCCGGGCGGGCGGGCCCGATCAGTACTGGCGGGTCGGCAGTGCGGCAGCGGCCTGGTCCTGGGTGAAGACACCCTCTTCCGTCTTGATCCGCTTCGGGACCTGCTCGCCGGCCTTGACCTTCTTCACCAGGTCCATCAGCTGGTCGCCGAGGAGCGGGTTGCACTCCACATCGACGTTGATCTTGCCCTGGCTCATCGCGGTGAAGGCGTCCTTGACCCCGTCCACCGAGATGATCCTGATGTCGCTGCCCGGCTTCTTGCCGGCCTCCTCGATCGCCTGGATCGCCCCGAGCGCCATGTCGTCGTTGTGCGCGTACAGCACGTCGATCTTCGGCTGGGCCTTCAGGAAGGCCTGCATGACCTCCTTGCCCTTCGCCCGGGTGAAGTCACCGGTCTGCGAGGCCACGACCTTGAACTTCGCCTCGGCCTTGATGACGTCACCGAAGCCCGCCTTTCGGTCGTTGGCGGGCGCCGAACCCGTGGTGCCCTGCAGCTCGACGATGTTCACCTCGTCGGACTTGCCCTGGTACTCCTTCACCAGCCAGTCGCCGGCCTTCTTGCCCTCCTCGACGAAGTCCGAGCCGAGGAAGGAGACATAGAGCGAGTCGTCCTTGGAGTCCACCGCCCGGTCGGTGAGGATCACCGGGATCCTGGCGTCCTTCGCCTCCTTCAGCACGGTGTCCCAGCCCGACTCCACCACCGGCGAGAAGGCGATGACATCCACCTTCTGCTGGATGAACGAGCGGATCGCCTTGATCTGGTTCTCCTGCTTCTGCTGCGCGTCGGAGAACTTGAGCTCGATACCCGCCTTCTTCGCGGACTCCTGGACCGACTTGGTGTTCGCGGTACGCCAGCCGCTCTCCGCGCCGACCTGCGAGAAGCCCACGACCAGCTTGTGACCGGCACCCTTGTCGGCCGAGCCTCCGCCACCGCCGGAACCGCACGCGGTGAGAACGGTGACCATCGCACCGGCGACCAGGGCCGCCGCAGCTCTCTTGGGCATGGTGGGACTTCCTCTCGGGATCGTCGATCGCGCGAACGGCACCGGTCCAGATGAACGGGAGGTATCGGTGCCGTTTCGCTCGAAACAGATTGTTAACGCTCACAATCGCAACCGGCAAGGCTCTCGCGCCCCGTTACCCAATCTTGACCGCGCCATCCGCGACGGCCCGAGCTCCCGTCAACTCGCCGACGGACACGGGAGTTGATCACTCGGCGGAGACACCTCCCGACCTCCGCGACCGGACCGACCGCGCCACTGCGCACCCTCGGCGGGGCGTGGCAGGGCCCGCATCCGCGCCCGACCGGCCCCGACCTTCGGACGCGGAGCACCCGCTGCCCGCACGGATTCCCCGGCGCCCGCAGGATCCACCGCGCCCCACCGAGGGACGGCCTCTTCGCGGACCTCGACCGGCGGAGCGGCGGACACCCCAACCGCTCGTCGACACCCGGGCGTCGACGAGCGGGCGGGTGGGCGGCATCAGTCGCCGCAGGCGGGGCCGCCCCGACGGCGACGGGCGGGTGGGGTCAGTCGCGGTGGGCGGGGCCGGCGCTGCGGCGCAGGACCGTCTCCGGGGAGATCCGCACCGGGTCGCGGCCGTGGCCGACGCCGTCGAGCTCCTTGAGGAGCAGTTCGAGGGCGCGGCGCCCGAGTTCGCCGAAGTCCTGGCGGACAGTGGTGAGGGGCGGGGTGAAGTACGCGGCCTCGGGGATGTCGTCGAAGCCGATCACGCTGATCTCTCCCGGGACCGCCCGGCCCGCCTCGTACAGGGCGCGGAGCAGCCCCAGGGCCATGTGGTCATTGGCGCAGAAGACGGCTGTGACCTCGGGGTCGTGCGCGATCCGGCGGCCCGCCTCGTACCCGGAGCGGGAGCTCCAGTCCCCCGTCCCGGCCCGCGGCACGCGGGCGCCGGCGGCCTCCAGGGTCCGCCGCCAGCCGTCCTGGCGGTCGCGGCTCTCCATCCAGCCGGTGGCGCCGGCGAGGTGGTGCACGGTGCGGTGGCCGAGGTCGAGCAGGTAGCGGGTGGCGGCCTCGGCCCCGGCCCGGTTGTCGAACGACACCATCGGCACCCGGGAGCGGCCGCCGGAACCGACCGCGACCACCGGAACCGGGCTGGACAGCTTCGCGAGGGCGCCAACCGCGGAGACCTGCGGCGCGATCACCACGACGCCCTCCACGCCCTGGTCGCGCAGCCGGTCCACGGCCTCCTGCACGGAGCGGCTGTCCAGGGAGCGCAGGCTGGCGACGCTGACGAAGTAGTCGGCGGTGCGGGCGGCGCGCTCGATGCCGTCGAGCATCGACGCGGGCCCGTAGAGCGTGGAGTCGAAGGTGACCACACCGAGGGTCTGCGAGCGGCGGGTGACCAGGGCACGGGCCGCCGAGTTGGGCCGGTAGTCGAGTTCGCGGATCGCGGCGAGCACCCTCTCGCGGGTGCCGGGCCGTACGTGCGGAGCGCCGTTGAGCACCCGGGACACCGTCTGGTGGGAGACGCCGGCCAGCTTCGCGACGTCCGCCATCACCGGCTGTCGCACCTCCGTACCGACCGCTTCGGCTCCCACGTACTGCCCCCTCCGGTGCCACGGTCCGCCCGTCCGCCTCATGGCGGTGCAGCGGCGCCACTGTCTCATGCCTATAATGCGCAACACATAGGTTAGCGTTAACAGAAAAGGGCGAGGTCAGGGCCTCGCTCCAGCCTCGGGACGCCGGCCGGGGGCAGGCTGGGGGCAGGCCGGGGCACCTCTCCTCGACGTGGGCGGCGCACGCCCCGGATGACGTGCCGACCCGTCGGAGCGGAACTCCCGGAGGCGGCCGGGGAGGGACGACCCGCAGCCGAAGGCCCTCCGGTGCTTCGCGGGTGACGTGCGCGTCGCGAACACGCCGATGGGTCGGGGGAAGTACCGCTCCTCCCCCGCCGGCGAAAGCCCCGACGCCGAAGCATCACAGGCGGGAACGGCGAACGGGGCGGACCCACGACCGGGTCCGCCCCATCCGCCGAACCGGTCGGCTCAGCCCCAGGGCCGGGCGACCGTCCAACTCGTGTCGGCAGCCCAACTGGTCGTGCTGTCCCAGCTGTTGGAGCCGCCGTTGGCGGCCACGTAGGCCGTGTAGTTGTAGTGCCGGAGGAACTTCGACGGGAAGTTGACGGACCTGAAGGACGTGCCGGTCCCACTGTTGCCCTGAGTGGGGCAGAAGGTGGCGTCCTGGGCGAAGTCGCCGCCACCGTTGTCGGTGTTGAGGTAGAGCTGGTAGTCGAAATGGCGCAGGAACCGGCCGGGGCTGTTGGCGGACTCGAATGACACGCAGGAGCTGTTGGCCAGGCCGGCGCGCACGATCCAGGTGGCGTCGGCCTTGTCGAGTCCCGAGCTGGCGGAGTTTGTGGCGGAGATGACGACCTTGCTGTCCGCGTCGTCGTGACGGAGGTAGTGGGAGGTGCAGCAGGGTGCGGTGGTGGCCTGGAGGGAGATCCGGGATCCGGGCGTCAGCGTGCCGATGCCGGTCGAGCCGCTGGTGTAGCCGGCGGCGGTGATGTTGGCCTGCACGGCGTTCTCGGTGGCGTCCGAGGGGTAGCCCGAGGTCATGACGCCCTCGTAGAAGGTGCCTTGGGCCCACTTGCTGTTGTCGCCGCCGATGCCGAGGATGATCGCGCCCTGCTTCTTCATCGGGTTGTAGCCGCCGGCGGTGGGGCGTATGCCGTTGTAGAAGGTCGACAGGCTGCCCGCCTGGGCGTCGCCGCCGCGCAGGGCCCACTGGTTCGGCCCGCCCTTGAGCATGGCGGTCAGGAAGCGGTTGCTGACGCTCGGGTCATTGGCGTTGAAGCCGCGGTTCACCCCGGAGAACAGGCCGTTCTCCAGGTCGGCCATGACCCACGGGCCGTTTCCGCTGCCCCAGCCCCAGGCCTTGCTGTTGCCGAAGTAGAGGGCCTCCATGGTGCCGTTGCCGTCGTCGTTGTTGCTCGTCTCGGCATTGCCGTAGTCGAAGCAGCAGCCGCTGTTGAAGTGCGTGCCGTCGAAGATCGCGTACATGCCCTCCGGCTGGTCGCCGGTCGCGATGCCGTTGGTGTGGTTGTTCCGGTAGCCGGTCCCGGGGGCCACGTAGACGCCGTAGGCCTTGTGCCCGCCGACGGTGACCGGCGCCTGGAAGGCGTTGGCGAGGTTGTCCGGCCCGCCGGCCGCCCCGCCGCCGGGTGCCTGGGTGAGGTGGTTGCCCTTGCCGGACTGGTCGTAGACGACCGTGATGACGCAGGTGGTGCCGGCGCAGAAGGAGTCCTGGGCGGCGGCGTCGGCGTACCCGCCCGCGCTCAGCACCCCGATGTCCCTCGTCGCACCGTCGGTACCGCGCCTGACCTGGTAGAGCGCTCCGCTGTACGAGCCGTACAGCGCCCGGGTGCTGCTGTGCGCCGCCACGCAGGGCGTGTTGCCGGCGGCGTAGATGTCGCACGGGCCCTGGGTGGCCGCCTGCGAGGTGGTGGCGCTGCCGGTCAGGACGCCGGCGGTGAGGGCGGCCGTCAGAGCGGCCCCGAGAACGGCCTTCCGGGCGCGGCGGATCACTTGGCGATACGTCATGGAGGCTCCCTTGCACGGGTGGAGGAAGGGGAGTTTTGTTAGCGCTAACAATCTGCGGCTGCAAGATCGGCGCGCCGGGACCCTCGCGGAGATGAGTGGACCCCGTCAAACGACTCACCACTATCACCACCCGTGGAGACGGCGTCAAGGCGTCCGACACGGCCAACAAAGCCGCGTCTTCGCACCTCTGGACGGGATCTGGCGGCCGGAGCTATAAACGTGACACCTGCCGAAAGGTCTGATGCCGCGCTCCTCGCGCCCCCGGCAGCCCGTTGACCGAACCTCCGTCACTCGCCGGCCCAGCGCCGTCCGATCCAATTCTTGTTAGCGCTAACGGACCCGTGTCGGCCTCCTCCCCCCACCCGGAAGGACCCTCGATCCGGCGTCGATCACCCGCACCGGCACCACGGGTCTGGCCCTCTCCGCGACCGCCAACGGTTCGACCGTCGCCCTCGGGCCGTTCCACGACGCGCAGGGCTTCAACTACTCCGTCTACTGGAACACCAGAAGGACCAGCGGGTTCCGCCTGCTCAACGCGGGCAGCGGGCTCGTGCTCGGCGTCCAGAACATGTCCACCGCAGACGGTCGGCCGGCCCTCCAGTGGAACGACAGCGGCACCGCCGACCACGACTGGGAGCTCGTCGTCGACGGCACCGCGCTGCGGCTGCGCAACGTCAACAGCGGCAAGGTCCTGGGCGTGCGGGACATGTCCACCGCCGACGACGCCCCGGTGCTCCAGTGGTCGGACAACGGCACCGCCGACCACCGGTGGACCGTCGTCGGGGCGGCCGACGGCTCCCACGGCCTGCGGAACGCCAACAGCGGCCGCATGCTCGGCATCGCCGGGGCCTCCACCGCCCAGGGCGCCTTCGCCGTGCAGGTCCCGGACACCGGCTCGGCGACCAGCCGGTGGCGGTTCTCGTCCCGACCGGCACCCGGCGCATCCAGAACGTGGGCAGCGGACTTCTGCTCGGCGTGTCGGCGATGTCGACCGCCGACGGCGCCCGGGTGCTCCAGTGGGGCGACAACGGCACCGCCGATCACCTCTGGACCGCGGTGGTCGACTCCGGGGGCAGGCTGCTGCTGAGGAACTCCAACAGCGGCAAGGTGCTCGCGGTGGAGGGCGGCGCCCCGGCCAACGGCTCCAGGATCGTCCAATGGAGCGACAACGGGGCCGAGGACCACCGCTGGCACCTGCGACACGGCGGCGGCGACACCTTCCGCATCCAGTCCGCCGTCGGCGGCCGCATGCTCGGCATCGCCGGTGCGTCCACCTCCCAGGGGGCCGAGGCCGTCCTGTGGGACGACAACGGCACCTCCGACCACCTCTGGCGGTTCCTCTGACCGAGGGCACTCCAGCGCCCCGTCGCTCCGTGCGGCGGGGCGCAGGAGTGCGCGCGTGGGGGCGCGTGCGGGCCACCGTCAGGTCAGGCCGCGCCGCAGACGACCCCGTTGAGGCTGAACTGGCCGGCCGGTCCGGCGTTGCCGGTGTGGGTGGCCTGGAAGCCGAAGGAGACCGAGCCGCCGGGGGCGATGGTGCCGTTGTAGCCGAGGTTGCGAGCGGTGAGCCGGCCGGCGGCGGGGCCGACCGTCGCGTTCCAGGCCCCGGTGACGGTCTGCCCACCGGGCAGGGCGAAGGACAGGGCCCAGCCGTCGACGGTGCTGGAGCCGGTGTTGGTGACCGTCAGGTTCTCGGTCAGGCCGGTGTTCCAGGTGTTGAGCTCGGCGGTCACCTTGCAGGCAGCCCCGTCGGTCGGCTTCGGAGTGGGGGTGGAGGTGGGGGTCGAAGTGGTGGTCGGGGTCGGGCTCGGCGAGGGGTTCGAGGTGGAGCCGCCGAGGGCGTCGACCGAGGCGTAGTAGGCGGGCTTCGGCCGGTAGTTGTTGTCGTACATGGTGCCGGCGCCCTCGCCGGGGAAGGTGCCGGGGATCCACGAATCGGCGTCGCCGACGTCCCACTGGCTGAGGCCGACGCAGCCCTTGACGGCCAGGCAGGTGGTGACCACGTTCGCGTAGTCGCGCCCCTGCTGGGCCAGCTCGGCGCTGTCCGGCGGCAGTTGCATGCGGTCGTCGAGCTCGGTGACGGCCACCTCCAGGCCGAGCGCGGTGAACCGCTCCAGGTTCGCCTTCAGGCTCGACGGGACCTGGCCGACGACGAAGTGGGCCTGGAAGCCCACCCCGTCCAGCGGCACGCCCTGGCTCTTCAGCGACTTCGCCAGGTTGTACATGGCGTCGCTCTTCGCGTTCAGGCCCTCGATGTTGTAGTCGTTCAGGTAGAGCTTGGCACCCGGATCGGCGGCCCGGGCGGTGCGCAGCGCGTCGGCGACGTAGCCGGTGCCCATCGCACGGTAGAAGGCGTCCTCGCGGAAGGTGCCGTTCTCGTTGAAGAGCTCGTTCACCACGTCCCAGGCGTAGAGCTTGCCCTTGTAGTGGGTGGCCGTGGTGGTGATGTGGTTGCGCATCGCGGTCTGCACCTGGCTCGCCGGCAGCTTGTCGACCCAGGAAGGCAGTTGGTTGTGCCAGACCAGGGTGTGGCCGCGCAGCTTCATCGAGTGGGCCTGGCCGAAGGCGACGATCCGGTCGCCGGGGCCGAAGTCGAAGCTGCCCGGCGAGGGCTCGACGCTGGCCCACTTCATCTCGTTGGTCGGGGTGAGCATGCCGAACTGGGTGCCCGCGACGGTGGTCAGGGCGGTGTTGTTGAGGTCGCCCTGACCGATCGCGGTGCCGAAGTAGATGCCCTTCGCCTCGGCGAGGCTGCGAAGACTGCCTGCCGCCGCGCCGGCCTGGTCGGCGGGGAGCAGGCCGGCCGCGGCGACCGCGGCGGCGGTGACGGAGACGGCCAGGGCGCCGAGGGCTCGGTGGGAGCGCCTCGGGCGGGGGGTGCGGAACATGCGGACAGGCACCAGCGTGGTCCCTTCTCTTCTCGGGTGGGGAAGGAGCTGGGCGTGCGGTGGAGCTGGGGGGATCGGCGGCCCGTCAATACTCGGGACCGACGAAGCCGTGGGGGCCCCTCAGGCCGAGCGGAACTCCGCGTGCAGGCGGCGGGTGTGGTCCAGGACCCGGACCGGTCCGTCCAGGCGGACCGCGGCGGTCAACCGGACGTCGGTGCTGGAGGCCGCGATCCGCAGCTCCAGCTCTCCCGGCTCCACGACGCGTCGGCCGTCGCGCCCGGTGAAGGAGGCGAGATCGGCGGGGACGGCGATCCGGACCCGGACCCCCGCTCCCGGATCGAGGTCGATCCGCCGGTAGCCGACCAGCCGCTGCACCGGCTGGACCACGCCGGCGACGGGGTCGTGCAGGTAGAGCTGGACGGTTTCGCTGCCGCTCCGGTCCCCGGTGTTGCGCAGGGTGAAGGACAGCTCGAAGGTCCCGTCCGTCGCGGCGACGGCCCGTTCCACCTCCAGGTCGGTCCAGCTGAAGGTGGTGTAGCCGATACCGTGCCCGAAGCCGAACGCGGGCGTGGGATCGGTGCTGGAGACCTCGCTGGCTCCCGCCAGGCGGGCGGCCAGGTAGGTCGAGGACTGGACACCGGGCCGGGCCGGAATGCCGACGGGCAGTCGGCCCGAGGGGTTGATCCGGCCGCTGAGCACGCCGGCGACCGCCTCGGTGCCGGCCTCGCCCGGGAAGAATGCCTGGACGACGGCCGCCGCCTCGGTCACGGCCCGGCCCAGGGCGTAGGGCCGGCCGGCCAGCAGTACCGGTACGACCGGCGTGCCGGTGTCCAGCAGGGCGTCCAGCAACTGCTGCTGGACGCCGGGAAGTTCCAGGGACTCCACGTCGCAGCCCTCGCCGCTGGTGCCGCGCCCGAACAGTCCGGCCCGGTCGCCGAGGGCGACGATCACCACATCGGCCCACCGGGCCGCCTCGACGGCTTCGGTGAAGCCGGACGTGTCGGGGCTGTCGATGCCGGACCCCGGGACGGTGCGGATCCCGCTGCCGGGGAACTCGGCCGCCAGCGCCTCTGCGAGCGTGGGCAGCTCGATGCCGGCCGGGACATCGGGGTGCTGGCCGCCGACGTGCACGGGGAAGGAGTAGCAGCCGAGCACCGCGGTCGGGGCCTCGGCGTTGGGGCCGATCAGCGCGATCCGCCGTGGTGCTCGCAGCGGCAGGGTGCCGTCGTTGCTCAGCAGGACCACCGCCCGTTCGGCGATCTCCCGGGCCAGCGCGCGGTTCTCCGCCGGGTCGAGGTCGATCGCGCCGCGCAGCGCCTGCGGGTCGTCCAGCCGGAGCCCGGTGAGCGCGGCGGGGACGGCGTCCCAGTCCTCGTCCAGCAGGCCGAGTCGGGCCTTCTGGGCCAGGACGCGGCGCAGGGCCCGGTCGACCAGCGCCTCGGGGACCGTGCCGTCCTCGACGGCACGCAGCAGCGGTTCGCCGAAGGTCTTGACGGTGGGCAGTTCCACGTCGACGCCGCTGGCCAGGGCGAGCGCCGCGGCCCCGGCCCAGTCCCCGGCGACACCGTGCAGCACTTTGAGGAAGGCGATGCCGAAGTAGTCGGCGACCACCGTCCCGTCGAAGCCCCAGGTGTCCCGGAGCAGTCCGGTCAGCAGGGCTTCGTCGGCGGCCGACGGGATGCCGTCGGTGTCGGTGTAGGCGTGCATGACCGAGCGGGGGCGGCCTTCGCGCACGGCCATCTCGAACGGCGGCAGGATCACGTCGGCGCGTTCGCGGGGGCCCATGCCCACGGGGGCGAGGTTGCGTCCGGCGCGCGAGGCGGAGTAGCCGGCGAAGTGCTTGAGGGTGGCGACGACGCCCGCGGACTCCAGGCCCCGGACATACGCGGTGGCCACCGTGCCGACCAGGTAGGGGTCTTCGCCGATGGTCTCCTCGACCCGCCCCCAGCGAGCGTCGCGGACCACGTCGAGGACGGGGGCCAGGCCCTGGTGGACGCCGACGGAGCGCATGTCGCGGCCGATCGCGGCGGCCATCCGCCGGATCAGGTCGGGGTCGAAGGTGGCGCCCCAGGAGAGCGGCACCGGATAGGCGGTGGCGCCCCAGGCGGCGAAGCCGGCCAGGCACTCCTCGTGCGCGACGGCGGGTATCCCGAACCGGTTGGCGGCGGCGATGCGCTGCTGGCTGCGGGCGAGCGAGAGCGCGCCGAGCGCCGGGTCGACGGGAACGGTTCCGAAGGGGCGGGTCAACTGGCCCAGTCCGGACGGCAGCAGGTCGTCGAGGTCGGGCGGCGCATCCATGTCGTGCTGGTGCGGGGCGACCTCACCGCCCTCGTCGGAGGCACCGACCCAGATGCCGACGAGCTGGGCCAGCTTCTCCCGCGGCGTCATCTCGGCGATCAGGGCGTCCGCGCGCTCCTCGGGACCGAGCGCGCGGTCGCGCCATCGGCCGGTCCGGTCGGCGGACGGGGTGGCGAGGTTCGTGTGGCCGGTCATTTTCCTCCGACGCCCATCAGGCCCTGGATCAGGGCCCGCCGGGCGAACAGGTAGACGATGAAGATCGGGAGCATCGACAGCACCACGGCGCTGAGCAGGCCGGGCACGTCGACGCCGTGCTCGGTCTGGAAGTCGTACAGGCCGAGTGTGATGACCTTGGTGCTGTCCGACTGGGTGAGGATCAGCGGGAACAGGAAGCCGTTCCACGCCTGCAGAGCGGCGAAGACCACGACGGACGACAGGCCGCCCCTGGACAGCGGCACCACCAGCTGCCAGAACACCCGCCAGGGGGTCGCGCCGTCCATGGCCATGGCCTCGTAGAGCTCGTTGGTGATGTCGCGCATGGCACCCGTGAGGACCAGCGTGCACACCGGCAGGCAGAACGCAGCGGTGGGCAGGATGACGCCGAGCAGGTTGTCGTACAGGCCGGCCTTGCTGATGACGTAGAACATCGGCACGATCACGGCCTGCGCCGGGATCGCCAGACCCAGCAGGAAGATCCGGAAGACCGTGCCGATGGTCCTGCCCCGGGCCCGCACGATCGCGTAGGCGAGCGGGGGCACGACCAGCAGCACGATCGCCACCACGCACAGGGTGACCAGGAGCGTGTTGAGGAAGTCCTGGCCGAAGCCGTTGGAGAAGTCGTCGACGTAGTTCTGCAGGGTCAGCTCGGAGGGGAAGGTGAGCGGCCCCTTCGAGGAGTAGTCGGCGCGGGTCCGGAACGTCGAGATCAGCAGGACGTACAGGGGGAAGCCGACCAGGACGAGCCAGAGCGACGAACCGAGTCCGGCGAGGAGGTTGGGGCGCCGTCGCATCACAGTCCCTCCGAGGTGCTGCGCATCCTGTCGTAGCCGGACAGCCGCACGACCGCGAGCGAGACCAGGG
The DNA here is from genome assembly GCF_000718025.1 of Kitasatospora purpeofusca. Lineage (GTDB taxonomy): Bacteria > Actinomycetota > Actinomycetes > Streptomycetales > Streptomycetaceae > Kitasatospora > Kitasatospora purpeofusca. The sequence goes on from NZ_JODS01000011.1 coordinate 124,573, forward strand.
TGGCGACCATCACGAGGACCAGGGCGATCGCCGAGCCCTCGCCGAAGTCGAAGCTCTTGAACGCCCGCCGGTACATGTAGAAGGCGCTGTTGGTGGTGTCGGTGCCCGGGCCGCCCTGGGTGAGGATCAGGACGGTGTCGAAGGTGGTGAGACCGCCGACCAGCATCAGGATCACCGAGGTGATCATGGTGTTGCGCAACTGCGGCAGGGTGATGTGGAGGAACTGCCGCACCTTGCCCGCGCCGTCGATCGCCGCCGCCTGGTACAGCACCCGCGGGATCGCCCGGGCCCCGCCCTGGTACAGCAGGGCGTGCATCGGCGTCCACTGCCACATGCCGACGAAGGTGAGCACCGCGAGGGCGCCGGCCTGACTGCCCATCAGGTTGCCGTCGCCGAAGAGCCACTCCATCTGCGAGGGCACCCCGAAGTTGGGGTCCAGGACGGCGCGCCAGACCACCGAGACCGCGGTCGCGGACAGCAGCAGCGGGATGAAGAAGATCGCGGACAGCACGGCGCGGTTGCGCTGGTGGCCGGCCGCCCACACCCCCAGCAGGATGCTCACCGGGGTCTGCACGACCGCCCCGGCCACGGTCAGTACCAGGGTCAGCCGGACGCTCTGCGTCATCACCGGGTCGTGCAGCAGCGAGGTCCAGTTGGCGAGGCCGTTGAACCGGGGGGCGTCGACCCCGTTCCAGCTGGTGAAGGAGAGTACCGCGACCAGTGCCAGCGGCACGATGGCGAACAGCAGGAAGAAGACGGTCGCGGGCACGGCCCAGGCCAGGCCCGGGCGGGTCACCCCGACACCGGTCCGGCCCTCCGCCCGGAGGCGGCCGACGGACCCGGACATGTGGGAGAGAGCACTCATGGCGACCCGTCTCAGGAGGCGGGCAGGGCCTGCATGGCCCTGACGAAGCCGTCCACGTCGAGCTTGCCGCTGAAGAACTGCTGGACGGCGGTGCGGATCGGCGTGTTGGCGGCCGGCGGGTAGGCCTGGTCCCAGGACAGCTGGAACGACGGGGCGGCCTTGACCAGGTCGTACTGGTACTTCGAGTAGTCGGGGTCGGCCGCCGTGCCGAGGAACTGCTCGGTGTTGGTGGTGGTCGGCAGGTTGCCGATCGCCAGCTGCGCCTTGACGAACTCCTCGGAGTACATCAGCTTCAGGAAGGCCGCCGCCGCCTCGGGGTGCTTGCTCTTCTTCAGCACCGAGTAGAAGTTGTTGGTGTTGCCGACCAGGTTGGCCGGGTCGCCCTTGCCGCCGGCGATGCCGGGGAAGCCGCTGTACCCGAGCTGGCTCTTGGCGAACTCGGGATTGCCGTCCTGCTGGGTGGCGTACTCCCACGAGCCCATCAGCTCGAAGGCCGCCTTGCCCTTGGCCAGCAGGGCCGGTGAGCCGCCGTCGGTGAACTTCACCGAGTCGAAGTTCGAGCCGAAGGCACCGGCGTCGACCAGCTGCTCGAGCATGCCGAGGGCCTTCTTGGCGTCCTCGCTCTCCCAGGCGCTCCTGTCGCCGGACAGGGCCTTCTGGAACAGCTCGGGGCCCGCGACCCGGTCGAAGACGTACTCGTACCACATCAGGGTCGGCCACTGGTCGCCGCCGCCGAGGGCGAAGGGTGTGATGCCCTTGGCCTTGAGCGCCTGGACGGCACCCAGCAGCTCGTCCCAGGTCCTCGGGACGGCCAGGCCGGCATCGGCCAGCACCTTCTTGTTGTGGAAGAGCAGCACGGGCTGGGTTCCGCGCATCGGGATGCCGTAGGACTTGCCGTCGATCACCGCGGTGTTGAACACCGACGGCAGGAAGTTGCCCTTCAGCCCCGGGTCCGCGGCGATCATGTCGTCCAGCGGGAGCAGGAGGTCGGACTTCACATAGGGCTGGATGCTCCCGCCGCCCCAGTTGAAGAAGACGTCCGGCGCCTGGGGGGTGTTGATGACGGTGTTGAGCTTGGCCTGGTAGTCCGCGCCGGGGATGGTGTCCAGGACGGCCTTGACCTTCGACGTCCTGTTGAAGGTCTCGACGATCTGCTTCTCGACCTTGTTGCTGGCATCCCCGTACACCAGCACGTGGATCGTGCCGGAGTCCCCGCCGGAGGAGGGGGAGGAACCGGCGCTGCTGCAGGCGCTCGTCGTGACCAGGACGGACGTCAGACCGAGCGCAACAGCGGAAGCGCGTATCTTCACAGAGCTCTCCAAAAGTTTCGGGATGTACCTCGAAAACGTCGCTTGCCCGGGACGGTAAGTTGCGGAGATGTTTCGGGTCAAGCCCTCAACGCCTCCTTCCTGGAGGCTCCTTGGCCGGCTGCGGCGGTTCGCGCCCCGGCCGGGCGCGGAGTGGAACACCCCTGCGCACGGCCGGACCTGGGACGGACCAGGCCGGGAGTGGTCCCCGGTCAGGTCCGTCCGGTGTTGGGCGAGTTCCCCGACGACCTCCCTCACGGGGGTGGCTCAGAAGTGTCGAAACTTTCGAAACTGCCGACTGTCCGAGGCATCACCCCGCGGGCTCAGCCGGTTCGGTACGGCCGGGCAGTGCCCACCCGTTCTCATCCGAAGGTCCACTGCTGGTTCCTGCCGCCGCTGCAGGTCCACAGCTGGACCGGGGTGCCGTCCGCGGTGGCCAGGCCGGCCACGTCCAGGCAGAGGCCCGACTGCACGCCGGTGACGGTGCCGTTGGAGTTCAGCTGCCACTGCTGGTTGGCCTGGCCGTTGCAGGTCCAGACGATCGCGCTGGTGCCGGGCGTGGTGCCGTGCGCGGCGGCGTCCAGGCAGAGCGTGGCGCCGCTCACGGTCACGGTCAACCGGCCGGACGAGGTCCTGGTCCAACTCTGGTTCGCACCACCCGTGCAGGCCCGGATCTGCTGCCGGTTGCCCGGCGCCGTGCTCGCGTCGGTCAGGCACTTGCCCGCGTCCACCGCGCGCAGCGCGCCGGTCGTGCCGCCACCGGAGGATGCCTTGTCCAGGCCCATGAAGCGGATCGCCTCGGCGGCCATCGTGGATCCCTTGACCGGCAGTTCGTGCCCGGCGCCGGCGAGACTGTACGCCTCCACCTGGGTGACGCCGGCGCCGTTGTCGTACCGGGTGCGGGTCCAGTTGGCGGCCGGGGTGTCCGTGGCCGACGGGGTCTGGCCCACGCCCAGGACGTCGGTCCACTGCTTGACCTCCTCGCCGAGGAGGTTGTGGCTCAGCGTGGTGTCGGCGGTTCCGTGCCACAGCTGCACCCGGGGACGCGGCCCGGTGTAGCCGGGATAGCCCGTGTTGCGCACCAGACTGCCCCACTGCTGCGGGGTCCTGGAGATCCGGCCCTGCGCGCAGGCCGGGTTCCAGGCGCGGACGGAGCCGGTGCGGAAGCAGTGGTAGGGCACTCCCATGAACGCCGCACCCGCCTTGTAGACGTCGGGGTACTCGGCGAGCAGCACGTTCGTCATCATCCCGCCCGACGACTGCCCGGTCACGTACACGGCGTCGGCGTTGCCGCCGTAGTGCTGCTCCGTGTAAGTGATCATCGACATCAGCCCGACCGGGTCACTGCCGCCGTCGCGGGTGAGCGCCTGGTCGGAGGAGACGTCCCAGCAGCTTCCGCCGGGGTTGCTCGAGGGGTAGACGACGAGGAAGCCGTACCGGTCGGCCAGCGACGCGAAGTCGGTGCTCGAGTACAGGTAGGGACCGCTCCCCTGGCATCCGTGCAACGCCAGCAGGATCGGCGGGTCGACCCTGACGCTCGTCGGCACGTACAGGTTCATCACCAACCCGGTCGGATTGGTGCCGAAGTCGGTGATCCGGGTCAGCGAGGCCGCGGCTGCCCGGGGGGCGGTCGGCAGGCTCAGGCCCACCGCGAGGCAGAGCACGGCGAGCACGCCAAGCAGCCGTGAGACGAGCGGGCGGGATCGCGAGACGAGCGGGCGGGATCGGGACATGGGACCTCTCCGTCCGGCTAGCCAGATCGTGAGGAGGTTCCCGGCGCCCACCGCGGACCGACACCACCGATGGTCGCGCCGGTCCACCCCCGCCGTCAACGGTGTCCGCGCGGGCCGGGTGCCGCCGGTCCGGAGCGCCGGTGACCGGGGACGGCCTCGGCACGGCTCGTCAACGCCGGTTTATATCCTCGGTGTTGACAACCCGCACAGGGTTGCTGGAGATTTCACCCTGGCAGTGGATGTTTCTGCCAGGTAAATTGTGAACGCTAACAGACGTAGTCGAGGATCCGGCGCCCGCCCCTGCCCTCGCCGTCCCGCCGCACCGCACTCGCCGCGCCGTCCACCAGGAACGGACCGCCGACGGGTGCGCTCGCACCATCGCCGCCGCACGTCCTCTGCCCCCACCCAGCACGCGGCCCTCCTCCCGGCAGGGAGGTCCGGACCTGCGCTACGCCCCCGGAACGGTGCGGCACACCGTCATGTTCCGTCCTGGAGCGGACGGTTCGGGTGAAGGTCCGTGCCCGGGAGGCGGCCGTCGGGGCGCCGCGCGACGGCCGTCTCCCGTCCACCAAGAGAGAGGTCCCCCATGCACACCGGAAATCCCAGTCGCAGGAAACTGTCCGCACTGCTCGCCACCGGGGTCGCGGCCGCAGTGGCGCTGGCGGCCACGCTCGTCGCCGGCCCGGCCCAGGCCGCCACCACCGCCGCCCTGCGCGGGGTGGGTTCCGGCCGCTGCCTCGACGTGTCGAACGCCGGCCGGTCCGACGGCTCCGAGCTGCAGATCTACGACTGCTCGGGCGGCGCCAACCAGCAGTGGACGTCGACGTCCGCCAACCAGCTGGTGGTCTACGGCAACAAGTGCCTGGACGTTCCGAACCATGCCACCACGCCCGGCACCCGGGTGCAGATCTGGTCCTGCAGCGGCGCGGCGAACCAGCAGTGGCGGGTGAACGCCGACGGCACGATCGTCGGCGTCGAGTCCGGGCTCTGCTTGGACGTCACCGGCGCCGGCACGGCCAACAGCACGGCGGTCGGGCTCTGGACGTGCACCGGTGGCAGCAACCAGAAGTGGACCGGCCTGACCGGGACGACCCCGACACCCGACCCGACGGGCGGCACGTGCGCCCTCCCGTCGAGCTACCGGTGGTCCTCCAGCGGTGCGCTGGCGCAGCCCGCCCACGGATGGGCCGCGGTGAAGGACTTCACCACCGTCACCTACAACGGCAAGCACCTGGTCTACGCCTCGAACGTCAACGGATCCTCCTACGGTTCGATGGCGTTCACCCCGTTCACCAACTGGTCGGACATGGCCTCGGCCGGCCAGACCGCGATGAACCAGAACGCGGTGGCGCCCACCCTGTTCTACTTCGCCCCCAAGAACATCTGGGTCCTCGCCTACCAGTGGGGCCAGTGGCCCTTCATCTACCGCACCTCCAGCGACCCCACCAACCCCAACGGCTGGTCCGCCCCCCAGCCGCTGTTCACCGGCGGCATCCCCGGCGCAGCCCCCATCGACCAGACCCTGATCGCCGACGACCAGAACATGTACCTGTTCTTCGCCGGTGACAACGGCAGCATCTACCGGGCCAGCATGCCGATCGGGAACTTCCCCGGCAGCTTCGGCTCCACCTACACCACGGTCATGAGCGACACCGTGAAGAACCTCTTCGAAGCGCCCCAGGTCTACAAGGTCAAGGGCCAGAACCAGTACCTCATGATCGTCGAAGCCCGCGGCGCCAACGAACAGCGCTACTTCCGCTCCTTCACCGCCACCAGCCTCAACGGCTCCTGGACCCCCCAGGCGGCCACCGAGAGCAACCCCTTCGCCGGCAGGGCCAACAGCGGAGCCACCTGGACCAACGACATCAGCCACGGCGACCTGGTCCGCGACAACCCCGACCAGACCATGACCGTCGACCCCTGCAACCTCCAACTCCTCTACCAGGGCATGGTCCCCGGCTCGACCGCCCCGTACGACCAACTGCCCTGGCGGCCGGGCCTCCTCACCCTCAAGCGCTGACCCGGCCCCCGCGCCGGCTGCGGCGACGTGACGGTCGGCTCCGCGGCGGCCTCGGCAAGCGCCACGGCGGCCGGTTCCGCCCGCGCCGGCGCGGCCCCGCCGCTCACCGCCCGGCGTCGACCGTCAGGACGAGCCGTCGGGGGCGGACCCCCGCACGACGAGCCGGGTCGGCAGGATCAGCGGACTCGGGTCCCGCCCCTCCACGGCTCCGACCAGCATCCGGGCCATCTCCTGCCCCAGCGCTCGCACCGGCTGGTGGATCGTGGTCAGCGGCGGGCTGGAGTGCCGGGCGCTCTCCAGATCGTTGAACCCGATCACGGCGACGTCCTCCGGCACCCGCAGCCCGTGCTGCCGCAGGGTCCGCAGGGCACCGATGGCCATCGCGTCGGAGGCGGCGAACACCGCGTCCGGGTCGCGGTGCTCGCGGAGCAGCCGCTCCATCGCCTCCGCGCCGCCGTCCTCGGTGAAATGACCGGGCTCGACCCCTAGCAGCGGGACCCCGGACAGCGCCAGTCCCTCGGCGAAGCCCTGCTCGCGTGCGACGGCGGCCCGGGCGTCCGGCTGACCGGTGATCGCGACGGGCCGCCGGCGGCCGGTCCGCACGAAGTGCTCGGCGGCCAGCCGGCCGCCGCCGCGGTTGTCGGCGTCCACGTACCACCGCGGCGTGCCGACCAGCGGCAGGCCGCCGAACACCACCGGCAGGTCGGCCTGTGCGCCCAGCCGGGCCAGCGGGTCGTCGCCGCGCAGCGCCATCAGCATCACACCGTCGGCCCGCCGGGAGCGCAGCATCCGTTCGAACCGCTCCCGGCCGCGTGGGGTGTTGGCCAGCAGCAGGATCAGTTCGAGGTCCGTCGACTCCAGTGCGCCGCTGACGCCGACGACGACCTCGGCGAAGAACGGGTCGGCGAACAGGCCCGGCTCGTCGCTGGAGACCGCGAGCACCACCGCACCGACCCGCCGGGTCGCGAGCGCCTGGGCGGTCGGGTTCGGGACGAACCCCAGCTCCCGGACCGCCCGCTGGACCGCCTCGCGCTTGGCGCGGCTGACGTTCGGGGCGTTGTTGATCGCCCGGGACGCCGCCGAACGCGACACGCCCGCGCGTTCGGCAACCTCGTCGAGGGTCGGCATGCGCTTGGGGGACGACACCATGGAAGGGACTGCTCCTCGGGCTCGCGCGGGCGGCGGACAGCGCCATGATTCCACGCCCCCGGCCGCGCTCCCGGCCTGCCGGAGGCAGGCGATCCGGTAGCGCTTCCAAGCTCTGACGCCCGACGGCCGCCCAGGTCGATTTCTTGTTCAACCCATTGACATGTCCTCCGCCGGAGCCCAATCTTCCCCTCGGTGCGTTCCGTTTTCGCGGTCAGAACTGGAAGCGCTTCCACTGCTCCCCCGCTTCCACATCCACGCCCTTCCCCTTCTCCGCCCCCACCCCCGGAGGAAGAACCATGCGCAACCTCGTTCGCACGGCAGCCGCCCTGCTGGCCGGTGCCCTCAGCACCGGCCTCGCCCTCGTCAACGCCGGCCCGGCCCACGCCGCCGACCCGACCGGCATGACCAGCGGCTTCTACACCGACCCCGAGAACTCGGCACTCGGCTGGGCCAACGCCAACCCGGGCGACGGCCGGGCCGCCGCGATCCGGTCCTCCATCGGCAACACCCCGGCCGCCCGCTGGTTCGGCAACTGGAGCGGAGACATCGGCGCGGCCGCCGGCGCCTATGCCGGCCGTGCCGACTCCGTCGACAAGCTGCCGCTCCTGGTCGCCTACAACATTCCCGACCGGGACATCTGCGCCGGTCACTCCGGCGGCGGCGCGGGCAGCCGGGCCGCGTACGACAGCTGGATCGCGGCCTTCGCGAGCGGCATCGGCAGCCGACCGGCCCTCGTCGTCCTGGAACCCGACGCACTCGGCCACGAGAGCTGCATGACCTCCGCCCAGGTCGCCGAGCGCAACGCCATGCTGAGGAACGCCATCGCCCAGTTCAAGGCCAAGGCTCCCAACACCTGGGTCTACCTCGACGCCGGGAACCCCGGCTGGATCGGCGCCTCGGCCATGGCGCAGCAGCTGGCCGCCGCCGGTGTCAGTGGGGCCCACGGCTTCTCGCTGAACGTCTCCAACTACTTCACCACCGAGCAGAACACCTCCTACGGCAACGCCGTCAACTCCGCCCTGAGCTCCTTCGGGTACACCAAGCCCTTCGTGGTCGACACCAGCCGCAACGGCAACGGCTCCAACGGCGAGTGGTGCAATCCGGCCGGCCGCCGGATCGGCACGCCCACCCGGCGCGGCGGCGGCGCCGAGATGCTGCTCTGGATCAAGATCCCCGGCGAGTCCGACGGCAACTGCGGCGTCGGCAAAGGCTCCTCGGCCGGGCAGTTCCTGCCGGAGGCCGGCTACAAGATGATCTACGGCTACTGAAGCTCCGGGGCGCTGCCGGACCGCCCCGACGCGGTCCGGCAGCGCCTCCACGCGAGGCCCGCGACGAGGAGGCCCGTGCGCAGGTCCCCGCACCGGTCCGTCCCGCGGCCGGGGCGCGGCGACGTACGGGCACGGCCACGGGCATGCGGCCGCACGTCGGCGCGATCGATGCCGGCCGGCCTCGTCGGTGCCACCGTGCCACAGTGCCACGACCGGTAACGGCCCCTCCCGCCCCTCCGGCGGTCATTCGGGGACGGCCCCGCTCCGGCCTCCGACCGGCCCGGCCGGCTACCGCGGCGGAGCGGTACTGCTGCGCTCGACCAGGGTGGTGGCCAGGTCCACCCGCAGGGCGGCGGGCCTGACGCCCCGCCCGAGGTCGATGACCAGGCGGGCCGCGACCTCGGCCATCTCGGTCAGCGGCTGGCGGACGGTGGTCAGCGGCGGACCGACCCAGCGGGCCAGCGGCAGGTCGTCGAAGCCGACCACGCTGAGGTCCTCGGGAACACGGAGCCCCAGCTCCCGGGCGGCCTCGTAGACCCCGAGGGCCTGCAGGTCGTTCCCCGCGAACACCGCCGTCGGCCGGTCCGGTCCCCCCAGCAGTTCGAGCCCGATCCGGCGGCCCGACTCGTGGTGGAAGTCTCCCTCGCGGACCAGCTCAGGGTCGTAGGCGATCCCCGCCATGTCCAGTGCCGCCCGGTACCCGTCGGCCCGGGCCCGGCTGCACATCATCCGGGCCGGCCCGCCGATGAGGCCGATCCTGCGGTGTCCGAGGTCGAGCAGGTGCCGGGTGGCGGCCAGGCCGCCGTCCCAGTTGGTGGTACCGACGGCGGGCACCTGCTGCCCCGGGTCGCCCGCCGGGTCCAGCACCACGAACGGGATGCCGCGCCCTGCCAACTGCTCCTGCTGCGCGCGCTCCAGGCCGGACAGCACCAGCAGGACACCGGTCGGCCGCCGGGCGAGCACGCCGTCCACCCAGGACTGGCCCGGTGTCGGGCCCCCGGCGGACTCGGAGAGCACGATGCTCAGACCTTCGTCGCGCGCCACGTTCTCGACGCCGCGGATCACCTCCGTCGCCCAGGAGCTGTCCAGCTCGTGGAAGACCAGGTCGAGCAGCGGGCTGATCCGGCTCTCACCGCCCCGCCGACGGTAGCCGTGCTGCCGGAGCAGCCTCTCCACCCGCTCACGGGTGGCCGGGGCGACGTCGGCCCGACCGTTCAGGACCTTCGAAACAGTCGGCGCCGAGACGCCCGCCTCCTGCGCGATCTCGGCGAGGGTCGCCACTCTTGTCACCAGGTCCTCCCGCACGCCCCGCCGGGCGAGCTCCGCTGCTGTGATCCGGCCGTACGGGACGGATGCTAACCGCTCGGCTGCGGGGGGCGAACCCCGCCGCAGCTGCCGGCGGGCGCGGACGGCCACCTGGATTTCCCGGACGGTGCGGACCGGCCGTCACGGTGACCGCCCGGCGGGTGGCGGACCGACCGTGCCACCGGCCGCTGCGGTGGCCGGTGGCACGGTCGGTCCGGGGCCGGATGCGGGTCGGAAGGTGCTGTCGGCCCGGGCCAGGAAGCCTATCCGGTAGGGCAGTTCGATGCAGGGCGGCTGCCTGGGGGTGGCGGGGTCGACCCCCTGGCAGACGTACTGGAGCTTGCAGGGGTTCACGGTGAGGGCCTGGTCGATGGAGGCGCGGACCGGCTCTCCGTGGACACCGCCTCGGCACGGCGCTGCGTCGTGCCGAGGCGGCTGTGAGGTCCGGTCCTGGGGGGGAAGCCTGGGTCGGGGCGAACCGTTAGCGCTAACAATTCACGTGATCAACCGGCATGTCCAGGGAGGAGACGACGGGGGCCGATCGGCCGTCAAGTGGTCGTGCAGGATCAGGACCGCGCGACCGGTCGGCGCCGTACGGACCGTCAGGTCGGCCGTGCGACGGCGCGGCCCATCGGCGCCGCCGGGCCGAGGGCGGCGGAGGCCGTCGCAGGGGTCGGGTCAGGCGGTGGTGCAGGAGGCGGTGGGCCAGGTCCAGTTGCCGTTGGGCTGGATCGTCACCCCGAAGGTATTGCCGCTGCCGTTGGGCTCGGCCACCAGGACCTGCGAACTCGGGAAGGCGGCAGTGGTGTTCCAGGTCGACAGGACCTTCGCCGGGGCCGGCACGTTCATCGTCACGGCCCAGTTGCTCGCGCCGCTCACCGCGACGTCGAGGTTGTAGCGGTCGCCCCACGACTGACCGGCCGACAGCGTCGCCGTACAGCTGCCGCCGCCGGTGCCGGTTCCGGCGGCATCGACGGTGATGTCGGAGCTGCCACTGCTCTGGTAACCCTCGGTCGCCAGGATCATGTAGTTCATGGTGCCGAGCCGCATGCCGGCCCGGGCCCAGGCGTCGAAGTGGTTCCCGGTGGTGATGGTGCCCCCGGTCCGCTTCGTCTGCCGCACGCTCCAGAACTGCTTGAAGGTCCTGATCCCCTCGATGGAGGGAGCGTTGTACCGGGTGGTCTCGTAGATGTCGTACGTGCCGCCGTCGCTGCTGACGGTGCCCTTGAACGCCCCGGTGGGCCGGTAGGTCCCCCAGTTGTCGACGATGTAGTACTCGACCAGGGGGTTGGTGGACCATCCGTAGAGCGTCAGGTAGGCGTTCCCCGAGGGATTGAAGCCGCCCGAGTAGTTCACCGCGCGCCGCCCCCCGGTGGCCCAGCCCTTGCCGGCCACGAAGTTGCCGGTGTTGCTCCACCGGGTGCTGTAGCGGCCCCCGGAGCTCAGGTTCATCGAGACCGATCCGGGGCTGTCGGTCCAGAACGAGTAGTAGTAGCCGTTGTCGGTGCCGGTCCGGTTGGACGTGACCACGGTGTCCGCCCTGGCGGTCGTCGGCAGCACCAGGGCGGCCACGAGTGCCACCATGACGGTGCACGTGCTCCTGACGACGCGTCGGAAGCCGCCGGGCCGCGGGTCACTGGTCCGTGCGAGTGGGTTCATGCGCCAACTCCTCTTGATGGCAGATCAGTTGGAACGAGCGAGCTGTCGTACAGTGTGCCCGCCGGTCATCCCTGTCAATACATTCGACATATTCACCGAAAGATTCGACACGCTGTTGACGGTCTCGTCCGCACCGATTCCCAGGTCAGCGGTGCTCCAGGCCAGGCGGCCGGCCGGGCCGGGCCTTCTCCGGCCGCAGTCGGTGAGATCTGCCGCAATGACGAAGAACCACGCCGGAAACTTTCGGCCCAACGGAACGGGCCCTACGGAACGGGCCCGGCGGCCCGGACCCCGCGGGGCGACGCCCCGAGCTCCCGTCGGCACGCCTTGTTGAACGCCTGGAGGTCGGGGATCCCGACCGAGGCCGCGACGGCGGGGATGGAGAGCGTGGTGGCCTGGAGGAAATGACGCGCCCGCTCCATCCGCCGGACCGGACGGACCGGTCCGTCCGGTCCGTCCGGTCCGGCACGGGAAGCCCGTCGGCCGAGGCGTACTCAGGCGCAGGCGGCTCCGTTCACGGTGAAGAGCGCAGGAGCCGGGTTGGTGCCGGAGTAGGTGGCCTGGAAGCCGAGGCTCGCACTGCCACCGGGGGCCAGGGTGCCGTTCCACCCGGCGTCCCGGGCCGTCACCGCGCCGCCGGACTGGCTCACGGTGGCGTTCCAGGCGCTGCCGACCCGCTGGTCACCCGGGAAGGTCCAACCGAGGTTCCAGCCCGAGATCGCCGTCGTGCCCGTGTTCTTGAGGGTCACCGTCGCCGTGAAGCCATTGCTCCAGGCGCTGTCGATCCGGTACACGACCGAGCAGGGCGCCCCGGACGGCACGTCGTCGTCCGCCTCCGTCGCCGTGAATGTCGCACCCTGCACCCCCGGGCCCCCGACCGTGAAGGTCGCGCTGCCCGCGAGCGCGTCGGCGTCCTGCGCGGCGGAGACCGGGACCTGCTGCGCCGTAGCCCAGTCGGCCGGGGTGAACACCAGCGTGGCCGCCGCCGAGAGGTCCTGGTCTCCGGCACTGCGGGCCACCGTGACGGTGACGTTCTGCGCCGGAGCGGCCGAGAGCCGCACGCCGACCGACGTCGAGCCGCCCTCGGGGACCGTCACCGCCGACGGGGCCACCTGGACCGCCGGCACCACCGGGGTGCTGCGCCGCTCGGCCGCGAAGGCCGCCAGCCAGGCCAGTGACGCGTTCCAGTTGATCGCCACCTCGTTGGTGGAGTAGGAGCCGATGTCGTCCACATAGCAGGCCGCGGGGGCGCAGCCGGTGAGCTTCTCCTTGGCGACCGGGTCCTCGAGCCCCGCGTTCGGGCCGCCCGCGAAGGAGCCGGCCGGCGGGTGCGGGGCGGAGGCGTCCTTCTGGTGCGCCCAGAACCGGTGGTGCTGGTTCTCGGAGTGGCGCTCGCCGTAGCCGGTGACGTAGGAGAGATCGAGTGCGTTGCGACCGAGCAGGTAGTCGAGGGATTCCAACGCTCCGGCACGGTAGCGCTGTTGTCCGGTGAGCTCGTGGGCGACACCGAGCAGCATCGCGTTGTTGGCCACCGAGCTGTTGGAGCCCCAGACATAGGCGGTGGCGGCGAGCGGTACGGCGTAGCCCTGGGCGGCCATGGTGGCCAGGTGGCCGTCGGCGGCCGCGATCAGCCCGCCGCGCAGCCGGGAGACGTCCTCGGCGGGCAGGGCGACGCCGGGGACGGTGGCCAGGGTGATCCGGCCGAGGGTCGCGGTGCCGCCCCACCAGAATCCGTCCACCGGCCTGGTGTGGTGCGGCGACGACGTGACGGCCTCACGGTACTGGGACTCACCGGTGGTGGCGAGGAGTTCGGCCGCCGCCCAGTAGAACTCGTCGGAGACGTCGGCATCCTCGTACGCGCCGCCGCCGGTGTTGTCGGTGGCCGGGGCGAGCAGGCTCGGATTCGCCTTGGCGGCTGCCCAGGCGCGGCGGGCGACCTCCAGGCTCCGGGCGGCGAAGGCGGCGTCGTACGGCGCGTACACCCGGGCGGCCTGGGCGGCCACGGCCGCCAGGTTGAGCGTGGCGGCCGTGGAAGGCTTGTGCACCTCACGCTGTGCGTCGTCGAGTTCGGGCCTGGTCGGCAGGGCGGTCCACTTGTCGTCGTGCAGCTTGTGGAAGGCCGTGCCGGCCATCGGCCTGCCTGCGGGGACCTGCATCCGCAGCAGGAAGTCCAGCTCCCAGCGGGCCTCGTCCAGCACGTCCGGCACGCCGTTGCCGCGCTCGGGCACCTTCAAGGTGGAGTCGCCGAGGGCGGCGTCGCCGCCGGAACGGCGGGCCCGTTCGAAGGAGTTGACGAGTTCCCAGGTGGCGATGCCGCCGTTGACCACGTACTTGCCCTGGTCGCCCGCGTCGTACCAGCCGCCGCGTGCGTCCACCCGGTAGTCGCAGACCCCGGTCTGGCAGGGCACGCTGGTGTCGCCCTTGTTCGGCGCCACGCCCAGGTGTCCGGCGGGCCGGGCGTAGGCACTGCCGCCGGCCAGCGCCGCGTCGATCGCGATGCCGCTGCGCTGCTGGTAGAAGAAGGACATGCTGTCGGCGCGCAGCCCGTCGTACAGCGAGGCGGAGATGTCGAAGGGGTGGCTGGCCCGGCCGTCGACGACCAGGGTGTAGTCGGTGCCGCGTCCGGTGTAGGCGCTGAAGTCGACCAGGTGGGTGGACTGGCCCGAGGCCTGGTCGGCGCCGTGGACGGTGGTGCTGCCCGAGGCGGCCACGGCGCCCGAGGCATCGCGCAGTTGCCAGGCGAGCGGCGCGGTGGCGGAGCTGACCACGGTGGCCCGCTTGGGGCCGTCGGGCAGGTAGCCGACCTGGTTGACCCGGACGGGCGTGTCGGCGACGGGGGTGGCGGCGGCCGCGACCGGGGTGGTGAGGGCGGTCGCGGTCGGACCGCCGGCGGCCAGGAGGACGACGGTGACGGCGGCGGCGACTCGGCGCGGCACGCCGCGGGCGGAAGGGGCAGAGGGCACGGGGAGCCTTCCTCGGCGGGTGGGGGGAAGAAGTGTGGGAGCGCTCCCACTCATGAAGCCAGCCTCCGGCCTTTCCCGTCAAGGCACGTGATGGAAGGTTGGTCCACGCCCCCTCGGGCACGTAGTACTCGACCGTGCCGTCCTCGGTGAAGACCGGGGCCACCAGCAGGTCGTCACCGAGGCCGAACTGGGCCCAGCGCTTGAACACCGCGGGGGTCGGAGTGCCCTCGAAACCGCCGATGTCGTGGCTCCAGAAGCCGAAGCCGGAGAGGCCGAGGGACAGGCCCCCGCGCAGCGACTCCGCCATGGCGTTGAAGTGCGGTTCGCAGTCGCCGCCCCAGTGCACCGGGTACTACTGGCCACCGGCGCCTCGGTGGCCGCCGGCGGGGCGGTCACTCTCGGCGCCCGGGACGCGCGGGTCTTCGTCGCGAACCGCGGGACGACGTGAGCCGGGGCGGCGGGCCCCGTCCGGCCCACCGCCCCCGCCCATCTCCCCCCACCCCCCACCCACCGCGCACCGCGCACCGCTCGACGGCACGTCCGCTACTCCGCCGAGAAGCGGTAGACCGTCGTCGAGCGGTACTCCTCCCCCGGGCGCAGGACGGTGGAGGGGTAGTCGGGGCGGTTCGGGGAGTCCGGGAAGTGCTGGGTCTCCAGCGCGACGCCCGCGTGCCGCCCGTAGCGGCGGCCGGAGCGGCCGGTCAGCGAGCCGTCGAAGTGGTTTCCCGTGTACACCTGGAGGCCCGGCTCCGTCGTCCGGCACTCGACCCGCCGGCCGCTGGCCGGGTGGCTCAGCTCGGCGACCCGCCGGAAGCCGACACCGTCCAGGACCCAGTTGTGGTCGAAGCCCCCGCCGGCCAGGCGTACCTGCGGGTCCTCGGCGGCGACGCGCTCACCGATCACCGCCGCTTCGCGCAGGTCGAAGGGTGTGCCGGTGACGTCGGCGACCGGGCCGAGCGGGATCAGCCGCGCGTCGACCGGCAGATAGCCCTGCGCGTCGACCCGGAGCAGGTGGTCGAGCACCGTCCCGTGGCCCTCGCCGGCCAGGTTGAGGTACGCGTGGTTGGTGAGGTTGACGACCGTCGGGGCGTCCGTGGTCGCGAGGTAGTCGATCCGGAGTTCACCGTCCGGGTCGAGCAGGTACGTCGCCACCGCACTGAGGGCCCCGGGAAAGCCCTGGTCGCCGTCGGCGCTGTCGAGGCGCAGGCGCACTCCCGCCCGGCGGCCCTGCCGGACGGGCACGCCGGCCCAGAGCCGGGTGGCGAAGCCGTCCGCGCCGCCGTGCAGGGTGTGGCCGTTCGGCCGGGTCGTGAGCGGGTGCTCCGTGCCGTCGAGCGACAGCAGGCCGTCGGCGATCCGGTTGGCGTAACGGCCGACCGAGGCACCCAGGTAGGCGGCCTCGCCCAGCAGATCCTCGACGTCGTCGCAGCCGAGGACGACATTGGCCAGTCGCCCGTGCCGGTCGGGCACGTGCAGCGCCTGGAGGCGGGCGCCCAGGTCCAGCACCTCCGCCGTCGGGCCGTCGGGCGAGCCGATGGTCCAGCGGGTGACGGGCCGCCCGTCCGGCAGGGTGGCGACGACCTCCTGGGAGACGGTCGGTTCGCCTTGCGACACGAGTGCGTCTCTCGACACGGGATCACTCCGTTCCTTGCGGGTGGTGGGACCCGGCGACGCCCGCCGGGCGGGCGGGCGTCGCCGGGTCCGGGGCGGGGGTGCTACAGCCCCTGGGCCAGGCGGTGGTAGGCCTGGTTCCAGCGCAGTTCCTTGGTGAACCGGCGGATGTCGGTGCCGGCGTCGATCACCGCGAGTTCCACGGCCAGCATCTCGGCGAGGTCCTCCAGTTCCTCCGTGCCCAGCGCGCCGGTGAGCACGGTGTGGTGCGGCGCGCCGGCCGTCAGCCAGGCCTCGGTGGAGGTGGCCAGGTCCGGGCGCGGCTTCCAGACGGCGCGGGCGACGGGCAGGTTGGGCAGCGGCTCCGGCGGGGCGACCACGTCCACCGCGTTGGCGACCAGCCGGAACCGGTCGCCCATGTCCGCGAGGCCGACCACCACGGCCGCTCCCGGCTCGGCGTCGAAGACCAGGCGGACCGGGTCCTCCCGGCCGCCGATGGACAGCGGGTGGATCTCGCAGGACGGCGTGCCGGCGGCGATGCTCGGGCAGACCTCCAGCATGTGGGCGCCGAGGATCAACTCCTGTCCCGGCCGCAGGTGGTAGGTGTAGTCCTCCATGAAGGAGGTGCCGCCGGGCAGTCCGGTGGCGGCCGCCTTGAGCGTGCGCAGCAGCACGGAGGTCTTCCAGTCGCCCTCGCCGCCGAAGCCGTAGCCGTCGGCCATCAGCCGCTGCACGGCGAGGCCGGGGAGCTGGCGCAGCCCGCCGAGGTCCTCGAAGTTGGTGGTGAAGGCCCGGAACCCGCCCCGTTCCAGGAAGCCGCGCAGGCCCAGTTCGATCCGCGCCGCGTAGCGCAGCGACTCGTGCCGATCCCCGCCGGGACGCAGCTCGGGGGCGAGCCGGTAGAGCTCCCGGTACTCCTTGACCAGGGCGCCGACCTCGCCGTCGTCGGCCGCGTCGACGGCGGCGACCAGGTCGTTCACGCCGTAGGTGTTGACGGAGACGCCGAAGCGGAGCTGGGCCTCGACCTTGTCGCCCTCGGTGACGGCGACGTCGCGCATGTTGTCGCCGAAGCGGGCGAGCTTGAGCGTGCGGAGTTCGGCGCGCCCCGCGGCGGCGCGCGCCCAGGCACCGATCCGGTCGGCCACGCTCGGGTCGCCGACGTGTCCGGCGACGGTCTTGCGCGGGACGCCGAGGCGGGACTGGATGTAGCCGAACTCGCGGTCGCCGTGGGCGGCCTGGTTCAGGTTCATGAAGTCCATGTCGATGGTCCGCCACGGCAGTTCGACGTTGGCCTGGGTGTGCAGGTGGAGCAGCGGCTTGCGCAGCGCGTCCAGTCCGGCGATCCACATCTTGGCCGGGGAGAAGGTGTGCATCCAGGCGATCAGGCCGATGCACTCGTCGTCCGCGTTGGCGTCGAGGCAGATCCGGTGGATCGCGCCCGCGTCGGTGAGGACCGGCTTCCAGACGACCTCGACCGGCACGGCGGAGGCGGCGCCGAGCCGCTCGGCGACGACGCGGGACTGCTCCGCGACCTGGCGCAGCGTGTCCTCGCCATAGAGTCCCTGACTGCCAGTCAGGAACCAGACCTCGCGGCCCTCCGCAGGCTTCTTCATGGGGTGGCTCCTCACCGGGCCTGGGGCTGGCCGTAGACGTTCTGGTAGCGGAAGTTGAGGCTGTCGATATCGGACTGCGGGATCGGCAGGGGCTCGCCGAGCTGCCGGGAGATGTGGACGGTGCGGGCCACGTCCTCGCACATCACGGCGGCCTTGACCGCCGCCTTGGCGTCCTTGCCGATGGTGAAGACGCCGTGGCTCTTCATCAGGACGGCGGGCGAGCGGTGGCCCTTGAGGGTGTCCACGATGCCCCGGCCGATGGAGTCGTCGCCGATCAGCGCGAACGGGCCGACGGGAATCTCGGCGCCGAACTCGTCGGCCATCGCGGTGAGCACGCAGGGGACGGCCTCACCGCGGGCGGCCCAGGCGCAGGCGTAGGTGGAGTGGGTGTGCACCACCCCGCCGACTTCCGGCATGTGCCGGTAGACGTGGGCGTGCGCGGCGGTGTCCGAGGAGGGCGAGTGGTCACCCTCGACGACGTTGCCGTCCAGATCGCAGACGATCATGTTCCGCGGCGTCAGCTCCTCGTAGGAGACGCCGCTGGGCTTGATGACCAGCAGGTCCTCGCCGGGGACTCGGGCGGAGACGTTGCCGGCGGTCCAGACCACGAGGTTGTAGCGGACCAGCTCCTGGTGGAGGTCGCTGACCTGGCGGCGGACGGCGTCGACGGTCGCGTTCACTTGGCCTCGCTCGGGGTGGTGAGGGCGGTGTTCCGGATGTCGCGCAGGCGGTGCAGGAGCTTGTCGGCGCCGAGGCCGAAGTGGTCGTGCAGGGCGCGGTACTCGGCGAAGAGCCGGTCGTACGCGTCGGCGGCGGCCGGGTCCGGCTGGTACGCGCCCCGGCGCACCCTGCCCATGGCGGCGGCCGCGGTCCGTACGTCCGGGTAGGACCCGGCGGCGACGGCGGCGTGGATCGCCGAGCCGAGCGCCGGGCCCTGCTCGGACTCGGCGAGCGAGACCGGGCGGCGCAGCACGTCGGCGTAGATCCGCATCAGCAGGCCGTTCTTCTTGAGGCCGCCGGTGACGACGAACTCGGTGACGGGGACACCGCCCTGTTCCAGGGCCTCGACGATGACGCGGGTCCCGAAGGCGGTGGCCTCCAGCAGGGCGCGGTAGATCTCCTCCGGACGGGTGGCCAGGGTGAGGCCGACGATCGCCCCCGAGAGGTGGTGGTCGACCAGGGTGGAGCGGTTGCCGTTCATCCAGTCGAGCGCCACCAGGCCGTGCGCGCCGACCGGCTGGTCGGCGATCTTCCGGGTGAGCACCTGGTGCAGGTCCTCTCCGTTCGCCTCGGCCTCGGCCAGGTAGTCGGCGGGGACGCCCTGACGCAGCCACCAGGCGAAGATGTCGCCGACGGCGCTCTGGCCGGCCTCGTAGCCGTAGGAGCCGGTGACGATGCCGTCCTCGACCACGCCGCAGATGCCGGGGACGTCGGCGAGCGTGGCACCGTTGACGACGTGACAGGTGGAGGTGCCCATGATGGCGAGGAGTTGGCCGTTCTCCACCGCCTGCGCGGCGGGTGCGGCGACGTGTGCGTCGACGTTGCCTGCGGCGACCGCGATGCCCTCGGGCAGACCGGTCCACCGCGCCGCTCGCGCGGTGAGCGGGCCGACCCGGGAGCCGAGCGGGGCGAGCGGGTGCGCCAGGCGGGTGCGGGCGAAGTCGGCGAAGTCCGGGTGGAGCCCGGCCAGGTAGTCCTCGCTCGGGTAGCTGCCGTCCTGGTGGATGCCCTTGTAGCCGGCGGTGCAGGTGTTGCGGCTCTCGGCGCCGGTCAGCTGCCAGACGATCCAGTCGGCGGCCTCGATCCAGCGCTCGCACGCCGCGTACACGGCCGGGTCCTCCTCCAGGACCTGCAGGGCCTTGGCGTACTGCCACTCGGCGGAGATCCTCCCGCCGTATCGGGAGATCCACTTCTCGCCCCGGGCGTGGGCCAGGGCGTTGATCCGGTCGGCCTGGCCCTGCGCCGCGTGGTGCTTCCAGAGCTTGGGCCAGGCGTGCGGGCGGGCCGCCCAGGCGGCCGTCTCGGCCAGCGGGGTGCCGTCGGCGAGCGTCGGCAGGACGGTGCAGGCGGTGAAGTCGGTGGCGATCCCGACGACGTGAGCGGGGTCGACGCCGGATGCGGCGAGCGCGGCCGGGACGGCGGTGCGCAGGACTTCGCGCCAGTCCTCGGGGTGCTGCAGCGCCCAGTCGGGCGGCAGCGGCCGTCCGGTGCCGGGCAGTTCGCGCTCGATGACGGCGTGCGGGTAGGGGTGGACGGCGGTGCCGACCTCCTCGCCGTCCCGCACGCGGACCACCACGGCGCGGCCGGAGAGGGTGCCGAAGTCGATCCCGACGACGTATCTCTCCGGGTCGGGGGCAGCGGGAATCACGGTCACGTCGTCATCCTTCTCACGGGGGCGCGGCATTGGGGCGACAAACCTGTGGTGTCGCCTGTCGCCGGTGGTTCCGCGGCCGGGGCAGGGGGGCAGCACACCGGCGACAGGCTCCGTTCCGCGGTCTCCCCCTCAGGAGGGCGGAACGAGGGGCCACCGGCCGGGCGCCCCCGCGCGGGAACGGGCGGCGCCTGACCGGCGGAGTGAATGGGCGTTTCGTTCGTGTTAACGCTCACGGAAATTGTGAGCGTTAACATTCGAGGTGTCAAGGGACGTTGCCCGGTCGAGCGTCGGCCCGCCCCGGGCGGTCAGCGCACGGCGGGCCGTCGGCGGTTCACCGGCGGACGACCGGGGCCACGCTGCGACGCAGCACCAGCTCGGGCTGGATCCGCACATGCCTCGGGGAAGGTCGCGCATCACCCTCCAGCTCCCCCAGCAGCAGCTCCAGCGCCCGCTTGCCGAGTTCGCCGAAGTCCTGCCGGACGGTGGTCAGCGGCGGGATGAAGTAGGCGGCCTCCGGGATGTCGTCGAACCCGACCACGCTGATCTCCTCCGGCACCGACCGTCCGCCCTCGTTCAGGGCGCGCAGCAGGCCGAGGGCCATGTGGTCGTTGGCACAGAAGACGGCGGTGACGTCCGGCAGTTCGGCGATCCGCAGCCCGGCGTGGTAACCCGAGCGGGCGCTCCAGTCGCCCCGCTCCACCTCCGGCACCGGGGCTCCGGCGGCTTCCAGCGTGCGGCGCCAGCCCTCCTCGCGATCCTTGCTCTCCAGCCAGTTGGCCGGGCCGGCCACGTGGTGCACGGTGCGGTGGCCCAGGTCGAGCAGGTGCCGAGTGGCGTCTCCGGCCCCGAAGCGGTTGCCCACCGACACCATGGGCACCTGGGTCTGGTTGCCCGATCCGACCGCGACGACCGGCACCGAGCTGGAGAGCCGGGCCACGGCGCTGACGGCGGAGGTCTGCGGGGCGATCACCACGACGCCCTCCACGCCCTGGTCGCGCAGCCGGTCGACGGCCTCCTGGACCGAGCGGCCGTCCAGGGACCGCAGGCTGGTCACGCTCACGAAGTACCCGGCGCTGCGGGCGGCCTGCTCGATCCCGTCCAGCATCGAGGCGGGCCCGTACAGCGTCGAGTCGAAGCTGACCACGCCGAGGGTCTGCGAGCGCCGGGTGACCAGGGCCCGGGCCGCGGAGTTGGGCCGGTAGTCCAGTTCGCGGATGGCGGCCAGCACCCGGTCCCGGGTGTCCGGCCGCACGTGCGGGGCTCCGTTGAGCACCCGGGACACCGTCTGGTGGGACACGCCCGCCAGCTTCGCCACGTCCGCCATCACGGGCTGGCGCTGTTCCGTCCCGGCACTCTCGATCCCCACGGGCTGTCCCCTCCTCGGCTGCCGACCACAGTACGCGACCAGGTCCGGACCGCTCCCCCGCCCTCGGCCGAACGATGCGGCGCGCTTCAGGCGCGCCGTTCACGCCCCTCTCCGCGCCCGCCGTTCGGACCGCCGAAATCCGGCCGCCGCGGCACGTGAGCGCACCCGGGTCCGCCCCGACCGGCCCGGGAAAGAGGCCCGACCGAGCACCCCGCACGGGGCCGGCGTCCGGCCCCCGACCCAGGGATGTCGAAGACGAAATGACTTTCGGAGACGGAAACGCGCGCCGCCCGGCCGCCTCCGCCCGGGGACGACCACCGGATCCCGGGGATCCAACAATGCCCCGAACCCCTTGACTCCGCACATGTGAGCGTTAACACTCATGTATCGCCAGGCCGGGGCGGCCGTCACCCCGAGGCCCCACAGCCCGAGGGAACACTCCCGGCCGGCCTCGCCCGACCGCTCCCAGTCGCCCAGTCAGGGGATGCGCTGTGCCGGTCGCGGAACATCACTGGAGGAACTGTGCGGAAGATCTCGGCGGGGCTCGTCGCCGCGGGCCTGGTGCTCTCGCTGGCGGCCTGCGGCCAGAGTGCCAACGGCGTCGGCGACGGCGTCGGCGACGGCGGCGGCGGCGGCGGCGGCGCGGCCAAGGGGGACGCCAAGGGCGGTCTGGTCGGCATCGCCATGCCGACCAAGTCGTCGGAGCGCTGGATCAACGACGGCGCCAACATGGTCAAGGAGTTCCAGGCCAAGGGGTACCGGACCGACCTGCAGTACGGCGACAACGTGGTGGAGAACCAGGTCTCCCAGGTCGAGAACATGATCACCAAGGGTGCCAGGCTGCTGGTGGTCGCCGCCATCGACGGCTCCTCCCTCACCAATGTGCTGCAGAAGGCCAATGACGCCCACATCCCGGTGATCTCCTACGACCGGCTGATCCGGGGCACGGCGAACGTCGACTACTACGCGACCTTCGACAACTACAAGGTCGGGGTCCTCCAGGGCGGCTACATCGCCGACAAGCTCGGCCTCAAGGACGGCAAGGGCCCGTTCAACATCGAGCTCTTCGCCGGCTCGCCGGACGACAACAACGCCAACTTCTTCTTCAACGGCGCGATGAGTGTCCTCAAGCCCTACATCGATCAGAAGAAGCTCGTCGTACAGAGCGGCCAGACCGACTTCAACCAGGTCGCCACGCTGCGCTGGGACGGCGGGCTCGCCCAGTCCCGAATGGACAACCTGCTCAGCAAGTCGTACACCAACGCCCGCGTCGACGCGGTGCTCTCGCCGTACGACGGCATCTCGATCGGCATCCTCTCCTCCCTGAAGGGCCTCGGCTACGGCACCGTCAAGTCGCTGCCGATCGTCACCGGCCAGGACGGCGAGCTGGCCTCGGTCAAGTCGATCATCGCCGGCGAGCAGACCCAGACGGTCTACAAGGACACCCGTCAGCTGGCCAAGGCCGCAGTCCGGATGGGCGACGCCCTGCTGACCGGCGGCAAGCCCGAGGTCAACGACACCGGCCAGTACGACAACGGCGTCAAGACCGTCCCGGCACAGCTGCTGCAGCCGGTCAGCGTCGACAAGGACAACTACCGGCAGGTCCTGGTCGACAGCGGCCAGTACACCGCGGACCAGCTCAAGTAGCCCGTGGGGCCCGGTCCGCCGGACCCCTCCCGAACCGGCGGTGGGGCGCCCCCGAGACCGGCCCCGCACCGCCCCTGACGATACGGACGCACAACCATGGCTGGACCCGTTCTCGAAATGCGGTCGATCAGCAAGTCGTTCCCCGGCGTCAAGGCGCTCTCCGAGGTCAACCTGAGCGTCTCCGCCGGCGAGGTCCACGCCCTCTGCGGCGAGAACGGCGCCGGCAAGTCCACCCTGATGAAGGTGCTCAGCGGCGTGTACCCGCACGGCAGCTACGAGGGCGAGATCCTCTTCGAGGGCGAGCCCTGCCGGTTCAAGGACATCCGGGCCAGCGAGCAGCGCGGCATCGTCATCATCCACCAGGAACTGGCGCTGGTGCCGTACCTGTCCATCGCCGAGAACGTCTTCCTCGGCAACGAGCACGCCTCCCGGGGCATCATCAGCTGGCACCGGACGCTCACCCACGCCGCGGAGCTGCTCCGCCGCATCGGCCTCGACGAGAGCCCGCAGACCAGGGTCGCCGACCTCGGCGTGGGCAAGCAGCAGTTGGTCGAGATCGCCAAGGCGCTGGCCAAGAAGGTGAAGCTGCTCATCCTGGACGAGCCGACGGCCGCGCTGAACGACGAGGACAGCCTCAAGCTGCTCGACCTGATCCTGGAACTCAAGGCGCAGGGCATCGCCTGCGTCGTCATCTCGCACAAGCTGAACGAGATCGCCCGGGTCGCGGACACCGTGAC
Source organism: Kitasatospora purpeofusca (assembly GCF_000718025.1). Lineage (GTDB taxonomy): Bacteria > Actinomycetota > Actinomycetes > Streptomycetales > Streptomycetaceae > Kitasatospora > Kitasatospora purpeofusca. Next base: position 148,190 of record NZ_JODS01000011.1, read on the forward strand.
CGTCCTGCGCGACGGCCGGGCCGTCGAGACCATCGCGATCGGCCCCGAGGGCATCTCCGAGGAGCGGATCATCCGCGGCATGGTCGGCCGCGACCTGGAGCACCGCTACCCCGAGCGCACCCGGAACATCGGCGAGGTCGCCTTCGAGGTCGAGGACTGGAGCGTCCGGCACCCCATCGACCAGCAGCGGATGGTGGTCGACGGCGCCTCGCTGAACGTGCGGCGCGGCGAGATCGTCGGCATCGCCGGTCTGATGGGCGCCGGGCGCACCGAGCTGGCGATGAGCGTCTTCGGCCGCTCGTACGGCCGGTGGGCGGCCGGCACGGTGCGGCTGCACGGCCGGGAGATCCGCACCCGCACCGTGCCGGAGGCGATCGGGCACGGCATCGCGTACGTCACCGAGGACCGCAAGCAGCTCGGCCTCAACCTGATCGACGACATCAGCCGGAACATCTCTTTGAGCGCGCTCGGCAAGGTCGCCCGGTTCGGCCGGGTGGACCGGCACGAGGAGGCCAGGGTCGCCGAGTCCTTCCGGCGCACCATGAACATCAAGGCGCCCACGGTCTTCACCCGGACCGGCACGCTCAGCGGCGGCAACCAGCAGAAGGTCGTCCTCAGCAAATGGATCTTCGCCGGGCCGGAGGTGCTGATCCTCGACGAGCCGACCCGCGGCATCGACATCGGCGCGAAGGCGGAGATCTACACCGTCATCGCCGAACTGGCCGCCCAGGGCAAGGCCGTGCTCGTCATCTCGTCCGAACTCCCCGAACTCCTGGGCCTGTGCGACCGGATCTACACCATGGCCGAGGGCCGGATCACCGGTGAGGTGGACCGGGCCGACGCCACCCAGGAATCCCTTATGCGGCTCATGACCATGAGCGCCGCATCCAGCAACGAGCAGGTGTGAGGCATGGCCCAGACCGAGATCATCCCGGATTCGTCCCCGAAGGCACCGCAGGCCGGACCGAGCCCCTCACTCGGCGGCGCACTGGCCCGGGCGCTGCGCGGCAACGTACGCCAGTACGGCATGCTGGTCGCCCTCGCGCTGATCGTGCTGCTGTTCCAGATCTGGACCGACGGCATCCTGCTCCAGCCACTCAACATCACCAACCTGATCCAGCAGAACGGCTACATCCTCATCCTGGCGATCGGCATGATGATCGTCATCGTCGCCGGGCACATCGACCTCTCGGTCGGCTCGCTGGCCGCCTTCGTCGGAGCGGCCGCCGCGGTGATGATGGTCAAGCACCACGTCCCGTGGCCCGCGGCGATGCTGGGCGCGCTGGCCATCGGGGCACTCGCGGGCGCCTGGCAGGGCTTCTGGATCGCCTACCTGGGGATCCCGTCGTTCATCGTCACCCTGGCGGGGATGCTGCTGTTCCGCGGCGGCACCCAGATCCTGTTGCAGGGGCAGTCCGTGGCGCCGTTCCCCAAGGGCTTCCAGAACATCAGCAGCGGCTTCCTGCCCGAGGTGGGCCCGCACACCGACTACCACAACCTCACTCTGCTGCTGGGCCTCGCCGTCCTGGGCGTCGCGATCCTCCAGGAGGTGCGCGGCCGGCGCCGGACCGCCTCGTACGGTCTGGAGTTGCTCCCGCTCGGGCTGTTCCTGGCGAAGCTCGCCGTGGTGACCGCCGCGGTGCTGGTCTTCACCCTGCTGCTGGCCAGCTACCACGGCGTGCCGATCGTGCTGCTGATCCTCGGCGCGCTGCTGGTCGGCTTCGGCTACCTGATGCGCAACTCGATCATCGGGCGGCACACCTACGCGATCGGCGGCAACGAGGCGGCGGCCGAGCTGTCCGGAGTGAAGAGCAAGCGGGTCGTCTTCCTCGCCTTCACCACCATGGGCGTCCTCGCCGCGCTCGCCGGCCTGGTCTTCGCGGCGCGCCTCAACGCCGGCACCCCGCAGGCGGGCATCAACTTCGAGCTGGAGGCCATCGCCGCCGCGTTCATCGGCGGCGCCTCCGCCAGCGGCGGCGTGGGCACCGTGCTCGGTGCGATCATCGGCGGCCTGGTGCTGGGCGTGCTCAACAACGGCATGTCACTGGTCGGGATCGGCACCGACTACCAGCAGGTGATCAAGGGCCTGGTACTGCTCGCGGCCGTCGGCTTCGACGTCTACAACAAGCGCCGGGCAGGCTCCTGACCACCCGCTCGACAGGACGGGCCGCCGTGCTTCGCACCGCGGCCCGTCCTGTCGGTCCACCGGCGGCCCGGCGCCCCGCTCCGGACCCGCGAGGGGCGGAGGGCAGGGCCGCACGGGGCCGGAGGCCGGTCCTACGCTTCCCGGGGCGGGTGGAGCTCGCCGGTGCGGGCGACGCGGCCGTACCAGCGGGCGCTGGACTTGGGGGTGCGGGCCAGCGTCCGCCCGTCGACGTGGACCACGCCGAAGCGCTTCTCGTAGCCGTACGCCCACTCGAAGTTGTCCAGCAGCGACCACAGGAAGTAGCCGCGGACGTCCGCGCCGTCGGCCATGGCCCGGTGCACCGCCGCGAGATGGCCGTGGACGTAGGCGGCGCGCTCGGGGTCGTCGACCGTGCCGTCCGGGCCGGTCGTGTCCTCGTACGCCGCGCCGTTCTCGGTGACGACCAGCGGGATCTCCGGATGCCGCCGGGCCAGCCCGGTGAGCAGTTCGTGCAGGCCGGACGGGTCGACCGCCCAGCCCATCGCGGTCGCCCGGCCCGGGGCCCGGTGGAAGCCCACCGTGTCCGCCGCCGGCCAGGGTGAGGCGGCGCCGCCGCCGTGGCCGTCCTGCCGGGCGGGTTCGGCACCCTCGGCGGTCGCGGACACCACGGTCGGTGTGTAGTAGTTGACGCCGAGCCAGTCGAGTCGCTGGTTGGCCGTCCGCTCGTCACCCGGTCGGACGAAGGACCAGTCGGTCAGGCCGGCGGTGTCGTCGAACAGGTCCTGGGGGTAGGCGCCGTCCAGCATCGGGCCCAGGAAGATCCGGTTGCCGACGGCGTCGATCCGGCGGACCGCCTCCCGGTCCGCCCCGGACGGGGTGAGCGGGCGCAGCGCGTGCAGGTTGAGCGAGACGGACAGCCGGGCGCTGCCGGGGAGCGCGGCCCGCAGGGCCTGGGCGGCCAGCCCGTGGCCGAGGTTCAGGTGGTGGGCGGCCCGCAGCGCGGCCACGGGGTCGGTGCGGCCGGGGGCGTGGACGCCCGAGCCGTAGCCGAGGAAGGCGCTGCACCAGGGTTCGTTGAGGGTGGTCCACTGCTCGACCCGGCCGGCGAGTGCCTCGCCCACCAGGGCCGCGTACTCGGCGAACCGCTCCGCGGTGGTGCGCTCCGGCCACCCGCCGGCCGCCTCCAGCTCCTGCGGCAGGTCCCAGTGGTAGAGCGTCGCGACGGGGGTGATGCCGGCGGCGAGCAGTTCGTCGGTGAGCCGGCGGTAGAAGTCCAGGCCCCGCTGGACCGCAGGGCCCCGACCGGTGGGCCGGACCCGGGGCCAGGAGACCGAGAAGCGGTAGGCGGTCAGTCCGAGGTCGGCCATCAGCCGGACGTCCTCGCGGAAGCGGTGGTAGTGGTCGACCGCCACATCGCCGGTATGGCCCTCGAAGACCTTGCCCGGCGTGCGGCAGAAGCTGTCCCAGATCGACGGCGTGCGGCCGTCCTCGGCGGCGGCGCCCTCGATCTGGTAGGCGGAGGTGGCCGCACCCCAGAGGAATCCGGTCGGGAAGCGGGGGTTCCCGGTGGGGGCCGGTACGGCGGGCACCGGTGAGGCGGAGGAGTCGGCGGCGGAGTCGGCGGAGTCGGCGGAGTCGGCGGAGGTGGTGAGTGGCATGGCGGTGCTCCCAGGGGTGTGCGGGGCAGCGGACGCGGGGACAGGGTCTCAGTTCTTGACGGCGCCGGCGGTGATCCCGCCCACGATGTGCTTGCCCAGGAGGGCGAAGACCAGCAGCAGCGGGACGGTCGAGATGAGCGCACCGGTCAGGACGACCGCCTGGTCGACGCTGTGGTTCCCGGAGCCGAGTCCGGCCAGGGCCACCTGGAGCGTCGGGCTGCCGTCGGGGGTCAGGGCGATGAAAGGCCAGAAGAAGTCGTTCCACGCCTGGACGAAGACCAGCATGCCGAGCACGGCCATGGCCGGCCGCGCGACCGGGAACACCACGTGCCAGACCACGCGCAGGCTGTGCGCGCCGTCGACCCGGGCGGCCTCGACCAGTTCCACGGGCAGGGCGTCCAGCAGGTACTGCCGCATGAAGAACACGCCGAAGGCGGCGACCAGGGAGGGCAGCACCACGGACTGGAGCTGGTCCACCCACCCCAGGTCGGTGATGATCCGGTACAGCGGGATCACGCTGAGCTGCGGGGGGACGGTCATCGTCGCCACCACTGTCGCCAGCAGGACGTTGCGGCCCCGGAACGGCAGCTTGGCGAAGGCGAAGCCCGCGAGGGTGGAGAAGAGCACGGTGGACACGGCCACCAGGGAGGCCACCACCGTGGTGTTGACCAGTGCCTCGCCCATGTCGACCTGGTTCCACGCGAAGGCGAGGTTGTCGAACAGGTGCCGGCCCGGCAGCAGGGGCGCCGGTGCCTCGACGACCCGCTCGCCGGTGTGCGAGGCGGCGACGAGGTTCCAGTAGAGCGGGAAGAGCGAGACCAGCGCGGCCAGGCCGAGCAGGACGTAGGTGAGCGGCCCCGCGTGGTTCCGGCGCCCGGCGGACGGCCGCGGTCGGACTCGCCTGCGGCTGCGCGCGTCGTCGTCGGCTCCGCCGGGGAACGCGGTGGTCGTCGGTGCGGGAGCTGCGGTGCGCACGGATCAGCCCTTCCTTCGACGCGTACGGACGGCCACGGCCCGGAGGGCCCCGGCCAGTAGGAGGAGGAGCAGCATCACCCAGGCGATCGCGGAGGCCTGGCCGAGCGCTCCGGTGACCCAGCCCTTCTCGTACATCAGCAGGCTGAGCGTCTGGAACTGGTTCCCGCTGCCTCCGCTCACCCCCAGGCTGCCGCCGAAGAGCATCGGCTCACCGAACAGTTGGGTCGCTCCGATGGTCGACACCACAATGGTGAACAGGATGGTCGGCCGGATGGAGGGGACGGTCACACTGACGAACTGTCGCCACCGCGAGGCCCCGTCGAGTTCCGCGGCCTCGTACAGGTCGCGGGGCACGGCCTGCATCGCGGCCAGGTAGATCAGCGCGTTGTAACCCGTCCACCGCCAGGTGACGATGACCGAGATGGCGATCTGCGCCGGCCACTTGGAGGACTCCCAGTCGACGGGGTCGAAACCGACCAGGCCCAGTGCGGTGTTGATCAGCCCGTAGTCGCTGTTGAAGAGCTGGGCGAAGACCAGGGTGGCGGCCGCGATCGAGGTTGCGTAGGGCGCCAGGACGGCGACCCGCAGGAATCCGCGCCCGCGCACCTCCCGGTTGATCAACTGGGCCAGGCCGAGGGCGAGCAGCAGCTGCGGGACGGTGGAGAGGACACCGATGGTGAAGGTGTTCGCGAGCGCGTTCCAGAAGAACTCGCTGTCCCACAGGCCGGTGTAGTTGTCCAGGCCCCGCCACTCGGCGGCACCGCCGAGTTCGACGCGGTGCAGCGAGAGCCAAGCCGTGTAGACCAGCGGGAAGAGGCCGAAGGCGGCGAAGCAGAGGAAGAAGGGGGCGACGAACACGTAGGGCGCCGCCCGTTGGTCCCAGCGGTGGCGGATGCTGCGCCGACCCGGTGGTTCCCGGCGGGTGTTCTTCGGTCCGCCGGCGGCGCGGGGCGGGTCCGGCGGCGGGTCGGACGGCGGGCGGCCGTCGGCCGTCGCCCGGGAGGGAGGGGGCACGGGGGCGTCCTTCCTGGTCGAGAAGTACGGGGAGAGCGGGTGGGGCGGGAGGGCCCGGCCGCGCGGCGGCGCGCCCGGGACCGCCCGCCACGCGGACCGCACCGGGCGGCACCGCGGACGGCACCGGGACGCGCCGGCTACTTCGCGATCTTGTCGTCGATCAGCTTGCGGACGTTGTCCCAGGCCTGGGCGGGGTCGGTGCCGCGCTGCTCGATGTCGAGGATCCCGTTGTCGGTGAGGAAGGTCTTCACCTGGCCGTCCCAGCGGCTGATCGGCACGGGGCGGATACCGGCGGCGGCCTCGGAGTAGATCCGGCCGACCGGCGCGTCCCCGAAGAAGGGCAGCTTCGCGTCCTGGACGGCGGCCGAGGTCAGGGTCGACCTGGAGGAGGGGATGTTGCCGTTGACCGCGAAGACCTTGGCGTGCTGGGCCGGCGCGGTGAGCCAGGCAGCCAGCTTCGCGGCCTCCTCCGCGTGGGCGCCCGACTTGGGCACGGCGAGGAAGGAACCGCCCCAGTTGCCCGCCACGGGGGCCGGAGCGATGTCCCACTTGCCCTGGTTCTCCGGCCCGGCCTGGTCCTTGATGATGCCGGTCATCCAGCTGGGGCAGGCGACGGTGGCGAACTTGGTGTTCTTGAAGCCCGCGTTCCAGGTGCCCTTCTCGTCGAACTGGCGCAGCTTCGCGGTGATGCCCCCGGTGGCCGCCGCGGTCGCGATCGACCAGGCCTTCTGGACACCGGGGCTGTTCCGGTAGTCCAACTCGCCCTTGGCGTCGGCGTACTGGACCGGCTCACTGGCGACCACGGCATTGAACAGGCCGCTGGCGGAGTCGTGGAAGGCGGTGCCCTCGGGGGCCTTCGACCGGTAGGCGCGGCCGGTGTCCAGGAACTTGTCCCAACTGCCCGCCCAGAGCGCGCCGACCTGGGCGCGGTCGGTGGGCAGCCCGGCCGCGGCGAAGAGGTCCTTGTTGTAGCAGATGGCCATCGGGCCGATGTCGGTGCCGAGGCCGACGACCTTGCCGTCGGCGGTGGTGGCCTGCTTCGTCTTCCAGTCGAGGAAGCCGGCGAGGTCCGCGCCGCCGGTCTTCCCGAGGTCGACCCACTTGCCGGCCAGCGCGGGCCCGGTGGCCTCGGCGATGTATCCCACCTCCACGGCCTGGATGTCGGCGAGGCCGCTGTCCCGCGAGAGCCGGAGCTTGAGGGTGTCCCAGTACTTCTGGCCGTCGGCCACGTTGGACTCGACGATCTTGATGTTGGGGTGGAGGCTCTCGTACTCGGCGTACAGCTTGGCTCCGGTCTCGTTGTCGTAGCCGAAGGAGCCGAAGGTGCCGATCCTCAGGGTGACGGTGCCTCCGTCGGCGGCGCCGCCGCTACCACTGCCACCGCTACCGCTACCGCTGCTGCTGCAGGCGGCGAGCACGGCGGTGGCCGCGACCAGGGCCGCGACGGCGGTGGACCGGCGGCGGCCGGGGGTGAGTCCTCTGTCGGTGCTGTGCATGCCACTCTCCTCGTCCGGGTGGTGTCGGGAATCGCGCCGATGGGGCGCCGGCAGGGTTCTGCCTGGGCACGGGTGGAAGCACGGCGGGCCTCGCTCGGCCCGACCGGAGCGTGGGAGCGCTCCCATGCCACAGCCGGAAGGTTGCTGCGCGGGTGGGGCGATGTCAAGAGATGAACCCGAACTCGTCCAGCGAGACCCCGATTCACGCTCAGCCCGCCACTTCTCGAACTCACCCCGGCACGCTCCGACGACCCGCCGCGCTAGAGTGGGAGCGCTCCCAATCCTCCGGGGGCGTCAGCCGGCTTGACCGGGCCGCCACCCGGCGCGGTTTCATACGGGGATGGAGACAGCGCCGACGAAAGGCACCAGGCTGTGAGCGGACGACAGACCGGCAGGCCCACCCTGGAGGAGGTCGCGACCCGGGCCGGCGTGGGCCGCGGCACCGTCTCCCGGGTGATCAACGGCTCACCCCGGGTCAGCGAACAGGCGAAGGAGGCGGTGGAGCGGGCTGTCGCCGAGCTGGGATACGTCCCCAACCGGGCCGCCCGGGCCCTCGCGGGCAATCGCACGGACGCCGTCGCCCTGGTCGTCCCCGAGACCGAGAACCGGCTCTTCGCCGAGCCCTACTTCCTGGACATCATCCGCGGTGTGAGCGCCGAACTGGCGGATGCCGACATGCAGTTGCTGCTCACACTGATCCGCACCGACCAGGAGCGGCAGCGCTTCGAGCAGTACCTCGCGGCCCAGCGGGTGGACGGCGTCCTGCTGGTCTCCGTGCACCGCGACGACCCGCTGCCGGACCTGGTCCGCGCGCTCGGCCTGCCCGCCGTCCTGAACGGGCGCCGTTCGGAGAACGAGCCGGTGGCCTACGTCGACTCCGACAACGTCGGTGCCGGCCGGTCGGCGGTCGAGCACCTGGCCGGACGCGGCCGGCACCGGATCGCCACCATCACGGGCCCGCTCGACATGTTCGCCGCCCAGGGCCGCCTCGACGGCTACCGTCAGGGACTCGCCGCCGTCGGCCTGCCGACGGACGACCGACTGGTCTCCACCGGCGACTTCACCGAGGAGGGCGGCCGCCGCGCCATGGCGGAGCTCCTGGAGCGCTGCCCGGACCTCGACGCGGTCTTCGCGGCCTCCGACCTCATGGCGGTGGGAGCCAGGGCCGTCCTGCGCGCCCGCGGCCGCGAAGTGCCCGGCGACGTCGCGCTGGTGGGCGTCGACGACTCCCCCGTCGCCCGCCACTCGGACCCCCCGCTGACCAGCGTCCGCCAGCCGATCGAGGAGATGGGCCGCCGGATGGCCCGCGCACTGCTCCGGCAGATCGCCGCGAACGGCGCGGGCGGCTCCGACGTCGAGGAGGACGGCGGTGAGGAACGGCCCCGCCTGGTGCTGCCGACCGAGCTGATCGTCCGCGCGTCCTCCTGACCGGCGGGCGACCCGGTCCTCCCCCTCGCGAATGTGCACCACTCAACGCGAGTGTAGGATCCGGTTCGGCGACAAGCGGATCCAACAGGGGGAAGCGCGTGATTGAACTGTCCGACATGGTCCGCGAGTTGAGGCAGCAATTGACGACGGCGCTGGCCGACGGCACGGACGAGGCGGTCCGGTTCGAACTCGGCCCCGTCGAGCTGGAGGCCACGGTCGCCGTCAGTCGTGAGGGAGGTGCGGACGCCAAGGTCCGCCTCTGGGTCGTCGACGCCTCGGCGAACGGAAAGTACGCCCGGGCCCAGACGCAGCGGATCACGGTCACGCTTGTGCCCAGGACCAAGGCCCCCGGCCAGTCGGAGTTCCGCTCCGTCCTCATCGGTGGCGAGGACGTCGAGGGAGAGCGGTGAGCGCCCCCGGATGCCGATCCTGAGCAGCGCGCCTCCGGGCGCCACCCGTCCCGCCGCTCCGCTCAGGGGGTGAGCGGGTGCTGAGGGTGGATCGGGTGGCCGAGAGCCTGGTAGCGCCGACCGGTAGCAGCGGCGGCAGACGAGGCTCGGGCTACCTGGTCGCGCCGCACCGCGTGCTGACGGCGGCGCATGTCGTCGAGGGGGCAGCCGGGATACGCGTGCGGTTCGAGGCCGACCGGCCGGGTGAGCGGGTCGTCCCGGCGGACGTGGTCTGGAAGCACCACGGGATCGACATCGCCGTGCTCGCTGTCGGGGGTGCCGGGACGGACGTCACCGCCTGCGCGTACGGCCGTCTCGGCGAGCACGACGCCGTCGTACTCTGCACAGCTGTGGGGTTCCCCCGTTTCAAACTGCGCCGGCACAGCGACGGTTCGAGCTTCAGGGACGCGGAGCACATCCACGCACGCTGCGCCGCGCTGTCGAACCGGCGTGAGGGAACCCTCGACCCCGCCGTCGACTCGCCGCCGGGGAAGGATCCGGACGCCGAACGGGACAGCTGGGAGGGGATGTCGGGTGCCGCCGTCTTCAGCCGCGGCCACCTGATCGGGGTAGTCAGCCGCCACCACCTGTCCGACGGTCCCGGCCGCATCGCCGCCGGCCGTGCGGATCGATGGGCCGAGGCCCTCTCACCGGACGAACTCGCCTCGCTGACAGAAGCGGTGAAGGGCGAGTTGCGTCCGCACCTGCTACCGGACGTGCTGCCCGCGCCACCTCGCGGCATCCTCCACGAGTCCTACCGGGCGCAGCTGGGCGACTTCGCACCGGAGGAGTTGCGGGACCGCCGGTGCGAGATCGGTTCCCTGGTCGAGTTCTGCGGCGGACGCGAGCCCTACCTCTGGGTCCAGGGTGCCCCGTGGGCGGGAAAGACCGCGCTCGCTGCCTGGTTCGCCCTGCATCCACCGCGAGGGGTGATACCGGTCTGGTTCTTCGTCACCGCGCGCTATGCCGGTCAGGCCGACAGCGCCGCCTACACCGAGGCGGTCGTCGACCAGCTCGCCGCGATCGCCGGGCGGGAGCCGGTGAGCCGGGACTCGTCCCCGGCACGCAACGGCGAGCTCACCCTGCTGCTGCGTCTCGCCGCGGAGCGGGTCCACGAGGACGGCGGCACCCTCGTCCTGATCGTGGACGGTCTCGACGAGGACCGGTCGCTCCGGCCCGGAGGCACCGGACGGAGCATCGCTTCGCTGCTTCCGGAGCGCCTTCCGCCCGGCGTCCGCGTCCTGGTGACCAGCCGGCCCGGCCCCGGCGTCCCGGCGGACGTCAGGGGCGGCCATCCGCTGCGCGGTTGCCCGGTCCTGCGGTTGGCGGCCAACGCGGCAGCGCTCCACACCGAGCACGAAGCCAGGTTCGAACTGCGCCAGGCCCTGTCCGGCACCAGCGCCCAACGTGATCTGGTGGGGCTGTTCACCGCCGCGCGCGGCCCGCTGAAGCCCGAGGACCTGCGGGAGCTCACCCACGAGCCCGCGTTCGAACTGCGCCGACTGCTCGACAGCGGCTTCGGCCGTATCCTGCGGCCGACCGGCAGCGGGTCACCGGAGCCGCTCGGCGAGGGGAGCCTCTCCCCCGAACGGGAGTACGGACACGTGTTCTCCCACGAAACCATCCTCGCGATCGCCCAGCAGGAGTTCGGCCCGGACCTGGCCCCCTACGTGGAGCGGCTGCGGGCCTGGGCCGCCGGCTACGCCCGGCAGGGGTGGCCCGCGAACACCCCTGCCTACCTCCTGCGCCCTTACGGTCGCCTGGCCGCCGACCTGCGCGGTCCCCGGGACACTGCCCTTGCCGTCTCGCTCGTCACGGATCCGCGGCGCCACGCACGGCTGCGCACGGACACCGACAACGACGCCGTGTGCCTGGCGGAGATCGCGGCGGTGCACGAGGCGGTGCGCAGCCTCGGGACGGACGACCTGGTCGCGTTGACGGCACTGGCGGTGGCAGGCGACCTGGTGGCCCGCCGCAACGAGGATCTGCACCTGGCGGTACCTGCCGTCTACGGCCGCCTGGGCAGGGTCGGGCTCGCCGTCGGGCTGGCCCGCAGTGTCTTCCATCCGCTGAACCGGGGCCTCGCCCTGGCGAAGCTCGCCCACGTCCTCGGCGAGGCGGGTGACCGGCGGGCGGTGGGTCTGGCGGAGGAGGCCGTGCGGCTTGCCGAGGGAGAACGGACCGGGCGCGACGCGGACGCGGCCGCAGGGTCCTGGTGGCACGCGAAAGGGGTCCAGGCTGCCGCGCTGGCGCGTACGGGCCGACGGGCCGAGGCGGTCTCCCTCCTCGCGGAGCTGTCCCGGGCGGAAGGCGAGGAGGCCGTCGGATTCGTTCGGGCGGTGTCGTTGGCGGCCGTCGCCGTAGGGGATGCGGGATCGATGTCCGGTTTGCTGCGGGCGGCGGAGGACGCCGTCGACGGCACCGCTCTCGCGCCGCACCATCGTGCGCAACTGCTCAGCATGCTCGCGCAGGTATGGGCGGACTGCGGCTGCCCGGACGAACGGGACCGGCTGCACGACACGTTGCTGGCCCTGGTCCGGCAGAGCCCTCACGACCTGCGCCTTCCGCCGATCGCCGCCGAGGCTGTGCGCGCCACGCGCCACGCGTCCCGGGCTCGCGGACGAGCTGGCCGCAGCCGTCCTGGCGGCGTGGGCCGACCCCGGCTCGCCCGCCGGGGTCGGCGGCGGGCCCGGCGCGGTGTACGCGCTCCTCGCCGGACACCGCATGGAGGAGGCCCGCCGGCTCGCCTCGACCATGGAGCCCGACGTCACCGCGAGGGACTGGCTCGAACGGAGCTACGCGTGGGGTGCGATCTCACGGACCCTCGCCGAGGGATGGGCGCGCGACGGCCGGGCCGCGGCGGCCTGGGCCGCGCTCGCACCTTCGTGGAGCAGCAGCACGGTGGACCTCTACCGGCCCGGTAGCGCCGCGACCGTCGCGGAGTTGCTCGCCGCGTCCGGGCGGAGCGAGGAGGCGGAGGAGGGGCTCGCCACCGCGGCGGGCGTGCCCCGAGGGGTCTTTGCCGAAGCAGTGACCGCACTGGCCCACCATCACGCGGCGGACGATCCGGACCGGGCGCTGCGCCTGCTCCACCGGGCTGTGCGCGGGCCCGCCGGCGGCGGGCGGACGCTCTCCGTGTACCAGCAGGACCAGTTCGCCGACCTGGCAGGGGGGATGGCTGCGGCGGGTCGGCCCGACGACGCCGAGCGGCTGGTCGCGGCGCTCGCCGATGCCGGTGTACGGACCCGGGGCTGGGCCGCGGTGTCGCTGGCTGTCCCGCTGTCGGACCATGGCCGCGCCCTGCGGCTCGCCGAGCGGGCCGCGTCCATGCTGCCCGAGGTCGAGGATCTCGGGCGGACCCCGGGAGTTGTGACCTCCGTCGTTCAGGCGCTGGCCCGGATCGGTGCGACCCGAAGACTGTCCGAGGTGCTGGACGCCCACCAGGAGACGTGCTCGCCGTTCTCGGACGATTTCCGGCAGGCTCGGATCCAGGCGGTCGCGCTGCTGTGGCCGCACGCCCCGGACATGGCAGGCCGGCTCGCGGACATGGCTCTTCGCGAGCTGGCCGAGGCCACGGCGAGCAACACGCGCGTCGCCGAACTGCTGATCGCCGTAGGCCGTCACGACCAGCGGCGGGCCTCGGCCGCCAGGGATCTCCTCGACTCCCGCAACCCCGGTTCGTACCTTTTCCAGCTGGCTCAGCAGAAGCGGCGCGGATGGCCCGGGGGTCCCCCGAACTGGGTCGACGCCGTGCTGGCAGGCCTGCTCGAGGCCACGGTCGACCGTGACCGGGCCCTTCGCGGATACATCGATCCCGTCGTGGCCCAGGAGGGCGAGTTGCCGCTGCCCGGTTCGCGAGCCGGGGCGGTGGCGCTGGTGTACGCGGCGCTCGGAGATAACGACGCGGCACTGGCCCGGGCTCGGCGAGCCCGTAGCGAGGCCGAGCGCTCGGAGGTTCTCGCGCATCTCGCCGCCCACGCCGCCTGCCTGTCGACCGACTCCGTGGCGGTGCCGTTGTACGAGGACCGGGACGACGTCCTCCCGGTGGTCCGCCGACTGGCCGCCCAGCTCCTGCCTTCCTCCTCCGGCCCCGACCTCCCCCGCGCCAGGGCCTTGGTCGCGGAGGCGCTGACTCCCCGCGGCTGGCACCACGCCGTACCGGTGCTGTCGAGCCTGGCACCAGCGGCGCTCCTCCGGGCAGGGGCGAGCGTGTTCGAGGACCTCGAGATCGTCCTCTGACCGGGCGTTTCGTTCCCGAGTTCGGAGATCCACGGATCCGGAGGCTCCTCCGGACGGCGCCGGCGACCCGCGAGCCGGCGCCGTCCGGTAGGCGCTCGGTATCGACCTGCGCCTCTGGCGCGCGGACGGGTCGGCTGCCGGCCGGCGCCGGCCCACCGCCGGTCACCGGTCACGGGTCAACGGCAATGACGTTGTCATGAGCCCGTCCCGAGGACTGCTCCCGGCCCGCCCCCATAGGCTCGGCCTCGGTCCGAAGGGATCGACCGGTACCGGGAATCACGCCGCGACGAGCTCCCGCTCCCGGTCCCGCGTCGTGACCTCGCGCTTCCTGTTCGGCAGCGAGAGCCGGAAGACCTTGCGCCACGCGGAGAACACCTGCTTGGGCAGCGGCCCGGTGACGTACTCCAGCTCGTACTTCTCGAACAGCGCGCGCACCTTCACCGCGACCTCGGCGTACCGGTTGCTCGGCAGGTCCGGGAACAGGTGGTGCTCGATCTGGTGCGACAGGTTGCCGGTCATGAAGTGCATGGCCCTGCTGCCGCTGATGTTCGCCGAGCCCATCATCTGGCGCAGGTACCACTGGCCGCGCGTCTCGCCCTCGATCGACCGGCGCTCGAAGACCTGAACGCCCTCGGGGAAGTGCCCGCACATGATCACCGAGTGCGACCAGATGTTGCGGACCAGGTTCGCGGTGAACGTGGCGGCGAGAGTGGTGGGAAACGACGGGCCCGACAGCAGCGGGTGGACCACGTAGTCCTTGAGCGCCTGCTTGCGGATCTTGCGGCCCACGGCCCTGGCCCGCGCGCGGAACTCCGGGTCCTTTCGGCGGCTCCTGTGCAGGTTCTTGCCGAGCTCCAGGTCGTACGCCGCGATGCCGTACTCGAAGAAGCAGGCGTTGACGAGGTTCCACAGCGGCTGGCCGAGGTGGAACGGGTGCCACTTCTGGTCCTCGTCGACGCGCATGATGCCGTAGCCGAGGTCGTTGTCCTTGCCGATCACGTTGGTGTACGTGTGGTGCAGCTCGTTGTGCGAGTGCTTCCACTGCTCGGACGGCGAGACGTGGTCCCACTCCCAGGTGGTGGAGTGGATCTTCGGGTCCCGCATCCAGTCCCACTGGCCGTGCAGGACGTTGTGGCCGATCTCCATGTTCTCGATGATCTTCGCAACGGACAGACCGGCGGTGCCGAGCAGCCACGCGGGCGGGAAGATCGAGAACAGCAGCACACCCCGGCTGGCCAACTCGAGCTTCCGCTGCGCCGAGATGACCCTGCGGATGTAGGCGGCGTCCTTCTCCCCGCGGCCGGCGATCACCTCGTCGCGGATCGCGTCCAGCTCGCGGCCGAGCTCCTCGATCTGCTCCGCGGTCAGATGGGCGGTGGGGTCGATGGCGGTCAAGATGCTCCTACCGTTCGATGTCGCAGGGGCCCGCCGCGGCGGACACACAGGTCTGGATGAGGACGCCCGGCTCGGCCTCGGTGATCTCGCCGGTGCGCAGGTCGCGGACGGCGCCCGCTCTGAGCGGCGTGACGCAGCCGAAGCAGATGCCCATGCGGCACCCGGACGGCATGAGCACTCCGGCTTCCTCACCGACGGCCAGCAACGGAGTGGTGCCGTCCGCGGCGACGGTCCTGCCGGTGGTGCTGAAGGTGACCTCGCCGCCGTCGACGCCGTCACCGCCCTCGCCGACCACGGCGGTGACGGGGCGGAAGCGCTCGGTGCGCAGGCGCTCCCGCACGCCGTGCCCGGCCCAGTGGTCCTCTGCGGCGTCGAGCAGGCCCGCCGGGCCGCAGGCCCAGGTCTCGCGCTCGGCCCAGTCGGGCACGAGTTCGTCGAGACGGGCGATGTCGAGCCTGCCGTCCGCGGCGGTGTGCACCTCGGTGAGACGCAGCTTCCCGACCGCGACCAGGTCGCGCAGTTCACCGCGGAAGATCACGTCCTGCGGCTTCGGCGCGCAGTGGACCATGACGACGTCGTCGAAGTCGATGTCGCGCAGCATGCCCATCACGGGTGTGATGCCGCTGCCGGCCGTCAGGAAGAGCACCTTCGCGGGCGCGGACGGCGGCAGCACGAAGTCACCGGTCGGCTGTTCGAGCCGGACCAGCGTGCCCGGCGTCGCCCTGCGGATCAGGTGGTTGCTGACCTTGCCGTCCCGGACCGCCTTCACGGTGATCGTGATGCGGCCGTCCCGGCGGTCCGTCGGCGAGGTGATGGAGTAGGCGCGCCACAGCCGCGTCCCGTCGACGTCGACCCCGATCCGCACGTACTGGCCGGCCGTGTGACCGCGCCAGTCCCGTCCCGGTCTGATCACGACGGTCGCGGCGTCACCCGTCTCGGGGTGCACGGCCTCGATGCGCCCACGCAGGTCGGCGCCCGCACGGAGCGGGCCGACCAGGTCGAGGTAGTCCGACGGCAGCAGCGGCGTCGTGACCATCTCCAGCAGTTTCCAGGCCCTGCTGCGGAGGGCTGTACTCGTCATGACTCCAGCTTGCTGCGCCTCAGGGCGTAAAGTCCTGACCACAGGATGTAAATCTGTCCGGTCCAATTGTTCGCAGGGAACAAACAAGGAACAAGAACGTGAGCCATGCAATCATGAGCCATGCCATGTGGAGGGTCGGCGAACCGGCCCTGGACGGGCCGACGGTCGCCGCACTCCGGGCCACGCTGAGGGCCACCGCCGACGAGGTCGTCCAGGCGATCATCGACGAGGTCCCCTCCTACGCCAACGCCCTCTCGGGCCGCATGGGAAGCACCATCCGTCGGGCCGTCCGCACCGCGCTGGGGCACTACCTGGACCTCGCGAGCGGGAACGCCACCGGCGGCGACGCCGGTGACGCGGCCTACGAGCTCGGCCGCGGCGAGGTGCGCGACGGCCGTTCGATGGATGCCCTGCTCAGCGCCTACCGCGTCGGGGCCCGGGTGGCCTGGCGGTGCCTGGCGGCGGGCGCCGTGCCCGCGGGTCTGCCCGCCGCCGAGGTCGCCAGGTTCGCCGAGCTGACCTTCGCCTACATCGACGAACTCTCCGCCGCGAGCGCCGCGGGCCACGCCGACGAACTGGCCGCCCGGGGCCGGGCCCACGAGCGCCACCTGGAACACCTGGCCCGCGAGCTCCTCGCGGACGCGAGCCCGGACGTGCTGCTGGCCTCCGCCCAACGGGCCGGGTGGCAGCCCCCGGTGTCGCTGACCGCGGTCCTGCTGCCCGCCGACCAGGCCCGGCCCGCCTACCGCACGCTCGACCCGGGCACGCTCGTCCTCGACGACCTGCCGGACGCCACCGGTGTGCTGCTGGTCCCCGACGCGGACCGATCACACCTCCTGCGGCGGCTCACCGACCGCACCGCCGTCGTGGGTCCCGCCCGGCCGTGGACCCGTGCGTCCGCCTCGTACGCACGCGCCGTCCGCGCGCGCACCCTCTCCCCCGACATCCGTGACACCGAGGAGCACCTGCCCGAGCTGGTGCTGAGCGCCGACCCGGACGCGTTCGCGGACCTGCGCGCCCGAGCCCTCGCACCGTTGCGGCCCCTGCCCGTCGCGACCGCGCGGCGCCTGGAGGAGACGCTGCGGGCGTGGCTGCTGCACCAGGGCCGGCGGGACGAGGTGGCGGCGGCGTTGTTCGTCCATCCCCAGACGGTCCGGTACCGGATGACGCAGCTGCGGGAGCTGTTTCCGGACCTCGCATCGCCGCACCGGGTCCTCGAACTGACCCTGGCCGTGGGACCCGGGGCTGCCGGGGCGTCCGGGGCGAGGGTGGTCGGGTGAGCGTCAGGGTTCGGTCCGGCCGTACGCCTGGGCCGGGTCACCGGACGACGGCGGGGGCGAGGGCGGAGGCGAGGGTGCAGTCCTCGAGCCACAGGGCCCGGTCGTCGACACGGTCACCGGGTGCCAACGGGGCGCGGCACCGACTTGAGACAGCCGATACCCATCGCCACGGGGCGGTCGAACAGTGCACGGGGAGCAGCGGACATGTCGAAGATCTGTCTTATCATCAGAGAACCTCCATCGCACGGCT
Organism: Kitasatospora purpeofusca; assembly: GCF_000718025.1. Classification (GTDB taxonomy): domain Bacteria; phylum Actinomycetota; class Actinomycetes; order Streptomycetales; family Streptomycetaceae; genus Kitasatospora; species Kitasatospora purpeofusca. The sequence goes on from NZ_JODS01000011.1 coordinate 165,580, forward strand.
GTTGGCGAACCATAAGGCGTGGTCATCGCAGCCGGACGGCCGCTCAAAATTCCTGGCGGTGACTCCCGCGCCTCTGCTTTGATGGCGCCCATGAGCGACGAAACACTCCGCCGGATCGCGATCCTGCTGTTCCCGGACGTCGAGGAACTGGACGCCGTCGGCCCGTGGGAGGTGCTCTCCTACTGGACGCGCAAGTTCCCCGAGGACGGCTGGCGCGTCGACTGCGTCTCGCGGGACGGGGCTCCGACGCAGTGCGCGAAGGGCCTCACGATCCTGCCGCACTTCTCGCGGGACGCGATGCCGCCCGTCGACGTCTTCCTGCACCCCGGCGGGCAGGGTACCCGGCCGCTGATGGAGGACGAGGACCACCTCGCCTGGGTGCGCAAGCTCTCCGCGGAGGCGGCATTGACCACCAGCGTCTGCACCGGGGCGCTGGTATTCGCCAAGGCGGGTCTGCTGCGCGGCCGCGCGGTCACCACCCACCGGACGTCCCTCGACCTGCTCGCCGAGCTGGAGCCCACGGCCGAGGTCCGCCGGGACTCCCGCTTCGTCGACGACGGCGACCTCATCACCTCGGCCGGCATCTCCGCCGGGATCGACATGGCACTGCACCTCGTGGCGCGGCTGCACTCGGTCGAGCGGGCCCGCCAGGTGCGCCACGGCATCCAGTACGACCCCGAGCCGCCGGTGTAGCCGGCGACGGCCGCCGCGCGGCGTCCCCCGCACGGCACTGGCCGGATGCCGGACCGATGTCCTCTTCGCCGTGCTGCGAGACAGCACCGTACGAATCCCGGCCTGCGGCCACGACGCGGGCCTGCCTCTTGTCCACCGGCAGCAGCCGTGATCCGCTCGGCAATGCCCTGCTCAGCCCTCGATGCCGCCTGCCCCGCTGAAGCGCTGACGCTCTCTCCCCCGCGCTGTACGGTCGCGGAGATCGCGCCCCGGCCCTGTTCCGGGCTGCGGTCCGGGGAGAGGGCCGGGGTGCGGCGGCGGGCCGGGCGGTTCGGGTCCCCGTGGCCGGTGGTGCTCGTGCGGTCAGGTCTGCAGGAGGGAGCCGATCCTGTCCCAGAGGGTGAATCCGAGGTTGAGCAGTCCGACGACGATGCCGGCGGTGGTGACGGCCTTGTCCGCCGGCCTGGGCCTCCTGCTGACGGCGCCGGTCGTTGTGGTGGACGGCCGGTGGTTCGTGTCGGCGGCCCGGGGTGCGTCCTCGTGGTGGTCCGGGGTTTTCATCGTCTTCTCCGTCGTGCCGAGCGGCCCGGTGTCCGGGAGGTGGTCCGCCCTTGTTCGTGGGGTGCCGGTCGGGCCGGTGGAGCGGTGTCCTGGCGCAGGTGCGGGCCGGGGTGGGGATGGTCAGCTGGTGGTGGCGAGGTCGTGGAGGTGGTCGGCGAGGTCGTCGCTGGGCAGGCTGATCGGTCCGTACTCCGCGTCGCGGACGATGTCGAGGTCGTCGAGTGCTTCGCGCAGGGCGGGGTCCGGTGGGTGGGGTGCGGCGCCCAGGGCGGTGAGGTGGTCACTGACCAGGGGCAGGCAGGCGAGGTGGCAGCCGGGGACCGGCGGCAGGAGCGCCGCCGTCGCGGGGCGGCCGGGCAGGAATGCCTCCGGGCGAACGGCCTGGGCGAACCAGTGCTCGGCGGCTTTCATCTCGCCCAGGCGGACGTGGTGGAGGTAGAGGCACAGGCACGCGGCTGCGTTTTCGGCGCCGCCGGCGAACTGCCACCAGAACTGGGCCTCCTGGTAGCGGCCCACGAGGTGGAGGAGGCAGGCGAAGACCAGGGCGCCGTGCGGTTCCACGGTGCCGTCGTGCAGGCGCTTCAGGGCGTCGGCGGCGCCGTCCTCGCCGATGATCACGCCGGCGAGGGCGCGCAGGTAGCGGTCGGCGTGATCGTGGTGGGTCAGGCTCTGGGCGTCGGCGGGCGAGCACTCCCCCGCCGGTCCGCCGGGGCCCGGGAAGGGCGGCGGACCGTCCGGTCCGGGCCGGGTGGCCGCCCTGGGCAGTTGCGGTGCGGGAACGGTGCGCCACCGTCCCTCGTGCCCGGCGCCGCTGCCGACGGGGTCGTCCGTCTCATGGGCGCAGCGCTCGGCGCGGCGGACCGCGAGTTTCTCGGCGATGCGTCGGCGGCCGGCGGTGAGGTCGTAGAGGGGGATGGGGCCGGCGGCGCGGATGCCGCCTCCGGCCAGCAGGATGTCGAGCGGGTCCATGGGGATCACTCCTCGTCGTGCGTGCGGCCGCGCACGAGCGTGCGGCGCGGTGCGAGGCGGGTCTTGAGGCGGGTTCTGGCCTGGGAGACGAGGGAGCGGACGGTGCCCTCCTCGATTCCCATGACTTCGGCGATGTGGGTGGGGGTGTAGCCGGCGAGGAAGCGCAGGACGACGACGTCGTGCTGGCGGCCGGGGAGTTTCTGGATGGCGCGGGCGACGCTGATGCCGATGCCGAGGTCCTCGACCATGCACTCGTCGACCTGTTCGAGGAGGCGCTTGGCGCGTTCGATGAGGACGTAGGCGAAGGCGGCTTCCTCGATGAGCGCGAGGTGTTCGGCCCGGCGCAGGCATTCGGCCTCCACGACCCGGCGCAGCAGGGCCCAGGCGTAGGCGGCCGGGCTGGGTTGGGCGAGGACGCGGTGCCAGCGGTCGGCGAGGGCGACGAAGACGTCGTCGACGAGGTCGCACACGACGGCGGGGTCGCCGAGGTGGGCGAAGGCGTAGTCGGTGTAGCGCTGGGCGTGCAGGTCGTGGAAGGCGGTGAACGATATGGGCAGGGGTGCCGGGTCGGGGGCCGGTCGGGGGACGCGGGTGCTGGAGGTGTCGGCCGCGTCCGCGGGCGGGAAGTCGTTCACCGCTCCCCCCGGGTCGGGTCCGGGACGGCGCCGCGCGGTGCGGTGCGGTGGTGGCGCGGCGTCCGCGGCTGGGCGGGGGGCGCGCAGGCGGTGCGGATGGTGACGGGGTGGTGCCCGGGCCGGCGGGTGGCGCCGGTCAACAACTTGGCGGGGATGGGGGTCGTCACGTGCTGGTCCTTCACTTCTCGATGGCTGCGCGCTCCGTGACGGTGAGTCAGTGCGGGGAGTCCGGAGCGTGTCTGAGGCCAGCTTCTCGGTCGAACATCGAAAATGTTCACGCCCAAGAGGAAGAAATTCCGGATCCGAGTGCTCCGATCCGGCGAACCGGTGGCCCCACGAACGGGAGAGTGCCGGCAGCGCGGCCCAGGACGCCGACCGGGCCACGTGTTCAAGACTCCGCTCCTTCCGGTGGAGAAGAAGCGTTGCTCGTTCATCTCTCAGCAGAGACGGCGGCTCGCGCCGTCGGCCGGGGAGAATGATCGATCGAACGCGCACCGACCCCTGTCGGCAGCCGCGCCGGACGGACAGAATCACCCGTATGACAACCGCCACGGTCGCACCGCCCACCGGTGCCGCTCCCCTCGACCTCGCCAGGGGATTCCTGACCGGCGGCGTGATCGGGGCGTCGCTGGCCGCCTTCGTCGTCGGCTGCACTCTCGGCAGGGTCCCCCTGATCGTCGCCGGTCCGGCCCTGCTCGCGGCCTACGCGCTGCTGTTCCGCCTCGCCGGCGCGCCGCGCCGGGCCCGGGAGGGCGCCCTGGCTCCCCTCACGGCACTGGCGCTGATCGACGGACGGGAGATGCGCACGGTCGCGGAGACGGACGTCCCGGTGCGCTTCGACCTGACCGTCGCCCCGGACCTGGCGCCCGCCTTCCGCATCCGGATCACCCAGGACGTGCACGTCTCCGAACTCAGCAACCACCGGCCGGGCACGGTCCTGGTGGTCCGCTACCCTCCGGACCGGCCGTGGCTGCTGCGGATCGTGAGGCGGCCGACCCCGGAGTGGGAGGACCGGGCGGCCGGCGCCGTCCTGGAACCGGCATCCGGGCCGGTCGTGGTGGCAGACCGCCCGGACGGCTGCGCCTGGAGCCTGACCACCCTGCTCGGGGTGCTGCTCGGCGCGGCCGCCGTGGTCCTGCTCATGCGGGCCGAGCTGTTCGGGAGGGACACCGACACGCCCGCCGCCCGGCCCGTCACCTCGTCGAGCACGAGCACGAGCACGTTCTCGGTGACGGCCACGGTCACCTCCTCGACCACCGGCACGGTGGCCTTCGGCCCCGGCCGGTCGGTGCTGGACCGGGGCGTGCTGCGGGAGGCCGTCGAGTCGCTCACCGGGGGCGGGGGCGGGGACGGCAGGCAGGCGCTGACCGTCGTGGTGCGGGAGCAGCTGCTGACGGTGGTGTTCGCCCCCGACGGGGTGAGCGCCCCGGCGTTCGACCCGCGGTCGCTGCCCTTCGATCGCGTGCCCGCGCTGGTCGAGGAGGCCAGGACCACGCTCGGTGTCGACGCGCCGCGCACCTGGCAGCTCTCCGCGGAGCGCCTGGCCGGTGCTCTCACGATCAGGATCGGCGTGGCCGGGGCCGGCGGCTCGGCCTCGCTGGAGGCGGACGGGCTGGGCACGGTGGTGCGGCGCAGCCCGGCCCGTTGAGGGCGCGCGGCAGCGGTGGTCGTGGTGCTGCGGGCTGGTGGAGCGGCGGGCCGGGGTGGTGCGGGCGGGTGGAGCGACGGGGTCGGAACGGCAGGAGGGACGGGCGATGGGGTGGCACGGGTACCTGGCGGTGTGGTGCGGGGTGCTGGGCGCGGTGGCGCTGGTGGGGTACGGCAGGTCGCTGGCCGGGATGACGCGCGCGCAGCGGGCGGTGCGGGTCCCGGGACGGATCGAACAGGTGCGGGTGCCCCGGAACGGCGGCTCCCGGCGCGGGGGAATCCCGGTGGTGGTGTCCTACCGCGAGCCGTCCAGCGGCGCGCGGGTCGTGGTGACGAACGACGGGGAGCACGGCGAGCAGGGTGAGACGATCACCGCCGCGTGGACGGGCCGGGAGATCGGGGTGTGCTACCCGCGCGGCAGGCCGCACGACTACCGGTTCACCGCGGACCCGCAGGCGGGCGGTCGCGGGCTGGGCCTGCCGAACACGGCGCTGTTCCTGCTGTACGCCGGCCTGGTGGTCGCCGCCGCGGTCGACCGCGGCTGGCCGTGGGCGTTGATCGGCGTCTGCGGGCCGTGGGCCCTCGTCGGCGTCTGCTACCTGCCGGGGAACGTGCGCGACACCAGGCACCGCCGTGAGCGGCTGGCATCGATGATCGCCGCCGAAGGCCGGATCGTCGCGGTACTGCGGGACGTCACCACCGACGCCGAGGGCAGTACCTCCACCACGGTCACACCGGTGGTGGCGTTCACGACCCGCGAGGGCGCGGCCGTCACCGCGCACTGCGACGCGGGGGTGCCGGATCCGGCCGACTCGTACGGGCGGCACCTGACGGTCCACTACCCCGCCGACGACCCCGCCGGATTCGTCCTCGACCACGCGGCCCAGCAGCGTTCGGTACGCTCCGACATCGCGGTCAACGTGGTGTTCCTGGTTCTCGTCGCGGCAGCGGCCGTCACGGGCGTCCTCCTGCTCTGACCCGGGGTCGGGACCGGGTCGTCCGACAGCTCCGCAGGAGTCGGCTCCCTCGGAGCCGGTTCAGCAAGGCCGGTCTCGACCGTGAGCGAGCCGGAACCGGGCCCGCTCAGGCAGCCCTGCGGGGCATCACCCGGCAGGTGAAGACCAGGTTGACCACGATGACGGCCACTGCGGGGATGTCGCCGATCATCAGCAGGAAGAGCGGGAACAGGTGCGCCAGCACCGCGAGGGCGCAGCGGGCGTCGCGGCCCCGGGCGGCCCACGGGGCCACCATGAGCAGGGCCACGACGACGGGGCCGCCGATGGCCGACGCGGAGAGGGCGAACAGCGTCAACAGTGACTCGCTGGAGGTCCAGGTGCCGCCGTAGGCCGCCGTGATGGCCAGGCCGACCAGGTCGAGGAGCAGGACGGTGGGCGCCAGGAACCGGAGTACGTAACGGGTGGCGGCGCGCAGGAACCAGCGCAGGGCCGCCCCGCCGTGGTCCGCCCAGCCGCGCGCGCCGATGGCGAACGGGAGGAGCAGGAGCGGCAGCCCGCACAGGAGGTACATCGCCGGGTCCCCACCGGGGTAGCCGTCGTCGAGTTCGAACACCAGGAGGTAGGCCGCGGGCAGGAGAGCGAGCAGGGTGACGGTGAGGGAGTACGCGGTGTCGCACGGAACACCGCGCACCTTTCCCCCAGTCTGTCCCCCGCCCGTCGCAGTTGTCACCGGTCCGGAGTTCCGCTTCATTCCCACGCCCCCTCCACGAGATTGAACGCGTTCAAAGTAGGGCCCGGTGCCTCCGTCGGTCAATCTCCTGGACCGTGCCGATAGGCCGTCGGGCCCGGCGCCCGGGACAGGAAACAACCGTCGACGGCCTGAATCTCGACGGTCGAGGGGGGCAGAACGGGACGCCGCCCCGGTCGCGGGGCGGCGCCGGCCGTGTCGTGGTTCCTCCGCCGCCCGCACCCGGCCTGCGCCCCGGTGTCAGGACCGTACGCGGGTGCGCCTCTCGGCCCGGTCCACCGTCCCCTCCCCCGGAGCTTCGGGCCCCAGCCGTCGGCGCAGCAGCACGGCGGCCAGTGCCGCCAACGCGAACGCCGCTCCCACCCAGGGGAGTTGGCGCGCCCCGGCGGTTGCGACCGCCAGGCCGCCGGCGGCGCTGCCGATCGTGATGCCGAGGTTGGAGAAGGAGATGAAGAGGCTGTTGCCGAACTCCGGGGCGTCCCGGGCGTCCCGGGCCAGCCAGGTCTGGCTGACGACGAGTCCGCCCGAGTGGACCGCGCCCCACAGGAGCACGGCGAGGACGGTGGGACCGGCCCACGGGGCGACGGTGCGAAGGAGGACGTAGAGCAGCGCGTAGAGGACGGGGAAGGCGGTCACCGTCCGGACCGGGTCGCGTTCCAGCAGTCGGCCGAAGAGGAGGTTGCCGAGGACCATCACGACCCCGAAGGCCATCAGCAGGGCACCGATCGTCGATCCGCCGAGGTGCGTGACGCGTTCCAGGTACTCGGCGAAGTAGCCGTAGACCGAGAACATCGCCGCGAAGACGAACACCACGGCCGACAGGGACAACCACAGCCGGGGGCGGTTCAGAATGCCCAACTGGTCCCCGTAGGAGAGACGTTGCCCGGCGGGCATGGACGGGAAGAGGGCCAGGATCCCGACCAGGGCGAGCAGGTTGGCGCCGGCGCCGAACCAGAACGCGGCCGCGAGGGAGAAGTGTTCGGCGAGATAGGAGGTTGCCGGCACACCGAACGCGAAGCCCAGCGTCACCCCGGCGAAGACGGTGGTGGCGGCCCTGGTGGCCTTCTCCGGCGGCACGAGCCGGGTGGCGGCGGTCAGCGCCACCGCGAAGAACACCGGATGGAAGAGCGCCGGCACGATCCGGAAGACGAGCATCACCGGGAAACTGTCGGTGAGCGCGTAGACGGCGTTGGAGGCCGCGAACACCGCGAGCGCCGCCGCCAGGACGGCCTTGCGCCGAACCCCGGAGGCCAGCAGTGTCGCGAACGGGCCGGCCGCGGCGACCACGAGCGCGAACACCCCCACCAGCCACCCGGCTGTCGCCGTCGGCACGCCGAGTTCCTCGGAGATCCGGGGCAGGACGCCGACGACGCCCATCTCCGTGGTGATGATGCCGAACACCCCCAGGGAGAGGGTCAGGACAACAGGACCGGTCTTTCCCATGACTGCCTTCCGCCGTCGGCCGGGCGCGGGCACGGCTGCGCCGCCCCGTCGGACCGAGCTACAAATCTAGATAGTTAGATGGGTTTGCGCGCGAAAAGGGCGCACCCCTCCCCCGCGCCGACCCGGGAACGAGCGTCAGAGCTCGTCGCGCACGTACGCCGCGAAGGCGGCGATCGTCTCCTCGTTGCGCCGGTAGAACGTCCACTTGCCGACCCGCTCCGACACCAGCAGCCCGGCGTCCCGCAGAATCTGCAGGTAGCCGGAGACCACCGACTGGGCCAACCCGGAACGCTCCCGGATCTCCGTCACGCACACGCCGATGTGGAAGCCGACACCGCGCTCGCGGTAGTACTCCTCGTCCCAGTAGAGCTCCGGCGTCTTCAGCCAGCGCAGGAACTCCGCCCGCGCGGGATTGGCGAGCGCCTTGTGGACGGCCAGTGGATCCACCGCACACCCCTTTCGCGAGCCGGACCTCCCGGGACGTATCTAATATTCTCGATACGAAGAAACGTGTCAACCCGGAACCCCGGTTCGCGGCCGTCGCACCGCGCCCCCGCTCAACCGCCGGGGCGCGGCCGGAGTGCCCGCGCGACGCCCCAGCCCGTGGCCGCCAGGCCGGCCAGGGCGATCGGGCGCGACCACTCCCCCGCCCCGGTCGGCGCGAACGCGACGGACAGGACCAGCCCGGACGCGGCGAGGGCGGCCAGCACGTGCGCGGGCCGGGCGCGGTCGCGCTGCGGGCCGAGGACGTCGACCAGCAGCAGATAGCCGATCAGGAGCGCGGCCACCGCCGCGATCCGCCCGAACGGGGGCTCGCCCAGCGCGGCCAGCAGGACGCTCCCGGCCGCCAGCACGGTACTGCGTGACCCGGCGAGCCGGCCGGGCCAGCTGTGCGGGCGGTGCGGCGGCTCCTCGAGCGGCGGGGCGGCCCAGAGGGCGAAGGCCGCGGCGGCCACCACGGTGGCGGGCCCGAAGCGGTCCGCCGCACCGTCGGCGGCGCCGGCCCCGGCGGCGGTGAGCGCGAGGGCGACACCGGTACAGCGCAGCGCGGCCCGCTCGGCCCACCGCGACCACGGGGCCGCAGGGGCGGTCGGGGCGGTCGGGGCCGCGGCAGGAATCGGGGCCGCCACAGGAACCGGGGCCGAGGTCGGGACGGGGTCGGGCGTGGTCATCGGGCTCCTCCTCCGATCCGGCGGCGCAGCAGTGGTGCGAGCGCCAGGTCGAGCGCCTCGCCCGGGGTGTAGCGGGCCACCGGGATGCCCCGGGCGCGCAGTGCCGACCGCATCGCCTCGCGTTCGGCGTGCCAGAGGCGCAGGGCCACGGCGTCGATCTCGTCACCGGGCTCCACCGCGGGCTCGCCGGCCGGGATCTCCACCACGACCAGCGGGTTTCCGAGGTCGCGGACCCGGCCGAGCACGTCCAGGATCCGCTGGTCGGCGAGCGGGGTGAACGCGTACACCAGCGCGTGCCGGGGCAGTGCCGCCACCGGGAGCCGGGGTGCGAGGAGCCCGCGGTAGCCGCGGTCCTGACGGACCTCCAGCACACTCTCCACCATCCGGTAGGACTGCCGCTCCCCGCTGCCCGCGGTGAGCCAGCGCAGCTTCCCGCCGACCGCGATCAGACCGACCCGGTCGTGCCGGCGCAGGTAGGCACGAGTCAGCCCGGTGGCCGCGCGCAGTGTCTCGTCGAGGCTGGAGCGGCCGGTGGCCGCGTCCCGGAAGTCGGCCAGCGTGTCCATCAGGACGACCGCGTCGGCGGCCCGCTCCGCCGCGAACTGGTTGATCTGGACGGCGTCGCGGCGGGTGGTCGACGGCCAGTGGATGCGCCGCTGGCGCTCACCGGGCACGTACGGGCGCACGCCCACCACCTCGACACCGGTGCCCTCGTGCGCGGTGGTGTGCTCGCCGATGCGTTCGGGCAAGCGCACCGGGATCGGGGTGAGGCGGGCCGCGCTCGGCTCCGGGAAGACGTCCATCGTGCCGAGGTCGGTGCGAACCGTCCGGCGGGTCAGACCGCCGGCGTCGTAGACGTCGATGTCGACGCTGCCCAGGGTCCAGCGGCCCCACCGTTCGGCCCGGAGCACGAGGTCGACCTCGTTGGTGCCTACGGTCACCGCCGTCAGGGTGACGCCCGGGCCGAGGGCGGCGGTCGGGTCGAGCCGGCCGATCCGTCCGTCGTGGCGGACGGTGATCCGTACGGTGATCGGCTCGCCCTCCAGGCAGCGGCGGGGCGTGACGGTGTTCTCGGCGTCCAGCCGGGACGGCCGGTCGTTGCCCGTGGCCGCCAGGGCGAGCAGGACGGCCGGGCCCGCCGCCAGCGCGAGCAGCCAGGGACGACCGGTGGCCAGTGCGGCGACGGCCGCGACGGTGGCCACCGTGAGCAGGCGCAGGGCCCGCTCGCCGGGCCGCCAGTGCGGGGAGGGCGGCGTGGTGGGCAGGCCGGCCAGTGTGGCTCTGGTGCTGCGGGCGACCAGGCGCGCGGCGGCCCGCTCCGGGCCCCGCGGGCCTGTCCGAGGACCTGGACGACGGCCTGGACGACGGCCGGTGCGCGCGCCGCTCGGGGTACCGGTGGGGGTGCCGGTGGGGCCGGTCGGGCTGCCGACCGGGCCGGCGAGCCGGCGGACCGGACGCGCGCCGAGCGCGGCGCTCTGGGCGACGAGCCGGCGGGCCCGCTCCGCGCGCCAGTGGTCGGCGGCGGGCTCGGGGCTCACCGGGCGGCGCCCGGGGCGTCCACCGGACCGCTCTCCGGACGGCTCTCCGAGCCGCCGGCCGCGCGCGGCAGGGTCCGCGGTGCCGGAACGGTGGCCACCAGGCGCGCCAGGACCTCGTCCGCCTCGACCTGGCGCACCCACAACTCCGGTGTCAGGGTGATCCGGTGGGCCAGCGCCGGGGCGGCGAGCGCCTTCACGTCCTCCGGCGTCAGGTAGTCGCGCCCCTCCAGCATCGCGCGGGCCCGCGCCAGTTGGACCAGCGCGAGACCGCCCCGCGGCGAGGCGCCGACCTGGATCTGCGCGTCGTTGCGGGTGGCGTGGACCAGCGCGATCACGTACTCGACCAGGTCGTCGTCGACCTCGACCCGCTCCAACGCCGCCCGCATCGCGAGCAGTTCGGCCGGGCTGCTGACGGTCTCCAGGTCCGGCTCGGGCGTCGCGCGGTCCAGGCGGGCCCGGAGCATCGAGGCCTCCAGGCCGGTGGAGAGGTAGCCCATCCGCACCCGGAGCAGGAAGCGGTCGAGCTGCGCCTCGGGCAGGGAGTAGGTGCCCTCGTACTCGATCGGGTTGGCGGTGGCGATCACCAGGAAGGGCTGCGGCAGCCGGCGGGTGGCGCCGTCGACGGAGACCTGGCCCTCGGCCATCGCCTCCAGCAGCGCGGCCTGGGTCTTCGGCGGGGTCCGGTTGATCTCGTCGGCCAGCAGGAGCTGGGTGAAGAGCGGCCCGGGGCGGAACACCATCTCGCCGCTGCGCCGGTCGTAGAACGGCGCGCCGGTGACGTCCGAGGGCAGCAGGTCGGGGGTGAACTGGATCCGGCGGAAGTCCAGGCCGAGGGCGGTGGCGAAGGAGCGTGCCAGCAGCGTCTTGCCGAGCCCCGGTAGATCCTCGATCAGCGTGTGGCCGCCGGCCAGCACGCCGAGCATCACCAGACGGACGGCCTCGGACTTGCCGACCACGGCGCGTTCGATCTCCTCCACCACCGCGCGGGCGCGGCGGCCGGCCTCCTGCGGCGTCAGCACGGCGGCCTCGGCGGGGCGGCCCGGGCCCGCCTCGGCCACCCGGGCCTGCTCGGTGTCCGGGGCGGGGGCCTGGGGAACGGCGGTCATGGCTCTCCTGGAGGACGCGTCGGTCGGCCGATTCGTCGGAACCGGCGGTGAGTTCGGGAAGTGCGGTAAGCGCGGAACATGCGGGAAGTGCGGGAAACGAGCGAAGTACGGGGAGCGGTGGACACCCCGCGGCGCCGCTAGCCGGACGTCGGCGACGTCGGGCCGGGCGGTTGCAGGGCCTCGAGCCGGTCGACGAGCGCAAGGAGAACGGCCGCCGGCACGGCCCCGTCCCGGTCCGCGGCCTCCGGATCGATCCACGGCCACAGCCGGGGCCCGATCAGTTCGACGGCCCGGTCGCGGTCGGCGGCGAGCGAGACACCGTGGGTCTCGGACAGGCGTGCCGCGTACAGCCGCCGAAGGCGACCGCGCAACGGCCCGGCGTCGCCCTGCGGGTCGAGACCCTCGCGGACGGTCCAGCGCCAGTCACCGAGGCCCGGCTCGCGGGAGTCCATCACCCGCTGCCGACTGCGCAGACCGATGTCGAGGAAACCCGCGCCGGCCACGTACCGGGCGGTGACCAGGGCGCCGACCGCCAGCAGGACCGCTCCCGCAGCTGCCGCGGGAGCTCCGCCGACCAGCGCGAACAGCACCTCGGCCAGCACCGCCGTCCCGGCCAGCTCGATCAGGCTGTGCCGGACGGAGCCGGGCGCGGCGAGACCGTGACCGGTCGGGGGGGTCGGGTCGGCCGGGTCGGCGGACGCGGTGGGGCCGGCTGTGCGCCGGTTCGGGCGGACGCTCATCGGTGGCCTCCGTCGGCCCGGTCGACGGCGCCGGACGCCCCCACCGCCACCGTCACCGGCTCCGGCGGCGGGGCGGTCTGCTCCGCCAGTCGCCCGGCCAGGGCATCCAGGGCGGTCCGCGCCCGGCTCACATGGCTCTCGTCCATCGGGTGGGTGGAGTACCTGGCCTCCCGGAACAGTGCGGTCAGAGCCCGCGCGTGGACCGGGTCGACGCGGTCGTCGGCCATCGCGCGCTCCAGCAGCTCGGTCGGGCTGTCAGGAGCTCGGAGGGACAGCCCGGAGGCGGCCAGCGAGGTCTCCATCGCGGCGTAGCAGGCGATCACCGCCGCCCGCGCGTCGGCGCCGCTGAGGGCTCGTCGCCCCGTCACCACCGCGGCCGCCAAGGCGTCCTCGGTCCGGGCCGGCGCGGCGGGCAGCGGCGTCGGCGGTCGCCGCCGGACGATCCGTAGCCGCAGCAGCAGGACGACGCCGACGACCACCGCGATCACCAGCACGGCCAGGAGCGCGCCGAACAGCACCTGGATCACGCCCGACAGTGAGCTGCCGGGCACCGGTTCGCCGGGCTCGGGCGGCGACACCGTGGGCAGCGGGGGCAGATCGAGGTCCGGCAGTGGCCGCGCCCGGTGCGGCCCGTCCGGTCCGGTGTCCGCCCGGTTGTGGAAGAGGAACATCAGCACCGGCACCGCCACGGCGGCCCCGGGCAGCAGGACGGCGGCGGCCTCCCGCAGGCGCTCGGCCCACGGCGTGGGCCCGACCAGGTGGCGGACCTCCGCACGGAAGCGCAGCGCGAACCGGCCGACCGCGATCAGCCAGCCGAGCGCGAGCAATAGGACGAACCCGAGGGCCTGGACCGGCACCTTGGCGAGCGGCGCACCGAGCAGTCCGCCGTCCGGCCGCAGCGCCGAGGCCGCGAGCAGCAGGCCCGCCAAGGTCACCAGGACGCCCGCGATCCGGCCGCCCGACCTGCGGGCGGGCTCCCCCGCGCTGTCGTCCGGTGCGTCGCGGCCGTCGTGCCGAGGCCCGATCGGCTGCGCTTCGTCGTTCATGCGGCCACCCCTGGTTCCCCCGCAGCGCGGATAGCACCGCGCGAGCTGCAGCGTCGCACACCAACAATCGGATTGTCACCCCGCATTGCGGTCCACCGCCGTGCTCCCTGACCGAAGGGCGGCGTGCGCCCCGCGCGGCCTGCGGTCACAGTCCCCCGTTGACCGCCGCCACCCGGGCCGCACCGGCACTGACGTTCCACTTCGCGAGGATCGCGTCGTACGTGCCATTGCGCATCAGCTCGTCCAGCCCCTTCGCCACCGCGTCACGCAGCGCGGTGTCGGACTTGTTCACCGCGATCCCGTACGGGCTGGACTGCGACAGCGCGCCCGTGACCTCCAGGCTGTTGCCGTTGTCGGTGGTCCTGGCCGCGTAGGCAGCCACCGGGAGGTCGTTGAAGTCCGCCACCGCCTTGCCGGCCGCCACCTCGGCGAGGGCCACGGTGTCGTCGTCGAAGCGGTGGACCTGCAAGGGCTTGCCCGTCCGTTCGCACGCGCCGACCTGGCGGGTGACGATCTCGTCCTGGGTCGTACCGCGCTGCACGGCGACCGTGCGGCCGCAGAGGTCGTCCAGCGTCCGGATGCCCTTCGGGTTGCCCTTCTGCACGATGATCGAGGTCCAGGCGATGAAGTAGTCCACGAAGTCCACGCCCGGCTTGCCCGTCGGCATGCCGTTGTCGCCGAGCGCGTTGCGGCGCGCGGGTGTGTCGCTGATGCCCGACATCGCCAGGTCGAACTGCTTGCCGTCGATACCGGGTATCAGCTTGTCGAACGGCGTGTCGACGATCTCGATCCGCAGGCCGAGGACCTTCCCCAGGGCGTCGGCCAGGTCCGGGTCGAGACCGGCGGGCTTGCCGTCCGAGCCGCGGAACGCGACCGGCGGGTAGTTCAGGTCGGACCCGATCCGCAGGACCCCGGCGGCGCGCTGCGCGCTCGGGACCGCCGCCCGGGCCTTGTCCTCGACGCTCACCGGGGCCTGCGACCCGCCGCAGGCGGTGAGCAGCAGGGCCGACGCGGTGGTGAGGGCCGCCGGCAGGGCTCGGCGGTGGGGGAACGAGCCGGGGAGATGGACCACGATGGCGCTCCTGTGTGGGGCAGGGTGGCGCGACCGGCATCCACGAGGGAGCGGCAGCGACCGGGAGGCGGAATCCTGCCATCCGTTTCCGGTTCGACAGTCGGTGGGCATGTCACGATCTGCTATCGGGTTCACGCGCTCCCCCGAGTCCGCGCTGCCCCTCCTCGGAACGGGCCGGACAGGAGGAGGCCTGGCGGGGCGGGGCAAGGCCAGAGGGCCGCGAAGCGGCTCGGCGACGCGCGGCGAAGCCGGGCGCACGAGCGCGGGCAGGGCGGTACGAGGGACCCGTACGACGGGCCCGCACGTCGCCCCGCGACCGTCCACGTGGTGGACTCGATCGTGCCCGAATCCGGTGGTGGCGGCGCCGTCGGGCCCGAACCGATCGAGACCCGTGCACGGCTCGGAGGAGCGCGGGGCAGGGTGCGCCAGGCCCGGGGCGCGCTCGCCACCATGGCACTGCCAGGTCGCAGGCCCGCGGGACGGCTGCGGGCCCCCGTCGCGTCCTTCGCACCCGTCGCCGGTCCGTCCCGTTGGCGCCCTCCGTCGACCTGTCAACGGCACCCGCATATGCTGATCCGTGCTCGAACGGGTCAACGACCGTCCGTCCGGGCCGCGGGCCGGGATGCCGGAGGGGGCAGGCCTGCGGGAGACGCATACGCAGGGGGACAAGGACATGCGGGACGCAGGGGAACCCGACGGGTACCAGGGGTACGCCGGGCACACCGAGCTCGACGGGTACGACATCGAGTACGGGGACAGGAACGGGGACGAGGACGAGGCGGGCGCACCGCGCCGCTCCGGCGCCCGGAAGGCCGTCCTGACCGCCGTCGGAGGAGTGTTCGCCGCGCTGCTGGCGGTCGGCGGGTACGGCCTCTACAACATCGTGACCGCCGTACAGGGCGGATCGTCGAACGGCGGCAGCGGCGGCGGCGCCCAGGCGTCCGAGAGCGCGGCGAAGACCCCGCAGGCGCCGCCGACCACCGAGGAGGCCGCTGCGGTGGCCACGGACTTTCTGGCGGCGTGGGGCCGCGGGGACGTCACGGCCGCATCGGCGCTGACCGACCGGCCCGAGACGGCCCGCACGGCGCTGGCCGCCTTCCAGGAGAACGTGCCGGCCCGCACGCTCGCGCTGGCCGCCACGGGCCCGGCGACCACCGGCACGAACGGGGAACCGGTGGTCGGGTTCCGGGCGAAGGCCGAGTTCGAGGGCGCGACCGGTGCCTGGGAGTACGACAGCACGCTCGGCGTCGTCCGGGGCGGGAGCGGCAGGGCCGTCGTGCACTGGGCGCCGACCGTGCTCCACCCGCGCCTCGCCCAGGGCGGGACGATAGCCGTGAAGGCTCTGCCCGACCCGGTCTCCAAGCCGACCGACCGCAACGGCAAGTCGCTCGAGGGCTTCCCCTCGCTGGCCGCCGTGCTGCCCAGGATCACGCCGGCCGACGGCGGGACCGTCGTCAGTGGTCGGGCCGTGGTGCTCTCCGCGGCCGGGACGGAGCCCGAGCAGTTGTACGTGCTCACCCCGCCGAGCGCGCCGCAGGTCAAGCTGACGCTGGACGCCGAGCTCCAGCGGGTGGCCGAGGAGGCGGTCAAGCAGCAGGCCGCGGGCGGCAAGCCGGCCTCCCTGGTGGCGATCCAGCCGAGCACCGGCCACATCCTGGCGATGGCCTACTCGCCGACCGGACACAACCGCGCCGTCTCGGCCGGCCAGGCTCCCGGCTCCACGATGAAGGTGATCACCTCGGCGGCCCTGCTGGAGGCCGGGGTGACCCCGGACACCGTGGTGCCCTGCAAGGACACCACCAACTCGCCTCGGCAGTGGCACAACGACGAACGCGGTGACTTCCCGTCGTACACGCTCGCCGACGACTTCAGCCACTCCTGCAACACCGGCTTCATCGACAAGGGCCTGGAGAAGCTGCAGCCCGGAACGCTCACCAAGGTGGCCCGCGAGCAGTTCGGCCTCGGCCTGGAGTGGCACATCGGCATCGACAGCCGGGACGCCACGATCCCGGTGCCGCGCACCAATGACGAGGCCGCCGCGGCGTACATCGGCCAGGGCACGATCCAGGTCAACTCGCTGGCGATGGCCTCGGTCGCCGCCACCGTGCAGAGCGGAAAGTTCCGCCAGCCCGTCCTGCGGGACGACGCCAAGCGCGTCACCGCCCCGGGCTCACTGCCCGCCGGCGTCGCCAGGGACCTGCGCGCCATGATGGCCAGGACCGCCACCCAGGGCACCGCCCGCACGCCGATGGCCGGCCTCACCGGCCAGATCGGCGCGAAGACCGGCACCGCGGAATCCGGCGGAACAGCCACCAACAGCTGGTTCATCGCCTACCGCGGGGACCTCGCCGTCGCCGCCGAGGTCGACGGCGGCGGCCACGGCTTCGCCGCGGCCGGCGTGGCCGCGGCCCAGGTCCTCAAGGCCGGCGGCAAGGGCTGACGGCCTCCAGCGCGCCGTCGGGCCGGAATCGGGGCCGCCCCCTGGACAGCCTGGACGGGTTGTTCGGCCTGCCGCGGGCCGGCAACGCCCGCGCCGCCGGCCGGTGGCACGCGCGCGCGGACCGCGTCGCCGAGAGGTTCGGGAGCACCGGTCCAGCCCCGCTGGCCGCTGGACCGCCGCCGACACCGGCCTCGGGTGTGCCCGCTGCCCGGACCGGCTCGCCGAGCACCCGGCCGTGTACCTCGACCGGGACGCCGACGAGGCTCTCGCCGCCGGCCGGCCGACCGCCACCCTGCAGGCGCGCGACCGGCCGGGGGTTACGGGGCATTGGCGTGGAAGGGGTGGGAGGAGGCATGGTGGCACCATGTCCGAACGTCGCGACCGTCGTCGTCTTCACGCCCGTGCCCGAGCTCTCGGGGTATCCGTCGACCAGGTCGGCCGTCGAAACTCCCCGCGTCGGCACGGGCTGCCGGTCGCGGAGCCCGCGTGGCCGCGCACCGCGGTGCCGGACCGGGACGAAGCCCCTGTCATCGTCCGGGCGACGCCTCCGGAACCGGCGGTGTGCTGCACGGTCTCGCTCGAGCGGCAGCTCACGGACGGCGGGACCGTGGTGATGCTGACCCGCCACACGGCCGACTGCCCGATCTGGTCGGCCCGCTGACCGCACGCCCGGCCGACGGGTCGGCCACAGGATGGAGGACGATGTGACCACCGAGCGGGACGAGCCGGCCGACAAGGGCGCGACCGGCGCCGCGCAGACCTTCGCGGCGCTGCCGGAACGGACCGGCGACGACACCTCGACGTTCCACCGGGCCCTGGCCGAGGTCTCCAGGATCCCGGGGCTGGAGCCGGTGCCCGAGCCGGCCGACGGCGACACCTGGACCTGGGCCAACACCGTCCGACGGGCGCTCCGCGAAGCCGGGGAGCGGGGGCTGGTGCTCTCCGAGGCGTCCTTCGAGGCCCTGCTGGAGGCTGCCGTCCAGGATCCGAACCCGAGCTTCAACCGGTGGTTCGTCGAGCCCGCGCTGAACGCCTACGGCTACCGGCGGGTCCGCGCCGGCCTGCTCGATCGCCTGCGCGGTGGCACCGCCGCCCAGCGCGCCGGGGCGGCCCGGGCCTGGTACTGGACGGCGCTCCCCCTCGAACCCGACGGGGCCTCGGCGGAGCACCCCGGTGCCCTGGAGCCGGACGGGGCCACCGACCGGTCCGTCCCGGTCCGCGAATGGAACGAGGCCGCCCTGCGGGAGTTCGTCAGCAACGAGGACCTCGACGTACGGCGCTGCATCCTCCCGGGCCTCCCGCTGCGCACGTCGGCCTACTCACCGGAGGTGCACCACCTGGTGGAGGCCGCGACGGCGATCGCCCGGGCGCACCCGGACGGCTACATCAGGCACCGGGTGGAGATCCAGGTCAGTACCTGACGGCCGGCCAGAAGGACGGGTCCTCACCGTGGGACGACCTGGTACGGCCGCAAGGCCACGAAGCCAGGAGTTGTCCGGCCGATCACGTGAGCGCCTCGGCTGGTGATCGACGGGATTCTGCCGCGGGTGCGGATTCGGGCGACGGCCTCGGCCTTTCGCATCCGAGGCGGCCCCACGATGATGCAGGACATGGATCTTGTTGAAGACGTTGTGGCCGTGGTGGCGCGCCTGCGGGAGGAACATCAGAACGAGCCGTGGGACCGCAGGTGGAACGGCCTCGAGGTGGCGGGCGTCGATCTGGTGTCGCTCGACACCAGGCTGGGCGGCTGTACCTACACATGGGTCGCCAACGGCGGTTCCCTCCACGAGCGGGGAATGGCGACCGTGGAACTCCTCCTCGGCCAGCTCGAGACGATCCTTCCCGAGCTCACCGAGAACGACGGCCCGTATGTGTGGCATCGGTTGCACCTGATGGCTCAGCTCATCATGGCTCACAACACCCGACCGGCCGAGGCGAGTTCTTGAGGACCCGCCCACCCGATCATGCGGCTGTCGGGCTCCCGGGTCGTTGTTCCGGGCATGGGGCGGGGTGATCCCACGGATGCCGAGCGGGAACGGCTGCGGCCGTTCCCGCCGGTCAGCGACAGGCGTTGTGGCCGTGGCGGGACCACCGGCAGGTGATCGACGGGATTCTGGCCCGGGTGCGGACCGGTGTTCACCGGCGTGCCCTGCCCGAGCGGTTCGGTCCGTGGAAGACGGTCCATGAGCGCCGTCGGCTGCGGTCGGCCGACGGGACCCGGGAGCGTCTGCTCCAGCAGGTCCGGACGGAGGCGGACGCAGCCGGGGACCATCGCTGTCAGGGCCGCAGCAATGCGGGCGGCCGTCGTTCGGGCGGTTGCCCGCGCCCCCGTGGGTGCTGCCGCGCCCCCTACCTCTGCGGGGGCGGGTCGGTCAGGATGGCCGGGTTGGTGTCCCCGGCACGAAAGAGGAACCGGTCGATGGGATCGCACGAGAAGCCGCCGCCGGAGCTGGGCAAGGGCGAGGCTCCGCCGGGGAATGCCGACGGGCAGGTGCCGAAGTCGGATCCGGGCAGCGACGGGAAGCACCGCGGCAAGCCGAAGAAGGACTGACCGGTGGACCTGGCGAAGCGGCGCGCGGTCCTAAACGACGCCATGGCCGCGCGCGGGGACTGGCCGGAGCGCTCCCCGTGGCTGCGGGAGGCCGTGGCCGCGCTGCCGAGGGAGATGTTCGCGCCGGAGCGGCTGTGGCGGTGGGACGGGCAGCGGTACCGGGCCGCCGACCGGCACGCGGACGCGGAGGGCTGGGCCGCCGTGCTGTACGCCGGGCCGGACGCGGCCGCGGTGACCCAGGTGACCGGCGGGCTGCCGTCCTCCAGCATCTCCGCGCCGGGCGTGGTGGTCGACATGCTGGACTCGCTGCGGCTGGAACCCGGTCACCGGGTGTGGGACATCGGCGGCGGGCAGGGCTGGAACGCGGCCCTGGCCGCGTGGCGGGCCGGTCCCGGGCGGGTGGTGTCCACCGAGATCGACACGGGTCTCGCCGACTTCGCCCGCCGAAGGCTGGCGGCCGCCGGCCTGGAGGTCGAGGTGCTCACCGGGGACGCCACCACCACCGGCCCCGGTGGCAGAGCGTTCGATCGGGTGATCGCCACCTACGCGGTCGAACGGGTGCCGTGGACGTGGGTGGAGGCGTGCCGGCCGGGCGGACGGATCGTCTACCCGTGGGGACAGCTCGGGCACGTCGCCCTCACCGTGGCCGACGACGGCCGCTCGGCGTCCGGCTGGGTCCAGGGGTTGGCGCAGTTCATGGCGGACCGCACCGGCCCGGTGCCGCCGACGGCCGACCGGGCCGGGTACACCGCGGTGCGCGGGGGCGGCCCGGCCGCGACCGAGCGGCGGATCGGGCGCGACCTCGCGCCGCTCGAAGGGGATTGGAACCTTCGCTTCGCCCTGCGGGTCGCGGTGCCGGACGCGACGGTCACGACCGGCCGCGACGAGGACGGCCTCAACGCCTGGGTCCACGACGGCCGCACGTCGTGGGCGTCGTTCTCCGCGGTCGGGGACGGCACGACCGTGCTGTACCAGGGCGGGGAGCGGCGGATCGGCGACGAACTGACGACCGCCTGGAGGGTGTGGGAGGGACTCGGCCGGCCCGAGCCGTACGACTTCGGCGTCACCGTCACCCCCGACCGCCAATGGGTGTGGCTGAACACCCCGGACACCGACGGGCCCCGGTGGCCGATCGGCGGCGCGACGCCCGCCGCGTCGCGCTGAAGCAGCCCGGCGGCAGCAGCCCGGCGGCCGTCCACCCCGACCGCGTCCGCGTCGGCCCCGGTGGCGGCCGAGGTCGTGAACAGTTCGGTGACCCGTCTCGAGGAGGTTCGACGGCGCCTCGGCGAGCTTCGGCCGAGCCCTGCGGCCGAGCGCTTCAGTCAGCGGGTCGAGTGTTCGGTGTCGATCGCGGTGTCGGGTCGCCGACGCGGCTGTCGAACGATGGCGTGGGCGCCGGTGGCACCGAGACCGTCCGCCTCCAGTCCGTCCGGCCCGGGGTCCCGCCACGCAGGCCGTCCGGGGCCGGCCAGGTGGCCACCAGATCGTGGTGACCGGCGAAACGTGAGCCTGGGACTGTGTCGTGCATCGGTTCGCCGTTCAGCCAGCAGATCTGCCAGGTCTCCCTTTCGGCGTCGAGCAGGCAGCAGACCCCGCCGCTCGCGGCGGTGAGTCCGGTGAACACCTCCCGGATGCTCGCGGACCGCTCGAACGCCAGGCTCATACCTGTCGTGGCCGCGGTGAAGCTCAGTGACACGTAGCCGGGGTGCCACCAGGACGTGAAGTGGACCGCGAGGTAGATGTGTCCGACCGCCAGCCTCCCGTTTTCGTCGCGTTCCCCGCGACTGGTCCCGGAGAACTCGCGCATGGCGTCGTCGTCGACGCCGATCATGATCACGGTGTCGAGGTGCAGTGTGCTGCCGTCCGAGCAGTCGACCGGCTCGTTCCTGAACTGCGAGGTGAACGGAAGGACCACCTGATCGCCCCCGGGCAGGGTTACCGTGATCGGCGGCGTTCGATGCGTCCTCGGCGCCAGCCCGGCGAGCGCGGTCAGTGCTCGGGCAACGTTCCGGGCAGGAAGGACGATCTCGTAGCCGTAGTCGATCCCCATGCACTCCACCCCTCTCCGCAGAGCGAACCGGATCCTCCCACAGCAGACCCGTCCGGGCCCGGGAATTCTTCACCACGAGGACAGGGCCGGCTGCGTGAGTCCCGACGCCGTCGAAGGGGGCCGCCTCTCGTCGGACTCCGATGAGGCGGGTGCGGACAGAGCCGCCCGGGCCAGGGCGCGGCGGGGGCCCGGGCCGAGGCCCGGTGCTCGGTCCCCGCCCGGCCGGGGCGGGCAGTCCGGCTGCCCCTTCAGGCAGAAAGGCGGCCGAACGGAAACCGGCCGGGCCGAGTCGGCGGGTCGTCGTGCAAGATGGGGCCCCCGGGATCGGATTGGTACAGACCACAGCACGTTCGCTGCGACAGGACCCCACCCCCGGGCAGTAGTTGGCGTGGCACACGGACCTCAATGCGGAGGGTGCCGAGGGGAGCTGTGGATGGGACTGGCGGGGGTGTGGCGTCGGCTCGGCCGGCACGGTCTGGTGCTGGCGGCCGTCGCCGTGAGCGTGCTGGTGGCGACGGCGGTGCTGTCCGCGGTGGCCGGGCTGGCGCAGTCGGCCGCGACCGCCGGGGTGCGGCAGCGGCTCGCCGCCGACGCCGGCCGCTCGGTCGAGGTGACCGCGCGCTGGTCGGCACCGGGCCTGTCCGCCGCCGACCGCGCGGTGCACTCGGCCCTGGTCCGGACGATGGCCGGCACCCCGTTCCGCACCGTGACCGCACAGCGCGGCGTCAGCGCCGTCGACCTTCCGGTGCCGCCCGGCGGGCGTCGCTGGGCCACCGACACCGCGCTCCCCTCGCTGCTGGCGGTGCTGCCGGACCCCGGCCGCTACGCCCGACTGCGCAGCGGCAGTTGGCCGGACGCGCCCGAGGCCGCCCCGGCCGCCGACGGCGGGCTGCGGGTCGCCCTGCCCGAGGCCGCCGCCGACCGGCTCGGCCTGGACAGCGGCGGCAGCACGGTCGTCCGCACACCCGGGACCGGCGAGCCGCTCAGACTCACCGTGACCGGTGTCTACCGGGAGGACCCGGACGCCGCCGCGTTCTGGGCCGGCCTCGGTGGCGCCGACGCCGCGAACCAGCCCCTGGTACTGATCGACGGCGCGCGGCTGGCCGCGTTGCCCGGGTTCGGCGACCGCATGCTCGCGGTCTGGCTGGCCCTGCCCGACACCGGGCGGTCGAGCCTCGCCGAACTCGCCGCGCTGCGTGACCGGGTGGCCGCCTTCGCCCGCTCGGACACCGCCCGCTCGGTCTACCGCGGCGCCGAACCGGCACTGGCGGACACCGCGGTGCGCAGCGCACTGCCCGGTGCGGTCGACGGCCAGGTGGTGCCGGTCCTGACGGCGAGGGCGGAGATCTCCGTACCGCTCGGCCTGCTCGCGCTGCTCGCCGCCGTGGTCCTCGTGCTGACCGCCCGTCGGCTGGCCGACGCCGTCGCCGGCGAGCACGCGCTCCGGAGCTCCCGGGGCGCGGGCGCGGCGCGGCTGCTCGCGGCTACGGCCGGCGAGTGGGCGTTGGCCGCGGTGCCGGCGGCGGTCGGCGGGCTGCTGCTGGCCGAGCCGCTGCTGGCCGCCGTGCTGCGCGTCGTCGGGGCGCACGGCCTGGCGGCGGGCGACGGCCCGAGCGCCCGGTGGGCCGCGGGTTTCGCGCTCCTGGTGCACGGCGCGGCGCTGCTGCTGCCGCTCGCCCGGCAGGCGGTGGACCCGGGGGCGCAGCGGGCGCTGCGCGCGCGCAGCCCGCGCCGCCTCGGTCTGCAGCGGGCCGGGGCGGACCTGGTGCTGGTCGCGGTGGCGGCTTTCGGCTTCTTCCAACTCCGCCACTACGAGGGCGTGGCGGTGGGGAACGCCGATGCCGGGTTCGACTCCTGGGTCGACCCGACGCTGGTGCTCGCCCCGGTGGTCATGGCGGTGGCCGGTGGGGTCCTGCTGCTGCGGGTGCTGCCGGCGGTGGGGCGGCTGCTGGAGCGGGCGGCCGGTCGGGCCCGTGGGCTGGTGCTGCCGTTGGGTGCGTGGCGGCTGAGCCGTGACACCGGGCGCCAGTCGGTACCGGTGCTGGTGACGTTGCTGGCGGTGGCCTGCAGCAGCCTGGCCGCCGGTGTGCTGGGCGCGCTGCCGAGCAGCGACCGCGACCGGGCGGTCTTCGCGGTCGGCGCCGACCTGCGGCTGACCGGGGTGTCCGGCGTGCCCGGGCAGCGGCACGCGACGCTGGCGGCCCTGCCGGGCGTGACGGGGCTCAGCCCGGTGGCGGAGCAGTCGGCCTTCGTGGGTACCACCCTGGTGCGGACGGTCGCCGTCGACAGCGCGGCCGCCTCCGCGGCGGGGCTGCCGCGCCTGCGCCCGGACCAGGCCGACCGCCCGGTCGCGGAGCTGCTGGCCCCCCTGACCGCCGTGCCCGCCCAGGGGCTCGCGCTGCCGGGCGAGCCGGTCGCGCTGGAGGCGACCGTCCGGGCGAGCACCGACCTGCCCGTCCCGGCACCCGGCCTGCTCCTGCAGCTGTGGATCCAGGACGCGGACGGGCTGACCGAGCAGCTGACGGTCCCGCTGGAGGCCGACGGCCGGCAGCACTCCCTGACCTTCCCGCTCGCCGGCGGCGGTCGGCGCGCCGGCCCGCTGACGCTCAGCCGGCTCGGTGTGCACTTCCCCGGCACGGTGGCCCTGCGCTCCACCCTCGACCTGCGCGTGCCGGGGATCACGGCCGTCGGCGCCGCCGGCGAGCGGACCGACCTCGCGCTGCCGCCGGGGCAGGGCTGGGCCCGGTCCGGCAAGGTCCTCGCCGCCCCGTCCGCGCTCGGCTGCCCCGGCACCGAACGCGGCCGCACGGAGGAGGTCCCCGACCAGGCCGAGGCCTGCAGCTGGCAGGGCGACGGCTCCGACCTGCTGCACACGGTGATGCGCTCCCACGAGCCACCGGTCCCGCCCGACCCGGCGGGCGGTGACGCCGTCCTCGCGGTGCAGCCCGTGACCGGCGGCGCGCCCGTGCTCCGCACCCTTCCGGGGGGCGCGATCCTGCCGACGCCCCCCACCCTGCCCGTGGTCGCCGACCGTGCGCTGCTCGACGCGGTGAACGTCAGGGTCGGCGACACCCTTCCGCTCAACTGGGAGCGTGACGGGCGGAGTACCCAGCAGGTCCTGATCACCGGGGAGGTCGACGTGCTGCCCGGCTACGCCCGGGGTCAGGGCCACCTGTTGCTGGACCTGCGCGCGCTCGCCGTCAACCGTGCGCTCACCGGCGCGGCCCCGCCCGTCGCCACCCACTGGTGGCTGGCCAGCTCGGACCCGGCGTCCACGTGGGCCGCCGTCGGCGGCCACGTCGAGTTCGGCCGGCCGCAGAGCGCCCTGCGGATCGCCGCCGCGCTGGCGGACGACCCGTTCCGGGCCGGACTGCGCTGCGCCTGGCTGCTGGTCCTGGTCACCGCGCCGCTCTTCGCGGTGACCGCGCTGACCCTGCACGCGGTGGGCACGGTCCGCTCCCGCCGCCGGGAGTTCGCGGTGCTGCGCGCGCTGGGTGTGCGGCGCGCGGAGCTGACCGCGCTGCTGCGCGCCGAACAGGTGGCGGTGACCGTGCTGCCGGTGCTGCTCGGCGGGCTGCTGGGCCTGCTGCTGGCGGCCCTGCTGCTGGCGCTCACCGTGCTGGACGACTACGCGCGCCCGGTCTTCCCGGCCATGGCCGCCGCCCCGGGCCGGCCCGCCGCCGTGCTCACGGCGCTGGCCGGCGGGCTGCTGCTCACGCTTGCCGTGCTGGTCCTCACCCGGCTGCTGGCCCGGGTCGACCTGGTCCGGGCCCTGCGCGCGGGGGACGACGGATGAGCCGGGCGGAGGACCGGCGTTGCGTGGTCGGGCGGCGGGCGGACAGGTACACCGGTGGGCACGCCGGTGCGCGCGAGGACGGACGCTTCGACGGGGGGAGCCCCACATGCTGACACTGCGCCTGATCCGGCGCGAGGCGCGGATCGCCTGGCCGGTCTCCGTCGTACTCGCGCTGCTCGCCGCACTGCTCACGGCGGTCCCGCTGAGCTGGCCGCCGCGCTTCGACCGGCTGGCGGCCGGCGCGCTCGCGGACCGGGTGGTCCGCGCCCAGCGGGACGTGCCGCTGGTCTCCGCCGCCACCACCACCGTCCCGCTGGACGGGCTGGTGCCCCCGGACACCGGCTCGCTCGACCGGGACCTGGACCAGCTCGGCGAGCGGGTGCGCACCGCGGCGGGTCCGGGGCTGGCCGCCGCGCTCGGCAGGCCGCAGGCCCGCGTCACCACCCTCGGCGTCACGGCACGCGGCCCCGAACTGCCCACTCCCTACGGCAAAGCGCCGCGTTTCAGTCTGGTCCACGCCCAGCCCGACGGCGCGGGCGGCACGGTCGAGTACCTCCAGGGCCGCGCGCCGCGGCAGCCCGCGGCCGACCCGGCCGTCCCGCCCGGAGCGGCGGCCCCGATCGAGGTCGCCGTCTCCGAGGGCACCCGGGAGCGGCTCGGCCTGGCGGTCGGTCGGCGGTTCGACCTGTTGGACCGCGGGTGGGTCGCGCCGGTCCTCGTGGTCGGGGTCTTCCGGACCGACCGCGGCGCGGGCCGGCTCTGGCAGCAGTCCCCGATGCTGGTCTCCCCGTGGACCGTGGCGGTGGACCCCGGCCAGGAGCTGAGCGGCCAACTGCTGACCAGTGCCGACGGGATCGAGACGATCGCGAAGCACGGCCTCGCGCTCAAGGTGGCCTGGGAGCTGCCGACGGCCGTCGACCGGTCCGGCCCGGCCGCCTCCCCGGCCGGGATCGCCGCCATGCAGTCCGCCCTGCGCGGACTGCGCGCCGCCGGGCCGGACCGGCTGTGCGGGTCCGGCCTCGCGGACACGTGCATGCTGGCCGGCCAGATCGTGCCCTCGATCAACGTCACCGAACGACTCGCCCCGGAGCTGGACGCCTTCGCCGTCCAGCGTGGGCGCACCGAGCAGTTGCAGGGCTTCGCGCTCGCCGGACTGCTCGCCCTGGTGGTGGCCACCGCGGTCGCCGCCGCCCGGCTCGGGGCCCGCCGCCGGGCCGGCGCCGTCGCGCTGCAGCTCACCCGCGGGGCGGGACTGCCCGGGATCGCGGGCCGGCTGCTGGCGGAGGCCGGGGTGGCGGTCGGCGCCGGGGTCGCGGCGGGCTGGGCGGTCGGCCGCGCGCTCGCACCGCAGGGCGCCGCCCTCGGCTCGCCGGTGCCCGCCCTGGTCGCCGCCCTGCTGGTCTGGTGCGCGCCGGCCGCGGTGCTGCTCGTCTCCGCCGGACGGACCCGGCCCGCGCCGCGCTCGCGCCGAGTCGTCCTGGAGGCCCTGGTGGTGCTCCTGGCCGTCGGCGGGCTGGTCGCGCTGCGTACCCGCGGTGCCTACGCGGGCACCGGCACGGACCCCCAACTCGCCCTCGCACCGGTCCTGCTGGCGCTGGTCACGGTGGGGATCCTGCTCCGGCTGCTGCCCCTACTGGTGCGCCGGGCGACCCGCTCGGCGCGGCGCTCGCGCGGCCTGGTCCCGCTGGTGGCGCTCGCCCGGGCCGGGGCGCAGAGCGGCGCGGCCGCGCTCTCCCTGCTGGTCCTGGTCCTGGCCATGGGCTACGGGGTCTACGGGGGGCTGATACCGCGCACCCTCGCGGACGGGCAGGCGCAGATCGCCGAGTGGCGCACCGGCGGGGCGCCCGTCGCCCTGGTCGGGCCGAGGGACCGGCTGTCCGGCGACCTGCCGCCGCTCCCCGCCGTGGGGCACCGGGTGGCGGTCACCGGCGCGAGCGGGGAACTCACCGCGCAGGACGACGGCACCACCTTCCCGGGCGCCCGGTTCGTCGGACTGGACGCCGCCGCACTGGGCGCCGCCGATCCGTCCTCCCCCGTGGCCCGTGCCCTGCTGGCCGCCGACGGGGTCGACGCGGCGGTCGGGCGGACCGGCGCCGGCGGCGACGTCCCCGTGCTCACCGCGCTGGCCGACCCCGCACTCGCCGCCCGGTTCCCCGACGGCACCTTCGAGCTGACCGCGCTGGGGACGGGCCGCGCCCTGGTCCACGTGGTCGGCGCGCTGCCCGAGCAGGCGCTGCGCGACCCGGTCCTCGGACCGGTGCTCGGCGGCGGTCCCCGGTCCGGCGCCCTGCTGGTGTTCACCGGCCCGTCCGCGGAGCGCCTGCCCGTCCAGAAGAACCACGCGTCCGCCCTCCTGCTCTACCCGGCCGCCGGCGGACCGCCGCTGGACCCGGCCGCGGTGCGGGCCGCCGCCGGCGTGCAGCTCGCTCCCACCGGCCTGCCCGGACCGCAGGTCGAACTCCGCGACCGGGGCGAGGAACTCGGCGCGCTGCGGTCGGACGGGCTGGCACGCTCGGCCCGGCTCGCCTTCGGGGCCACCACCGCGCTCGGCCTGCTGCTCGCGCTCGGCACGTTCGCCCTGGACCTGCTGCTCAGCGCCACCGAACGCGCCCGGACGACGTCCTACCTGCGGACCCTGGGGATCGGCAGCCGGGCGGTGCTCGGCCTGCAACTGCTCCAGCAGCTGCCGCTGGTGCTGGCGGCGGCGGTCGGCGGCACCTCGCTCGGCCTGCTGCTGCCCGCCGCGCTCGGTCCCGGCCTGCGGCTGGGCGCACTCACCGGCGGGCCGTTCGAGCCCGCCGTACACATCGACTGGACGATCACCGCGGGCGTCGGCGTCGCGCTGGTCGTGCTGATGACGGCGGCCGCCGTCCTGGAGGCGGCGATCAGCCGCCGGCGCGGACTGGGCGCCGTACTGCGACTCGGGGAGGCACTGTGACCGTCCGACCGACCGAACGACCCGCGGCCGGGACCGGAGGACCCGGGTCCGGTCCCGACCGGCTGCCCGCGTCCGGCGCAGACCGGCCGATGGTGGCGTGCCACAGCCTGGTGCGGATCTACCGCACCGGCACCCGCGCCCGTGACGGGGTCGAGGTGCAGGCCCTGCAGGGGCTCGACCTGACCGTGCGGGAGGGCGAGCTGACGGCCCTGGTCGGCGCCTCCGGTTCCGGCAAGTCCACCCTGCTCGGCATCCTGGCCGGCCTGGACACCCCCAGCGCCGGCACCGTCGAGGTGGCCGGCACCGACCTGGGCGGGCTCAAGCGCCGCGAGCGGACCGCCTACCGGCGCCGGACCGTCGGGGTGATCCAGCAGCAGACCGCGCGCAACCTGCTGCCCTACCTGACGGCACGCGAGAACGTGCAGCTGCCGATGGGCTACATCGGCGTGCCGCGCCGCGCACGCGCCGCCCGGGCGACGGAACTGCTCGACCTGATGGGCATCGCCCCGGCCGCCGACCGCACCCCCGCCGGGCTCTCCGGCGGCGAGCAGCAGCGGGTGGCGATCGCCGTCGCCCTGGCCAACGAACCCCGGCTGCTGCTCGCGGACGAACCCACCGGCGAGCTGGACACGGCCACCTCGGAGGAGATCTTCGGCGCCCTGCGCACCGCCAACACCGAGCTGGGCACCACCGTGCTGATCGTCACCCACGACGCCCTGGTGGCCGACCAGGTCCGCCGCACGGTGCGGATCCGCGACGGGCGCACCTCCACCGAGGTGCTGCGCCACACCGCCGACACCGGCCCTGACGGTGCGCCCACCGCCCAGGAGTACACCGTGCTGGACCGCGTCGGCCGGCTTCAACTGCCCCGCGAGTTCACCGAGTCGCTGGGCCTGGCACACCGCGTGCGGCTGGTCCTGGAGCGGGACCACGTCTCCGTGTGGCCCGACCTCGGCCACCCGCCGGCGGGCACCGGGGCCGGCACCGAGGCGGACGGGGGCGAGGCGGACGAGGAGGGGCGCGCTCGGAGCTGAGACGGCGACGCGGCCGGCCGGCGCAGCGGGCGGGTGCCGCTCCGCCGGATCCGACGAGGCCCGACGTGGCCCGACGGGTGCGGCCTCGCCTACATCGGCCCGACGTCGGCGTGGGAGCGGGTGGCGTCGGTGGTGCGCCGCGCGGTCAGCAGGACCGCCGCGAGGGTGCCGGCCTCGGTGATCCGGCCGTCGCCGCACATCTCCACCGCCTGCTCCAGGGGCACCCAGTGCAGTTCCATGTCGGCCTCGCCCGCGTCCCTGTGGTGCTCGCCGATGGTCAGGCGGCGCGCGAGGTAGAGGTGTTCGCGGGTGCGCGCGCCGGCCGGCATCCGCCACATCGTCGTCAGCAGCTCGACCTCGGCGGCGCGGATGCCGGCCTCCTCGGCCAGTTCCCGTTGCGCGGCCGCCAGCGGGTCCTCGCCGGGCTCGCATCCGCCGCCCGGGCACATCAGCAGCCGCTGACCGCAGACGTAGACGCTCTCCTCCACCAGGGCGATCCGGCCCCGGTCGTCGAGGGCGACGACACGCACCCCGTCGACGGACTCCGTGTACTCGTACGTCCCCGTGCTCCGGTCGGCGCGCCGGACCCTGTCGCGGCGCACCACCACCCGGAGACCTGTGTACTCGAGGGTCGACGAGACCGTTGTCCAACCGTCGATCATGCCGGCCCCTCCTTCTGGCTCTGCTGCTCCGGCAGAAGGCCCGGGGCCGTCCGGCCGGCGGGACCGGTACGGAGCGTCGGGTCGGAGAGCCTGTACCGCAACTGGCCGGCGATCCGCCGGCTCTCCTCGGCCGGGACCTCCAGCAGGCCGGCGCTTTGCCACTGCAGGGCGGCCGTCTGCTGTTCCTCGTACGGCACGCCGGGGGGCAGCGCCGCCAGGTGGATGTGGACATGGCTGTTGCCGCTGTTCGAGCCGAGGCTCTGCACATAGATCCGCTCGGTCGGCACGACCTGCCGGAGGGCCGAGCCGGCGCGGTGGACGAGCCGCCAGAGCGCCGCGGCCTCCGCTTCGGCGAAGTCGCCGATCACGTCCTCCCGGTGCTCGACCGGGGCGACCAGCAACTTGCCGAGCAGGGTGGGGTACCGGTCGAGGAACACCACGTGGAATGCGTCGCGGTGGACGATCTCGTGCCGGAACTCCGGGTCCCCCGCCAGCATGCGGCAGATGAAGCACGGCCCGGTCCGGGACCGGAGCGTGTACGCCTGCTCGTCGAACCCGGTCCGCTTCACCGTCCGCCCTCCGGTTTCATCCGGCCGGTGATGGAGTCCTCCAGGCGCCGCACGGTCGTCGTGAAGGCAGCCTCGAGGTCGACGCCGTACAGCTCGGCGAGCACGACGACGGACCACAGGCAGTCCGCCAACTCGTGTGCGAGGCCGGGGCCCGCAGGCGGTGGGCGGACGCCGTCGGCGGCCTGGGTCAGCTTGACCAGGTCTCCGACGTCGCCGACGAAGCCGAGGACGAAGTCGTGTCGCGACCAGGTATGTCCGCGTGTGGTCAGATTGAGCTCGTCGTAGAGGCCGTGAACGTGCATGGCCTGCCTGGTGATCTCACTGAGGTCCACCGGTGGGACTCCTCTCCGAGGGGCATGGTGGGCGGTGCGGGGCGGTGCAAGGACCGGCTCATCGCGGACATGTCAATCACGGCTTCGGCCACCTCTCCGGACCCCTCCGCCGGCTCGAGCGCCCGCCCGAGTACGGCCTGCTCGTCCGGCACACCGGGCAACTCGAGCTTTTTGCAGGGGACTTGCTCGTTCCCCGAGGATCGCTCATGGAGATGGATCCTGCCTCTGTTCGATCGGCTCGCTCAACCCGGGCGGTTCCGGGCGAGTCGCTGCCCAAGGGTGGATTTCGATTACGGTGCCGCGCCCACGCCGCCGTCCGAGGGCACAGCCGGCCCGGTACGGACCCGCGTCTACCGGCGGGCGGGTGCGGGCCTCCCCGCACGGGGCGGATCGCGTGCAGGTCGGGACCGCCCGGCCCGGACGCGGCGTCCCGCTGCGGGCCCGGCGGGCGAGGCTTGCGGCGCGGGGCGGACATGACGGAGGATCACCCGGACCCGCCATGATCGACT
This sequence comes from Kitasatospora purpeofusca, assembly GCF_000718025.1. GTDB lineage: Bacteria > Actinomycetota > Actinomycetes > Streptomycetales > Streptomycetaceae > Kitasatospora > Kitasatospora purpeofusca. The sequence continues at coordinate 196,766 of NZ_JODS01000011.1, forward strand.
TCTGGTCGCCCGTGGCACTCGGCCTGTTTTCTCTTCCCACGGGGGTACCGATGACCACGCACGCGGACGGCAAGCACGACGACGGTGTCGAGGAGGGCGGGCGTCGGCCCGGCCGCCGGGCGCTGCTCGCCGGCATGACCGGGGCGGGGGCGCTCGCGGGCAGCATCGCGCTGGGCACCCGCGGCGCCTCGGCGGCGAGTGCCGCGGCCACCGCCGGCCCGGCGGACTACGTGGTCGACGTCGTCGCCAAGGGCGCCGACCCGACCGGCCGCACGCCCAGCGACGACGCGTTCCGCAGGGCCGCCCTGGAACTGCTCGGGGGCGCTCCGAAGACCGGCTACACCCCCAAGAAGGTGCTGCTCGTCCCGCCGGGCACCTACCTGCTGACCCAGCCCGACTCGCTGCTGCCCATCACCCACGGCACCGACAACCCGGGCGTGATCGACGGCATCTCCATCAGCGGGTACGGCAAGCGGCTCTCGCGCATCGTCTACGCGCCGGCCACCCCCGACACGGTCTTCTGGACCAACGACGGCCGCTACAAGAACATCCGCCTCAGCGGCCTGACCTTCGAGGGCCGCGACGCCACCGCCACCTTCAACCTCGCGCTCTCCGGCGTGGGCAAGGGCGTCCAGGACACCTGGTACACCGACGTCGAGTGGCACGGCACCTGGAAGGCCGGCATCGTCCTGGACGGACCGGCCGGCACCTCCAACCTCAACAGCGAGATGGGCTGGGACCACTGTCAGATCAGCGGCTCCTACGCCGACGCCTTCCTGGTGATGGGTGGCAAGCCCACCGAGAACCAGCAGGACCAGTTCCTGAACTACTGGTTCCGTGACTGCAAGGTCGAGTTCCAGTCCGGCATCTTCGTGCGCAACGAGCGCGGCGGGTCGATGAACTTCATCGGCGGTTCGTACATCATCGTGGACGAGAACTCGACCGGCACCTTCTTCAAGCTCAACGCCAACAGCCCGCGCAACGACTCCGTGATGCGGCTGTACGCGCAGGGCATCCGCTTCGAGGTCCGCGGCAAGGACCACAAGGTGATCGACTCGGCCTGGTACAAGGGCACCATCACGTTCGTCTCCTGCGACGACACCGCGAACTCCTTCAAGGCGTTCGCCACCGACGCCACCGCGCACGTCTACCGCTTCAACGCCGTCAACCCCTCGCGCGGGCCGATGATCCGCTACCAGGACTGCGCGCTGCTCGGCTCCCACCACGTGACGACGTCCACCGCCACCACCGCCGGCAAGCTGCTCTACGACGGCTGCCGCTTCGCCGACGCTTCGACCGCCGCCACCGCCCTGCGCTGGAGCGGGCCCTCCCCCTGGTACGAGTTCCGCGACTGCCTCGGCGAGGGCGTCCGCATCCCCGACACCAAGGCCCCGTGACCGTATCTCCCGGACCCCGTCCGACGCGGCGGCGTGCGGAGCGGCCGACACCGCTTCCGACCCACCGCACCGCCGCCCCGTCGGACGGGTCTCGCCGAAACATGCGTCACATCCCGTCGTATCCGATAGACATGGCCTGTCCGAGGCGATCGAGTCGGCGTGACGACACGTCCGACCGCCTTCCCGAGTCCGAGGGAACTCCCGTGGCCGACACCAGCACCCCGCCCACCGAGCCGCTGCACTACGCGGTGGACCTCACCCCGGCCGATGTCCGGGCCATCCATGCCTTCCTCCGCGAGCAGATCCTTCCGATGGAAGGGGACGGCGCGTTCGGCAGCGCGGAGCAGCGCGCCGCGCGGGCGCTGTCCAGTCTCGTGCGCACCGCGACCGCCCGTGCCGAGGCGACGCTCCAGCGTCTGATCGAGAACCCCGACGACCGGCACCGGACGGACAATCTCAACAACCTCCGCCAGAGCTGGCAGTCCCTGGTGGAGGCCGCCGAGGAGTGGGCCGACACGCCCGGTTTCGACCGCCGCCGCTGGCGCGAGGTCGACGCAGACCCCGCCGCCGCGGCTCTGCGCCACCGGCTGGTCGCCAAGCAGCGGGCCGAATCCTCCGCCGACGCGAAGGCCTGACCCGCCACCGCCGTGCCGCCCCCGCCCCTCCCCCGGCCGAACGGGGGCGGCACAGGGCGGTGGACGGGCCCCGCCGGGAGACCGGGAGGGACCGCGGCAGCGCCGGACGGCTCGGACACCCTGGGCCGCCCCGTGGCGCGGGGCCGCCCCGGGAGCACCGGGGAGCAGGAACTATCGTGGGCGGACTCGAACAAGGAGCCGCACCATGGCCGCCGCCCGCCCCCGCATCCTCTTCGTCTCCGACCTCGCCTACCCCGCCCGCGGACGGCGGTACTGCGACGAGGACATCCTGCTGACCTCGCGGCTGCGGGCGGAGTTCGACCTCGCGGTGTGCCACCCCCTGGACGCGGCCGCGCTGATGGACGGCTTCGACGCCGTCGTGGTGCGCAACAGCGGCCCGGTCCTGCACTACCAGCGGGCGTACGACGCGTTCCGGGCGCAGGCCCTCGCCCGCGGCACCCGGGTCTACAACCCGCTCACCGGGCGCGGCGACATGGCCGGCAAGCAGTACCTGACCGAGCTGACCGCCGCCGGGTACCCGGTGATCCCGACGATCGACCGCGCCGAGGACCTGGCGCGGCTTCCCGAGAGCGCGCAGTACGCGGTGAAGCCGAAGGCGGGCGCGGACTCCATCGGCCTGGTCTTCCTGGACCGGGCCGGGCTCGACGCCGTGGACCTCGGCGGGATGCTGGTCCAGCCCCGGATCGACTTCCGCCACGAGGTGTCGTTCTACTACGTGGACGACACCTTCCAGTACGCCCTGTACGCACCTGATCCCGAGCGCCGCTGGGAGCTGGAGCCGTACCGCGCGAGCGCCGACGACCTCGCGTTCGCGAACCGGTTCGTGCGGTGGAACACCCTCGACCACGGCATCCAGCGCGTCGACGCCTGCCGCACCCGCGCGGGCGAGCTGCTGCTGGTCGAGCTGGAGGACCTCAACCCGTACCTCTCACTGGAACTGCTGGACAGGACGGAACAGGACGCCTTCGTGCACGCGATGGCCGGCTCGCTGCACCGGTACCTGGCCACCGACTCCGCCTGACCGGGCCGGACGAGAAGCCCGGGTGACAATGCGCCGCCCCGTCCGCCATGATCATCCGGCGCACTGCCGAGCTCGCGGGGGGAAGTCCTGTGGTCGCCGATTCCGTACCGATGTCCGTTCACCATGACGACGCGTCGGGGCTGTGGACCCTGACGGCTCCTCCCCGGACGCTGGGTGCCCCGGTCGTGCTCGCCGACCGGGTCTGTCTCCCGGTCGACGGCCGGGTCACCGCGCTCGACCGCAGCACGGGACGGGTGCTCTGGCAGACCCCGCACCGGGTCGAGTTCCACAGCGACTTCGTGAGCGCCGTCTTCGCGGCCGGCGAGCACCTCGTGGTGCCCAGCTCCTGTACCTACATGACCAAGGGCGACATGATCTCGTTGGCCGTGCTGAGCACCGCGACCGGAGATCCGAGCTGGTCCCGGGAAGCCGAGTTGATCTCCGGCTACGCGGCCCACGACCGGACGCTGGTGTTCTGGCGGCTCGACGCGGAGGAGCGGGGGAGGATCACCGCAGTGGACCTCTCCACCGGCGGCCTGCGCTGGCGGCACGATCTCGACGCGCTCAACGCGGTACTGCTCGCCGGCGACCGGGTCGTCGCCTCCTCGGCGGCCGGAGGAAGGCGGGAGGTGCTCGGCTACGACCTGGGGAGCGGCGAGCAGCTGTGGCGGACCGAGGCGCACGGACTGCCGGAGTCGCTACGACTCTCGGGCAAGGACCCCTCGGCCGAGCCGGTCGCCCTGGCCTGGAACTGGCTCGGCAGCCATCTGCGGTGGTTCTCCCCCGCCACCGGCGGGAAACTCGGCTCGCTCCGGCCCCGTCCCGGGATCAGCTTCTACGGCAGTGACGACCCGCTGACGCGCGCCGACGGCGAGAGCCTGTGGCTCACGACCAACGACAGACGCCGTATCGACCTCCTGCGTCCGTTCGCCGCCCGGCCGCGCACCCGGACCTTCACCCCGCTGCCCCGCCGGCTGGCCTACAGCTCTCCCGAACTCGTCGAGGCGGCCGGCCGGCTCTACGCGCTGGCCCGCCCGGCCTTCGAGCACGAGGAGGCCCCCTGGGAGGAGCGGCGCGGCACCCTGGTGGTCACGGCACGGGTGGACCGTCCCGGTCGCTACCGCCGGCTCACTCCCGTGCGCTGGCCCGGAGCGGTCCCGCGCAGCGAACGGCACATCATGTGGGCGGACCTGGCCGCGGGACGCAACCATGTCTACGTCCAGGGCTGGCACCGCGACGGGACGGGACGGACCCTCGCGGTCCGCGGCAACCGGGTGCTCTGGCAGCGCGAGGGCAGATCGTCCGTAGCGGTACCGCTCGACGACCGGGTTCTGCTCGTCGAGCAGGGTGCCGAGCGCGACCACCTGTACTTGGTCGACGGCGAGACGGGCGCCTTCGCCGATCCTGCCGTCGAACGGACCTGACGGCCCGCCCACGGCCTGGAGGCAGGGCGGCCGGCCACCGACCGGAACCGTGTTCCGACCCACCTGCCGGGCCGGGACGTCCCGCGGGATCCGGCGGCGCGGCTGCGGTCAGCCGGTGACGGTCCAGGTGTCCGTACCGCTGATCCGGCTCAGGCCGGTGGTGGAGCAGGCCGTCAGGTCGAGGTCGGCGAAGGTGATGGTCCGGGTCACGGAGCTCCCGGCCGAGGTGCCCGCGGGGTGGTGCCGACGCACTTGACGGGGGTGGTGGCGGACGCGGGCGCCGCCACGGCCACCAGCGCGCCACAGGCGAGCGCGGTCGCGCAGACGGCCGCCGGGATCTTCTTCGTGCCCGTGTTTCCTCCGGGAAGTGGACGGTGCACCGGTTCTGCCTTCGTACGACCGTGCGGGTCTCGGAGGCGGGGGAACGCTACAGCGGCGAAGGCACGCAGCAGGGTCCGGTGCGATGACGGTGGAGTGCCCCGGCGAGCGGGTCGGGGGCGACGGTCGGGGTTCGCCCTGGTCCGGGGCCGGGGCGGCCCGGAAGCGCGGCCACCAGAGCCTCCCTGATGCCGGCGCACAACCCGTGGGTGGGCCGGAGCCCACCGTAGCCGGCCAGGACGAGGGCACCGACGTCCTCGTGCCCGACCAGCCCGGAGGCCCGCTCCCGCCACCGCCGGGCCTCCCGCTGCTCGCCGCGGCCCTCGCAGTGCAGGGCGAGGGCGTGGACCGCCGGGACGCAACCCGCCCCGGCGGCGAGCTGCCACCACGTCCGCGGGGCGTCCGCCAGCGACCGGCGCGGCGCCGGACCGAGGCCGACCCCGGAGAGCGCCAAGTGGCAGAGCGCGCCGAGGACGAGCGCACCGTGCGGCTCGATCGCCGGAGCTCCGCCGAGCCCGGCGATCCAGTCCGGCGCCCGGGTGTCCTCCACCACGAGATGGCAGAGCGCCAGCAGTTCGAACCTGGCACGGTCCAGGGCCACCGCCCCCGACACCGCCCCTGCGGCGGTCCGTCCCGGAAGCGCGCCGCGCTCCGCGAGGCGGGCCGCGACCCTGGCCGGCGCGCCGTCCAGACCGGCGGACGCCCGGCTCCGGCCCGGGGGCTCCGGCAACCGGGCGCCGGCGAGCGGTGCCCAGATCCGCCGGGCGGCGGCGTCGGGGCCGGCGTCGGGTGTCCGCCGGTCGGCATCGGCACGGGTGTCCCCGTCGGCGCGGATCTCGATCACTGCTCCTCCGCCGTTCCGGCGGTCCGTTCGTCCAGCCCCAGCGCCGTGGCCAGTCGGCGTCGGGCGTCGCGGCGCAGGCTGTAGAGCCCGCTCCTGGTGACGCCCATGATCCGCGCGGCGGTCACGATCGGGTAGCCGAGCACGTAGGTCAGCACCACCGCGTCGTGCTGGCGCTCCGGCAGTTCGGCGATCGCGGCGAACAGGCCGATCCCGCTCTCCAGGGCCCGGAACGCCTCGCGGGCACCGTCCATGGCGAACGCGAAGGCGGCGGAGGTGAAGGCCGACGGCCGGTTCCGGCGCAGCAGCGCCGCGTCGACGGTCGACCGGAGCACGCCCCAGCAGAACTCGCCGAGGTTCTCCTGGCGCAGGACCAGCTCCCAGTTGGCGGCGAGGTCCGCGAAGACCTCGTCAACCAGGTCGTCGGCGGCGTCCGCGTCACCGAGGTGCAGCCGGGCGTACTCCCAGTACGCCTCGCCGTGCATCACCATCAGGGCGACCAGGTCGTCGGGCAGTGTGGTGTCCGGGCCGGGGTGCCCGGTTCCGGCCCGGGGCGTCGGCCCGGGCCGGTCATCGTGGGGATCGACGCCTGCCCCCGGGGCCTCCTCGTGCGCGCCCGTGCGACCGCCGCCGTCGATGCCGACCATGTGTCGTCCGCCCTCCCGCTCCGGCCCCCGTACCGTCGGTCGGTGGGGAATCGCGGAGCCCGCTCGGAACCAGGAAATCGGCGGCGCGGTCCGGTTCTGCGGGGCAGGCCCCGATCGATCGAATCCGTCGGAGAAATACGCGCTCCTGACCGGATCGGGAGCGCGAGGCACCTCACCTTGATCGTCTGCGGGCCGGACCGGGCAGGGCGAGACGGGGCAGGGCGAGCGGAGCAGGGCGGGCGGGGCGGGGGCAGGTCACGCCGGGCCGGGCACCGCTCAGGACGGCTCCCGCACCGCCGCCACAGCCTTCTCCCGGGCGTGTGCGGGCAGGCCGTTGGCGAGGTCCTCGACCAGCAGCCGCCAGGCGATCGCCTCGGCCGCGGTCCGCAGCTGCGGGCTGCGGGGCCGCCCGGCGTCGGCCTCGAGGCGGTCGTTGAGCCAGTCCGACCAGGCGCGGGCGAGCGCGCGCACCTCGTGCGTGCCGGTGGTGGTGAGGGCCAGCCGGTCGCCGTCGCGGGTGAGGTGCCCCTCGCCGGCCATGCGGTCGAACACCGGCTCCAGGACCTCCGGCGGGACGCGCTTGCGGGCGCCGATCAGCGCCAGCGACGCCTGGCCGACCGCCTTGGTGTGTCCGGCGACCTCCATCAGCGCCCAGGCGCCGGCGAGGTCGACCCGGGTGTCGGCGCCGTCGACGATGGAACGGACCGTGTCGAGGTCGGCCCCGCGCACGATCCGGCCGACCGCCGACTCCAGCTGCTGGTCCGAGTCGCCGCTGGTCGGCTGGGCGAACCCCTCGCCGAGGTCCGTGGAGCCCGCCCGGGCGGTGTCCCGCAGTTGCACCTGCTTGAGGAACAGCGCGACCACGAAGCCCAGCAGGGCCACCGGCACGGTCCACAGGAACACGGTGTGCAGGGCGTCCGCGTAGCCCTGCACGATCGGCGCCGCCTGGTCGGCGGGCAGGCCGTGCAGGCCCTGCGGGCTCGCGGCCGCCCGGGTGAGCGCCACGGGGTCGGCGCCGGTCGTCCGGGCGGACTCGGCCACTCCCTGGGCCAGCTCGGTCCTGAGGCTGTTGGCGTAGACGGTCCCGAACACGGCGGTGCCGAAGGAGCTGCCGATGGTACGGAAGAAGGTCACCCCGGAGGTCGCGGTGCCGAGGTCCGCGTAGTCGACGGTGTTCTGCACGGCGATGGTGAGCACCTGCATGCTCAGCCCGATGCCGACGCCGAGGACGAACATGTAGCACGAGGCGAGCACGGTACCGGTGCCCGGCTCCAGGCGGGACAGCAGGTAGAGGCCCAGGGCCATCACCAGGGTCCCGGCGATCGGGAAGAGCCGGTACTTCCCGGTCTTGCTGACGATGTTGCCGCTCGCGACGGAGGCGAGCAGCAGGCCGATCACCATCGGCAGCATCCGTACGCCGGAGACGGTCGCCGAGTCCCCGTCGACGTACTGCAGGAAGGTCGGCAGGAAGGTCAGCGCGCCGAGCATCGCGAAGCCGACGATGAAGCTGAGGACGGAGCAGACCGCGAACACCGGGGTTCGGAAGAGCCGCATCGGCAGCATCGGCTGGACGGCCCGGGTCTCCGCCCAGCAGAACAGGCCGAGGGCCACGGCGCCGCCGACGAACAGGCCGATGATCACCCCGGAGGTCCAGGGGTACTCGTTGCCGCCCCAGCTGGTCGCCAGGATCACCGCGCTCGCGCCGACCGTGACCAGGGCGATGCCCAGGTAGTCGACGACCGGCCGGACGGCCGCCCGCACCGACGGGATGGTCCGGGCGGCGGCGGCCACCACCACGACGGCGATCGGCACGTTGACGTAGAAGGCCCAGCGCCAGGACAGGTGGTCGGTGAACAGCCCGCCGAGCAGCGGCCCGATCACCGTCGCCACGCCGAACACCGCGCCGATCGCGCCCTGGTACTTGCCCCGCTCGCGCAACGGGATGACGTCGGCGATCAGCGCCATCGCCGTCACCATCAGGCCGCCCGCTCCGATCCCCTGGAGCGCGCGCCAGGCGATCAGCAGCGTCATGTTCGTCGCCAGGCCGCAGAGGAACGAGCCGGTGATGAACACGATCGCGGAGATCTGGAACAGCACCTTGCGCCCGTAGAGGTCGCCGAACTTGCCGGCCAGCACGGTGGCCACCGTCTCGGCGAGCAGGTAGGACGTGACCACCCAGGACATGTGCGCCGCGCCGCCGAGGTCCGCCACGATGGTGGGCAGCGCGGTGCCGACGATGGTCTGGTCCAGCGCGGCCAGCAGCATGCCGAGCACGATGGTGGCGAAGACGACGTTCCGCTGCCGGACATCCAGCACCGGCGGGGCGGACGGCGGGTTCTCGGTGTCGACGGTCATGCGGACAGCCTCGCCGCAAGCCCGCGGGCCCCGCGATCGGGCTCCGTCGTCCGGGTGAACGGGGCGGCTCGGCGGGGCCCGCCGCCTGGACCGGTGGGGGCGGTGCGGCCGGTGGGGCCGGGCGGCACGAGGGCCGGGCACCGGAGCCGGCTGACGGACCGGCGGAAACGCCTGTGCGGCGCTCCCCGCGCTCAGCCGCGGGGCAGCCCGGCGATCTGCTGCGCGAGTCGGGCTGCCTGAGCGTCGTGCTCGGCCTTGAGCGCCGCGAACGCCTGCGGCTGCTGGGCGATCGCGGCCTTCTGGTAGTCGGCTTCGACGGCGAACCGGATCCCGACCAGACAGGCAGTTCACCAGCCTCCGCCGACGCCCCCGCTCGTCCGGCCGTGCGCCGGGTCACCGCACGACGACGGGGGCGAGTGCGGCGGCGGCGAGCAGGGCCGGGGTGCCGGTTCCGTCGGCGAGGACGGTCCACAGGTCGCTGCCGTCGTCGCCCGGGAGGGCGTAGGCGAGGGTGCGGTCGTCGAGCCACAGGGCCTGGTCGTCGACGGTGCGCTGCTCAGCGGTGGCGGTCTCGGTCATGGTCGCCAGGTCGAGGACGTACAGCCGCCAGGGGGCGTCGTCGGGCAGTCCGCGGACCCGCTTCTTGTAGGCGACGCGGGAGCCGTCGGGCGACAGGGACGGGCATTCGACATTGCCGTGCACGGTGGTGAGGGTGCGGGCGACGGCGTCGCCGGCGACCAGCCAGGTGTGCCCGCCGGTGGCGAGGGTGGCGTAGAAGTGCTCGTCGTCGGCGAAGGTGACGCCCCAGACGTTGGTGTCGGCGGCGCGGTGGGGGTGGCCGTCCAGGGTGACGGCGTAGCTCTCCAGGTCGTCCTGGGGCGTCCAGGTGCGGGAGTCGAGGATCGAGGTGCGGGTGGAGAAGTCGGTGCCGGCGTAGGAGTCACCGCCGACGAAGACCGTCCAGGCGACGAGGTGGCCCGACGGCGACACCCGGGCGCGGGTGGGGATGCCGGCCAGGTCGTAGTGGCGCCGCTCGTTCAGGTCGGCGTCGAGGACGACCGCGCGGTAGGTGTCCTGCAGGACGCCGTGGACGGCCTGCAGGCAGATCCCGGTGCCGGCGGCGGCGTGGAAGCGCAGGCAGGCGGGCACCGCGACCGTCCGGGTGGCGGTGGGGTCGGCGAGCGGGACCGCGGCGAGGTGGTCGCGCCGGGAGCCCCAGGTCAGGCTGCGGAAGACCAGCAACGGCTCGTTGCCGTGCGGCCCGAGGGTGACGGCCCCCGCCCTTGCCGGCGGCCCGTCCCCCGCCCGGTCGCCGCCCCGGGCCGGGTCCCCGGCACGCAGGACGGTCCGGACACCGGCCCCGAGGAGCAGGGAGGCGGCGACCAGCAGGACGAGGAGACGGCGGCCGAAGGTCATGGGTGGGGCCTCTTCCGGTCATCGGGGGACGGGGATCAGTGGGGGCGGGGATCAGTGGGGGGCGGGGCGGTCGGCGGCCGCCCGCTCCGGGTCGCCGGTGACGCGGCCCAGCAGGCGGACGGCGACGGTGACGGCGACGGTGAGGACGGCGGCCATCACGGCCAGGGCGGTGGTGTCGCCCCACCGGGTCCACAGCGCGCCGACCGCGAGCGAGCAGAGGAAGCGCCCTGCGGCCTGGCCGGTGCCGACCAGGGCGAGGCCGGCGCCGCGCCGCTCCTCGGGGACGGCGCCCGCCGCGACGGCGGCCAGGGTGCCGTCGGTGGCGGCGTAGAAGAGTCCGTGCAGGAGCAGGACCGCGGCGGCGAGCGGGAGGCCGCCGCCGGGGCGAGCGAGCAGCAGTCCGTAGCCGGTGAGCAGTGCCGCGTGCCCGAGCACGAACGCGCGCCGACGTCCGATCCGGTCGGCGAGCGCGCCGAGCGGGACGGCGAGCAGCAGGTACACGGCGGCGGTGCCGAGCGGCAGCAGCGGGAACCAGCCCGCGGGGAGGTGGAGGCGGCCCTGCAGCAGCAGGTAGAGGAAGGAGTCGCTGACGGTGGCGAGTCCGAGCAGGGCGGCGCAGGCGGTGGTCCGGCGCAGGGCGGGCAGACGGAGCAGCGCGCCCAGCCGCAGGCGCGGTCCGCGGGCCTGCGGGGCGGGGCCGCGGCCGGGGACGAGGAGGACCAGGACGAGCACGCCGAGGGCGGCGACGTACGAGCTGACGGTGAAGACGGCGCGGTAGCCGCCGGGGGCGGTGCGCAGGACGAGGAAGGCGAGCAGGGGGCCGCTGAGCGCGCCGACGGTGTCCATCGCCCGGTGGACGCCGAAGGCGCGGCCGCGCCGTTCGGGCGGAGTGGCGAGCGAGATCATGGCGTCGCGGGGTGCGGTGCGCAGGCCCTTGCCGAGCCGGTCGGCGGCGAGGACGAGGCCGATCAGCGGCGCGGTGCGGACCAGCAGCAGGGCCGGTCGGCAGAGCGCGGAGAGGCCGTAGCCGGCAGCGGCGACGGCCTTGTGGCGGCCGCCGCCCCGGTCGCCGAGGAGGCCGCCGAGCAGGCGCAGGGAGGCAGAGGCGCCGTTGAAGGCGCCGTCGAGCACACCGAAGCCGAGCGGGGAGACGCCGAGGGCCGCGACCAGGTAGAGCGGCAGGACGGCGGTGACCATCTCGGAGGAGACGTCGGTGATCAGGCTGACCGTGCCGAGGGCGAGGACGGTGGGGGCGATCCGCGCGGACCGCCCCGGCCCGGGGGCCGGGGCGGCGGCGGACGCCGCGGGGTTTCGGCTGTCCGCGAGGTACACGGTCAGTTCCAGACGCCGGCGATGTCGGTGGCGTCGGCGGCCTTGCCGGCGTGCTTGCCGGTCCCGGCGAGGTCCTCCAGGGTGCGGAGCATGTCGTAGTGGTTGTACTTGGTGGTCGGTGCGCTGCCGGCCTTGACGGGCTGTCCGTACAGCACGGTGGGGATCTGGTTGCCGCTCTGCTTGTCGTCCTCGTCGTAGGTGACGATCAGCAGGCTGTTGTGGGTCTTGGCCCAGTTCGCGTACGCGCCGAGGTTGTTCTTGATCCAGCTGTCGCCGGTGCCCACGCCGCAGTCGTGCATGTCGGAGCAGAGGTTGGGGGTGACGAAGGAGACCGCGGGCAGTCCGGTGAAGTCGCTCGGGAACTGCGCGAACGTGTGGCCGGTGTTGGTGGGCACGTTCTTGAACGCGAACCAGGGGTTGTGCTTCTGGGCGTACTTGCCGCTCTTGCAGGTGGTGGAGCCCTCACTGGGAAGCGACTCGTTGTAGCTGCCCCAGGTCCTGCCGGCCGCGATCACCTCGGAGGCGAGGTTCGGGGCGGTCATCGAGCCGACCTTGTAGCAGCTGTCGTCGGTGACGCCCTGGGTGCTGCCGGAGAAGACGGCGAAGTAGTTGGGCTGGCTCGGATGGGTGATGCCGTACGAGGCCTTGAGGACGGCGCCGCCCGTGGCGAGCGAGTTCAGGTACGGCGCGTCGCTGCTGCCGATGATCTGCCTGTAGGCGTGGTTCTCCATCATGACCACGACCACGTGGTCCGGCTTCGGCATCGTGGTCGACGCCGAGGCCGGGCCGATGCCGACCAGGGTGGTGGCGAGGCCGCCCGCCACGGCCGTCGGTACGACGACGGCGACGGCGAGGGTGATCTTCTTGCGGCTGCGGCGGTGGCGGCCGGTGGTGGGGTCGGACACGGTTTCCTCCTGGGTCGAGCGGTGGTCGGGGGTCACTTGGTGGGGTTGTCGCCCAGGCTCTTGACGTAGAGGAGCCGGTTGGGGGTGTTGGTGCCGGCGCTGCCGATCGTGCCGGTGGTGGCGGCCTTGACCAGCGCGTCCTGGACCTGGGCGGGGGTGGCCGTGGGATGGGCCGACAGGTGGATCGCCGCGGCGCCGGTGACGTGCGGCGCGGCCATCGAGGTACCGGTCAGGTTGTGGCTGTCGTTGTCCCCGGTGTTCCAGGCCGACGTGATGCCGGTGCCGGGGGCGAACAGGTCGGTGCACGAGCCCCAGTCGGAGTCCGAGCGCCGCTGGTCGTCGGAGGTGGAGTTGTTCACGACGACGGCCTCGGCGATGTCGCCGGGCGAGTTCCTGCACGCGTCGGCGTTGCTGTTGCCGGAGGACACCACCCAGGTGACGCCGGAGGCGATGGAGTTGCGGATCGCCTTGTCCTCGGTGGAGCTGACGCCGCCGTTGATGCTCATGTTGACCACGGCCGGCTTGACGGCGTGCTTGGTGATCCAGTCGGCGGCGGAGACGATGGAGGAGGTGGGAACGGAGTCGTTGCAGGGGGTGACCCGCACGGAGACCAGTTTCACGCCCTTGGCCACGCCGTAGTCCTTGCCGCCGACCGTGCCCGCGACGTGGGTCCCGTGGCCGAGGCAGTCGGCGCCGTTGCGGCCGTCGCCGACCAGGTCCACCCCGATGGCGGCCCGTCCGCCGAACTGGCTGTGCGTGGTGCGCAGTCCGCTGTCGACCAGGTAGACGGTGACGTTGGAGCCGGTGTTCGGCGCGCTGTAGCCGTTGTCCAGCGGCAGGTTGCGCTGGTCGATCCGGTCCAGGCCCCAGCTGGCCACCGACGCCGCCTGCGCGCCCTCCGGCGCGACGTCCAGGTGCTGGGTGCTGTCCTGCTCCACCGAGGCGACCGCCCGGTCGGACGCCACCCGGTGCGCCTGGGCCGGGGTCATCTCGGCGGCGAAGCCGTGCAGCGCGGTGTCGAAGACGGTGCGGACGGTGCCGCCGTAGGTGTGCGCCAGCCGGTCGGCGACGGACGCGACGGCGGTGTCCGGGGCCGTCGCGCCCGGTGCGGTGTCGTCCGCGAGCACCACCAGGTAGCGGCCGGCTATGGGGCCGCCGGGCGGCCGGGCCTCCTCCGCGGCCCGTTGGGCGGCGCTCGCCGGGTCGACGACCAGGGCGGCGGCCGCGGCGGCGACGGTGGCGGCGACGGCCACGGTGATGGGTTTCGTCCTGCGGGTACGGCGGCGTGCGCGGTACAGGGACACGGTGATTCCTCGGGGGGAGTGTGCGGCGGGAGTCCGCCGGCTCGGGGATCGGGAGCGGGGTACCGGCGGCGGCTTCCGGGCCGTCGGCCGGGGCTTCGCCGCGGAGGTGGGCGATCACTCCACTCCGGCGGCGGGCCGGTGAACAGAAGTACCGTCAGGAACACGCCACCAGAAGCCACTTTTCGCCAGTGGCGCGGTTTGGCCAGGGAGGTCGCGCGCGGCGGCTCCCGGACCGTTCCGGGCCTGCGCGGGGCCTGCGCGGGGCCTGCGCGGGGCCCGGCTCGGGTCGTGCTCGGGTCGTGCTCGGGTCGTGCTCGGGACATCGTGGAGAGGAGGCTCCGGGCATGGCGAAGGAGCGGTTCCCGGAGCCCCGGGAACCGCTCGTGGCCGGGTCAGATCCAGCCGTTGCGGGCGGCGTGCAGCGCCATCTGGAAGCGAGTGACCGAACCCGCACGGGAGTTGAGCTGCTCCAGGTGGCGGGAGAGGGTGCGGCGGCTGACACCCAGCAACTCGGCGATGGTGTCGTCGGTGACACCGGTGGCGAGCAGTTCGACGATCCGCCGGTGGATCGGGCTGAGCGCCGACGGCACCCGCTCCCCCAGGTGCATCGGCAGCGCCGCCCGCCACGAGGTCTCGAACAGCCCGGTGAGCGCGGACAGCAGGCTGGACGGGTGGACCAGCAGCATCGAGTCGTTGACCTCGGCCTCGACGAACGACATCGACACGATGGCCAGCCGCCGGTCGAAGACCGTCAGCTTCACCGGCACGGTCGGCAGGATCCGGGCCCGCTCCCCCGCGGCGATGGACGGCTGGATGTTCACCGCGTAGTACGCCGCGTTCTGCACCGCCGATCTGGAGTACACGACCCGGTACTCCACGCCCTGCCCCAGGTTCTCGATCTCGATCGGATTGGGGGAGCCGTGGGTGTGGTAGGGCGGCGAGTCGAAACGCAGCACCTCGCTCTCGGCCGCCTCCTCGATGGTCTCGATCCGCTCGATGATCGAGTCGCCGGTGACCACCTCGACCAGGTTGTCGGTGGGATGCGGGCTCACCGAACGCCGGTACCCGCGGTAGGCGTTGGCGGCCGCCTGCTGGGCCTCGCGCAGCTCCGCGCCGCGGCTGTGCGCCAGGAACTCCAGCGCGACGGTGGGCTCCACCGGTACGTGCCGGCGGAACCCGCCGACGTCCGAGACGGTGACCAGTCCGATCCGGCGCAGGTGCGCGAGGTGCGCCTGGCTGTCGGGCCCCGGCTCGTCGGGCGGGTGTCCGGTGTCCCCGGATCCGGTGGCGAGCAGCGCCACGTAGACCTCCGCCTCGCGGCGGGTCAGCCCCAGGCGGCACAGGTGTGTCGGCAGGTCCTCGTCGGACATCGGCGTTCCTCCCCGTGAGGGCGGCCCGCTCCGGACGGACCGGAGACAGCACGGGACCCGCCGGGTCCCGCCGATGCGTGCCGGGGGCCGCTTTCGGCGCATCGTGGCACATACCGGCGAGTAGGTGTCAGACCCGCACACTCCCCACCGGGATCGACCGCGCGACCGGCCCGGGCGCCCCACGCCCGTCCTCGCCAGTGGCCGCCGTGTGCCACCGGACACGCCCGGCCGACGGTAGACCGGTGGCCACCACCACGGCAGCTCTCCAGGAGTCCCCCTTGATCAGCGTGTTCGACCTCTTCCGCGTCGGCATCGGACCGTCCAGCTCCCACACCGTGGGCCCGATGCGCGCCGCCCGCCGGTTCGTCAGCGGACTCGAGGGGGACGGCCTGCTGGCCCGCGTCGCCGCCGTCGAGGTCGAGCTGTTCGGCTCACTGGCCGCCACCTGCACCGGCCACGGCACCGACAAGGCCGTCCTGCTGGGACTCGCCGGCGAGGAACCCGGGACCGTCGACATCGCCACCGCCGACGAACGCTTCCGCCGCTGCACCGCCGAGGGCCGAGTCCCGCTGCCGGGCGCGCACACCGTCCGCCACACCCTGCTCCTGCACCCCGACCGGACCCTGCCCGCCCACCCCAACGCGCTGACCCTCACCGCCCTCGACCGGGGCGGCGCCGTCCTGGACAGCCGCACCTTCCACTCCGTCGGCGGCGGCTTCCTGCTCGGCGAGGACACCGGCGAACCGGTTGACGTCCCCCACCCGTTCGACGACGCCGACCAACTCCTCCGGCTCGCCGGGGACGGCCGGATCAGCGACCTGATGCTCGCCAACGAATGCGCCCGACGGCCCGAGAGCGAGGTCCGCGCCCGACTCCTGCACCTGTGGGACGTCATGCGCGGCTGTGTCGAACGCGGTTGCCGCACCGAAGGCGTCCTGCCCGGCGGCCTGAACGTCCCCCGCCGCGCCCCCGCGCTCCACCGCCGCCTCACCCGGCACCGCGACACCGCCGACCCGCTGCACGCCATGGACTGGGTCGCGCTCCACGCCCTGGCCGTCAACGAGGAGAACGCCGCCGGCGGCCGCGTCGTCACCGCCCCCACCAACGGCGCCGCGGGCATCGTTCCCGCCGTCCTGCACCATTACCACCGGTGCGTCCCCGGCGCCGACGACGACCACACCGTCCGCTTCCTGCTCACCGCCGCCGCCATCGGCAGCATCGTCAAGCGCAACGCCTCCATCTCCGGCGCCGAGGTCGGCTGCCAGGGCGAGATCGGCACCGCCGCCGCCATGGCCGCCGCCGGACTGACCGAACTCCTCGGCGGCACCCCCGGCCAGGTCGAGAACGCCGCCGAGATCGCCCTCGAACACCACCTCGGCCTGACCTGCGACCCGGTCGCCGGACTGGTCCAGATCCCCTGCATCGAACGCAACGCCATCGGCAGCCTCAAGGCCATCACCGCCGCCCGGCTCTCCCTCCACGGCGACGGCACCCACCTGGTCCCGCTCGACGCAGCGATCCGCGCCATGCGCGACACCGGCGCCGACATGAGCACCAAGTACAAGGAGACCGCCCGCGGCGGCCTCGCCCTCAGCTTCCCCCAGTGCTGACCATCGGCCGTCCTGTCGCGCTGCCGCGGCCGGCACCGACCGGGCGGGGCAGAACGGGGACTGAGACCGCTCTGCCGACGCCTCGGCACGGCACGCGCCGTTCGGATCGTCCTGCCGGCCGCCGCACCCTTCGGCGTGCTGCCCCCGGCAGCCGGCCCCGGACCGCGGGTCGCCCTGTACGCGGTCGGCCCGGTCGTCCTGGTGGCCGGGGCAGTGCTCCGCAACGTCGTCCTCGGGAGCTTTCGCCAGACCTGCGACCCGCCCGCGCTGCTCGGCCGGGTCGTGGCCACCTCGGTGTTCGCCAACCGGGCAACCATCCCGATCCGTGCCGTCGCGGGCGGCACGCTCGGCGCGACGCTCGGGCTCCGGGCCACCATGTGGATCACGGCAGTTCCCGGACCGGGGCCCGCCCGGGCGGCTCCGGGGCGGAACAGGTGCGGGGGCCGTGCTGGTGTGCACGGCCCCCGCACCCGGGGTGTGGGGCGCCCCGTTCCCGCCCTCGTCGTCCCGGATCTGCACATGGTGGTGAGCTGTGCGGTGTGCTCTGTCACCTGTACGCGATGCTGAGCTGCATTGTCGGTGAGGAATTGAACCTCTGCGTTGCTCTTCACGCGCCAGGGGCCGGATGGACCGCCGACCCGCGGTGTGTGCACGCCTCCGTGACGACTACCTGCTTCCCACACCCGGCTTGTGGGGATCAGTCCTCGATCAGGTCGATCTCCCAGTTGGTGCGCTGGATCAGGGTGTCCACCTCGCGGATCTCCTTCGCCAGGAGGTCTGCCTCGGCGCGGAGCTCGGCGACCGGCAGGGCGGAGAGGATCCTGAGTTCCGAGCGCAGTTGCCGTACGGCTCCGCGCTGGTCGCGTCCGGAGGCGGCGTCGGCGGCCGCGGTGGTCACCGAGTGGCGCAGCCGCAGGACGTCGCGGCGGGCGAGGGCGTCGGTCAGAGTGCCGCCGCCCTCGACGACCGCGGTGGAGTTGGTCCGGTTGATCTGACGGATCAGCCGCTCGAGCTCGTCCAGCACCTCGCTGGCCTGGGCCAGGACCTCCGCCGCGTTCTCGGCCGGCTCCTCGCCCTCCTGGTAGCGGGCGCCGGCGACGACACGTGCCCGCAACTGCTCCACCCGCCGCACCGCGGCCGCGCGCTGCGCGAGCGCTTCAGCCAGTTTCACCGCGTCATCACCTCTGTGTCCTACTGATCGTCCGGCAAGTATGCACGTCAGTCCCTCACGGCACGGCTCGCGGGGTGGGGTCCGGACGTGGTGCGGGAGGACCGCTCACTCGTGGAGCGTCTCCTTTCTGCCGGGGCCGTCGGGGACGCGGTCGTCGAGGAGGGCTTTGCCGAGGGGGGTGAGGGTGTGGCGGACGCGAGGGCCGGTGCGTTCGGTGGTGAGGAGGCCGGCGGCGCGCAGGACGGTGGTGTGGTGGCTCGCGGTGGCGGGCGAGGTGCCGGTGCGGCGGGCGAGTTCGGCGGTGCCCGCCGGGTCGGCCGCCGCGCGCAGGGTGCGGGCGCGGGTGGTGCCGAGCAGGGCGACGAGCGCGCCGTCCGGCCCGTCCGGGGCGGCCTGGGACCAGATCTCGCGGTAGGTGGTGAGGTCCGGGGCGAGCGGGTAGTGCAGGACGAGCGGGTGGTCGAGGCCGCGGTTGTCGGTGAGGGCCAGCGGCTCGGGCCAGAAGAAGGTGGGGACGAGCATCACGCCCGCGCCGCGCAGCCGCAGGTCGGCGTCGACGGGAGAGGGCAGCGTCAGCACCGGTGACTGCCACCGGATGCCGGGGTCGAGGCTGCCGAACAGTCCGTCCAGGCCGAGGTCGGCGACGAGGGTGGCCCGCCGGGCGCGGTCGGTGTGCGCGGCGGCCAGCAGCTGCGACCAGTACGGCGCGACGGCGAAGGCGTGGTAGTCGCGGAGCCGGCGGTCGACCAGTTCGCGCCACTCGCGGTCGCCCCGGTGCAGTTCGTGGACCCAGCGGGGCGCCCGGGGGCGCGTCCCGCTGAGGGTGGGCTGCTCGGCGGTCCACCGGCGGCCGGGCAGTGACCAGGTCTGCTCCAGGCTCTCCGGCAGGGTGTGGCTGCCGGCGTGCAGCAACGCTTCCGCGGCTTCCGCCGCCCCGACCGGCGTCGCCAGGTCGAACAGCACCCGCTGTTCCGGACGGATGCTCCTGCGGGTCCGGCTGCGCCACCCCTCCAACGCCACGCCGCCGACCTCGCGGGCCTGCACCAGCGACAGGCTCAGCATCGACTCGGCGAGCGGGTCGGGTGCGCGCGCGATCCGAACCCTGGTCAGGTCCTCGTGGGTGAAGTGGATCCGCAGCAATTCCGCCCCCTCCGTCGAACACCGGCAGGGGTGTTGCGGCGCCCCGGCCCCGCCCCCCTGCGGTCCTGGGACCACCGTAGGCGGGACGGCGCGGCAGGACCGGGGCGTTGCCCGGCGATGGCCGGATCGTTAGGGCCGGCGGACGTTCTCGGCGAGCGGCCGGGCGAGCCGGAGCTGGGTGTGCGCGACGATGATCAGCCATGTCCACCGGTCCGCCGTCTGGCCCTGACCGGAGACCGCGGGCGGGCCCCGGCTTATCCCGTTGACCGGCGCCGCGCGGGTGCCGCTAGCATGCCCCCACGATCTAACGATCTTCATATTTCATGGGGGGACCTCACAGTCATGCGCGCTTCCCGCGCTGCGGCCTTCGCCGCGCTCATGCTCGCCGCAGGAACCGTTCTGCCGGCCGCGCCCACCGCCGCGGCCGCCACCAACCAGGTCGGTCCGGCCAGCACCTGGTTCTCGATCTCGAACTACCGGATCCTGGACACCCGGGAGGGCAAGAACGCCCCCGTGGGCACGGTCGGTCCCGACAGCGTCACCCGGCTCGACATCACGAAGATCCTCCACGGCATCACCCCGAACGCCGTGGTGATGAACGTGACCGCGGTCGACGCGACCGCGAACAGCTTCATCACCGCCTTCCCCGGCGGCCGGCCGATGCCGACGGTCTCCAACCTCAACGCCACCCCGAACCACAAGGTCACCACCAACCGGGTGACGGTGCAGGTCGGCGCCGACGGCGTGGTGAACCTCTACAACCACGTCGGCAACGTCCACCTGGTCGCCGACCTCCAGGGCTACTACACCGACCGGTACTCCGGCTCCGAGGGCAACGCCTTCGTCGTCGGTGAGCCCACCCGGCTGCTGGACACCCGCACCACCGTCGGCGGCCACCCGGGCAAGCTCGTCGGCGGCGCCGCGGGCGTCATCAACCTGGACACCTCCCCGGTGCAGGGCCCGACCGACAACCTGGTCGTCCAGGCCACCGTCACGGAGCCGACCGAGAGCGCCCACCTCAGCATGTACCCCGCGGGGCAGAGCCCCTGGAGCACCTCCGACCTCAACTTCGACCCGGGGCAGACGGTCACCAACGTCTCCTACGCCTACACCACCGGCGACCACCGGCTCGCGCTCTACACCAACAGCGGCCAGGCCCACGTCGTGGTGGACTTCATCGGCAGCTTCCAGCGGCGCACCGCCGACTCCGGCACCGCCGGCCTGTTCATCCCGACCGACCCGGCCCGCGTGCTCGACACCCGCGAGGGGCTGGGCGCCCCGGCCGCCAAGGCCGGCCCCGGCTCCACCACCCGGGTGAAGGTCACCGGCCTGAACGGCGTGCCGGAGACCGTCGCCGCCGTCGTCCTCAACCTGACCGGCACCAACGCCGGCGAGGACGGCCACGTCACCGCCTACCGGGCCGGAGCCGCGCGTCCGTCGACGTCCAGCCTCAACTACACCGGGAACGAGGACACCGGCGCCATGACGGTCGTCCCGGTGAGCACCGACGGCTACATCGAGCTCTACAACCCGCACGGCAGCGTGGACCTCGTCGCCGACGTCCAGGGCTACTACAGCAGCTGATCCGGACGCCGCGGGGAGGACAGCGCGCCTCCCCGCGGCGGCTCGGCTCCAGTCGGCCAACGGCCAGGAGCGGACGGTCTCGTAGTGTGCGAAGCCGCCGTCGGGCTCTCTCTTCACCAGGTGCGGCCCGGCGGCGTCCCACTCCGGTCCGCGGTACTCCGCGAGCGCCGCGGCCAGGCCCTCCAGCTCCGCCGCCGCACCCCGCTGGACGGCCCGCCGGTGCCCCCGGGAGAAGCCGGCCCGGGCGAGGGTCAGGTGCGGGTCGAAGGTGAACGCATCCACCGCGAGGCCTCGTCCCTGGTGGGGAAGAGGAACGTCGTGGGGTACGGGGCAATCCGATGCCCGCCCGACCCAGGCTCCAGGCCGCCGGTGTCCATCACCTTCAGCGCCCTCCGGCGGCGGGCTGACGCGTGTACCCGCCGGGCCAGGGGCCCGGCGGGTATGTGGTGGGTGCAGGTGGCGTGGTGGTGCGGGGGCTCGTGGGGCCTACCAGTCGGTGCCGATGCCCGTGCGGGTGCCGAAGGTGTTCTGGCCGGTGCCCGGGTAGAGGTACATGTTTCCGGCGGCGCCCCGGGGGGCCTGGACGGCGGCGATGTCCGTGCGGCCGTCGGCGTTGAAGTCGCCGCCGACCAGGTCGCGCATGACGTTCCAGCCCGTTCCGGCGCTCACCGGGGCCGCGAACCAGCCCGTGCCGGTGCCCGGGTAGACGTACAGCTTCCCGTCTCCGGTGCCCACTGCGGCGATGTCCGACTTCCCGTCACCGTTGAAATCACCGGCGGAGAAGTTGTCCAAGGTGTTCCAACCGGTACCGGCCGACCACGGCGCACCGAACACACCCGTGCCGGTACCGGGGTAGACGTACAGGCTCCCGTCGCCCGCGCCGACCGCGGCCAGGTCGGTCTTGCCGTCGCCGTTGAAGTCGCCCGGCGTCACGTTGCCGACCGAGTCCCAGCCGGTCCCGATCAGGGTCCGCTGGCCGAAGGTGCCGAGGCCGTTGCCCGGGTACAGGAACATCTTCCCCGTCGACGCCTCCACCGCGGCCAGGTCCGGCTTGCCGTCGCCGTTGAAGTCGGCCGACGCGAAGCCCGTCATCCCCACCGGGGCGGCGGGGGCCTGGCCGAGGGCGTCGACGATCCGCTGCGCGTCGGCCACCTGGTACTGGTAGCGATCGGGGTAGGCCGAGCGCTGGACGGCCTGGCAGACCTCGCCGATCGGCTTGCTCGTCCAGGAGTTGTTCGGATACGTGGAGAGCAGCGCGTTGATGAACTTGCGGTCGTCATCGCCGGGTCGAGGCGCTGCGCGGTGCTGCCCCACGACGCCCGCTGCTGGAACAGGCCGACACTGTCGTGGTCCTCCATATTCGGGTTGTTCCGCAGGGTGGACTCCACGATCGCCGTGGTGATCGCGATGACCTCGGCCTGCTGCGGCACACCGATGGCCCGCACGGTGTTGACGACGGCCCGGGCGCAGGACACCCTGTACGCGGTCATCGCGTTCCGCAGGGTACCGGTGAGCTGCTGGTTCAACTGGGCTGCGGCAGCGCTGTCGGCGGAGGTGATCGTGCCGCACGACACATCGGGCAGGGCCGCGTGGGCCGGGCTCGTGGCGGCCACCGTTCCACTGGCCAGGACCGCGCTCACCGCGAGGATCTGCAGGGACCTGCGCAGGGTCTTCTTCATGGAAAACGCTTCCTTCGTTCGCAGGCTTGGTCAGCCGGGTCGGATGCGCCGTCGCCGGGGAATGGGGCGGCGACAGACGTCGAAAGTGCTGCGGGAACAGCCGCCCGCCGTGAGCCGTGCAGGAGGGCGGCGGTCCCTCGGAACGGGCGTAGCGGAACAGGCGCAGAGAGAACGGACCCTGAGTTCGGGTCAGCCCCGAGCGACGTGCGGCGGCGGCGTGGTGGCCCCGGTGGGGGGAACGGCGACCGCGGTGGCCTTGGCGAGACGGGTGCGAGGCATAATCCGGAGTCCTTTGCGAGAGCGACGGAACGTGCGGATCGATCGGGGTTCCCGCTTCGGCGTCCCGCGGTGACGCCTCGCCGGTCCTGCCCGCCGGCGGGATCCCCGGCCGGCGATCACTAATCGCGCTGCTGCCCGGGCCGGTTGAAAGGGCTCTCGGCTGGACGGAATCGTCCCTGGACCGTTCCGTCCAACCGGTCGTATCTGCAGAGCAGTTGGCGGGGAAACGGCCCGACCGGCGAACCCCCTGCCTTCCTCGGCGCAGGCGTTCCCATACCGCGGCCGAACCGCTGTCGAACCCGTCGCGCCTAACGTCCCGTCCGTCGGGGCGACGACCGTTCCGGAGGTCCGACGCAACCGGGAGGCTCGTCGAGCGACCCGTCGCGCCGCAGCGGTGCGCCCTGCCGTAGCAGGAACTTCGGAAGCAGGAACCTCGGGCCGGTGACGGCCTCGGGGTCACCGCGCCGGTGCGGCCCCGCCGCGACGCGACGGCTGCCGGAGCCGGGCGGGCGAACGACCACGTGGAGGAGATCGTCTTGTTCGACGCGCTGTCCGATGCTCTCGCCGACGAGCAGTTCTTCGCTCCGCTGGGCACGATGGCCGACCCCGGCCGGCGCTTCGTGCCCGCCCGGGTCGCGGTCGGCTGGCGCGGGAGCGAGCGGGGCATCTGGACCGCGTGGAGCGCTCGCGGGGTGCGCCGGGCCGAGCAGGGCTGGAAGATCCACGTATCGGCGCGCCCGGAGCGGGCCCAGCACGTCCTCGACGCGGTGGCGGACATCTGCTTCGCCGAGGAGGTGCCGTTCAAGCACGTGTCGGCGCACTTCTTCTTCCTCGCCCTCCACCACAAGCACGGCGCCCGGTCCCAGGCCGGCAAGTTCTGCGCCGTGTACCCGCCGGACACCTCCGTCGCCGCGCGGCTGCTGGACCTGCTCGCCGAGGCCCTGCACGGCGAGGACGGCGCCTACGTCCTCAGCGACCGCCGCTACCGGGACTCCCGGACCGTCCACTACCGCTACGGCGCGTTCGGCCCCCGCAGCCGGCTGCTGCCCGACGGCACCGCGCAGGCGCTGCTGACCGACGGGCACGGGCACGACGTGCCGGACCGGCGGCTGCCGTACTTCGTGCTGCCCGAGGGCGTCAGCGACCCGTTCGTCGCCGAGGAGCCGGCCCCGCACCGCGGCACGATCCGCATCCGCGACTACGAGATCGTCAAGGTGCTGCAGCCGAGCAACGCCGGCGGCGCCTACCGGGCGCGGGACACCCGCACCGGGCAGCTCGTCCTCGTCAAGGAGGCGCGCCCGCACAACGGCTACACCTGGGACGGCGTCAGCGCCCAGGAGCGGCTGCGCCGGGAGTTCGACACCCTGACCGCCGTGCACGCGGCGACGGAGGGTGTGTGCCCGCGGCCGCTGGAGCGGTTCACGGAATGGGAGCACGACTTCCTCGTCATGGAGTACGTCGAGGGGCTGCCGCTGGTGACGTGGATCAACCGCTCGTCGCCCGTCCTGCTGGCCGACCGGCCCGCCGCGGACTTCGACCGCTACCACGCCGCCTGCCGGCGCATCCTCGCCTCGCTCGACGAGGCCCTGGATCAACTCCACGCGCTGGGGCTGCGGTTCGGCGACGTCAGCCCCGGGAACGTCATCGTCACGCCCGCCGGGGACGCCAGGCTCGTCGACTTCGAGTCCGCGACCGCGCTGGAGGCCCGCCCGGCCCGGATGGGCACCCCGGGCTTCGCGCCGCCCCCGGCCGTGACCGCCGGGCACCGCGCCGACCCGCTCCTCGCGGACCGCTACGGCCTGTCGGCCCTCGCGCTCACCCTGCTGGCGCCCTTCCACAACGCCCCTCAACTGACGGCGGCCAACTTCGCCCTGCTGCGACGCGACCTGGCGGCCGGGGCACCGGTTCCGCACGACCTGTGGCAGCGGGCCACCGCCTTCCGGCAACCCGCCGAGCAGCAGGAGTCGACGCTGCCCGACCCCGGCCAGGTGGACGCCGACCCGCTGGGCTGCCTGACCCTGCTGGCCGAGCGGACGGCTGCGGGACTGCTCGCCCTCGCCGACACTGAACGGCCCGACTGGGCCTTCCCTCCGTCGCCCCAGGCGTTCCGCACCAACACGGTGTGCGTGGCCTACGGAACGGCGGGTGTGGTGCACGCCCTGTGCCGGGCCGGCCTCCCCGTCCCGGAAGAGGTCCGCAAGCGCCTGCGCGAGGACGCGCTCGACGCGGCCGACACGCTGCCCCCCGGGCTCGCCGTCGGCGCGGCCGGCGTCGGACGGGTACTGGCCCGCACGGGACATCTCGACGAGGCGGTCGACCTGCTGCACGCGGCCGAGCGCCACCCGCTGACGGCCACCACGACCACGCTGGCCGACGGACGGGCCGGGGTCGGTCTGGCCTGGCTCGCCCTGCACCGCCTCACCCGCGACCCGCGCCACCTGGAACGCGCGGCGGCCGCCGGCGACGCGATCCTGCGGCACGGCACGGACCTGGCTCCGACCCTCGGCGCCCACGACGCCCGCGGCCTGTTCCACGGCCGCTCCGGACTCGCGCTCTTCCTGCACCACCTCGCCGGCGAGACGGGGGAACAGCGCTACCTGTCAGCGGGACGCGCGCTGCTGCACGAGGAGCTGGACCGCGCGGTGGCGCTTCCCGACGGCTCCCTCTCCTTCGCCGACAACGCCGTGAACCGGCGCGTCATGCCGTACCTGGCGACCGGGTCGGCCGGCATCGGAACCGTCCTGGTGCGCTACGCCGCCACCGCGGACGAGCGCTTCCGCGCGGCCCTGCCCCGCGTCCTCGCCGACGCCCGCAAGGTCAGCGCGATCCAGGCCGGCCTGCACGACGGCTTCGCCGGGCTGGTCTACCTGCTCGCCGAACACGCCGACCTCACCCAGCAGGACGCCGACCGCCAGGACGCGCTGCGGCTCGCGACCGGGCTCCTCAAGTACGCCGTCCCGCACGGCGACGGCGTCCGCTGGCTCGGCACGGGCTCGCTGCGCTTCAGCGCCGACGTGGCCAGCGGCAGCGCCGGAATCCTGCTGGCACTGCACCGAGCCCTCCACGGCCCGGGTGACGACTGGTTCACCCTGGATCCCATCCACCCCCGAGACACACAGGACAACGGAGGCAAGCACCCATGACCGAGATCCTCGCCCTGCAGCAGTTGGAGCCCCAGAGCGACCAGACGGAGGAGGCGTACCCCTTCCCCTGCTTCAGCATCTACGCCAGCTCGTTCGTCGACAACGACACGTTCTAGCCTTCGCATTCGGGCGGCCACGGCCCGCCCGGCACCGGCCGGGCGGGCCGGGGCGCGGTGCCGCGCCCCCGCAGGTCCTCGCCACCGCGTGCGCCCGGGGTCGTGACCGCCGCCCGGCGGCCGCGACCCCGGGTGTGCCGGTCAGAAGCTGACGATCTGCAGGAAGGTCCCGGGGTTGTCGTTGTAGTTGGTACCGGTGACGTAGAAGGTATGGCCGTCGGGGCCGACGGTCAGGGTGGCGCCGTGTTCGAGGTCGAACTCGGCGAAGTCCTCCTTGGGCACGGGCCGGTTGGTGGCCGTGCTGTACGCGGCCACGGTCGGGCTCGGCAGGTTGGTCTGGATCAGGACGTACAGCCGGGTGCCGCGCGGGTTCATCGCGAGGCCGGCGATCTGGCGGAAGCCCGTGTTGAGGTCGATCGTGGCGGCGAGGGTGTCGGTGGTCAGGTCGATCACCTGGATCCGCCCCTCGGGCTTGGTCTGCGCGTACACCGTGGCCCCGTTCGGGGCGAGGACCAGGTCGTCGATGAACCCGGGCGAGGTGATGGTGCCGACGACGGCCGGGTGCGCCCCGGTGAGGTCGAGGCGGATCAGGCCCTCGGGGCTGGAGAGGTACCCGGTGGCGCCGCCCGGCCGCAGCACGAGGTCCCGGGGGTTCAACGTCGGCAGCGGCGTCTCACCGGTGAACGTGCGGGAGGCGGTGGAGAAGGTGAGCAGGCGCCCGGGCAGGAAGGCCGGGTTCGGCGGCGCGTCCAGGAACGGGCCGCCCTGGCCGACGTACGCCGTCGCCCCGTCCGGCGACACCGCCAGACTGTACGGCGAGCCGACCCGCCAGCCGTCCGGGTGGGGCTGCTCGGGCAGCGGCACGCTCGCCCGCACGGTGTTGGTGGTGGTGTCGAAGATGTTCAGGGTTCCCGCGCCGGTCAGATAGATGAGCCGGCCGTCCGGGGAGAAGGTCTTGGTGCCGCTCCAGTGCTCCGTGCCGATCGGGACATCGGCCAGTACGGCGCCGCTGCGGGTGTCGACGACACCGAGCCGATTGCCCGTCTGTGTCTCCTCGCCGATGTAGGCGCGCCGCCCGTCGCCGCTGATCAGGGCTCGCTGCGCCCAGTCGGTGCCGGGCAGTGGCACCAGTCGCTCCACACCGCCGACGGGGGGCTTGCCGCCCCCGGGTGACGGTGCGGCAGTGGCGCCGGTGGCGGTGGCGACGCCGGGGCCGACGAGAACGCCTGCCGCCACGAGCGCGGCCGCAAGCAGGGAAGCGGCCCAACGGGCCACCGGTGGACGTGAGTTCATGGAGCCAGCCTCTCTCCCGTGCCGGATGTGCGGACCTGCCACGAGGCTAGGGCATGAACATGTCGTTCCGGTTCGACGGACGCCCGCCGGGGCCCCGGTTCCCCGGACGGCGATTATCGGCCAGGGGTTTCGCGCCTTTGTCTGATGACCTGTCATTGACACATGCTTGACCATCGCTTTAATGTCGCAGTGGCGGCGACGAACGCGCCGCCGGATTACCGGTATATCTCGGAGGTCCGAATGGAACAGCTCATCAAGAAGATGACCCAGGACGACAAGTGGAAGGGCTGGGTCGCCGCCAACTCCGGAAGCACCGCCAAGGACGGCTGCATCAGTGCGGCCCCCAAGTCCGGGTGCATCAGCGTGGCCAAGGCCGGCTGTATCTCCTGACGCACCGAGCGGCACCTGACGGCACAGATCTGCCCTGAGCTGCGCCGACGAGGTTCGGGCCGGCCGGAACCCCCGGCCGGCCCGGGCCTGCGGCGCGCCCTCGCCGACGCGTACCGCCCGCGTCGCCCGTGCCGGCACGCCGTCCGATCCCCTGCCCCGGGGCCGGAGAACCGGAGCCCCGGACACCGACCGGAGGTGACATTTGAACGGCCAGCCGACCGCCGACGTGGTCGACCGGATCAAGGACATTCCCCTCTACCGCACCTCGATCGAGCAGGGTCATTTCCCGATTCTGGAAAAACCCGAGATCGCCCGCGGATTTCCCGACAACTGGATGACCCCGCAGCTGTCGGCCGCCCTCGCCGCCGGTGAGGCGGAGTTCGTGCTCTCCACCGGCACCAACCACGCCCGCATGCAGATCATCCGACCGCCCTACTTCCTACTGAAGTCCTACTACCGCCTGTGGAGCGAGCACCCCGACCTCGCCGACACCTGGCGGGAGGCCTGCAACCGGGTCTCCCTCACCACCGTCCTGGCCACCGAGCACGTCGCCCGCGTCAACGCCCGCAAGCGGGGCGAGGAACCGGCGGCCGAACCGGACCTGCGGGACCGCCGGCTGGACGACCGCACCTTCTACCTCAACCTGCGGCTGGACCCGGACCACTGGCAGCGGGCCGACGTCGAACGCATGCTCGCCGAGATCCGGGACGCCGCCCGTGCGCACCCGCGCGGCCGCTACCTCCTCGACTGCTCCTCCTCCCACCTCGCCCACCTGGTGCGCAAGGCCCGCGCCTGGGGCCTGTGGGAGGGGTTCCCGCCGCCGGCGGCCGTCGTCCACGCCTACGAGTACACGCCCGCGAACGTGGCCCGGTACCTGCGCGAGCACTTCGACTGCCCGATCGTCGACCTGTTCGGCAGCACCGAACTCGGCTACCTCTACTACAGCGACCGCGACGGCCACTACCGGCCCTACCTGCACGACATGAGCGTCGAACTTCAGCCCGTCGCCCCCGGCAGCACCATCCACAGCCTCATCGTCACCAGCGTGCGCAATCCCTGCATGCCGCTGGTCCGCTACCGCTCGGGCGACTGCGTCCGCACCGCCGACGGCAGCACGGACCCGGAGCGCATCACCCGCTTCTGCGGCCGCGAGAAGGAGTTGCTCGCCACCCCGCACGGCCCCCGCGCCCAGGGCGACCTCGACGAAGCCGTCAGCGCCGTCACCTCGCGGGTCTTCCTCACCCGCCTGCACCTCGAGGAGCCGGACGGGGCCGTCCTGCGCTGCACCACCTTCGACGCCGCCCCGCTCACCCCGGCCGAGAGCGAGGCCCTGGCCGACGCCGCCGGCGAACTCACCGGCCGGCGCTGCCGCGTGGAACACCACGACCACCTGCCTGTCGGCGCCTCCGGCAAGTACGCCTGGCTCGCCGCGTCCCCGTTCGCTGGAGGTTCCCGATGACCACCCGGTCCGAGCCGCAGGGCCGTGTCACGGTCACAGACCTCGAAGAACTGCTCGGCGAGGACCTCCACGCCGAGGTGGTCGCCTACACCGTCACCCGCACCGGCTGCGCACCCGCCGACGCCGAACGCCAGGTCACCGAGTGCCTGCGCTACCTCTACCTCGTCTCCCGGCACCGCGAGGAACTCGCCGGCCTCTTCCTTCCCGTCGAGCAGCACATCGACGAGATCTGGCACTACCTCATCCTGCAGACCCGCGAGTACCGCGCGCTGTGCGAGGAGCGCCTGCCCGGCCGGTTCTTCGTCCACCACCGCGGCATCCCGTACGAGTCCTACCAGGAGGAACCCGGCCGCCGGCAGGCCGCCGAGGAGGCGCTGCGCTGGATCCCGCTCTACTGCCGCGCCTTCGGCCCCTTCGACGAGGGTGCGCTCCCCCACTGGACCATCGTCCGCTACCTCCACGAGCAGTTGGACATGTCGCTGGAGGAGATCTCTGCGCTGAGCCCCCTGGCGTCCCCGTGAGCGCCACCCCGGTGGGCGGCGTCGCCCGCCGCCCACCGGGGCGTCCAGGGCCGCCGGAAGCACCGGAGGCGCCAGAGGCCCCCGAACAGCGGCGGATCCTGGCCGTCCTGGTCGCATCTCAGCTGGTCAGCGGCGCCGGACTCACCGCCGGCATCGTCGTCGGTGCCCTGCTGGCCGAGCAGATGCTCGGCTCCACCGGACTCGCCGGTATCCCCACCGCCCTGTTCACCGGCGGATCCATGCTCGGCGCCCTCGTCGTCGGCCGGCTGTGCCAGCGGCGCGGACGCCGCCCCGGCCTCGGCGCCGGCTACGCGATCGGCGCCCTGGGCAGCGTCGGCGTGGTCGCCGCCGTGGCCCTGGACCAGGTCGCGCTGCTGCTGCCCTCGCTCCTGGTCTACGGCGCCGGCACCGCCACCAACCTCCTCGCCCGCTACGCCGGAGCGGACCTCGCCGCACCGCACCGCCGCGCCCGCGCCCTGAGCCGCGTCCTGCTCGCCGCCACCCTCGGCGCGGTCGCCGGCCCCAACCTCGTCCCGCTCACCGGCGACATCGCCCATGCTTGGGGCATCCCCCCGCTGGCCGGACCGTTCCTGCTCGCCGCCCTCGGCTACACGGTGGCCGCCGTCCTGCTCACCGCGCTGCTGCGGCCCGACCCGCTCCACCTGGCCCGGGCCCGGCTCCCCCTCCCGGAGACCGACACGCCCGCCGACGCGGACGCCGGTGGCGGCTCCGACACCGGCGACAAGTCCGACCCGGTGCAGAAGCGCGCGGGCCGGCCACGAGGGCCGGGTGTCGCCACCGGCCTGTGGATCATGCTGCTCGGCCAGCTGCCCAAGGTCGCCCTCATGACGATGACGCCCGTCCACCTGGCCGCCAACGGCCACGGCACCGGCACGATCGGCCTGGTCGTCTCGCTCCACATCGCCGCGATGTTCCTGCCCTCCCCACTCACCGGCCTCCTGACGGACCGCCTCGGCGCCCTCCCCGTCGCCGCCGCCTCCGGCGTCCTCCTCTGCGCGGCCGCCCTGCTGGCCGCCACCGCGCCGGGCGACTCCGTGCCGCTCATCGCCCTCGCCCTCACCCTCGCCGGCATCGCCTGGAACCTCGGCCTGGTCAGCGGAACGGCCGTGATCACGGCCGCTCTGTCACCGGGGCGCGGCGCGAACACCCAGGGGCTGGCCGACGTCGGCCTCGCCGTCGCGGGCAGCACCGGCGCCCTGCTCTCGGGCCCGGCCGTCACGGCCGGCGGCTACGCCACCCTGGCCCTCGCCTGCGCGCTGGCAGCCCTCCTGGTCACGCCGCTGGCTCTGCGGGCGGCCCGGACCCGGGCGTGATCCGGAGGGAGCCGCACCGGCCGGGCACTCCGTCCGGCGCCCGTCCCGTCACGGGCGCGGCGCTCGGCGAGCGTCCGGCTGCTGGTACCCGAGGTCGAGGCCCCGGCAGTGTCCCTCTCAGGGGCGATGAGGCTGGTCCCTTAGGGGGACGCACTGTTCGACGCTACCTGGGTTGGATCATGAAGCCATCCCGCAGCGGGACAGGTCGCGGGCAGGACGGATCCGAGACTGGAGGTGATCCCAGAGACCGAGTTCCTTTCAGGAGGCGGCATGACGCTGCGAGTTGTACGAACGACTTCCGTGATGACGGCGATGACGGCGGGTGCGACCGCGCTGGCGGTGCTCACACCGGCGACGGCGCTCGCGGCGGAAGAACCGCTCCAGGGGTACGGGCAGCAGCGCCTGCGCTGGGAGCGGTGTGCCGCGGACCGGCCGGCTTCGTTGGAATGCACGACGGTGAAGGTGCCGCTGGACTACGGCGACCCGGGCGGCCGGGCCATCGGGATCGCGGTCTCCCGGATCAAGGCGGGCAGCGCGGCGAAGCGGCACGGCGTGCTGCTGCTCAACCCCGGTGGCCCGGGCGCGCCGGGGCTGACCATGCCGGCCGAGATGGAACCCCTGCTGCCGGCCGAGGTGCGCGAGCGCTTCGACCTGGTCGGCTTCGACCCGCGCGGGGGCGGGCGGAGCTCACCCGTCAACTGTGGCCTGACGGCGGACGAGCAGGTCCTCCAGCACCCCTACTCGGCGGAGACGTTCGGGCAGGACGTGGCCCGGGCCAGGAACGTGGCGGACAAGTGCTGGTCCAAGGCCGGGGACCTGCTGCCGCACATCACCACCCGGAACACGGCACGCGACATGGACGCCGTCCGGGCCGCACTGGGCGAACGGACGATCTCCTACCTGGGCCACTCGTTCGGCACTTACCTGGGCGCGGTCTACACCCAGATGTTCCCCCGGCGCGCGGACCGCTTCGTGCTCGACAGCGCGCTCGACCCGGCCCTGGTCTGGCGCGGCGTACTCCGCGGCACGACCGAGGCCGCCGAACTCGCCTTCACCCGTTGGACGCGGTGGGCCGCCGCACGCGACGCGACCTACCGGCTGGGCGCCACGCCCGAAGCCGTCCGCACCACGTTCTGGGACCTGATCGCCCGCGCCGACCGCACGCCGATCCCCCTGGAGGGCCAGCTGTTCGACGGCAACGCCGTCCGGGCTCAGTACCAGGCATTCGTGCAGGTCGAGGCCGTCACCGCCTTCGTCGTCGCGTTGAAGGCCGCAGCGGCCGGAACACCGGCCGGGCCGAGTCCCGAGGTCTCCGCCGCAGCCGACGCACCGGCCGACGCACCGGACTTGGACAACGTCGTCTCCGCCGCCTGGGCCGTCCTCTGCGGTGACGCCGGCTGGCCGCGCGACCCCGAGCAGTACCGCCAGGAGGCGATCCGGGACCGGGCCGCCCGCCCGCTGGCCGGCGACCTGGGGGCGAACATCCAGCCCTGCGCCTTCTGGAAGTCCGGCCCGCGCGAGCCCGCCACCACGGTGGACAACAACGTCAATGCCCTGATCGTGCAGAACGAATGGGACCCGCAGACACCGCTGGCCATGGCCAAGGGCATGCGGCGCGCCCTGCACGGTTCCCGCATCGTCACCGTGACCGGCGGAGAGGGCCACGGCGTGCTGGTGACCGGCCGACCGTCCTGCGCGGACGGGTACACCGCCCGCTACCTGACGACGGGCCGCCTCCCCGCGACGGACCGCACCTGCGGCTGACAGCGCGGGCGGGGCCGACCTGCGGCTCCGCAGCGTCGGCACGTGCCTCCCGGTGGCTCGTACCGGCGGCACGAGCCACCGTCCCTGGTTACTGGAGGCTCCAGCGGAGCGGATGGTCGGGATCGGTCGGGCAGACGAAGACGTTGAGTTCGCCGCACCGCCCCACGGTGACCTCGGTGGGGGTCGCGTACAGGTGGGTGGGCAGGTCCCGCTCCTCCAGTGGCTTCCAGCTTCCGCTGCCGCCGTCCCACTCCGAGCTGTCGACGGTCAGCAGGAGGCGCATCGGCGCCCTGCAGGTGTAACAGTCCATGGGGTAGGGATCGGTGGCGTGCCAGGAGGCGAAGCCGCCGGCGCGCCAGCCGGGCGGGATGGAGAGGTCGTACTGGTAGCCGATCGGCCCGGCGGCGTTCTCGTCCCCCGATCGCCCGGCCTCTTCCGCCCGGGCGGCGTCCCAGGCGTCGATGCGGGCGCACAGGTCCTCGGGCAGGAGGCCGGCGAACGGGTAGGTGGCCACCTGCTCCGGGTGCAGGACGCAGGGCTCGGGAACCAACGCGTCCGATCCGACGACCGAGGGTCGGGGCTGGGGGGCGAGCACCTCGCCGACCTCCGACGACCGCCGCCAGCGCAGGTGCAGCTCCAGGTCGTACCGGCCCGGACCGTGGGCTTCGAAGGGGCACCAGAACACCTGGAGCAGGTCGCAGCCGCCCGGCTCGGCCGGGAGGTCGGGAACGTCCCGCCGGTACAGCTGGACCAGGCCGATCATCGGCAGCGGATCGGTCTCCGACGCCCCGGGGATCCGGTGCTCCCGCTGCAGCTCCGTCAGCAGCTCCCGTTCCTCGTCCGTAGGGCCGGGGGCCTCGCTCCGGGCCCACGCGGTGGCCAGCACCTGCCGGTAGCGGTGGATGTCGACGGGGCGTCGGCCCAGCCCGCGGCCGTGCGCCTCACCGCACACCGGCCACGGTTCGTCCGCCGGCCACAGCATCGGACCGCCCATCGAGCTGTCCGAGGCCCGCGGTGTGCCGGGCCTCGGGTGGAGCCGCGTCGTCGTGCCCCGGTGGGCGGCCAGTTCGGGGAAGAGCGCTTCGACATCGATCGGGCGGGCGGGCGTGGTCCTCGTCATGGAAGGCACGTTAGCCCCGGGCACTGACTGTCAGGGTGGGCGAGGGCGCGGTCAGGAGCTGCTGACGCGCCGGCCGGCATCAGGGGCGGGTACCGGAGTGCGGGGTGGACGGGGCCGCCGGGTGTCGGCGGGGTGGGAGCGGGAAGAAGCCGCTGGTGCGGGCGACGTACTCGGCCCAGCCGGGCCGTTGCGTGCCGAGGTGGCGTTCGAGCATCGGTTTTCCGCTGCCGAAGGCGAGCAGGTAGGTCATCAGGAGCGGGCTGAGGACGAAGGCCCAGCCGATGGGGCTGTCCGCGGCGAGCAGGAACAGACCCCACCAGACGCAGGCGTCGCCGAAGTAGTTGGGGTGGCGGGTCCAGCGCCACAGTCCGCGGTCCATGATCCGGCCGCGGTTGGCGGGGTCGGCCTTGAAACGGGCGAGCTGTCGGTCCCCCACCGCCTCGAAGAACAGGCCGACCGCCCACAGTGCGGTGCCCGCCCACGCGAGCAAGCCGGGCGGGTGGGGAAGGTACTGGGCGGCCTGGACGGGCAGGGAGACGAACCAGACGAGGGCGGCCTGGAGCAGGTAGACGATCCGCAGGGCGTAGCGGGTTCGGGCCGGGCCCTCGGGGGCGCGGGAGAGCATCCGGGCGTAGCGCGGGTCCTCGGGGGCACCGCGGGAGCGCCACCACAGGTGGGCGGACAGCCTCAGGCCCCAGACGGTGACGAGCAGGGTGGCCAGCAGGCGGCGCCCCGGGTCCCCGTGGTGGTCCGAGAGCGCGAAGCCGGTCAGCGCGACGGCGGTGAACGCCAGCCCCCAGGCCGTGTCGACGCCCCGGTGGCGGCCGGAGCGCACTCCGACGGCGAAGGCGACGAGGAGGACGGCGAGGGCGACGGCGGCGGTGACGGCGAGGTTGAGCCCGAAGGCGGCGGCGTTCACGACCGGTCCTCGTCGCGGGTGA
Source organism: Kitasatospora purpeofusca (assembly GCF_000718025.1). Classification (GTDB taxonomy): domain Bacteria; phylum Actinomycetota; class Actinomycetes; order Streptomycetales; family Streptomycetaceae; genus Kitasatospora; species Kitasatospora purpeofusca. Next base: position 231,356 of record NZ_JODS01000011.1, read on the forward strand.
GGAGGAGTTGGTGGAGGTCGAGGTAGCCGGTGCGGAAGCCGGCCTCGGAGTGGGCGAGGTAGAGCTCCCACATGCGCCGGAAGACTTCGTCGAAGCCGAGGGCCGCGACCTGCGGCGAGCGTTCGGTGAAGCGTTCGCGCCACAGGCGCAGGGTCTCGGCGTAGTGCGGTCCGTACGCGTCGGCGCGGGTGAGGCGCAGCCGGGTGTGACGGGCGGCGGTCTCCTCGATCGCCCGCACGGACGGGACGAGGCCGCCGGGGAAGATGTACTTCAGGATCCAGGTGTAGGTGCGGCTGCTGGCGAGCATCCGCTCGTGGGGCATGGTGATCGCCTGCAGGGCGACCCGGCCGCCGGGGGCCAGGACCCGGTCGAGGGTGGCGAAGTAGTCCGGCCAGAACGGCCGGCCGACGGCTTCGATCATCTCGACGCTGACGACGGCGTCGTACTGGCCTTCGGCGGCGCGGTAGTCGCAGAGCCGGACCTCCGCCCGGTCCGCCTGCCCGGCGGCGGCGATCCGCTGCCGGGCGAGGGCGAGTTGTTGCTCGGAGAGGGTCAGGCTGACGACGCGGGCGCCGCGGGCGGCGGCGCGCAGGGCCAGTTCGCCCCAGCCGGTGCCGATCTCCAGCAGCCGGGTGCCGGGGCCGACGCGGGCCAGGTCGAGCAGCCGGTCGATCTTGCGGTGCTGGGCGGCGGGCAGGCCGTCGTGGGTGGCGAGCAGCGTTCGGCCGCCGAGCGGCGCGTGGGCGAGGTGCGGTGCGTGGGCGAGGTGCGGAGCGTGGCCGGGGTGCGGAGCGTTGCCGGGGTGCGGTGCGTGGCCGGCAAGGGACGCCTGGCCGGGGAGCGGTGCATCGGCGGACCCGGTCGAGAAAAGGGCCGAGGAGTAGCTCATCGTCGGGTCGAGGAACAGGGCGAACAGGTCGTTCGACAGGTCGTAGTGCCGGCGGACGTTGCGCCGCGCGTTCGCCGCAGTGGACAGTTCCTCCTCCGGCGGCCGTTGCACGTAGAACCGCCGCAGCCACCGTGCACCGGCGGGCACGAGGGTCTCGGGGGCGGTGGCGAGCGCGGTGAGCAGCGCGACCAGGTCGGGGCTGTCCCAGTCGCCGGCCTGGTAGGACTCCCCGAAGCCGATCAGGCCGCTCGCACCGACCCGGTGCAGGAAGTCCCGGGGGTGGTTCAGCCGCAGGACCGGTGCCCCGGGCGGGGCCGGTCGCAGGAGGCGGCCGCCGGGCAGTTCGACGCGCAGGCCGCGCTGCGAGGCCGCCCGGCGCAGCAGGCGTGCGGCGGCGGCCGCTCGCAGCGGCACGTCGGGTACTCGGGCGACGTCCGGCCAGCGCGCGGGGTCGACGAAGGGTGTCGGCGTCGCGGTCGGGGAGGCCGTGGTCGTCATGGAGCGGGCACCTCTTCGGTGGGAACGGGCCGGTCGTCGGACCGGGACGGGCCGGCCGGGCTGGCCGGGCAGGTAGCGGCGGCGGCCGCGGGGCGGGTGGCGGCGGCGGCCGGGCGGGGGTGGACCGGCAGACCGCCGAGCCACAGGCGGATGCCCCGGTAGCGGATGTGCAGGCTGACGGCCCAGGTGGCGAACGGGTGGGCGAGCGCGGCGCGCAGGAGAGCGGCCGGACCGGCCGGGCGGGCGGTGCCGCGGACGGTGGCGGTGAAGGCGGGCTCGCCCCGCCGTTCCAGGTGGACCGTCAGCCGCAGCCGCTCCCCCGGTTCCGGCAGCACCATGCGGTAGCGTCCGTCGACGGGGAAGAACGGCGAGACGTAGAAGTCCTTGAGGCACTCGCCGCGGCCCTCGGGATCGGGTGGCAGCAGGTAGCGGTGCCGCCCGCCGTAGGTGTTGTGGACCTCGGCGACCGTGCACAGCGGGCGGCCCTCCCCGTCCCGGCACCAGTACACGGTCAGCGGGTTGAACACGTGCCCGAGCGAGCGGGCCTGGGTCAGCATCAGGACCCTTCCCCGGCCGAGCCGAATGCCGTGGCCGAGGAGGTAGCGCTCCAGGTCGTGACGGATCGTCGGCGGGTCGTCCGGCGGGTCGCCAGCGGCGGCGAGGGCGTGGTCGCGCGGCAGGAACCGGGCCAGTGGCCGCAGCGGTCGCGGGAGCACCGGCAGCTCGTCGAGGTCCACCAGCCACAGGTAGCCGCGGTGGCGGAACGGCGGTCTCCGGGGTGCGGTGCGCACGTGCGTGGTGACGGTCTCGTAGAGGACCGCTCCCCACGGTCCGGGCAGCGCGGTCACGGCACACTCACCCCCAGCAGGGCGTGCGCGGCCTCGATGCCGGAACGGCAGCCGTCCTCGTGGAAGCCCCAGCCGTGGTAGGCGCCCGCGAACACGGTTCGGGCGGTGGCGAGTTGCGGCAGCCGGCGCTGGGCCGCGACCGAGCGCGCGGTGTACACCGGGTGTTCGTAGACGGTGCGGGAGAGCACCAGGTGCTCGGGGATCGGCCGCTGCCGGTCCTCGTTGAGGGTGACCAGGTAGTCGGTCTCGGTGTCCAGGCGCAGCAGCCGGTTGAGGTGGTAGCTGACCCGCACCCGGTCGGAGGGCGCGGTGCAGTTGGGCATCCGGTAGTTCCACGATCCGCGGGCCGACCGCGCGGTGGGAAGGACGGTCGGGTCGCGGTGCAGGACGGTCGGGTTGCGGGAGTAGGAGAAGGCGCCGAGGACCTCGCGCTCGTCGTCGCTCGGGTCGGCGAGCAGCCGCAGCGCCTGGTCGGCGTGGGTGGCGACCACCACCGCGTCGGCTTCGGTGCTGCGGCCGTCCGCGCGGACCACGGTGACCCCGTCGGGATGCCGGCGCACCGCACGCACGGGCGCCGACCTGTGCACGGTGGTGAGCCGCTCCGCGATCCGGTCGACGTAGGTGCGCGAGCCGCCGACGACGGTGCGCCACGTCGGCGAGCCGCCCACGCCGAGCAGGCCGTGGTTGCGGAGGAAGGCGAACAGGTAGCGGGCCGGGTAGTCGCCCGCCAGGTCGGGGGCGCAGGACCACACCGAGGAGACCAGCGGGGTCATGAAGTGGCTCACGAAGTACGGCCCGAACCGCCCCGAGGCGAGGAACTCCCGCAGGCTCGGCTCCCCGGCCCCCGGGTCGGCCAGCAGCCGGCGGGCGAGCCGGTGGAACCGGGGTACCTCGGCCAGCAGGCGCAGGTACCGGCCGCGGACCAGGACGTCGGGGCGGGCGAACAGCCCCACCGGCCCCCGCGCGCCCGCGTACTCGAGGCCGCAGCCGTCGCAGCGCACGGACATGCTCATCTCGCTGTCCCGGGTGCGGACGCCGAGTTCCGCGAACAGGCTCACCAGGTGCGGGTAGGTGCGCTCGTTGTGCACCAGGAATCCGGTGTCCAGCGGCACCGCCCGCCCGTCCCGGTCGAGGGCCTCCTGGGTGTGGGCGTGGCCGCCGAGACGGTCGTCGGCCTCGAAAAGCTCGACCTCCACCCCGGCCCGGGAGAGCCGGTACGCCGCGGTGAGCCCGGCGACGCCGGATCCCACCACCGCCACGGTGCGCGGACGCGCGCCGGGGCGTGGGGCGGCGGGCGCCGTGCCGAGGCGCGGCGCGGCCGGGGCCGCGCCTGCCTGCGGGTCCGGCGGGACCGGCGGATCCGGCGCTGCGGAGACGGTGTCGAACGTGGTCACGGGTTCCCCTCCCGACCGGGCCGCGGCGCGGCCCGCGATGTCGTCGCACCCGTTCTTCGGAACCGCGCCCGAATCGGATTGGCCCACGGCGACGGCCTCTGCGGTGCCGCATCGCTTGTGCGGCGGCGACCGCCCTCGGCGGGCGCTGCCGTGGGCGCTGTCGTGGGCGCTGTCCTGAGCGCTGTCGTGGGCCGGCGGGACGGCCTGTCCAAGGGCGATCCGGGCCGTGGCCACGATGTACAAGTCACGATGTACAAGTAGGGCCGACGGGCGGGACCGGAACGGCGTCCGAGGGCACCGGCGACGCCGTCGTCCTGCGGGGCGGGCCCCCGGTGTCGCACGGCCTCGGGTCCGCGGCCGTCACCCTCGACCGGGTGCCCGCCGACGGATCGGTACTGTGGCCGGACACCCCGTTGAGAGGCGCCCTCCCCCATGGCCAAGAACGCCGCCGAACCACGTCCCGCAGCCCGCAGGCCCCTGCTGCAGCTGACCGGCGTCAGCCGCTCGTACGGCGAGCGCGAGGTGCTGCACCCCGTGAACCTGTCGCTGGCCGCCGGGGAGTGCGTGGCGCTGCTCGGACACAACGGGTCGGGCAAGTCGACCCTGCTCAGGGTCGCGGCCGGACGCGACGCCCCCAGCAAGGGCACCGTGGTCTTCGACGGCATCCCGATGGACGAGAACGACCCCCGGGTCCGGGCCCGGGTCGCGGTGGTCGGCGACACCGTCGCCTGTTACCCCGACCTGACCGTCCGCGAGCACCTGCTGCTGGTCGCGGTCGCGCACGGGGTCGCCGACGCGGCCGACTGGGTCGCCCAGGTGCTGGACGGCCGGATGCTCACGGAACGGGCCGACGCCCTGCCCTCGGCACTCTCGTCCGGACAGATGCAGGCCCTCCTGCTGGCGTGCGCGCTGGTGCGCCCGCGCGACCTCCTGCTGCTGGACGAGCCCGAGCAGCGGCTCGACCCGGACGCCCGGCGGCACCTCGCCGACCTGCTGAAGGCCGAGCTGGCCGACGGCGTCGCGGTGCTGCTGGTCACCCACCACACCGACCTGGCCATGGACGTGGCCGACCGGGTGGTGGTGCTGGAGGACGGCAAGATCCTCAAGCAAGGCGCCACCCGCAAGGTGCTGGCGGCGGATTTCGCGGCCCGCGCCGCCGCAGGCTCGGCGGGTGCCCGGTGAGCGCCGCTCCCTCCCCGAAAGCCGATCCCGCCGCCGAGGCCCGGGCGGACGACGACTGGTCGGACGACCGCACGGACGACGACTCGAACGGCGACGGCGGCTGGGCGGACGACGGCTCGAACGGCGACGGCTCGGGCGACGGCTCGACAGGCGACGGCTGGACGGACACCGACTGGTCCGAGGACTGGACCGACGAGACCCTCGCCCTGCTCCGCACCCTGCGCGCCCCGCACCGGCGCAACCGCGCCAAGTCGGTCGGCTTCGCCGTCTACTGTGTGATCCTCATCCTGATCATCTGGGGCGGCGTGCCCAGCCTCGGCCTGTTCCTGCAGGCATCCATGGGCGCCGACTACACCGGCCACGGCAGCGATCTGCTCGCCGCGATGCCCGCCGGCATCACCGCGATCGGGCTGGTGACCTTCCTCCTGCTGGTCCGGGACGGCCTGTGGCGCGGCCCGGTGGTGCCGCCCCGGGCGGCGGCCGACTGGCTGCTGATCCACCCCGTCCGGCCCCGCCCGGTGCTCCGGCCGTGGTTCTGGCTGTCCTGCGCCGTGGCCGCGTTCCCCGGTCTGGTGGCGGCGGTCGGCGGCATGGTCGCGCTCGGGCTCACCGTCCGGACCGGCCTGCCGGCCGCGCTCGGCTGGTGCCTGCTCGGGGGCCTCTGCGTGCCGCTCCTGGCCACCTGCGCCGCGCTGGTGGTGGAGCGCAGCGACCGCGCCGCCCGCTGGGTGCGCCGACTCACCCCGGGTCTGACACTGCTGATCATCGCGCTGGCGGGGCAGAGCGCTTTGGCCGTCGCCGGTCACCCGGTGCGCTGGCTGGAGCTGGTCGAGATGTGGTCGGGGCCGTGGGGCTGGGCCGCGATCGCCGCCCTTGCGCCGACCTCGGCCGCCGTGGCGGGCGGCTGGGTCGCCGCCGCACTGCTGCTGGTGTCGACCGGTGCCGCCCTGGTGCTCGCCGACCGGGCCGCCGCGACGGTCCCGCTGGCCCGGCTGCGGGAGCGGGCCAGGACCGCTGCCGGGGTGCTGGCCGCGCTCCGGACGGTCGAGCTGCGCAGCGCCCGGCTGGCGGTGAACAGCGCCAACGGCAGCGCCCGGCAACGCCGGCTCCGGCTGCCCGCGCCCCGGCGGGCATGGCTGGTGGTGCCGTGGCGGGACACCCTCGCCCTGCTCCGCTCACCCGCCCGGCTGGGCCGCGCGACGGTGCTCACGGTGCCCGCGCTGCTCTGCGCCGTCCTCGCGCACGGGGCCGCGGGCGCACTGTCCTGGCTGGCCGCCGCCGTCGCGCTGACCTTCGGCTACCTGGCCGTCGCGCAGCTGCTGGAGCCGGCCCGGATCGAGACGGACGATGTCCGGCGGGCCTCCTGGTCGCCGTACCCGTTCGCCGGGCTCATGCTGCGCCATGCCATCGTTCCGACGCTGGCCGGGGTCCTGCTGGGGCTGGCCTGCACCGGGGCGCTGCTGGCGGCGGGCACGGGCCCGACGGCCTGGCTCGCACCGGCCGCCGCGCCGGCGCTGGTCGCGGCGGGGCTGGTCAACGCCTGCCGCGGGGTGCTGCGCAAGGACCTGATGTTCTCCCCCGCCCAGGGCGCCGGCGGTGGGACGGGCCCGATGCTGTTCGCCGCCTGGTACGCGGCCGGGCCTGCCGTGGGCGTGGCCGCGCTGACGCCGATGTTCTCCTCGGCACTGCGCGCCGGGGCGGTCGTGCCGGTCGGCAAGGCTGCGCTGATGGCGGTGGTGGTCGCGGTCCTGCTGCTGCGCTGGGCGCAGGCCAGGGCGGCGAAGATGAGCAGGGCCCGTGCCGGGGAGAGCACTCCCTAGATCCGTACCGCGCGTCCGCGTCCGCCTCCGTTGATCCGGACGCTCCGGCGCACACCGCCGCCCGGGCCCGGTCCGCAACCACGCGGGCCGGGCCCGCGGTCCACCCGGTCGCTACCGCCGCCCTGCGGTGCCCGTCGGCCCCGGTGGGCCCGGTGGCGCCGGCGGGCCCTTTGGACCCCCTGGTCAGCGCCCGGCGCCGTGCTCGGCGAGGAAGGCCAGAACCCTGCGCCAGGAGTCCGCGCACGCCTCGGCGGTCTCCGCCGAGCCCTGCTCGAAGAAGCCGTGCGGAGCTCCGGGGTAGGTGACCGACCGGTACCGGCACCCGGCAGCGTCGAGTGCCTGCTCGAACCCCGCCACCGCGGCCGGCGGAATGGCCTCGTCGGCGCTGCCCCAGAGGGCCAGCAACGGCGCCGTGAAGTCGCCGGCGAGCTGGGTGGGGCCGGGCGAGCCGTTGATCACGTCCGGGAATCCGTAGAAGCCGATCACGCCGGCGAGTCCGAACCGCTCGGCAGCGGCCCGAAAAGCCTGACGACCACCGAAGCAGAAGCCGAGGGCGATCACCGGCCGGCGGCTCGCCCCTCCGTCGGCGCGCAGTTCCGCGGTCGCGGCGGCGATGTCGGCATCCAGGCCGGCCGGGGTGAGCTTCATCAGGTGGGCCAGCAGGTTGCCCGGCTCGGTGAACCCCGCTCCCCGGTCACGGAGGTCGGACCCGGCGGTGCGGCCGAACCAGTCCAGCGCGAGTGCGGGATGCCCTTGCTCCGCCAGCCGTACGGCGAGTGCCTCGTAGAACGGGGACAGGCCGTTGTTGTCGGGCAGCACCAGAACGGCGGCACCGGACAAGCGCTCGGGCCGCGCCACGAAGGCGGCGAACCGGGTCCCGTCACCTGCCGTCAGGACGAGCGGCCCCGTCTCCGCGACGGGGGTGACGGCGGCGCGGTGGACGGGCGGAACAGCGTCGGATTCGTAGCACACAGGGCATTCCTCGTCAGTGCTTCCACGGGGCGACGCCGGAAGGCCGGCGTCGGCGGACGCGGGAACTCTATGCGAGAAATACTTATGTGAAGATCCATCATATCATGAATATGAATTCTTTTCAAGGCATTTTCGTCGGAGATCGGCCGCAATTCGGTCACCCTGGGCCTTCACCGCCCGGAATCGCGCGCCGACGGAAATATCGAGTACCCCGACCCCGGAGCGGTCGCCCCGCTCCGTTCATACCCGTGTCAGTTAGAAGCCCCCGGTATTGCCGGAGGCATCAGGCAGGGCGTGTTGACCCGGAAGAGCAGCAGCCCTCCGGTCGTGGTCTCCACGGTGATCAGGTACCGGCTCGCCGGCTGGGAGGCGTCGAGGACGGTGTCGACCTTGCCGTCCGTGGTCTCCCGGTAACCGTCGATCTTGAAGCCCTGTTGTTCGAGCATCGCCCGGACCTTCCGGACCGCCTCGGGGTGCTGCCCGACCGGCGCGGAGCCGTAGACCGCGTACGACATCTTGTAACGGCCGTCCTGCGCGACCTCGTCGTTCTTGCCGACACAGCCGTTGAAGAACGGCTCGGCGCTTCCGGTGTCGAGGTTGACGCCGGCGCTCTGCGCCATGTCCTCGGCCATGTGCTGGGCCCAGTCCTGAGCGTCCTGGCGGGCCTTGACGGGCAGCGGCTCGGTGGGGCCGGGCGCGGACATGCATCCTCCGAGGATCAGAGGCAGGCAGAGCACCACCGCGGCGATGCCGAGGCGCCGCACTCCGACCGAGTGCGCAGCGCGGGCAGCGGTTCGTGGCAGGGGGAAGGGCACGGTGGACTTCCTTGCGCTTGGAACAGGGTGGGGGGCCGGCCGTCCGGGCCGCGGCCGGCCCAGCAGTCGCAGGGGACGGGGGCTGACGGTCAGCCTCGGAAGCGCTGTCGGTGCCTTCCCGACGAGATGCGGCCCCGATGGTCAGCCTGTGAGCTGACCCGCTCCCGTCCGACTGCCGGCAACGGCCGGCCGGCAGGGCTTCCGGAGACCTTCACCTATGGACGGCGCCACCTCCCCGCGGACATGTCGATCTCCCTTGGATTGACCTTGAGATGACCCACTGCGTTCCCCTCCCGACAGCTCATCAGTCGGCAAGGAGCCTATTGCGGTGACCGGCCGATGCCCATCCGTGCAAGTACTCATCCGATATGAATCGAAATAGGCAAGTAGCTACCCGTCCTTCGGGGAGTGGTCGACGCTCGAGAACGGACCGTTCCGCCGTAGCCGTGTGCCGTCCGCCGGAGCGCCGCCCTCGGGCGCGGCCTCGCACCCCTCCACTCGGCCGACGAGGGCGACCCGGTCGACGCCGAACCGGCGCGCCGAAACCTGGAGGAGCCGGCCCCGGCCGACCGCCCGGCTGCGCCAGCCGGCGGAAGGGTCCCGCGCTTCGACGTGGGCGAGACCGAAGTGCGTGACCTGGCGATCCAGGAACGGCGACTGGGCATCGAGCAGGGAACGCGGACGCCTTGCCACGTCGTTGGTCCACCCGGAGAGGAGCGTCTGTGAAGACACGTCAGAGGGATCGGGGCACCCCCGAACCACAGGCGCCGTGGAACGAAGTCAGTCCGCGACTGTGGATGGGCGGGCACTTCTGGGCCGGCCCGGAAGGCGATGTACAAGCCGCCGTCGTCGGTGCAGAATTCGATCTGGTCATCAGCCTGTTCACCCGACCGGGCCACGGTCCGACTCCCGGAGTCGATCATCTGATCAGTGAGATCCCCGACAGTCCGCTCACGGCCGAACACCTCCACTCGGTCCGACAGTTGGCCGTCACGGCCACCGAGGCCGTACGCAATGAGCGGACCGTGCTCGTGCGCTGCCACTCCGGCTACAACCGCTCCGGCCTCGTTGTCGCACAGACCCTGATCGAGCTGGGCCAGGACCCCGCCACCGCCATCGCCCTCGTCCGACAGAGACGATCGCCCTGGGCTCTGAACAACCGGACCTTCGAGCAGTACCTCACTACCGGACTCGATGTCGCCCACCTCCTGGCCGGGCTCGAAACCGGCACCTGACTGCGCCTCGCAATGGACCGCGACGTTCCGGGTTTGGTACTCCTACTACGAGTACGGGCAGGGGCAGACGGCGGAGGTCTTCGATCCCCCGGAGTCGGTCGCCCACAGGCTCCGCCGCGTGGCCGGACGATGTTGTGGCGGCTCGGTGGACATCGACCGGACGCCGGTGCGGGTAAGTGGCGAACCTGGGGTGCCGACCAGGAGACGTCCCGAAATACAGGGGAGACGATGACAGCCGATCTATCGATGAGCGTCCTGGGACCGGGTGGAGTCGAGGAGACCTGGGAACTGTTCCTGAAGGACGGCGAGGTCCCCGGTATCACCCTCAGGAGCTCCGACGGTACGGCCTGGAGCGCTGACGGCGATGACCTGTTCGATGCGCTGTCAGACATCCGGCTGCAGATCGAGCCCCTGGGCTACCTGCTGCTCTGCAACGGCGCCAGGACCGACGCCTATCCGTCGGGCAGGTGCCGCGACATGGGCCGCGGAAGCATCGTGTACATCCTGAAGCCGGGTCGGGCCGCCCGCCAGCAGGTGTCCGTCTTCGACCGTGCAGCGCCGGCCTCGGTCGGCACCGTCGCCGCCCAACGGGAGTTCTACGAGGCCTGGATCGCCGGCCCCATGCACCGGCCACTGACCGACCGGACGAGGGACGCGCTGGCCGATCTCTGGTTCCGGCTGAGCGGCCGCTCGTACGCCGGCACCCTGAAACGTCGAAGGCCGGAGTGATCGTGGACTCCGGGGATCCTGATCGCCCGGCATCGGATCAAGGTGCTCGCGTCGGGCCGCCCTCGTACCTTCTCGGCTCAGCCCGGCGCGTCCATCAGGGAGGTGAGGTAGGCGTCCAGCCGCTCCTCCACGGCTCGTGTCGTCAGCTCGTACCGTCCTGCCTCCCACCACGGCTGCGCCACCCACTGCACTTCCTCCGAGAATGCCAGGGGCGACCGCACCTGCCAGTACAGCCGCTCGTCCGCCGCTGCGGCCAGCGTCCCGCCGGCGGCCTGGTACGCCTCGGTGAAGCGCAGGCCCCAGGCCGGGCCGTGCAGCAGCGCGAGATTGGTGGCGCAATGCGCCACGTCGAGGTCGGCGGGGCCCCAGGAGGCGGCTGCCCAGTCGACGACGCCGGTGATCCGGGCGACGGCGGCACCGGCACCGGCCGGGTCCTCGGGCGGCAGGTCGAACAGTACGTTGCCGGGCTGGAAGTCCCCGTGAAGGAAGCGTCCTTCGTAGCGGGGCGCGGGCCTGCGGATCACGTCGGTCGCGGCGGCCCAGGTCGCGGCGTCGGCGCCCTCGGGGACCACGACCGTGTCGGCGGTCGACAGCGCCACGTACTCCCGGGGCCGTGCCGCCGGCCGCACCGTGTGGATCGCCGCGAGTTGACGGGCCAGCAATGGCAGGCGCGTCTCCAGCCCCCCGTCGTGGAGGGTTGTCCGGCCCGGGAGGTGGCTCATGAGGAGCGAGGGGTACTCGCAGTGCGCGGCGACCGGATCGAAGGCGACGAGTCCGGGAGCCCGCACGCCGGTGCCGGTGAGCGTGGTCAGGGCGTCGGCCTCCCGGTGCAGGAGGTCCTCGGCCGGCCCCTGCCGGGTCGGGTCGACGAAGGAGCGCAGCACCAGGTGCCGGGTGCCGCCGTCCCGCGTGCCGACGGTCAGCCGCCGCATGTCGGCGGTGGCGCCGCCGTGCAGCGCCTCGGCTCCGACGATCCGCTCGCCGGGCTCCAGGTGCCGGCGGACCCAGGCCAGGGTCAACGGTCGGACGGTCGCCGCCTCGTCATGATTGGTCACCGCGCCACCTCATCATCCGGGCGGCGGCATGCGCGACCCCTTTAGGTCCTGTCCGCGAGTCGGTGTGCGACTCCCCGGCACCCCCGCCTGAATCGGCAAAGCCGTCGGTAGGTGCAGTTCGGTGGTGCGCTCGGCCGGGCGGTCAGAAGCTCCAGCTGTACAGGCGGCCGCCTGTGCTTACCGCAGAGGCCGCGAGCCGGGCGACTTCCCGTAGCACCGTCGGCAGATCGTCGTCGGTCATGTCGTCACCGTCCTCGTCCCTGAGCCTGGTGGTCCAGCGACCGGCGAGCTCCTCCAGTTCCGTGGAGTCGGCGTCGGCCAGCGCCCGGGTCAACCGCCCTGGCAGAGCGAACACCTCGACGCCGTCGTTCACGGGGGCAGTGACCCACCGCGGCCACCGTTTGCCGAGCTGCTCGGGTGTCGGTACCTCGGTCGAGGGCTCCTCGAAGTACATGTCCCAGACGGCGATGGCACTGTCCGGCTCGATGAATTCCGGACCGGGTCGCCGCCCGCGCATCGCACAGACAGCATCGTCGTCGGGCGCGAGGAAGAACACTATGTCGTGAGCCACCACAGCATGATGGCAAACCGCGCAGACGCGAGAACGGTACAGGTCGCGAAAGGTCCTCCCCGCGCAGGCGGGGACGCCGGCGTGCGGCCGAGGTCCCCGCCCGGCGGCCGGAGGTCAGGGGTGGAAGGCCACCTCCGGGTCGGCCGCGTTCGGTCCGTCCAGCAGCGGCTGCGCGATGCCCTTCAGCTGCAGGTCGAAGAAGGCACCGACGTACCGGCGGGTGAGGTCGGCGGCGCGGGCGCTCGCGATGGTGCTGCCGGGCGGGCGGGGCACGCCCAGGCCGTCGATGAGCACCGGGAAGTCGGTGAAGCTGTGGTGGTCGGTGCCTTCGACGGTCAGCCAGCGCTTCCAGCCGTCGAGGTGGAGCCAGCTCGTCTGCCAGCTCTCGTCCTCGGCTCCGCCGCCCAATGGGTGGCCGATCATCAGGAACGGCTTGCCGCCGATCCCGGTGGCGGGCACCAGGACGTCCATGGTTCCGTCCAGGTTCACCCCGGCCCGGATCCGGTCGTCGGTGAGCAGGGCCGGGACGGTGGCCGCGCCACCGGCGGAGTGACCGGCCATGCCGATCCGGTCGCGGTCGATCATCCGGGCGTAGCGCCACGCCGGGTGGGGACGGCTGGTCAGCCGGTCGATGACGAACGACACGTCCTTCGCCCGGCTCTCGTCCACCTGCGACCAGTCCTTGGGAACGCCGCACATCACACAGGGCAGCGTCCGCCCGTCCGGGAAGGTGGTGCCGGTGTTCTCGTAGGTGTGGTCGACCAGCGCGACGACGTAGCCGCGGCTGGCCAGGTCCTCGGCGAGGCCGGTGACGGCGGTCCGCGCGTCGACGAAGCCGGGCGACAGCACCACCAGCGGGTAGTGGCCGCCCTGCGGACGGGCACCGGTCGCCGACCAGGTCCGGACTCCGGTGAGGACCTCGGTCGGGACGGTGTTGCCCGGCAGCCGGTAGTCCAGCATCGCGCGGGCCGCCCCGGCGGTCATGTACGGGGCCGGGCCGCCCGTGCCGGCGTGGGCGGGGTAGTACATCGAGACCATCAGCTGGCGCGGACCCGCGGAGGGCACCCACGGGTCCGGACGGTCCTGGTCGACCAGGTGCAGGATCTCCCGTCCGACCGCGTACTTGCCGGTCGGGCGCGGGAGTTCGATGCGGACGGCGGCCGGGTCGCCCGTCGCGGCGGTGCCGGGTGCGGGTGCGGCGGAAGCCGCCGGGGAGGGCGCGGCCAGGGCCGGAACGGTGGCGGCGACGGACAGGGGCAGCGCGAGCAGCAGGGCTGCCGCGCCGACGGTGGCGCGAAGTCGTCTCATACCGACGACGGTAGGCCGCGGGCAGGGGAACTGACGTCCACTCAGCAGCGTACTCGCCCCCTCCGGGAAGGGCCCTTCGCGTCCCCTAGGGGTGGACCTTCGGACAGCACCGACCGCGCCTGACGGAACGGCAACTTCCGCTGTCCACAGCAGATCCCGGCCTCGGCCGGGCGCCGTGGGCCGCGGTTCGTCAATGCGCCGTTGTGCCAGAAGGCGGGCGCGAAGTGCGCCGGTTCGGCGGGGGCGGGGGTGTGGTTGATCTCTGTTGACTGTCTCCACGCCGCGAGTTGCACACGGACGATCGCGGCCAGGAAACCGTTATTTCCAGGGGGAATTGGCAAGTATGTGCAAGATCGCGAAACGGTCGCGGGGGTAGCGACTGTCATGAACGGAACAACAAAGGACGTCCGCACGGCCGGGCCCGACCTCGTCGGGATCGGCATCGGGCCCGCCAATCTCGGACTGTCCGCCCTCCTAGACCCCCAACCCGCTCTCACCGCACGGTTCTTCGAACGCCGGAGCCGGTTCGCCTGGCACGACGGGGCGATGCTCCCGGCGGCCGCCCTCCAGGTGCCGCCGCTGAAGGACCTGGTCACCCTCGTCGACCCGACGTCCCGCTTCTCCTTCCTCAACTTCCTCGCCGAACAGGGCCGTCTCTACCGGCACTTGATCGCCTCACGCAGCGGAACCCCGCGTGAGGAGTTCGAGCAGTACTACCGCTGGGCCGCCGACCTGATGCCGCAGCTCACGTTCGGCACCGAGATCACCGAAGTCCGCACCGACGGCGACGAGTTGACCGTCCACGACGCCACCGGCGGCGTCACCAGGACCCGCAGCCTCGTGCTCGGCAGCGGCCGCCGGCCGCACGTCCCGGGCTGTGTCACCGCCCGCGGGGCGCGGGTGCTGCACGCCGCGGAGATCATGCACCGGTGCCCCGAGACCCGCGGCAAGCGCGTGGCCGTCATCGGCGGGGGCCAGTCCGGCGCCGAGATCGTGCACTGGCTCCTCGGCGACAAGGACATGCTGCCCTCCTTCCTCGTGTGGTCGACCCGGCGGGACGGCTTCCTGCCCCTGGACGACTCCGCGTTCAGCAACGAGTGGTACTTCCCCGGGTACGTACGGCACTTCGCACGCCTGCCCGCGAAGCGGCGCGCCGCCCTGCTGCGCACACAGCGCATGACGAGCGACGGCGTGTCGGCCGAGCTGCTCGACGCGATCCACGCGCAGCTCTACCGCCTGGACGCCCTGCGCCCCGGACAGTGCGCCCACCGCCTGAGCCCGGGCCAGGAACTGCTCGCCGTCGACGGCGGGGCCGAGGACGCACCGATCGACGTCGTCACCCGGGACGTCGACACCGACAGCGTCCACCGCGAACAGGTGGACGTCGTCGTCCTGGCGACCGGCTACCGCAACACCACCCCCGCCTACCTGGACCCGCTGCGCGAGCTGATCCCGCTCGACGAGGACGGCGCGTTCCGCGTCCGGGAGGACTACTCGGTCGAGTTCGACGGACCGCCCGGCTGCCGGATCTTCGTCCAGGGCGCCGCCGGCCACACCCACGGCGTGGCCGACGCCAACCTCAGCCTGATGGCCTGGCGCAACGCCGTGATCGCCAACGCCGTCGCCGGGCGCGCCCTCTACCGCACGGACCGGGACAGCAGCACCGTCGCCTGGTCCCCCGCCGCGGCCCCGCACACCACCGCCCCCCAGGAGAGGACCGCCCGTGTCTGACGTACCCGCCCACCCCGGCGGCCCCGTGGGCTGCCTGGCGCCGGTTCCCGGGCCGGACGGGATCGTGCTGCGCGAGCACGACCTCGCCGGCATCCCGGCGCCCTTCTCCTCCTCGGTGTTCGTGCTGCCGCCCGGTACCGTGACCGACCCCGACGTGCACGACGTGGTGGAGACCTGGTTCGTCGCGGCCGGCGAGGGACAGGTGGAGTACGACGGAGCCGCCCATCCGGTGGCCACCGGCGACTGCTTCCACTTCGCCGGCCGGCGCCCGCACCGCGTGCGCAACACGGGGACCGCCGAACTGACCGTCTTCTCCGTGTGGTGGTCGGCGTGAGCACCGTCCTGGTCCTGGGCGGAGCCGCCCCCGCCGACGCCGGACACGGCCGCGACCTGAGCCTGCGCGCGCTGACGCAGTTCAAGGCCCGCGGCAGCCGCGTCGTCGTCACCGACACCGCCGCCGCCCTCGCCGCCGCCCCCGAGTACGCCGCGCTCGCGGACGAGACGCACGTCCTCGACTACACCGACCCCGCCGCCTGCGTACGGTGGGCGCTCGCCTACCGGGCGCACCACCCCGTGGACGCGGTGACGGGCTTTCGCGAGTACTCCGTCCTCGCCGTCGCGGAGGTGGCCGCCGCACTCCGGCTGCCCGGCAACCGGCCCGAACTCGTCCGCACCGTGCGCACCAAGGACCTCTGCCGGCGCGCGCTGTCCGACCTCGGATTCCGCCAGCCCGCCACCGCCCTGTGCTCGATCCCGCAGGACGTCGCGGATTTCCTGGCCCGCCACGGCGGCCCCGCCGTGGTCAAGCCGCGCGACGCGGCGGGCAGCGAGGGCGTCGTACGGGTGGACACGCCGGACGGGGCGGCCCGGGCCTTCGCCCGGGCGCGGGCCGGCGCGGGCCCCGGCCCGGTGCTCGTCGAGGAGTTCGTCACCGGCCCCGAGTACAGCGTGGAGGGCCTCTTCACCGAAGGCATCCCGCACGCGCTGGCCGTCACCCGCAAGATCCTCGCCCCCGGCACCTTCGTCGAGGCCGGGCACGTCACGCCCGTCGAGCTCCCCGACGGGCGCCACCGGGACATCGCCCGCGAGGCCGTCCGGGCCCTGGAGGCGCTCGGACTGAGGTACGGGATCTTCCACGTCGAGTGCTGGCTCACCGCCGAGGGCCCCGTCCTCGGCGAGCTGCACGTGCGGCCGGGAGGGGACTGGCTGCACGCGATGGTCGAGTGGGCCCACCCCGGGCTGGAACTCCTCGGCTGCCTCCACGACGACCTGCTCGGACTCCCGGTGGCGCTGCCCACCCGCCCGGCACGCGGCGCGGCCGTGCGTTTCGTCCTGCCCGAGCCGGGCCTCGTCACCGCCGTGGACGGCTGGGACGCGCTCGCGGCCGACGAGCGGCTCATCCACGCCGAGCTGTCGGTGGCACCCGGGGACGTCGTGGCTCCCGCGCACTCCTCCCGCGACCGGGCCGGGACCCTCTGCCTGGGGGCCGACAGCGCCCGGGCCGCGGCCGACGGCGTCGAGGCGCTGCTCGCGGGCCTGAAGGTGCACACCACCCGCCGGCCGGCGGACACCGACGGAGCCGGCCCGAACGGAGCCGGCCCGAACGAAACCGATCCGGACGAAACCGATCCGGCCAGGGACGACATCAACGACAAGGACACCCGATGACCAGCGGAGCAGCCGCGTCCACCCCCGTGGCGCAGATCGCCGAGGAGTGGGACTCCTACCAGGAGATCCCCGCCATCGACGAGGCCTACGCCGAAGCCCTCGGCGACCAGTTCGCGGGCCAGTTCAGCGGCGCCACCCCGGACTACCTGGAGCAACTGGCGGCCCGCCTCGGCTGGAGCGCCCACGCGCGGGTCCTGGACGCCGGCTGCGGCACCGGCGGCCTCACCGCCGCGCTCGCCGCCCGCACCGGCTGCACGGCCGTCGGTCTGGACGCCAGCCCGGCCGCGGTCCGCGTCGCGCGCACCCGCCTGGCGGGCCGCCCCGAGGCCGACCGCGTGAGTTACACCGTCGGCGACATGGGGGACCCGGACCTCCCGCCCGCCTCCTTCGACGCCGTGCTCGCGATCGGCTCCGGATACTGGTCCGACCCCGCCAGCACCGTCGGGCACTGGCGGTCCCTGCTGCGCGGCGACCGGCCCGCGGTGGTCGTCGTGATCAGCCGCATCCTGCGCCCGCAGACCGCCCGCGACATCGAACTGACGCTGCAGGAAGGGCTGTTCGCACCGCACCCGGACTGGGAGGCGGCCCTGCGCACGGCCGGCTTCGACATCGAGGTGCGGGACCTGACCGAACCGGACGCCGAGTGCGTGGAGCGCCTGTACGCGGCGCTCGCCCGCCGGCTGCCCGCGCTGCGCAGCCAGCTGGGCGACGTGCCCGGCGAACGGTACCTGGCCGAGGTGGAGGTCCTGCGGGACGAGCACCGGGCGGGCCGGATGCGGCGCACCGAGATCGTGGCCAGGCTCGGCGGACAGCCATGACACCCCCTGACCCCGCGACACCCAGCCGCGCGGGCGGCGCAGCGGCGGACCTGGCGGTCATCGGAGCGGGGATCGTCGGCGCGGCCGTCGCCTTCGGCGCACTCACCGACCGCCCCGCCAGCCGGATCCTCGTGCTCGACCAGGGGGCGGGGAACACCGCGACCCACTGGTCGCTGGGCGTCCTCGCCCCCTGGGCCGCCACGCCCGGTCAGCGGGACCTGCTCGTACGCGGGACGGCCAGGTTCCGGGACCCCCGCCTCCTCGCGCTCCTGCGCCCGCACCTGCGCCGGGTGCCCGTCCTCGTCGCCGCCGGCGCCCCCACCCTGGAACGGCTCGCCCGCTCCACGGTGGGGGCCGGCATGGAGCCCGCCTCGCCCGGGACGGTGCGGGCCGCCCGGGACGCCGTCGGTGAGCTGCTGCTCCACCCCGGCGACGGCTTCGCGACCGTCCACGGCGGCATCGCGGTCCTCGACACCGCCGCGGCGGCCACCGCCCTGATCGACGCGGTCGTCGACGCCGGCGGCCACCTGCTCACCGGTGTCCGTGTGACCCGGATCGACACCGCGCGACCCGGCGGGCAACGACTGCTGCTGTCGGACGGCTCGGCCGTCACCGCGCGCCGGACCGCGCTGGCGACCGGCCCGTGGCCGGCCCCGGTCATCGGGTCCGGGGCGGCGTACCGGAGCGGGGCGAGCGGGGCGGCGTACCGGAGCGGGGCGGGTGGGGAGGCGCCGTGGCGCACCAAACGGATGGCGGCGCTGCGCATCGACCGGGAACTGCCCGCCGACGCGCCGATGATCTGCTTCCCCGAGGACGACCTGTTCCTCCTGCCCGCCCCCGGCGGCAGCAGCAGCAGCGGCGGCGCCTCGCCGGGCGGGGCGTGGGCGAGCTTCCGCAGCGAGCAGTGGGACGTCGCGCCCGACGGCGGCCCGGACACCTTCGGCCCGCACACCCTCGACGAGGGGCGCCGCGTCCTGGGCCGCCGACTGCCCGAACTGGTGGCGGCGGCGCGCGAGGGTCGGGCGGGCGTCGACGGCTACACGCCCGACCGCACGCCGCTCACCGACCGACCGGCCCCGGGGGTCGCCCGGGCCGCGGCCGCGTCCGGCGCCGGCGCCCGCCTGTGCTGGGGCATGGCGGACCGGGTGCTCGAACTCCTCGCGCCCTGAACGACGCCGGGCCCGGCCGGGCGAACGCCCGCGTGCCTCACTCCCTCCCACCTACCTCACTCCCTCCCGCCTCCGCCCGCCCGCCCGCCCGCCCGACGTACGGAAATCGCATGACCGATCATCTGATCCTTGCCGCCCTGCCCACCCCCAACGGTGAACTGCACCTCGGACACCTCGGCGGCCCCTTCCTGGCCGCCGACGCGCTCGCCCGCCACCTGCGCGCGGAGGGCCACCGCGTCACCACCGTCTCCGCCACCGACGGCCGGGAGTCGTACGTCCTGGACGCCGCCCGCCGCGAGGGCCGCGCCCCCGAGGCCACCGCCCGCGACTACCACGCCCGCATCGAGGCGGCACTGACCGCGACCGACTGCCGCCCCGACGTCTTC
Source organism: Kitasatospora purpeofusca (assembly GCF_000718025.1). GTDB lineage: Bacteria > Actinomycetota > Actinomycetes > Streptomycetales > Streptomycetaceae > Kitasatospora > Kitasatospora purpeofusca. Next base: position 250,444 of record NZ_JODS01000011.1, read on the forward strand.
CTCGACGTCCACGACGCGACGGCGGAGGCCGACCACCTCGGCTGGCACCACGCCCTGGCCGAACGGCTCTCCGAACGCGGCCGGATCGAGATCCGCCGCGAACGCCTGCTGGCCGACGCCGGCACGGGCGAGGAACTCGTCGCCTGCTGGCTCGCCGGACGCTGCCCCGCGTGCGGGGAGGAGGCGGCCGGATACACCTGCGAGGCGTGCGGCATGTGGTTCCAGCCCACCGACGTGCGCGAACCCCGCCCCCGCCACTCGCGCGAGCGCGTCACCGCGACCGACACCGCCTCGGCGTTCCTGCGCCTGGACGCGCAGGCCCTGCTCGACATGGCGCGCGAACGGCGGGTGCCCGGCGACTACATCGACCTCGTCCGCCGCTACCTCGAACTCGACGGACCGCTCTGGCGACTGACACATCCGCTCGGCTGGGGCGTCCCGTGGAGCACCCCCGCTCCCCTGGCCCCGCTGGCTCCCCGGCAGGTCCACTCGACCTACGCCCTCGGCACCACCGCGATGTTCCTGCTGGCCGGCCGGGAACACGCCCGGGCACACGGCCTGCCCCACAACCCCCTGCTGTCGATCGGGCCGCACCGGCCGCACTTCACCCTGTGCTTCGGCATGGACGGAGCGCTCCCCCTCCTGATGCAACTCGCCGTCCAGGAAGCCACCGGGATGCCGTGCGCCCCGGACGAGTACCGCTTCAACCGGTTCATGACCCTCGACGGGCAGAAGTTCTCCACCAGCCGCGACCACGTCATTCGGGTGCTGGACTACGTGGCGGCCGGGCTGGACACCGACGCGCTCCGCTTCCACCTCGCCCGGCTCAGCCCCGGGGAGAAACCCACCGACTTCTCCCCGGAGGCCTTCGCCGACGACATCACGCGGACCCTGGCCGGCCGGCTCTCGCGGCTGCTGGACGTCTGTGAGGCCACCGGCTCGGCTCCGGACACCGACGCCGCGGCCGCCACGACGGCCGTCCGCCATCGCTTCGAGGAGATCGCGGCGCGGCACCGCGAGGCGCTGCGCACCGGGGACCTCGCCCAGGCGGCCGCCGCCGTGGACGACTGGCTGGCCCTGGCCCCCGGCGCCGTCGAAGCGGCCGGCGCCACCCGCGTGCTCGCCGTCCTCGCGGCTCTCGCCGCCCCTCTGATGCCCCGCTGGGCCGGCCGGCTCTGGGAGCGACTGCGACTGCCCGCCACCCCGGCCCTCGGCACGGCCGCCCGGCTGCTCTCCTCGGACACCTCCCACCTCCCCCCGCCGGCCCCCGGCACCCTGCCGCGCTTCGCCCCCGTGGACGCGGCCGAGGTCCGGGCACTCGTCCGCCGGCCCGGCTGACCGCGGGACGCACCACCTCTTCGCCCCTGTCCCTGTCCCTGTCCATCAGACCCTTCCGGAGTACGCATGCCGTCCGTCCTGTTCGTCAACACCCGCAGGTCCCCGCTGGAGGTCAACGCCACCGCCCTCGCGGCCCACCGACTCGGCTACGAGGTCGTCGTCCTGGCGGACCGTGAACCGCCCTACGCCCGCGAACTCGTCGCCGAGACCCGCATCGTGAACACCTTCGACCTCTCCGCCGCGCGCGAGGCGGCGCTCGACCTCGCCCGGCGCCACGACATCCGGGGCGTGCTCACCTGGGGCGACCGCGACGTCGAATTCGTCGCCGACCTCACCACGGAACTCGGCCTGCCCGGACTGCCGCCGGCGGCCGCCCGGACCGTACGGAACAAGTTCCTGACCCGTGAGGCCCTGACCGCCGCCGGCCGACCGGACCTCATGCCGCGTTACGCCCTCGTCCACGACGAGGACTCGCTGAGCCGTGCCGCGGCCCACGTCGGCTATCCCGCCGTCCTCAAGCCCACCGGAGCCTCCGGCAGTCGCGGCATCCACCGCGTCCACGGGCCGGACGACCTCACCACCGAGTACGGGCTGCTGCGGGCCTTCACCCGCCCGGAGCGCGACCCGATCTTCCGGGCCAGGCCGGGCGAGCTCATCTACGAGGAGCTCCTCGGCGGAACCGAGCACAGCGTCGAAGGGCTCGTCGTCGGCGACGAGATCCGCATCGTCGGCATCACCGACAAGTGGGTCGCGGCCCCCTACTCGATCGAGTACCTGCAGATCCATCCGACCGAGCTCGACCGGGAACAGCAGCAGGCCGTCGAGGACCTGACCACGCGGACCGTGCGCGCCACCGGTATGCGCGACTGCGCCTTCCACCTGGAATGCCGGCTGCTGCCCGACGGCACCGTCCGGCTGCTGGAGATCGCGGGCCGGATCGGCGGCGGCTACATCACCTCCCACCTGATCCCCCTCGCCACCGGAATCGACTTCTACGCCGCCGCGATCGCCGTCGCCACCGGAAACCCGCCCGACCTGGAGCGGCGCAGCAACCTCCACGCGGGCTCCCGGCAGCTCATCAGCCCGCGCGCCGGCACCTTCACCGGCTTCACCGGGCTCAACGCCGTCCTCGAACTGCCCGGGGTCGAGCACGTGGCCCTCGACCAGGCCGTCGGCACCCGGGTGGCGCTGCCGCCCGAGGACTACATGAGCTGCGTCCTCGGTTCCGTCATCGCGCGTCGCGCCGGCCACGGCGCCGTGCACGAGGTCCTCCAGCAGGCGGCGCAGGCCGCCGCCCCTGCCTTCGCCTTCGCCGAGCCGGGCGAGGGGCAGACGGTGCTCGCCGCCCATGCGCGCTGACGACGCAGCCGACGTGGCCGCCGTGGCCGCGTCCCCGCCCCGGGCCGGGGACGCGGCGGCCAGGGCGGCCCTGCTCGCCCAGTGGACGCTGGCCTGCTGCGCCGTCTGGGCCCTGCTCACCGTGCTGCCGCTGCACCTGACCCAGCGGCACCACAGCGCCGGCACGGTGGCGGCCCTGGTGACGGAGGCGGTGGTCAGCCTGCGCCTCATGCGGATCGTGGCGGGGCCCGCCCTGAGCAGGCTCCGCCCGCGCACCGCGATCACCGCCGCGCTGGGCCTCGGCGCCCTCGCGTTCGGCGCGCTCGCCGCGACCGGCGGCCACGCGGTCGTCCTGGCGGCCGTGCTGCCGGTGCTAGGACTGGGGTTCGGCATGAACGCCATGGCGCTGAAACTCGTCGCCGCCGCCGCGCCGGACCGGCGCCGGGCGAGGGGCTTCGCCTCCCAGGCCGTGGCCGTCAACCTCGGCATGGCGCTGGGTCCGCTGGGCGGCGTCGCCCTCCAACAGCGTTTCGGCACCGCCGCCTTCTGCGCCGCCGCGGCCTGCGTGCACGCGGTGGCGCTCGGCCTCGTCCTGCTGGCACGCCCACCCGGGGAATCCGGCGCGACGGCCGCCGATACCCCGCGGGTGCGGTGGCGAGCCGTCCTGCGGGAGCCGGGGCTGCGGATCCCGCTCGCCCTCACCGCCCTCGGCTTCGTCCTGTACACCCAGCTCTTCGCGACACTCCCGCTGTACGCGAAGGAGGTACTCGGCGCGGGGGGTTCCCTCGGGACGGTGTTCCTCGTCAACGGAGTCCTGATCATCGCCCTGCAACTGCCGGTGACGCTGCTCGCCGACCGCCTGGAGGTGCGGCCGAGGACCCTGTGCGCCGTCGGATTCGGCTGCTTCGCCGCGGCGTTCGCCTGCCTCGGCACGGGACGGTCAGTCGCATGGCTGTTCGCCGGCGTCGTCCTGGTCACCTTCGCCGAGATGCTGCTGATGCCCGCCCTCGACGTCCTCGTCGGCTCCGCCGGCCCCGCCCAGCACCATGCCGCCCACTTCTCCCTCGCCGCCCTCGCGACCGGGCTCGGCGAGGCGGTCGGCAGCTTCAGCGGCGTACGCGTGGCCACGGCGGACGGGCTCGGCGCGGCACGCCTGTACGCCGCGCTCGCCGTGGTCACCGCGGTCGTGCTCGTGGTGACCACGGCCGTCCGCCTGCTGCGGGCCGCCCGCCCCTGACCGAGGAAGAGGGTAAGGCGGCCACGATGCCGTCGTTCCCGGTGACGGGTGGGCAGAGGTCTGCACCAGTCATTGACGCCCGCACCGGAAAGCGCTTACCGTCGCAACGCCCGGAGCGTGCGGCGCCGCCCGGGTGTCGCCGCGCCGACCCCCCACGGCGCTCCGGCGGCCGTGCGCCGCACAGTCGCACGGTCGCACCCGGCAAGGAGCCCCCCTTGATCCCCGAGCCGCACTCCCCCGCACACCTCCCGCTCTCCCGTCGCCGACTGCTCCAGGCGTCCGCCGTCGGCCTGGCCGCCGCGGGCACCTGGTCCGCCCTCGGCGTGCAGGCGGCCCACGCCGCCGACGCGTTCGACACGCTCCGCCTCCGCTGGCAGGCGCTGCTCACCGGCACCGGCTTCGACCCGGCCGCCCAGCCGTTCGCCACCGCCCTCACCGCCCTCGGCGACCGCGCCCGGACCCAGCAGGCGGCGATGGCACCGACCGCCGGCTCCCTCTGGCCGGACCTGCCGCTCGGCACCGTGTCCGCCAACATCACCTCCAGCTACCTGCGGCTGCGCACCATGGCGCTGGCCTGGGCCCAGCCGGGCACCGGTTCGACCGCGGACGCGGCGCTCGCCACCGCCGTCACCACCGGCCTCGACCACCTGCACGCGATCGCCTACACCCCCACCGCCAGCAACTACAACAACTGGTGGGACTGGCAGATCGGCACCCCGCAGGCGCTGCTCGACACCTGCGTCCTCGTCCAGCCGCTGCTCGGCGCCACCCGGATCGCCAACTACTGCGCGGCCGTGGACCGTTCGGTCCCCGACTCGAAGGTCGCCGCCTACACCGGCACCTCCACCGGCGCGAACCGGGTCGACCTCTGCCGCGTCCTGGCGCTGCGCGGGGTGCTCGGCCGGAGCTCCGCCAAGCTGGCCCTGGCCTCCTCCGCGCTCTCCCCCGTCTTCCCGTACGTGCTGACCGGCGACGGCCTCTACCCGGACGGCTCGTTCGTGCAGCACACCTGGGTGCCGTACACCGGCTCGTACGGCGAGGTGCTGCTCGGCGGGCTGAGCAAGCTGTTCGGACTGCTCGCCGGCTCGGCCTGGGCGGTGACCGACCCGCAGCGGCAGACCGTGTTCGACGCGGTGGACTCCGCGTACGCGCCGTTCCTCTACAACGGCCTGGTGATGGACTCGGTGAGCGGCAGGGCGACCAGCCGGGGCCTGCAGAGCGCCGACCCGCTGCGCCTGCAGCAGGACGGCCACGGCCGGGGGCACACGATCATCGGGCACATCCTGCGGCTCGCCGACTCGGGTGCGGCGCCGGCCGCGCAGTCGGCAGCCTGGCGGGCGTCGGTCAAGGGCTGGATCGCCCGCGACCAGTACCGCCCGTACCTCACCGACGCCGCCGTGGACATCCCCGAACTCGCCCGCGCCCAGGCGCTGGTGAACGACTCCGCCACCGCCCCGGCCGCCGAGCCGGCCGGCGCCCGGGTCTTCGCGATGGACCGGGCGGTCGTCCGCCGCGCCGGCTGGGCGGCCTCGCTGGCCATGTGCTCGGCCCGCACCACCTTCTACGAGACCGGCAACGGCGAGAACCCGCGCGGCTGGCACACCAACAACGGCCTGCTCTCCTGGTGGGGTTCGACCTTCGGGAACGGCCAGTACTCGGACGCCTTCTGGCCGACCGTGAACCCCTACCGGCTGCCGGGAACCACCGTCTCCACCAAGCCGCTCGCCGACGCGGCGGGCGGCGCCTGGGGAGCGGCCCGCCCGGACAACACCTGGGCGGGCGGCGCCTGCGACGGCACGTACGCGGCCGTCGGGCAGGCCGTGCGCGGCCTCTCCTCGACCCTGAGCGGCGTCAAATCCTGGTTCCTGCTGGACGATTCGATCGTCTGCCTGGGTGCGGGGATCGGCTGCGCGGACGGCGTACCGGTGGAGACCGTGGTCGACAACCGCAACCTCGGCGCGACCGGCCAGCACGCCCTCACCGTGGACGGCACCGCGCAGCCGACCACCCTCGGCTGGTCGCGGCGCTTCACCGGGGCCCGCTGGGCGGCGATCTCCGGATTCGGCGCGTACCTCTTCCCCGGCGGCGCGACGGTCGACGCGTTGCGCGAGGCCCGCACCGGCAGCTGGCACGACATCAACGGCGGCGGCACCACCGAGGCTCTGACCCGCCGCTACCTGACGCTCTGGTTCGACCACGGCACCGACCCCACCGCCGCCGGCTACTCCTATCTGCTGATGCCGGGCGCGGACGCCGCGGCGGCGGAGGCCCGCTCGGCCGCGCCGACCGTCACCGTGCTGGCCAACTCCGCCACCGTGCAAGCGGTTTCCGACAGTGCCTCGGGCGTCACGGCCGCCAACTTCTTCGCCGCCGGCACCGCCGGTCCGATCACCGTGTCGGCGCCGGCCTCGGTACTGGTCCGCGAGTCGGGCGGCACCATGACCGTCGCGGTGGCGGACCCGGGGCGGACCGCCTCCACCGTCCAGGTCACCATCGCCCGGCCGGGCTACCGGACGGCCGATCCGGCCCCGGGCGTCACCGTCCTCGCCACCGGCAGCTCGGTGACCCTGCTGGTCGAGCTGGGCGGCACCCAGGGCGCCAGCCGCACCGTGACCCTGCGCGCCACCGGCACCGCGCCCGCACCGGCCACCGCGACCCGGCTGGCGCCCACCCAGGACGCCTACGTCCGGGACGGCACGTACGGCGACACCAACTACGGGACGGCGACCACGCTGACCGTGAAGAACACCGACTCGACCGGCAGCGGCTTCAGCCGGCGGGCACTGCTGGCCTTCGACACCTCGGGGGTGAGCGGCACGGTCCGCCGGGCGGTGCTCTGGGTGCGGGGCGCCGTGGCCGACTCCGGCGGCAGCGAGACCTCGCTCCAGGCCTTCGCCACCACCGCGGACAGCTGGACGGAGACCGCGGTGACCTGGAACCGCTCCCCCGCGCCGACCACGGCGCTCGGCACGGGCCGGATCTCCACCGCCGCGGACTGGGTCGGCCTGGACGTCACCGCCGCCGTCACCACCGGCGGCACGGTGACCCTCACGGTCTCGCAGCCGCTCGGCGCGGTCGGGCTGGCGGTCAACCTGAACAGCCGGGAGAACGCCGCCTTCCGGCCCCACCTGGAGCTGGTCACCTCCTGAGCGCCCCGGGGGCCAGCGGCTGCGTCGGCGGCGTACGGCGGCCCCGGCCGGGTGAGGCGCAGCAGTGCACCTCGCCCGGCCGAGCGGCCGACCGACTGTCCGTCATTTCCCTGTCGATGAGCAACTCCCGCCCCTACACTGCGAGTCCGACCGGTCGCCGACGATGACGGCCGACCGGTGGAGACGATCGAGGGGCGGTCCGGATGAGCGACGGGCAACTGAGAGTTCCGCACGAGTACCGGGTGGCGACGTCGCGGGTCGGGGGGCTCGCGTTCACCATCCTGCTGCTGTCCTTCGGGGCGATGCTGCCGATCTGGAAGGACAAGGAGTTCGCGCCGTCCACCAAGGCGATCGGCTCGCTGCTGGTGATCGGCTTCTGCCTGCTGGTGGTCGTCGGCGTCTTCCGGGCCGGCACGCTGATCACCGCCGAGGGGATCACCGTCCGCGGGATCGTGCGCCGCCGCCGGCTGCGCTGGGCCGAGATCGCGCGGTTCGGCAAGGCCCCCAACCCGAACGCGCACGCCAAGGGCGCACCCAAGTTCCTCACCTACGCGTTCCGTGCCGACGGCCGCAAGGTCCACCTTCCCTACGTCGACGACAAGCACGTCCTGCTGGACCGTGAGGTGGAGCGGCTGAACGCGCTGCTGGCCGAGCACCGCGGCGAGGCCGGCTGAGCGGGGCGGGCCGCCCGGGGCGCGGCCCGATCAGGCGCTGCGCCCGGAGGTCGGTCGGAAGCGGCGGGGAACCAGGCAACCGCGAAGATACGACCCAAGGAGTACGGCTGGGTCACCCTCTCCAGGGCCCCGTCGAACTGCCGCATCCGCAGTCCTGTGAACGCCTCCACCCACACCGGATCGACCCGGAGCACCCCACCCATACCGGAGAAATGCCCAGCCCCGGACCTTGCGGAACAAGCTTTAGCCCTTTACTGCTCGGCTCATCGATTCGCACACCGGCACACCGCCGCACGGGCCCGGTCCGCACCCACGCGGACCGGGCCCGTGATCGTTCCTGGTTCTGCCGGTGCTCGGTCCCCGGACGGCGCCTTCGAGCGTCGGCATCAGGTGCCGAGCACGTCCAGGGAGAGGCGTCTGGCGCGGTCCAGATCGGTATCGTCGCCGAAGAGTTGGTAGCGGGTGTTGGCAGCGCGCAGGTAGGCGTCGATGCGGAAGGCGTCGTCGGCCGGGAAGCGGCTGCCGGCGGCGGACAGTTCGGACTCCAGCAGGTGCAGCCACTCGCGGACGAGGTCGCGGACCGCGCCGGCGACGGGGCCTTCGCGGCGGCCGTACTCGACCGAGGTCGCGGTGATGAAGCACCCGCCGGGGAAGACCTCGTCGCGCAGGTAGGCGACCCAGTTGTCGAGCAGGGCGCGGAGCCGGGGCCGCCCCGGGGCGGCGGGCCACGACGGCTCGACGACGTGCCGCAGGTACAGGAGGCGGGCCTCGGCGACGGCTGCGATCTGGATGGCTTCCCGGTTGGCGAACACCGTGAGAATGCCGCTCTTGCTGTGCCCGGTCCGAGCGGCGAGCGCGCCGACGGTGATGGCGTCCAGTCCGTGCACGGTCGCGGACATGGCTGCTTCCCGGGCGACTTCGTGCCGTGTCCGGTCGCCGCGGGCGCGGCGGCCGTCGGCGCGCGGCGCGGGGGAATCAGCGGCGGAGTCGGGGGTGTCCGGGGGCATGCGCCGATTCTATGCGATCGATCGGTCGTGTAGTGTGCCGCAATAATTACGACCGATCGATCGCATAGTGGAGGTGCGGATCATGGGTGCAGACGGCGGCGCCGAGCTGGACGGCTTCGCGAAGCGCGTGCTCTCGCTGTCCGGGAGCGAGAAGACCGTCCACGTGGCCGGGAACGGGCCCGCGGTGGTCGTGATGCCTGAAATGCCGGGCATCAGCCCCGACGTGGTGCGCTTCGCCGGGTGGGTGCGCGATGCGGGGTTCACCGTCTACGTGCCCTCGCTCTTCGGTGTCGACGGGGCGTATCCCACCGTCGAGCTCGCCGAGCCGATCCTCAAACGGGCCTGCGTCAGTGCGGAGTTCAGGGCGTTCGCGGGCGGTGGCACGAGTCCGGTGGCGGTGTGGCTGCGCGCGCTGGCCAGGACCGCCCACGACGAGTGCGGCGGACCGGGCGTCGGCGCGGTGGGGATGTGCTTCACCGGCAACTTCGCACTGAGCATGACGCTGGAACCGGCCGTCATCGCCCCGGTCCTCGGCCAGCCCTCGTTGCCACTGGACGACCCAGCCGCCCTGGAGCTGTCTCCCGAGGACGGGGCCACCATCCGCGAGCGGTTCGAGCGCGACGGACTCACCGCACTCGGCCTGCGCTTCGACACCGACAAGTGGTGCACCGGCCAACGCTTCGCCGCCTACGCCCAACTGCTCGGCGACCGCTTCGACGGCCGCGTCCTCCCCGGCGAGTACGCGAACCCCGAACCACCGCCGTTCTTCCGGGACGTCGTCCAGACCCCCCACAGCGTGCTCACCGCGCACCTCGTCGACGAGGAAGGCCACCCCACGGTGCAAGCCCGCGACGAAGTCCTCGCATTCCTGCGCGCCCGCCTGCTTCCCGACCGCACCACGGCCTGACGGCCGGAAGCAGCTTTTGATGTGCGTCCGGCCGAGTACTTCGGGATCACCGGCGACCGACCGCACAGGCGACCGAGGTCTCCGCCGACATGAACGATGCGAAGCGGACCCCGGCACGCGCGGATCTCCTCGGCCGGTAAGTCCTTTGACCAGGTGTTCTTCATTCGTCACCATGCTCTGGTGACAGTTGAGACCACCATCGTCAAGGTTGACGCGGACCTTCGCGCCGGTCGAATACCCGTCGCTCGTCAGCGCCTGCGCGGCCTGGTGGCCTCGTACCCGACGGACCTCACGGCCAGGCAGCGGCTGGCCGAGGTCTACCGGTTGTACGGCGAGCCGGCCGAGGCAGGCCGTTGGGCCTACCTCGACGCGGACCGGGATCCCGGCGAGACGGCGGCTTTCGAGGCCCGTCACTCCGATCCGCTCGACCGGATGACGGCCGTCGCCTGGCGTGGCCCCGAGGAGTCGGCGCCGACGGACATCGCCCGTGCCCGGCTGGCCGAGCTCCGGAAGGCGGCCTCCGTGCAGGCGGGCCGCCCGATCCACTGGAACCACGTGCGTGACCGCGCCGAGCAGACCGACCAGGACGACTCGGCCGGGAACCTGTTCTGTGCCGGACTTGCTCTCTCGGGTCTGGCGTTCCTCGGCTTCGCAGTCCTTGGCGTCGTCACCTTCGTTCGCTGGTGGCTCTGACCCTTCGCCGCCGCCACGGACATGGAGCATGATCGAGTGGACAGGGGTCTCGGAACCGGGGTTGACCGCGATGGACCAGGACGGGCCGGCGAGGTGCCCCCAGGTCGGATCGGCGAGGTCGGCGCCGGGTGACTACCCCGGCAGCGCCGAACACCATTGCCGTCCTGCAGAAGGTGACAACTCTCAGGACGACACTCCGTAGCAGGTGGCGATCGCGGCCGCGCGGTCGCGCAGGGAGTCGCGCAACCACTGCGGAGCCAGGGCCTCCGCGTTCGTGCCGAGCTGCCACACCGCCCATTCGGCGTGTCTCGGATCCTGGAAGGTGACCTCCAGGCGCAGCCGGCCGTCCACGTCGGCTTCCTCGGCAAGGACCGCCAGCGCGGTGCCCACCAGGTCCTCCCGCCGCGCCGGGTCCACCCGCACCAGCACGGTGACTTGGTCGCCGCCGGTCCGGAACTGCCTACCCAGTGCTCGGCGCGTGTGGTGACCTACCGTCCGGTGCGACCACGGAGCCCGAGGGCGGGCCACCTTCCCACCCGCGGGCGGCGCAGCCCGAGTGAGGCCCACGCCGTCCGGCCCGGTCACCACCACGGTGGCCGGGACCGGTCCGCGTCCCGGTCCCGGCCCGGCGGGGTGGCGCGGTCAGAAGCCGTCGGGGTACCTGCTCGGCTCTCCCGTGGCCGGGTTGAGGCCGACCTTCCAGCGGTCGTCCTGCACTTGCCAGTGGACGAAGGACGGTACCGGCTTCATCAGCAGCGGACGTCCGATGCTGAGCGGCCAGCGCTCCCAGCCGGTCGAGTCCTCGCACAGGAGCCGGCGGAGGAACTCGGTCATGCCGAACGGGTGCACCGTGAACATCGGTCGGGTGTGGCGGCCGACGACCAGCACCGGCCAGCGGTCGGGATCCTCGTCCTCGGTCAACCAGCACAGCAGGTCGGGACCGGACGTCGCACCCCAGGCCAGGATGTGGTTCGGGTCCACGTCGAGGGCGGCCGGTCCGCCCTCCGCCTGCCAGAGCCGGCGGGCGTCCGCCGTCTCTTCCGCCATCGACGCGACCAGAGTGGTTCCGACGGGCGCGGGGGCGAGGATGTCCGCCTCGTCGCTGATCGAGCCGCTGCCGTAGACCGCCATGAAGGCCCGATAGTCCTCGGGGAAGGCGACACCCCACCTCGCCCGGGCGGCAACCCAGTCCACCTGCTCGTCGGCGCCGTGCTCCGGCGACATGACCTTGCTGAGTCTCTCGATGCCAGGGTGCACGACCTCGCCCTTCGTCCCGTTCCGCCGACAACCTGGCGGAGACGAAGGACAGCGATCCGCTCGGGGAGTCGGCGGACCCTGCGCCCCTGGTCGGATCTCCCTCCGTCACTCGCCCGGATGCGGTGCGGTTGCGCCGACGATAGTTTGTATACGGGTGATCTACTCAGAGTGCCGGCGAATCGCGGATCGCTCGACCCTTCAGGAAATGAAAGGTGTCGCACATGGCCGAGAAACTGTCGCGGGCCTGGACCGCGGACGAGGCCGCCGAACACCGGCGGTCGCGCGGGCCGGACCGGGTGGGTGAGGCGGTCCCGGTGGATCGGACCGCGGGGGTCTCCAGTGGTGAGGACCATCGTCCCGGTGTGGAGAGCGATCACGCGGGCGACGACGGCCGCGGTGACGACCCCGTGCCGCAGGAGGGATGACCGTGGGACTCTACTTCCAGAACAGCACGTCGAAAACCGTCTGGTTCGCCTATGCCTACGCCGACAGCGGCTGCGCGTCGAAAGGCGACCAGTGGTCGAAGACCGGATGGTTCATGGTCACTCCGCACACCGATCTGAAGGTGCGTTCCGGGCCGGTCAACGGGGCGAAGTACTTCTTCTTCGCGGAGAACCAGGACAGAAGCCTGAGCTGGGGCGGGGAATTCCTCACCCAGATGCCGGACCGGGCGTTCGACTGGTGCTGGACCACGGGGAGCAGCGACTCGCGGCTGCTCGGCATGAAGAAGGTGCTGGTGCCGGTTTCCTCGATCAACCATACGATCAACGTCATCGGGCCCTGACGGCGGATGCCGGTCACCGGTCGCCGCCGGATGCCCGTCACCGCCGGGTGGATCCCGCCGGGTGTTCCGGGAGTGTGCCGCGCGGGCGGGCCGCTCCTATGGTGGAAGAACCCCCGTACGGGCAGGTGGATCGTGAACGGACCCGTCATCGACTACCAGGACGTCTTCCGCGCTCTGCCGGGCGCGGTCGCGCTGCTGACCCGCGACCTGGTGTACGCGGATGCCAACGAGGCGTTCCTGGCCGTGTCCGGACGCACCCGGGAGCAGCTCATCGGCCGCTATCTGTTCGACGTCTTCCCCGACAATCCGAACGATCCCTCGGCGAACGGCGTGCGCAACCTGCACGCCTCGCTGGAGCGCGTGATGGCCACCGGCGAGCGCGACACCATGGCGCTGCAGCGCTACGACGTCGAGGACCCCGAGTGCCCCGGTGTGTGGCACGAGCGGTACTGGAGCCCGGTGAACGCCCCCGTGCTCGCCCCGGACGGCACGGTGGCGCTGCTGCTGCACCGGGTCGAGGAGGTCACGGACTTCATGACGGCCCGCGGCTCCGGCGACGGCGGCCGCGGCCGGGTCCTGGAGGCCGAGCTGTACACCCGTGCCCGGGAGCTGCAGGAGATCAACGAACGCCTGCGTGACGCCCACGCCCGCGAACGCGAGGTCGCGCTGCATCTTCAGGAGGCGATGCTCCCCGCGCCGCGCCCGCTCGGCCACCACCGTGCGGCCGTGCGGTACCGGCCGGCCGCCGGGGCGCTGAACGTCTGCGGCGACTGGTACGACCTCGCCGACCTGCCCGGCACGGACCACACGGCCGTCGCCCTGGCGGTCGGCGACGTCGTCGGCCACGGGCTGCGGGCCGCCGGTGTCATGGGGCAGCTGCGCAGCGCCCTGTCGGCCGCCTCCCGGGTCGCCGACGGGCCCGCCGCGGCCCTGGACGTCCTGGGCCTGTACGCCCGCTTCGTGGACGGTGCGGAGAGCGCCACCGCGGTGTCGGTGTTCGTCGACTGGACCAACCACACCCTCGCCTACAGCAGCGCGGGCCACCCGCCGCCGGCCCTGTGCGGGCCCGACGGCACCGTGGTGCTGCTCGACCGGGCCACCGATCCGCCGCTCGGCGCCCGCCCGGAGCACGTGCCCCGCCCGCAGGCCCGGACCGGCTTCACCGAGGGCTCGGTGCTCGTCCTCTACACCGACGGGCTGGTCGAACGGCGACGCGAGGACATCGACACCGGCCTCGACCGGCTCGCCCGCTCCCTCGCCCGCCACCGCCGTGCCGACCCCGAGACCCTCGCCGACGCGCTCCTGACCGACCTGGTCCCGCCGACCGGCCTGACCGACGACACCGCGCTGATCGTCCTGCGTCTGTGACGGCCGGAGCCCGCGGCCCGAGGGGCCGTGCGACGCCGGAAGGGGGAGGCCGTGACGGGCCTCCCCCTCCCCCGAGCGTCACATCACACGGTCACCGGGTGAGATTGCCGGTGAACTCGTTGGCCGGGTCGTCGCAGTGGACGACCTTGTTCGGCCGGTTGCCCGGCCCGTCGCCGATGATCGGCGCCGGGGCGTCGACCGACCACGGGTTGCCGCCGCTGCCGCGGGTGGCGGCCGAGCAGGTGCTGTAGGCGTTGCCGTTGGGGGCGGTGGCGGGGAAGTTGGAGAAGTTCCGCCAGTCCCCGCCGTTGATCCGCTGGTTCGACGGGCGGCCGAGGTTGTCGGTCAGCCGGTCATCGATGTACAGGTACAGGTCGGGCATGTAGGACTGGAAGACGATGCCGTTGGTCGGGGTGGCGTCGCCGTTGCGCTGGTAGTGCGTCGGCTTCACGGACCCGTCGGCGCAGAAGGCCGCGGCGATGTCCTGCCAGATCGGGGGCGCGTTGCCGATCACGGAGCCGCCCATGTTGTTCCAGGAGCCGGTGTTCTTGAAGAACATCGAGTAGACGTCGCCGGCGAACCGCTTCACCGCGTGGTTGGTCTGCAGGCTCGCGTTGACCTTGTCCACCCACGCCTTGACGTTGTCGTTGATCGACTTGTGGCCGATCATGGCGCGGTAGCCGTGCACTCCGCCGCCGACGGCGCGGAAGTCGACGCACTGCTTGGCGTCGTCGATGCGTGCCCCGCGGAAGTGCGGGAAGTACGCCTGGCCCGGGGTGTCCCCGTCCGTGTAGGGGTGGGAGGTCCGGACGTTGCCGTACTCCAGCGCGTCCTGCGTGGTGTAGTCGATGTCCGGTGCCGGAATCCCGTAGTCGGCCTCGATCGTCTTCATGATCCCGGTGACGAAGTGGGGCAGGTGGGCGTTGCCGACCCGGGCCCGGTAGTTCGACCCGGCGCTGCCGTCGACGATCTTCCCGTCCTCACCGACCACGAAGGTCACGTTCACATCGGACCTGATCTTGTAGCTGTTCGGGTCGCTGTACGCCTGGGAGGCGGGCTTGGACACGTCGGGGCGCAGGTTGGACATGGCCATCCAGACCGGGATCGACATCGCGGGGGCGGAGCCGTCCGCGCGCGGGGCCGAGCCGCCGGCCCTGATGTCCTTGGCCCACCGGTCGGCCGCGTCCCAGGTCTGCTGCCCCGTGCACTCGCCGACGGCCTGCGCCGTCGGGCAGCGCGCCTCGGAGGACAGACCGCGGGCGTCGGCCCCGTCCGGGTTGTTCCACAGCGGCCCCTGGTCGGCCAGGCCCAGCCCCCAGTCGTAGAGGGACTTCATGGACCGCACGGGCGTGTTGAGCTCCGTCACCGCCCAGTTGGAGTTCAGCTCCTGGTTCGGGTCGAAGATCGCGGCCGCGGTCAGGGAGCGCTGGACGAAGGTGCCCCGGATCGGCTTGAAGGCCACGGAGTTCCAGGCGATGTCGCGGTCGGCGGTGCCGGCCTTCGAGTAGTTCGACAGGGTCACCTTCGGCGTGGAGGTGAACCTGTACGCGCCCAGCGAGACCCACTGGCCGTTGTTGGCGTCCTGGTCGACGTACCGCTCGTACGGGCCGCCGACGGCGCCGTCGATGACGTACTTCGCGTCCTTGGTCTGCGCTCCGGTGTCGGGGATGTAGGCGTAGACGGCGGCGAGGTCGTACGACTTGCCCGCCGTCCACTCGCCCACGATCGTCATCCGGTTGCCGTCGCCGCCGTAGTGGTCCTCGTCCCGGGTGTGGGTGTACCAGAAGTGGCCGCCGTGACCGCCGCCGATCGAGTGCAGATCGGCCTTGGCCTCGTAGTGCTGGTCCCAGTCGGCGTGGAAGGTGAACTGGAACGCGCCCGTCGACGCCGCCGCCCCGCAGGCCGACCACGTCGGTGTTCCGGAGGGGATCGAGGTGACGACGTCGGAGCCCGCCGGGGCGCCGGCGCACACCGGAGTGCCGTTCTTCAGCCGGTAGCCGCGGCCGGGCTCGGCCCGCAGGGTCTGGTACTTGATGTTCTCGTGCCCGCAGGTCTGCGCGCAGTCGGACTTCCAGGTCGCGTTCTCCTGGTTCCACCAGAACTGGCGGTAGCAGGCCTCGTCCGGGCAGTCCACCGGGCTGGAGGGGTTGCAGTTGTTCTTCGTGTTGCAGAAGG
Source organism: Kitasatospora purpeofusca (assembly GCF_000718025.1). Classification (GTDB taxonomy): domain Bacteria; phylum Actinomycetota; class Actinomycetes; order Streptomycetales; family Streptomycetaceae; genus Kitasatospora; species Kitasatospora purpeofusca. The sequence continues at coordinate 266,371 of NZ_JODS01000011.1, forward strand.
TGCTGATCGGCGGGCTGACCCGGGAGCGGTCGGCGACGGTGGTCCACCAGGCGGGGTTGAAGCCGGCGGAGTTGAACCCCGACTCGCCCTTCCAGTCCTGGCGTCCGTCCGTGCCGTAGGAGAAGCCGGTGTCGATGGACCAGGCGGACCAGCCCATCACCTTCATCTGGTACGGCCAGTACTGCGGGGTCGCCGCGTCCCGGATGTTGTTCGTGTTGAGGCTCACATCCATGAACGGGTGGTCCCAGGCACCCTTCTTGTACATGGGGTTGGCGGGGTTGTTGTACCAGCCCAGGCCCCAGGCACCGCCGTTCTGGCCGGCCGCCGACTTCGGGTTGAAGCCGAGGTTGTAGTTCCAGGCCGCCGTGAACCAGTTCTCCACCCGGGACGGGTCGTCGTTGTTGACCGTGATCTTCTGCCCGTCGGCGTGCACCTCGTTCCACTTGTCGGAGAGGATCTTCATGGAGGCGGCGATGTTGGTGGCGTAGTCGACGGCGATCGCCTTCTGCAGCGCCGGGTCGAGGCTCGTCTCGCCGGTCTTCTCGTGGCCCTTCAGCCGCATGCCGTCGGTGACCTGGCCGACGCCGTAACCGCAGTCGGACTTGTCCCAGTTGATGCGCCAGTAGCCGAGCAGGGTGTCCTTCGTGCTGTGGCCGTAGTAGCCGTCCACGGCCGCCAGCGGGCTGCCCATCTGGCCGGGCACAGCGCCGGACTCGGCCTGCCACAGGTTGGACTCCTGCGCCAGGATGCCGAGCAGCACATTGGCGGGGATCCGTCCGCCGCCCTTCAGCTCCGGGCGGGGGAACATCCCCTGCGGGTCGATCGTGAGCAGCCCGGCCTGGCCGCGGTAGTCGCCCTGGCGGAGCCAGTTGCTGCGCAGCTCGCCGCGGACGGCCATGTCCACCGCCCACTCGACCTGGTTGGCCGTCGGCTGCAGCGCCTGCACGCTCATGTCGTTGCGGGAGACGGAGCACCAGCGGTCGGTGTCACGGGGGTCGTGGGAGTCGGGCGCGGCCGCGGCCGCACGGGCCGTGGTCCGCGGCTCGGTGTCGCCGGTCAGGGCGGGGGACGGATCGTCGGCGGGGCTCGGCTGTGCCGGGGCGACCGGCTGCCGGACCTCCTTGCCCGTCGCCGTGACGGTCGAGGTGACCGTCGTGGTGCCCGTTGTCGCGGTGCCCGTCGTCGTGGTGCCGTCGGCCGGCGTCCCGGGGGCCGTTCCGACGGGGGCGTTCGCGCCCGAGTCGGGCCCGGCAGCCCCGTCGGAGCCCTTCCCGGCAGCCTTGATCCGGGCCAGTCCGGCGCGGACGCCGGGGGTGAGGACGGGGGCGACGGCGAGGTGCCCCTGGGAGGAGACGTCGGTGCCGGCCGGCGCGTCGAGCCGGGTGACTCCGCTCCCCTCCACCTTGACGTCCCGGGGACGGCCGGTGAGGAAGACCCGGCCCTGCGCGCCGGAGACCAGCTCCAGTTCGCCGGGGTTCCCGGTGGCGACCGTGACCGGCTCACCGCCGCCGGCGCCGTACACCTTCGCCTGCGCCTGCGCCGTCCCGGTGTCCTTGCGGTCCACGAAGCCGACGCGATCGTCCGCCATGGGGCGGATGTCGAAGGGGATGCTGTCGCCCCCGGCGAGCCGGCTGATCGTGCCCTTGCCGTCGATCCGGACGAGATCGCGGCCCAGACCGGCGACCACGCCGTCCTTCACCGGTACCGCCGACGACACCTGCCCCCGCAGCTCCCCCGTCTTCGTGACCGTGGTGCCGGCCGTGTCGACGGTGACCACCTGGGTCTTCACCTGCGCCGCGTCGTTCATGTCGCGGTACTGGGTGAAGGCGGCCGTGTGCGTGGTGGTGTTGCAGGCCGGGTCGAAGTAGGCGAGCGTGGCGGTGAACGGAAGCTTCGTCACCTCGCCCGTCCTGGTGTTCACGATCGCCGTGAACGCGCCGCCCTGCATCAGGTCGGGCTTGTTGGTGAACGCGCGCGGGGCGTAGACGGCGGCCACGTGCGAGTCGTCCATGACGCACTGGTTGCCGATCCAGGAGTCGGCCGGTATTCCGGGCTCCGCCAGCGCGGCGACCGTCTTCCACTCGTACGCCGCCGCTTCGTCGGCGACGAGGATCTTGAAGGCCTCGGCGTCGGCCGCACCGGTCACCGCACGGTCCTCGGAGGCCTTCCAGTCCTTCCCGAGCGTCTGGTCAGGACTGTCCACACGTAAGGAAGCCGCGGGTGGCGGCACGGCCCCGGCGGAGGGGGCCGGTGCGGCGGCCGCGGGAGGGGCCTGGAGCAGGCCCGCGGTCAGGGCCGCGCAGGCAGCCACCGCGGCTGCCGGCATGCATGCCCGTCGAAGGGATCGCAATCGCAAGAGAGAACTCCCCCGAGTCTCGTCGTTCAGTGGGCCGCGCCCGAGCGGGCACGGCCCGGGTCCACCCGCCCCGGCGGGGCCTGGAGTTGCCCGGGTGGGGCGGGTGTCCGCTCAGCCGGTCCGCACATCCGGTGCGGCCGGCAGGTCTCCGATGAACGGACCGTCGGGCCGGCGGCCGGACCGGGTCCCGTCCACCGGGGCGGCGCCGGTCAGTACCGCATCTGCCAGTGCTGCTCCGGCGGGAAGTCCGAGGCACAGGTCCACAGCGTCAGGTAGGTGCCGTTGCCGGACGAACCGCCCTTGTTGGTCAGGCACTTGTCGGAGAACTTGGCGTGCATGAACCAGTCGGAGGACCAGAACTGCTGGCTGCGGTTGTTGCCGCCCTCCTCGCACGGCCACAGGGTGAGCACCGCACCGTTGACGTCGTAACCGTCGCCCTGCGGGGTCAGACACTTCCCGCTCGCCTTGTGGACGATCTGGTAACCGTCGTGGTCCCACTTCTGGAGTTCGTCACCGGTGCAGTTCCACAGGGTGATGATGGTCCCGTTCGCCGTGCTGTTGCCCTTGGGCGTGGCGCACTTCGCGGGGTACCAGGTGCCGGGGCCGACCGGGGTGTAGAGCTCTCCCCAGAAGGGGCCGCCCGCAGCCGAGGCCTGCGGGGCCGCGGCCGCGTGGAAGCCGGCCGCCAGGAGAGCCGTCGCCAGGAACACTATTGGCTTGCGCATGACATGCCTTTCATCAGGAACTTCCGTCTTCTGCAACAGAGATCCGAATCTAGCCGCGCCCGGCCGGACGGACTGTGCGAGGCGTGCAGCGTTTCTGTACCGTCCGCGCAGCTCTCCTCGTGCCCGGGAACGGACTTGATGCCGTGTCACTCGGAAGGGCGGACCCTCCGCGGCCGGCGCCACCGGACGCGGCAGGGTCCGCAGGCGCTCCTACCGGCCCGGCCCCGGGAGCCCCGGACGCTCCATGCCGCTCCATGCCGCTCCCCGGCCGCGTTGCCCCGTTCCGGTGAAGTCCGGCCGTTCCAGGGAGAGTTTGCCCACGTCGCTCCTAGGCTCTGGGCCGGTTTCACCATCCTTCTACCGAACGGGAGAACAGCATGGCCGAACAGGCCGACCTCATCCTCCACGGCGGCGACATCGTCACGCTCGCGGAGCACCGCGACGAGCGGGAACACGGCAACGAGCGGAGGCACGGCGACGAGCGGGGCGAAGCGGTGGCCGTGAAGGACGGCACCGTCGTCTTCGTCGGCCCCGAGCAGGAGGCGCTGGAACGCTGGCGCGGCCCGCACACCGTCGTGCGGGACCTCGGCGGCCGGGCCCTGCTGCCCGGGTTCATCGACGCGCACGGCCACCTCGGAGGCATCGGTCTGCAGGCCGTCATCGCCAACCTGCTCGCCGACCCGGACGGCGATGTCACCGACCTCGCCTCCCTGAAGGACAAGCTGCGCTCCTGGGCCGCGGGCCCGGTGGGTGCGGACTCGGAGTGGATCATCGGCTTCGGCTACGACGACGCGACGCTCACCGAGGGCCGCCACCCCACCCGCGACGACCTCGACGAGGTGTCCACGGAGCGCCCGGTGCTCGCCATCCACCAGTCCTTCCACCTCGGCGCGGTGAACAGCCTCGGCCTGAAGCGGCTCCGTTACTCGGCCGCCACACCCGACCCCGAGGGTGGGGTGATCCGGCGGCGCGAACTCGCCGTCCCGCCCTCGTACGGCGAGCCCGACGGCGTGCTGGAGGAGAAGGCGTTCACCCCGGCCTCGGACCTGGCGCTCGCGGGGCTGCCGGAGCGGGAGCTGCTGATGCTGTTCGCGACGGGCGCGGCCACGGCGGCGAGCTTCGGCTTCACCACCGTCCAGGAGGGCGGGACCACCCTCGCCAACCTCAAGGCGCTCCGGGACACCGCCGCCGCCGTGCCGTTCCCGATCGACGTGGTCGCGTACGTGAAGGCCGACGAGGCGATGTCGTCCGCGCTGGACGACCCGATCGGGGTGAGCGACACGTACAAGAACGGCGTCCGCGCGGCCGGTGTGAAGCTGGTCCTGGACGGCTCGCCGCAGGGCCGCACCGCGTGGCTCAGCAAGCCGTACCTGAAGCCGCCGGCCGGACAGCCCGAGGGCTACTGCGGGTACCCGGCGGTGCCGGACGACGCGGTGGTGGCCAAGCAGGTCGGTACGGCGGTCGAGCGGGGCTGGCAGGTCCTGGCGCACGTCAACGGTGACGCGGCGATCGACCAGTTCGTCAACGCGGTCGCGGCCGCCGGGCCGGGCCGCCGGCCGACCGTGGCGATCCACGCGCAGACCGCCCGCGAGGACCAGATCGACGAGTTCGCCCGGCTGGGGATCCTGCCGTCCTTCTTCTCGATGCACACCTACTACTGGGGCGACTGGTACCGCGGGACCGTCCTCGGCGAGGAGCGGGCGCAGGACATCTCCCCGGCCCGCTGGGCACTCGACCGGGGCCTGCGCTACACCTCGCACCACGATGCCCCGGTGGCGCTGCCGAACTCGATTGCCGTGCTGTCCAGCCAGGTGACCCGCCGCACCCGCAGCGGCCACCTGCTCGGCCCCCACCAGCGGGTCTCCGCGCTGGAGGCGGTTCGCGCGATCACCATCAACGCCGCCCACCAGTACGGCGAGCAGGACCGCAAAGGCAGTATCGAGGTCGGCAAGCTCGCGGACCTGGTCGTCCTGAGTGAGAACCCGCTGACGGCCGACCCCGAGCGGATCCGCGACATCGAGGTGATCGAGACCATCAAGGCCGGCACCACCGTCCACCCGCCCGCACCCGCCGGCCGGACCGGCGCAGCCCCGTCGACCGCACCCACCCCGCACTGGGGCTGCTCCTGCTGAACCGGCGCGGCCCTGTGCCACCACGCCCGGCGGCCCCGGCTGCCGGGCGTCGCCGATCAGTCAGGAGGTCAGCGGCTCAGGAGGCCAGCGGCCCGATCTCCCCCGCGAAGACGATGACCTGGTCGATGAGGTTCCGCCGCAGGTGGACGACGTCCGTACCCGCCAGGCGGGGGCCTCCGTCCGGCGTCGTGAAGACCCACCGGTACCGGGCCCACTCGTCCGGCATGTCCACCGCCGAGCAGCGCGTCATCGTGCCGGCCCCCGCGGGGTGGCGCCGGAGGTCCAGCACGAACCGCTCGACCGCCTCGATCCCCTCACTGCGGCCCAACGGCCCCCAGAAGACCACGTCCGAGGTCAGGGCCCGGGAGAGCAGCGCGGTCACATAGCTGTCGTCCGAGGCGTTGAACGCGGAGATGAACGTGTCGATGGCGGATTGCGCGGTCTCTTCCTGCATGCACCAGTAATACCAGCACGGTGAAGCGTCCGTCCCGGTCGCGGCGCTAGCCGGCGGCGGCCTCGCCGGGAAGGGACTCCCCCGTGCTCAGGTGCTCCCGGAGCCACTGTTCGGTGCTGCTGACGTGGAGCAGCGCGGCCGCCTGGCTGAGGGGGGCGTCGCGGGCGGACAGGGCGTTGAAGATCGCCTCGTGCTCGGCGAGGGTCCGGCCGGCGGCGCGGGCGTCGGTGAGGCCGCGCCGGACGCGGGCGCGCAGGGTGCGGCCGGAGATGCCTTCCAGCAGGGTGAGGAGGGTGACGACGGCCGTGCGGAGCCCGAAGCAGCGGCGCAGGCCGCGGACGACGTTGTACTCGCCGCCGCCCTCCCAGGTCTGGAACGAGCGGGCGGTGCGGATCCGCCCCTCGCCCGGGTCGAGGCGCAGCATCACCTCGCCGAGGGCGACGACCTCGGGGGCGTTCGTTCCGTGCTCCGCTCCGGGGCCGCTCATCGGCCGAGCCAGCCGCCGTCGACGGGCAGAACGGTGCCGTGGACGTAGGCGGCGGCGTCCGAGGCCAGGAACACGACGGCGCCCGCGAGGTCGTCGGCGCTGCCCCAGCGGCCGGCGGGGATGCGCTCCAGGACAGCCCTGCTGCGCACCGGGTCGTCCTGGAGCGCCCGGGTGTTGTCGGTGGCGATGTAGCCGGGCGCGACGGCGTTGACGTTGACGCCGCGCGGGGCCCATTCGTTGGCCAGCGCCTTGGTCAGGCCGGCGATGCCGTGCTTGGCGGCGGTGTAGCCGGGGACGGTGATGCCGCCCTGGAAGCTGAGCATCGACGCCGTGAAGACGGTCCTCCCCCGACCTCGTGCCGCCATCCCCGCACCCACGACCCGGGTCAGCACGAACCGGGCGCTCAGGTTGACCTGGAGCACCAGGTCCCAGTCCTCGTCGGTGTGCTCGGCGGCGGGGGCACGGCGGATCGTGCCCGCGTTGTTGACCAGGATGTCCACGGGCCGTTCGCGGCCGGCGAGGTCGGTGCCCAGGGCGCGGACGGCTTCGGGGTCGGCGAAGTCGGCGCGGATCGCCTCGAAGGTGCGGCCGGCGGCGGTCACGTCCTGTTCCACCGCGCTGCCGGACTTCTCCAGCGAGGCGCTGACGCCGATGTCGTCCGCCCCGGCTTCGGCGAGCGCGCGCCGCGGCCCGGCCGATGCCGGCGGGCTCCGGTGACGACGGCAAGCCTGCCGGTGAGGTCGAGCTCCTCGATCCAGTACGGCCGGTAGGGGGCGAGGGCTCCCATCCAGTCGATGGCGTCCTGGACGTCCCAGCGCTGGTTGGCGTCCACCGCGATGCGGATGTGGTCGCCGACCGCCTCCCGGGCGGTGCGCAGGCGCCGTACGTCGTCCTCCAGCGAGGCTCCGACCTTGAGCTTGATCTGGGTGAAGCCGTCGGCGACGGCCTCGCGGGCGAGGCGGGCGAGCTTCTCGTCGGAGTAGCCGAGCCAGCCCGGTGTGGTGGTGCAGGCGGGGTAGCCCCGGTCGAGCAGCCGGCCGATGCGCTCCTCGCGGCCGGGTTCGGCGCGGCGCAGGATCCCCAGGGCCTCGTCCGGAGTGAGCGCGTCGCTGAGCACGTCGGGCTGGAGCCACCCGGACCACGGGAGCCGACAGCGCCACGTGCGCACCCACTGGTCATCTGCGTCCAGGACGCCTCCTGGGCGTCGGCTGTCGAAGCGGTGCGCTTCAATCACTCTCGGGCCGCTCGGGCCCCTCGGCCGGTTCGGCCTGTTCGGTCTCCCAGCGCAGCAGGTCGCCCGGCTGGCAGTCGAGCACCTCGCAGAGCGCGGCGAGCGTGGAGAAGCGCACCGCCTTGGCACGGCCGTTCTTGAGCACCGCCAGGTTGGCGGGTGTGATCCCTATGCGGTCCGCGAGTTCACCCACGGACATCTTCCGCCGGGCCAGCATCACGTCGATGTCGACCGCGATCGGCATCAGATCACCTCGTTCAACTCGGCCTGCATCCGGGCGGCTTCGACGTCGCGGTCGACGGCCTGGGCGAGCAGCATCCGCAGCACCAGCACGATGAGCGCGACACCCAGGATCGCCACGCCGATCCCGCCCATGATGAGGGTGACACCGGGATCGTCCCGCTGGCCCGGCGCGTTCAGGGCGGTGACCGAGAACCACACCAGAGCGGCCGCGACGATCGCGCCGATGATGCCGTCCACGTAGCGGAAGGCGGCGTGGGAGAACACCGTGCCGCGCCGCACCATCGCCACCAGTCGCCAGACACAGACCAGGGCGACCTGCGCGGCTCCGATGCCCAGGATCGTCACCACGCGCAGCGCGGTCAGCGGGAGCGTCCCGTCCTCCGGGTCGTTCCCGCTCACCAGGGCCCACACCATCATGGCCTGTACGAACACGGTGCCGGTCAGCACCACTACGAGCACGGCGCGCAACGCGCGCACTGTCAGCTTGCCCATGATCCACCCATCCATCGAGTTGCGATGGGAATCTATCGAATTTCGATAGGCCGGGCAAGGGGCGGGGCCGACGCCGGCAACGATCGCGCCGACGGTGCCGGTGGTGGAGGACGGTCCCGCCTTCCGTACCCGGCCCCGCCGTCGACCGGTGAGCTGTCAGTTCCCGGTGAGGTGCTGCTGGACGCACTGCCGGTACTCCTGCAAGGAGTCGGGCTGGTAGCAGTCCTGCGTCCTGTCGGCGTACCAGACGAGGAGGACGGCGGCCAGGACGGACACCACGATCGCGAGGGCCGAGGTCACCACCCCGGCGACGGCCCTGCCCCGGCCGGCCCCGGTCCGCCCGGCTGTGACCAGGCCCGCGATGCCCAGGGCCAGGCCGACGACCCCGATCAGTCCGCCGACGAAGAGGATCGACGTGCTCAGAGCGATCACGCCCAGCACCACGGCGGCGCCGGCCGGACCGTTCCTCCGGGGCCGGTCGGCCGCCCCTGCGAATGCGGTGTGCCGGATCGGCGTCTCGGTGCCTCGGGTGTTCATCAGGTGTCCTCCGGTCAAGTGCTCGGAACGCGATCATGGCGTCCGGGGGCACCACCGCACATCGCGGGAAGGCGGGAGGCGACGCTCCCCCGATCGGGGGAGGTCACCGGATCGGGCCGCGCCCATACTGGGACGATCATGCTCAAGGGACTTCGGCCGCTGCTGCGCGGCTCCACTTATTCGGGAATGCTGTTCGCCTACTGCGGGGCGCTGGCGAGCCTTCCGCTGCTGCCTCTCGCGCTGCCGCCCATGCTGGTGCGGCCGTCCGCCCCCTACGGGGTGCGGGCCGCCCTGGTCCTCCTGGCCTGGGCGGCACTGACCGCCGCGGTGGGGCTGCTTCCCGTCACCCGGCGGGCGCTGATCGCGTTCGCCCGCCCCCTGCTGAGGGTGCCGCTTCCCGCCCCCACGGCCGCCCGGCGGACCGCGGGCTCCCGCGGCACCGACCGTTGGCGGACCTCGCTCTGGCTGCTGCTGCACGTGGCACTGGGGTGGGCGGGATCCCTGACGACCGGGGTGCTGGTCCTCCTGGGTCTGACCCTGCCGGGCAACTGGCTCGGCGCCGAGGCGGCCCTGAGCCTGTCCGGCCGATCGGTGCGGCTGGACGGCGGCTGGCAGAGCTGGGTGGTGGCACTCGCCTGCCTCCTGCTGGCGGCCGCCGTGTGCGCCGTGGTGACGGGCGCCCTGCGGTGGCTGGCGCCCCGGCTGCTGGGCCCTTCGCCGGCCGAGCGGCTCGCGCTGGCGGCCGAGCGGGAGCAGGCGCTGGCCGAACGCAACCGGCTGGCGCACGAGTTGCACGACTCCATCGGGCACACGCTGACCGCGACCACCATCCAGGCCGCCGTGGCGGGCGAGGTGTTCGGCGCCGATCCGGTGGCGGCGAGGGCCGCGCTGCGCAGCATCGAGGAGTCGTCGCGGGCCGCACTGGAGGACCTGGACTACGTCCTGGGCGTGCTGCGCGACCAGCGGGCGGAGACCGCTCCGACCCGGACCCTGGCCGACCTGCCCGAACTGCTCGACCGGCTGCGGCACACGGGCGCGGTGCTGGAGCCGGAGCTCTCGGGCGACCTGGCACAGGTGCGGGGGACGCTCTCCCGGGCGGCGTACCGGATCCTGCAGGAGGGGCTGACGAACGCGCTGCGGCACGGGGCGGGCGGCCCGGTCGAGGTCCGCGCGGCGGTGACGCCGGACGGCCTGGAGCTCAGCGTGGTCAACAGGACCGGGACTGCCACCGGCCCGCGTACCGGCAGCGGCGCCTTCCCGAGCTCGGGGCACGGTCTGCCGGGTCTCGCCGAACGCGTGCGGCTGCTGCACGGTGAGTTCGAGGCCGGCCCGGACGGGCCGCAGCACTGGCGGCTGGCGGTCCGGCTGCCGGTCGGGGTGTCGGCGTGACCGGCCCCGACACGGGCGCGGCCGGCACGGGCGCGGCCGACGCGGGCGGCACCCCGGTCACCGTCCTGATCGCGGACGACGACGCGGTGACCCGCAGTGGTCTGCGCACCCTGCTCTCGCTGCAGTCGGGCATCGCGGTGATCGGGGAGGCCGCCGACGGGGTCGAGGCGGTCGAGGAGGCGCGGCGGCTGCGGCCCGACGTTGTCCTGATGGACGTGCGGATGCCTCGCCGCAACGGGATCGAGGCCACCCGGCAGCTCCTTTCCGGCTCGGTCGGCTCCACAGACCCGGCGGACGCGGACGGGGCGGCCGGTCCGCCGAAGGTCGTGGTGATCACGACCTTCGAGAACGACGACTACGTCACCGCCGCGCTCGGCGCCGGGGCCAGCGGGTTCGTCCTCAAGCGGCTGCCGGTCCGGCAGATCGCCGAGGCGGTCCGCGTGGCGGCGGCAGGGGAGGCGATCCTCTTCCCCGCGGCACTGGGCCGGATGGTCACCGCCCGACCGCTGCGCGGCGCCGAGGCTCTGCCGAAGGCGGCGCTGACGGTCCGGGAGGAGGAGGTGCTGCGGCTGATGGCCACCGGGCTGTCCAACCCGGAGATCGCGCAGTCCCTCGCGGTGAGCCTGGAGACGGCGAAGACCCACGTCGGGAACGTGCTCACCAAGCTCGGCGCGCAGAACCGGACCCACGCGGTGGTGATCGCCTACGAATCGGGCCTGGTGGTGCCCGGGTTCACCGGCTGACGGCCCTGGCCGGCCCGGCCGGGCCCGCGCCGGCCACCACGACCTCCGCTGCTTCTCCCCGTGACATCTCAACCACCGCCTTCCCCGTCCGTGCCGGTCCGGTCCCGGCCCCGGCGCCCCGTCCGGCACGTGTTCCGGTAGGCCTCCGCCAAGGACGCGGCCATGGCGTCGATGCCGAAGCGCTCGCGGACCGTCGCCGACCCGGCCGCCGCCATCGCCGCGAGTTCGGGTGCGGGGGTGAGGACGAGAGAGCGCAGGCCGTCGGCGAGCTTCCCCACCGATCGGGTGTCCAGCAGCCGTCCGTTGACGCCGTCGCGCAGGTAGTGGGCGGCGCCGCCGCGCTGCGGGGCTGCCACCGGAAGGCCGGCCTCCATGGCCTCGAGTACGGCGAGCCCGAACTCCTCCTTCGCGCTGGGACACACGTACACCACGGATCCCGGTCCGCCCCGCGCCAGCACCCTCTCCAACAGTCGCACCTGCCGGTTGGACAGCGCGGACCACAGGGCCGCTCGCCGTCGTGCGACCGGGTCCGCGGCGAGGAGTTCGGCGACGCTGGTGCGGACCGCCGCCTCGACGCCGGTGGGGTCTGTGGGTGAACCTCCCACCAGCAGCAGGGTCGTACGGTGGTGCAGACCGGCCAGCAACCAGGCCCGCACGAGCTGTTCCTGCTGTTTGACGGGGTGGAGCCGTCCCACGCACAGCAGCAAGGGGAGTTCACGGTCGGTGGCGTCCAGGCCGTCGGCGTCGCCACCGCCGCCGAACAGGCGGGCCAGCAGCCTGCGGCCGGTCGCGGCGTCGTCGGGAGCGGGCCGGAACGGCGCGATGCCCTCGGGCTGGAGATGGACCGACCGCTTCTCCAACTGCGGGAAGTGCTCCGAGAGTTCCTGCGCACCGTACCGCCCCGGCATGGCGACCAGCAGGTCGGCGCGGGCCACGAGGCGGTCGGCGACGAAGATCCGGTGCATGTCCAGGCGCAGCGCGCGGCTTTCGTCGCCGGTCTGCTCCGCGGGCAGGCCGGCGTGCCGTTCGTCCATCGTCCGGTGCGGGTCGGGGGTGACCGTGAAGGCGAGTTTGGCGCCGGACCTGCGGGTGGCCTGGGCGACGGCGAGCGAGGCGTCGTCGGCGAACCTGACGTGCGTGATGTCCGGTCGGGCTCCGGGGAGTTCGAAGACGCGGGCCGTCCACCAGGCCAGGGCGGCCCGGTGTGCGGCCGCGTTCTGCGGATCGAGTGCTTCCGGTGGGTCCAGGGGCAGCCGCACCAGCAGGTGCGCCGAACTCAGTCGTGCCACCAGTTCTGCGCGTCGGGTGTCCGCGGGCCGGGCGGTGGTCAGGGTGAGGACCCGTGCGGCGCGGGCGCGGGTCGTCAGGGCTTCGCCCAGTGCGGTCAGGAGCACGCTCATGCCGCCGCTGAGCCCGGCGCCGGGCTCCTCCAGGCGACCCAGCAGCATCGACTGCGCGACCACCGGACATGCCTCGAACGGCTCGCTCAGCGGGTCGCAGGCCGTCCTGAAGAGTTCTCCCGCCGGCGCCCCGGGGTCGGCCCGCTCGTAGCACGCGGAGAGGAGCAGCAGCTCGTAGGCGTCCAGTGCCGTGTCCGGATCCGGCAGCACGAGGTCTCCGCCCGGTACTCCCGACAGGTAGCGCCAGAGCGCGTGCCTCTCGGGCCGCCCGGTGGGCCGCAGTCCGACGGCTTCCCCGGCGGAGAGCGGCCCGAGGCCGTTGGCGTCCGCCACATCCAGCAGGAAGGCGGTTTCGGCGGGGCCGGGAGTCGCGAGCAGCCGCCGGCGGATCTCGGCGGTGGCGCTCGGCCCGCCGTCGGGATCGGCGCTGCGTTCCCATGCCTCGGCGAGAGCGATCCGTTCCCACGGTTCCAGGTCGGCGGACGCGCCCGCGGCGGCCAGCACCCAGGTCGGCATCGCGCGTTCGCACCGGGCCAGCTGCCGAAGCCGCGCCGCGCGGCGGTCCTGGCGCGACAGGAGCGGATCCGGATGGACCCGGGCGCCGCCGTACTCGGCCTGCGCCAGGCGTCCGAGCAGATCACCCGCGGTGACGGCGCCCACGTCCTGGGTCCAGTGGATTCTCCGCCATGCGGCCAGAGCACCGGTGCCCGCGACACCGGTCCGCGGCGCTGCCGCGGCCGGGGCAGGCGTGACGTGGTGTGTCATCGGTCTTCCTCCCGTGCCGTCGAACGTTCACGGACATGTTCGGAGACAGGTGACGAAGTGGATTGGACCTGACGTGTCCGCTCCCGGTGCGGCCGTACCTGCGCGGCGCGGGCGCGGCAGCCCGCATCCGCCTGTGGCTGTCTCCGGGCACCTGGCATCATCGGAAGCCTCACGCGAACCGACCGCCCCGACGGAGAACACCATGGCCAGCGTCGTCGTGATCAGCCCGCCCTTCCAGTCCCACGCCCGGCCGCTCGCCACGCTCGGAGCCGCACTGGCCCGGCACGGCGCCCACGTCGACTTCGCCTGTACCGAGGGGTTCGCCGACCTCGCGACCCGACACGGCCTCCGCTTCGCCGAGCTCGCCGTCACCCGCAACGCCAACCACGGCATCGCCGAAACCACCCGCCAGGGCCGCGCCGAGGCGCAGCGCCTGCGCGAGTTCCTCGACGCCACCCGGCACGGCCCGGCCGAGACCCTGCTCACCCAGGCCCGCCACCGCGCCGACGACATGCTGGCCGACCCCGAACGCGTCCTGCACGACCTCGCCGTCCTCGACGCGCGGCTGCGCCCCGACTGGTACCTCGTCGACCAGCTCTCCTACGCCGCGACCCTGGCCCTGCACTGCCTCGGCCTGCCCTACGCAACGTTCTGCCCCGGCCACCCGAGCTATGTGCCGGTCTCCCCCGGCGCCTACTTCGGCCTGCCCTGCGCGTGGCCCGACAGCCTTCGGCCGTCCCCCGCCGAGCTCGACCGGCTGCGCGCGGCGGTCGCGGCCAACGACACCGCGTTCACCGCCGCCTTCAAGGCGGTCGCCCGCCGCCACGCTCCCGGGAGACCCGCGCCGGACCGGGCGTTCGCGCTGTGCTCACCGCACGCGGTCGTCTTCAACTATCCCCGTCTGCCCTGGCTTCCGCCCGCCCCGAGCGGCCCCGAGGCCCTGTACGCCGGCCACCTGCTGCCGCGCGGCGCCCCCGAGCCGCTGCCGGCGGCCTGGCAGGCGGTGCTCACCCGCCTGACGGCCGGCGGTCGCCCCGTGGCGCTCGTCGCCCTGGGCACGTTCCTGTCCGCCCGCCACGACGTCCTGACGACCGCCGCGGCCGGAATCCTCCGCCACACCCCGGCCTCGGTGATCGTGGCCGCCGGGAGTCGCGTCGCCGACGTCACGGGCCACCCGCTGCTGCGCGACGCGCCGCCCGAACGGCTGCACGTGGCACCGGCCGTCCCGCAGCGGGAACTGCTTCCGCACGCCGCCGTCATGGTCCACCACGGAGGCAACAACTCCTTCACCGAGTGCCTGCACGCCGGCGTGCCCGCACTCGTGCTGCCCTTCTCCAGCGACCAGTTCGCCATCGCCCACGACGCCGAGCGCGCCGCCGTCGGTCATTGCCTCGCCCCGAACACCCTCACTCCGGAATCCGCCGGCTCCGCGGTCGCGGGCCTGCTCGCCGGAGGCGCCGTCGGCCTCGCCGGACTCAGCGAGCGCATTCGCCCCCGCGGCCCCGAGTGGACCGCGGCCGCACTCCTGGCGGAGATGCCCGCCCGCCGCTGAACCGCCCCGTCTCGTCATGCGGTGGAGGAGCGGCATCGGCCGGCACGGCCGAAATGCCGGGGTCTGCATCGGTTCGGCATGTTCGGCGGTTCACTCGACGCGGTCGTGCCGGGCCGTGCCGGCCGTTCCGTTCCTGGAGCCGGTCTCAGCGCGGGCTCCCCACCTGCGCCGGCGTCGATACCTACCTCCCCGACCGACACCGGAAAATCTGTGCCCGCCGGAGTAGACATTGCCGCGCACCACGGTTAGTGTTTCTCTCGTAGACAGCAGTCCAGCGGTACCCGCCAGACATGAACTGGCGGGCAGCAGTACGGAAGTGCGCAGGTCGGCACGGTCGCAGGGTTCTGAAGCCAGGGTTGGTGCAGTAAGGCGACAGGACCGGGGGCCGGGCCGGGCGGCCCGCAGGAATCAGGGGCCGCCGACCAGAGGTACCGGCAGTCCCAGAGGTACCGGCAGTCGCAGTACGCGGTATCCCGGTGAAGGCGCCCAGACTGCGGGCGCGCGCATCGGAGGTCCGGCAGTGGGGTTCCAAGCCGAGCAGGACGAGCACGACGGGCGACGGGGCTGGCTGCCGGAGCCAGGTGGTTGGAAGTACCCGCAGTTCGCAGTAACCGGCCAGTACAGAGGATGAACGGAGGGACAGCGCGCCATCAGGATCGCCCGGCCCGTGAGGAACCAGCCGATCCCCGCACTCCCCCTCCCCCGGGGCCGTGCGGACAGAAGAAACCCGGCCACAGAGCCGGTAG
>NZ_JODS01000012.1 GCF_000718025.1 Kitasatospora purpeofusca
GGCCCGTCTGCTCCGTCAAGGCCGGCCTCACCAAGTAACACCCCCACCCCCACCACCACGGGGGCGCACCACAACAACGCCGCTGCACCCGACCACCCCAAAAGGGCGGTCCGGTGACCAGCGGCGTCGTGCGTTCACCGACGGACGAAAACCCGGGCAGCCTCAGACCGCCCGACCACGCCCCCAGTCGTACAGACGCCGCGCACCGTCACCGCGCAAGGCCGGCTCGCGCTCAGTGAGGGGCGGTTCACGGCCAGGAAGCACCTCCGGGGCCGGGCCGCGCAGCAGCGCGCAGGCCCCGTTTCCCTCCCCGTGCCCACCGCCGCGCGGCAGAGCGGTCGCTCAGCGCAGGTCGCTCAGCGCAGGTCGAACCGGTCCAGGTTCATCACCTTGGTCCACGCCGCCACGAAGTCCCGGACGAACTTCCCGTCCGCGTCCCCGGAGCCGTAGACCTCGGCCAGCGCGCGCAGCTGGGAGTGCGAGCCGAAGACGAGGTCGACGGCGGTGGCCGTCCACCTCACCGCGCCGGTGGCCCGGTCCCGCCCCTCGAAGACGTTCGCCTCCGAGGCCGAGGGCTTCCACTCCGTCCCCGAGTCGAGCAGATTGACGAAGAAGTCCGTGGTCAGCACCTCCGGCCGGTGGGTGAGGACGCCGTGCGGGGAGCCCCGGAAGCCGGCGTTCAACGCCCGCATCCCGCCTAGCAGGACGGTCATCTCCGGCGCGGTCAGCGTCAGCAGGTCGGCCCGGTCGAGCAGCAGGGTCTCCGGCGACAGCTTCTCGTCGGCCCGCAGGTAGTTCCGGAACCCGTCCGCCCTCGGTTCGAGCACGGCGAAGGCCTCCACGTCCGTCTGCTCCTGCGAGGCGTCGGTGCGCCCCGGGGCGAACGGGACCGTCACGGCGTGCCCGGCGGCGTGCGCGGCCCGCTCGACCGCCGCACCGCCGCCCAGCACGATGAGGTCGGCGAGCGAGATCCGCCGGGCGCCGCTCTGCGCCGCGTTGAAGTCCTGCCGGACCTCCTCCAGCCGCCGGACCGTGTCGGCCACCTCGGGGAGGTTGTTGACCTCCCAGTCCTTCTGCGGCGCGAGCCGGATCCGGGCGCCGTTGGCGCCGCCGCGCATGTCGGTGCCGCGGTAGGCGGCGGCCGACGCCCACGCGGTCGCGACCAGCTGGGGGATGCCCAGGCCGGAGTCGTCGATCCGCTTCTTGAGGTCAGCGACGTCCTCGTCCGTGACCGGCTCGTGGTCGGCGGCGGGGACCGGGTCCTGCCACAGCTGCGCCTCGGGCACCCACGGTCCGAGGTAGCGGGACACCGGGCCCATGTCGCGGTGCAGCAGCTTGTACCAGGCCTTGGCGAAGGCCTCGGCGAGCTGATCGGGGTGCTCGTGGAAACGCCGGCAGATCGCCTCGTAGACCGGGTCCTGGCGCAGCGCGAGGTCCGTGGTCAGCATCATCGGGGCGTGCCGCTTCGCGGGGTCGTGCGCGTCCGGCACGGCGGTCGCGGCCGCCGGGTCGGTGGGCTTCCACTGCTTGGCCCCGGCCGGGCTGGTGGTGAGCTCCCAGTCGTAGCGGAACAGGTTGTCCAGGTAGCCGTTGTCCCACCGGGTCGGCTCGGTGGTCCAGGCGCCCTCGAGCCCGCTGGTGATGGCGTCGGCGCCGGAGCCGCTGCCGCAGGTGTTGCGCCAGCCCAGGCCCTGCTGCTCGATCGGGGCGCCCTCGGGCTCCGGGCCGATGCAGGACGGGTCCACGGCGCCGTGGCACTTGCCGAAGGTGTGGCCGCCGACGATGAGCGCGACCGTCTCCTCGTCGTTCATCGCCATCCGCGCGAAGGTCTCCCGGATGTCGACGGCGGCGGCGCGCGGGTCCGGATTGCCGTTGGGGCCCTCCGGGTTGACGTAGATCAGGCCCATCTGGACGGCGCCGAGCGGATTGGCCAGCTCGCGGTCACCGGTGTAGCGCTCGTCGCCGAGCCAGGTGTCCTCGGAGCCCCAGAAGATCTCCTCCGGCTCCCAGATGTCCTCGCGGCCGAAGCCGAAGCCGAAGGTCCGGAACCCCATCGACTCCATGGCGCAGTTGCCGGTGAACACCAGCAGGTCGGCCCAGGAGATCTTCCGGCCGTACTTCTGCTTGACCGGCCAGAGCAGCCGCCGGGCCTTGTCCAGACTGGCGTTGTCCGGCCAGCTGTTGAGCGGCGCGAAGCGCTGGGCACCGCTGCCGCCGCCGCCCCGGCCGTCCGCGATCCGGTAGGTGCCGGCGGCGTGCCAGCTCATCCGGATGAACAGCGGGCCGTAGTGGCCGTAGTCGGCGGGCCACCAGTCCTGGGAGTCGGTCATCAGCGCGACGACGTCCCGCTTCAGCGCCTCGACGTCGAGGGTGGCGAACTCCGCGGCGTAGTCGAAGTCCTCGTCCATCGGGTTGGAGAGGGGCGAGTGCCGGTGCAGGACCTGGAGGTCCAGTTGCTCGGGCCACCAGTCACGGTTGGTCCTGGGCCCGGTCGCCTTGGGGGTGGGGGAAGGAATTGCTGGGTTCTCGCTCTCGCTGCCGGACACGTCCGCCCCTTCGTCCTTAGTCGTTTTCTGCCCTTTCGCCCGTATGGTCCCGCACCCGGGACCGTACGGCGGGCAGAACACGCGGGGCGCCTCCGGCCGCCGGGACGGACGCGGCGCGCGGCCGGACGCCGGACGCCCCGGCCCCCGCGCGGTGGCGGGGACCGGGGCGTCCGCTCCCGGGGATCGGGCCGGGTCGGGCGGCAGCAGGGCCGTCCGGATCAGCTCCACCTCCGCAGGGCGTCGAGGTAGACGGCGGTGCGGCCGGCGGCGCCCGGGGCGGGGGTGAAGACCACGCCGATCTCCCGGACGTGGGCGGGGTCGGGCACCCCGGCCAGGTCGAGCCGCAGGGTCCGCCCGTCCGGGCCGACCGTGACGGCGGGGCTCGCGGTCCAGGTCCAGCCGGAGGCGTCGCCGGTGCCGGTGCGCACATACAGACTGGCGGTGGTGCCGCCCGCCTGCTGCCCCCAGGGCGCGGTGCCGGCGGCGACGGTGAGCACGGTGGCACCGGTCAGGTCGACGGGGTCCGTCCGCCGGAGCCGGACGGCGCCCCGCTCGGGCTCGACGTCGGCCTTGAGCGCGCTGCGGCCCTCGGCCGCGCCCTCGTCGGCGACCGCCCAGGGTCCGGCCGCCGCGCCGGAGCCGGACCAGCCCTCGGTGCCGTTCTCGAAGCCGGCCAGCAGGCCGCCGCGCCGCATGTCGTCCAGGTAGACCGCGGAGCGGCCGCTCGCCCCGGCCGCCGGGGCGAACTCGACGCCGATCTCGCGGACGTGGGCCCGGTCCGGGACCCTGGTCAGGTCGAGGACCAGCCGGGTCGGCTTGGTGTCGACGGTGACGGCGCCCGAGTCGGTCCAGGTCCAGCCGGAGGCGTCGCCGCTGCCGGTGCGCACATAGAGCTTGGCGCGGGTGCCGCCCGCCTGGTCGCCCCAGGGCGCGGTCCGGGCGTCGACGCTGAGCACGGTGTCCCCGGAGAGGTCGAGCGGGCCGACCTTGTTGAGGTAGGCGGCGCCGGTGCCGAGGTCCACGTCGGCCTTGAGCGAGCCGCTGCCGCGCGCGGACCACTCCGTGACCTGCCACGGGCCGGCCGCGAGGTGCCAGCCGCTCCAGCCCTGGGTGCCGGTCTCGAAGTCCTGGTAGGCCACCGGCGGGTCCTCCGCCGGGGCGGCGGCGAGGTCGACCCCGCCCCGGTTCACCGTCCACGGGTCGTTCATCAGCACGGCGCCGTTGACGTTCCGGGCCGGGCTCCACTCGTTGTTCCAGGCCAGGAAATAGGAGGTGCGCGGGAAGCGCTCGTGCAGCGCCTTCACCCACAGCGCGTAGTCGAAGGTCCCGCCCGCGCCCGAGCCCGGGCCGATCTCGGTGAAGGCGAACGGCTTGCCGAGCTCGACCAGCTTCTCGTAGCCGGTGATCGCCGACGGGTCGGCGGTGTAGCAGTCCAGCCCGACCACGTCGGCGTAGGCGCGGCCGACCCAGTAGGCGGTGGGATCCGCGGAGCCGCAGTTCGGCGCGTACGTCCACAGCAGGTTGTGCAGGCCCTTGGCCGTGGTGAGGTAGTCGTAGGTGCCGCGCCACAGCGCCGCGAAGTCGGCCGGGTCCTGGTGGCCCCACCAGAACCAGTCGCCGTTCATCTCGTGGAACGGGCGGAACAGCACCGGCACCCCGGCGTCGGACAGCCGCCGCAACCCCGCCGCGATGTCGTCGAGTTCGGCCCGCCAGGCCCGGCCGGCGGCGGTGGCCGGGTCGGACAGCTGACGGAAGGCCGGCTGCGGCAGCGGAGTCCGCCAGGCGGCCCCCGCCACCGGGTTCGGCAGGTGGACGCTCACCGAGACCAGTCCACCGCGACCGGCGTGGTCGATCATCTCGGTGTCGCAGCCCGAGTCGATCGCGGTCGGCACCCCGTCGGCGTTCCAGCCGCTCGCGTAGTCGCAGGCCAGCACCGCCGGGAACCGGCCCGTCCGGTCGGCCAGTTCGGTGACGTCCCGGTACTGGGTGGCGAAGTCCTTGCCCGACCCGGGCGCGGCGCTGCCGCTGTACCCGGCGAAGAATCCGGACGCCGTCCGGTTCCGCAGCCCCCGGTCGGGCAGCTGCGCGAGCCAGTCCAGCACCGCTCGCGCCTGCGGGCCCGCCCCCGGGTCCGCCGGTTGGACGACGGCGGTCGGTCGGACGGCCTCAGGTTGCACGGCCGCCACCGCCGTCGGCGCGGCGGCGCTCCCGCCGCCCAGCATGCTCGCCACCGCGACCAGGACCGCGACGGATCGTCGACGCAGCCTCATCAGCACCCCCCGTTGCTCTCGGCACGGCAGGAGCATCCGTCCTGCCGATGATCACACTAGGGCGTGTCCGTCCGCTCGGACGACGGTCGGTCGGCGGGCGGCAGGGCCGGTGGGGGCATCACCCCGGGTGGACCAGGCGGTTCTCGTGGGCGAAGACCACGGCCTGGATCCGGTCGCGGAGTTCGAGCTTGTGCAGCACCCGCCCCAGATGGGACTTCACGGTCGCCTCCGCGAGGTACAGGGTGGCCGCGATCTCGGCGTTGGACAGCCCTCGGCCCACCTCGACGAGCACCTCGTGCTCCCGGGCGCTGAGCCGTCCCAGCCGGTCGTCGCGCGTGCCGCCGCGGCCGTCGGGGATGTGCGGGCGGAGGGTCTCCAGCAGGCGCCGGGTGATCCGCGGCGAGACCACCGCGTCGCCCGCGGCCACGCTCCGGATCGCCGTGAGCAGCTCCTCCGGCCTGGTGTTCTTCAGCAGGAAGCCCGAGGCCCCGGCGTGCAGCCCGGCGAAGGCGTACTCGTCCAGGTCGAAGGTGGTGAGGATCAGCACCCTGCTCCGCGGGGAGACCCGGACGACCTCGCGGGTCGCCTCGATCCCGTCGGTCCCGGGCATCCGGACGTCCATCAGGACGACGTCGGGGCGCAGCTCCCGGGCGAGGCGGACGGCCTGCGCCCCGTCCGCGGCCTCGCCGACCGTGGCCATGTCGGGCTGGGCGTCCAGGACGGTGCCGAAGGCCATCCGGAGCAGGGCCTCGTCGTCGGCGATCAGGATCCGGATCGTCATGCGGACACCGCCCCGGCGCTGTCGAGCAGCAGGCGGGTGCGGACGCCCCAGCCGCCGCCCGGGAGCGGTCCGGCCCGCAGGGTCCCCCCGTAGGCGGCCGCGCGTTCGCGCATGCCGGGGATGCCGTGGCCGGAGGACGAGGGTGTGGCGGCGGAGGTCGCCGGGCGGGGGCCGGTGTCGGCGACGTCCACGGTGACGGTGCCGGCGGAGCACCGGATCCGGACCGTCGCGCGGGTGCCGGCGGGGGTGTGTTTGAGGGCGTTGGTCAAGGCTTCCTGTACCAGGCGGTAGACGGTGAGCTGCGCGGTGGCGGGCAGGTGGTCGTGGTCGCCCTCGACCTCCAGCCCGGTCGGCAGGCCGGCGGCGGACATCTGCTCGGCGAGGGCGTCGAGTTGGGCGATGCCGGGCAGCGGGTGGCGTTCCGCGTCCGGTTCGTCGGCCCGCAGGACGCCCAGCGAGCGCCGCATGTCGGTCAGGGCCTGCCGGCCGGTCTCGGAGATCTGCCGCATCGCGGCGTCGGCCCGGTCGGGCGACCGCTGCCGCGCGTAGCCGGCGGCGTCGGCGAGCGCGACCATGACGGACAGGTTGTGGGTGACGATGTCGTGCATCTCCCGGGTGATCCGGGCCCTTTCCTCGGCGACGGCCAGTCGTGCCTGCTGCTCCTGCTCCCGTTCCAGGTGCGCGGCCCGTTCCTCCACGGCCGCGAGGTAGGCGCGGGTGGTCCGTACGTTCATGCCGAGGACGGCGGCGGCCGCGGTCATCGCGGTGACCGCGACGAACGGGGTGAGGAACGCGCCGTCCGGTGCCCAGCGCAGGCAGGCCAGCAGGACCCCGGCCTCCACCACGGCGCCGGCGACCAGGGTGGTGCGCCGGGCCGAGTGGGCGGCCAAGGTGTAGAGGGCCACCAGCACGGCGATGTCCGCCGGGAGTTGGATGTCCAGCAGCCACTGGACCAGGGCGGCGGCCACCACCGCGCCGAACACCACGAGCGGGGCGCGGCGGCGCCACAGCAGGGGCAGCACGAGGGCGGCGGTGAGGGCCACGGTCAGCACCGGTTCGCGCGGCGCGGGCGTGGTCGCGGCGTTGAGGAGGAGGAGCGCCGGCAGCAGCGAGTCCCACACCGGGGTCGGCAGGCGGGGGATCCGGCGGGCGACGGCTGCCGCCCGCTCCGTTCGGCCCGCCCCCGGCCGGTGGGCCCTGCCGGGTTCCGCGGCGGCCTCGGTCATCACATGTCCCTGTCGATCCGGTGTCGTGGTGGCCCGGTCGGGCCGGCACCGGGGGCCGCCGGACCCGCCGCGGGTACGGGGACCGCACCCGGCGCGCCGCCCGGCTCGTCCCGCGGCCCTGTCACGGTAGGCCACCGGCCCGCCGGGCGCATGGGTCCACCGTCGGACGGCGTCCGCGGCGGTGTACGACCGGAGGAGGAGACGGACACCTCCCCCGGTGGCAACGCGGCCGCCGATCCGGCGCGTTCGCCTGCCACCCGGGTCGCAGCGGTGACGCGCACGGCGCCCGCCCCCGGTCGGACCCGGTGGCGACCCGGGGGCGATGTGGCGGCGGGGGCCCGGCGCCGACGATGGGCCCGTGACCGAGATCATCACGGGACTGTTCATGTCCCCCCTGGAAATCCTTGCCCTGCTGAGTGCCCTCGCGCTGGTGGTGGCGCGCTGGCTGCCCCCGGCCGCCCGCCCGCGCACCACGGTCGCGGCGGGCGCGCTGCTCGTCCTGTCCGTGCTCGTGCTGGGGGTGACCGGGCTGCGCTGGCAGCTGCTGCCGGTCCTGGCCGGCGCCGCCCTCGTGCTGCCGTTCGCCCTCGCCCCGCTGCGGCGGCGCCGGACCGGCCGGCCGGCGTGGCGGGCCCGCTGGTGGCTGGCGCTGCCGGGGTCGCTGGCCTGCGCCGGGCTGATCGCCGCCGGGCCGGTGTCCGCCTGGGCCTTCCCCGTCCCCGTGTTCCCCGAGCCCACGGGCGAGTTCGCGGTCGGCACCCGGGTGCTGCAGTGGACCGACCGGCAGCGGCCGGAGACCTTCACCCCCGACCCGGACGACCGGCGCACGGTCGTGGTCCAGCTCTGGTACCCCGCGCAGCAGAGCCCCGCCGGTACGCCGCGGGCCCAGTACCTCGGACGCACCGAGGACGAGGCGCGCACCGTCTCCGCCGCCCTCGCCCGGGGCGTCGGCCTGCCGGACTTCCTGGTCGACGGTGTCCCGCACGCCCGCAGCCGTTCGGTCTTCGACGCCCCGGTGGCCGGGGACGGCGGACGGTTCCCGGTCGTGCTGTTCTCGCCCGGCTCGGGCGGGGTGCGCACCCAGAACACCGCCTGGGCGGAGGAACTCGCCAGCCACGGCTACCTGGTGGCCGCCCTCGACCACCCGTACGACTCCGCCGCCGTGGTCCTCGCCGACGGCCGGACGGTCACCACCGAGACCTCCTCCTCCGGCGACGCGGACCAGGACGAGCAGCTGGCGGCCGGCTGGACTGCGGTCCGGGCCGCCGACCTCGGCTTCGTCCTCACCCAGCTGGAGGGCCTGGACCGGGCCGGGAGCGGTGACCCGCTGACCGGGCGGCTGGACACCGGCCGGGCCGCCGTGACCGGCCACTCGATGGGGGGCGCCGCCGCGTTCCAGGCGGCCCGGCAGGACCACCGGTTCCGCGCCGTGGTCGATCTGGACGGCTTCCCGCACGGCCCGGCCTCGCCCGCCCTCGACCGGCCGGCGCTCGCGATGACCCAGGCCCTCACCGGGGCGACCGACGCGCGCTACCTGCCCCGGCTGACCGAGGCGCTCGCGGCCAGCACCGCGACCGGCTACCGGCTCACCGTCCCCGGAGCGGCGCACCTCAGCTTCATGGACGGGCCGCTGTACCTGCCGCCGGTGCCTGCGATCGTCGGCTCGCTGGGCCGGACCCGCAGCCCGCGCGTCGTCGCCGGGGCCACCCTCGCCTTCCTGGACTCCACCCTGCGCGACCGGCCCGGCGACCTGGCCGGCGCGCTGTCGGCGTACGGCAGCCTCACCGTCCGGACGCCGGGCGGCGGGCACTGAGGAGGCGGCACTGAGGGGGCGGGCGCTGAGGGGGCGGGCACTGAGGGGGCGCTGCCTCCGGCCGACGCACGTACGGCACCGCGACACCGCGGTGCCGTACGTGCGGTGGTGCGTGCCGAGGCCCGGCGCTCCCCTCCGAGGCCCGGGCTCACCCCGCCGGGGCCGGGCGCAGCACCCGCCGTACGGCGGCGCGAAGCCACTGGTGGCCGCCGTCGGCGGCGTGGCGCGGGTGCCAGGCCATCCCGATCGTCAGCGGCGGCAGTTCGAGCGGGATCTCCAGCAGCCGCAGGCCCAGCGTCTGCGCCGCGCCGGAGAGCGGTGACGGCGGCTCGCCCGGCAGCGCGACCGGCACCAGGCAGACCACGTCGCCGGTGGCGGCCAGGGCCATCGCTGCCAGATGCCCGGGCAGGACGGCGCTCACCCGGCGGCTGAGCCCCCGTTCGGCGAGGGCCGCGTCCAGCGGACCGGTGAAGCGGCCGCGGCGGCTGACCACCACGTGCTCGGCGGCGGCCAGCCGGGCCGGTGTCAGCGGCCCGTCGGCGAGCGGGTGGCCGGCCCTGACCGCGGCCGCCATCCGCACCGTGGCCAGCTCCTCCACCAGGGTCTCCGGGTCGACGTGGTCGATCGCCCCGATCTCCAGGTCGATCCGGCCCTCGCGCAGCGCCGGTCCCGCCTCGAAGTCCTCGGCCAGTACCCGCAGCGAGACGCCCGGTGCCCGGCGGCGGGCCAGCGCGAGCAGACCGGGCGCCAGGGCCGCGCCGACCAGGTCCGCGGCCTGGACGGTGAAGGTGCGCCGCAGCGCGGCGGGGTCGACCCCGCCGCTCGGGGTGAGCAGCGCCTCCAGTCGGCGCACCACCGCGGCGGCCTCCTCCCGCAGTTCCTCGGCGCGGGGCGTGGGCACCATCGCCTGGCCGGCCCGGACCAGCAGCGGGTCCTGGAGGACCCGGCGCAGCCGGGCCAGGGTGCGGCTCATCGCCGCGGGGGACGTGTGCAGCCGCGCGGCGGCACGGGTGACGCTCTGCTCGGTGAGCAGGGCGTCGAGGGCGACCGCGAGATTGGCGTCGAGGTTCGGATCCGGGCTGCTCACCGGCATTGTTCCGTTCTGGGCAAGGATTGGATGCTGAAGTTCCCATTGTGGCAACAAGGTCGCCGTCCGCACGATGAGGGGGCACCGCTGATCCGACCGAGACCGTGAGGTTTTCATGATCGTCATCACCGCTCCCACCGGGAACATCGGCCGCCGGCTGCTGTCCCTCCTGGTCGAGGCCGCGCCCGCGCACGGGGAGGAACTGCGGGTCGTGGTCCGCGATCCGGCCCGGCTGCCCGAGGCCGTCCGCGACCGGGTCGAGGTGGTCACCGGCTCGCACGGCGACGCCGCGACCGTCGAGCGCGCGTTCACCGGCGCCGACGCCGTGTTCTGGCTGGTCCCGCCGGACGCCTCGGCCGCGCCCGAGGACGGGTGGAGCGGCTTCACCCGCCCCGCCGCCCGGGCGTTCGCCGCCCACGGCGTCGACCGCGTCGTCGGGGTGTCGGCGCTCGGCCGCGGCACCGCGCAGGCGGCCCGGGCCGGACTGGTCACCGCCTCCCTCGCCATGGACGACCTGATCGCCGGCTCCGGCGTCGCCTACCGTGCCCTGGCCTGCCCGTCCTTCTTCGAGAACCTGCTGGAGGAGGCCGGCTCGATCCGCGCCGAGGGCGTCTTCACCGACACCGTCGCCGCCGACCGCCGCGCCCCGCTGGTGGCCGTCGCCGACATCGCCGCGACGGCGGCCGGGCTGCTGCTGGACCGCTCCTGGAGCGGCGTCGACAGCGTCCCGGTGCTCGGCCCGCAGGACCTCTCGCCGGAGGACCTGGCCCGGATCATGACCGAGCAGCTCGGCCGCCCGGTCCGCTACCGGCGCCGGTCGCTGGACGACCTGCGCTCCGAGCTGCTCGGGTACGGCCTGCACCCGGAATTCGCGGAGGGCGTCGTCGGGATGAAGCGCGCCAAGGACCTGGGCCTGGACGCGGGTGCCGGGCGCCCGTCGCGGCCGGCGGTCCCGGCCACGGAGTTCGCGCGGTGGTGCGCCGAGACACTGAGGCCCGCCGTGCTCGCCGCCCCAGCCGCCCCAGCCGCTGCCACCACCCCCACCGCCGTCACCACCCCGGAGGCCGTCGATGCCCACTGACCCGACCGCACCGCCCGTCACCGCGTTCATGCTGGTCAAGACCACGCCCGAGTGGCTGGGGATGAGTGTGGGCGAGCGCGTCCACGCCTTCACCACCCAGGTCCTCCCGGTGATCGAGGCCCGCGCCCGCGGCGTCCGCTCGCGCTTCTACGACACGGAGTTCTACTCGGCGCGGGTGACCGACATCTGGGTCTGGGAGGCGGACGACCACGACGCCTACCGGCTGCTGGTCGACGCGCTGCGCGAAACCCCGTTCTGGGACCGCTGGTTCGACGTCGTCGAGCTGCTCGTGGGCACCGAGAACGGCTACGCCCGCACCTACGGTCTGGACCCGGTCGCCACCGTCACCGTCTGACGATCCGTCACCGCCCCTCCCCCGCAGACGCGTCGGGGAGGGGCGGACCGGGATCCGGTCTCAGCGCTTGGTACCGTCGACGATGACCGGCGTGCCGTTGGAGCCGCAGGGGCTGGCGTACACGGGGTTCTTCTCGGCGGCGGCCTTGAAGGCCTCGATGCACTGGCTCAGCAGGATCTTGTCGGTCAGCGAGCCGGCGATCGCGGCGTTCGCGGCGGCGGTGCTGTCCGCCTCGATCTTGCGCTTCTCCGCCTCGGCCTTGGCCGTGCGCACGGACGCCTCCGCCTGGGCGGTGGCCTGGTCCTGCTGGATCTTCTGGTCGATGGCCTTCTGCAGGCCGTCGCTCGGCCGCACGTTGCGCAGGTTGACCCCGTTGACGAGGATGCCGCGCGGGGCCAGCCGGGCGGTGATCAGCTTGTCGATCTCCGAGCTGATCGCCTCGCGCTGCGAGCTGTAGCCCTCGACGCTGGTGTGGCGGGCGAAGACATTGCGCACGATCTCCCGGCTGTCCGGGTAGACCAGCCGCTGCTGGACGGCCTCGGCACTGCCGGCCAGCTTGTACAGGTCGACGGTGTGCTGGGGGTCGATCGACCACTTGACCGTCAGGTCGGCGTACAGCACCCCGCCCTCGGAGGAGCGGACCTCGACGGTCGAGTCACCGGTCAGGTCGAGGTCGACGGGCCGGGTCGAGAAGGTGGTCACGTCGGTCAGCGGCGACTTGAAGTGCAGCCCCGGCTGCCAGGCCGTGCCCACCTTGCCCAGACTGGTCGGCACCCCGACCTCGGTCGGATCGACCACGTGCACAAAGGTGGTGAGCCCCAGCAGCAGCCCGAGGGCGCCGGTGAGAAGTCCGCCCAGGGTGACCGGCCAGGACCCGACCTTGCGCCAACGGAGCACAAGCAGACTGACACCGATGGCCAGGAACAGCAGGGAAACGATCAGCATGGCGAGTCTCTCGGACTGAAATGATCACAGCGGACGGCCGCAGCCTAGACAGGCCACCCATGTCTCCATAAGTCACGTCAGCTGATGTTCATGCGACGAACCCCCGACGTTGGCCGAGGGGAACGGGAGGCGGCCCGGCGCCCCCCACCGCCGCGCCATGCACCTCTTTCCCATCGGCCCATCGGGTCAAAGTATGTGATGAGCAATCAGCAAAAATCGATCGTGACACCGCGACGGCCGGCCGACCTCGCCGGCCTGCGGCAGCGCTACGGGCTGCGCGCGCTGCGCCTCGTCTCGTCGAGACCGGGCACCTCGCCCAGAACCTGCTGCTCACCTCCGCCGCCTACGGCCTCGGCACCACGCCCCTGGGCGGGCTTTTCGACGACCTGGTCCACGAGTCGCTGGTCCGGGACGACCTGGACCAGCCGATCCAGTACCTGCTGCCGCTGGGCCGCCCGGCCGCACCCTGAGCGGTGGACCGGGCGGCCCGCTGTGCGCGGCCCCGGGTCAGAGCACGGGTTGGGTGGCCTCCAGGCGCTGGACGGCCGTCCGGACGGCGTTGGTGAAGGCCCAGAACAGCGGCAGAGTGTTGGCGGCGCGCTCGGTCCTGGTGTTCCGGCCCGGGGCGAACATCGCGGCGCGCAGCTCGGTGGTCGTCTCCAGCTGGGCGCCCATGCCGAGCAGGCTGCGGTTGCAGATGTTCTCCGGGGAGATCCCGGCGATCTCCTCCTCGCCCGAGGCCGTGACCGCGCGGATGCCCGCCGCCGCGAACTGCTCCATCAGGTACTGGCGGAAGGTGGGGTTCAGGCCGCCGACCAGCACGGCCGCGGCACCGGCCTCCAGACCGGCCTGGGCGGCGGTGCAGCCGTGCAGCGAGAGCACGTTGAGGCTGCCGGCGCACATCGCGCGGGCGACGGTGTCGTCGCAGTGGGTCGAGGTGACGTGCAGGGCGCTGTTCCCGGAGGAACGCAGGCCCTCGAACATCCAGAAGTCGTGCACCGGTCCGGCCGCCGGGGTGGGCGCGAGGTCGGCCGGGTGATAGCCGGCGACGGCGAGGCACAGTTCGGAGGTGCCGCCCTCGATGCCGCCGCCGTGCGGGGCGATGACGGTGGTGCGGACGATTCCGGCGCGCGCCGCCGGGCTCTGGTCGTCGACCAGGTGCCGGCGCGAGCGGCGGCCGTAGTCCACTCCCTCGACCAGCGCCGGGTCCGAGTAGAGGGCCGTGTTGGAAGCATAGGCGTCCGCGGCGTGGGCCGGGGTGGCGGCGACCACGGAACCGCCGACGGCGGCGAGGGCGGGCACGGCGGCGAGCGCGGTCATCAGAGTACGACGGTTCATCACGGATCGTGATCATGACAGAGGGGGGAGGTTCCGGCAAACCCCTGCTGGTCCCTGCAGGCGGGGATCCCCCGCCTACTCGTGGCGGACCGGCACCTGGCCGGTCTGGGCGGCGACGAGTTCGCGGTAGGGGGCGCAGCGGGCGAGGAGGGTGGGGTGGTCGGCGGCGTCGACGACGGTGCCCCGGTTCATCATGATCACGTGATCGGCGTGCTGGACCGTGGAGAGCCGGTGGGCGACGACCACGACGGCGCTGTGGCGGGCCAGTTGGTCGACGATCTCGCGGAAGCGCAGCTCGTTGAGGCCGTCGAGCTGGCTGGTGGGCTCGTCGAGGAGGACGATGTCGGCGCCGGTGAGGAGGGCGCGGGCCAGCGCCATCCGCTGGCGCTGGCCGCCGGAGAGGTCGAACTCGCGGCCCAGCACGGTGTCCAGGCCGTGCGGGAGGCGGTCGACGTCCTGGGCGAGGCCGACGGTGGTCAGCGCCCGGGCGAGTTCGCCGTCGCCGGCGGCGCCGGTGCGGCCGAGTTGGAGGTTCTCCCGGGCGCTGGCCTCCAGGAGGGTGAACTCCTGGTCGACGTAGGCCATCCGGGCCCGCAGCGAGCCGAGCGGCCAGGTGCGGATGTCGTGGCCGAGGATGCTGACCGATCCGGCGCCGGGCCGGACGAAGCGGCCGACGAGGGAGAGCGCGGTGCTCTTGCCGGCGCCCGAGGGGCCGACGACGGCGGTCAGGCCGGTGCGCGGGATGCTGAAGGAGGCGGAGTCCAGGGCGGGCCGCCCGGTGCCGGCGTGGGTGTAGGAGACGCCGCGGAAGACCACGGCCGGGGCGTCGGGCACCGGTGTGGGGGTGGGGCGGGCCTCGTCGTCCGGGTCCGCCTCCCGGGGCAGGGCTAGCAGTTCGTTGCAGCGGTCCCGGGCGGCGAGTCCGGCCTGGAGGCGGCCGAAGCCGGTGGCGAGGGTGTTCACGGAGGGGACGGTCTGGAGCAGGTAGAGCAGGAAGGCGGCGAACTCCGCCACTTGCAGGTGCCCGGCCGCCATGCGCGCGCCGCCGGTGAGGATCACCGCGATCATGGCGAACTGGTTGCCGAGGGTGAGCGCCG
This sequence comes from Kitasatospora purpeofusca, assembly GCF_000718025.1. Taxonomy (GTDB): domain Bacteria; phylum Actinomycetota; class Actinomycetes; order Streptomycetales; family Streptomycetaceae; genus Kitasatospora; species Kitasatospora purpeofusca. The sequence continues at coordinate 14,540 of NZ_JODS01000012.1, forward strand.
CCGGCACCAGGGCGCCCAGCCGGGCGCCGGTCAGCGACACGACCCGCAGCTGCTCGGCGTCCTGCTCCAGCACCCGGTCCGCCAGGGGTTCGGCCCGGCAGGCCTTGATGGTGGTGAGGGCCTCCAGGTTGGCGGTGAAGCGCTGGGCGATCTGGCCCACCGCCTCCTGCTGACCGGTGACGTTGGCCCGCATCCGGCGCATGATCAGCAGGACCAGGCCGGTCAGGGCGGCCAGGGCGGTGACGGTGACGGCGGTGAGCACCCAGTCGATCCACACCATCACCGCCAGGGTCGCCAGCACCCCGAAGGCGGCCAGCGGCAGTTGCATCGCCACCTCGACCACCTGGCCCAGCAGTTGGGCGTCGGAGGTGACGCGGGCGGCGAGTTCGCCCGTCCCCCGGGCCCGTACCACCGGCAGCGGCAGGCGCAGGGCGTGAGCCATCACCGTCGTGCGCAGCCGGTAGGTCATGCCTTCGCCGACCCGGGCGAGTTGGAAGCCGGAGAGGGCCTGGGCCGCGGCGCCGACGAGGGCGGCGGCGGCCATCAGCAGCAGGCCGGGGGTGAGGGAGCGGTGGGCGGAGAAGTCCCCGACGATCCGGCGGACCAGCAGCGGGAGCGCGAGGGCCGCGACGGTGGCCACCACGGCGAGGAGCAGGGCGGCGGCGAGGCGGACCGGCTGGACGGCGAGTTCGCGGCGCAGCCGGACCTGCGGCGGCACGGGAGCGGCGACGGTGTCGGCGGGCCGGACGGCAGCGGTGTCGGCGGGCCGGACGGCGGCGGTGTCGGCGGGCTGGGCGGCCACGGGTCACCTCTCTGCTGGGCGGATCGGCGGGTGGGAGCAGCGGCGGGAGGAGGGAAGCGAGAGGGCCGCGGCGTCGGTCGGACGCCGCGGCCCGGGGGCCGGGCGGGTGGTCGGTCGACCACCCGCCCGGCCTGGCCGCTCGGACCGCGGGGCCACCCGTCGGGCGGCCGTGCGGGTCAGAGACAGATGAGCGTGCTGACCGTGCTGGTGCCGCAGTTCAGGACGCTCAGCGAGCTGGTGCTGGCGAGGGTGTCGTCGATCGGGGCCGCCTCGGTCTCGGGCAGCTCCAGGGTCTGGAGGTCGAGGATCGCCATGATGGTCTCCTTCACTTGGCGGTGGTTCACCCGGCCGGTCGGCCGGGAGTCTGTGGTGGCGCGCTCGCACGGCGGCGCGCTCGGGGTGCCGGTGGGGCGGGCCCTTCGGCGGGTCGGGACGTGCGGTCAGTGGGGTGCGGCCGGCGGTGCAGTGACCGCCCGCGGTGCGGTGGCGGCCGGCGTTGCGGTGACCGTCGACGGTGCGGTGGCGGCCGGGCCGGTGAACGGGAGGAACGGGGTGCCCGCGAAGGCCGTGCCCAGGGCCAGCAGCACCCCGGCCGATCCGGTCGCGAGGTCGGTGGACAGCCGCAGCAGCTGATCGCCGGGGAAGGCCAGGCGGCCCAGGTAGGGCACCTGGTGGAGCGCCAGCAGCGCCCGGTGCCGGTCGAGCAGTCCGGCGCCGGCCCGGTCCGCCGGGCCCCCGTCGGCACGCCCGCCGGTCAGCGCCAGGTAGCCGATGAGTCCGGCCCGTCCGTTGAAGAGGCCCGACTGGATCACGAACTCCGGCTCGGCGGCCCTGCGGATCAGCGCCTGCCGTTCGGCCGGCGCGGCGGCGGGCCGGTGGCGGAGCAACGCGGCCAGGGCGATCCCGATCCCGGCACTGCCGGTCTCGATGTAGGGCAGGACCCGGCGCCGGTCGACCACCTGGAGGGTACCGTCGCTCACCTGGACGCAACGGGCGAGGTCGAGTTCGAGCAGGGCCTCGGCGCGGTCCAGCAGGCTGCGGTCGCCGGTGTGTTCGTACAGCCGGACCAGTGCGAGGGCGGCACCGGAGGAGCCGGCCAGCAGCCCGGCCGCGCCGCCGCCGTGCTTCTCCCAGGCGCTCGCGGCGGCGCCGGCCGCGTTCAGGGCCTCGTCCAGCAACCGTTCGTCGCCGGTGGCGCGGGCGAAGTGCAGCAGGGTGAGCGCGATCCCCGGCCCGCCGGAGGACAGCGTCGGTACCGGCGCCGAATCGCCGTCGGCGGGGTGCCCGTCCAGCCGGTGCAGCAGTTCCAGCGCCCGTTCGCGCTCGCCCAGCAGGTCCAGGACGTACGCGACGCCGTGCCCGCCGTGGTAGAGGCCGGGCGACGTCCCGCGGCCGACGGCGGCATCGGCCAGCCACCGCACGTGTGCGGGGTCGATCTCGGCCCCGGTGCTGTGCAGGGCGTAGAGCACACCGGCCGCGCCGTGCGCCAGACCCAGCCCGCCCCGGGTGAACTGGGCGACGTCGCCCGGGAACAGGCGGTCGGAGCGGTCGGGGGTGGCGGCCGCGGCGATCCCGGCGGCGAGCGAGTCGCGGATCGCCGGCCAGTCGGCGACCGGCGCCTCCAGCAGCGCGCGGGTCTCGGAGCGACCCTCGGAGAGTTCCGGTCGGGGCGTGCGCCCGTCGCCGGGGGTGCGGCCGAGCAGGCGGCGGACGTCGTCGGTGTAGCCGGGCGGCACCGGGAAGCGGCGCTCGACGGCGTCCGCGAGCTGCCCGGCCTTGTCGGCGTCCAGGGCGGTGAGCTGGACCAGCGGGTAGAAGAGCCAGAGCCGCAGCGCCGCCAGCGCGTACCGGTCCACGTCCGTCCCGGTGTGGCCGGGCGGGGCGGTGAAGCCGGCGGCGCCCAGCGCGGGGCGCAGGAAGTCGTCTACGGTGCTGGCGAGTTCGAAGTCGATCAGGCAGAGCTCGCCGTCCGGCCGGATGATCAGGTTGCGCGGGTGGAGGTCCCCGAAGACGACGCCGCGCTCGTGGATCGCGGCCACAGCGCGTTCCACCTGGTCGACGACGGCCAGGGCGTCGCGGGTGTACCCGGCGACGGACTCCTCGTCGGCGTCGGGGTGGATCAGCGGGTAGCGGGCCGTCAGCCACTCGCTGAGGGACTGCCCGGCGACGTACTCCTGGACCAGGAACTCGTGCTCCCAGGCCGTCAGCAGCCCGTGCTCCCGGGGGACTCCGGGCACGCCGGCCAGTCGCGCCAGGACGGCGTGCTCGTTGCGCAGCCTGGTCACCGCGTCGACGCCGCGCTGGTCCAGCCCGGCGAACGGCCGGGCCTCCTTGAGCACCAGCTGCGTCCCGTCCTGCCCGTCGCGGGCCAGGTAGACGCCGCCGGCGTTGGAGAAGTGCAGGACCCGCTCGACGGTGTACGGGAGTCCGGTGTCCTGCGGTGCGGCGCGCTCCGCGACCGCCTCGGCGATGCACTCCGGCACCGGTGCCCAGGGCGGCACCGAGAACGCGGCTCCGCGCACGTCCGGCACGAGCCGGCCGTCCGGTCCGGCCAGGGCGAGTACGAGCTCCCCTGCGTCGTTGCGGCAGTAGCGTTCGGCGAACCCGCCGTACCTCAGGTACAGCGGCCCGTCCTTCCAGCACAGGTCGCTCAGGATGTACGCGCCCCGGTGGCCGGCCAGCAGCGGGCCGAGCCCGTCGAGGCAGCGCTGCAGCTCGGCGTCGTCGACCGGGTAGAGGGTGCAGAACTTCCCGCTGGAACCGCGGGGCGCGTACTTGGAGTTCTGCACCTGGAGGATGGGCAGTCCGCGCAGGAACTTGAAGGTGACGCGCTCCCGCAGGCAGAAGGCGTGGACGGTCTCCAGCACCTCCTCCGCGGTCCCGAGGCAGGCGGAGACGTGGATCTTCCAGCCCTGGTCCGGGATCCGCACGCCCGCCGGACGCACCACGGCCCACATCTCCAGGTCCCCGCGCTCCCAGCCCTCGGGCAGCGGCCGGGTGACGGCGGCGAACTCCTCCTGCGCTCCCCAGCGCCGGGGCGAGTCGTAGAAGAGCGGGTCGGCGTAGGCGTAGGCCTCGTAGCGGTTGTCCAACGGAACCCTCCTCGTGGCGGGGCCGGAGCGGGCGGGGCGGGTGGAACGGGCAGGGCCGGTGGTGCGGGCGGGGCGGGTGGAACGGGCGGGGCCGGTGGTGTGGGCGGGGCGGGCGGCACGGCGTGCGGAGGGGCGGGGCGCCGCGGAGCACGGTGCGCCGCGGGCACGGCGGAGGAACGTGGTGGAGCGGACGTGGTGGCACGCGGCCGTCCGAGGGTCGCGGGGCGCGGCGCGGACGGACGGGGTCGCGGTGCGGCGTGATGCCCCGGTGACGGCGGGGCGGGGAGAGCGAGGACCGGGCCGGCCGGGGGAATCGCGGTCGTCCTGGGTCGTACGGATCGGGAGCCGCCCCGGCGGTCGGAATCCGGTATGGCGATGCGGCCCTCCGAATAGTGGGCCCGCCTCGAATTCTCCGCAACAGCGCATGTTCGGGCCGGGAGTCCCGCGCAATGCACCCGGCTCGCGCTCGGTCGCATTTCCGGCGGAGGGCGCGCCGCCGTGCGCCACCCGACCTCGCCGACCGCCTTCACCCGGTGAGCGGCGGACCGACGGGGGTACGCGAACGCTCCCCCTGCGACGGTCGCGCTCCGCCGCTGGGCAGGCCGTTCGAGGGCCGCCGGACCGGGACGGTCCGAGCACGATCGAACCCGCGACAGAGCGGAGGCCGACCCCGGCCCGCTCCGGCCGGCCCCCGGCGCACTCCCGGCGGACGAAGCGCCCCCGACGACGGCACCCCGGCCGCACGAATCGGTCATTTCATCGGACAGAACCGAACGCGATCGAGTTGATCATATTTCTGTTCTATTTCAGTAGTATTTCGGGAGCCTCTGAACTTTGTTCTTCCTTGACCATCGGACCGGCTCATCGGAATGACTCGTTCGCACAAGTCCGGCCCCGGACGAACCTTCCGTCCGTCGGGCCCCGATCGACCCTTCCGAAACGAACCGACGGAAGTGCTCTCCGGCCCCCGGTCCCGCGGTATTCCGTCGGAACCCCGGGTTGCCCCGGCCCGCAGCCGGACTGCCGGAACGCGCAGAGCCGCGCTCAGCCGGGCTCGTGGATCTGCTGGAGGTCGTCGAGCAGCCCCGCGAGCCACACCGCCACGTCCACCGCGTGCAGCGACACCCGTCCGTCGGAACCGGGAGCCGGTCCGCCGTCGAGTTCGGCCACCAGCGCGGCGCGGGCCCGGGCGACGGCCGGGTGCGCGGCGCCCGCCGGCTCGCGGGCGCGCAGGGCCGCCGCCTGGCGGCGGAACGCCGCCGCGACCTCGTCCGCGTGGCCCACCAGCACCCGCGCCCCGCCCCGGTGGGGTGCGGCCGTCCCGGGCGGGATACGGGCCAGCAGCGGTTCGGCGCCCCGGACGGCGTGCTGCCCGGCCAGGACCGCCGCCTGCCAACTGGGCCCGTCCCCGGCCGGGTCGTGCCGTTCGCAGCGGTACTGGGCGTACATCGCCTCGGTGAGCAGGGCGGAGGTCCGGGCGCGGCGCAGCGCCCCGCCCGGACGGCCGGTGCCGGTCAGCACGGCGACCGTCTCGCGCAGCGCGTCCGCGCTGTCCTCCAGCAGCGCGGCGGCGCGCCGGCGCAGGTCCTGGGCGCCGCCGCGGGGCCAGGCGCAGAGCCCGGCGAGGAGGCCGATCGCCGCCCCGGTGGCGACGTTGACCACCCGGGCCTCCGCCAGCCGCCAGCTCGCGGGCGCCAGCTGGGTGAAGACGAGGGCGACCACCAGGGTGAAGAGCCCCTGGCCCCAGGCCTGTCCGAGCGCGGGTCCGGCGGTGAAGGCGATCAGCATCACCGGCGGCAGTGCGAGGGCGTAGACCAGCGGGTGCTCCCCCACCGCCAGCAGCACCGCGGCGGTGGCCGCGGCGCCCAGCGCCGTCCCGACCAGCGCGGGGCGCAGGGTCATCCGGGTGTCGGCGGCGCTGGTGCGCATCAGGGTGAGCGTGGCGAGCAGCACCCAGAAGCCGTGCGACAGGTCGAGGCCGCCGGCCAGCAGCCGGGCCGCGCCCAGGGCGCCCGCGGTGCGCAGGGCGTTGCGGAAGGCGACCGAGCGCGGGGTGAGGTTGGCCCGGAACCGGTGCCACCGGAGCAGCGGGGCGGGGTCGTAGGCGTACCAGAACGGTCCGGGCCGCTGGTCGGCGGGCGTCTCGTCGGGCGGCAGCGGCGCGCGGCGGCCGACCCGCACCGCCCGGACGACGAAGCGGGCGCCCTCGGCCGAGTCCAGGGCGGCGGTGCCGAGCGCCGGTCCGGCGCGATCGGTGTGACCGGTGCGACCGGTGCGACCGGGCCGGGGCTCGGCGGCCCGGGCGGCGTCGAAGGCGGCGAGCTCGCGCTCGAGGACACCGTTGTCCGGCACCGGGCCCGTACGGGGCAGCCCGGCGGCGGCCGCGCGCAGGGCCTGCGCGGTGACGGCGGTCAGCCGGGCCGCGCCCGGGTAGGGCCGGGCGAGCCGGAGGATCCGCAGCAGCTGCGGGCCGGCGTAGCGGAGGGCGGCCGCGCAGTGGGTGAGGGCGCGGTCGACGGCGCCGGCCCCGGCGGGGCGCTCCATCACCGGGACCCGGCTGAACCGAAGCTCGTCCAGGCGGGCGCGGGCCCGGTCGGCGGCCGCGGTGACGGCGCCGGGGGCCGCCGACCGGCCGTCGCAGGCGTCGGCGGCGAGGTCCGCCAGCTCTGCCAGGGCGAGGGCGGCGCGCGCCAGCCGGCCCCGGTAGTCCGGCGGCGCCGGCTCCGGCCACAGCAGCAGTTCGGCGGCGGCGAGCAGCAGCAGGCCGGCCGTCACGCCGAGCAGCCGCTGCGGCAGGGTGTCGGGGCTGTAGGGCGGGAAGCACGGGAGGATGTAGAGGAGTTGGAGGCCGTTGGCCAGCCCCACCATCCGGGGGCCGCCGACGGAGCCGTAGGACACCGCGAAGCCGACGCCCACCATGCCCAGGGCGGCCGCCCAGGAGTGCACGGCCAGGACGGTGCCGAGGCAGACCAGCGCCCAGGCCGCCGGGAGCGTCCACAGGATCGTCCGGGCCCTGGTCCGCGCGCTGCCCTCGACCCGGGCCAGCACGCCGAGGGCGATCGCCGCGAACAGCGCGTAGGTGGCCGACACCGGGCGGTCCAGGCCGTAGCGGAAGGTGTAGAACCCGGCGCAGGCCGCGGCGGTGACCCGGACGGCGCGGTGCACCACCGCCGGGGCGGGGCGTACCCGCCGCGGCCGCTCCGCACGGGCCGTGCGCTCCGGCGACCGGCGCATCGCACCTCGCTCCCGTGTCCGCGTGGGGTGTGCCGCCCCAGCGCGGGAGGCCGCCGCCGGGGACGGGGTCGGACCCCTTCACCGTAGGACGCCGCCCGGCCCCGGCGCTTCCCCAGCCACCACGCTCCCGGGCGTCAGCGCTTCCGGAGGCAGAGCACCACGGAGCCGAAGTCCTGCGCGAGGTTCCCGGTATCGGCGGCCCAGGCCGGGACGGCCTCCGGACAGCTCGTGGGCGCGGGCGCGGCGGCGGGCGCGGGCGCACCCGCCGCGGCCGACGCTTCCAACCGCGCCAGCACCGTGAAGTACTGGTCGCCCTTCTCGTCCCGCAGGGCGCCACGGACCGACATCGGCCCGCACGGCATGGTGAGCCACTTCGGGTGGTCGTAGTCGAGCGAGCTGCCCCGCTTGAGGATCTCCTTGCCCACGCAGTCGCCGGCCCGGGCCGCGGTGACCTCGTCCTCCAGCAGCGGGCTGAACACCGCGACCGAGCCCGCGATCAGCCCCAGGACGAGCAGCACGCCGAGCGTGGCGGCGGTGCGACGCAGCGCGACCAGCGCCAAGCGGACCGCCCGCGGCCTCGGCAGGGTGGCCGCCGGGGAGCCGATGCCCGCGATCACCGCGCCGGTGCGGACGGCCTCCCCGGCCCGGCGGTGGACGGCGTAGAGCATGCCGCCGCGCGGGGCGGTGACCACGACGTCGCCCCGGCCCGAGACCACCTCCAGCAGTGGTTCGTCCTTCTCGACCGTGTCCCCGACCTGCTTGAGCCAGCGGACGACGGTGGTGCGTTTCATCCCGCCGGTCTCGCCGGGTATCCAGGGCAAGGTGACCGTCGCGTAGCCGGCCTTGAGCTCGCCCACCCGGGCCGCGAGCGGGGGCAGGGCCGGCGCGGGGACGGGCGGGTCCCCGGCGGGTCCGTGCGGATCCACCAGGGTCGGCGGGGCGGGGAGCACGGCGGTGGTCAACTCGGAGGTCCGGCGGACCTGCTCGTCGATCATCGCGGTCACGTCCGGCGGCAGCCAGACGGTGGCGGGGGCGGCCGAGGCGGCGGCGCAGCGCGTCAGCACCTCGGCGACGCCGGGGCGCCGCTCCGGATCCTTGGCCAGGCAGGACCGGACCAGCGGTGCGAGGGCCGGCGGGAGGCCCGCGAGGTCGGGTTCCTCGTGGACGACGTGGTAGACGACGGCCTCGGTCGGTCCCTCCCCGAACGGCGGGCGGCCGGTGGCCGCGTGGGCGAGCACCGCGCCCAGGCTGAACACGTCGCTCGCCGGCGTGGCCGGGTTCCGGAGGATCTGCTCGGGGGACATGAACCCGGGGGTGCCGATCACGGTGGTGCCGGTGAGGCCGGAGGTGGCGTCCAGGGCGCGGGCGATCCCGAAGTCGATCACGCGCGGGCCGTCCTCGGCGAGCACGACGTTGCCGGGCTTGAGGTCCCGGTGCACCAGGGAGCAGGCGTGGATCGCGGCCAGCCCCTCCGCCAGTCCGGCGCCGAGCACGGCGACCGTCGCGACGGGCAGCGCGCCGTGCCGGGCCACCACCTCCCCCAGCGAGGGGCCGGGGATGTAGGAGGTGACCATCCACGGCGGGTCGGCCTCGGCGTCGGCGTCCACCACCTGGGCGGTGTAGAACCCGCCCACGCGCCGGGCGGCCTCGATCTCCTGGGCGAACCGCCGCCGGAACCGCGGGTCCTCGGCGAGTTCGGGGCGGACCAGCTTCACCGCGACGGTCAGCCCGCCGGGCGAGCGGCCGAGGAAGACCCGCCCCATGCCGCCGCCGCCCAGGCGGGCGAACAGGCGGTACGGTCCGACCTCGCGCGGGTCGGTGGCGGACAGCGGCTTCATCGGTGGTCCCATCGGGTGCTGCGGCTCCGGGCCGGGTTTCTTTCGGGTCGGGAGCGACATGATCCCATCAACGCGACGGCCGCGAAGGCGAATCCGAGGATCGGCGGCACCCTCGGCGGCGCCGGCACGGCACCGCGGGCGCCGACCGGGCCGTCCGGCGTTCAGGCGTCCTTCACCGGGACCATGACGGGGCGTCGGGCGCTCTTCCCGCAGGCGTGGCACCGTGCGGCAGTCCGAGGCTGCCGGCCGGCAGTCCGCATCCACCCGAAGGGCCGCCGTGAAGCGCACCGCCCCCCTTTCCGTCGCCGTGGCCGTCTCGACGGCCGCCTCCCTGGCCGCCGGAGTGCTGCTGACCGCGGGCACCGCCGCCGCGCACGACCGGTCCGGCGCCTCGCGCGTCGACCGCGACCTCTACGGCACCAAGGCCCCGTACGAGCCGCAGGGTCGGCCCGGGCACTACCAGAAGGCGCCGAAGGGCTTCGCCCCGGTCTTCACCGAGAACGTGGCCCGGCACGGCTCCCGGGCCATGTCCGACGGCAAGGACGGCGAGGCGGTGCTCGCCGTGCTCGGCCGGGCGCAGGAGCAGGGCGCCCTCACCGACCTCGGCGCGCGGCTGGCCCCGCAGGTGCGGACGCTGCTGACGGCGGCGTCCACGCTCGGCTTCGGCAACCTCTCCGCCCGCGGCGCCGACGAGCAGCGGCAGACGGCGCTGCGGATGGAGCAGCGGCTGCCGTCGCTGTTCCGGTCGATCGCGGCCGACGGGCGGCCCGTCGTGGTGGAGACCTCGGGCGTGGCCCGCGCGGTGGCGAGCGCCGGTGCCTTCACCGCGGGCCTGACGGCCGGGGTCCCGGCGCTGGCGGGCTCGATCAAGGCCCCCGTCACCGACAAGAACCTGCTGTACTTCCACAAGCAGCCGCAGAACGCGGACTACCAGGCGTACCTGGCGAGCGACCCGGACCTGACCGCCGTCCTCTCCGCCGTCGAGCACGAGCCGCGCGCCGCCCGGGCGGCCCGGCACGCGGTCGGGCGACTGTTCCGCGCGGGCTTCGCGGAGGCGCTGTCCACCGAGGAGCAGGTCGCCTTCGCCCGTTCCCTGCACGCGCTCTACAGCGCGGCGCCGGACCTGAGCGTGGAGGCGCCGGGCGTCGACCTGGCGCCGTTCCTGAACCAGGACGACGCCCGGTGGCTGGCCTACCTGGACGACGCCGAGGAGTTCTACCAGTCGGGCCCGGCGTTCAGCGGACGCACCATCACCTACCGGATGGCCGGCGTCCTGCTGGACGACCTGCTGGCGCAGGCCGGGGCCAGGGCGGCCGGCACCAGCGGCAACGGCGCGGTGCTGCGGTTCACCCACGCCGAGGAGATCGAGCCGCTCGCCGTGCTGCTGGGCCTCCCCGGCAGCACCGAGCAGGCCGACCCGGACGAGCCGTACACCTACCGGAACAACCCGTGGCGCGGCGCCGAGGTCGCGCCGATGGGCGCGAACATCCAGTGGGACCTGTTCGCCGACAAGCCCGCCGACGGCCGCCCGGCCGCCTACCTGGTGCGCATGCTCTACAACGAGAAGGAGACGGCCTTCAAGTCCTCCTGCCGTCCGGTCGCCAAGGGGAGCTACTTCTACCCGCTGGACGAGCTCAAGCACTGCCTCGCGCACTCCTGAGCCACCGTGCCCCGGGCCGGGCACCCGCCCTCCGCGGGTGCCCGGCCCGCCGGCCGGTCAGGTGAAGTCGACCTCGGCCGCCGGGAGCACCCGGACGGTGCGGCCCGCGTAGATGATGGTCGCGAAGAGCGCGTTGTGGTGGACGATCACCTGGGCCGCGGCGGGCAGGGGGCTGTCGGCGGGACGGGTCGGGGTGGTGTGGCCGTCGGCGACGAGCAGCAGGTCGTAGCCGTGCGAGAGCGCGCTGCGGCAGGTGGAGTCGACGCAGTACTCGGTGGCGAGGCCGGTGACGACCACCCGCCGGACGCCCAGCCCGCGCAGGACCGCGTCGAGCTCCGTGCCGAGGAAGGAGTCGGCGCTGTCCTTCTCCAGCACGGTGTCCCCCGGCCGCGGAGCCACCGTCGGGTGGATCTCCAGCGCTTCGGCCGGAACGTCGGGATGGTCGACCCGCTGCCGCAGGTAGACCACCGGGACACCTGCCGACCTGGCCCGCCCGGCCAGTTCGGCGACCCGGTCGAGGCACGCCTCGGTGTCGTGGGCCCCCATGAGCAGGGCGATCTGCAGGTCGACGACGAGCAGCGCGGTGTCCGGCATGCTCGTCACCATAGCCCGGCGGAACCGCCCGCCGGGGGCAGGCGGCTCCGGCGTCAGCATCGGTGTCGGCGTCGGCGTCGGGTCAGGAGGTCTCCAGCCCCAGGCCCGTGACGCGGAGGAACCCGTGGGCCGCGAGCTGGGGCGAGAGGCCGATGCCGGGGCGGCGGGCGCTGACGTGGCCGGGGCCGAGGCCGAAGCCGGAGTCGCCGCTGATGCCGCGGGCGGTCAGCTCGGCGGCGATCAGCGCGGCGACCTCCCGGGCGGTCCCCTCGGTGGGCGTGCGCCACTCGGCCTTGAAGCGGCGCCCCGACGGCTCCCAGCCGTCGGCCGTCATCGCCGCCGTGACCTCGGCCTGGTCCCCGGGGCGCGGGCCGACCCGCAGCAGGACGCCCTTGACCGTGCTGTACGTGACCGAGAGCCCGCCGCTGATCTGCGGGGCGGCTATCGTGAACACGGCCTTCTCGCCCGGACGCTGCACCGGCAGCTGCTCGATCCACGCGGCGAACAGGCACTCCAGCCCCTCCCGCAGCTGCGGCACCGACAGGGCGAGCCGCCCGCCCGGCAGGTGGTCGGCGGTGCCGCCGGGGGCCTGGTGGGGCAGGTGGAGCTGCCAGCTGTACGGCAGCAGGGGGAAGTCGCCGGGCCCGTCGGCACCGGCGGGGCCGCCCCACTCGAAGGTGCTGTGCTCGCCCTCCTCGAGGGCCGCGGCCGGCTCGGTCTCCAGCCGCACCCGGCGCCCCTCGCAGCGCAGTCGCAGCAGCCGGCCGTCCTCGCCGGCCTCGCGCCAGCGGACGTCCGGTCCGCCCGGTCCGCCGCCGAAGAGGGTCGGCTCGCCGAGGACGGCGCAGACCGCGCGGTAGATCTCGCCGAACACCGCCCGCCTGTGCTCCATGGCCGTCGGCCCCAGCTCGAAGCGGTGCAGGTCCAGCACGTCGAAGGTGCCCGCGGGGGCGCCGCCCAGGACGGAGGCGCGCCGGGCGAAGGAGGGCATGAAGGACGGGTCGGAGAACCGGACATCGACCCAGCCGTCGCCGAACTCGGCCTTCGCGCCGGGGAGTTCGTCGACGGCCCGGCGGACGTCCTCGGCCGCGAGCCGCCCGCCCGGCGCGTCGTGCAGAAGCGGGACCAACGCGGCCACCGCGGCCGGGAGTTCGGGGCTGACGTGCCGGACCTCCCGGACGTGCGGCTGGATCGCGATCCACGCCCGGCGGTCGTTGGCCTGGAGCAGCATGGTCCGCCCGGCGGACGTCCAGCGCAGCCCGAACCCGTCGGCGGCGGTCGGGACGGCGGTCGGCTCGCCGACCTGGCGCAGCGCCTCGGAGAGCGCGCGCAGCGCGCCGCGCCGCTCCTCCTCGGGCGTCGGCAGCCGGAACTGCAGCAGCGGCACCCAGGCCCGCCGGTAGCTGTCGGCCTTCGGCCCGGTGGTGCCGAGGAAGAGCTCGGCCCCGGCCGGCCAGCGGAGTTCGGCCTGCAGGCCGACGACGAGGAGGTCGGTGAACGCGCGGCGGACCTTCCAGTCCGGCCTGGCCGCGACCAGCCGCTCGACGTCCGCGAGCGTCCAGCAGTCGTCGAGGTCGTGCAGGGTGCGGACCAGCCCGACCGTGGTGGGCAGGTCGGCGGTCCAGGTCACGGCGGGGGCGGCGGTGTTCGCGTCGTTCATGCGGACGATCATCGCAGCGCCCACCGACAACCGGTCCCGGCGGCCTTCGCGCCCCGGTCCCGGTCTCGGCCCCGGTCCGAACATGCCGTCCGGGACGCGCACCGGGCCGCCGGATCCCCAGATCATCGCGGCACTCCCCCGCAGTCGGGCCGACCGGGTGGACCGGGCCGGCCCGGAGGCCCCGGTGGACCGGGCCGGGAGTGGCGGCGCCGGCCTGCGAGAGGCGACTCCCCGTTCCGCCGTCCGCCCCTGCTGCCGTACTGAGGTCTGGTCATGCCGCCGATCCTGCCGCGCCCGGCCGTCACCCCGCCTGAGTATTCGTACTCAATCCGTCGGCACCGGAGCACCCCCACTGAGGTTGCCGCCCTTGATCCGGCGGAGCGTCAGGCCGCTTCCCCCGTACCGCTCGTGAGCGCCGTCCCGCTCCGGGTGCGCAGATGGAGGGCGGTGCGACCGGTGCGGCGGGTGCTCACCAGGCCGGCACCGCGCAGGGCGCCCAGGTGCTGGGAGACGGCACTCGGGCTGACGCCGAGCCGGTCGGCGAGCTCGGGAGTGCTCAGCGGTTCGGCGAGCGCGTCCAGCAGGGCGGCCCGGGTGCGGCCGAGGACGGCGGCCAGCCCCTCCGAGGACGGACGGGGCCGCTCCCAGAGCAGTCCGACGCCCGCCGCCGGGTAGCGGATCGAGGCGGCCGCGAGCGGCGAGTGGTCGACGAGCACGTCCGGCCAGGCGAACACGGACGGCATCAGCACCAGACCGTGCCCGCCGCCCGCGACCGTCCACGGCGCGGTGGTCCTGCGACGGCCGCCCACCAGCAACTCGCCCTCCCGCCAGACCACATCGGCGTGCAGTTCGGCGAACAGACCCTCCACCCCGGCGTCCACCAGCGACACCGCCCGCCGACCCAGGTCCGCTTCCAGCACCGCGCGCATCCGCCCCCAGTGCGGGGCCACCAGCCGGGCGTGGCAGCGGTCCAGCGCGTCGGCGACCCGGGCCAGCAGCTCGGCCGGCGCCGGGAGTTCGCGGGCCGCCCGGGCCCGGCCCAGCGCGGCGGCGCACTCGGCGGCGACATAGCCGGGGTCGACCGCGCGCAGGCCCGCCAGTTCGGCGGCGAAGGCGGGCACCCGCCGGTCCGGCAGCGGGAACAGGAAAGCGGGCAGACAGCCCTCCAGCAGGGTCCGCAGCAGCGGCAGTTCGGGCTCGGCCGCGAGCACCGGACGGGCCTCGCGCACCCACGGCAGGTGCACCTGGTGACCGCCCGCGCCGAGCGCCACCCGCACCCCGAGCACCGTCTCGGCCAGCGGCGACACCGCGAGCCGCACCCGGGCCACCTCCGCCGCCGACAGCCGGATCTCCACCGCCACGACCGCCGCCCCCTCCTGATCATTAAGCCGTGGCTGAACAATAGCCGGACCGGCCCGCCGCCCCCCAAGCTGTCCGGCATGGAGACCTTCACCTCGTACGACGGCACCGAGCTCGCCTTCCGCACGGTCGGCGACGGCCCGCCGCTGCTGGTCCTGCCCGGCGGGCCCGGCCGCGCCGCCGCCTACCTCGGCGACCTCGGCGGCCTCGCCGCGACCCGCACCCTGATCCTGCCCGACACCCGGGGCAGCGGCGCCTCCGCGACCCCCGCCGACCCGGGCACCTTCCGCGTCGACCGCCTGGTCGACGACGTCGAGGCGCTGCGCCGCCACCTCGGACTGGAGCGCGTCGACCTGCTGGGCCACTCCGCCGGGGGCGGCCTCGCCCTCCTGTACGCCGCCGCGCACCCCGACCGGCTGACCGGCCTGGTCCTGGTCACCCCGTCCCTCACCGCCGTCGGCGCGGCCTCCGACCTCGGCGCGGAGCAGGTGATCGCCGCCCGCGCCGCCGAACCCTGGCACACGGAGGCCGTGGCCGCCTACCGGAAGGTCAAGTCCGCCCGGACCTTCGCCGAGGCCGCCCCGCACCGGATGGCCTTCGAACCCCTGATGTACGGCCGCTGGGACGACTCCGCCCGGGCCCACGCCGCCGCCGACCCGGCCCAGCGCTCGCTGGCCGTCAGCGAGAACTACTACGCCGGCTACACCCCCGACACCGAGCGGCTGCGGCAGCGGCTGGGCGCCCTGCCCTGCCCCGTCCTGCTGCTGGCCGGTGAACTCGACCCGTGGCCCACCGCGGCCGCCGTCGGCGCCGCGGCCCCGCTGTTCCCGGACGTGACGCTCGCCGTCCAGCCCGGGGGCGGCCACTACCCGTGGCTGGACGACCCGGCGGCCTTCACGACGACGGTGGAGGACTTCCTGAGCCGCACGGCCGACACCGGGGCGCCGGCGCGGGGTTCCCGCTGACGGCGCGGCGGACGACCGCTGGAAGGCCTCAGTGCGGCTCGTTCCCGTTCCCGGGGCTCAGCCGGGCGATCTCGGCGAGCACCCGGTCCGCGTGCGGGCGCACCCGCGACCGCAGCTCGCCGCTCCAGCTCTCCTCGGAGTAGCGGCAGTCCAGATAGAGCCGCCTGGCGTGGGCCAGCACGGGGCGGTGCTCGGGCGGGAGCCGGGCGAGGGCCCAGTCGGCGGCGGTGTCCTTCGGGCTGATCCGGCCGGTGGCGAGCGTGCTCCAGATCCGGGCCAGGGTGAGCAGCACGTTCCGGGTGTCGTCCTCCAGGTCGTCGAGCAGGCCGGGGAGGCCCGCGACGCTCGCCCGGACCAGGTCCGCTTGCGGCACCGGGTCGAGCACCCGGGCCGGGGGCGGACCGGCGAGGGGCCGGTCCCCGGCCAGGGCCATCGTGATCAGCAGCGCCAGGTCGGGCATCGGCTCCGGCCGGGGGACGCCGCCGGCCTCGTAGTCGGCGCGCAGCCACTCGCCGTACAGGAAGTCGCAGACCGGCGGGTAGCGCCAGGGCCGGACCTCGGACTGCACCACCACGGCGAGCTCCACCGGCCGCGCGACGTCGCCCTCCGCCGCTCCGGCTCCGGTGCCGGAAATCCCGAGCAGGCCCCCGAGCAGGGCCGACCGCTCCCGCTCCGCCGGCGAGCGCCGGGCGACCAGCAGGACGTCCAGGTCACTGGCCGGTCGGAGGCCGCCGAGCACGGCGGACCCGTGGAGGTAGACCCCGACGACGTCCCGGCCCAGTACGCCGTCGGCGAGTGCCACGATCCGCTGCAACTGGTTCACCGCGCCAGTCTCCCCCGCCGTCCGGTCCGGCAACCGCACCCGCGCCCGGCCGACCCCCGTCACGGCCGGGTGCGGCCCCCGAACCGGCGCGGCCCCCGAACCGGTGCGGCCCCGGAACCGGTGGGGGCGCGGTCCCGGAGCCTGCGGGGGTGCGGCCCCCGGCCGAGCGGCGTGCCGGGGGCCGCACCCGTCGGGGTCAGCAGCTGGAGTTGACCGGCCCGGCCCAGTCCGCGCCGCCGTACCAGTGCTCGCTGCCGTAGGCCCAGTTGCACCCGTTGACCGAGGCCATCGCGATCCAGGCGTCCGGGTCGACCGCGTGGATGTCGACCCAGCCCACGGTCACGTCCTTGGTGTTGACGCCGTACGCGCCCCACTGGTTGCTGTAGCCGTACGGCGACCTGAGGCCGACGTACAGGTAGGCCCCGGGGTTGGCCGCCTGGAAGGCCCCCGCCCACTGCCAGTGCGCCAGTACGTGACCACAGCTGTCGTACTGCTGCTCGACCTGCCCGGCGTACTGGCCGTGCCAGTAGACGTTGCCGGGCTGCCCGATGTTGATGATGTTGCAGGCGGTGGTGCGCGCGCTCGCCGGTGCGGCCGTGGCCACACCGCCGGCCGCGATCCCCACCGCGAGCAGAACCGCTGCCGTCCTCGACCTGACGCCGGTCTTCCTCATGGGTTTCCCTCCCCGGTCCCCGGCGCGGCGCGCCAGGACCTGTGTCTGGTGTCGGTGTGCGTCCCCGGACCGCCGGCCGGAGCGGCGGGCAGTCCCGGACACGGCTCGAGGCTGCTCGACAGGGCGTAGCAGTCCGATCGCATTCCGCTCGCAGACTGGTAGCATCCGTCCGTTCGGGCGGGGGCGACGCTGGCGGGGGCGGGCGTGCGGTTCGAGGTACTGGGTCCGTTACGGGTCTACGGCCCGGACGGCGAGATCACTCCGGGCGGGCCGCGACTGCGCGCCGTACTGGCCCTGCTGCTGGTGCGGGCCGGTCGGACGGTGACCGGTGACCAACTGGCCGAGGCCGTGTGGGACACCGCCGTGTCGTCCCGCAGCCGGGCCGCGCTGCCCAGTTATGTGATGCGGCTGAGGCGGGCCCTGGGCCCCGAGGCCGGCGGCCGGGTGGTGACCCGCAGCGGCGGGTACGCCGTCGAAGTCGACGAAGGCGAGCTGGACGTCCGCACCTTCCAGGAGCTGTGCGAGCGGGCACGGGCCCTGGTGGACGGCGGCGACCCGGGCGCGGCGGAGCCCCTGCTGGGCCGCGCCCTGGGGCTGTGGCGGGGCGAACCCCTGGTGGACGTCCCGGAGAGCGCCGTCCTGCGGGCCGAACTCGACCTGCTGGAGAGCGCCCGGGTCCGGGCCCAGCACCAGCACATCGAGGTACGGCTCGGGCTCGGCCGGCACGCCGGCCTGCTGGGCGAACTCGCCGCGCTGGCCGGGGCGCACCCGTTCGACGAACGGCTGCGGGCGCATCTGATGCTCGCGCTGCACCGCAGTGGTCGGCGGGCGGAGGCGCTGGAGGTCTTCCAGCACGGGCGGCAGGTGCTGGTCGACCAGTTGGGCATCGAGCCCGGGACCGAGCTCCAGGAGTTGCACCGGGGGGTGCTCGCCGACGATCCGGCGCTGCTGCTCCCGGCGCTGCCGCTCCCGGCGGCGGGGGTTCCGGTGGCAGGGGTACCGGTGGCAGGGGTACCGGCGGCGGCCGTCGCCGTGGCCGCCGGGCCCCGACCGGGACCGTCGGCCGCCGTGTCCGGGCCGGGTGGGCCAGGCGGATTCGCCGAGCTGTCCGGAATGTCCGAACAGGCCGAACGGGCCGAACGGGCCGAGGCGTCCGGCCGGGCGGGACAGCCTGGACAGTCCGGCCACCGCCGGCCGCCCGGGGACCGGGTGCCGGCGCAGGGCGGTCCGGTCCGCGCCGTCGTGGCGGCCGCCCCCGCGGCCGGACCCCGCGCCGCCGGCGGCACCCCACCGGGGCACCGGGGCCACCGCCTCCGGCGCCCGCTGCGGTCCTCCGCCTGGGTCGGTGGCGCGGTGGCCGCGCTGCTGGCGGCCTCCGCCGTGTCCGACGGCAGTCCCCCGGTGCCGCACACGGCGGTCGGCGGTCGGTCGACCGCCGCCTCGGCCGCGAGCCACGGCTCCTACGTCGCGCGGGTGGCCTGGGAAGGCACCCCCGCGGACCTCGTCCACGCCAAGGGCGAGGAACTGGAGGTCCGCAGCCCGGTCCGGGCCGGGGACACCCTGGTCGTCACCGTGCTGCTGGGCGGCGTCGGCCCCGGGCCGCTCACCGTGACCGACACCGTCGGCAACCGCTACCGGCCCGTCGGCTACCCGATCGACCAGGACGGCAGCCGGCTGGCGGTCTTCGTATCGGTGCGCGCCAGGGCGATGGACGAGCTCGACATGATCCGGATCCTGTGGCCGGACGCCGCGCAGGGCTTCGCGGCGGTGGACGACTTCCGGGGGGTCACCGGGGCCGGCCCGTGGACCGAGACCAGGTCCGACCCGGGATCGGCGGCGGGAGGCCGGGACCTGACGCTGGGCGGCGACCCGGTCCCGTGCGAGGACGGGGACCTGCTGTTCGGCGCGGTCGGCAGCGACGGCGGCCCCGAACCGGACCTCCCCGCCGACTGGCACCGGCTCCCCGTCGTGGAGCGGCCCGGCGCGCCCCGGTCGCCCGGCCCGACGGACCTCCGGCTCACGACCGCGTACCTGACCTGGAGCGGGGCGCCGGAGGCTGTTTGCGAGGGGCGTGGAACGGCGAGCACGGGCTGGCGGGCCGTGCTGTTCCGGCTCCGGTAGCCGTCAGCCCGGGCTACGACGGCCGTTCCGGCTCCGGTGCCGTCCGCACAGGTTTCGACGGCCGTCAGGACGACCGCAGCGCCCGCTCGCACTCCCGGCAGCGCTGCTCGGCGAGGGCGGGCGGGTACCAGGGCTCACCCAGGCCCGCCCGGAAGTGGGCGTGCTCCATGCCCGCCGTGTCCCGCCCGCACAGGGTGCGCGGCAGCGGGTCCTCCGGCACGTCGGGGTCCGCCCCGGCCGCGTGCACACCCAGCACGGCGGGCTCGACCCCGTCCGGGCCGAGCACCTGCCCGGGGTCCAACTCGTAGAGGACGACGATCGAGGCCATGGCACGAGGATCGGCCGCCCGGCGCCGCCGGACACCCCGGGTGGGCTGTTCGTGGGCGGCGGCCGGCAGCCGTCGGTGGCCGCATCAGTAGTAGTGGCGGCGTCCGCCGACCTCGTGGCCGAGGGAGCCCGCGATCCACAGCGCGGCACCGACGAGGAGAAGGACGATACCGACGGTCCACAGGATCGAGAGACCCGTGACAAAGCCGATGATGAGCAGAATGACTCCGAGGACGATCACGGAAGCCTCCCGGTGGGTTCGGGCGGGCGTGGCCGCGGAGGCCGTGTGACCTGCCGCTCTTCGGCCGCGCCCCTGTGCTGCGTCTACCACCCGCCCCACGGGGCAAACCCGGTCGGCCCGGGGAGCCGCGCATCGGTCGCGCCCCGGGCGCGCGGCCGCGCTACGCGGACCGGGCGCCCGTCTCGGCGAACTCGGTGAACAGCACACGGCGCTCCCCCTCGGTCAGACCGCCCCACACGCCGTACGGCTCACGGGTCGCGAGCGCGTAGCGGCGGCACTGCACACGGACGGGGCAGCGGGCGCAGACCGACTTCGCGTTCTGCTCGCGTTCCTTGGCGGCGGTGCCGCGCTCGTTGGCGGGGTGGAAGAAGACGCTGCTGTCGACGCCGCGGCAGGCTCCCTCCAACTGCCAGCTCCACTGCTGCTCGATGGGGCCGGGGAGGCGGGACAGGTCGGTCATGGCGGTCCTTTCCTGACGGATCGGTTGTTTCGTCCGCTCGTCTAACCCGGATGTGCCGGTTCATGCGCTTGTTCATGGCCTTGTTCATGCGCTGGTTCGCGCGCTTGTGCTCAGGCGGACAGCAGCCGGTGCAGCCAGCTGTCCCAGTCGATCCGGGCCGACTCCGAGCCCATCGGTACGGAGCGGCCGGTCGCGGTGAGGAAGCGCGCGAGCGGCCGGGCCGGGGTGTCGAGGAGCGCCACACCCTCCTGGCCGCCCAGCGCGATGAGAACGCGCCGACCGGTGGCGCTGGGCTCGATGTGGACGTCACCGTCCCCGGCCGGCCCGCGCAGCCCGGCGGCCAGCAGGTCCCGGGCCAGGACCCAGACCGTCTCCTCGCCGCCGCCGAAATCCAGCCGGACCGCGTAGGGGTCCCCGGCCTCGTACCGGCACTCGACGGCCAGGTCCCGGCCCCGGTCCTCGCCGGTGATCAGACGCATCGTCAGGTGTGCCGCCACCGCTTCCTGCATCGGCCTCGCCCCCGCCCTTCCTGTGCCGGACACTGTCGGCCCCCGTCTGCCCCGGACGGCCGGATTCATGCGGCGGTTCGACGGAAGCGTGACGGACGGCGTAGCGTGCGACGGGTGGCGTGGCGGCGGGCGGGTGGACGGCGTAGCGTGCGGCGGGCGGGCTCAGCGGGTACCGAGCAGCCGGGGGACGCCGACCTCGGCCCAGATCGTCTTGCCCTGGCTGTGCGGCTCGGCGCCCCAGCCGTCGGCCGTCCGCTGCACGATGAACAGGCCGTGGCCGCCCGGCAGGCCCGGATTGTGCGGCCGGCGCAGCTCCGGCATCGCGGGGCTGCGGTCGCTGACCTCGACCCGCAGCCGGGCCTCGGTGACGTGCAGCACCAGCTCCAGCGGACCGTCACCGTGCAGCATCGCGTTGGCGACGAGTTCCGCGACCAGCAGCACGAGGTCGTCGGCGGCGCCGTCACCGCCGCCGGGCGCCGGAGCGGACGGGAACCACTCGGCGAGCGCCCGGGCGGTGAAGGTCCTGGCGTGGGCGACCGGTTTGGGCAGTCCGGCCAGGGTCAGCCGCCTGCGTTGACCGCCGACGGGTACCTCGGGCCCGGCCCGGTGCGGGTCGCCGTCCAGGGTTCCTCGGCTCATCGTCATGCGAGGGCGCCCTTTCGGTTCGACGGCGATCTGTCGCGTGGTCGGTTTCCCGGCAGTCCCGGAATTATGCCCGTTCCGGGTGCGGCAGGGGTACGCATCCGGGATCGAAAGCGCGGGAACGGCCGAAGGCCGACGTCCGGCCGCGCGCGGGGAACGGCCGCGCGCCGGGGCACGGACGGCCGCGAACGTCGCCCGGCCGCGCCCGGCTCAACCGGCCAGCGCCCTGACCACCGAGTCGTGGATCGAGAACACGGCGCGGGCGCCGGTCAGGTCGAGCACCCGCATCACGGTGGGCGGCACCGCGGCGAGCCGCAGTTCCAGCCCGCCCCGCTCGGCCGCGATCCGGGTCTTGAGCAGGACGTTCAGACCGGAGGAGTCGCAGAAGCCCAACCCGCCGAGGTCGATCACCACGGCCGCGGGGCGCTGCGCGACCAGCGCGTCGAGCATCTCCGCGGCCGGTGCCAGGGTCTCGATGTCGAGATCGCCGACGAGGATGCAGAGCATCGCGCCGCCGGGCGCGGAGCGGGTCTCCACCACCAGTCCGGGACGGTACGCAGGGACCGCCGCCAGCGTGGTGTCCCCAGGGTCGTTGTCGGATGGCATCATCGTCGTCCCCTCCGTGTCCGTGCTCTCCGACGATACGGAGGCCGCGCCAGTCGGCCAAGTGAAGGGTTTGCGGTCGGGGGCCGCCCGCCCTCGGAGTCCGCGCCGGACGGCACCCTCAGACGTCCTCCAGGCCGTCGCGCAGCTGACCCAGCGTGCGGGCGAGGAGGCGGGATACGTGCATCTGGGACAGGCCGAGCCGGGCGCCTATCTGGGACTGGGTGAGGTCCTCGCAGAAGCGCATCGACAGGATGCGGCGCTCGCGTTCCGGCAGGGCGGCTATCAGGGGCTTCAGCGCGACCAGGTCCTCGACCAGGGCGAGGTCGTGGTCGTCGGCGCCGAGCTGCCCGCCGAGCGGACCGGGGGCGTCGCCGCCGTCGGGGCCGCCGCCGTCGAGCGAGCCGGCGGTGTGGCCGTTGGCGGCGGTCAGGCCCTCGACGACCTCGTCGGGGGTGAGCGAGAGGTGCTCGGCGAGTTCGGCCACGGTCGGGGCGCGGTCCAGGCGCTGGGAGAGGCGCTCCTGCGCCCGGGCGAGCGTGATCCGCAGCTCCTGGAGGCGGCGGGGCACGTGGACGGCCCAGGTGGTGTCGCGGAAGTGCCGCCGGATCTCGCCGAGCACGGTCGGCATGGCGAAGGTGGTGAACTCCACACCGAGCGAGGGGTCGAAGCGGTCGATGGCCTTGATCAGGCCGACGGCGCCGACCTGGAGGAGGTCCTCCTTGGGCTCGCGGTGCGCGTCGAAGCGCCGGATCGCGAACCGCACCAGGGAGAGGTTCAGCTCCACCAGGGTGGTGCGGACGTACGAGTACTCCCTGGTCCCCTCCTCCAGCGCGGCCAGCCGGCGCAGCAGTTGCCGGGTGAGGTCCCGGGCGTCCGCGGGCGCGACCTCGCGCGGGTCGTCGACCGCCGCGAGTTCGGGCGGCAGGAGGTCCCGCAGGCCGGGGCCGGTGCCGAGGGTCCGGCCGGGGCCGTCGGCGCCGGGAGCGGTCGCGAGCGTCGCCGGCGTCGCGGGGTCGGAGGGGTCCGCCGTCGGGGCAGCGGCGGAAACGAGCAGTTCACCGGTGGGGGCCACCTTGGGAGTCCTTCCGTCGTGTCGGCACGGTCCTGGCCCGGTACCCCGGATCGGCGGAAGGATGCGGCCACCCCGCGTGGAGATTAGGTGAACCGGGGTGGACCGTTCGTGCGTGCCGGGGTGGACCGGTCGTGCCCGAGTGGACCGGCCGTTGCCAGGGCGGACTGGTCGCGCCGGGGGCCGTCACTCGATCCAGACCAGGACGCCGTGCCGACGGGTCGCCACCGCACCGAGGAAGTCGGCCAGGGCGCGGTACTCGGCCGTCACCAGGTGCAGCGCGTCCTCGGAGCTCCACAGCCCGTGCGGGTAGATCCGGGCCTCGGCGAGGTCGGCGGCGGCGATCCCCTCCGTCAGCCGGCCAGGGTCCAGCTCCGCGAAGGTCCCGGCGGCGAGGCGGACCCGCTCGGGGGTGATCAGGCACGGCGGGCCGTAGCCCCAGTCCTCGGCGCCGGGCAGCTCCGTCTCGCCGTACACCACGTCGACCGGGAACTCCCGGCGGCGCAGCAGGAAGTCGAGTGCCTGCCAGGCCTTGCCGGTGCCGTGCAGGCGCGCCCACGCCCCGCCGGACCGGCCCTCCTGCGCGTCCTCGTCCAGTTCCTCCGCGAACTCCCGGACCCACTCCGGGTCCTGCTCCGCGCGCTCCAACTCTCCGGCGCTCAGGCGGAGATACCTCCCGATCATGCTCATGGCCGCAGCCTAGGACGGGGCACCGACAGCGGGAGCCGGCCCGGGCCGGTGCGGGTCGGGTCCGGGCCGGGCCGGGTGTCAGCGGGGGCGGTAGCCGACGGCGGCCGGGGCGGCGGCGTCGACGGGGACGGCGAGCACGGCGCCGGACGGGGACGGCGCGTCGGGGAGGCCCAGCCGGGCGGTGGTGACCAGGAGGCGGCCGCCGGTCGGCGGGAGGCAGACGGAGGTGGGCTGGGGCGCCGGCAGGGGGACGACGGCCGAGAGGGTGCCGTCGGGCTCGTAGCGGTGGACGGCGGCGCTCCCCCAGACCGCCACCCAGAGCCGGCCCTCGGTGTCGACGGTCATGCCGTCGGGCGATCCGCCGTCGGTGATCCGGGCGAACTCCACCGTGTCCAGCGGGTTGCCGTCGTCGTCGAGGGTGCAGCGGTGGATGACGCCCGCGGTGCTGTCGGCGACGTGGAGCAGCCGGCCGTCGGCGCTGAAGGCGGGGCCGTTGACGATGGTCAGTCCGGTGAGGACGCGGTGGACGGTGCCGTCGTGGTCGGTGCGGTAGAGCGAACCCGCGCCCGGGGTCTCGTCGTACGCCATGCTGCCGGCCCAGAAGCGGCCCTGCGGGTCGCAGACGCCGTCGTTCATCCGCACGGGGGTGGCGGCGTCCTCCTCCGGGCGGGCCAGCCACTCCGTGGAGCCGTCCGGGCCGAGCAGGGCGATGCCGGTGCCCGCCGCGGCGATCCAGTGCCCGGGGCGGCCCTCGACCGGGGCCACCGCACCCAGCGGCACGTCCAGGCGGAGAAGTTCGCGCGGGGTGCCGGGCTCGGTGCCGGAGACTTCGAGGAGCCGGCCGGCGAGGATGTCGGTGAAGACCAGCCGGCCGTCCACCCACCGGGCGCCCTCCCCCAGTTCATGGGTGCCGGGGGCCCAGACGACGGGCTGCTGGTCCTGCTCGGGCATGGTGGTGGTTCCGTTCTGCGAGGTCCGGTCGGGGCGGTCGAAGCGGTCGGGCCGGGCGACGCGGCCCCGGGGTCCGTCCTCGGCCTCACCGTAGTCGGCGCGACCGGCCCTGAGAAGATCCGCACCGGCGACCGCGCACCACCCGCCGCACGCCGGCCACCGTTCGTCATCAGCCGTACACGCACCGACCACCGTGCGCAGTTCGCCGGACAGCTCGGTTTCCGCCACCGGGAGTTGTCCATACATCCTCGCCGCCACTGCTAGCCTCCGGCGCGACCATCGGCACGGACCCGACGGGCGGCCGTCCGCCTCCCGGCACCCGTGTCCGCCCTCCGACGCACCGGGCCACTGCGGAGTCCCGGCCGGACGGACGGGGCATGAATGGTTGTCACACCAGCAGTTGGCACATCCATGCCAGACCACCCTCACCCACCGGGATGACCATGAACACATTCGCGCGCCGCGCGCTGGCGGCGGGGGCCGCCCTGCTCGCCTGCGTCGCCGTGACGGCGGGAACCGGCACCGCCGCCGGAGCAGCCGAGACCGTCGGAACCACCGGAACCGTCGGAACCACCGGAACCGTCGGGACCACTGCCTCCGGTGCGGCCGGGGCGGCACCGGCGGTCCTCGACGGACCGGCCCTGGCCGCCTCCTGGACCGGCCCGCTCAGCACCCGGGGCCGCTACGTCGTCGACGCCTCCGGTACCCGCTTCAAGCTCAGGTCCGGCAACTGGGCCGGCGCCCAGGGCACCTGGCAGGGCAGCGGACCGACCACCGACCCGGCCAACAACCAGGCCGGACAGGTCTCCTACAACCTGCCGCTCGGCCTGGACCGGGCCCCGATCGCCGACATCCTGGGCGGCTTCCACCGCCTCGGCATCAACAGCGTCCGGCTGCCCTTCGCCAACGCCCTGCTGCACGACCCGAGCACGGTGCCGGACGTCGCCGTCGCGGCCAACCCGCAGCTGCGCGGGAGGACCCCGCTCCAGGTGTTCGACGCGGTCGTCTCGGCGCTGACCGCCGACGGCTTCGCGGTGGTCCTCAACAACCACACCACCAGCTACCGGTTCTGCTGCGGGCTGGACGGCAACGAGCGCTGGAACAGCGGCCAGTCCACCCAGCAGTGGATCGACGACTGGGTCTTCCTGGCCGGCCGGTACAAGGACAACAAGCGGGTGGTCGGCGCCGACCTGCGCAACGAGGTCCGCCGCGACACCTGGGACGACCCCAACTGGGGCCTGGGCGACAGCCACGACCAGTACGCCGCCTTCGAGGAGGCCGGGAACCGGATCCTGCAGACCGACCCCGACCTGCTGGTCGTCATGGAGGGCATCAACTGGTACGGGATACCGGCCGCCGTGTTCAGCCACGGCCGGCCGCAGCTGACCCCGGTCCGCACCCTCTCCAACGCCCTGATCGACTCGGGCAAGCTGGTCTACTCGGCGCACTTCTACGGCTACACCGGCCCGGCCAACACGGGCGCGGCGAGCGGCTCCGCCGGATCCACGGGCGATCCGCGCTACCAGGACTTCACCCCGGCGCAGCTGGCGCAGGTCGTCGACGACGAGGCGCTGTTCGTCACCCAGGCCGGCCAGCACTTCACCGCGCCGGTGTGGATCAGCGAGTTCGGCGCCGGCGGCCGGGGCTCGACCGACGCCAAGGAACAGGCCTGGTTCGACAACTTCACCCGGATCCTGGCCGCGAACGACACCGACTTCGCCGTCTGGCCGCTGGTCGGCTGGCACAGCAACGGCGTGCCGAACGACAGTTGGGCACTGCTCGACTTCGACACCGCCGGCCGCCCGCTCAGCCTGGAGGACCAGGGCGACTGGCGCGCCCCGTACTGGAACCGGCTGATCGCCGCGCCCTCGTACAGCGGCCAGGTCGCCCCCGCCCCGCACTGGGGCCTGCTCGACCTCGACCACGCCGACCTCGACCTCTCCCGGCGGATGCTCGCCCGGCCGGACTGGAGCCCGGGCAACCGCAAGGGCAACTGCCCCGACGGCCAGCGGCTGGTCGGCCTCGCCCGCAGTGACGGCCGCGGCCTGTGCACCGACGCCGGGCAGCCCGCGACCGGTGCCGGCGACTGGACCACCGTCACCGACGAGCGCTATGTGACCCACGGCGACTGGGCCTCCGGCTACAACAAGCTCCAGTGCCCGGACGGCACCTTCGCCGTCGGCTACAGCGTGAACTCCAACGCGATGTCCGCCCTGCTCTGCGCGCCCGCGACCGCCGCCCTGCCGGCCGCCACCCGCACCCTGTGGTTCGACCACGGCGACAACCGCCCCGCCACCGGCGGCTCGTCCGGCAGCGACTGGGCCCCTGGCTACTACAAGGGGCAGTGCGGCGACAACGAGTACCTCGCCGGCGTCGCCTTCACCTGGAAGTGGCTGCACCACGGCGTCCCGGACGCGGTGCTCTGCCGCCCGCTCGGCTGACGCCCCGTCCCCGTCCGAAGGAGGGGGGTCCACCGGCCGGGTCCGGTCCGGTGGACCCCCTCACGGCATCGGCCCTCCCGGCCCTCCATCCGGGCCCTCCATCCCGGCCCTCCCGACCGTGCCGGCCCGGTACGTCGGCCGGCCCGGGCCGGGCTCAGGCTGGGTGACCGGCGTCGACGTCGGCGACATCGCGGAACGACAGCACCTCCGCGCCCTCCGGCCCTCCGCCGACCGCCACCGGGGCCAGCAGCAGTCCGGTGTGGTCGCCCCAGTCCACGCAGTCGAGCACCCGGCCGACGAACCAGGCCGGCGCGGCCGGGAGCACCGGCACCCCGTGCGGGCCGCGGTACCACTCGACCTCGGCGAATTTGTCCGTGTCGTCACCGGTGCGACCCCCGAACAGCTCGGCCAGCCCGTGCCCGCGCGGCAGCAGGTGGACACCCAGCGCACCCGCCGCCAGGGCCGCGTCATGGGTGTGGTTCGCCTTGGAGATCCACACCACGAACCGCACCGGATCGATCGAGCACTGTCCCGCGAACCCGACCAGGCACCCCGCCGGCGCCCGCCCGGGCGCGGTCACCACGTACACCGGGTAGTCCAGCAGGTCCGTGAACGCGTCGAACTCGCCCATGGGACCAGCCTAGGGCGGGACGCGGCCGACGGCACGGTCCACCGGGCCGGGGGTGCCGTCGGCCCCCGGCGCATGGCACTCGCCGCGACCGGCTTCCCGGTCACCGCCCGTGGCCGTCGCGGAACACGGCCGTGATCAGCGCGTCCAGGGCCCCCGGGAACACCTGCGCCGGGTCCATCGCGGCGTCGCCCGTGGTCAGCCCGGCCGTGAGGGTGCGACTGCCGTCCGGGGAGGCGATCATCAGCGCCCCGTAGCCGCCCGGGGCACCGCCGTTGTGGTGGACGATGAGGCCGTGCTCCGGGCCGAGGTCCTGCACGAACAGCCCGAGACCGTAACCGAGCATCCCGTGCGGCGTGCGCATCTCCTCCAGCAGCGGGGCCGGCAGCAGCCTGCCGCCCAGCAGCGCGGAGAAGAAGGCGTGCAGGTCCAAGGTGGTGGAGACCATGTCGCCGGCGCCGATCAGCAGCGAGCTGTTCTGCCGGGTCACGTCGACCACCTTCCACACCTCGCCGTCCTGGTAGCGGGCGTAGCCGTGCGCGTGCGGCTCGGGCAGCTCCGGGGAGTCGCCCGGCACCACGGTGTCCCGCAGCCCGAGCGGCTCCAGGACGTAGCGGCGCATCGCCTCGGCGTACGGGAGGCCGCCGACCGCCTCGGCCAGCAGGGCGGCCACGGTGTAGTTGGTGTTGGAGTAGTCCTGGGCGGTGCCCGGCTCGAAGCGGGCCGGCTGGGCGAGCGCGTACCGCACCAGTTCCTCGGCCCGGTAGTTGTGGAACCGGTTCTCCACCCAGGGCCCGCCGACCGAGGGGAGCCCCGGCACGAAGGTCCCGTCGGCGTCGAGCTCGCCGGTGTGGTTGTACAGCCCGCTGGTGTGCTGGAGCAGCATCCGCACGGTGATCCGCCCGTCCAGGCCGAGTTCCGGCAGGTGCTCGGCCACCGGGGCGTCCAGAGCGATCGCGCCGTCCGCGACCAGCCGCAGCACCAGCGCCGCGACGAAGGTCTTGGTGCTGCTGCCGATCCAGAACCGCCCGTCCACCGGGGGCAGTTCGGTCGCACCCAGCTCGCGCACCCCGGCGGCGCCGACCCAGGCTCCCCGCTCGTCGTGCACCCGCAGCTGGATCCCGGCGAACCCGGCGTCGACGAACGCCTGCGCGGCCGCCGCCAGTTCGGGCCGCTCCGGCCCGGCGGCCTCCGGCGACGGGGTGGACGCGTTCTGGGCGGTGGTGTCGACGGACATGGTGGTGCCTCTTCTCACGGATCGGTGCTGTCCGAACGACCCTTCGCGGTTGTTCGGGAATCTCTGAACAACGACGACGCTACATTGCGTTCAGTATTCGGTCAACGATGAAGAGCTGCTTTAAGTAGCTTCAAAGCAAGGATTCTGACGCTTCCATTGCAATGGCTTGGCGCTCAATGCAACGAGCGGTCGGGGCATTCGTTGCAATGGCTTGCGATGAACGCATCCGGGGCGCGCGGCCCGGCACTTGCCCGGGCGGAGGAGGGTGTGATCGGATCGCGGCGGCATCGCGTGCCGGTGACGGACTGCGTCAGGCATGGAGGTGCGACAACCGAAGGGACGGCCCGAACGTGGCTTCCCAGGACGGCGGCCGTACGGCCGCCCTCGGCCGGCAGCTCTCGCTGGCACACGACGAACTGCGTCGCCTGATCAACGACCTCAAGAGCGACCTCAAGTCCGGTGCGGGGCACCGGCGCACGGGCGGAGGCGGGACGCTCGCCGCCCACTGTCTGGCCTTCTGCAGCGCCCTGGAGACCCACCACCGGGGCGAGGACGACGGACTGTTCGCGCAGTTGGTGCGCGAGCGGCCCGATCTGGCGGGGACGGTCGAGAAGCTGGTCGAGGACCACAGCTTCATCTCCTCGATCCTGACCCGGGTCGCCGAACTCGCCCGGCAGGCCGCCGACGACGGCGACCGGGGCGCGGACGAGGCGATCCGGCGCGAACTCGACGGGCTGACGGCGATCATGGAGTCGCACTTCCGGTACGAGGAGCGGGTGATCGGCGCGGCGCTCGACCGGATGGTCCCGGACGGCGACTGGCCGGAGCCGGTCTTCCGCCCGGTCCGGACGTGACCCCGCGACGGTGACGCGCGGGGGCGGCCGCGCCCCGCTCCCCCGGCCCGGATCCGTCCGGGCCGGGGGCCCTGTCGGCCGCCCGGACGGCCCCGGCGAGAATGACCCGGTGACCACAGTTCTGAACCCCGCCGACGCCGCGTTCGCCCGCGACCCCTACCCGTACTACGCCGGGCTGCGCGCGCAGGGCCCGGCGGCCCGGGTGGACCTGTCCAACGGGACCTCGGCCTGGCTGGTGACCGGCTACCGGCAGGCCAGGGCGGTGCTGGCCGATCCCCGGTTCTCCAACGTCCCGGCGCCGCGCGCCGGCGGGTCCGGCCGGGTGGGACCGGCGGCCGGGGCGCGGTCCGTCCTGGAGCAGCACATGCTCAACACCGACGGCGCCGAGCACCGCCGCCTGCGCCGGCTGGCCTCGGTGGCCTTCACCCCCCGCCGGGTGGACGCCCTGGGCGAGCGGATCGCCCGGCTCACCGAGGAGGTGCTCGACGGGCTCGCCGAGCGCCTCGACCGCGAGGGGGCCGCCGACCTCGTCGACGACTTCGCCTTCCCGCTGCCGGTCCTGGTGATCGGCGAGATCCTCGGCGTGCCCGAGGAGGACCGGGCGGACCTGCGCACCTGGACCTACCGGGTCGGCTCCCCCGCCGGCGCCCTCGCTCCCGGCGAGATCGACGACGCCTGGCAGAGCCTGCACCGGTACTTCACCGGACTCATCGCGGCCAAGCGGGAGCAGCCCGGCGAGGACCTGTTCAGCCTGCTCGCCGCCGACGAGGACGCCGAGGCGCTGGACGACACCGAACTGCTGGCGATGGCGTTCCTGCTGCTCTTCGCCGGCTACGAGACGACCATGAACCTGCTCGCCTCCGCCTCGCTGCTGCTGCTCGGCCACCCCGGCGAGCTGGCCTCGGCCCGGCAGGAGGGCGAGCCCCGGTGGGCCGCGGTGGTCGAGGAGACGCTGCGTCACGCCAGCCCGCTGGAGGGCACTACCTGGCGGCGCACCCGCGAGGAGGTCGACCTCGGTTCCGGCGCGGTCGTCCCGGGGGACTCCTCCGTCCTGGTCGTCCTGGCGGCCGCCAACCGCGATCCGGAGGTCTTCCCCGACCCGGACGCCTTCCGGCCCGACCGGTTCGCCCCCGGTGACGGCCGCGCCCTGCCGCACGTGGCCTTCGGGCACGGCCCGCACATCTGCCTGGGCGCCCGACTGGCGCGGCTGGAGGCGACGATCGCGCTGCCCCGCCTGTTCGACGCCCTGCCCGCGCTGTCCCTCGCCGCCGACCCCGCCGGGCTGCCGTACCGGCCGGGCCTCCTGGTGCGCGGCCCCCGCAGCCTCCCGGTGCG
This sequence comes from Kitasatospora purpeofusca, assembly GCF_000718025.1. Taxonomy (GTDB): domain Bacteria; phylum Actinomycetota; class Actinomycetes; order Streptomycetales; family Streptomycetaceae; genus Kitasatospora; species Kitasatospora purpeofusca. Next base: position 45,351 of record NZ_JODS01000012.1, read on the forward strand.
GCGAGCGGAGTAGATCCGCGCGATCCACGCGTTCCCCCTCCCTACGTCAATGCCGTTGACATACCCTGGCGCGCATGACCGAACGTGTGGTTCCCGAGCCCGAGCGGAAGCGCCGCCGGCCCACCAAACAGGGCGTCGTCCTGTCCGCCGAGCTGATCGTCGACACCGCCCTGCGGCTGGTCGGCCTGCACGGCGCCGAGGCGCTCACCGTCCGGCGGCTCGGGGCCGCGCTCGGCGCCGACCCCAGCGCGGTGTACCGCTACTTCCACAGCACCGACGACCTGCTGATCGCCATCGCCGACGAGCTCATCGGCCGCGCCCAGCACGGCTGGCGGCCCACCGGCGACTGGCGGGCCGACCTGCGGGCCATCGGCCTGCGCATCCACGCCGCCTACCAGGCCCACCCCCAGGCCGCCCTGCTCGCCGCCCACCGCACCACCGGCCGGGCCAACGAGATCACCGCCGTCGAGAACATCCTCGGCATACTGCGCAACGCCGGCTTCCCGGACCCCGAGGCCGTCCGCATCTACCACGCCTTCGTCGACCAGAGCCTCGGCTTCGCCGTGCTCGACGCCGCCGCCCTCGCCCTGCCCGCGGCCGCCCTGAGCGCCGACTACCAGGTCTGGCAGGCCTCCTACGCGCGCCTCGACGCCACCACCCACCCGCACATCGCGGCCACCGCGCACCTGTTGACCGCCGACATGAACCGCAGCGCCTACCCCCACGCGCTCGACCTCCTCCTCGCCGCCGCCGAGGCACGGCTCGGGAGGCCGGACGACTGAGCGGGGCGGCCCGGTGGACGACAGGCAGAAGGCAGCCGGAAAGCCGGTGGAAGTACATTCGCCGTCGCGGCCGGCCACCGGGCCCGGGTGACCTGCGGCGCCGCACCCCGGCGGCCCGCCACACCCCCGGAACGGGGGCTTCCCCCGGCCGGGCGGGCGGCCGAGGATACGCCGGGATCCCGACGCCGCACGTCCGAAGGGCAGTTCACCCATGCGTGACCACATCACCGGGCAGAGCCCCCGCGCCGCCCGCCTCGGCCGCCGGCTCGCCCCGGCCTTCGCCCTGGCCGCCGCCCTCGTGCTCGGCACCACCGCCCCCGCGCCCGCCGACCCGCTCGGCCTCCCGGACGCCCAGGACCTCGTAGGCGTAGGCGGGCAGGCGACCCAGAGCCTGCTGGCCCAGTTCTCCACCGACTACAACGCCGCCCTGGCCGCCGGCGGCGATACCAGCTCGCCCCGGCTGACCGGCTGGGACTCGGCCGGGCAGAGCCCGATCGTGCCCAAGTACGGGTCGTCCGCCATCTACCGGCCGTTCAGCACGGACGCCGGCGTGATCGCCATGGACATCTTCGGCTCGACGACCGTCAACTACGCCCGGGCCCTTCGGCCGCCGAGGCCCACCGACCCCGCCTACCTGCTCTTCATCGGGATGGCCAAGGACGCCGTCAGCTGGGCGGCCCCCGCCGGCGGGAACGCCCCGGTCTCGCTGACGACCGCCCAACTGGCCTCGATCTACGCCTGCCGGACCACCAACTGGCGCCAGATCAGCCCCGCGCTCCCCGACGCGGTCATCCACCCGGTCGTCAGCGGCAATGTCACGGTGGACCGCGACGGCGTGCACGGTTCGGGGCTGGACGCCACCTCCTTCTTCCTGGAGAAGATCGACTACGCCCGGGTGGTGGCCCAGGACCCGGTGACCGACCACTCCTGCGTCGGCGTCGTCGCCCGCGAGAACCAGGGCACCGACCCTCTCCTCCAGAACGCCGACGCCCTGGTGCCGTACTCCGTCGGCCGCTACGTCGGCCAGGCGTACAGCGGTTACACCACCCCCGGTGACGAGCCCGGGCCGCTCACCCCGCGCGGGATCAACGGGGTCGCCGCAGTCAACACCACCACGCACGCCATCAACCCGCAGTTCGCGGCGACACCGTTCGGCCGGATCGTGTCCAATGTCGTCCGCCAGAGCGAGTGGACCGCGCAGAACGCCAACGGCGTCGCGCTGCGCGCCGTCTTCGGCCCCACCGGGTGGATCTGCGGGCACGTCCTGACCACCGTCCGCAGCCACGGCTTCCAACCGCTGCCGGGGTCAGCCTGCGGGACGGTCGTCCACTGACGGACCGCACGGGCCGGACCCGCCAGGCCGATCGGCCGGTCGATCGGCCGGGGCGGCGTGTCGAACGCCGGATCGGGACGCCCGAGGAGAGGGTGACCGGCGGGGGATCCCACGAGGAGGAGCGAGAATGCCCGAAGTCACCACTCCTTACCAGACCGGCACCCCGTGCTGGGTCGACCTGATGGCGAAGGACCAGCAGGCCGCGCTGGACTTCTACCGCGACCTGTTCGGCTGGCAGGGCGTGCCCGGGCCCGCGGAGTTCGGCGGGTACGCGGTCTGCGAGCTCAACGGCCGGGCGGTGGCCGGCATCGGCCCGACGATGAGCCCCGACGGCTCGCCGGAGCCGCCGACCGTCTGGACCGGCTACCTCGCGAGCACCGACGCCCAGGCCACCCAGGACGCGATCGTCGCGGCCGGCGGCACCCTGCTCGCCCCGGTGATGGACGTCGGCGCGCTGGGCCGGATGCTGGTGGCGGCCGACCCGCAGGGCGCGGTCTTCGGGGTCTGGCAGCCGGGCGAGTTCTTCGGCGCCCAGGTGGTCAACGAGGCCGGGGCGCTGACCTGGAACGAGCTCCACACCAGCGACGTGCAGGCCGCCACCGCGTTCTACGGCGCGGCCTTCGGGATCGAGATCGAGCCCCTGGACGGCGCCGACGCGTACTGGGAGCTGCGGGTCGGGGGCCGGGCGGTCGGCGGGGTGACCCTGCTCGCCGGCGACCCGCCCGGCACCCCGCCGCACTGGCTGACCTACTTCGCGGTCGACAGCGTGGACTCCACGGTGGACGCGCTGGTCAGGGCCGGCGGCACCGTCCTGGCCCCGCCGTTCGACATGATGGCGGGCCGGATGACGGTGGTCGCCGACCCGCAGGGCGCGCCGTTCGCGATGATCAAGCCGCAGCCGCTGTAGCCGGCGACGCGACCGGCGGTGGACCCGGAACGGCCGGGATCACCGCCGGTCGCCCGCCCGGAGTTCGGTGGCGATCTGCCGTCGGCCGGAGACGGCCGCCTCCAGCACCACCGCGGCGCAGACGAGCAGCGCCACGCCGGCCGTCGGCAGCAGCACCGGCAGGAGGCTGGGCGCCGGCCGGTCCCCCACCGGCGCGCCGACCAGCAACGACAGGTCGAAGGCCGGTCCGAGCAGGGCGACGGCCCCCGCCGCGACCACGGCGCCGCCGGCCACCGCGGCCAGTGTCTGCGGCACGGTCTCCGCGACGATCAGCGCCAGCCCCTCCCGGGGGCGGAGCCCCATGGTGCGCAGCCGGGCGAGCACCGCCGCGCGGTCGGGCGAGGCCCGCAGGACGGTGAGCAGGACGGCGAGCAGGGCGAAGGCGACGCCGGCGACGGCCGCGGACCGGAAGAGCCGGACGGTGGAGTGCTGGAGCGGGTCGGCGGCCAGGGCGGCGGCCGTCTCGCGGGCGGTGCGCACGAGGTAGCCGTCGGGGATGCCCCCGGGCTCCTCGCTCACCTCCCGGGCCTCCTCGCGGAGGAGCCCGGCCAGACCCGACGCGTCGGCCAGGCCGCGGGCCGCGAAGAGCGGGCGCAGCCGGTCGCCGTCGATGTCGCCGACGGCGAACCAGTTGTCGGGCCGGGCGAGTTCGGGCAGGCGGGCGGCGGCCGCGCCGACCGGCACGACGACGAACTCGCGGACGGCCTCGGGGAGGGCGGGGGTGGCGGGGGTGGTGCCGACGACGGTGGCAAGCAGTTCGCCGCCGGGTGTCCGCAGCCGCTGCGGGCCGGGGGTGAGTTGTCCGGCGAGGCCGGGGCTGATCAGAGCGGGCACCGGCACGTCAGGCCGAGCGGCGACGGACGGCGCGGTGTCGGACGGGGCGGCGACGGACGGGGCGGCGACGGACGGGGCGGCAGGGTCGGCCAGGACGGCAGGGTCGAACGCGCCGGCCCCGACGGTGCGGGCGATCTCCGCGTAGGCCCGGGGCTCGACGACGACGAGGGTGACCTGTACGGCGAGCCGGCCGGTACCGAGCAGGTAGGTCTGCCGCTCGATGCGGACGCCGGTCGAGGCGCGGACGCCCGGGAGCGCGTCGGCGGCCGTGACGAAGGCCTCGGGCAGTGGCGCGTCCTGCGGGACCAGTACCGCGGCGTCGCCGCCGACCGCCGTGCGGGCCGCACGCAGCCGGGCGCCGTCGACGGTGTCGAGGAGGGTCGCGCCGAAGCCGGCGGTGGTGACGGCGAGCAGCAGGGCGAGCGCCGGCAGAACGGCGGGGCGGTGACGACCCCCGGAGTCGCGGGCGCTGCGGGCGAGACCGAGGAAGGCGATCGGACCGCGGCCGCGCCGGGCGAGGGCGGCGAGCCGACCGACGACGGCCGGCTGGATCCGGGCGAGCAGCAGACCGCCGCTGAGCGCGACCAGCAGCGGGGCGGTGACCAGCAGTGGATCCGGCCCGCTCGCCGACGGGGCGGCGCCGCGGCGGCGGACCTCCGCGACGGCCGCGCAGGTGACGGCGAGGACGAGGAGTTCGCCGACCGCCCGGCGCCGCCCGGACGCCCGGGCACCCTCGGGAGGGCCGCCGGTGCCAGGGGGGCGGGACAGCAGGGCAGCGGCGCGGACCGGTAGGGCCAGGACGGCGAGCAGCGTCCCGGCCACTGCGGCGAGGACGGCGGCGGTCCAGCGGGGGGTGGGCAGCAGGACGAGGGCGAGAGCGGTGGCGGCTCCGGCTGCCGGCAGGACGGTCACCGCGTTCTCGCCGAGCAGGCGCAGCAGGATCCCGGCGCGTGAACCGCCGCGGGCCCGGAGCAGCCGGAGTTCGGCGGTCCGCCGGTCGGCGGCGTGGGCGGCGGCCAGGCAGAGCACCACGGCGGCGACGCCCACGACGCCCGCGGGACCGATCGCGGCGAGCGGGGCGGTGGCCCGGTGGCGGGCGGTGGCCTCGGCGAGGACCTCGGGCAGCAGGGTGCCAATGGTGAGGTCGGGCCGTCCGGTCACCTCGGCGGCCCGGACGGCGCCGGACCCGGCCAGGTAGGAGCCGACGCCGGAGCGGAGGGCGGCGAGCCGGTCGGCGCGCAGGGCGTGCGGGTCGACCGGCAGCCGCCAGAAGTCCTCGCCGCCCCCGCCCCAGGCGAGCAGGGCCGGGCGGCTGTCGCCGGCGGCGAATCCGGCGGTCTCCCATCGGACACCGCCGCCGTCGAGGGTCTTCAGGCAGGCGCGTTCGGGGCAGGGCAGCTCCTGCCAGTAGCGGTCGTGGGGATCGTCGGCGCGGTAGAGGCCGACGATCCTGGCACGGGCGGCGGGTCCGCTGTCGACGGTGTCGCCGACCCGGAGGCCGATGGTGTCGGCGGCCCGCCGGCTGACGGCGATCGGCAGCGGTTCGCCGGGGGCGGCCGGTCCGGGCCAGGCGCCGTCGGTCAGGGTCGCGTGTCCTGCGAGCCCCTGGAGGTAGAGCAGGTGGAGTTGCGGGGCGATGCCGCCCGGGCGGTCGTAGCCGTCGTTGAGCACGGCCCGGTCGGTGAGGGCGCGGGTGCCGTGGTGCTCGCCGTCGCGGGTGAGCGGGAGGTCCCCGGTGATCTGTCCGACCAACCGGTCGCGGGCCGAGTCGAGGTCGGCGGCCGGGGTGTCGGGGCGCGGGTGGGCGGTGAGGTGGAGGCTGGTCGCCTTGACGCCGCGGTCCTGGGCGAAGGCGGCCAGCGCGCTGTTCGCGCCCCGGTCGGTGGCCCGGGGCAGCGCGGTCACGGTGAGGACGGTGACGAAGGCGAGGACGGCGGTGAGCGCGGCGGCCGCACGCGCCGAGCGCAGCCGGGTCCGCACCCAGGGCGCGGGCCGGTGCTCGTCCCCGCGGCGACCGCGCTCGCGGTGCGTCAGCATGCTGCCCCTCCCCCGGCGAGCACCCGGGGCACCGGCCACCGGCCCCTGATCACCGAATAACGGACGATGCTGCCAGGCGCGTCGGCGGAAGGGAAGGTCCGTTCGGGCAGAACGGCGGCGGGGGCCACGCGGCCGACCTCCCGGCGGCGGTCGACCTCCCCGCGGCGGTCGCCGTCAGTGCCCCGTGGCACAGTTCCGCCCATGAACATCACCACCACCCCGCACAGTTGGGACCAGGCCGTGGCGCTCTTCGAGCAGCGCCGCCTGCCCGCCGACTCCTACGAGAACCTCTACGAGGAGCAGTACGACGTCCACACCGGCACGCTGACGGTCGAGGGCAATCTCGACCTCGACGCCGCCGAGCCCGACGGCACCGGCTACATCGTCGACGGCGACCTGCTGGTGGACGGCGCGGTCCTCAACACCGACGACGGCTGCCCCGCACTGGTCGTGCTCGGCGACCTCCGGGCGGCCGCCGTCTACCTGGAGGGCGACGCCAAGCTGATCGTCGGCGGGGACGTCCACGTCGGGGCCTTCGTCGGCCATATGACGGACAAGCTGGTGATGATCCACGGGGACCTCAGGACCCGGGTCACCGTGCTGTCCTCCGAGTTCGAGCCGGACCTCGTCGCCGGCGAGCTGTTCGGGCCGGTGCTCCGCCCGTCCTACCTCGCGCCCTTCCCCGGCGCCGTGCCCGTCGCCCCGGAGACGGTGCTGGTGCCCGAGGTGCTGCTGACCGGGGCCGACACCGACCCGGACGAGTGGCGCGGCTTCGACACCCCGGGTGTCCACGGCGGCCGGCTGCTGCGGCGGATCGAGGCCGGCCTGCCGGTGACCCTGGCCGAGCAGGCCGCCAGGGGCTGACGGGCCGACCGCCGGGGGCCTCCCCTCCTTGCCTTCAACCGCACTTCAAGTCCTACGGTTCTCGTACGACCCGCACCGCGTGCGGGCCGCACACCCGAGACACCAGGAGGGGACCCCCGTGTCGACCCAGCAGATCTCCGACGCCGAACTCGCCGGCCAGCCCGCCGCCTACTGGACCGGTGTCGCCTACGAGGCCCTCATCGCGTTCACCCGGGCCCGGCAGGCCGAGAAGGGCTACACCCAGCCGCAGTTCTGGCTGCTGCGCAACCTGTCGAAGAACGACATCTCGCCGGACGGGGCGGGCATGACCGTGCCCGAGCTCCGGGCGGCGATGGCCTCCTACCTCCGGGCCGAGGACGACCTGACGGCGGAGGCCGCGGTACTGGTGGAGCGCGGCTGGCTGACCCGGGACGCCGACCACCGGCTGTGGCTCACCGAGGAGGGCGAGCGGGCCCGGGTCGAGCTCGCCCGCAACGCCCCCGCCATCCGCGCCGCCATCCACGCGGGCATCGACGACGCGGACTACGTCACCGCGCTGAAGGTGCTCCGGCAGCTGATCCGCAACACGGGCGGGACCGTCGACTGACGGGCCGGGCGGGACCGGGCCGCCGCGCGGTGGCAGGATGTCCGGCATGACGGATTCGGACGGGTCTGCTGGGTCGGACGGGTCGCGCGGACCGGAGGTGTTCGGCGACGGCGTGGCGGTCGAGGCGCTGCTGCGGGAGGCCGGTGCCGACGCCGCCGGGGCGCTGTGGCGGCTGACCGGCACCGAGCGCCAACTGGACGCCAACGTGGTGCGGTTGCGCCCCGGGGCCGCCGTCGCCGCCCATGTCGAACCCGACCTGGACGTGCTGGTGCTGGGCCTCGCCGGGCGGGGCACCCTGCACTGCGCGGGCGTCGAGCACGCGCTGGAGCCGGGTGCGCTGCGGCTGCTGCCGCGCGGCGCCGAGCGCGCGGTGGCGGCGGGGGCGGAGGGCGTCGCCTACCTGACGGTGCACCGCCGCCGCCCGGGCCTCACCGTCCGCCCCCGCCCCTGACCGCGCGACCCGCACCCGCACCCGCACCAGCACCAGCACCGGCACCGAGGCCCTGATCACCCGGCGGCGCCGAGGCGCGCCAGGTAGGCGTGCACCGGACCGGGGTCGGTCGCCGGGGTGACCAGCGCGATGTGGTTGTCCGGCCGGACCAGGACGAGGGCCTCGCCCGTCACGCCGTAGGACCGGCGGACCTCGCCGTCCCGGTCCTCCACCCGCACCGGCCGGACGTGTCCGGGCAGTCCGGCGAGGTCGGGGCGGGCGCCCGCGCCGAGGCCGAGCAGGGTGAAGTCGTCGCCGACGAACCGTTCGAAGAGCCGGCCCGGGGCGCCGTCCGGCCCCGGGCAGGCGCCGTCGGGCGCCCGGTCCCCGGCCCGGAGCAGCGCCTCCGGGTCACCGTCGGCCGGGGTGCCCGCGGCGAGGCTGCTCCACCGGTAGCCGAGGGACAGGCCGGTGAAGTCACCGACCCCGCCGGCCTCGACCCCGATGCCGGGCGTGTCGATCCCCTCCACCACGGCCGCCATCCCGGCGCTGGTGACGTCGAGGGTCCACGCCGCGATCGGCAGCCGCTCCTCCTGGTAGGTGTCCAGCAGGGCGGGCGCGGCGAGTCCGCGCACCACGTGGCCGAGCTTCCAGGCGAGGTTCCAGGCGTCCTGGATGCCGGTGTTCATGCCGAGCCCGCCCGCCGTGGGGTGGACGTGGGCGCAGTCCCCGGCCAGCAGGACCCGGCCCTCGCGGTAGCGCTCGGCCATCCGGACGTTGACCCGCCAGGTGGACAGCCAGGTGGCGTCGCGGAGCCGGATGTCCTCGCGGCCGGTGTGCTCGGCCGCGAGCCGCTGGAAGCTCTCCAGCGACGGCGGGACGATCGTGCCGTCCGCGGCGGTCTCCGGACTGGCCTGGAGCTGCCAGCGGGGGCTGTCCTCGAACGGGCAGAGCATGAAGACGCCCTTCGGCCCGAACCACTGGTGCCAGGCGCCCGGCTCCAGGCCCTCGACCACCACGTCGCCGCAGACCATCATCGGCTCCGGGTCACCCTCGCCGACGAAGGGGATGCCGAGCAGTTTGCGCACCGTCGAGCGGCCGCCGTCGCAGGCGACCACGTACTCGGCGGCGATCCGGCGGCCGTCGGCGAGCACGGCCTCCGCCCCGTCGGCGCCCTGCCGGACGTCCACCAGTTCGGCGCCGAGCTCGACCTCCACCCCGAGGGCCGCGAGCCGCTCGCGCAGCAGCGCCTCCAGCTGCGGCTGCCGCAGCCAGCGGCTGGCCGCGTAGGGGGTGGTGGCGCCGGGCAGGGCGCCGGCGAACGGCTCGGTCTCGTTGACGAAGGCGCCCTCGAAGTACTTGCGGAACGGCAGGTGGGTGCGGCCCACCGCGGCCAGTTCCTCGGCGATGCCCAGGTCCGCGAGGATCTCCAGGCTGCGGGGGTTGAGCGTCTTGCCGCGGGAGCCCTCGGCGTGGGCGGCGGCCCGCTCCAGGACCCGCACCGCCACGCCCTGCCGGGCCAGCCCGCAGGCCAGCGTCAGTCCGGTCGGCCCCGCTCCCACGATCACCACGTTCGTCATGTCCGTCATGTCCGCCATGTTCGCCATGTGCGTGTCCGTCCCTTCCGGTTGTCGACGACTCGTCGACGACTCGTCGATGGCTCCATGAAACAGTAACTCGGTAACGAACGCAACCAAGTAACAAATTTATCCGGGTTATGATCCTTGGCATGACTCCGAGCGAACCGGAACCGGGTCTGCGGACCCTCAAGAAGCAGCGCACCCGGCAGACCATCGCCGAGACCGCCATCGCCCTCTTCCTCGACCGGGGCTTCGCCCAGGTCTCGGTGGCCGAGATCGCCGCCGCCGCCGAGGTCTCCAAGCCCACCCTGTTCCGGTACTTCGCCAGCAAGGAGGAGCTGGTCCTGCACCGCTTCGCCGACCACCTCGGCGAAGCCGGCCGGGTGGTGCGCGACCGCGCCGCCGGACTCACCCCGCTGGACGCCCTGGAGCGCCACCACCTGGCCGGGCTGGCCGCCCACGAGCCGCAGACCGGGCTGACCGACGACCCCGAGGTGCTCGCCTTCCTCCGGCTGGTCTACGAGACCCCGGAACTGTCCGCCCAGCTCCTGGACTACGTCGACGCCGACGCGGACGCGCTCGCCGAGGCACTGGACCCGACCGGCGGCATCACCGCCCAGCTGTTCGCCGCCCAGTACGTCGCCGTCCGCCAGGTGCTCGCCCGCACCGCCTGGGCCCGGCTGGCCGACGGGCAGGACATCGCCGAGGCGGGCCCGCAGGCCGTCGCCGAGACGGCCGCCGCCTTCGCCCTGCTGCGCGACGGCGCCCGCGCCCAGGGGTTCTGACCCCGACCCGCCACTCCCTGGAGCCCCGGGCGGCGCAGCGGACCCGCCGCCCGGTGAATCGGTGAAGCACGTCACGGCCTCGCCCCGGTGCCCCGGCGGGTCCGGGCGGGTAGGTTCCTGCCTCCAAGGGGAGCGACGCTCCCCCGGACGCGGATCCCGCCGTCATTGGCTCCTCCCAGGAGAGAGGCACGAATGATGTCTGCACAGGACGCCACGCACCACCCCCCGCGGCGCATCGGTGTGGTCGCCGAGTCGGCCGCCGGGGAGACCCGGGTCGCCGCGACACCGTCCACGGTGCGGGGGATTCTCGCCCTCGGCTACGAAGTCGTGGTCGAGTCCGGGGCCGGTACCGCCTCCGGGTTCACCGACGAGGCCTACGCCGCCGCCGGAGCGGGCGTCGGGGACGCCTGGGCGGCCGACGTCGTACTGAAGGTCAACGCGCCGTCGACCGCCGAGGTCGCCCGGCTGCGCGACGGCGCGACCCTGATCGGCCTGCTCGCCCCGGCGCAGCGGCCCGATCTGCTGGAGACGCTGTCCGCGCGCCCGGTCACCGCGCTCGCGCTGGACGCGGTGCCGCGGATCTCCCGCGCGCAGTCGATGGACGTGCTCAGCTCGATGGCCAACATCGCCGGGTACCGGGCGGTGATCGAGGCGGCGCACGTGTTCGGCCGCTTCTTCACCGGCCAGGTGACGGCCGCGGGCAAGGTCCCGCCGGCGAAGGTCCTGGTGGCCGGTGCCGGTGTGGCCGGGCTGGCCGCGATCGGCGCCGCCTCCAGCCTGGGCGCGATCGTCCGGGCCACCGACCCCCGGCCGGAGGTCGCCGACCAGGTGAAGTCCCTGGGCGGCGAGTACCTGCCGGTGCAGGTCGCGCAGGAGGCGAGCACCGACGGCTACGCGAAGGCCACCTCGGCCGACTACGACCGGGCCGCGGCCGCGCTCTACCACGAGCAGGCCCAGGACGTGGACATCGTCATCACCACGGCGCTGATCCCCGGCCGTCCGGCGCCCCGGCTGCTCACCGCCGAGGACGTGGCGGCGATGCGGCCGGGCAGCGTCGTCGTCGACATGGCCGCCGCGCAGGGCGGCAACGTGGAGGGCACGGTCGCGGGCCGGACGGTGGTCACCGACAACGGCGTCACGCTGATCGGCTACACCGATCTCGCGGCCCGGCTGCCCGCCCAGGCCTCGCAGTTGTTCGGCACCAATCTGGTCAACCTGTTGAAGCTGCTGACCCCGGGCAAGGACGGGCAGCCGGTGCTGGACTTCGAGGACGTGGTCCAGCGCGCGGTGACCGTGGTCCGGGCGGGCGAGGTCACCTGGCCGCCGCCGCCGGTCGCCGTGTCGGCCGCGCCCGCACCGGCCGCGACGCCCGCGACGCCGGCGGTCGTGGAACCGGCCCGGCCCCGGCTCACCCCGGCGGCCCGGTTCGGCCTGATCGGCGCCGGGATGCTCGCGCTGTTCCTGCTGATCGCCTTCGCCCCGACCCAACTGGCCCAGAACTTCACGGTGTTCGCACTCGCCGTGGTGATCGGTTACTACGTGATCGGCAAGGTCCACCACGCCCTGCACACCCCGCTGATGTCGGTCACCAACGCGATCTCCGGGATCGTGGTGATCGGCGCCCTGCTCCAGATCGGGCACGGGAGCGCGACGGTCACCGTGCTCTCCTTCGTGGCGATCCTGCTGACGAGTGTGAACATCTTCGGCGGCTTCGCCGTCACCCGCCGCATGCTGAGCATGTTCTCCTCGTCCCCGGAAAGGCGCTGAGCCCGATGACGTCCACGACGGCGGCCCACGCCGCGGATCTCGTCGCCGCCCTGTTGTTCATCCTCAGCCTGGCCGGGCTGTCCCAGCACCGCACCTCCCGCGCCGGGGTCGTCTACGGCATCGCCGGGATGGCGCTCGCCCTGGTCGCGACCGTGGTGGTGGCGTCCAGGAGCATCAGTGCCGGGGCGGTGGCCCTGATCGTCCTGGCGATGGCGCTGGGCGGAGCGGCCGGTCTGTGGCGGGCCCGGCAGGTCGAGATGACGCAGATGCCGGAGCTCATCGCCGTGCTGCACAGCTTCGTCGGCCTCGCCGCGGTGCTGGTCGGCTGGAACAGCTACCTGGAGGTGGAGGCGCACGGCGCGGCGCAGACCGCCGTCTCCGGGGACCTGCTGGGCATCCACCACGCCGAGGTGTTCATCGGCATCTTCATCGGGGCGGTGACCTTCACCGGGTCGATCGTGGCCTTCCTCAAGCTGTCCGCCCGGATCGCCTCCCGGCCGCTGGTGCTGCCCGGCAAGAACGCGCTCAACATCGGCGCGCTGGCGGCGTTCGTGGGGCTGACGGTCTGGTTCACGGTCAGCCCGGGCCTGGGGGCGGTGATCGCGGTCACCGTGCTGGCGCTGGCACTGGGCTGGCACCTGGTCGCCTCGATCGGCGGCGGCGACATGCCCGTCGTCGTCTCCATGCTCAACAGCTACTCCGGCTGGGCCGCGGCGGCGGCCGGCTTCCTGCTCGACAACAACCTGCTGATCGTCACCGGCGCGCTGGTCGGCTCCTCCGGTGCCTATCTGTCCTACATCATGTGCCGGGCGATGAACCGCTCCTTCCTCTCGGTGATCGCGGGCGGCTTCGGCATCGAGGCCGCCGCGGGCGGGGCCGAGGAGCAGGGCGAGCACCGGGAGATCCGGGCCGAGGAGGCCGCGCGGCAGCTCGCGCAGGCCAAGTCGGTGGTCATCACGCCCGGCTACGGCATGGCGGTGGCGCAGGCGCAGCACCCGGTCGCGGAGCTGACCCGGCGGCTGCGCGAGCGCGGGGTCGAGGTCCGCTTCGGCGTCCACCCGGTCGCCGGGCGGCTGCCCGGGCACATGAACGTGCTGCTGGCGGAGGCGAAGGTGCCGTACGACATCGTGCTGGAGATGGACGAGATCAACGACGACCTCGCCGCCACCACCGTCGTCCTGGTCATCGGTGCCAACGACACCGTCAATCCGGCGGCCATGGACGATCCGGCCAGTCCGATCGCGGGCATGCCGGTGCTGCGGGTGTGGGAGGCGGAGCAGGTGGTCGTGTTCAAGCGGTCGATGGCGTCCGGCTACGCCGGGGTGCAGAACCCGCTGTTCTTCCGCGAGAACAGCGCGATGCTGTTCGGCGACGCCAAGCAGAGCGTGGAGGACATCCTCCGGGCGCTGGACGCCGAGGGCTCCGGGGGCGCGGCCGCGGCCGTCCGGCCGGTGCCGCCGGTGGACCGGGCGGGCGTGTAGCGGGGGCATCGCGCCGCACGCGGGCTTCAGGAGGAACGCCGGGGGGCGTCCGGGGAGAATTTCGCTCCGGGCGCCCCCGTCGTGTCGATCCCGCGCCGTCCCGTTCGACCTGGGGTAGAGAGGGTCGGACAGCGACTCCCCGTACCAAGGAGACAGGCCATGGCGAAGTACATGTTGATCATGCGCGGCAACGACGAGTCGACCGCGACGATGATGGAGACGCCCTTCGACGAGATGCTCGAACTGATGGGCCGCTACAACGACGAGCTGATCCGGGCCGGGGTGCTGGTCGCCGCCGAGGGCCTCGACGACGCGTCGAAGGGCGTGGTGGTCGACCGCACCGGGGAGGCGCCGATTGTCACCGACGGCCCGTACGGTGAGACCAAGGAACTGTTCGGCGGTTTCTACATCCTGGACGTGGCCTCGCAGGACGAGGCCGTCGCCTGGGCGAAGCGACTGCCGGCCTTCCCGGGGACGAAGATCGAGATCCGGCGGGTGCCGGGCATCGACGAGTTCCCCCAGGACAACGAGTGGATCGTCAGGGAGCGGGCATGGCGCGAGCGGACCGGACAGCTCTGAGCCCCGAGCCCCCGGACGGGCCGCTCGGCCCGTCCGGGGCGCCCGGCTCCCCCGGGCCGGTCGACGAGTGCGACGGCCCGGACTCCGCACCCGACTCCGTACCGGGCGGCCCCGACGGTGCGCCCGACGGCGTCGACGGTGCGCCCCACGGGCCCGGAGCCGAGGCGGCCCGGCGGGCCGTCGAGGCCGTGTGGCGGATCGAGTCGGCGCGGATCGTCGGCGCCCTCACCCGCTTCACCGGCGAGTTCGACCTCGCCGAGGACGTCGCCCAGGAGGCCGTCGCCGAGGCGCTCGTCGCCTGGGCGCGCGACGGCGAGCCGGCCAACCCGGTCGGCTGGCTGCTCGCCACCGGCCGGCGCCGCGCCATCGACCGGTTCCGCCGCCGCTCCGCCCTCGACGAGCGCTACGCCGCCCTCGCCGGCCGGCTGACCGAGGGCGGGGCGAGTTCCGGCGCCGAGCCCGCCCCCGGCAACCCGGACGACCTGCCGTGGGACCCGGACCTGATCGAGGACGACGTCCTCGCGCTGATGTTCGTCGCCTGCCACCCCGTGCTGTCGCCCGAGGCCCGCGCGGCACTGACCCTGCGGGTGGTCGCCGGGCTCTCCAGCGAGGAGATCGCCCGCGCCCTGCTGGTGCCGGTGCCCACCCTCCAGGCCCGGATCACCCGGGCCAAGAAGACCGTCGCCGCCGCCGGCGTCCCCTTCGCGGTGCCCCCGCCGGAGGAGCGGCGCGAGCGCCTCGGCGGGGTGCTGAGCGTGCTCTACGTGCTCTTCACCGAGGGCTCGACGGCGACCAGCGGCGACCGGCTGCTGCGCACCGACCTCGCCTACGAGGCGATCCGGCTGGCCCGTACCCTGACCGCGCTGCTGCCCGGGGAACCGGAGGTTTTCGGCCTGCTCGCCCTGTTCGAGCTCACCGCCGCCCGCTTCCCCGCGCGCACCGGGCCCGACGGCGAGCCGGTCCTGCTGGAGGACCAGGACCGCCGCCGGTGGGACCGCTCGGCCGTCCGCCGCGGGCTGGCCGCGCTCGACCGGGCGATCGCCACCGGCCACGGCCTGGGCCCATACGGCCTCCAGGCGGCGATCGCCGCCTGCCACGCCGGGGCCCCGTCGGTCGCGCAGACGGACTGGCCGCGCATCGTGGTGCTCTACGAGGCGCTCGGCCGGATCGCGCCCTCCCCCGTGGTCGACCTCAACCGGGCGGTCGCCGTCGCCATGGCCGCCGGCCCGGAGGAGGCCCTGCGGATCGTCGACGGGCTGGCCGAGTCCGGGCGGCTGTCCGGCTCGCACCTGCTGCCGGGCGTGCGCGGCGAGCTGCTCACCCGTCTCGGCCGTACCGCCGAGGCGCGCTCGGAGCTGGAGCTCGCCGCCCGGATGTGCCGCAACACCCGCGAGCGGTCGGTGCTGCTGCGCAAGGCCGCCGCCCTGGGCTGACCCCGGCCGGAGCCGGCGCGACCCTCCCCGCCGTCAGGGCACGGGCGTCGCGGTGGAGGCGGCCACCGGCGGGCCGGTGATCAGGGTGCCGTCCTCGGCGTACGGTGTGCCGTTCGGCACACAGCCGTGCAGCCCCTTGATCTGCTGCATCATCACCGGCGCCGGCGCGCCCTGGCCCGGGCAGTCGACATGGCCCTCGCCGACGATGTGGCCGACCTCGTGGTTGACGGCGAGCGCGTGGTAGAGCTCGGGCTTGCCGGTGTAGAACTCGGACAGCTCCTGCCAGCGCTTGAGGTTGATGACGACCTGCTTGCCCGCGGCGCAGTTCACCCAGCCGCCGGTGTCCAGCCCGTACTGTCCGCAGATCCGGTCGGTGGACTTCGGGGTCGCCAGGTACACGGTGAAGTCCACCGGGTCCGCGTCCACCCGCTGGAAGGACCGTTCACCGCCGGCGGCCCAGCCGCGCCGGGTGTCCCCGAGCACGGCGTCCACCTCGGCGGCGAACTGCGCGGGCGTGACCTTCAGCCCGTTCTCCGCCCGCACCTTGTACCGGTAGAGGTGCTCCCCGGTGCCGACCCGCTCGGTGCCGCCGGGCGCCGTGGTGAAGGCCAGGGCCTTCGGCGCGGCGTCCGCCCACGGGCGCCACCACCAGGTGCCGGCCGCCACGGCGGCGACCACCACCAGGGCGATCGCCCCGTACCTCGCCCGCCCTGCGGGCAGCCGGGCCGTCACCCGGCCCACCGGGCGACGGCCCCGCGTATGGAGCGGCGGAGGGCCGGGGCCGTGGCGGCCACCGCGGCCCGGGAACGGCCCCGTCCGGGGTGGATCAACACATCGTTCATACCGAATAGGACGATTCGAGACCCTTCCGCGGTTCACCGGATCTTGATCGGGTTCCCCGGGGCGGTCACGCTCGGGGCCGTGCCGGCGCCTGCCGCCCCGGTGAGGGTCGCGTGCACCGGCTCACCGGGGGTCGCGCGTACCGGCTCACCGGGGGTCGCGGTCGAAGACCCGCTTCGACCAGCGGTGGCCGAGCGCCGACAGGCCCAGGCACCAGGCGACGGCGAGCCAGCCGTTGTGGCCGATCCCGGTCCCGAGCAGCAGTCCGCGGAGGGTCTCGATGGCGGGGGTGAAGGGCTGGTACTCGGCGATCGGCCGGAACCAGCCCGGCATGGCGTCGAGCGGGACGAAGGCGCTGGAGACCAGCGGCAGGAAGATCAGCGGCAGCGCGTTGTTGCTGGCCGCCTCCGCGCTCGGGCTGACCATGCCCATCCCGACCGCGATCCAGGTGAGCGCCAGGGCGAACAGGGTGAGCAGCCCGAACGCGGCGAACCACTCCAGCACCGTGGCGTCCGTGGAGCGGAAGCCGATGGCCACGCCGACGGCGCCGACCAGCACGACACTGAGGACCGCCTGCAGCACGCTGCCGACGACATGCCCGGTCAGTACCGACCCCCGGTGGATCGCCATCGTCCGGAAGCGGGCGACGATGCCCTCGGTCATGTCGTTGGACACCGAGACGGCCGTGCCGACCGTGGTGCCGCCGATGGTCATCAGCAGGATGCCCGGCACGAGGTAGGCGACGTACGCGGAGCGGTCGGCACCGGCGCCGCCGATGCCCGCGCTCATCACGTCGCCGAAGACGTAGACGAAGAGCAGCAGCAGGACGACCGGCGTGAGCAGCAGGTTCAGGGTCAGCGACGGGTAGCGCCGGGCGTGCAGCAGATTGCGCCGCAGCATGGTCGACGAGTCGCGGACGGCGAGGGACAGGGAACTCATCGGACGACCTCCTGGGTCCGGTGCGGCGGCGTGGGACCGCCGGTCAGGGCGAAGAACACGTCGTCGAGGTCGGGGGTGCGGACGGTCAGCTCGTCGGCCTCGACGCCGGCGGCGTCCAGGCGGTCGAGGATCGCGCGCAGCGTGCGCTGGCTGCCGTCGCCGGGAATCCGCAGGGTCAGGGCCGCGTCGTCCCGTTCGGCGTCCGCCAGCGCGGCGGCGGCCGCGCGGTGGGCGGCCGGGTCGGTGAACCGCAGCCGGACGTGTCCGCCGGGGACCAGCCGCTTCAGCTCCTCGGCCGTTCCCTCGGCGACGATCCGGCCGCCGTCGAGCACCGCGATCCGGTCGGCCAGTTCGTCGGCCTCGTCCAGGTACTGGGTGGTGAGGAGGACGGTGACGCCCTGGGCGACGAGTTCGCGGACGATCCCCCACATGGTGTGGCGGCTGCGGGGGTCGAGGCCGGTGGTCGGCTCGTCGAGGAAGATGATCCGCGGGTTCCCGACCAGGGTCATGGCGAGGTCGAGCCGGCGCTTCATGCCGCCCGAGTAGCCGGAGGCGGGCTTCCTGGCGACCTCGGCCAGGTCGAACCGCGCCAGGAGTTCGGCGGCGACCCGGCGGCCCTCGCCGCGGGGCAGGTGGTGCAGGTCCGCCATCAGCAGCATGTTCTCCTCCCCGGTGATCAGGCCGTCCACCGCGGAGAACTGCCCGGTGACGCCGATCGCGGCGCGTACTCCGTCCGGGGACGTGACGAGGTCGTGGCCGCCCACCTGGGCGTGGCCGCCGTCGGCGCCGACGAGGGTGGAGAGGATCTTCACCGTGGTGGTCTTGCCGGCGCCGTTGGGCCCCAGCAGCGCGAACACCGAGCCGGCCGGGATCCGCAGATCGATGCCGTCGAGGACGGTCCGGTCGCCGTAGGACTTGCGCAGGCCGACCGCGGTGACGGCGGCGGGTGCCGGGGTGGAGTCGGGTTTTCTGGATGCGGGCATGACAAACGAGGGCATGTGGTCCTCCCGTTCGGGGACTCGGTGACGACTGATTGGTGCGCGGAGGGGCAGTTCGGGGCGTGCGTGCGGAGGTCGGACCGGGGGCGAAGTCGTGGGGAGGGGCCGCGGGGTGGGGCCGCGGGATCAGGGCTTGGCGCGGAGGACGTCGATGTTGCCGTACCGGGTGCGGGCGCGGACCTCGACGGTGCCCTCGGACTTCCCCGGGGCGTCGGAGGCGGAGAGCATGTTGCGGACCTGGCCGGAGGCCGAGCCGAGGTCCAGCCAGGCCGCCGTGCCCTCCCGGATGCCGACCTCGATGGCGCCGTAGGAGGTCTCCAGTTGGACGCTGCCCCGGGCCACCTCGCCGATGCGCAGGGTGCCGTGGGCGGTGGTGGCGGCGACCGAACCGCCGGCCCGCCGGACCTCGATGTCGCCGTTGGCCCCGCTCACCCGGAGATCACCGTTGGCGAGGTCGACGGTCGTGGTGCCGTGGGTGTTCTTCAGTACGGCGGGGCCGTCGATCCGGCCGATCCGCAGGCTGCCGGAGCTGGTGGTGACCTCCGCCTCGCCCTCGATCCGCTCCACGGTGACCGAGCCGTGCGCGGCGGCCAGCCGCAGCGGGCCGGTGGTGTCGAAGCGGACGTCCCCGGAGGAGGTCTTCACCTCGGTCTCGCCCAGCCGCCCCTCGCCCAGCACCTGGGCCCAGGCGCCGCCCACCTCGATCCGCGAGTCCGCAGGCAGCTCGACCGTGACGTCCACGGTGCCGACGCGGCCGACGAGGTAGCGCGGCTTGGGCGTCCGGACGGTGAGCACCCCGGCGGCGAAGGAGACCTCGGTCTGCTCGGCGGACCGCACGTCCAGGTCCTTCTTCGGATCGCGCGGCCGCACCTCGACGACGGTGTCCGGCCGGTCGACGGCGATGAAGTGGATGGAGCCGGCCTCGACGTGCGCGGTGACGGCGATCGGGTCGGGAGTGTCGAACGAAGGCATGGTGATCCCGTCCTCGGGGGTGTCCGGTGGGGGCCCGGCGGGTCGGTCCGGCGGCCGGCGCCACCGCTTGACGGTGCTACCGGCGTACCGGACCGACCTCGCGCCGCGGGCTCCCGGCATGGGCGCTGAGGTTCATTGACGCCATGATGGCACCATGATGACGCCAAGCGCAAGCCTTTTGTGCACCCGAGTGGCACTGGATTGGCGACATCTGCTCCGTCCGGGCGAAGACGGCACCCTCGCGCCCGTGGCACCAGGGCATTGGGACGGCGCCCTGACCCGACCGGACCGACCGACACCGTCCTCCGAACAGCAGTGGCAGCACTGGCGCCACTTCGGCGCCAGCTGACGCCACAGGCGGCACACCTCAGGCGCCGCCCGCCCCCTCGTCCACGCCCACCAGCAGCCACCGCGCCGGCAGCTCGATCCGGTCGCCGTCCGCCGTGAACTCCGTGGTGGCCAGCGGCATGTCACCGGAGTCCAGGACCGCCAGCCCGGCCGCGCCGAACAGCTTCGCGAAGGCCGCGTCGGCCACCTCGGCGGGCGCCAGCCCGTGGGCGAACACCGGGCGCAGCTTCGGCGGCGGCCCCGCCGGCCCCCCGGCCAGGTCCGCCAGGAACCGCTTGGCCGCCTCGGCCAGCTCGACCACGAACGCCCGGCCGCGCCGCCCGGCCAGCACCGCGACGGCCTCGGCGACCGGCCCCCGGTCGGCCGGATCGCTCTGGTGGATCACCCCGCGCAGATAGAGGTTGACATCGCCGAGGCGGTCGTGGAGCGCGCGGACGGCTCCGGCGTCGGTGGCGTCCAGCCGGGCGTACTCGGCCGATCCGGCCGGGTCGTTCCGCCGGGCCAGTTCCACCGCGGCCTCCGACAGGTCGACCCCCAGCACCCGGGCGAACCGTCCGGCCAGGAAGCGCGTCTGCGTCCCGCTGCCGCAGCCGAGGTCGACCAGCGGCAGCTCCGGGTCGACCAGCCCCGGCCGGAACAGCGCGAGGTGGCGCTCCGCCACCAGGGCCGCCTCCGCGTCCCAGATCACCGCCCCGGGCTCGTCCGGCGCATCCCGCCAGAACCCCTCCCAGGCACCCAGGTACCGACTCGTCACAGTCATGACGGAGACCTCCAAGCGTCACTCGCAGTGGCCGCAATGTATCCGTCGGTCGTCGTCCCCGGTGGCCGCGGCAGCACGGAAAGGCACGCGGGCGTGGCAAACACTCACCCCTTCGAGTGAGGGCGCATCATACGGGGTTGATCAGTACGACGAACTGACTTCGCATCACCCCGATGGCGTGCACATGGCGGCGAGATAGCGTCGCCGCCGACCGTGATCGACTCGGAGGGGTGGAGTGGCGTGCACAGCACAGTGAAGGCGGACCGGCGGCTGCTGGTCAGCGTGTTCGGACCGCAGGAGGCCCGGGAGGCCGTGCTCGGGGGAGCCAGGATCATCGACAGCGAGGACCCGCGCAGCGCCCTCGGCACCATCAAACCGTGCCGGATCATGGACATCGCCGACGCCGTGCTCGCCGCCCGCCGCGACCTGCCGGTGCAGCTGAGCACCAACATCGGCGAGGACCAGCTGCTGCACCGGCGCGCGGCAAACGGCCTCGCCGTCGCCAAGTCCCCCTACGAGACGGTCGGCAAGGCCGCCCAGGCCGCCCTCGGTGTCGCCGCCGCGATGGGCACCCTGGTCCACCCCTGCCCGATCGTGAAGGTCGGCCTCGACGGCATGGACGTCGACCGGCTCGGCGACGTGCTGGGCGAGATCACCGCGACCCTGCGCCGGGTGGACGGACTGCGCCGGACCAGGGTGATGTCCGTGCTGTTCGCCCAGGACCTCGACCTGTGGGACGCGCGGAAGACCCTACCGCAGGTCCGCCGCGCCCTGGTCGGACTGCGCGAGTACGACCCGTCCGCGCCGGACGCCCCCGGTGCCTTCGACCTGGCCGGCCTCGCGGACGCCCTGCTCGCCGAGGACGGCCTCCCGCTCTTCCCGGACGCCCCCGGCACCCGCCCGACCGAGGCAGAGCTCAAGGCCCGCGGGGCCCTGCCGGCCGCCGCAGGCGGCACCCACGTCACGGTCAACGAGCCCTTCGCGCACGCCGATCACGGCCTGACCCGGCAGCGCCGCACCGACCGCGAGGCGATCCGCGCCATGGTCGAGGCGAGCGCGGCGGCCGGCGCGGACGCCATCATGATCGACACCAGCATTCTGCTCAAGGTCGCCAGGATCGGCCTGATCTCCACGGCCGGCAACGAGGAGGTGGTCGACCTCGACGCGCACGACACCGACGCCCACGGCCTGACCCGGAGGGGCATCCTCACCCTCGACGAGATCCGCTTCTTCGTCGACCTGTGCCACGCCCGCGGCCTGGAGGCCAACCTGGCCGGCTCGGTGCAGAGCCACCAGGCGCAGCAGATCTGGCGACTGGTCCCGGATCTCGACCAGTTGTCGGCGCGCGGCGGCGTGGTCGCCCCGTCCCGCGACCCGCTGCGCGGCACCGGTGCGGACACCCGGCACGAGCGGGTCGTGCAGAGCGAGCTGGTCGCCGGCCTCGTCCCGCCGGAGCAGGGCGGCCACCTGGTCGTGCCGGAGCACATGGCGCGCTCGCCGAAGTTCCGCACGGACCTGGACGCCCTGCTCGCCCGGCACCCCGGCCTCGCGGTCCGGTTCGCCGGACCGGACGGCATGCCGGACGGCACCGCGGACTGATCCGCGGGAGCAGGTCACCGGGGTTCCGGCCAGGCCGCGTGGCCGGAGGGACAGCGCGTCGCCGTCCCTCCGGCCACGCGGTGGCGTCAGGTGTTGGTGATGCTGCCGCAGTTGGCGATCGGGACGAAGCCGTAGGCGACGATCACGGCCGGGTGGGCGCAGATCCAGCCCTGCGGTCCGAAGACGCTCCGCAGCGCGACGCCGTGGGTGTTGGTGCCGGTGTACTCGGCGGAGCGGAAGATGTGCCACAGCGATCGGCCGTAGGGCGTCGCGAGGAACGGCGCGTTGATGTTCTGCGAGGCGTCGACGGGCGCGATCGCGTTGACGCTGCGCAGGGTCAGCGGCCCGGGCGACTCCACCGCCGTGCCGTGGCCCCGATGGACCTGGTCGATGTAGACGCCGACCGAGTACGGGAACACCACGTCGATGTCGTCGAGCACCGGGTCGGTGCCCCGGTCGTTGCGCGGCCCGGAGGTCACGCAGGCACCGGGGACGATCGCCGTACCGCCGCCGAGGGCCTTCAGGAAGGCGACCCGGGTGTCCGAGGTCGACTGCGGCAGGTACGGCTTGATGGTGGCGTTGGCGAGGGAGGGATCGATCTGCAGCCAGTTGGTGGCGGTGCATTCGTAGACGGCCTTGAGCTGGGCGGTGGTGAGGTTGACCGGTGCGTGGCCGCCCGCCTTGGCCGACCAGGTGACGGCGTCCCTGGCGAACGGCACGAAGGAGTACGGCTTGGGGTCGCCCGGCGACACGCTGCGCGAGGAGCGGGCGAAGTCCAGCGTGCTGATCGTGGTGTTGATCAGCGCGGTGAAGCCCGGCCCGGAGCCGTCGGGCCGGTTGATCGACAAGGCGCCGGCCTTGGGGGTGATCGGGTTGGTGCCGGTCACGTCCCAGCTGTAGAGGCGCGGCAGTCCGGGCAGGGCGGCCGCGTTGTAGTCGACGGAGGTCCTGTTCATGAACCGCTGGGTGGTGTCGACGCCGACGCCGACCAGATCGGTGGCGGCCGGCACGACACCGGCCGGCGGGTCGGCCACCGCTGCCGGTGCCGTCACGGCGAAGGCGCACAGGGCGGCGGCGAGGCCGGTCGCCGCACGGGCGAGTGTCGAACGCATCGAGGATCCCCTCCTGGGTACCGTCCCTCCGGCCGGACCGGCCGGGGGTGCGGTCATCCTCGATCGCGGGCCCGGTCGCCGACAATGCCGTTGATCCCGCAACTCGCGCCCGGCACATTCGAGTTGAGCACGGTCGACCTGCCTGTGCGGTCCGGACGGGCAGCGGCGGACGGGTCGAGAATTCTTCCCCCGGCCACCCGGCGGCGGTCGGCGGACCGACCCTCGCCGGGTGGCCGCCCGATGGCCTACGGGTGGCCGACGGACGGCCGATGGGTGGCCGACGGGTGGCCTACGGGTGGCCGACGGGTCAGGCGAGCTTCTGGCAGAGCAGCGCGTACGGCCGCGCCGCCCAGAGCTGCCACCAGGGCTGGCTGTAGGCCACCCCGGCGACGAACTCGTCGTCCGCGCACTGGCCCTTGCCGAAGCCGTACGCGAAGTCGCCACCACCGGCCACCGCCGGGCGGTTGTCGCCCTTGTCGAACCACAGGGTGCGGCTCGCGGTGCCGAGCGGGGTGGCGGACTCGGCACAGAGCACGCCGAGCGTCCGGCCGTTGCGGCTGTAGCCGGAGACGAAGGAGCCGGCGGGGCACTGCGCCTTGGCGTAGCCCGGCGCCCAGTCGGTGTTCACGTACGTCCCGCCGTGGTCGACGACGTAGCCGTGGTTCGCGCCCCAGAGGTTCGCGCGGGTGACGTCGCTGCACAGGCCGTTGTCGCTGCCGTGGGCGAGGCCCAGCAGCCGGGTGCCGTCGGGGCAGGAGGCCTTGAGGGCCGACGGGTCCCAGTCCGGCCGGGTCCGCAGGTAAGCGGACTGGTTGTCGTCGATCAGACCCGCGCTTAGCGTGGTCCAGTTCACCAGCGGCACCGGGGACTGCCCGGCACTCCAGGACGTGATCGGCCACTCGCGGTGGAACGCGAGGAACGGCAGGTCCTGTTCGAGGACCGGCGTGCCGAGGACGACGAGGCGGGCCATCAGCGCCCCGTTGATGTCGAGTCCGCCGTAGAGGGCGATCGTGCCGTTGACCTCCGGCTCGGGGTGGGTGGCGTCCAGGAGCACCGAACCGTTCACCGCCACCCGAAGGTAAGGCTCGATCGACGCCTTGACGCCGACCGTGTCGTAGAGGGCGACGGAGGCTTCGGCGAGCAGCCCGGCCTTCGCCGTGGCGGAGCCCCGGAGGTCGAGGCGCAGCGGGGAGACGGTGGAGGTGCCGGGGTCGGTGGTGGTGGTCCAGCCCGGGCCCTTGACGTAGTCGGAGTGGACGCCCCAGGTGCCGTCGTACGCCTGCTCCGCGTCGAGGGTGACGGTGCCGTCGGCGCTGATGTCGGCGTAGAGGGTGAAGGCCAGGTTGATCACCACGGGCAGGACGCCGACCATGACCACCGGGCTGGCGCTGTACGAGGCCAGGGCGATCCGGACCGGGCCGGTGCTGCCGGTGAGGGCGGCGCTGACGTGCCAGTCGGCGTGGGCGCCCAGGGTGAAGCCGATCCGGGCCTGCTGCGGGTCGATCAGGCCGAGGCCGCCCCGGTAGGAGAAGTCGACGGCGGGGTGGAGTTCGACCGAGCCGGAGAGTTTGGCCGAGGAGCCGCCCGGCAGCGGGACGGTGGCGTCGGCGCTCAGCCCGAGGCCGCCGGAGACCGAGCCGCTGCCGGAGGTCGGGCCGATGTCGCTGGTGACCTGGAGGCCGCTGATCCAGGGCTTGACCTCGAAGGCGGCGGGGCTTATCGCGCTGTGCAGGTCGGCGCTGGTCGCGCCGAGCAGTTCGGGGAGGGTCGCCGGGCGGGTGGTGACGGCGACCGTCCCGTCGGCGGCGGGCTGGACGCCGGTGACGGCGACCAGTGCGCCGTGCGGGGCGGCCGGGGTGGGCGGACTGTCGATCAGCTGGCCCGGCTGGACGGCGGCCGCGGCGGGCGCGGCGGATCCGCTCGGGGCCGCTTCGGTCTTCGCCGCTCCCTCGGCGGACTCCGTCCCGGCCGGGGCGAGTACGGCGGTGCCGGCCTTCGGGTCGTAGGAGGAGAGCGCGAGTGCCGGGGCGGCGGTGGTGGTGGCGGGCGCGCTGCCCTGCGCCGGCCTCACCACGGTGGCCTCGGGGGTGGTGTCGGTGCTCGGCGGGGCGAGCTTCGTGGGCAGGTCGGCCACGCCGGGGGCTCCGGGCGAACCGGGGGCTTCGGGGGCCTCGGCGCGGGCGGAGGCGGTGGTGGCGGGCGCGGTGGTCGTACTGGTCGAGCTGGTCGTGGTGGGCGCCGGGCCGGCCGCGGTGGCCGAGGTCGCGCCCAGGACGCTGCCGCAGAGGAGGAGCACGGTCGTTGTCGCGGCGGCTGACAGCGTCAGCTTGCGCACGGTCACGTGGAGGGTCCCTTCGTGTCAACGGTGCGGTGGTGGTGCCGACTTGTGGTCGGCCGGGTCGCCGGTGGCTCCGGCAGCCGGGAAGCTAGCAGTCGGCGGAGGGCGTCTCCTGGTGCTATGTGACGTTTCACAGGTCGCGATCATCAAGATGTCATGTCCCCGCCGTTGAAGCTTTGCCCCGTGCTCGCCACCCCGGGAGGCCGGGGCGGCCGAGCGTCATGGCCGAGCGGTCGACCCGGGTGGCCGCCGCGGCCGGGGAGCGCGTGAACGGTGGACCGCGGACGGCGGGACCGCGGACGGCAGGACCGTGGACGGCGGGACCGGTCGCATCGTGATTCCCCTCGGCAGGCGGCGCACACGGGAGTCGGGCGCGCGGGCCGTTCAGCCGGACGGCGCGGAATCGGCACCGCACGCTCCTTCACTGAACTCGCGCACCCCCAGGGCGACAAGCGGCCCGCCGGGGGCGCTCGGGGGCGCGCCGGAGCACACGCGCGAAACGCGCGAGACCGCCTGCGGACACGGGTGCGCCGCCCCGGGGCGACCCGCCTCGACCTGCGGTACCCCCGGACCGGCTGCGGGAGGCGCGTCCGCACGGCCGGCGGGCCCGGGAGGCGCCGGGCCCAACGGCCGTACGTCAACACGGCGATGACGAAGTTCACCTGCCGGGGTGGAGTAGCCGGCGAATCCGTCAGTAGGCCAACCATCCTGTCCTGTAGGGGTGCTAAGACTACGAAGCATGCGCGACAGGGCGCGACGGTCGACCGGGACGGGCCGGCACGGGAGGAGGCGGGGCGGATGCGGGTGAGTGGAGCGGGCGGGGAGAGCCGGACGGTTGCCGTGGCCGGGGTGGACTTCGGCTGGGGCAGCTCCGGGAAGCTGAGTGCGGTGCTGGCCGCCCTGCAGACCCGCGGCGGCGAGCGCACCAGGTTCGTCGGGCTGGCCTCGGGGCTGGGTCGGCCGGTGCTGGCGGGCTCGCCCGTGGAGCGCTGGTTCGACCTGCCGGACACGGAGCCGGAGCGGGAGCTGGCGCGGATCGTCCGGGAGCAGCGGGTCGAAGCGGCCCTGGTGGTGCTGGACGGCGGGCTCGCCCGGGCCCTCGGCGACTGCGGGGTCCCGGTGGTCTTCGTGGACAGCCTGCCGTTCCTCTGGACGGAGGGGGACCGCGCCGAACTCCCCCTGGACGCCGAGGTCTACTGCGCGCAGCGGTGCGTCGACCTCCCGCCGGAGTGCACCGGGGTGCTGGCCGACGTGCGGCGGCTGCGCTGGGTGGACGCGGTGATCGCCGGGGGCGGGGCCGACCGGCGCGCCGTTCCCGGGCCGCGTCCGCGCCGGGCCCTGGTCAGCCTGGGCGGGCTGCGCGCGCCCCAGCTCGACGACTGGGCGAGCTATCCGCAGCTGGTGCTGCCCGCCGCGCTGGAGGCGCTGGCCGCGTCCGGGGTCGAGGAGGTGCACGTCGCCGGGAACCTCCCGGCCTGGCTGGCCGGGCAGTTGGTGGACTCCTGTCCGGTGCCGGCGGCCACCACGGTCGGCGCGCTCGCGCACGAGGACTTCCTCCACCGCCTCGCCGAGTGCGACGTGCTGCTCGCCTCCCCCGGTCTGACCACGCTGCTGGAGGCCGGCCGGCTGGCCGTGCCGACGGTCTGCCTGCCGCCGCAGAACCTCAGCCAGATCTTCAACGGCCGCTTCCACGAGCGGGCCGTGGGCGCCGGGTCACGGGTGGTCTGGCCGAAGGAGGTGTTCGCCGAGGACGAGGCGCTGGCCCTGCGGGCCGGCGGCGAGGGGCGCGCGCTCGACCTCATCTACGGCGGCATCGCCCGGGCCGCCCAGCAGCACCGGCGCGCCACCTCCGCCGCGGTGCGGGGCCTGGTCGCCGAGGCGCTGCGCCGGGTGGAGCGGGAGCCCGGCACCGACTGGGGCGCGCTGACGGCCGAGGTCGGCACCGGGGGTGCGGCCCAGGTCGCCGGCGCGCTGGTCGAAGTCCTGGGGGCCGCCGGCCCCGCCCGCTGATCCGTCCGACCGCTCCGACCACCACCTTCGACGAAAGGGTCCGGGTGTCCGCCCCCACGCCAACGCGCGCTCGCTACCTGTTCATCCGCATCCTCGAAGCCTGCAACGCCGACTGCTTCATGTGCGACTTCGCGCTCTCCCGCGACACGTTCCGCTTCTCCCGCTCCGACTTCGCCGAGCTTCTGCCTCAGGCCAGGGCCGCCGGGGTCGGGTACGTCCGCTTCACCGGCGGCGAGCCGCTGATGCACCCGGACGTCGTGGAGCTGGTGCGCGCCGGCGCCGAGGCGGGCATGCGGATGTCGCTGATCACCAACGGCTCGCAGCTGCCGAAGCTCGTGAAGGACCTCGCGGGGGCCGGGCTGGCCCAGGTGATCGTCAGTCTGGACGGCGCCTCGGCGGCCACCCACGACACCTACCGCCGCTCCCCCGGGATGTTCGACGCCGGGCTGCGGGGCCTGCGGCTGGCCGGCGAGATGGGGGTGCTGCCGCGCGTCAACACCGTCGTGGGGCCGCACAACTACACCGAGATGCCGGAGCTGCGCCGGGTGCTGACGGAGGCCGGGGTGCGGCAGTGGGAGCTGTCCGCGCTCAAGCTGGACCGCTCGATCCGCTACCCCGACCCGGACCATGTGCGGGAGGTCTGCGACCCGCTCTACGCGGCCGGTCCGCAGAGCGGGCTCGTCCCGATGGGCAAGCGCTTCTACGGCGACACCCCGGAGGAGCAGTGGCGCTACTTCGAGGAGTCCACCCCGCCCCGGGCCTCGCTGCCGCTCTGCCACGTCACCGACGACGTGATCTACATCGACGGGCGGCGCGGCCGGATGCACGCCTGCAGCTGCATCCCGCACCGGGAGGACGCCGACGGCCCCGGGGGTGCGCCGATCCGCGAGAACGGCGTGCTGCTGCTGGACACCCCGGCCTTCCGGGAGCACGTCGAGCACTTCCGCGAGAACGGCCCCCGAGTGTGCAGCGGCTGCTCGACCACGGCGGCCGGCTACAGCGACGACGTGGCCAGGCTCGGAGAGGTGGCACCGTGGCGGTACTGACGACCGCTCCGGCGGTGACGACCGCCGGCCCGACGGTGCTGCTCGCCTGCCGGGAGCAGCAGTTGGACTCCGTGCTGGCGCTGCGCCGGGTGGCCGCCCATCTCGGCGACCTGCCCCGGTCGACCGACAACGGGCACGCGCTGCCGGACCAGACCCTGCCCGGCGCCGCGCTGGTCTGCGACGAGGAGGCGACGACCGCGCGCCTGGCCCGGCTCGGGGTGCCGGTACTGCACCTGCGCTCGGCCCCCGGCGCCGCCCTCGCCCCGCTCCCCGTCGACCGGATGCTCACCCGCGCCCAGTGGCCCGGCTGGCTGGAGCACCCGGCCGGCGAGCGGCCCACCGGGCTGCTGGCGCCGGCCCGGCTGAGCCGTCGGCGGGAGCGGCGCGGCACCCTGCTGCTGCTCTCGTTCTGGGGCGTCCCGCCGCCCGAGGCGGAGGCCTTCGCCACCGGGCCGCTGCCCGCGCTCGTCCGGGAGGCCGTAGGCCGCACCGGTTCCTGCGCCGTGGTCGGGGACACCGGGCTCGACCCGGTCCGCGAGGCCACCGCCGGCCTGCCCGGGGTGACGGTCGACGCGGCGACCGAGGTCGACGCCGACGAACTGCACGCCCGCGCCGAACTCCTGCTCGCCTCGCCGACCTGGGCGGCCGTCGCACTGGCCCAGGCCCGGCGCGCACCGCTCGCCTTCCTCCCGACGCTCGGCACCGCCCAGCGGGACCTCGCCGAGCGGGTCACCCGGCTGGTTCAGGTGCCCCGCGCCGCCGACCCCACCGATCCCGCGCTCTGGCAGCCGCCCTCGCCCGAGGAGCAGTGGGGCGCCGTCGGCCCCGGGCTCGACGATCTGCGCGGCGCGCAGGGCGTCGCCCGCACCGTCCGCCAACTCCTGCTCGCGCCGCCGTAGTCCGCTCACCCCGAAGTCCGCTCACGCCGAAACCCACTCACGCCGTAGTCCACGCCGCAACCGCCGCAGCCGCAGCCGCCGTGCCCACCGCCGTCGCCCGACGTCCCCCCTCGTACGGAGCCACGCCATGTCCCACACCGCCCCCACCGACCGCGAAGACACCACCGGACCGCCCCCGGCCAGGCCCGCCCCGGAGCAGGCCGAGTGGGACGACTGGCGCTGGCACATGCGCAAGCGCGTCAACACCGTCGAGAAGGCCCGGGAGTGGATCAACCTCACCGAGGGCGAGGAGCGGGCCATCGCCGGAGTGGCCGGCCGCTACCGCTGGAGCATCACCCCGTACTACGCCTCGCTGATGGACCCGGACGACCCACTCTGCCCAGTCCGCCAGCAGGCCGTACCCGCCGCCGAGGAGCTGCTGGAGTTCCCCGGCGCCGAGGTCGACCCGGTCGGGGACACCCTCTACCGGCGCACCAACCGGGTGGTGCACAAGTACCCGGACCGGGTGATCCTGCTCGTCACCGAGGCCTGCCCGGTCTACTGCCGGCACTGCACCCGCAAGTTCCACACCACCGACCTCCAGGGCAGCTACTTCCGGGACGACGAGGGCGGCGCCTACGACGAGGACCTCCGCTACATCGCCGAGCACCCGGAGATCCGGGACGTGCTGCTCACCGGCGGCGACCCGCTCTCCTACCAGGACGGCCGGCTGGAGGAGATCGTCGCCGGGCTGCGCGCCATCCCCAGCGTGGAGATCATCCGGATCGGCTCGCGCTTCCCGGTGCTGCTGCCGCAGCGGATCACCGAGGAACTGTGCACGATGCTCTCCCGCTACCACCCGGTGTGGCTGAACACCCACTTCAACCACCCCAAGGAGATCACCCCCGAGTCCGCCGCCGCCGTGGACCGGCTGCTGCGCCACGGCATCCCGGTCGGCAACCAGACCGTGCTGCTGCGCGGGATCAACGACGACGTCGCGACCATGCGCCGGCTGATGACCGAGCTGCTGCGCATCCGGGTCCGCCCGTACTACCTGTACCACTGCGACAACGTCACCGGTGTCGCCCACTTCATGACCTCGGTCGAGAAGGGCTGGGAGATCATGGAGGGCCTCCAGGGCCACATCACCGGGTTCGGCGTCCCGCAGTACGTGCTCACCACGAAGATCGGCAAGATCCCGGTCTCCCGCCCCTCCTTCACCGAGACGCCCGACGGCGGCCTGCTGCTGCACAACTTCCGCGGCCAGCAGCTGCTCGTCGACGCCTCGACGCACCCGATCACGGAGACGGACGCCCGATGACCCTCCACCAGCGGCAGGGCCAGCGCTTCCTGCCCTACGGCGCCAACTACCTCGACTGGTCCGACATGGCGGAGCTCAAGGAGGTGATCGACCACCAGGTGCTGTTCCGGTACCAGACCGAGCAGGAGAGCATGGCCTCCCGGCTGGAGCGCCGGGTGAGCGAGCGGCTCGGCGTCGCCCACACCCTGGCCGTGCACAACTGCACGGAGGCGCTTCGGCTGGCGCTGATCTCCACCCGCCCCTCGATCGGCGACCCGGTGTACATCCCGGCGGTCACCTTCGTCGCCGTGGCCGGAGCGGTGCTGTCCTGCGGGCTGATCCCGGTGCTGGTCGACGCCGACGAGTCGCTCGCCCTGGACCGGACCCTGCTGCCGCCGGACGCCCAGCGGGTGATCGTGGCCCACATGGAGGGCTCGGTGGCCACCCTGCCGGAGGGCGTGCCCTATCTGATCGAGGACTGCGCGCAGACCCTCGGCGGGCGCTTCCCGGACGGCCGGGAGGTCGGCACGACGGGCTACGCCGGGGTGTTCAGCTTCCACCACAACAAGGTGCTGACCTCCGGGGAGGGGGGCCTCGTCGTCACCGGCGACGAGCGGGCCGGGGCCACCATGCGCTGCTACCACGACCACGGTTCGGCGCGGGTTCCCGGCCACTACCCGACCTGGGACCAGGACGCCCACTACGGCGAGAACTTCGTCACCAGCGAGGAGGTCGCGGCCGTCCAGTGCCAGCAGTTCCGGCACCTCGACGAGGTGCTGGCCGGGCTGGAGCGGATGTACGCGCTCGCGCTGGCCGAGCTGCCCGGCCGCACGGACATCCGGCCGCTGCCGCGCGCCCGCGGCGACGTCAAGGTGAGCATGCGCCTGCGCTGCGAGTCCCGGGAGCTGCGGGACGCCGCCGTGGCGGCCCTCACCGCCGAGGGCATCGCGCACTGGACGCTCGGCAAGTACCTGCTGCCCGAGCACCCGGTGCTCACCGGCCGCCGCTCGCTGTACGCCGACGGGTTCCCCTGGAACCACGCCCCCGAGGGGCCGCTCCTGATCAGCCGGGACGGCTTCGCCCGCACCCGCGACCTGCTGGACCGCACCCTGTGCCTGCCGCTCTCCCCCGAACTGCCGGAGGCCGAGCAGGCGGCCGCGGTCAAGACGATCCGCCGCGTCCTGGAGACGGTGTGAGCGGCGCCGGCCCGGTGCTGCTCATGGTGGACGACCGGCCGTCCACCTTCACCCGGTACGCGGCCCGCACGCTCCCCGAGCACCTCGTGCTGCTGCGCTTCGAGGAGCTGCGCGCCGACCTCTCCGAGGAGCACCTGCGCCGCACCTCCCACCTGCCCGCCTTCTGGGTGCGGGCCGGGGAGCCGCTGGAGCGGGAGGCGGAGCGCTACCGCGCCTGGGCCGCCGCCGAACTCCCGGCCGTGCCCGAGCGGTTCTGCAACCCGTCCGAGCCGAGGCAGGCGCTCGCCCAGCGCTTCGCCGCCCTCGCCGGGCTGCCGCACCTGACCGAGCAGCAGGTGGCCTGGGTGCGCGACAAGGCCGCGATGAAGCAGCGCTTCCGCGAACTCGGCCTGCGCACCGCCGCGTTCGCCCGGGTCCGGGAGGCCGCCGGGATCACGGCCTTCGCCGCCGAGTACGGCTGGCCACTGGTGCTCAAGCCGGTGGACTCCTTCGCCTGCGTGGACACCCACCGGCTGGACGGTCCCGAGGCGCTGTCCGGCCTCGACCTCACCGCCCGGGACTGGATGGTGGAGGAGTTCCTCGGCGGCACCGAGTGGGAGGTGTGCGCGGTCGTCCACCGGGGCGAGGTCCTGGACGCCTGGCCGAGCGCGATGCCCTGCCGTCCGCTGGACATCGTCGACGGGGCGATGAACGCCAACATCAGCGTGGGCACCGACGAGGCGCCGCCGGTGGACCTGCGGTCGCTGCTGCAGACCGTCGTCACCGGCATGGACATCGACCACGGCTACGCGCACATGGAGTTCTTCCTCGTCGACGGCGAGCTGTACGCCGGCGAGATCGGGCTGCGGCTGGCCGGCTGCGAGATCCCGGCCAACCACGGGCACGCGTACGGCTTCGACGTCTTCGGGGTCACCCTGGACGTCTACCGGGGGCTCGCGCCGGATCTGAGCTATCGTCAGAGACGGTGCGCGGGCGACCTGTTGCTGCCTCTGCCGGGCTCCGGGACGGTCCGCCGGATCACCCCGGCGGAGGAGCTGCTGCGTGTCCCCGGGGTGGTCGACGCCGTTCTCAAGGTCGGGGTCGGCGACACCGTCTCCGCCCGGCGCGCCTCGCACAACGCCTCGGGGTACGTCCATGTGGTCGGGGCCTCGATCGAGGAGGTGGAGCGGCGGATGCGCGACGTGCTCGGCGCCTTCGTGATCGACCTGGCCCCCGTGGTCGACCTGGTCCCGGTGGTCGATGCGGCTCCCGTGGTCGATGCGGCCCCCGCGACCGGTCCGGCCCCCGCGCGGGAAGGAGCCCGTTGAACCAGGTGAGCACCTCCACCCCGGCCCGGGACACCCTGGCCCACCGCTTCGGCACGCTGCTGCGCCGCCCGCACGTGCCCGCGGTGGCGGGGTGGAGCCTGGTCTGCCGGCTGCCGGTCTACCTGATGTCGCTGGCCACCGTGCTGGTGGTCCGCGAGCAGGGCGGCAGCTTCGCCCAGGCGGGCCTGACCAGCGCGCTCTACACCGCCGGGATGGCGGTCGGCGGGCCGCTGGTCGCCCGGCGGCTGGACCGCGCCGGCCGCCGGCCGGTGCTGCTCGCCACCGGCCTGTGCTACCCGGCGGCGCTCGCCGCGCTGGCCTGGACCACCCGGCCCGGCACCTGGGGGCAGCTGGCCGCCGCCACCGCCGCCGGGATCGCCCTGCCGCCGGCCAACGCCTGTATGCGCTCGCTCTGGGCGCGACTGCCGCTGGCCGACAGCGAGCGGGACACCGCCTACCTCTGGGAGGCGATCCTCACCGAATTCCTGGTGATCGGGGCGCCGCTGATGCTGGCCGCCCTGATGCTGGCCGGCTCGGCCGCGCTGGCCGTCACCGCCGTGGCGGCGCTCGGCGGCGCCGGTGCGCTGGGGCTGGCCCTGGTCCGGCTCCCGCCGGGCACGGACCCAGACCCCGGCACCGAGCGGCGCGACCTGCTCGGCCCGCTGCGCAACCCGCCGATGCTGGCGCTCACGGCCGTGATGGCGGCCAGCGCCGTGCCGATCGGGCTGCTCACCCTCGGCATCCCCGCCTTCGTGGCGGCGCACGGCTCCCCCGGCGGCACCGGCCTCGTCTACGCCTGCTGGGGCGTCGGCAGCGCGCTGGGCGCGATCTGGCTCGGGCGCTCGCAGTCCGACGTCCCGGCGGCGGTGCGCTTCCCCCGACTGGTACTGGCCTACGCGCTGGGGACGGGCCTGGCGCTGGCGGCCACCTCGCAGCCGCTGCTCGCCCTCGCCCTGGCCGTCGGCGGCGCTCCGATCGCGCTGGTGTCGGCCGTCGAGATGACCCTGGTCGGTGCGGTGGCGCCGAACGGTTCGCTGGCGGAGGCCTTCACCTGGGCCTCGCTGGCCACCGTGCTCGGCGACGCGGTCGGCCAGCAGGCCGGCGGGCTGCTGGTGGAGCCGCTCGGCGCACGCGGGGTGTTCGCCGTCGCCTTCGCCGTCGCGCTGGGCGCCGCCGTCCTGGCCTTCGCCGTCCGCCCGCTGCTCGACCGGGGCACCGCGGCCGCGACCGCCGCGGAGTGCGCCGCATGACCGGCCGCCCCGCCCCCGCACCAGTGCCGCCCACTGCCCCGTGCCACCCACCACTCCCCTCCCGCCCACGAGGTCACCGACGATGAAGCCCGAAGGCCAGCTGTTCCGGCCCGTCAAGCTCGCCCAGTTCCCCTCCGCCGTCAAGGAGTTCCTGGCCTCCTCCGAAGCCTCCACGGACACCACCGAGGACACCACCGAGGACACCACCGAGGACACCACCGAGGACGCCGCCCCGGGCACCTCCCCGGGTACCTCCCCGGCCGCCGCCCCCCGCCTCGCCCCGGCCACCGTCGGGGTGCCGGTCCCGATCGACGGCCGCGCGGACCTGGCGCAGAGCCTCGACCTCGCCGAGCAGCTGTACGACACCCTCCACCGCCCCCGGCCGCTCGACCTCGGCATCGTCCTCGGCGCCGACCGGCTCCCGGACGGCCTCGCCGAGCTGGCCGGGCCGCTGGCCGCCGAGTGGCTGCCCGAGGAGCGGCTCGCCGACACCGCCGCCTTCCTCCGCGACCGTCCCGGCAGCCTGCTGCTGGTCGGCTGCTACGACCGGCTCACCCTCGACCCGGTGCGCTCCCTGCTGTTCGCCACCTACCGCAGCCGCACCCACGCCCTGACCCTGCTGAGCGGGCGCGACGCCGCCTCGCTCTCCTGGAGCATCGCCAAGCAGTACGCCCGACCGGCGGCCGCGGTCGGGGCCGTCGGGCTGTTCACCGACACCGACCGGCCGCCGCACCTGCCCGGCGTCCAGGTCCACGACGACCGGGACTTCGAGCGGGTCGACATCCAGGCCGCGATCCTCGGCACGCACTGGCGCAAGGTCGCCTTCCAGGGCCACGGCAAGGACGACAGCGTCAACCTGGGCGAGTTCACCATCTGCGGCCTCAGCCCGGCCGCCGAGGCCCGGCCCGGGCTGCTCGGCCCGCGCTGCTCCTACGGGCTGCCCTGCTACAAGCCCGAGGACAAGCTCGTCCCGCTGCACCGGGTACCGGCCGTCGAGGTGGTGCTCAGCGCCTGCAACAGCGGCCCGCTGGCCGACCTCGCGCTGTACGACCCGAAGTACCAGCTGCTGCTCAACGCGCTGGACGGTCCGGCCCGCACCGTGGTCGCCGCCGTGTCGGTGCACGACTCCGACCGGCCCGAGAACGTCGCCTGGATGCGCGCGGCCCTCACCGGCGGCGACACCGTGGACACCCTCAACGCCAGCCTGGCCGGTTCGCACCCGTACCCGGCGTTCCTGCGGTTCGGCCTGCCCGACGCCACCGCGCCCGCGCCCGAGCCGGCCGACCACCGGCCCGACCCGCTGCTGCTCACCGTCGGCCGCCGGCTGAACGCCCTGCTCGGTTCCGAACTCCTGCCGCACAACCACGCCCTGCGGCCCCGGCTGACCAAGCTGGCCCGGAAGGTGGACCTCTGGGTGGCCCGGCCCACCCACCTCGCGGACCAGTCCGCCGCCGAGATCCAGGCCTCGCTCACCGCCGACCTGCAGTCCCTCGACCATGTGCTGGCCGGGCAGGTCGCGGCGGACCCCGAGGACGAGCTGATGAACTACCCGGCGCACTTCGGCGACCGCAGTTCGCTGGACCCCGAGGTGCGCGAGGTGACCTGCCACTGCGGGCGCCCGGCCCAGGAGTTCACCCGGCGCGGCCTGCTCCCGCAGATCCTCGACACCGTCTGCGCCGTCTGCATGCGCTGCGGGGACGTCACCTTCCGGCTGCCGCAGGCACCCTCGCTGCTCGCCCACAGCGCCGACGAGGTCCGGCAGGGCGGCGTCCTGGAGGTGCGCGCCGAACTCACCGCAGCCCGCACCGGCCCCGTCCGGCTCGGCCTGTTCGTCCCCACCTACCTGCGCGCGGACGTGACGGTCGAGCCCGAGCACGCCAAGGTCCGCGCCGTCGGCGGCCGGCCGACGGACGTCGCGTTCCGGGTCCGCTTCGACCCGGCCACCGCCCCGCAGGCGTACTACTTCACCGTGTTCGCCGTCCAGGACCTCGCCGTCTCGACGGCCCGGCGCCACTTCGGCGTCCTGCCCGGCTGACCCGCCACCCCGACCGCACACCCCGAGGACACCCACTGCCATGACCAGCACCCCCACCAGCACCGAGCCCGGTGCCAAGCCCGACATCCAGCTCATCGAGCAGAACGGCGAGGTCACCCTCAGCATCGGCGGAGAGCAGGCCATGCAGGCCTGGGAGCGCGACCTCATGTGGGCGAGCGCCGACCTGCTCTGCGAGTACGGCCAGGACTTCTACGAGGTCGGGCTCGGCCTCGGCCTCTCCGCCCTGCGGATCGCGCAGAACCCGGCCACCCGCCGCCACACCGTGCTGGAACTCTTCGACGAGGTCGAGGACCTCTTCCGCGCCGAGCACCCCCAAGTACCCGAGAACCTCACCGTCGAGCGCGGGAACTTCTTCCGGCGGATCTTCGAGCTGCCCTCGGAGAGCATCGACGGGATGTTCTTCGACCCGGCCCTGGACATGGAGGTGTGGACCGACGCCGAGCTGTGGGCCCGCACCATGCCCGAGGTGGTCCGGGTGCTGCGCCCGGGCGGGGTGTTCATCCCCTTCTTCAGCACCAAGCCCGAGCTGCGCTGGCAGTACACCCCGCACTTCCGCTCGATCCGGGTCGAGCGCCACCCCTACACCGCGTACGACACCACCGAGTACACCCACGGCACCAGCGGTGACGCCTACATCCAGTGCTTCCTCAAGGACTGAGCGCCATGACCACCGACCTCACCGCCCACCTCGCCGAGCTGCCCCGGACCCTCTTCCTGGCCGGGCCGTTCATCCAGCTGCTCGACCCGGAGACCGGCGAGATGCCGCCGGGAGCCCGGGAGCCCTTCGATCTGCTGATCAAGCACTTCGAGGCGCAGGGTGTCGCCGTCCACAACGCCCACCGCCGGGAGGCCTGGGGCGCCGAGCTGATGCGCCCCGAGCAGTGCACCGCGCTCGACCAGGAGGAGATCCGCAAGGCGGAGCTCTTCGTCGCCCTGCCGGGCTCCCCGGCCTCCCCGGGCACCCACATCGAGATCGGCTGGGCCAGCGCCTTCGGCAAGCCCATCGTGCTGCTGCTCGAACGCGGCCGGGAGTACACCTTCCTGGTCCAGGGGCTGCACACGGTGGCGGAGGTGGAGGAGGTGGTCTACACCGACCTCGCCGCCTCGCTGCCCGCCGTCGACCGCGCCGTCCAGCGGGTCCTGGCCCGCCACCGCGGCGCCGCCCGACCCGCCTGACCTGACGCACCCGCCCGGCCGACCCGCCCACCTCACACCAGCCGCCGCCGACAGGAGCCACGACGACCGATGCGACGCCGCCACGGCCCGCCCGCCCTGAACGCCGTCCCAGCGGTCCTCGCGGTCCCAGCGGTCCTCGCCGTGCTCGCCGTGCTCCTGTCGCTGGTGGCCGCCGCCCCGCCCGGTCACCGCCCCGCCGGGTCCCGCCCGCCCGGCGACGACCTGCGGACCCCGGCGGTCGTCACCCACACCCTGACGCTGCGCAGCGATGCGACGGGTGCCGCCTGGCGGGGGCGCCAGCGGGTCGACTTCACCCAGGTCGCGCCCGAGCCGCTGTCCGCCGTGTACCTGCGGCTCTGGGGGAACGCCCGCGGCGGGTGCGCGGCGCCCGCCGTCCGGCTGACGGGCATCACCGGCACGGCCACGGCGGACTGCACCACGCTCGAGGTGCCGCTGCCCCGCCCGCTGCGTCAGGGCGAGTCCGGCAGCCTCGACTTCGAGCTCTCCGTCGACGTCCCCGAGGGCCTCGACCGCTTCGGGCGCGACGGCGCGTACACCATCCTCGGCAACGCCCTGCCCACGCTCGCCGTCCTGGACGGCGACGGCTGGCACCTCGATCCGTACACCCGCAACGGCGAGTCCTTCTACTCCGTCGCGGCCGACTACTCCGTCACCCTGGACCACCCCTCCGGCCTGCTGGTCCCCGCCACCGGCAGCGCCGTGGACACGCCCGGCGAGCCGGGCCGGACCGTCACCGCCGTCACCGCCCGTCGGGTCCGCGACTTCGCCTGGGCCGCCGGTCCGTTCACCCGGCTCACCGGCCGGTCGGCGGACGGCGTGCGGATCGGCGTGTTCGCGACCCCCGACATCACCGCCGAGGAGGCGAGCCGGATGCTGGAGCTCGCGCGCACGGCGATCGACGCGCACTCCGCCCGCTTCGGCGCCTACCCGTACGGGGAGCTGGCCGTCGTCCTCGACAACGCCTTCTGGTTCAGCGGCATGGAGTACCCGGGCTTCGTCCTCGACCGGGTCAAACCCTCGGCGCTGGTCCACGAGTTGGCGCACCAGTGGTGGTACGGCATCGTCGGCGACGACCAGTACCGCGCGCCCTGGCTGGACGAGTCGTTCAGCGAGTACGCCACCGACCTCGTGCTCGGCGGGGCCGACAAGGACTGCGCGGCCGCACCGCGTTGGGAGTCCGAGGACGAGCGGCTGACCTCGCCCATGAGCCACTGGGACGCGCACCCCGGCCGGTACGAGGCGGTCGTCTACGACCACGGCTCCTGCGCCCTGCACGAGCTGGGCCGGCTGCTGGGCGAGGAGACGATGGCCGCCCTGCTGCGCGACTACGCCCGGGCCCACTGGTTCGGCGTCTCGACCACCGCCGCGTTCAAGGCCGCCGCCCGGGCGGTGTCCCCGGTCGACCTCGCCCCGTTCTGGCGGGAGCACCGGATCGACGGCTGAGCACCGAACCGGACGGGACCGCCCCGGCCGGCTGCCGGGGCGGTCCTGGGTGCTCGGCCGGGGCGCACGGGGCGCCCCGGCCGGGAGGGGATCAGAACTCGCTGGTGACGCTCACCCCACTGAAGCCCTGCTGGGCGTACAGGCTGAAGAAGACGTAGCCGGCCGGGGGGTCGGTGACGGTCAGGGACTCGGAGTTGTCCGGGCCCGCGGAGCGGGTGACGTACGAGTCGGTGTACGCCCAGCCGTACGGGTTGTAGTAGAGCTCGCCGTTGCCGGTGCCGCCGCTGCTGGTGACCCGGATCTGGCGGGTGCCCGCCGGCACCCACAGGTAGAAGTGCGCGTAGTTGCCGGTGACGGCCGACAGGTTGCTCCGGCCGCAGTTGCGGTCGAGCTTGCGGAGGTCGCCGCCCGCGCACTCGGTCACCCTGGGGAAGCTCGGGGTGTTCTTGCACTCGCCGGCCGCACAGGAGTTCAGCCAGCTGTCGAAGTCGGCGTCGTACCGGGTGCCGACGGTCGACTTGAGGAGGGTCCGGGAGCCGGCCCAGTCGCCCTTGCGGTACAGGCCGAGCAGGGTGTCCACGTCGGGCCGGTGGCGCTCCAGCATGTAGCGGACGGCCAGGTAGCCCCAGCGGTAGGTGCGGTCCTCGTTCTGGTAGTGGCTGTCGAAGAGCTCGCTCAGGCGGTAGGTGTGCTTGGCGGCCGCCTCGATGGCCTTGGTGTTCACGACCTTGAGGTAGGAGTCGGCGACGACCTCGGCGAGGCCCTCGGTCCACCACGCGACGGGGGTGCGGTCGGCCGCCAGGAAGTCGCCGTACATGTTGAAGCGGGCATCCAGGTAGTGGGTGTACTCGTGGTTGAGGTTCCAGATCGAGAAGCCCGGTTCACCCCAGGTCTTCTCGTAGGCGACGAACCGCGCCTTGTTGCCGGCCTTGGCCGGGTCGCCCTCCAGGTACATGCCGCCGTTGCTGGTGTTGTTGCCGAACATGACCGGGGAGAGCAGGTCGTACTCTTCGTACTTATCGAAGACGACGACGTCGATGGTGCTGTTGAGGTCGTCCGCGACCGGGCCGTTGTCCCGTGCCACAGCGTGGAAGAACGCGTCCTGGCCGTTGAGAACGGTGCAGGTGCTGTCCAGCTGGTCCGGGGTCATGGACTCGGCGAGGATGCGGATGCTCGGGCTGCACTGCTTGATGCCGGTCAGGTGGGCGTCCTGGAAGAGCTCCGCGTCCTGGCAGGTGCCGTAGGAGGCGCAGTGCGCCTGGTCGTAGGCGCGAACGCCGACCGCGGCGGCCGCACGCTGGTTCCGGGTGGGGCCGGTGACCGAGAAGCCCGCGGTGAGCGCCTTGAGGTACGGCTCCACCCGAGGGATGAACTCGGGGTAGTACATGAACCGGCTCAGTTCCTTGATCGAGTTGGTGAGCACGGTGTCGTAGGCGCCGCCGGCGTGGACGAGGGCCCGGTTGGCGAAGGCCGCCACCAGGTCGATCAGGGCCGGGTCCTTCTGGAGCTCATCGTGGAACTTCGGGTCCTGGCTCTGGATGCCCCGGTAGAGCACCAGGAAGGCCGGGTTGAGCCCCCACATCAGGTCGTTCTTGTCCCACGCGCTGCTGGTGTAGGCGGTGAGCAGGCGCTTGGCGTACGGCAGGTACTTGACCGGCTCGCGCGTGACGTCGGCGAGCACGGCCGCGTTCGCCAGCGGGCCGGCGTTCTCGGCGGTGGTGTCCAGCCCGTGCGAGTTGGCGAAGAACGCCTCCACAGCCGGGAAGATCGCCTCCGGGACCTTTTCGCTGTACTCGCCGACCGCGAGGCGGTTGTCCCACTGCACGGCGTAGCCGGCCTGGATGTAGTACATCAACTGCTGGACGGAGCCGCTGTTGTTGCCCTGGTAGGCGACGGCGGCCTCGCGGGCGGCAGCGGCCACCGTCAGCATCTGGGACTCGCCGAAGACGGCGGCCCCGTAGCGGGGGTCGATCCTGAACAGGGTGTCGATGCACCTCATGCTCACGGACTTGATGAGCCTGACCAGCTCGGTGCCCGTCCGCCCGAAGTCGGTCGGGTTGCACGCCTCGGCCTCGGCCGAGCCGTCACCGGCTGCCGCGCCCGGGCCGGACGACTTGGCCGCCGACTGCTCGGCCAGCCAGGGGGCGAAGTCGTTGCGGGGCTTGCTGTCGGTCGACGCGAGGTCCCCGTTGTGCTCGGCGGGTACCGCGGCGGGGTCGTCGGACCTCCGGACCTTCTCCACACCGGGCGGCGGGAGCTCGCCGGACGGAGCCGGGTGGGCTCCTGCGGCCTCCCGGACGGCCGGCGGTACGGCCAGGGGGGACGCGGCGACGGGTGCGGCCTGCCCGAGTGGGGCGAACAGACCGATCGTCAGGACCAGGGAGAGCGCTAGCGTCAAAAGTCTTGCCAACTGCCGAAGGTGCGACAGACGTGCGGTTCTCACGTGGGGGCCTCCGGGCCTTGAGTCGGTCGCGTTGGGGACGTGACCGGTGGAGGTGAGGACCAAAGGGCGACGGCGCCTTGATGGGGCTCCGTCGCGACCGGTGGGGAGTGGTGATCAGTACCATGGCACATGTCACATCTTCTTTGGAAGCCCTTTACCGCCACTCCGTTCGGCCCGGAACGTTCCGCACCAGGAGCATGACGATCCGTCATCATCGCTGCTGTACAACAGAGTTCAACAATCCAGGAATCAACATCCGACCTGGCGACGAGCTGTCACCGAAACCCGCAACCCCGACGACGAACCGTCAGACCGCGTACACAGCAGCGGCGGTGCGCACGAAGGAGCGCACCAGCGGATTCGGGTCCCCCGCGTTCCAGGCCGCCACCACCCGGCTCGGCGGCATGTCGGCGACCGGCACGACGGCCAGCCCGGCGGGCGGCTCGTGCCCGAGCGGGGCCATCCCGACCGTGCCGTTCCAGAGCACCGCGTGCCGGCATTCCTGGACGGCGCGGACGACCGGACCCTGCCGGCGCTCACCGCCGTTCCAGTACGCCTGCCAGAGCGGATCGGTGCCCTCCGGGAACTGGAACCACCGCCGCTCGGCCAGGTCGGCCAGCCGCAGCCGCGCACGGCCCGCCAGCGGATCGTCGGCGCGCAGCACCGCTCCCACCGGGTCGGCCCGCAGTTCGCGCACCGCGAGGCCGGTCTCCTCGAACGGGCCGCGGGTCAGCGCGACATCGACCAGCCCGGCGCGC
The DNA here is from genome assembly GCF_000718025.1 of Kitasatospora purpeofusca. Classification (GTDB taxonomy): domain Bacteria; phylum Actinomycetota; class Actinomycetes; order Streptomycetales; family Streptomycetaceae; genus Kitasatospora; species Kitasatospora purpeofusca. Next base: position 87,578 of record NZ_JODS01000012.1, read on the forward strand.
AGCCCGCAGGTCGGATCGGTCAGATCGGTCTCGCGGACCCGGACCTCCACCTCGGGGAAGCGCCGCCGGTAGGCGGCGGCCAACCGGTTCACCCCCAGGTCGGAGCTGTCGGCCAGGATGCCGACGGTCAGCGACGCCGGGCCGGCGGCCGCGGTGACCCGGGCCCGGGCCCGTTCGGCCCGGTCCAGCAGGTCCCGCGCTTCCGTCAGCAGGGTCTCCCCGGCCGGGGTGAGCGTGGTCCCGGTGGCCGAGCGGTTCAGCAGCACGGCTCCGAGCTCGCTCTCCAACTGCCGGATCGCACGGCTCAGCGGCGGCTGGCTCATGTGCAGCCTGGCGGCGGCGCGTCCGAAGTGGAGTTCCTCGCCGACCGCGACGAAATAGCGCAGCGTCCGCAGCTCCATACCCGCAACGATACCCGCGCGGTATCGGCCGCCACAGAACGGGTCTTGGACGGACGACCCGCCCCGGCGGTGGAATCGGGGCATGACCGAAACACCGAACGCCGACACACCCACCACCGACCCCGCCGCACCCGCCGCCACCGCCGCACCTGCCGCCGCCCCCGACCCCGCCGCGCCGACCGTGTCGGTGGTCGGCCCGGGCGAGGGCGAGACCGTCCTGCTCGGCACCACCCGGATGCGGATCCTGGAGGACGGCGGCACCACCGGACACCGCCTGGGCATCGCCGAGTCCGTCATCGCCCCGCACACACCGGGCCCGCCGCAGCACCGCCACGCCGGGCACGACGAGGGCTTCTACATCGTCTCCGGCTCGGTGCGGTTCACCGTCGGCGACGAGCAGCACGAAGCGGTCGCGGGCACCCTGGTCGTCGTCCCGCCCGGGGCTCCGCACACCTTCGCCAACGTCCGCGACGAACCGGCCGTGATGCTCAGCACCTTCACCCCGGACCCGTACGTCCGGTACTTCCAGGAGTTGCGCGACCTCCACGCCGGCAGCGAGGCCGTGACGCCCGAGGCGCAGCTGCGGCTGATGCGCCGCTACGCGACCGAACCCGCCGACGCTCCCGCCCCGGGGCCGTCCTGACCGCCGCCGCCGGGTACTGCCAGGATGCGTCCCATGGAGATCCAGAACCCCGGCGGGATCCTGGTGCGCACCGCCGCGCCTTCGGACTGGACCGCGATCGCGGGCATCGACACGGTCGCGGCGGCGGGTGACCCGGACCGGCGCGCGGCCGTCCGGCGCTGGTGCGAGGACGGGCTGGTCCTGGTGGCGGAGGACTCGTCGGGGCCGCTGGGGTACGGCGTGCTGGAGTACACCTTCTTCGAGCAGGGCTTCGTGACCATGCTGATGGTCGCGAGCGGCGCCCGTCGACGCGGTGTCGGATCGCTCCTGCTCGGAGCCGCCGGGGCGGCCTGCACCGCGCCGAAGCTGTTCACCTCGACGAACGTCTCGAACCTGCCGATGCAGCGGCTGCTCCAGCGCGAGGAGTGGCACGCGGTCGGGTTGCTGCACGGGTTGGACGAGGGGGATCCCGAACTCTTCTTCCGCTGCCCACCGGACCGGACCGGGACCGGCGGCCACTGACCGGCGGCACGGAGTCCGGCCGACCCCGGCGCGCCCGCCCCGCCCGCGCCGGCCTCAGCAATCCGCCGGGACGCAGCGGTGCTCCATGGCCAGCGTGATCGCCCCGTGCAGGGAGGCGTCGGCGGTGAAACGCGCCGGGAGGACGGTCGGCGGGAAGGGCACGGCGCGGTCCAGGCGCTCGGTGAGGGCCGGCAGGATCACCGCTCCGGCGGCCATCATGCCGCCGCCGACCACGATCCGCTCCGGGTCCAGCAGCACCGCGATGTTGGCGACGGCCGTCGCGAGGGTGTCGAGCGCCTCGCGGGCGATCCGCCGGGCGACCGGGTCGGGGCTGGTGAACAGGCGGTCGGCGGTGAGTTCCTGGCCCAGTTCGGCGGCGCTGCGCTCGCCCAGGGCCTTGCCGCCGACCAGTTCCTCCAGCGGCGCGTGCCCGTCGGCGAAGGCGGCGGGTCGGCCGGGTACTCCGGACGGCCCACCGGGGTCCAGGTAGCCGATCTCGCCGGCCGCCCGGTGCGCGCCGTCGAGCACCCGGCCGCCGACGGTGAGCGCGGCGGCGACGCCGGTGCCGAGGCTGAGGTAGACGCCGGGGTCGGCGCCGCGCAGGGCGCCCCGGCGGAGTTCCGCGAGGGCTCCGGCACGGACGTCGTTGGCCACCGCGACGCTGGGCACGCCGAGTTCGAGCGCCAGCCGGTCGGCGAGGGCGAGGCGCTCCCAGCCGGGCAGGTTCGGGGTGAGCAGGATCCGGTCCGGCCGGATGACGCCCGGGCTGACCGCGGCGTGCGCGACCACCGGCAGGCCGTGCACGGACCGGGCGTGCTCGGTGAGTTCGCGGGCCGCCGCACCGGCGCGGGCGAGGACCTGGTCGGGCCCCTGCTCGGGCCGGGTGGCGAAGCGGATCCGCCGCAACGGGGTACCGGCGGAGTCGGCGAGCGCGACCTCGGTCTTGGTGCCGCCGAAGTCGATAGCGATGACGGCGCCGTCGGGGCGGGAACGCCGACGCGGGTGGTCGTGCGGGACGGCCTCGTGCTCCGGGCGGACGGCGGGATCGGTGCTCAAGAGGGCGTCCTCGGGTCGTGGCCGGGTGGTGGCCGGGTGGGTGGCCGGACGACGGGCGGGCGGCGGTGCGGGCGCCTCCCGCCCGCCGCCCGGCGGTCGGGGACGAACGGTCGGAGCGGTCGGGGCGGGTCTCCTTCGGATCGCGCCCTAACCGACCCGCGCGGCCTCCGCGTCGTCGACCTGCGCCGCCAGGAACTCCTCGCGGATCTCCTTGGGGCCGAACGGCCAGGCACCCTCGGCCTTGGACCAGACCAGGAAGGCGACGCAGCCGAGGGCGACCCAGGCCAGCGACCATTCGACGGGGTGGACACCGGGGTTGGCCTTGTCCGCGTAGCCGTAGATGACCGTCCAGCCGATCGCGGCGACGACGGCTGGCAGCGGGTACAGCAGCATCCGGTACGGGCGGGCCAGGCCGGGCTGCCGTTTGCGCAGCACGATCACGGCGGCGATCTGGGCCAGCGCCTGCACGATCACCATGACGCTGGTGAGCAGCGTGATCAGGACGGTCAGCGGCGGGTGTGCGGCGACGTTGCCGATGTGCCGGGCGAACAGGAAACCGCCGGCGGTGATCGCGCCCATGGAGAGCAGTCCCACGACCGGGAACCCGTGCTCGGGGTGGAGCCGGCCGAAGGCGCGGAAGAACATCCCGTCGCGGGCCGCGTCGTAGGGGACGCGGGAGCCGCCGAGCAGTCCGGCGCAGACGGAGGCGAAGGCGGTGATCAGGATGAGCACGGTCACCGTGTCGGCGGCGCCCTTGCCCCAGGTCTGCTCCAGGACCGCGGAGGCGACCGACCTGGAGGCGACGCTGTCGGGGTCGAGCATGTCCTGCCAGTGGATCACACCGAGGACGCCGATCTGCATCAGCAGGTAGATGCCCATGATGGCGACGATCGAGAGGATGATGGCGCGCGGCATGACCCGGCCCGGGTTCTTGATCTCGGCCCCGAGGTAGGAGGCCGTGTTGTAGCCGAGGTAGTCGTAGATCCCGATGGTCAGACCGGCGGCGAAGCCGATCCAGAACTGGCCGTGGGTCAGCTCGATCGCGTGGGCGGGCCAGGTGAAGGCCATCGACGGATGGAAGTCGGTGAAGGAGGCGAGGATCACCGCGCCGACCGAGACGATCATCACGCCCCAGAGCACGACGGTGGCCCGGCCGATGTTCTCGACCTTGCGCCACAGCAGCAGCACCACCAGGGCGAGCACCGCGACGCCGACGATGTCGCCCTGCCCGGTCGTCATGCCGGGCCACAGGTAGGAGAGGTACTGCACCAGGCCCTGGACGCCGGTCGACATGATCAGTGGGATGAACAGCATCGCCGTCCACACGAACAGGAACGGCATCAGCCGCCCGCTGCGGTACTGGAAGGCCTCGCGCAGGTAGACGTAGGTGCCGCCGGCGCCCGGGAGCGAGGCGCCGAGTTCGGCCCATACCAGGCCGTCGGCGAGCGCGAGCAGTGCGCCCGCGATCCAGCCGACGACGGCCTGCGGGCCGCCGAAAGCACCGACCATCAGCGGGATGGTGACGAACGGGCCGATCCCGCACATCTGGCTCATGTTGATCGTGGTGGCCTGGAAGAGGCCGATTCTTCGGGTGAAGCCTGCGGACACTGGGGGCTCCATGAGGTGGGGGACGGAGCGGAGGGAGGAGGCGGCGCGGGCATTAAGTTAAGGAACATTACTTTCACCGTCAAGGGTGTGCGCACAACTCCCCGGCCCCGCGCTCCGGCGACCCGCCCGGAACAGCACGGGGCCCGGCCGCCCCCGAAGGGAGGACCGGGCCCCGGACTTCACCCGTCACTCGTACACGGACTCAAGGACTCACGGACGCACGGGCCCACGGACTCACGGACTCACGGACCCACAGGGCTCAGGAGGCGGCGAGCCAGCTCGCCGGACCGCCGATCTGCTCCCAGGCCCCGCCGCCCAGCGAGCGGGAGATGCGGCGGTCGCTGCTCGCGCCGAGCGAGTAGATCCGCCCGAGCCCGTCCACGACGAACTCGATCGCATAGCCGCCGAGGTAGTACCAGTCGGTGCCGGAACCGCTGTAGCGCAGGGCGCTCCCGGTGTCGGCGTTGGTGATGACCACGGTGCCCATCGCTCCGGCCGTGAGCGAGGTGGCCCGGTAGCCGACCCTGATCCAGTCGGTGCCGGCGCCGCTCCACTTGAACACGCCCCAGTCGTCGGGGCTGATCCCGTAGACCCAGCCCTCACTGTCGACGGCGAACTCCCGTCCGGGGCCACCGATCCGGTACCACCCGTTCATGCCCCGGCGGCTGACGTCGCCGGTGACGGGGTCGGTGGCGATCAGCGTACTGGCCCCGCCCGCCACGATGGTCTCGGCCGGGCCGCCGATCTTCCCCCAACTCGTGCCGAACAGCCACTGCAGCACCGACTGGCCGTCGGCGCTGATCGCGTAGATCGTGCCGGTGTCGTCGATGGCCAACTGCCGGACCGGGCCACCGATCCGGAGCCAGGTCGTCCCGCCGGTCCAGCGGTAGACGTCCCCGGTTTCGGGGCGCACGACGGCCACGACCCCACCACCGCTGACGACGATGCCGGCCGGGCCGCCGATCTTCGCCCAGGATGCGCCGTCCCAGGAGAAGACGCTGTCCATCCCGCTGGAGAGCGCCACGAGCACGGGCGCGTGCGAGGTCAGGGAAGCCCTGGGCGCCACCGCCCCGGACGTGGCGGCGCCGGGAGCGACGGCGGCGGGGGCGGCGGCGTGGGCGGGTAGGGCGACCAGGACGCCACCGAGGGTGGCGGCGAGGCCCGCGAGCAGGAGCCTGCCGGTCAGGGCACGGGGATTCACACGAAGATTCATCGGAGTACCTGCCTGGAAAGGAGGTGCGATGCACCTGCGGAGAGGACCACGGCCGGCGGAGCGACTGCCCGGCGCCGGCCGGTCGGGCGCGAACGCGCCGTACCCCATCCTCTCCGGGCGTCCCGCGACATGTCGTACGACGAAATGCGGATTCCCCCCGCAGGGTGGCCGAGGTGCAAGCCGCGACCAGCCGTACTTGACGCTACGTCAATTCTCTTTCAGCGACCTGCCGGAAGCCGTTCGCCGGACGGCCGGTGACCCGCAGGACGGTGTCGGTGGTGCGGTCCTCGGCACCCTCGGCGATGGCTCGGTCCAGGTCCGCCAGCAGCGCGGCGAACCGGGCGGGCATCTGCTCGGCCAGCACGGCGGCCAGCTCCTCCGGCGTCAGGCGCCGGTGCACGACGGGACGACCCAGAACCTCCCCGGCGATCCGGGCGATGTCGTCGTAGCCGAGGGCCTCCGGGCCGGTCAGCACCAGTTCGCGGTTCGGCGCCGGCTCGTCGGTGAGGGCGTGCACGGCCACGGCGGCGATGTCCTCGGCGTCCACGAAGCCGACCCGCCCGCCACCGGTCGCGGTCCTGACGACCCCCTCGCCGCGGATGCCCTCGGCGTGCGGGTGCGCGCCGGTGAAGTTCTGCATGAACCAGGACGGGCGCAGCACGGCCCACTCGGCGAAGAGGCCGGGCAGCGCCTCGTGCACCGCGCCCACCGCCGGGCCGCCGCTGGGCACGGCCGAGGAGCTCAGCAGGACGGCGCGGCGCAGGCCCGCCGCCCGGGCCAGGCGGAGGAACGGCAGCATGACCGGCGCCGGGTCCGGCTCCCCCACCGGGGGTACGAGGTAGACGCGGTCGCAGCCGACCAGGGCCTCGGCGAAGGTGGCGCGGTCGTACCAGTCGAAGCGCACCGGTTCCGCGCCGGGGAGCGGGGTGGCAGCGCGGGAGGCGGCCCTGACGGGGCGACCGGCCGCGACCAGTCGGGCGACGGTCCGGCTGCCGGTGGTCCCGGTGGCGCCGACGACCAGGGTGGCGACGGTCGCGGCGGCGGTCATCGGGCGCCCCGGGCGGCGAGGCCGGCGTTTTCGGGCATGGGTGTCACAGACGTCTCCCTCCGAGATGATCCGGACCAGCGGTCCGTTTCATTCCAGGAAGATACGGACCGCCGGTCCGGATCGCAAACGTCCAGATCACAACAGCCGGAGCGCGACGCTCGGGGCACAGAGGGAGTGCCCCCGGAACGGCAGGTCAGCCCGCGCTGCGGCCGCTGACCAGAACGCGGTCGCCGAGGTGCTCACTGTGGAAGCCGACCTCGGCCAGCAGTGCGGCGACGCGGAGGGTGGCCTGGAAGTGCCGCGAGCGGACAGCGGCACCACCCTGCGGGCGGGCACCGTCGGACCCGTCCGCGCCGGACGGGTCGGACGCCGCACCCCGGGTCGCGGCCTGCCAGGAGACGATCACGCCGTGGACCCCGTCGGAGACCGTGGCACCACCGGTTCCGAGCATCGCGTCGGCCAGCGGGAGCCCCGCCGCGCGCAGCGTGGCGGTGACGGAGCCCAGGAGTGCGCGATGATCAGACAGCATGCAAATCAGTCTAATTACTAAATGACAGGTTAACTCCAGACAAACGACTGATTTAAGCCTCAAGGGTGACAGCACCCGGAAATCGGACGCCAAAAACCGACAGCATCCGGGCATCGAAAGACGCGGCGGACGGCCACCCGGCCGTCCGCCGCAGCCGCAGCCGCAGCCGCAGCCGCAGCCGCAGCCGCAGCCGCAGCCGCAGCCAACGGTCACGCACCTACCAGCGGTCGTGCACCAGCGGACGGATCCGCGCGTCGTAGAGCTCGCGGACGGCGGCCAGCGTGCTGTCCGGCAGTGGCGGGAGTCCGGCGGCGGCCGCGTTGGCGACCGCCTGCTCGGGATTGCGGGCACCGGGGATGACGGCGGTGACGCCCGGCTGCTGGACGACCCAGCGCAGCGCCGTCTGCGCCGCCGTCGCACCGGCGGGGGCGAGCCCGGCGAACGCGACCGCCGCCTCGACGCCGGTCGCGAAGTCGACGCCGGAGAAGGTCTCGCCCTGGTCGAAGGCCTCGCCGTGGCGGTTGTAGGTCCGGTGGTCGTCCGCGGCGAACCGGGTCTGCGCGGTGTACCGGCCCGACAGGAGGCCGGAGGCCAGCGGCACCCGGGCCAGGATGCCGACCCCGGCCGCGGCGGCCGCCGGCAGCACCTGCTCCAGCGGCTTCAGCCGGAACGCGTTGAGGATGATCTGCACACTGGCCACCCCCGGGCGGGCGATCGCGGTCAGCGCCTCGGCGCAGGTCTCCACACTGACCCCGTACGCGGCGATGCGCTGCTCCGCGACCAGGGTGTCGAGCGCGTCGTACACCTCGTCACTGGAGTACACGGGTGTCGGCGGGCAGTGCAGCTGCACCAGGTCGAGCCGGTCGACGCCCAGATTGCTCCGCGAACGGTCCGACCACGCACGAAAGTTGGCGAGATTGTAGTGTTCCGGCCGCTGCTCGGCCCGGCGGCCGAACTTGGTGGCGACGAACACCTCCGCGTCCGGACGGCCCTTCAGGTAGCGGCCGATCAACTGCTCGCTGCGGCCGTCGCCGTAGACGTCGGCGGTGTCGAAGAGGGTGACCCCGGCCTCGACCGAGGCGTCCAGCACCGCCAGGGCGTCCTCCTCCCGGACGTCGCCCCAGTCGGCGCCGAGCTGCCAGGTGCCGAGCCCCACGACAGAGACAGATCGGCCGGTTCGTCCCAAAACGCGCTTTTCCATGGGCCGACCCTCTCACAGAAGCCCAGGTCCGCAGGCCCGCCGCGCACCCCCGGCCGCCCCTGGAGCTACCCCCGGCGCCGCCCGCTCGCGGCGTGACGCCCGTCACAACCGACGCACGGCCCCTGCCGCACTCCCCCGAGGGCGCCACAGGATGTCCATACAAGTCGAGGCGTTCTTCTGACGTACAGCAACCGGACACCGGCGGTCGGCCCGGACGTACCCCGTACCCGCTGTCCTCTTCAGGCACCGTTCCTCCACCCCCCATGACAGGCAGAGGTCTCCCACCCATGGCTGAGCTGAACCGGCGCCGTTTCCTCCAACTGGCGGGCGCCACCGCCGCGTTCTCGGCGCTGTCGGAGAGCATCGCGCGTGCCGCCGCGATCGCCCCGGCCGGCGCCACCGGGACTCTCCAGGACGTCGAGCACATCGTCGTGCTGATGCAGGAGAACCGTTCGTTCGACCACTACTTCGGCGCGATGAAGGGCGTGCGCGGCTTCGGCGACCCACGCCCGGTCACCCTTCCGAGCGGAAAGCCGGTCTGGTACCAGACGAACTCCGCCCGCAAGGAGATCCTCCCGTTCCGCCCGCAGGTGAACAACCTGGGCATGCAGTTCATCCAGGACCTCAACCACGACTGGGCCGGCGGCCACAAGGCGTTCAACAACGCCAAGTACGACCAGTGGGTGCCGGCCAAGACGGCCACCACGATGGCCTATCTGACCCGCCAGGACATCCCGTTCCACTACGCGCTCGCCGACGCGTTCACCCTCTGCGACGCCTACCACTGCTCGTTCATCGGCTCCACCGACCCGAACCGCTACTACATGTGGACGGGCCACACCGGCAACGACGGCACCGGCGGCGGCCCGGTGCTCGGCAACCAGGAGGCCGGGTACGGCTGGACCACCTACCCCGAGCGGCTGGAGCAGGCCGGCATCTCCTGGAAGATCTACCAGGACATCGGCGACGGCCTGGACGCGGCCGGCTCCTGGGGCTGGATCAACGACCCCTACCGCGGCAACTACGGCGACAACTCGCTGCTGTACTTCAACAACTACCGCAACGCCAAGCCGGGCAGCCCGCTGTACGACAAGGCCCGCACCGGCACCAACGCCAAGGCGGGCGACGGCCTGTTCGACCTGCTGCGGCGCGACGTGCAGGCCGGCACACTCCCGAAGATCTCCTGGATCGCCGCCCCCGAGGCCTTCACCGAGCACCCCAACTGGCCCGCCAACTACGGCGCCTGGTACATCTCGCAGGTCCTGGACGCGCTCACCTCCAACCCCGACGTGTGGGCCCGGACGGCGCTGTTCATCACCTACGACGAGAACGACGGCTTCTTCGACCACGTGGTGCCGCCGTTCCCGCCCTCCTCCGCCTCGCAGGGCCTGTCGACCGTCGCCACCGGCGCGGACTACTACGGCGGCAGCGTCGGCTACGGCGCCGGCGCCTACGGCCTGGGCCAGCGGGTGCCGATGCTGGTCGTCTCGCCCTGGAGCACCGGCGGCTACACCTGTTCGGAGACCTTCGACCACACCTCGATCATCCGCTTCATGGAGCGCCGGTTCGGCGTGCTGGAGCCCAACATCTCGCCCTGGCGGCGCGCGATCTGCGGCGACCTGACCACCGCCTTCGACTTCACCGCCGCCAACCCGGCGCCGGCGGCCCTGCCGTCCACCACCGGCTACCGCCCGCAGGACGCCAACCGGCACCCGGACTACGTGCCCGCCCCGCCCGCCGTCGGCACCATGCCGAAGCAGGAGGCCGGCACCAAGCCCACCCGTCCGCTCAAGTACGCGCCGTACGTGGACGGTTCGGCCGACATCTCGACCGGCAAGTACCGCCTGACCTTCAGCGGCGGGGCGGCGGCGGGCGCGCAGTTCCTGGTCACCTCGCCCAACCGCACCGACGGCCCGTGGACCTACACCGCCGAGGCGGGCAAGAACATCTCCGACGCCTGGAACACCAGCTACTCCAAGGGCGTCACCGACCTCACCGTGCACGGCCCCAACGGCTTCCTGCGCCGCTTCCGCAACCCCGGCAAGACCGCCGGGCCCGAGGTCGCCGCGCGCCACAACCCGACCACCGGCAACCTCGACCTCACCTTCACCAACCCCGCCGGCGCCGACGCCGTCCTCACCGTCGCCAACGCCTACGGCGGCTCCCCGCAGACCGTCACCGTCCGCCGCGGCGCGACCGTCGGGTACACCGTGGACCTGCGCGGCTGCCGCAACTGGTACGACGTCACCGTCACCTCCTCCGTGACGGCCGACTTCGTCCGCCGCCTCGCCGGCCACGTCGAGACCGGCGCCCCCGGCCTCTCCGACCCGGGCCTGCTCACCTACTGAGCCCGTCCGCGCTGCCCCGGCGCCCCCGCACTCGGGGGTGCCCGGGCAGCGCGGTCCCCGAAGGCAGGGTCACCCGCGCGCCCGGCCGCGCCTGGGCGCGCACGCGCCCGCGCCGTGCGAACCTGGGCCATGCCCCTTCCCCTGTACGGCGTGGCCGTCGGCACCTTCCAGGACTTCTCCCGCGACCCCTCGCACGACTTCGGCCAGTGGTACCACGGCCATCTGACCCTGGCGACGCCCACCGGCGCCTTCGAGGCCGCCCTCGACGTCGACGCTCCCGGCAGCGTCGGCGTCTCCTACCGGCTGGTGGACGGCCTGCACCGCTCCGACCTGGGATCCCTCCAGCAGCTGCCCGGCGGCTTCCAGCGGCTCGACTCCTCGGCCGGCTCCGGCGCGCTGGACTACGCCCGCAGCCCGCTGCTCCGCGACCCCGACTGGCTGCGCACCCTCAGGGGGCTGGTGCTGCGGGTGGTCGCACTGCTGCAGAAGCAGCCCGTCGGCGCGCCGGCGTTCGGCCCGACGGTGGTCGACCGGCTGGTGGCGCTGCTCCACAAGCTGCCGAACCGCCCCGTCGCGGTGTACCCGTGGGTGGCCAGCAACGGCGACAACGCGCTCGACGTACTGGAGCCCCTGCTCCGCTCCGCCGACCGGATCTACGTCTTCGGCCAGCGCTTCACCACCGGCCTCGGCGTCCACGACGTGCACCTCAACCAGGGCGACCCGCCGGGCAGTCAGTGGTACGACACCGACGGCATCTGGCAGGACGGCGCCGTCGTCTGCGAGTTCGCGGACGGGCGGGTGGTGGTCTGGCAGATCAGGTTCAACACCCAGAGCCTGGACACCGACGGCGCCGGCCACCCGCTCTGACCGGCCGGCACCCGGCCCGGGCCGGACCCCCTGCACCACCCGAACGGGTGAGATCCCGCGCCACCGGCCCCGGCGCCGTCCGTCGGCCCGCGAGACTGGGCGCACCAGTAGGACCCAGCAAGGGATTTGTGATGGTGGAACAGCTGTACGCGACGCTGAAGACCAACCAGGGCGACATCGAGATCCGGCTGTTCCCGGACCATGCCCCCAGGACCGTCAAGAACTTCGTGGAACTCGCCACGGGCGAGCGGGAGTGGATCGACCCCGCCACCGGGCAGCCGAGCACGGCGCCGCTCTACGACGGCACGGTCTTCCACCGGGTGATCGAGGGATTCATGATCCAGGGCGGCGACCCGCTGGGCAACGGGACCGGCGGGCCCGGCTACAAGTTCGCCGACGAGTTCCACCCGGACCTCGCGTTCACCAAGCCCTACCTGCTCGCGATGGCCAACGCCGGGCCGGGCACCAACGGCTCCCAGTTCTTCGTCACCGTCGGGACGACGACCTGGCTCACCGGCAAGCACACCATCTTCGGCGAGGTCACCACCGACGCCGGCCGCAGGGTCGTCGACGCCATCGCCACCACGGAGACCGACCCCCGCAACGACCGGCCGGTGCAGGACGTCGTGATCGAGAAGGTCGTCGTCGAGACCCGCTGACCGACCGGCACCGACCGCCCCTCACCAGGGCCGGAGAGCGCTCCCGCCCGCACCGCGGGCCCGAAACCTTCGTGTGGGAGGATCCCGCCCGGATGATCGACATCGGGGGCGGTGGGGTACGTGCTGGTCTGGTTGGCGCGGGTGAGTGCGCTGGGCGCGTGGGCGGTCCTGTCCGTCGCGATCGTCTGGGCGTTCGGTCTGGGCGGCGGGACCCGCCAGCCGCTGACCACGCTCGACACCCTCGGCCGGATCGGTATCGGCCTGCTCTGGCTGCGGGTGGCGGCACTGTGGGCGGCCAAGGCCGGCCGGATGTGGGCCCGGCGCAAGCGCCGCCGGGTCTCCCTGTCCAAGGACCGCACCCCGGCGCCGTCCCGGGTGCCGCCGACCTTCGACGCGGCCCCCTGGGTCCGGGTGCGCCTGGCCGCCGTCCTCCTGCTGCTGCCGTTCGCGGCCGCGCTCCCGGCCGCCCTGCACGAGATGGACGGCGGCGAGGACGTGCGCGCGCTCAAAACCGCGGGCGCGGTGCTGTCCACCGCGACGGTGGTCGGGGTGACCAACGCCGAGGCGGTCGAGGACTCCGACGGCGTGCTGAACCACTACGACTCCGATCTGGAGCTCGTGCTCCCCGACGGCGGCCGGATCACCGCCTGGGGCGCCGACACCTACGAGGAGCCCCGCACCGACGAGCGGGTACAGGTCCTGCGGGCCCCGTCGGCGCCCCAGCTGGGGCCCCTGGTGCGAACCTCGGACCTCGCCCGGTACGTCGACACCGGCACGACGTACGGCGGCATGCGCTTGTTCCTGCTGCTGTTCTTCGGCGTGTTCTTCGTCTGCTTCGTGGTGCCGCCGTCCGTCGCGGCGGAAGCGGACCAGCTGCACGACCTGGCCTGGCGGCCCCTCGCCCAGACCGCCGTCCCCGTCCTGGCCACCTTCCTCTTTCTGTGGATCCGCCCGGCGCTCACCGGCGTCGGCCTCGGCGGAGCCGAGTCGCTCCTGCCCGCCGCCTTCGGCGGCTTCGCGATCCTGCTGATCTTCCTGTACCTCGGCCTGGCCCTCCGCGCCCTGCTCGACTGACCCGCCCGGGTACTCACCACAGCGGCGTCCACCAGGGGAACAAGGGGATTCAGCTGGCATCTGTTGCCCCAACCGCACGGTTGCCCGGGTAGCGGCCGTCACCCGGGATGCCGTGACCGAGCTGGGCCTGACCACCGGCTCCGCCGTGGTCGCGCTGATCAAGGCCACCGAGCTGTCCCTCGCCACCGTCTGACCCGGCCTGACCCGGCTCGCCGAACAGGACGACGACGGGGCCCCGGGAGCAGCACGTGCTCCCGGGGCCCCTTGCGTTGCCGGTGTGCCGGCGGTGTGTCAGCGGGGCATCAACGGCCCTGGAGGGACTTCGCGTTGTCGCCGAAGCTCCAGCCCTTCGAGCCGTCCCAGTTGATCGACCAGGTCATGAGACCCTTCAGCGCGCCGCCGAAGGCTCCCCACGACTGGCTGACCAGGCTCGGTGCCATGTAGCCGCCGCCCGCGCCGGGCTGGGCCGGCAGACCGGGCACCTGCTTGTCGTAGGGCACCTTGATGGTGGTGCCCTGGATGGTCAGGCCGTTGTTCAGGCACTCGGTCTGCTTGGTGAAGCCCTGGACGGTGCCGGCCTGGTAGGAGTCACCGGAGCAGCCGTACATGCTGCCGTTGTAGTACTGCATGTTCAGCCACCACAGGCGGCCGTTGTCCACGTACTTCTTGATGATCGGCAGGTAGGCGCCCCAGATCGAGCCGTAGGTGACGCTGCCGCCGGTGACGTACGCGGTCTCGGGGGCCATGGTCAGACCGAAGCCCGCGGGCATCTGGGCGAGCACGCCGTCGATGATGCGGATCAGGTTCGACTGGGAGGCGGACAGCGTGCCGATGCTGCCGCTGCCGGAGAGCCCGGTCTCGATGTCGATGTCGATGCCGTCGAAGTTGTACTTCTTCAGGATCGGGACGACGGTCGCGACGAACTTGTCCGCGACGGTGCTGGAGCCGAGGTCGATGCCCGCGGCGGCGCCGCCGATCGACATCAGCAGCGTCGCGCCGGCCGCCTTGGCCTGGCACATCTCGGCGGGGGTCGACACCTTGACGCCGGCGTCCATGCCGTCCTGCCACAGCACGGTGCCGTCGGAGAGGATCACCGGGAAGGCGGCGTTGATGACGTTGTAGCCGTGCGCGGCGATCCGGCTGTCGGTGATGGGGACCCAGCCCATGCCCGGGTGCACGCCGTTGGAGGCGCCGTCCCAGTTCTCCCAGTAGCCCTGGAGCACCTTGCCCGCGGGGCGGGGCTTGGTGGGGCAGGTGTCACCGGTCGGCGGGGTGGTCGGCGGCGTCGTGGGCGGCGTAGTCGGCGGGGTGGTCGGCGGCGTCGTGGGCGGCGTCGTCGGGGGTGTCGTGGGAGGCGTAGTGGGCGGGGTGGTCGGCGGGGTGGTGGTGCCGCCGGGGCCGCTGAGCACCACGTCGTCCGCGTAGTACGCGGGCTGTCCGTACCAGCCGTGCAGGAAGACCGTCACCGAGGTGGTGCTCGGTCCGGTGCTGAAGCCGACGCTGAGCTGGCTGTAGGTGGCGCTGCTCGGCGTCCAGGTGGACTGGGCGCCGCTCAGGCCCGTGCCGGTGGCGCCCAGGTAGATGTAGCTGCCCTGGACGTAGGCGCTCAGCGTGTACTGCGAGTTGGGCTGCACGCTGACGGTCTGGGTGCACTGGGCGCTGTCCGAGCCGGCCGGCGTGGCCTTGAGCGCGGAGGAGCCGGAGTGCACCGGACTGCCGACGGCGGCGCCGGAACCGCCGGAACACGTCCAGTCGGAGAGTCCGTTCTCGAAGCCGGGGTTGGCCAGCAGATTGGGGACCGCCGCCCCCGCGGTGACATTGCCGGCCACGACGAGGCCGGCGCCGATCACGGCGGCGGCGCTGATCAGCGCGAGGGAGCGGTTCACCGCGCCCGGTCCGGTCCGGGCGCCGCCGGTCCGGTACGTCCGGGCTGCGCGTTCCAGGGTGGCCCGGGGCTGCGGATCCGGGGTGCGCGACCTTCGACGGAACATGCTGTGCTCCCTTCCCGCCGAGCGCCAGGGACGAAACCGACGCGTGGGGGCGTGACGCCCGGCTCTGGGTGAGGTGGGGGGACATGTGGGGCTGTGCCGGTCCGGATCGTAGGAGGGGCGGCCGGACACGTCAATAGGTCTGGACCAATTGCGAGGGTCTGGACCAATTAGGGAGGCCGCCCGCCGACCGCGTGCGCCCGGGGATCCGCCGGAGCCGCTCCCCCGCTCCGAGGATCCACTGGGACGCAAGGGAGTTGGTCGGATCGGGCGGCCGTCGCGAGCACCGGCGCCGACGGGCCGTCAGGCTGGACGGGGTCGCAAACCGCCCCGGCACTCGACCATCCGAACGAGTGAATCCGGCGACGGTCGCCCCGACCCTCGGCCACCGGTCCGACACGCCGTCCGCCCCCGGCGCGGGGCGGCCCCGGACCACCGGGAGCGTGCTCGAAAAGTCCCCGTTCGACCCGGGCTCGCCCGGTGGGTAATCCGCTTGAACGACGCGCTCGAACAGCACCATCATCGGACCCCACCCCGCCCGTGACGGATTCGCCAACTCGACTTTCTTACAACCGAGTTGTGCTGCTTCGCCATGGCCGGACCCGGCACTTCCGCCCGTCCGCGCACCGCTCCGCGACTGGAGGCCCCGTGGCCTGTCACCCCACCCCGGCGACCCCGGCGATCCATCTCCCACCCGTCCCCGCACCCCCGCCCGCACCCCCGCCCGTCCCGCCGGCCGTCACGGCCCCGCCGGCCCGCGGACCGCACAAGGAGGCGAACGCTTGAGCACCACGACGACCTCGGCCGGGACCTCCGACGAGGAACTGCAGTGGCTCGCCGACGGGCGCCGCATCGAGGCGATCGAGGCGATCAGCGTCAGCGCGATGGCCCGCCGACTGCCCGCACTCGTGGTCCGCGCCTTCCGCCTCGGCTGGCGCATCGACCGCCCCTCCGTCGCCCTCCTCCTCACCTGCCAGGCGGTGTCCGCCGTGCTCGGCGCGGCCGGCCTGTTCGCGACCACCGGGACCATCTCGGCCCTGTTCGGGCCGGGCCAGGTCGGCGCCAAGCTCACCCACGCCGCACCGTCGATCCTCGTGATCGCGGCGGCCGCCGGCGCCCGGTCCCTGCTGGGCATCACCATCCAGTCCATCACCATCCACCTCTCGCCGCGGATCTCCCGGGAGGCGGAGGCCTCGGTGCTGCGCGCCACCGTCGCGGCCGAGCTGACCGCCTACGACCACGCCGGCTACAACGACGAGCTGGAGGCCGCCGACCGGGGCGCCGAAGTCTGCGTGGACATCGTCGGCGAGGCGCAGAACCTGCTCGCCTCGCTGGCCTCCCTCCTCGGCGCGGCCGGCGTGCTGACCGTGCTCCACCCCGCGCTGCTCCCGCTGCTGGTCCTGGCCGCGCTGCCCCAGGGAATCGCCTCGGTGCACGCCGCCCGGGTGCAGTTCCTGGCCAACCGGGCCGCGATCGGTGACCGCCGGATCATGGCCAACCTGCGCTGGTACATCCACCTCAAGCGCAACGCCGACCAGGTCCGCTCCGACACCATGGGCGAGTTCCTGCTCAGCAAGTACGACCAGGTCGGCCGGCGGCTGGACGCCAACTCCCGGCAGGCGGCGCGGCGCAGCGCCAGGGTGTCGGTGGTCGGCGCGGCCGCCTCCGGGCTCGGGACAGCCTTGGTGTGGGCGGCGATGCTGTGGCTGGTCAGCACCGGCCGGATGAGCCTGCCGCGCGGCGGCGCCGCGGTGTTCGCGCTGGCCGCCGTCGGCACCAGCCTGCGCGGCATCGTCGGTTACGGCGCCGACCTGTTCCGCACCGGCATGTACCTGGACGACTGGTCGAACTTCCTCGACACCGCCGGCGGCCACCGGCCCGAGCGCGGCGCCGGAACGCCAGGGGCACCGGAGCGGATCGCGGTGGAGGACCTCAGCTACGGCTACCCCGCCGCCGACCGCAAGGCGCTGGACGGCGTGAGCCTGCACGTCGAGCGCGGGGAGATCCTCGCCCTGGTCGGCGAGAACGGCTCCGGGAAGACCACCCTCTCCAAGCTCCTGGCCGGCCTCTACCTCCCCGACGCCGGAGCGGTGCGCTGGGACGGGCGCGACACCCGCGAGCTGGACCCGCACGCCCTGTGGCGCCAGGTCGCCGTGGTCCCGCAGGACTACGCGCGCTGGCCCATGACCTGCCGCGAGAACATCACGCTGGGCCAGCCCACGCCCGAGGGCGATGCGGCGGTGCTGCGCGCCGCCGACGCCTCCGGGGCCTCCGACGTCGTCGCCAAGCTCCGCCGGGGCCTGTCCACCCTGCTGGCGGTGGAGTGGATGGGCGGCGAGGAGTTGTCCGGCGGGCAGTGGCAGCGCCTGGCCATCGCCCGGGCCTTCCACCGCGAGGCCGGGCTGCTCGTGCTGGACGAGCCGACCGCCGCGCTCGACCCGCGCGCCGAGCACCGGATCTTCCAGAACCTGCGGTCGGTCGCCCGGGAGCGCGCGGTCGTCCTGGTGACCCACCGCCTCACCAATGTGGCCGTGGCCGACCGGATCGTGGTGCTGGAGAACGGCCGGGTCCTCCAGGAGGGGACCTTCGCCGAACTGGTCGCCGACGGTGCCGGGCGGTTCAGGGAGCTGTGGGACCTGCAGAACGAACGCACCGGCCTGCCGGCCCAACGGACCCGGGCGTCCCGAGAGTACGGGGAGTCCGGGGAGCCCGGGGAGCCCGGGGAGCTTCGGAAGGGAGGGGAGGCCGGGCAGTCCGGGTGACTGAGCCGCCGGGCCGGGGGCGCGTTCCGCCGCTCCGGCCCGGCGCCCGCGCACAGGGTCGGTCCCGCCCGGCGCCCGGGCGGGACCGGCGGGGTTCAGCGGGACTTGGCGGCGTGCACGAACTCGGTGATCAGGTCGGGGTCCTTGACCCCGCGCCGGACCTCGACCCCGCTGGAGACGTCCACGCCCCACGGGTTCGCGGCCGCGACGGCCTCGCGGACGTTCGCCGGGCCGAGACCGCCGGCCAGCAGCCACTTCCCGGCCGGCGGGCGGGTGCCCAGTTCGGCCCAGTCCCACGGGTCCCCGTCGCCGGGCACCGGTGCGTCGAGCAGCAGCAGGTCCTCGCCGAAGTCCCCGCAGTCCGCGCCGGCCGCGTTCGCCGCCGAGGTGGCCCTGATCAGCGGCAGTCCCAGGTCGGACAGCTCCGCGAAGGCACCCGCCGGGTGGTTGCCGTGCAACTGCACCGCCCGTACCCCGGCCGCGCGCACCGCCGCGCGCACGTACTCCGCCGGCTCCTCCCGGAACACGGCCACCGTCAGCACCTCCTCGGGCACCGTTGCCACCAACTCCCGCGCCAGTCCGGGCTCCACCCGGCGCGGGCTCTCGGTCAGCACGAAGCCCAGCGCGTCGGCACCGGCCGCGACGGCCGCGGCCACATCCACAGCGGTGCTCAGACCGCAGATCTTCACAAACATGTTCCCGGGCACTCCCCACTGGACGGCCCCGCCAGCGTAGTACCGGCGCCGGGGCGCGGGCACCCGACCCGGCGCCGGTGGCCCCGGCGGCCGTCGTCCGCCCGGTTGGTCCGGATGCCACGTGCGGGTGCAGCCCGACGGCCCGACGGGAACGGTGGGGGGATGGACACCGTTGTCGTACTGGAATCTGACACACCGACCAATGTCCGGGTCCTGGGACCCGGCCTCACTCCGGCCGATCCCGAGGGGCCGGTGCGCCGCGCGCACGCCGCCCCCGCGGAGGCCTCCGGCGTCTGCGGCCCACGCACCCTGTGCGGGCTGGACACCTCCGAGATGACCCTCGCCCCGCACCGGTCCGGCATGGACCGGCCGGGGTGGCACACCTGCAGTGTGTGCCGGGCCACCGAGGAGGGGGTCGGGGCCGAGCGCCACCCGGCGAGCAGCTCCGCCGTCTGACACCCCACCCACCGGAAGATCTTCAGCACCCGCCGGTGAGACGCCGTCACTTCGGCGGGTGAGAACCGGAAGATTTCCCGTCCTGGACCACGTCCTCCGGAACCCCACTCTCCTTGACCACGCTCGCCTCGACCACGCTCTCGACCTCAGCGTCCTCGACCACCCCCTCCTGGCGGCCCAGCCGCCAGACCAGCTCCTCGCCGGTCCCGGCCGGGCGGTGGCGGTCCTCGGTGAAGCCCAGCCGGGTCGCGACGGCGCCGCTCGCGCGATTGGCCGGGTCATGGGCGATCTCGACGTGCTCCACGCCCGGGAACCGGAAGGCCTCGGCGACCAGGGCGCCCGCGGCCCGGGTGGCGACACCGCGCCCGGTGGCCGCCGGGTGGAGCCAGTAGCCGATCTCCATCACCCCGTCCGGGCCGCCCTCGCGCCGGAACAGCTGGCAGGCGCCGACTATCGCCCCTCCCAGCACCACCGCGAAGGTGAAGTCCCGGCCCGCCTCCCAGGCCTCCTGGCGCCGCGCCAGGAATTCGGCGGTCCGGTCCGGGCTGTGCTCGTCGACCCACGTCATCCACGGTCTGAGGTGCCCCCGCGCGGCATCGATGACCTCGAACAGCTCCGCGCGGTCCCCCTCGGGGTCGAAACGGCGAAGGGTCAGGTCGTCCAGCTCGATCACTCGCGGCGGCATCTCCATTGGCGAAGGATCACCCCGATCGCCGCCGAGGGCAAGGGGATTCGGCAGCGGGGCCGTCCGTGCGCGGGACGCCGACCGGGTGGTTCCCGGGACGGCCCCGGAGCTCCCGGGGCGGGCCGGTCGTTCTCACCGTGATGCGACTGCTGCTGACCTCCGACACCCACCTGCCGACCCGGGCCCGGGCCCTGCCCGCGGCGCTGCTCGACGCCCTCGACGAGGCCGACGTGGTGTTCCACGCCGGCGACTGGGTCGACACCGCCACCCTCGACCTGTTCCGGTCCCGGTCCGAGCGGCTGGTCGCCGTGCACGGGAACAACGACGGGGCCGCGCTGCGGGAGCAGCTGCCCGAGATCGCCCGGGTGCGACTCCAGGGCGTCCGCTTCGCGGTGGTGCACGAGACCGGCCCCGCCCGGGACCGGGAGCAGCGCTGCGAGGCCCGGTTCCCCGACACCGATGTGCTGGTCTTCGGGCACAGCCACATCCCCTGGGACAGCCTCGCGCCGGGCGGCCTGCGGCTGCTCAACCCTGGCTCGCCGACCGACCGGCGCAGCCAGCCGTTCGCCACCTACCTCACCGCCCGGCTGGACGACGGGCGGCTCACCGAGGTGCGGCTCCACCGCCTGCCGCCCCGCCGCTGAACCGCCGGTGCCGAACGGCGCACCGCACCGCCGGTGAGCGCTCAGGCGGACAGGTGCAGGGTGGTGCCCGGCGCGGTGCGGTAGGCGTCGCGGTAGTGCGCGGCGAAGCGCCCGGGGTGGGCGAAGCCCCAGCGCATCGCGATCTCGGTCACCGTGGTGGCGCGGGGGTCCGCGGCCAGCAGCTCGCGGTGTGCGGCGTCGAGCCGGACCCGGCGCAGGAAGGCCAGCGGCGTGGTGTCCAGGTGGCGCCGGAACGCGTACTGGAGGGCCCGCGGGGTGACGTACGCGGAGGCGGCGATCTGCACGAGGCCGATGTCCCGGTCGGCGTTGGCCTCGATGAAGGCGACCGCCCGGTGGACGGTGCCGGGGGTGGCGTCGGTGCTGTCGGCCGGGCGGACGGTGTCGCGGGTGCTGTTGGGCAGGGCGGCGAGGGTGGCGGCCGCCAGGTGCCTGGCCGCGGTGCCGACCAGCAGTTCGCTCTCGCAGGCCGCCGGGTCGTCGAGGACGTGGTCGCGGACGTAGGCGATGGTGGCCGCGAGCCGGCGGTTCGCGGCACTGTCGACCGGCCGGTTGCCGGTCAGGCGGGGCGGGCGCGTTCCCGGGCCGGTGGGGGCGACGGCGTCCAGCAGCGCGGTGTCGAAGAGGGCGATGGTGTAGCGGGCGGCCCGGACCTCGCCCCGGTAGGGCCGGTCGGGCGGGGCGACGAGGAAGGTCTCGTCGGGCCCGAACACCTCCTCGCGGCCGCCGGTGAGGTCGGCGAGGGTGCCGCCGTGCATGCTGACCAGGCACACCCGGCCCAGGTCGCCCGCGTCGTAGGCCATGGTGTAGCCGAAGTCGAGACGGTCCATCGCCACCGGCCCGGCCGCCCGGCGGCTGATCCGCACCCTGGCGTCCTCGACGGACCCGCCGATCCTCATCGGCGTGTACGCGGACGACAGGAACTCCTCCGTCTCGCCCACGTTCGCGCTCTCGAACGACAACGACTCCACCCGCACCACCACCGGCCGTCCCGTGCTCTCCAGCACGAGCCTACCCAGCTGCCGCGGCAGGGTCACCGCCCGCTCGACGGAGCGAGCGGTTCGAGCCGCTTCGTTCCCTGTCCACCCGCGCTCCCGGAGCTTCGTTCACGGGGCTGTGCGCGGAGCCGCGGGCCTGCACCGTTGAGACCGCGTGGCAGTTCCCTCTCCGCGTTCGCCCGCTCCCCGAGTTCTTCCCCGCGCTCACTACGCGCTACCGACGAGAGGCATGGCATGCCCCCGCACAACACCTACCGTCCCTTGCCGCCCGATGCGGGCATGAGCGCGCAGATCGCGGACCTCAGCGCGGAGGCCGAGCGTCAGCTGAGCCAGCACCTGTGGGACCCGACGGAGGAGGACGCGGCGCTGGCCCGCAAGACCGCGAGCGGACTGGCGGAGGCCGTCGGCGAAGCGGCGGCGCAGGAGCGGCTGCCGGCCATCGACCGCCTGGAGCACCTGCGCGAGGCCCTCGCCGTCCTCGCCATAGCCCTCGCCCGCATCCACGGTCCGCTCGCCTGGTACCTGGCCCAGGCCTGCACCGCGCTCTCCCCCGTGCTGCGCTGGCGCGCGCTGCCCGCCGACCGGCAGTCGTCCTTCGGCACCGTCGTCCCCTCGTCGTCCGACCTCGCCGATGCCGAGCGGGCCGTGCGCCGGCTGCACACCGCGCTCACCCGCGCCGCCGCCGGTACCGAAGCCGGGACCGGTGCCGACGCCGGCACGGCGGACACCGGCACCGACGGGTGCGAGGGCCGCTCCGACATCTGACGCCGCCGGGCGGACGACCTCCGCCCCGGCGGGCACGCCGGGGCGGAGGGTCACGATCGCGATGCCGGAGTCCGCCGCGCGGGCGAGTGCCCGACGAGCCCTGCGGCTCACGTCCGATGACCGTTCATCAGCCACCGGTCCCGTCGTCGGGCGCCGCGGCTCAGCCCGTCGCGCCGGGGAGTGCCGGGAGCTTGGGCAGACCCGCCAGGTCGGGCGCCGGCAGGGCGGGGTTGCCGAGCACGGTCGCGGCGACGAGGTTGACGGTGTCCTTGACGACCTGCTCGGCCGGGGCGGCGGCGGGCGCCGGGGCCTGGACCGGGGCGGCGGTTCCCACGGCCGGGGGCGCGGCGGCGGCCGGGGCCGCCAGCTCGTCCACCGACTTCCTCAGGTTCGCGGCGGCGGTCGCGACCAGGTCGGCGGGGGCAGCCTGCGCACGGGACGCCGGAACCCCCGCCGGCGCGCCGACCGGCGGGGTGACGGGCAGTCCGGGGGCCGCGACCGGGGCCGCCGGGGCGGCTGCGGGCAGCGCGGCCTGCAGCTTGTCGATCGCGGCGGCGACCGCGCCCCGCAGCCGGGTCGCGTCGGCCTCGGACACCTTGCCGTCCGGCGCCTTCGCGGCCAGCGTCACCAGTTCGGTGGCCGGCTGCGTCACCCCGGCGAGCGCGCCGAGGACCCCGGCCTGCTGGGCCGCGGTGTCGAGGCCGGGCGCCGCGGCGGGCCGGGCCATACCGGGCGCGCCCGTCAGGAGGGTCAGCCCGAGGGCGGCGGGGACGGCGAGGGCGGCGAGACGGGCGGCACGGGTCTGGGTACTGCGCATGGAACGGGCTCCGATCGAAGACGAGGTCCGGTTCGCGGACCGCGGGGTCTGACACCTCCACGGAGCCCCGGGACGACGGCCCTCGCAACCCCGGCCGCGCCGACGGGGTGGTGACACGCCATCACGCCGCGCCGCGACACCCGCCCCGACCTGCGAAGACGTCCTTCACCCGATCGGTCCCGCCCCGAATGACGGCCCCTCGGCCCGGGCCCCACCCGAACGGGTCCGCCGGGCGGTCAGGGCGCGAGCAGTGCCCGTCCCACCCAGTCCCCCGGTTCCGCTCCGCCGGGCACGGCGAACACGGCCGACGACTCGTGCACCACGTACCGCGCGAGCGCGTCGGTCCGGGCGAGGCGCCGCTGCACGGGCACGAGGGCGCTCCTGGGGTCGTTCTGCCAGGCGACGAAGAGCGTCCCGGCGTCGGGGGTGCCGTCCTGGCGCAGCCCGTCGAAGTACGACCAACTGCGACGCAGCATGGTGGCACCGCCGTTGGACGCGGGTGCCGCGAGCCGGACGTGGGCGGGTGGCGGGGCCCGGCGCGCGGGTGAAGCCCGTCATCAGCCACCGGGTGCCGGCGGTGCCCCGGGCCAGCCGCCGGACGGTCCGCAGGGCCTGAACCACGACGTGCGGGTCGTCGGCGGCCATCTGGACGAAGAGGTGGCCGCCGCTGCGGGCGGGGTCCAGCTCGTCCCCGGGGAAGGCCGGCAGCGACGCGAGCGCAGCAGGTCGGCCGTCCGACGACGGTCGATGTCCGGGAGCAGGTCGAGGGCGAGCAGCTGAGCATTGACTGACGCGGCGTCAGGATTTCTGCCCGGTGCGGTCCGTGGAACGACACCGCGGTCCCGCAGGGCCCGACGGGCAGGACGGACAGGACGGGCAGAACCGGCGGTACGCGTGGCGCGGGCAGGGCGGTGGATCACGGGGTTCGGGTTCCTTCCGGAGTGCGGCCGCCGGCACCGGGAGAGACGAGTCCCGCACGCATCCGGTGTCCTCGACGGATCGACCCCCGTATTGCACCAACGCCGCCCGACGGGAACGACTGGAGCGGCACACCGGCCGGAACCGGCCGAACTGGACGATCACCCAGCTCGCACGTGCGGGGGTGGCCCCGTCCCGGAGGAAGGGGGCCACCCCGGCCCGGACGGTGTCAGCTGCAGTGCGAGAACATGTCCGCGGTGCTGTAACTGCCGTTGGAGAAGTTCCACGTCGGCGTCTCGCCGGAGCACGAGTGGCCGTAGGCCGTGAAGTTCCAGTTGCCCTTGTAAAGGCGGGTGTTGGAAACCCCGGTCACCGGGATGAAGCCGGCGTCGAACCAGTACGTGCCTGCGTTCGCGATCGGCCGATTGTTGTTCGCCGAGTAGTTCGAGCTGGACTTCACGGTGACCTGGCCGTAACTCCAGTTGTTGACGTAGTTGGTGTTCCACAGATTGACCTCGGTGTAGGCACCCCGGCAGTCCCAGCCGAGGTAGAACTTACCGATCGTCTGCGAGCCCACCGAAATGTTCTGGATGGGGCCGAGCACCTGGCCGCCGGCGGGACAACTCGCCGCCGAGGCCTGGGCGGAACCGGCTCCGACCATGACCGACGAGAGGCCGGCCACGACCATCACGGCCGCCGCCGAGGCCGCGCGCGCACGGGTACCGATTCGCATGATTTCCCCCTGGAAAGTCGTCGGGGCGGCTCGTGCCCCCCGTTGGCGCGGCCCACTCTTCCACCGGCATTACGCGTGGTCCAGACCTGCCTACGGAAAGTCTCGGCAAAGAGCGGCGCACGGACACTCCGGGCACAGCACCGTCAACAGGAAAAGCCGCCCTTCAACGAAACCGGGAGATACCGGCCGGACCCGTCGGCATCATTGCACCGATTTCCGGCCCCCGGAATCCGGAATGCACCCCGGCCGTTTCCGCCGGCCCACCGCCGGGCGCTATGCCCGGAAGGTGGCCCGGTACTCCGCCGGGGAGGTGCCGAGGTGGCGGTGGAAGGTGGCGCGGAAGGCGGCGGGACTGCCCAGGCCGCTGAGGCGGGCGACCTGTTCGACCGGGGTCGGGGTCGTCTCCAGGAGTTCGCGGGCCCAGTCGAGGCGGGCGGCGGTCAGCCAGGCCATCGGGGAGCTGTCCGCCTCCTGCTGGAAGCGGCGGATGAAGGTCCGGCGGGACATGTGGGCGCGCCGGGCGAGTTCGTCGACGCTCTGCCGCAGCGCGAGGTTGTCGAGCATCCAGGCACGCACCGCAGCGAGCTCGTCCCCGCATGCGTCCGGGCGCAGGCGTTCGACGAACTGGGCCTGGCCGCCGGGGCGTTGGGGCGGGGCGACGAGCGCCCGGGCGCGGGCGTTGGCGGCGGCGGCGCCGTGGTCCCGCCGGATGATGTGCAGGCAGAGGTCGACCCCGGCGGTCACTCCGGCCGAGGTGAGGATGTCACCGTCGTCGACGAAGAGCAGGTTCGGCCGGACGTCGATCCGGGGGTACCGGCGCTGCAGCGCGGCGGCGTCGCGCCAGTGGGTGGTCGCGGGGCGGCCGTCCAGCAGCCCGGCGGCGGCCAGGGTGAACGCCCCGGTGCAGATCGACACCAGCCGCGCCCCGCGCGCGTGCGCCGCGCGGAGCGCCGCCAGCGCCGTGCCGGGGAGCGGCGCCTCCGGGTCCTGGTAGCCCGGGACGACGACGGTGTCGGCGTCCCGCAGTGCCTCCAGCCCGGCCGGGGCGGTGAGGCCGACCCCGTCGCCGAGGACCGGTCCGGCCGACCGGTCGGCGCAGACGGTGACGTGGTAGTGCGAGTCCGGCCCGAAGGTCTGCACCGGAATGCCGAGATCGAGCAGCAGCACCCCGGGCAGGGCCAGCACCGCGATCCGGTGGGGTTCGGGCGGCGGTTCGATCATGGCACGATCCTAGCGCCGACCGGCCCGCGTGCCACTGTCGCGGTCCGGCTCCGGCTCCCTAACCTGCGGACATGGACTCCTTCTCGCTCGACCTGCCGACCGGCCCGCTGGCCGAGGCCGTCCTCGCCGCCGCGCGGACCTCCGAGAGCCCCTCGCTGGTCAACCACAGCGTGCGCAGCTTCCTGTTCGCCGAGCTCCTCGCCGCCCACCTGGGCTACCTGGACGACGCCGCCTACGACCGCGACCTGCTGTTCGCCGCCACCGTCCTGCACGACCTCGGCGCGGGCGAACTCGCCAAGGGGGAGGCCCGGTTCGAGGTGGAGGGCGCCGACCTGGCGGCCGAGGTGCTGCGCCGCCACGACGTCCCCGAGCCGGACGTCGACCGGGTGTGGGAGGCGATCGCCCTGCACGCCTCGCCCGGCATCGCCGAGCGCCGCGGCCTGCTCTGCCACCTCACCCGCGAGGGCGTCGGCGCGGACTTCGGGCGCAACGCGGACCTCGTCGCCGACTGGGCGCCGCGGATCCACGCCGCCCACCCCCGCCTCGACATGGTCCGCACCCTCGTCGACGCGATCGTGGAACGCGCCGCCCGGTCCGAGGCCGCCGCGCCCCGCTACTCCCTCGGCGGGGAGCTGCTCCGCGAACGGCGCGCCCACGGCGTGACCTCCCTGGAGCGCGACGCCGCGTCCTGCGCCTGGGGCGAGTAGGGCACACCCGTCCGGTCGGCGGTGGCGGCCCGGACCGGCAGGGCGAACGGCACGGGCGCGCAGATTTCGGTTATCCCCCGGGCCGACGGCGGTCTCCTGGTCGGGTGCCGGGTCCGGTCCCCCTGGCTCCGGACCCGGCACCCGCCGAACCGTGCCCGCCCCGGGAGAGAACCGCCGATGACCGCTCAGCCCGCCCGACCGACCGCCGACCGCCCGTCCCCCGCCGGACCGCTCGCGCATCCGCTCGCCCGCCGCTGGCTGCTCGCGTCCTGCGTGCCCGTGCTGCTCGTGCTCGGGATGGCACTGACCGTCCCGCCGGCGCCGTCGGCAGCCACCGCGGGAACCCCCGGCACGGCCGACATGGCGGGGATGCCGGGAATGGCAGGGACGGCAGGGATGTCGGGCGAGGCCCCGGACCTCGCCGCGGCGGGCCTCGCCGCCGAGCGCAACGGCTACCGGCTGGACCTCACGGGCCCCGCGACGACGGCCGGGCGGGCGACGGACCTCCGGTTCACCGTCGCCGGTCCGGACGGCTCCCCCGTCACCGACTTCGCCGTCCACCAGACCAAGAAGCTGCACTTCTACGCCATCCGCAGCGACCTCACCGGTTTCCAGCACCTCCACCCGGAC
Source organism: Kitasatospora purpeofusca (assembly GCF_000718025.1). GTDB lineage: Bacteria > Actinomycetota > Actinomycetes > Streptomycetales > Streptomycetaceae > Kitasatospora > Kitasatospora purpeofusca. Next base: position 114,763 of record NZ_JODS01000012.1, read on the forward strand.
CGGGCCGGGGACGGCACCTGGACGGCCGCGCTCGACGCTCTCACCCCGGGCACCTGGCGCCTGTACGCCGACTTCGTCCCGAACACCGGCCCGCACGCCGCCGAACTGGTCCTCAGCCGGACCGTGACGGTGCCCGGCGACGCCGCCCCGGTACCGCTGCCCGCCCCCGGCGACACCGCGACCGCCGACGGCTACACCGTCACCCTGACCGCGCGGCCGGCGGCCGGGGCGCACCGGCTGACCGCCGTCGTCAGCCGGGACGGCCGCCCGGTCCGCGACCTCCAGCCCTATCTGGACGCCTACGCCCACCTCAGCGCCTTCCACGAGGGTGATCTCGCACTGGCCCACCTCCATCCGGCGGGCACGGTGGACGGCGACCACGGCGGGCCCGAGCTGACCTTCCAGGCCCTGTTCCCCGAGCCGGGCAACTGGCGGGTCTTCCTCCAGTTCCGGACCGCCGGGCAGCTGCACACCGCCGCGCTCACCCTGCGGGTCGACTGACAACGGCCCCCGGATCGGCCGTTCCGGCGAATGCGGCACCCGGAACGGTGGCCGACCGCTCCGCCCGGTGATCCGTCAACCGGTGGCACACCCCGTGCCCACCGAACGGCGAGCACCAGGGAGTCCGGTATGACCATCGACCGCAGGAACGCGCTTCGGCTCACCTCACTGGCGGCGGCCGGTGCGGGGATCACCGGCGGGCTGGCCGGAGCCGCCCGGGCGGCGGGCTCCGGACCCGAGGGTTCCCGGACCGAGGCTTCCGGGGCCAACGGCTCCGGGGTCAGGGGTTCCGGGGCCAACGGTTCCCGGGCCAGGGGTTCCGGGCCCGAGGGCAGCCGACCGGCGGCGCGGCAGCTCGTCCTGACCGGGAAGCGGACCGCCGCCGACATCCCGGACGTGCTCGTACCCGGCACCTCCTACTTCGTCCACTACGAGCTGCGGGACGCGAACGGCAACCCCGTCGGCACCGAGAGCGCGCAGTGCACCCCGGTGACCGTGGGACCGGACGGAGCGTTCGTCCTCGCGTCCCTGGTGCTGCTCCTCGCGGACGGCATCATCACCGCCTCGACGGCCTTCCAGCGGCCGCTGCCCGCCCTGACCGAGGTGCTCGTCGCGCCCCGCCGGTGGTCCCACCTGTTCGCGGTCACCGGGGGAACCGCCGCCTACGACGCGGCCACCGGGTCCGTCACGATCGAGCACCTCTCCCGGGAGGACGACGTCCTCACCGTCGACCTCGACTGAGGCCGGACCGCCCGGCCCCGCTCCCGGGACCCATCCGATCCGTCGCCGCGCTCCGAACCGCCCGTGACCACCGGACGGCACGGGAGGACGAGCGATGACCCACCACACCGAGCAGGACCCGACCGTCCCGGCGCCGCCGGACGCGGCCGAGGTGATCGTGGTCGGAGCGGGACCGGCCGGACTGGCCTGTGCGCTGGACCTCACCGCGGCGGGCCGCGAGGTGCTGGTCCTGGAGGCCGCCGACGACGTGGGCGGGCGGATGCGCACCGACGTGGTGCGGGGGTTCCGCCTCGACCGGGGCTTCCAGGTGTTCAACACCGCGTACCCGCAGGTCAAGCGCCGCCTCGACCTCGCCGCGCTGCGGCTGCACCCGTTCACCCCCGGACTCCTGCTCGCCGACGGCCGGCGCTCGCGGCTGCTGGTGGACCCGACCCGCCGCCCGGACCGGGCGCTCGACCTGCTGAGCGGCCGGGTGCTGCCCCCGCGCGACCTGGTGGCCCTCGGGCTGCTGGGGCTGTGCGACGCGGTGCTGCCCGCCGCCCTGCTGAAGCGGATGCCGGAGACGAGCACCGCGCGGGCCCTGCGGAGGGCGGGCGTCTCCCGGCGCACCGTCGACGGCGTGCTGCGGCCCTTCCTGGCCGGGGTGTTCCTGGAGGACCGGCTGGAGACGTCGAGCCGGATGTTCCACCTGGTGTGGCGCAGCATGCTGCGCGGGAGCCTGTGCCTGCCGCAGCAGGGCATCGGGGCCGTTCCCCGGCAGTTGGCGGCCGGGCTGCCGCCGGGGCGGCTGGTGTGCGGTGCGCCGGTGGACCGGCTGACGGCGGAGGGCGTGGTGCTCGCCGACGGGACGCGGGTACGGGCCCGGACGGTGGTGGTGGCGACCGGGTCGGGTGCGGCGGCACGGCTGCTGCCGGGCCTGGAGGTCCCGGCGGCGCGGGGGGTGACGACGTTCTACCACGCGGCACCGGTCCGCCCGCTGGACGGACCGGTGCTGGTCGTGGACACCGAGGGAGAGGTGCTGAACTCCGTCGTGCTGTCCGAGGTGGTGCCGGGGTGCTCCCCGGACGGGCGGGCGCTGGTGTCGACGTCGGTGCCGGGTGTGGCGGCGGACGAGGGCGCGGTCCGGCGGCGGGCCGGCGAGTTGTACGGCGTGGACGTGTCCGGCTGGGAGCCGCTCGCCGCCTACCGGATCCCCGCCGCGCTGCCGGCCGCTCCGGCGCCGCTCCCCCTGAGCCGGACCACGCGCTTCGCGCCGGGCCGCTATGTGTGCGGCGACCACCGGGCGACGGCCTCGCTGCAGGGGGCGCTGGCCTCGGGGGCGCGGGCGGCCCGGGAGGTGTCGGCGGACTTGGCGGGCTCGCGGACATGACGGTCCGGACCGTCGGCCTCGCCGTCCTGACGACCGGGCGCCGGGAGCGCCTCGGTCACATGCTGTCCGGGCACCGGGCCGGACCCCGCGCCGTCCGTGCGTTCGCACAATCGGCGGCCGTTCGACTCGATGCGGTAACGCTGCACAAACGATGCGAGTGGGCCGGACGGGCCGAATCGCTGCACGGTGGACAGGTGAGTCCACTAACGCAGGTACGAGAGGACGCCGCCCTCGACCCCGGGCCGGCCGGGGCGGAGGCCGGGGAGCTGCACCACCTCCTGACGCGATCGGCGCGGGGTGACGACGCCGCCTTCGAGCTGCTCTTCCGCGCGGTGGGCGGCCCCGTGTACGGGACGGCGCTGCGGACGCTGCGCAGTCCGGCGCATGCCGAGGAGGTCGCCCAGGAGGTGCTGCTGGAGGTGTGGCGCTCGGCGGCGGCCTACCGGCCCGAACGCGGCACGGTGCTGGCATGGGTCCTGACCATCGCCCACCACCGCGCCGTGGACCGCGTCCGCTCGGCCGGCGCGGCCGCCGACCGGGAGCGGCGGCTCGCCCTCCCGGGACCGGCCACGGCGTGCGAGCCGCCGGAGGAACAGGCGGCGCGGTCGCTCGACCGGCTCCGGGTGCGATCCGCGCTGGCGGGACTGAGCGCGGCGCAGCGCGAGGCGGTGGTCCTGGCCTACTACGGCGGGTACACGCAGCGGGAGATCGCCCAGCGGCTGGCGCTGCCGCTGGGCACGGTCAAGACCCGGATCCGCGACGGCCTTCGGCGGCTGCGGGACACCTTCGAGGCGGGCCCGAGCCCCGGTCCGGGCTCCGGCCCGAGCCCCGACCCGGGTCCTGTCACCGCCCCCGCCGCCGACACCACCGGACCGACGGCGACCGGCGGAACGCCCCGCAGGGCGGTCCCGCTCGTAGAATCGCCGACCGGCCTCAAGCACCGCGTCGGGTGCCCCGGCGCCCGGACCGTCCGCTCCGCGGGAGGACACCATGGCTCTCGACCGACCGCCCGCCCCGGGCGCCCCCTGATGACGTCGCGCGCCGTGCGCGAGGAGGCCGGGGCAGGCGAGGAGCCGGGCCTGCCCACCGGAGGGGTCGCCCGCCGCCTGGGTGTGTCGCCGACGACGGTCCGTTCCTGGGAGCGCCGCTACGGCATCGGCCCCGCCGACCGCCGCGCCGGGCACCACCGCCGCTGGAGCCCGCAGGACATCGCCGTCCTGGAGACGATGTGCCGACTGACGGCCAGGGGCGTGCCACCGGCCGAGGCCGCCCGCGCCGCGCTGGCCCGGCGTGAGGCCGACAGCGTCGGCCCTGACGACAGCATCCGTCCGGACAAGGACATCGCTCCGGACCACGACAGCGGTCCGGACGACGGCACCGCGCCGGACGACGGCACCGCGCCGCCGGACGAGGGCACCGCGCCGGACGAGGGCGCGCCCGGCCGGGCGCCCGGCGGCGGCCGGACGCTGCGGGTCGGGGCGGTGAGCCCCGAATGCCGCGGCCTGGCCCGGGCCGCGGTGCGGTTGGACGCGCCGGAGGTCACCGCGATCCTGCGCGGCGCCGTCGAGCGGCTCGGCGTGGTCGATGCCTGGACCGAGGTGATGATGCCCGCCCTCCAGGCCGTGGGGCGCAAGTGGGCGGTCGACGGCGAGCACTACGTCGAGGTCGAGCACCTGCTGTCCTGGCACGTCTCCAGCGTGCTGCGCGGTGTGGCGGTGGACGCCGTCCGGGTCCGGCCGGTGCGGCCGGTGCTGCTGGCGGCGACGCCGGGCGAGCAGCACACCCTCCCGCTGGAGGCGACGGCGGCGGCCCTGACCGAACGCGGCCTGCCGTTCCGGATGCTGGGCGCGGCCGTCCCGCCCCGCGCGCTGCTCGACGCCGTCCACCGGCTCGGGCCGGGCGCCGTGATGATCTGGTCCCAGGACCGGCAGACCGCCGACCGGGGGCTGGTGCGCCAGGTGAGCGCCGGGGTGTGGGGCCCGCGCGGCTCGCGGGGCCGGGCGACGGTGGTCGCGGCCGGTCCGGGCTGGGGCCGGACCGGTTCCCCGGACGAGGCCGTGACGCCCCGCACCCTCGCCCGCGCCGTCGACCTCCTGGAGGAGGCGATCACGGCCTGACGCCCGCTCGGCGCAGACTCCCCACGCACGACGCACGACGCACGACGCACGACGCACGAAACCGGAAACCCGCAACCCGACCGCACCACCTGCGAGGCCCCACCCGTGACCGTATCGATCGCCCTGTTCACCCAGGACCTGCGCCTGCACGACAACCCCGTGCTGCACGCCGCGCGCACCTCGGCCGACCAGGTCGTCCCCCTGTTCGTCTCCGACCCCGCCGTCGAGGCCGCCGGCTTCGCCGCGCCCAACCGGCAGGCCTTCCTGGCCGACTGCCTCGCCGATCTGGACGCCTCGCTGCGCGGGATCGGGTCCCGGCTGACCGTGCGCCGGGGCGAGGCCGCCGAGCAGACGGCGCGGCTCGCCGCCGAGACCGGCGCCACCACCGTCCATGTCGCCGCCGGGGTGACCGGCTTCGCCCAGCGCCGCGAGGAGCGCCTGCGCAAGCTCCTCGGCGACCGCCTGCACGTCCACGACGCCTCGGTGACCGTACTCCCACCGGGCCGGGTCACCCCGGCCGGACGCGACCACTACGCGGTCTTCACCCCCTACCACCGCGCCTGGCAGGCGGCCCCCCGCCGCACCGTCCTCGCCGCCCCCAGGACGCTCGCCACCCCGGACGGCCTGCACAGCGACACCATGCTCGTCGACGGCGCGACCTCCCCGGGCCTGCCGCCCGGCGGCGAGAGCGCGGCCCGGGCCCGCTGGCGCCGCTGGGACATCGACGCCTACGCCGACATCCACGACGACCTGGCGGCGGACGACACCTCCCGGCTCTCCCCCTACCTGCACTTCGGCTGCCTCTCCCCCACCGAACTCGTCACCCGCGCCCTGCGGCACGACGGCCCCGGCGCGCAGGCGTTCGTCCGGCAGCTGGTCTGGCGGGACTTCCACCACCAGGTCCTCGCCGCCCGCCCCGACGCCGCGGGCGGCAATTACCGCGACCGGGAGGACCGCTGGCACCACGACGAGGCCGAGGCGGAGGCGTGGCGGCAGGGCCGCACCGGCTACCCGATCGTCGACGCCGGGATGCGCCAGCTCGCCCACGAGGGCTGGATGCACAACCGCGCCCGGCTGCTGACCGCGAGCTTCCTGGCCAAGAACCTCTACCTGGACTGGCGGGTCGGCGCCGCCCACTTCCTGTCCCTGCTGGTCGACGGCGACGTGGCGAACAACCAGCTGAACTGGCAGTGGGTCGCCGGCACCGGCACCGACACCCGGCCCAACCGGGTCCTCAACCCGCTGCGGCAGGCCGACCGCTACGACCCCGACGGTGCCTATGTGCGGCGCTGGGTCCCCGAACTCGCCGACCTGCCGGGCCCGTCCGTCCACCGGCCCTGGCTGTTCAACGCCGACTACCCGGCGCCGATCCTCGACCCCGAGGCCCTGACCGCCCGCTTCCAGCACGGGCGTCCCTGACGGCGGCCGCCCACCGGCCGGCCCGGTCCGCGGTACGCCGGTCGTGGCCCGGCCGTGGGCCGGCCGTGGGCCGCCTCAGCCGGCGAGGGCCGCAGCCAGCTGGTCGCGGGAGGCGACGCCGAGCTTCGGGAACGCCCGGTAGAGGTGGTGCCCGACCGTGCGCGGGCTGAGGAACAGCTGGGCGGCGATCTCGCGGTTGCTCCGGCCCGCCGCGGCCAGCCGGACCACCTCCCGCTCCTGCGGGGTGAGCCGCCCGAGCGGGACGCCGGTGGCGCTGGTGGCGTCGATCACCTCACCGGTGCCGCGGAGTTCGGCCCGGGCGCGCTCCGCCCAGGGCCGGGCACCGGCCTTCTCGAAACCCTCCAGGGCCTCCCGCAGCACGCGCCGCGCGTCGGAGCGGCGCCGCCGCCGGCGCAGCCACTCGCCGTGCAGCAGCCGGGTCCGGGCCAGCTCCAGCCCTCCCCCGGCGCGTTCGCCGTGGGCGGCCGCGGCGAGGAAGGACTCCTCGGCCTCCTCGTCGTCGGCGGTGAGGGCCCGGCACCGGGCGGCCAGGGCGAGGGCCGCCGGGCCGCCGCACTGGTCGGCCCAGCGCCCGAGCCGCTCGACGGCCCCGGGCCGGACCGTGCCCGCGCGGGCCGCGGCCTCCACGAGTTCGGGCAGCACCAGGGCGTGCAGCACCGGCGGACCGCCGGGGTGCCGGTCGGCCGCGTCGAGCTGGGCGAGGGCGGCCGCCGCGTCGCCGGCGCCGAGGTGGGCGAGGGCGAGGGCATGCCGGGCCTGGGCGGCGGCGGTGCCGAGTCCGTGGTCGCGGGCGTGGTCCAGGGCTGCCCCGGCCAGCTCCCGGCAGCGCGGTTCGTCGCCCTCGACGGCCGCGCAGGCGGCGAGCGTGGCCCGGAGGTAGCAGGCGCGGTGGTCCAGGCCCGCGTACCCGGCGATGTTCAGGCCCTCCTCGGCGGCGCGGGCGGCGGGCTGGAGCTCGCCCAGTGCGAGGTGCGCCTCGGCGAGCAGGTGCAGGCAGGTGGCCTGCCAGCCGAGCAGGCCGTGCGAGCGGCAGTGGGCGAGCAGCAGTTCGGCGAGTTCGCGGGCGCGCCCGTGGTCGGCCAGCGCGTGCACGGCGTGGGCGGCCAGGAATCGTTCGCTGAACAGGGTGCCGGGATCGCGCGCCGCCGCCTCGAACCGCTCCGCCGCCACCGGCTCGCCGCCGTAGACGGCCGCCAGGGCGGTCAGGGTGGCGGGGTGGTCCGCGGGCGCGGCCGCAACCCTGGCGCGGACCCGCTCGACCAGGTCCGGATCGCCCGCCGACTGGGCGGCGTGGAAGGCCTCGGTGAGGATCGTCGGACCGGCGTCCCCGGCCGCGAGCAGCACCTCGACCGCCCGCACGGCCGAGCCCTCGTTGAGCTCCAGCGCGGCCCGCACCCGGGCCAGTTCGGCGTTCTCCGCCGCGGCGTTCCCGGCCGCGGCGTTCCCGGCCGCGGCGCCGGAGTTCTCCCCGCCGCGCCGCAGCAGCGCGGCGACGCGCTGGAACTGGCCGGCGTCGGCGGCGGCCTGGGCCGCGGCGACCAGGCGGCGGCGCCGGTCGGCCGGGTCGGGGCTCAGCTGGGACGCCCGCTCGTGGGCGGCCGAGGCGCTCGCCATCCCCTGGCGGCCTCCGGCCCGTTCGGCGGCGGCGTCGAGCTCCCGGGCCACCGCCTCGTCCGGGCCGGTGCTGGCCGCCGCCCGGTGCCAGGCCCGGCGGTCGGCGTGCTCGGCACCGGCCAGCACCTCCGCCAGGGCCAGGTGGGCGCCGATCCGGCGGGCCAGGGTGGCGCCGCGGTAGGCGGCGGCCCGCACCAGCGGGTGGCGGAACGTCAGGACGGCCCCGTCGAGGCGGATCAGCCCGGCGGTCTCGGCGGGTTCGAGCGCGTCCGCCGAGACCCCGGCGGCGGTCAGCAGCACACCCAGGTCGCCCATGTCGTCGGCGGCGGCGACCAGCAGCGCCGCCCTGGTGGGCTCCGGCAGCTGGCCGAGGCGGGCGCCGAACGCGGCCGTCACCCGGCTGGCCGGCGTCGGGTCCGCCGGGGCGGTGGGCAGCGGGCCGAGCAGCCCGGCCCGCTGCTCCTCGCTGAGGGCCCGGGGCAGTTCGATCAGGGCCAGCGGGTTGCCGCGGGCCTCGGCCGCGACCCGTTCCCGGACGTGCGGGGGGAGGTCCGCGCCCGCGTGTTCGGCCAGCAGCGCGGCGACCGCCTCCCGGTCCAGGGCGTCGAGCCGCAGTTCCGGCAGGCCGAGCGGGAACGGCTCGCGCACCGCGAAGACCATCACCACCCCCTCGGAGTCCAGCCGCCGGGCCGCGAAGGCCAGGGCGTCCAGGGAGGCCCGGTCCACCCACTGGGCGTCGTCGACGAGGCAGAGCAGCGGGCTCTCGCCCGCGTACTCGGAGAGCAGCGTCAGCACGCCGAGGCCGGTCAGGAAGCGGTCCTGGCCGGTGGGCGCGGCCAGTCCGAACGCCGCCCGCAGCGCGTCGGCCTGGGGCTCCGGCAGCAGGCCGAGCCGGTCGAGGGCGGGGCGGAGCAGTTGGTGCAGGGCGGCGAAGGGGAGTTCGGTCTCGGCCTCGATGCCCGTCGTCCGCAGCACCCGCGCCGTGGCCGGACCGGACGCGCCCGCTGGACCCGACGCACCGCCGGCGGCGCCGCCCCCGGCCGCTGCGGCCGCTCCCGTCGCCTCGGCCGCGAGGTGCTCCAACAGCGCCGTCTTGCCGATACCGGCCTCGCCGTGGACGACCAGGGCACCGCTGGCACCCTCCGCCGCCGCCCGGAGCAGACTTCTGAGCTGGCCTTCTTCCGCGGCCCGACCGTAGAGCATCCGGGGAGTCTAACCGGACGGGTGTACGACCCAGGACCTCGCGTTGGGTCATGGTGACCGATTCACCGGTAGGGGCGGCGCGCCTACCGTCGTACCTGTTCGACCGGTCCCACGGGGACAAGCACCGGAACACGGAGAAAAGATGACGTTCAGTATCGAGACGGCGCGGCTGCGGCTGCGCCCGTACACCGCCGAGGAAGCCGAGCGGGTGGCCGCCGGCGAACGGCCGGGGAGCGGCTGGAGCCCCGGCTTCCCCCGGGAGGACGACCGGGCGGTGGCGCGGATGTTCCTCGGGGCGCCGCGCACCGAGCCGCTGTTCGAGCCGCAGCTGATCGAGCTGCTGAGCAATGACCAGGTGATCGGCGGGATCGGCTTCTTCGGCCCGCCGGACGCGGACGGCACGGTCGGGCTGGGCTACGGCGTCGCTCCCGAGGTCGAGGGCCGGGGCTACGCCACCGAGGCGCTGCTGGCCCTGCTGCACCGGGGGTTCGCCGAGGGCGGCGTCCGGCGGGCGCTGGCCGACACCACCCATGAGAACACCGCCTCGCAGCGGGTGCTGGAGAAGGCCGGGCTGCGGCGGACCTCCTCCGACGACGAGCTCCACTACTACACTCTTGAGGGCTGATCACTTGCGCAAGCTGACGTATTTCGTGGCCACGACCCTGGACGGGTTCATCGCCGGTCCCGACGGGGGCGACCCGACCGGGCCCGACGGGTTCTTCACCATCACTCCCGACTATCTGGAGCACCTGGTCACCCACTACCCGGAGACGCTGCCGGGTCCGGCCCGCGAGGCCCTGGGCATCACGGCGACAGGCACCCGCTTCGACACCGTGCTGGAGGGGCGCCGCTCCTACCAGGTGGGCCTGGACGCCGGAATCGCGGACGCCTATCCGCACCTGCGGCACCTGGTCTTCTCCCGCACCCTCACCGAGGCGCCTGCCCCGGCCGTCGAGCTGGTGTCCACCGACCCGGTGGCCCGGGTCCGGAAGCTCAAGGCGGAGGCGGGCGGCGGGATCTGGCTGGTGGGCGGCGCGGAGCTGGCCGGCGCCCTCTACCCGGAGATCGACGAGCTGGTCCTCAAGGTCAACCCGGTCACCGTCGGGGCGGGCATACCGGTGTTCGCGGGCAAGGACGGGGTGAGCCCGCGCGCCTTCACCCTCACCGAGCACACGGTGCTGGCCGGCGGCACCGTCTTCCTCACCTACGCGAGGGCGGCGGCCTGACCGGCCGGCCCGCGGGGCGGCGGACCTCTCGGAGGGTCCACCGCCCCGCGGGCCGGGGCTCCGTCGGCGAGGCCGGACTCGGCAGCGACGGACGATCTCAGCCGGTCAGGCCGAAGTCACCGCCGAAGAGCCTCAGTTGGCGAGACTGAAGTCGCCGCCGACGGGCGCGGCGATCTTGTCGACACCGGTCAGCGCGGTGAGCGAGGTGACCGGGGTGCTGCTGTCGGTGGTGGTGCCGTTGGCGAGCTGGCCGGAGCCGTTGTTGCCCCAGGAGCGCACGGTGTTGTCGCCGAGCAGGGCGACGGTGTGCTCGCGGCCGCCGCCCACCAGTTGCACGCCCTTGATGTCCGGGACGGACACGCGCGCCGCGGCCGGCTGCAACTGCTGCTCCTGGCGGCGGTCCGCGAGCGGCTGGGGGCGGACTCGGTCCGTACCGGCCTGCTGTTCCAGGGGTTCGAGCAGGACGGTGGCTCGCAGTCCGTCGTCGACAGCCGGGTGCTGGCCTGGTGCCTGGCCCGCGACGACGACCCCGCGGCCGCGCTCGACCGCTACGACCGGATGCGCCGGCCGGTCGTCAACGCGATCGTGCTGGCCAACCGGGAGCTGGGACCGGAGGAACGGTCCGCTGCCGCACGCCGCGGCCGAGCGGATCGCGGCCCGCTACAAGCGGCTGACCGGGGCCACCGCGTCCCAGGTCAACACCCACCCCTCCTGGACGGTCCCCGCCGCCGCGCCCGGGGGCGAGCCCGTCCCCGTACCCGCTCGGCGCCCCGGCCAGCCGTAGACTCCCGCCCCGTCACGGCCGATCGCGCCCGGGACAACCGGTGAGGCATGATCATGTCCATCGGCACGACGATCCGGGGGGAGTCCGACGATGGAACGCGCCGAGATGGAGACCTTCCTGACGCTCTGCGAGGAACTGCACTTCGGCCGCACCGCCGAACGGCTGCACGTCACCACGGGGCTGGTCAGCAGGACGGTGAAGCGGATCGAGCGGCGGATCGGCGCACCACTGTTCGAACGCAGCTCCCGCCGGGTGGCGCTGACCACCGTCGGGGAGGGCCTGCGGGAGGATCTGCAGCCCCTGTGGGACGGCATCGGACGGGCGCTGCGGCGCGCCGAGCGGGCCGGCAGCGGCGTCACCGGCACCCTCACCGTGGGGTTCATGGGCGCGCAGAACGGACGCGTGGTGCACGCCGCCCGCGCGGTCTTCGAGCACCGCAACCCGCACGGCGCGGTCCGGGTGGTCGAGACCCAGCTGCAGCAGCACGCCGAGCAGTTGCGGGAGGGCAGCGCCGACCTGCTGCTGACCACACTGCCGGTGGACGAGCCGGACCTGACGGTCGGCGCGGTGGTCACCCGCGGCCCCCGCTTCCTGGTCCTGCCCGCCGCGCACCGGCTCGCCGACCGGGGCACGGTGACGCTAGAGGACCTCGGCGGCGAGACCTTCGTCGACCTGCCGGGTTGCGTCCCGGACTACTTCGTCGACTTCCACATGCCCCGGCGGACCCCCGACGGGCGGGCCATCGACCGGCACCCCGAGCCCTGCGGCACCTACGCCGAGGCGCTGGCCCTGGTCGCGGCCGGGCAGGCGATGGTGCCCGGCGACGGGCAACTGCCCCTGCTCTACCGGCGCCCGGACCTCCGGTTCGTCCGGGTCGGCGACGCTCCGCCGGTCGAGCAGGGGCTGGTGTGGCGCGGCCGGGACGACGCCGACCCGCGGGTGCGGGCGTTCGCCGACGCCGTCCAGGAGGTCGCGCCGGCCCTCGCCCCGCCCGGCGTGGCCCCGGTGGCGCCCGTCGCCCCGGCCCGGTAGGCGTCGCCCCCCGCCACCCCGGTCACCGTCGTCCCGGCCGCGGCCGCTACTCGCGGGCGCCGATGACGTCGGCGGGCCGCCCGGCGAGTGCCCGCCGGCCCGGGATCAGCGTGGCCGCCAGGGCCAGGGCCGCCGCGACGCCCAGCACCCCGAGGAACGCCACCGGATCGACGCTGGGCGCGGCGGACCCGGTCGTCCCGATGCTGTAGGCGGTGAGGACCGCGAGCGCGATGCCACTGCCGAGCACCGCCGAGACCAGCACCACCAGCAGGGCCTCGATCCGGAGCACGGCCAGCACCTGACGCCGGGTGGTGCCCACCAGCCGCAGCAGCGCGAACTCCCGGCGCCGCTCGGAGACCGACATCGCCAGGGTGTTCACCGCGGCGATCGCGGTGAAGGCGACGACCAGGCCCATCGCGACGTAGTTGACCTCGGCGCCGGACCGCTGCGCCTCGGCCCGCACGGCCTCGGCCCGCTCCCGGTCCAGCACGACGACCCCGGGCAGGTCCGCCACGGCCCGGCCCAGCGCGTCACGGCCGGGGCCGCCCGCGCCGGAGGTGCGGACGAGCAGGGTGGCGGGGAGCGGGTTGTCGAGGTGTCCCGCCACCACCTCCCCGCTCAGGGTGACGTCCCCGAAGCCCAGACCCCGCCGGTGCACGGCCACCACGTCCAGGACCACCGGCGTACCGTCACCGAGGGTCAGCTCCAGCCGGTCGCCCGGCCGGCGGCCCAGGTCGGCCGCCGCGGTGTCGCTCAGTGCCACGCTGCGCGGGCCGAAGCCGTCGAGGGTGCCACCGGTGACGCCGGGGTCCCAGGTCCGGGTGAGGCCCTCGGTGGAGACGGCCTGGGCCGGGTACTTCGTCAGACCGACCCGGACCGAGGTCCGGACGACCCCGGTCACCGCGGTGACCCCCGGCAGTCGGCGCAGCCGCTCGGCCGCCACCTCGGGCACGCCCGGTGCGGCCGAGCCGACCACCCAGTCCGCGGTGGTCCCGGCCCTGGCCTGCGCGGTGGCGGCCGCGTCCGTCGTGGTCCCGACGAACAGCACGGTGCAGACCATGGCGATCAGCAGCGCGAGCGGGGTGACCGCGGCGGCCGTCCGCCGGCTGCCGGTCCTGGCGTTGGCGGCCGCCAGGTGTCCGGCCACCCGGAAGGCCCGCAGCGGCAGCGACAGCGCGGCGACCCCGGCCCTGACCAGCGGCGGACCGAGCACTGAGACGGCCGTGGCGAGGACGACGACGGTCAGGAAGGTCACCGGCGTCGAGGCGGGTTCGGAGTGCAGCGTCGAGAGGACGGCGAGCAGGACGGCGCCGCCGAGCAGCAGCCCGACCCCGGCGAGGGAGCGGCCCCGGCCCAGACCGGACCGTTCCACGGCCGCCTCGGCGAGGGCCTCGGCCGGCCGGATGCGGGAGACCCGGCGCGCCGAGATCCTCGCCGCCGCCCAGGCCCCCGCGGCCGTCGCGGCGAACCCGGCGAGGAACGGCAGGAAGCCCGGGGTGAGCCGCAGCGTCTCGGGCACCGCCCCCAGCGCGACGAACCTGCCGTACAGCCAGAGGGCGACGGGCAGGCCGGCGCAGACCCCGGGCAGCCCCGCGAGCAGCCCGACCAGCACCGCCTCACGGCCGATCAGCCGGCGGACCTGCCGGGGTGTCGCGGCGACGGCCCGCAGCAGCGCGAGCTCCCGGTGGCGCTGCTGCACGGCCAGCGCGAAGGTGCCCGTCACCACCAGGACGGCGACCAGCAGCGAGGTGCCGCCGATGGCGCCGCCCAGGGACACCAGCTTGGTCCGGGCCTTCGCGGCGTCGAGGAACTCGACCGGGCCCCGGTCGTCCCCGGTGGCCACCCGGGCCGTGCTGCCCGCACCGGTCAGGGCGGCCCGGACCCGGGTGGCGAGCTCCGCGCCGGGCACACCGGGTTCGGGCAGCACACCGACGGCGGCGACCAGCCCGGGGCGGCCGGCGAGCCGGGCGGCCTCGTCGTCGGCGAAGAACAGCGAGGTCTGCTGCCGCAGGTCGCCGTCGGCCGGGGCGGCCACCCCGCTCACCCGGTACTCGCGCGGAGCGCCGGTCGACCGGACCGTCAGCCGGGCGCCCGGGGCGAGGCCGGTCCGCCCGGCGAGTTCCCGGTCGACGACGACCTCGTCCGCACCGGCCGGGGCGGCGCCCGCGACCAGCGTGAACGGGGTCAGCGGGGCCGAGGTCCAGGCGTGCCCGAGGGAGGGCCCGCCGTCGACGCCCGCCAGCACCTGCCCGGCCGCGCCGACCGCGTGGGCGGGGAAGGTGAGCTCGGGCAGCACGGCCCGCACCCCGGGCAACGCCCGGAGCCCGTCCACGGTGCCGGCGGGCAGCCAGGCCCGCTCGCCGAGCGGCTTCTCCTTGTGCTTGGTCTTCGTCTTCCCTCCACCGCCCGACACGGTGACCTGGTGGACGTTCTGGTCTGCGGCGACGAGCACCGGGGTACCGGCGTAGCGCTCGGTGGCGATCGTGCCGCCCAGGCCGGTCTCCAGCAGGATGCCGCAGGCCGTGACGAGCGCGGCGGCGCAGAACAGCGCGAGGAAGGCACCCGTGAACGCGCCCCGCCGGGCGCGCAGGGTCTGCAGGGCGTAGCGGAGCATCAGGCCCACGCCCCGAGGTGCGTCATCCGGTCGGCGACGCGGTCGGCGGTGGGCGCCGGCATCCGGTCGACGATCCGGCCGTCGGCGAGGAAGAGCACGGTGTCGGCGTAGGAGGCGGCGACCGGGTCGTGGGTCACCATGACCACCGTCCGGCCGTCCTCGTAGACACAGGAGCGCAGCAGGGCGAGGACCTCCTTCGCCGTCACCGTGTCCAGGGCGCCGGTGGGTTCGTCGCCGAAGACGACGTCGGGGCGGGTGATCAGGGCGCGGGCGATCGCCACCCGCTGCTGCTGGCCGCCGGAAAGTTCGGCGGGCCGGTGGCCGGCCCTGCCCTCCAGTCCGACCCGGCGGAGGATCTCCTCGCACCAGGCGGGGTCCGTCCGCTCGCCGGCCAGTCGCAGCGGCAGCTCGATGTTCTGCCGCACAGACAGGGCCCCGATCAGGTTGAACGCCTGGAAGACGAAGCCGACCCGGCGCCGGCGCAGCTCCGTCAGCGCGTTCTCGTCCAGGTCCGCCAGCGGGGTGCCGCCGATGGCGGCGTGGCCGCCGGTCGGCTTGTCCAGGCCGGCGGCGCAGTGCAGGAAGGTCGACTTGCCGGAGCCGGAGGGGCCCATGACGGCCGTGAACGTGCCGTGGGCGATGTCGACGGAGACGCCGTCCAGCGCGCGGACCGTTCGCGCGCCCCGGCCGTACTCCTTCACCACGCCCTCCAGGCGCAGCGCGGGGGCGGGGGCGGGGCCGCCGTCCGGGGGCCGGGGGTCGGCGGACGGGCGGGTGCCGTGACGGGCGCCGTGACTGGTGGGCATCGCAGACTCCAGAACTCGGTGGTCGATCTGCGACGACGCTAGGGAGCGGCGTTATCGGGGGCTTATCGGCCGGTTAAACCGCGGCGGTGCCCGGTTGAGCTGCGGCGGGACCGGGGCGGCCGGTGGTGGTACCCGGTCGGGCGATGGCGGTGTCCGGGCACACCTCGCCCGCGCGGGCCAGGGCGGCCCTGGTCCGCTCCACCCAGGGCGGCGCGTCGATGCCGCGGAAGAGGTCAAGCGCGGCGCCCAGCTGCGCCCGGGCCGGTACCGATCGGCCCGCCTGGTGGTGGAGTTCGCCGAGGTAGAGCCTGACCTTCGCCTCCACGATCGGGCTCCAGGTCCGCCCGGCCACCTCCAGCGCCTCCTCCAACGTCCGCTCGGCCTCGTCCACCGCGCCCGCCCGGTGCCGGGCCTCGGCGAGCCCCAGTAGCGTGTACGCCAGCCCGAGCAGGTCCGAACGCTCCCGGACGATCGCGAGCGCGCGGGTGAACTCCACGGCCGCCGTCTCCGGCCGGCCGACCGCCAGGTAGGCACAGGCCAGCCGGTACCGGGCCTGCGCGACGCCGCGCAGCGTCCCGCCGATGCTCTCGCAGATCCGCACGGCCTCCTGCCCGAGCGCGACCGCTTCCTCCGGCCGGCCGAGGTCCAGGGCGCACTGGGCGAGGCTCTGCAGGGCGAACCCCTCGCAGGAGAGGTCGCCGACCGTCCGGAAGACCGTCAGGGCGTCCCGCAGCCGGTGTTCGGCCAGCTCATAGCCGCCCCGGTGCCGGTCCACGAGCGCGAGGCCGTTGAGCACCATCGCCCGGCCGAAGTCGTCGCCCTCGGCCTCGAACAGTTCCAGGGCGCGCCCGTAGTGGCGGGCCGAGGCGTCGAGCCGGCTCAGCCGCAGCTCGACCCCGCCGAGTTCCCGTTCCATGGCCGCCTCGCCGCGCCGGTCGCCCGCGGCCCGGGCCGCCTCCCGGGCGGTCTCGCTGCACCGGCGCCAGTCCTCCACGTAGTTGCGCGCGGTGAACAGCGTCCCGGTGGCGGCCGCCAGTTCCCAGGACAGCCCGGCCAGGCCCGTCCTGGCGCTCTGGTCCACGGCGGCGACCAGCGACAGCCGCTCGGCCTCGTACCAGTCCAGCGGGACGGCCAGCAGTTCGTCCAGCAGGGCCGGGTCGAGGTCCGGGCCCGGGGTGCTCCCGCGGATCACCGCGAACGGGCCGCCGTACTCGCGGCGCCGGGCCTCGTCGGCGATGCCCAGGAAGGTGAGGAAGAAGCGTTCGCGGGCCGCGTCCCGCGCGGCCGCCGGCTCCTCGGCCCGGGCCAGCTCGCCCGCGTACAGCCGCATCAGGTCGTGGAAGCGGTAGCGCAGCTGCCCCGCGGCGTCGACCCCGACGGCCTCCAGGAACTGGGTGTCCACCAGGTGCTCCACGAGGCGTTCGGCCTCCGCCACCCCGGTGTCCAGCAGTGCGGCACCGGCCCAGGCCGCGAAGTCGGGCACGGCGAGCAGCCCGAGCAACCGGCAGAGCCGGGCCGCGTCGGGCGGCAGGTAGCGGTAGCTCAGCGCGAAGCTCGCCCGCACCTGGGACTCGCCCCGGCTCAGTTCGTCCAGCCGACGTCGTTCGTCGGCCAGCCGGGTGACCAGGTGGCGGACCGTCCAGTGCGGCTTCGACGCCAGCCGGGCACCGGCGATCCGCAGCGCGAGCGGCAGCCGGTCGCAGAGCTCGGCCAGCCGGGCGACGTCCTCGGGCGCGTCCTGGAGCCGGGCCCGCCCGACGATGCGTTCGAGGAGTTCGACGGACTCCGGCCGGGGCAGCAGACCGAGCCGGACCCTGGCCGCCTGCGGCCAGGTCACCAGCTCCTCCAACTGGTCCCGGCTGGTGGCCAGGACGGTGCAGCCGGCGCTGCCGGGCAGCAGCGGCCGCAGCTGCGCGAACGTCCGGACGTTGTCGAGGACGATCAGCATCCGGCGGTCGGCGAGCAGGCTGCGGTAGAGCGCGACACGGTCCTCGGACCCGCTCGGGACGGCGTCGCTCTCCACCCCGAGCGCGCGGAGGAACCGCCCCAGGACGTCGTCGGTGGTGGTCAGCGCGTGCTCGTCGGAGTAGCCGCGCAGGTCGG
Organism: Kitasatospora purpeofusca; assembly: GCF_000718025.1. Lineage (GTDB taxonomy): Bacteria > Actinomycetota > Actinomycetes > Streptomycetales > Streptomycetaceae > Kitasatospora > Kitasatospora purpeofusca. Next base: position 132,313 of record NZ_JODS01000012.1, read on the forward strand.
CGAAGAGCGTGCCGTCCGGGAAGCGGTCCCGGACCCGGTGCGCCCAGCGGACCGCGAGACCGGTCTTGCCCACCCCGGCCACCCCGGTGACCAGGCCGACGGCCGGGACGGGCCCGGCGTCGTCCGGGTGCGGCTCCAGCAGGGAGTCCAGCGCGGCGAGTTCCTCCGTCCGGCCGGCGAAGCCCGCCGCCTCCGGCGGGAGTTCGGACGGCACCGGGACGCCGCTCGGCAGCGCCCGGCGGTCCGGCGGCCCGACCGCCGCGGGCGCCGTCTCCGGCTCCCTCGCTGCGGAAGGCCCGGGCAGCAGCACCGGATCGTCCCGCAGCATCGCCTCGTTCAACTCCCGCAGGGCCGGCCCCGGCTGGACGCCGAGCTCGTCGATGAGCCGGCGCCGGGCCTCCCGGAAGCCCGCCATCGCCTCGGCCCGGCGGCCGGACCGGTACTGCGCGAGGATCAGCTGCTGGCGGGCGCGTTCGCGCAGCGGGTGCTCCCTGACCCGGGCGGCCAGTTCGGGCAGCAGCTCCCGGTGCCGGCCGAGCGCGAGCCGGACGTCGGTCGCCGCCTCCTGCACGCTCAGCCGCACCTCGTCCCAGCGCGCGGCCTCCGCCTCCACCGGTCGTCCGCGCACCCCGGCCAGGGCCCGGCCGCGCCACAGTGCCAGCGCCTCGGTGTAGGCGTGCTCCGCCTCCTCCGGCCGGCCCGCGCGGACCGCGGCCTCCGCGTCGGCGACGAGCGCGGTGAAGACGGCGCTGTCCACGGTGTGCCCGTCGGTGCGCAGCCGGTAGCCGGGGTGGGCGGTGACGATGACCGCCTGGTCCCCGCTCTCGCGGCCCTCGCCTCCTCCGGTGCCCGGGCGGCCGAGCGACTTGCGCAGCCCGGCCACCACGATGGCCACCTGGGTCCGTGCGCTGGCCGGCGGCGCGCCGTCCCAGAGCACGTCCACCAGGGTGTCGGTGGCGACGATGCGGCCCGGGTCCAGCAGCAACAGGGCCAGGACGGTGCGCTGCCTGGCTCCGGCGATCGTCACCGGTCCGTGGCCGGCCGTGACCGCGAGCGGCCCGAGTATCCCGAAGCCGAGCGGATCGCCCATCCGTTCCTTCTCCCCCGTTCCTTCTCCCCCGTGTCCGACCTGTGGTTCGGCCGTGCGCCACCCCTGGCACCGGACCGGTCGGAACGATCACCTTACTCAGGCCGGGCGGGGCGGGGCGTCCCGGTTCGCGGTGTGGGCGAGGAGGGCCGGGACGACGGTGTCCCAGGTGTGCTCGGGGAAGACCTCGTGGCCGGTGCCCGGCAGGGCGAGGAAGCGGGCGCCGGGGATCTCGGCGGCCAGGCCGCGCCCGTGCTCCGGCGGGAACAGCGGGTCCTCCTCGCCGTGCAGCACCAGGGTCGGCGCGGTGATCGTGCCGAGCCGCGCCCGCCACGGGGTACCGGCGTCGAGCAGGTAGGGGTTGGTGGACTGGGCCGCGAGGTCACGCGCGTGGTCGACGATCCGGGCGGCCAGCCGCCGCACCCCGTCCTCGTCGAACGGGCGTGAGACGGCGGCGAACGGGCGCTCGCCCTCGACGATCGACTCGACGGCGGCCTCCCGGGCGGCCGCGGCGTCCCGCTCCGCCTTCGCGCCCTGAGCGTCCTGCTCGACCTGTTCGACCTGAGCGTCCTGTTCGACCTGGGCGAAGAAGGCGGCGAGCCGGTCCGACACGGGCGGCAGGTCCGGCTGCTCCTGCCCGGGGATGCCGGGCGTACCGGAGGCGAGGGTGAGGGTGGCCACCCGGTCGGGGTGACCGAGTGCCAGGAGCTGGCCGACCGCGGCGCCCTGGGACATGCCGAGCACATGGGCGCGCCCCAGGCCGAGCGCGTCGATCACGGCCGCGGCGTCCTCGGCCAGGTCGGGCAGCGCGTACGGCGGCGCACCGACCGGGAAGGTCGTCGAGGCACCCGCGTCCCGGGCGTCGTAGCGCACGACGCACCGGCCGCCCGCGACCAGCCGGCGGACGAAGCCGTCGGGCCAGTTGAGCCGGCAGTGTCCCGCGCCGTGGATCAGCAGGATCGCGGGATCCGCAGGATCGCCGTGCACTTCGGCCGCCAGCTCCGCACCGTCGACCTCGACCTCGGCCGTACGCCGGTTGTCCACCATCGGAATCCGCTCCCGCCGGGCTGTCGTCACGTGTGAGCACGACTGTACGGAGGCCCTACGACAAACCCGGTCCGGCGGGCCCGACCGGGCCGCCCGTCTGCGTATCCGGGCCGGCGTGGTCATCATGGAAGGGCGGTCGACGGGCAGGAGGACACCCGATGGAGCTCTTTCCACCGATGCCGCTCGACGAGTGGCGGGAGACGAAGGAGACGCTGCACCGCTTCGCCCAGGTGGTCGGCAAGATCCGGCTCGCGGCGAGCGTGCGGCGCAACCACTGGTGGAACGTACCCTTCCACCTCACCGGGCGCGGGCTCACCACCCGGCCGATGGGACTGGTGGACGGCAACCCGGTCTTCACCGTCGACCTCGACCTGGTCGACCACCGGCTGGTCGTCACCGTGGCGGACGGCAGGACGGCGTCCTTCCCGTTGCCCGGCCACTCCGTCGCCTCGTTCCACCGGCAGACCCTGGAGACGCTGGCCGCACTGGGCATCCGGGTGGACATGCCGTTCCCCCGGCCCTACCGGCTGCCCGACGCCGACCGGCCGTTCGCCGAGGACACCGAGCACGCGACGTACGACCCGGTCCTGGCGAACCGCGCCTGGCAGGTGCTCGGCCAGGTCGCGCTGGTGCTGGAGGAGTTCTCGGCGCGCTTCTCGGGCAAGGCCAGCCCGGTCCACTTCTTCTGGCACTCCTTCGACCTGGCGCACACCCGCTTCTCCGGACGCCCCCTCGACAGGCCGACCGCGGCGGACCCGGTGACCCGCGAGGCGTACTCCCGGGAACTGATCAGCTTCGGCTTCTGGTTCGGCGACGCCGACCTGGGCGAACCGGCCTTCTACTCCTACACGGCCCCCGAACCGGAGCAACTGGCCGGGGACCCGCTGGTACCCGCCGCCGCCCGGTGGGTGGAGGCCAACGGCAGCCACCTGGCCGTCCTGGGCTACGCCGAGGCCCGGGCGGAGGCCGACCCGAGGGCGGCCGTCCTCGCCTTCTACGAGGCCGCGTACCGGGCCGGTGCCGTCCGGGCCGGCTGGGACGTCGACCGGCTGGCCTGCCCGGGCGGGATCACGGACCCCGGACTTTCCGCTCCGCCGCCGCCCTGAGCCGGGCGGGGCAGGGCGGGGCAGGGCGGGGCGGGGCAGGTGCCGGTCAGTGCAGGTGCGACTGCCAGTCGGCCGGGACCTTGCCCGCCGGGCCGGGGGTCGGCTGCGCGAGCGGGTGCGCCGCCGGGGCCGCCAGTTCCGGCCCCTCGTAGTACTGCTCGGTCTCGATGTTCCAGAACCACTGCTCCCCCGGCTCGAAGCTGGCCAGGAACGGGTGGCCAGCCTGCCGGGCGTGCCTGGTGCCGTGCTGCGAGGGCGAGGAGTCGCAGCAGCCGATGTGCCCGCACGCGGCGCAGCGCCGCAGGTGGAACCACCACCCCGGCCCGTCGCCCGCCAGGCACTCCACGCAGCCGTCCCCGCTCGGCGGCACGGACGGGTCGATCCCCTGGTCCTGCTGGTCGTCGTCCATCGGACATACCTCCCGGTCGGGTCCGAAGCCGTCGGACGTCTTCGTCCGACAACCACGATCCGACTCCGACGGAGGTTCCGCGACCGGCGGCGCCCGGGCTTGAAGCACCCGCGCGGCTGTGCGTGACTGGAGGGGAGCAGCAGCACTCCCCCGGCCGACATCGAGGTGACCCGGATGGGATTCATCGGCACGGTGGGCCTGGTCCTCCATCCCGAGCGCACCAGCGCACCCACCGTGGACACCGTGGTCCGCTGGAGCCGGGCCCGGGGCACCAAGGTCCTCGGGCTGGCGGCGGAGGTGTCCCGGATCGGCTGCGAGGCCATCCCGGTGGGCGCCGAGGAGATGACCACGAGCGCCGATCTGCTGATCAGCCTGGGCGGGGACGGCACCATGCTGCGCACCATGCGGCTCGCGGCCGGCGGCCACGCGCCGGTCCTCGGTGTCAACGTCGGGCGGCTGGGCTTCCTCGCCGAGGTCGACATCCCGGAACTCCCCGCCGCGCTGGACGCCATCGACGCCCACCGGTTCACCGTCGAGGTGCGCTCCGGGGTGCACGCGCGCTTCGGGGCCGACGAGGAGACGGCGCTCAACGACATCGTGCTGCTGCGCAGCCCGGGGCACCGGTCCGCGGCGGTCGCGGTGCGGGTCCAGGGCCAGCCCTTCGTGGCCTACACCGCCGACGCGATCGTCACCGCCACGCCGACCGGCTCCACCGCGTACAGCTTCTCGGCGGGCGGCCCGATCGTGTCCCCCAACGCGGAGGGGCTGCTGATCACCCCGGTGGCACCGCACGCCGCGTTCAACCGCTCGGTCTTCCTCTCCAGCGGTGAGCGGCTCGACCTGGAGGTGCTGTCGCACAGCGGGGACCTCGCCGTCGAGGCGGACGGCCGCCTGGTCGGCCATGTCTCGCCGGGCGACGTGGTCGAGGTGACCATGCTGCCCGCCGCCGCCCGCGTCGTCCGGCTCGGCCGCACCACCTTCTACCAGCGGGCGCAGCGCAAGCTCCGTCTCACCGGCTCGGCGGAACCCGGCTGACCCGGCTGACCCGGCTGACCCGGGCCGCGACCCCGACCGACCCCGACCGACCCCGGCGACGCCCCGACGCCCCGGCGCCCTAAGGTGGTGACCGTGGAACGTGTGCTGGTCGCCGGGATCTCGGGGGCGGGGAAGACGACGACGGCGGCCCGGCTGGCCGTGCTGCTGGACCTGCCCCGCTACGAGCTGGACGCGCTGCACCACGGGCCGGGCTGGGTCCCGCGCGCCGAGTTCCGGTCGGACGTCGAGGCCTTCGCGGCGACCGGGCGCTGGGTCGTCGAGGACCAGTACACCGGCAAGCTGGGGGACCTGCTGCCGGCCCGCGCCGACACCTATGTCTGGCTCGACCTGCCCCGACGCACCGTCATGCAGCGGGTCCTGCGCCGCTCGGTGGCTCGCGCGCTCACCCGCCGCGAGCTGTGGAACGGCAACCGCGAGAGCTTCCGCAACTGGCTGGACCCGGAGCACCCGATCCGCTGGGCCTGGGCCCGTCACTCCGCGTACCGCCGGCGGACGCTGGACCGGCTCGCCGCCCACCCCGGCCTGACGGTGGTCCACCTGACCTCCGCGCGGGCCGCCCGCGCGTGGCTCCGGACGGCAGGCCGCCCGGACGCGGCCTGACGCCGGCCCGACGCGGGCCCGACGCACGGTTTCCGGCCGTCAGCCGGGGGGCGCTGTGAAGCGGTACCCGGAGTCGATCAGCATCGGCAGGAAGGTCTTGAGCGCCGCGACCGTCTGCGAGCGGTCGCCGCCGCCGTCGTGGGTGAGGACGATCGCGCCCGGCCGCAGTTCCTTCTCCAGCCGCTTGGTGATCACGTCCGTACCCGGCGTCGCCCAGTCCTGGGGGTCCACGGACCAGGCCATCGGCCGCATCCCCAGCTCGGCGCCGACCTTCAGCACCGTCGGCGACCAGCCGCCGCCCGGGGCGCGGAACCAGGTCGGTGCCCTGCCGGTGAGCCGCCCGAGCAGCTCGGAGGTGCGTCCGAGCTCGTCGCGCACCTTCGCGGCGGAGAGGCCGCTCAGGTCGGGGTGGCTCCAGGAGTGGTTGGCGATGTGGTGGCCGCGCGCGGCGACCTCCCGGACCAGGTCGGGGTAGGCGTCCGCGTTCTCGCCGATGAGGAAGAAGGAGGCCCGGATCCCGTACTGGTCGAGCAGCGCCAGGACGGACGGCGTGTACCGCGGATCGGGTCCGTCGTCGACGGTGATGGCGACGACCTTCCGTGCGGCGTCGAGCTCGTACACCGGCCGGCTCTCGGCCGCGGTGACCACCCGGGGCGAGGGCGAGGGCGCGGCCGCTGACGCAGGCGCCGACGCGGGCGCCGACGCGGGCGCTGACGCAGACGCCGACGCGGGCGGGCTGCTGGGCGCGGAAGTGCCCGCGGCGGGTACGGCGCTGCTGGGCGCGGGCGCCGGGGCCGGTGACTCGGTCGGGGAGGAGGACGGGGTTGGGGTTGGGGAGGGGGCTGGGGACGGGGCTTCGGCAAGGGAGGCGTCCAGCGCACCGGCGGCCGCTTCCTCGCCGCGGAGCGGTCCCCGGAAGTTCCCGTGGCACCCGGCCACCCCGAGGAGCGACAACCCGGCCCCGAGCATGAGCATGCGTCGCGAGACAATCTGACGATCAGATGGCATGACGGATGCCTCCCCGCTCCCCCGGGGCCCTGCTCCGACGACCACCACTACGGGTGCACGAGACCGCTCCGGCAGCCCAATCCCCGTAGTGACCGGGGGTGTCGCGGCCGACTGCATCCGGCCGCGACACCAAGCCCGCCGCCGCCCGCGGCGCACGGGCGGCGCGGCTCAGCCGAGCGGCAGCTCCAGGACGGCCTCGCCCTGGGCCGGGGTGGTGATGGTGGTGGTGCTGTCCGGCACGCCCGTGAAGGCGTAGAGCTTGTCGCGGCTGTTCACGACCAGGGCGAGACGGTGGCCGTCGGGCAGGTCGTAGGCGGCCGGCTGGAGCTTCCAGTCGAGGGTCCGCTCGGTACCGGCACTCAGGTCCGTGGCGGTGAAGGGCTCGTGGGTGATGATCCGGGCGGTGCCGTCCGGGGCCACGTCGAAGAGGTAGGCGACCAGGGTCACAGCGTCGGCCGCCTCCGCCCGGACCGCGAGCCTGACCCCGGCGGAGCCGCGGATCCGGCGGCCTCCCGCCAGTGCCTCGGTGGACCACAGCAGCAGCCGGTCCCGCTCGAAGGCCGCCGGCCGGTACTCCTTCGGGTTGCCGAACCACTCCTTCTGGCCGGTGGCCATGATCTCGTCCATCGCGGTGGCGCTGGTCTCGTGGCCCGCGGTGAAGGACCGGCTCCAGCCCGTCGAGGGCTTGTCGGACAGGGTGCCATCGCCGTTGCCGCCGTTACCGCCGAGGTACCAGGCCTCGCTGCTGACCTTGGCGTCCTCCCAGGAATCGAGCGGCTCGCGCCGGGCCGGGGCGGTGATCAGCCGGCCGCCGCCGACGACCGGCGCGGTCTTGTAGGTGAACATGACCTGGCTGTTGACCACGGGCCAGTCCGGCACCTCGTTGGCCGCGCCGAGCAGGTGGTGGTCCAGCCAGGCGTACGCCTCCCGGATCGGCGTCAGCAGGCCGGGGAAGGGCAGTCCGCTCGGCACGCCGCTGATGCCGGTGCCCTCCGGGGCCCCGTGGTCGCCGATCCACAGGTTCAGGTGCTTCGGGACGGTGAGCTTCTCGAAGGTGTCGATCGCCTCTCCGACCGGGAACAGGCCCTCGTGCCAGGTGTTCGAGTAGTAGGTCGGGATCTCACGCTGGTTGGTGATGCCGACGTACTTCTCCGGGGACCGCTCGGTGCCCCACTCCACCACGCGGTCCATGTGCTCCCCGTCCCGGAAGTACTGGAGGATCTGCCGCGTCGGCTCGTCGAACTTGTCCGCCTCCTCGCCGCCGGTGAACCCGACCAGCAGCCGCACGGCCTCCTCGTGCCGGGTGCCGTGGTCGTAGAGGCTGGTGGCGAGGTTCCCCCAGGTGCTCAGCGCGGCCACGGCGGCGACCCGGTCGTCCTCGTCGTGCGCGGCGACCAACTGGCTGATCCCGGAGCCGTAGGACAGGCCCAGGAAGCCGACCTTGTTCGGGTCGAAGTGCTCCTGCGCGTAGTCGATCACGAGCGAGCCGTCCGCCCAGTCCTTCGGACCGGCGACGTCGACGAACCCCTCGGAGGTGGACACCAGGCCCGGTGTGCCGATGCCCCGCGGGGTGTAGGCCAGCACGTGGTAGCCGCGCGCCGCCAGCGAGAGGTACCCGTAGACGAAGGGCAGCCAGCCGTAGGGGTTCCAGCCGGCGGGCACGATCACCACCGGACGCTGCTCGGAACCGCTCTGCTTGATCGAGAACGCCGAGAGCGCGAAACCGTCCGCCGTGGTGATGCGGGGAAGGGCGACCTGGGCACGCTGCCGCACTCCCGCCGCCAGCTCCCGCAGTTCCTCGGGGAGTGCGGCGTCCGTCCCGGGACCCTGGACGGCTGCGAGCAGCGCCCTGGCGACGGCGAGCACCGAGGGGTTGATGTCCAGGCTCGCACCGCGCCAGATGCCCTGGGTGGCGATGTCGGTGAGTGTCGCGTCGGTGATCGACGGGGTCGGCTCTCCACCAGCGGTAGTCATACGAAGCGCCCTTCTCTGATCGACAGGGTGCCCGCGGCGGGCACCGTTCGGCCGAATCATGTTCCGGCGGGGCGTGCACAAACGGACGACCGGCCGGCTCCACCCGAAGGAGTGAATACGCGGGCCTCCGTCAACGGCGGCGGCCGGGCCGGGCGCAGAGACCGGTCATCGGCAGGATCGAGATCGAGACCCCGGCGAACAGGGCGCCGTGGTCCGCGCCCGTGGACTGCTGTTGGAAGTGGTTCAGCGGGCGGGCGGCAGCGATCCGCCAGAACGTCACCGCCGCCGACGACATTTCGGCTACCCGCTCAGTCCTTGTCGGCGACCTCGTGGCCCGCCTGGGCGCTGATGTGGGCCTTGGCCGCCTGCGCCGCCGCGTCCGGGTCGCGGCGGCGCAGGGCGGCCACGATCCCGTCGTGCTCGGCGATGACCTGCGCCCAGTTCTCCGGGTCGACCGGTGCCGAGATCCGGTGGCGACGGACGGTCAGCAGCAGCCGGTCCGTCAGTTCGGCCAGGACGCGGTAGCCGGCGGCCTCGGCGAGGATCCGGTGGAATTCGGAGTTGAGTTCCGGCAGGCGTTGGACCGAGCCGGTCCCCAGGCGCCCGCGCATCTGCTGCTGGACCGATTCCAGCCCGGCCAGCTGGGCGTCCGTGATGCGCTCGGCGGCCAGCCCGGCGACCAGGCCCTCGATCGCCTCGCGGGCCAGGTGGACGCCGCGCATCTCGGCGGCGTCCACCTCGGCGACGGTCACCCCGGAGTGCACCCGGGACACCACCAGCCCGTCCGCCTCCAGCCGCTTGACGGCCTCGCGGACGGGGATCTTGCTCACGCCGAGGCTCCGGGCGAGCTCATCCATGTTGATACGCTCGCCCGGCTTGAGGTCCCCCTCGGCGATGGCAGCCCGGAGGCTGTCGTAGACGAGGTCGGCCTTGCTCTTCACCACGGGCAGCCGTGCCCAGTTCGCTCGTGCCACCTTCTCATCGTATGCGATATGCGCCCGGTACCGAAGGGCGGGTCGGGAGGCGCGGACCCGGAACTCGAACCGGGCGACCTTCGCGAAGGCGGCAGCCCCGACGTCGATGCCACAGGTCCGGAGACGGCCGACGGTAGGCAGCACCCCGGATTGCAGACCTGCAACAGGCCCGGACCCGCCGAGGGAACCCGTGGTGCCCGCGGCATCCTGCGCGGGTACGAGGGCGACACGGCTGCGGGCGGGAGCACCCTGCTGCCCAACTCCTGGGCGGTGCTTGGCACCTGTCGCAGTGCTGACGTCCGTGTGGACCTGGGACACGTTCGCCTGGCCCTCCCTGGTCACCAACAACGAGCCGCCGCGCACCCTGCCGGTGGAACTCGCACAGTTCCAGAACCAGTTCGCCCCGCGCTGGGACCTCCTGACCGGCGGCGCGGTGAAGGAGTAGCTCCACCGACCCGTTGAGGGCCGACCGGTGGACAGCCCGGGCCGGGTCGATGCCTCCCAGGTACCCGCCCAGGCCCGTTGCGTTGCCGTACCGGCGCGCGGCGTCCCGGCGCGTCTGGCCTCAGGCCCGGACCGCGCGGTCGCAGTAGGGGCACACCCGAGTGCTCCACTCCGGCGGATACCACGGCGCGTCGGCCCCGGGCGCCCGGTACGGGTCCCTTCGCATCCGGCCGGTTCCCATGCCGCACAAGGTCGCGTCACCGGGATCCCCCGGCGACTCCGGGGTCGGCCGCGCCGCGTGCACGGCGCGCACGCCCTCGACGTAGTCGGTGGTCGCGCCGACCGCCGACGTGCGGACGAGTTCGGTCTCGAGCAGGACGAGGAAGCTCACCGGTTCACTCTGGCCGATGCACCCCGGTGTCCGCACCTCCACCGCCGATACGGGCCCACCATCCGGCGGGACCGCGGAATCGCTCGCAAAGCTTTGTCCAGTGTCACGGCCGGCTCCGTCGCCGGGTCCCTCACCGACACCCGCCCCGGCGGCGCCCGCACAAACGGACCCGGGCCGCGGACCGGCTGACGGTGCCGTTCCGCAGCACGGGGGTCCGAGGGTGTGGAGAGAAGGCGTGGGAGGTGGTTCCCCGCCGGCCGGTGGGGCGGCCGGGAACCGGTGCGGTGGCGACCCACTCCGCGGACCGCCCGTACACCGGGGCGACGGCGCCGAGCGGCCCCTCCAACCGGGCCTCGGGTCTCGGCTCCGCCGGGGCGCCACCGGGGCCGAGCCGTACAGGGCACTCTGCAACAGGTCGACGAAGTAGAGCCGGTCCTCGCGCCAGTGGGTCCCCTCACCCAGCTGGAACCGGTCGGGGCGGCGGTGCTGCCCGCCGTGGGAGTCCACGGTCACCGCCTCCTCCCGTCCGGCAACCGTCACCGCGGCGTGGTACCGAGCGCGGCGTCCAGCAGGGTCAGCTCCTCGCGGAACGGCAGGCCACCACGATGTCCAGCCGCGGGACCAGCAGACGCCCCGCGGCCGCGGCCTCCTCGCGCGACCGGAGCTCGGCCCGGTGGTTGACGTCCAGGCAGACGGCACCGCCCGGCGCGCGGGCGGCGAGTTCCACGGCGGCCCGGGCCCGGGGCTGCAGGCGGCGGCGGTGCCGGTGAGGTGGACGATCCGGGCGGGGTCCGGCGCCGGGCGCCCGGGGCGGGGTGCCCCGGGCGGGTGCGTCAGTTCTCCTGGAGGGTGATGTCGTCGCACCAGCCGTAGCCGGTGCCGCTGCGGGCGTAGCAGTAGATCTTGGCGGTGGTGGCGGTCGGGCCGGTGGTGAAGGTGGTGGAGCGCTGGGTGAAGGTCGTGGTGGTGAAGACGGTGCTGGTGGAGGCGGTGCCGTTGTACTGTTTGGCGCCGAGGGAGAGTTCGGTGCCGCTCGCGGAGACCTTGCCCCAGCCCGCGAGGGTGTAGCTGGTGCCGGGCTTGACCTGGACGATCTGTTCGGCGGCGGCCTGGGCGGGGCCGACCTTCACCGCACGGCTGCCGCTGTGCTGGGTGGCGGTGTCGAGGGTGACGCCGCCGTAGCTGGTCCAGGGGTTGAGGTCGGTGTTCTCGAAGCCGGCGTTGCGGACCGCGTTGACCGGGCCGCAGGCGCTGTCGTCGAACGCGGACGCCTGGTGGAAGCCGCGGTCGGGTCGGCAGACGTGCGGGAGCGGGTTGCCGAAGTAGTCCTTGTCGCCGAGGGTCGGGATCGTGGTGCCGGTGCCGCGGACCGGCGAGCCCTCGGCCAGCTTGTAGTCCGCCGGGGTGCTGCCGCCCGCGTTGACGAACTGCGGGTCGTAGGTCTTCTTCTCCGGGTCGGCGGGCTCGTTGGCGGGGTGGTTGCCGAAGAAGGTGTTGGCCGCCCAGGTGAACTCGGCCGGGTGGTAGGTGCCCTGGTTGTTCAGGCCGTCGAAGCCGCCGCTGCCCAGGTTGACGAGGACGTTGTTGGTGAAGCGGGCGTGGGTGGTGCCGAAGCCGTCCTGGACGATGTCGGCGGTGGAGCCGGCCGGGAAGTACACGGTGTTCTGGTAGAGGTCGGCGCTGTCCTCGCCGGAGCTGGCCAGCCAGCGGTCCTTGTCGTGGTGGCTGAGGTTGTAGCGCACGACGGTGCCGGTGCTGCTGGAGCCCGCGCCGCAGGCCCCGCAGAACAGCATGAAGCCACCCTCGTTGTCGTGGCTGTGGTTGAACTGGAAGACCGCCCGGTTGTTGCCGTAGTCGGAGTCGAAGGCCATGCCGTCGCCGTTGTCCGGGAGCCGGCGCACGTGGTGGACCTCGTTGTACTGGATCAGGCTGTCGTCCGAGTTGATCGTCCAGATGCCCGCGTTGGAGCCCATCGGCCGCATCGCGAGGTCGTAGGCGAGGTTGTGCTCCACCAGGCCGTGGTCGGCGGCGCGCAGCACGATGCCGTCGCCGCCGGTGTTGCTGATGGTGTTGCCGCGGAAGACCAGGCGGGTGCTGGCGCGCCAGTTGTTCTTCGTCCCGCAGTCGTCGCCGGTGCCGTACTGGGGGCGGCACATCCAGGTGGAGCGGTTGGTCAGGCCCTCGCGGTCGACCTTGTCGATCCGGGAGTCCTGGACCAGGACGTCGTCGAAGTTGGTGGGGGTGGTGGTGCCGGAGACGCGGAACTGGATGCCGTTGGACCACTTGGTGGCGTCGCCGTTGACGTCGTGCACGTAGATGTCGTCGACCAGGTAGTGGGTGCCGACGCCGTCGGGCAGGTCCGCGACCTCGACCAGCAGGCCGTTGCGTTCGCGCTTGGTGGCGGAGGTGTCCTTGAAGGTGATCTCCAGGTCCCGGATCTCCCACTGCTCGACGTTGTAGAGGTGGACGGCGGCCTTCTCGGTGGAGGTGGCGCTGCCGGCGACGACCGGGCGGGACGTCCCGGTCCCGTACGCGGCGAGGGTGACGGGTGCGGCGGCGCTGCCGGAGCCCTGCGGCTTCAGGGTGCCGGTGCAGGTGGAACCGCGCTTGAGCAGCAGCTGGTCGCCCGGTCCGAAGACGTAGGCGTTGGCGGTGGCGAGGCTGTTCCACGGAGCGGCCTGGCTGCCGTCCCCGTTCGACGTGGCCGAGCAGTCCAGGTACCGGGTGGTGCCGCCCGCGGCGGCCGCGGCGGCCGCGGCAGCCGGTGCCGGTCCGGACAGCGGGAGGAGGAACAGCGAGGCGGCCGCGGCGAGCACGGCCGCATGCCTCGATGTGGGGTTCAGGTGCATGGGGGGACTCCCGAGGTGGGGGAGGGAGGAGGGAGGGTGGGCGCCCGCCCGCACCATAGGACGACCATCTGACCGGGTCAAGGCATCGCGATCCATTTGATCAATGTTCGATCGAAGAACCAGTCAATTGACCATGTGATCGCTGCCCGGGCGAGACTCCACCGACTCCCGCCGGCTCCCGCCGGTTCCGGCCGCTTCGGACCTGGGCCCCGTCAGTTCGACCGGGCGGCGGCGCCGCAGGACTCGCGGACCGTCAGCCTCGGCAGCAGCAGCAGGTGGTGGACGGGCAGCGCGTCGTCCCCGCCGAGCCGGCGCAGGAGCAGCGCCACGGCCTCCGCCCCGACCGCCCGCTTCGGCGGCGCGACCGCCGTCAGCGGCGGGGCGCCGAGCTCCGCGAGCACGTCGTCGTAGCTGACCACCGCCAGGTCGCCGGGCACCTGGAGGCCGCGGGCGCGCAGCAGTGGCAGCAGTTGGATCGCGTCCTGGTCGTTGTGGACCAGGACCGCCCGGACGCCGCGCGCGTGGGCCTCGGCCAGGGAGTCCGCCACGTCCTCCGCGTCCGCCACCGGGCGCACGATGTCGATGACGGGCTCCGCGGGCAGGCCGAGCAGCGCGCAGCTCTCGGCGTAGCCGGCCCGGATCTCGTGCGCCGTCCAGGTGTCCCGGCGGGCGACCAGCGCGACGGAGCCGTGGCCGAGGGCGGCGAGGTGCCGCACCGCGAGGAGCACGCCGTGGCGGTGGTCGGAGGCCACCCAGTCGAGGTCCTCGGCCGCGCTGCCCGGGGCCGACCGGCGTTCCACCAGGACGGCCGGGACGGGGAGGTCCTCGACCCACTCCCGGCCCTCGGGGCCGTCGGTGGGGGTCCAGTTGGGCGCGAGCAGCAGCCCCTGCGCGCCCGAGGTGAGCAACTGCTCGACCTGGACGCGGTCGGCGCTCGCCTCGTAGGAGGAGATGCCGAGCACCAGACTCGCGCCGGCCCGGGCGGCGGCGGCCCTGGCCCCAGCGATGACCTCGTCGAAGTACTGGCCCACCGCCGGGACGAGCAGCCCGATCGAGGGCCCGTCGCCGCGCGTGGGGGCGTCGGCGCCGGGGGCGGCGGCCGAGGAGACCGAGCCGTGCGAGCGGCGGAGCAGGCCGGCCTCGGCGAGCGCCGCGACGTCGCGGCGGACGGTGACCGCGGGGATCTCCAGCCGCTCGGCGAGTTCGGTGATCCGGACCGATCCGAGGTCCCGCACCGCGTCGAGGATGCGGGTACGGCGTTCGTCGGCCGAGATCGACATGTCACTCCCTGCGGTTCGCCCTGCGGTTCGCTCCGGTCGGTGCGAGGTGATCTGCCCAACGCGGACAGGAATCTACCATTCGATCGGGATCCGATCCGTGGACCGGCCGTCGACCGCCCCGCGCTCCCCCGGGCCGTCCGCGACGGCCGCGACGGCCGCCGCCCCGTCAGCCCGCGGACGCCTCCACCGCGGCCGTCGGCCCGAGGTCCGGGCGGTCCCGGAGCTCGATCCGGGTGCCCGGCCGGTGGAGTTCGAGCACGACCACCTCGTTGACGCCCGCCCGCCACAGCGGCGCGGGGGCGTAGAGGGTGCGCTGCGGGCCGCGCTCCCAGTGGCGTCCGAGGGCGAAGCCGTTGAGCCAGACCATGCCCTTGGTGAAGCCCGGGAGCGCGAGGAACCCGTCGGCAGGCGCGTCGACGGTGAACAGGGCGCGGTGGAAGCCGGGCCCGTCCTGCGTGCTCGCCGGGCCGAAGCGCAGGACGGTCAGGTCGTCGAGGGGCAGCGGGCGGACCTCCCAGCCGAACTGGAACTGCCGGTCGACCCGGACCCCGCCGGTGATCCCCTTGCGGTCGTGGAGCAGCGGCCCGTAGTTGATCCGTCCCATGTTCTCCACCAGCAGGTCGAGCACCGCCCCGCCGGCCGGGACCGTGACCTTCAGCGCCTCGTCCGGGCGGTCGCGTTCGAGCACGCCGATCGGGACGCCGTCGAGGAACACCTGGGCGCGGTCGGCGAGTCCGTCGATCCGCAGTTCCCCGTGGCCGAGCGGGCCGCGCAGTCGGGTGCGGTAGTGGATCAGGCCGAGGTTCTGGCCGAAGGTCTCCATCGGCGCGGGCTCGGGGCTGTGGTGGACGGTGGCGAGGGCGTCCAGGGAGTCCGCGAGAGCGGCGCTCGCAGTGACCGGGACGCTCTGCGGGGCGAGCCGGGCGGGCAGCGGCGGCGGCTGGTGCGGGTCAGTGCCCAGGTGGCGCCCGATGACCTCGCGGAACAGGTGGAACTTGGGGGTGAGTTCGCCCGCCTCGCCCACCGGGGCGTCGTAGTCGTAGCTGGTGGTGTCCGGCCGGTAGGCGGTCCCGTCGTGGTTGGCGCCGTTCCACCAGCCGAAGTTGGTGCCGCCGTGGCCCATGTAGATGTTGACGGAGGCGCCGGCGGCGAGCAGCCGGTCGAGGACGTCGGCGGACTCCTCGGGGTCGCGGAGGTGGTGCGGGGTCCCCCAGTGGTCGAACCAGCCGGTCCAGTACTCCATGCAGACGAGCGGGCCGACCGGCTGGTGGCGGCGCAGGCAGTCCAGGGACTCCTCGGGGCGGGAGCCGAAGGTGCCGGTGGTGAGCAGGCCGGGCAGTCGGCCGCCGAGCTGGAAGCCGTCCTCGGCTCCGTCGGCGGTGAAGAGCAGGCAGTCGACGCCGCGGCGGACCAGGCCGTCCCGGAGGTGTTCCAGGTAGGCGGTGTCGTTGCCGTAGCTCCCGTACTCGTTCTCCACCGCCACCGCGACGACGGGTCCGCCGGCGGAGGCGAGCAGCGGGAGCAGGACGGGCACGAGTACGTCGAACCAGGCGTCGACGGCGGCGAGGTAGGGGCCGTCGACGCGGCGGAGCCGCAGCGCGGGGTCGGCCAGCAGCCAGGCCGGGAGGCCGCCGAACTCCCATTCGGCGCAGATGTACGGGCCGGGCCGGACGATCACGTCGAGCCCGAGGCCGCCGGCGGTGCGGACGAAGGCGGCCAGGTCGCGGTCCCCGGTGAAGTCGCTGGTGCCCGGTGCGGGCTGGTGGAAGTTCCAGGCGACGTAGGTCTCGACGGTGTTGACGCCCATGGCGCGCAGGCGCAGCAGGCGGTCGGACCAGAGTTCGGGGCGGATCCGGAAGTAGTGGATCGCGGCGGAGACGATCCGGTGGGGGCGTCCGGCCCGCAGGAAGGTGTCTCCGTCGAGGGTGAGCGCGGGGTGGGTGGCCCGGTCGGCCATGGGTGCCTCCGTGATGCGGGCATGGGCGAGATCGACGATCGATCGCCGGTCCGTACCCTACGAGCAGGATGATCGGGCGGTCAATCAATCGATATGAACCCCGTCTATTGATCGAATTTCGATCGAACGATAGCCTTTGATCCGCTTCGCAGACAGAGCGAGCAGCACGTCGGCACCGCACGTCGACACCGCACGGCAGCGCCTGCGGCAGCGGCACGTCAGCACCACGACAGCACAGACCGAACAGAGGGAGTGGATGGCCATGTCCAGGGAGGAGCGGCGCCGGCTGATCGTCACGGCGGTCGGTGATCTCGGCGGCCAGGTACGGCTCAAGGACCTCGCCGACCGCCTGGGCATCCCCGCCGTCACCGTACGGCGCGACATCGCCGCACTGGCCGAGGCCGGCCGGCTGGTCCGCTCGCACGGGTTCGTCTCGCTCGACCACCCCGGCCCCGACCGGGCCCCGGACCACGACGGCGGCCCGGGCGCCGGACGCACCGTCGGCCTGCTGGTCCCCTCGGTCGGCTCGTACTTCGACGAGGTGATCGCCGGTGCCCGCGCCGCCGCCACCGAGGCCGGCGCCCGGCTGGTCCTCGGCATCGCGCCCTACCGGGCCGGCGACGACCCGGTCCAGGTCGAACGACTGCTGGAGTCCGGGGCCCAGGGCCTGCTGCTCGCCCCGAACCTGCTCCCCGGGCGGCGCTCCCCCGCCTGCGACTGGCTCGACGACCTGCCGGTCCCGACGGTCCTGGTGGAGCGCCGCTCCTCCACCCCGGACGGTCCCGGGTCCCGGCTGGACACCGTCGGCTCGGACCACCGCCACGGCGTGCTGCGCGCGCTGCGCCACTTCGCCGACCTCGGCCACGACAGCGTCCTGCTGGCCGCCCGCGGCGACTCCTGGACGTCGGAGGAGGTCCGGGCCGGCTACCGCGACGGCACCCGGCTGCTCGGCCTGCCGGAGCTCCCGGTGCTGGACACCTCCACCGCCGACGGGACGCAGACCGATGCCGCCCCGCTCGCCGACCGGATCGCCGGGGCCGTCGCGGCGGGCACCCGGGCGGTCCTCGTCCACAACGACCAGGACGCGATCCGGCTGCCGCCGCTGCTGCGCGCCCGCGGGCTGCGGGTGCCCGAGGACGTGGCGCTGATCGCCTACGACGACGTGTTCGCGGCCCTCGCCGCTCCCCCGCTGACCGCCGTGGCCCCGCCCAAGCGGGCGGTGGGCGGGGCGGCGTTCGACCTGCTGCTGCGCCGCCTCACGGGCAGCACCGACCTCCCGGTCCACCGCACCGCCCTGCTCCCCGTCCTGCGCGTCCGCACCTCGTGCGGGGGCCGGCCGTGACCTCCCGCACGGGCTGACCGGGGCCGGGCCGGCGGCCGCCGCGGGCCCGGCTGCGCCCTGAGCCGCAGGGGTGCGCGGGGCCTCGTTACGTACGGTCCGACCCGCACTCGGCGCCCGCGGCCCCGGCACCGTCCGCTCACCGGCGGGCCAGCGCCGCCAGATACCCGGCCCCCGCACCGAGCTGCGGCGCCAGCGGGGCAGCGCGCGGGTGCCAGGGAGCCTCGTACTCCCAGGCGATCCAGCCGTCCCGCGGCAGCAGCCGCAGGCAGTCCGCGATCGGCAGCACGCCGCTGCCGAGGGCGACCGGTGTGAGGTCGTCCGGCGAAGCGACGTCCTTGACCTGCGCGTAGCCGAGGTGGCGGCCGAGGATCCGATGGGTCTCGGCCGGGTTCTCCCCCGCCAGCCAGGTGTGCAGGAGGTCCCAGAGCGCGCCGACGGCGGGGTGGCCGACCTGGTCGAGCAGCGCCGCGAGCGCGCCGGCCGACCGGTGCGAGTCGTGCGTCTCGACCAGGATCCGCACGCCCAGCGACCGGGCGTGGTCGGCCACCTCCAGCAGTCGGCGGACCGCCCTGGCGTCGGCGGCGGCGCCCGCGCCGGGCCCGCCGTGCGGGAACACCCGCAGCCGGTGGCAGCCCAGGTCGGCGGCGAGCCGCAGATGTGCCAGCAGGTCAGCGACCAGCGGTTCGTCCGGTCCCGGCGCGGCCACGCCGATGTAGGAGGCGAGGGCGACCGGGACCAGCCCGGCCCGGCCGAGGGTGCGGGCCGCGGCCTTGCGCTGGAGCGCGCTCAGCTTGAGCCGGACCGGCTGGTCGGAGGCGCAGCGCAGTTCGAGGCCGTGCCAGCCGTGGTCGGCGGCCAGCCCGGCGACCCGGTCGAGGGGGGTGCCGGGCAGGCCGAGCGTGGAGAGGGCGAGGGGCATGGCGGGCCTAACCGCTGTGGCTGACGGAGACGGAGCCCGCGACGGAGACGGTGCCGGGCCCGATGCCGATCCGGTGGGTGGTGCCGTCCGGCCAGGTCAGCCACAGCTGCCGGGTGCCGTCGGCACCGACCCCGGCACCGGCCCCGGTCGCCTCCAGCCGCACTTCGAGCGGGGGCGGGAGGGCCGTGCCGGTGAGGCGCGCCGCGCAGGCGAACAGGGCGGCACCGTCGTCGAGCACGTCGTCGCCGAGCACTCCGTCGAGGACCCCGCCGACGACCCCGTCGAGCACCGGCACGGCCGCCTCGGGCCCGAAGGCGGTGCCGCCCGGGACGGTGAGGAGCGCGGCCCCGGTGAAGCCGTGCAGCCCGGTGAGTTCGCTGAGGAGGCGTCCGCCGTCGGCCGAGGCGTCGGCCGAGGCCCTGGCGCCCGGCCGCGGTGCGGTCGCGGGGCCCGCCCCGGCGGTCCGGCCGGCGACGGCCCAGCCGGTCTGGCGGACGCCGGTGCCGGGCGCCGCGCCGGCGACCAGGTGGACCCGGGCCTCGTCCGCGCCGTGCACCAGGGTGACGGTGGTGACCGTCACTCCGGCGAGTTCCTCCCCGCGGACGCGGGGGCGGCTGAGCGAGGCCGCCCAGTCCGGGCCGCAGCCGACGGGCTCGATCCGGCCGCGCTCGCTCGCCGCCCCGTCGGTCAGCAGGGCGAGGTGGTTGTCCGCCGGGCCGTCGTGGGTGGGGCCGGTGGCGGTGGAGTGGGCGAGTCGGGCGTAGTGCGGGTCGTCGGGCCGGACCTGGTCGGCCGGCTGGTCGTCGCTGCCGTGGTTGTGCAGCCGGACCAATCCGTCGGCCGCCGTCGACTGGACCAGCCAGTTCGGCCGCGCCAGGATCCGTACGGTGTCGCGCTCCTCCGCCGGGGCAGGCAGCTCGGGATCGGTCCAGACCGGGTGGTCGGGCGGGAGCAGCAGGCCGAGGAAGCCGCTGCCGGCCCAGTACGGCGAGGCCGGGCCGGAGTAGGGCTGGACGAGTCGCGGTTCCGGTCCGTACCAGCCGAGGGTGAGCAGGCCGCGCTCGTCGATCGCGCCGCGGTCGACGAAGTGGCGCAGCGCGCCGGAGGCGATCCGGCGGGTGGCGCCGGGGGCGAGCGGGGTGTGGCCGGTGAGGGCGCCGGCCCAGAGCGGCGCGGTGGCGGCGAAGCGGTAGGTGAGGGAGCGGCCCTGGTGGACGGGGGCGCCGTCGCCGCCGAACAGGTGGGCCTGGTCGGCGAGGTGGGCCGCGAGCCGGGAGCCGTACTCGTCGAGCAGGGCGCGGTCGGCGGCGAGGTGGGCGTGCAGGACCGGGTAGAGGTGCAGGGCCCAGCCGTTGTAGTGGTCGAAGGCGCGGGGGCGGCCGTCGGTGTACCAGCCGTCGCCGAGGTGGAAGCGCTCGATCCGCTCCAGGCCGCGCCGCACGGCGGCGCCGGCGGCGTGCTCCTCGATGCCTGCCTCGGCGAGGAAGCCGCCGACCGAGAGCGGGAACAGCCACCAGTTGTTGTCGTTGGGGGTGCGGTGCAGGGCGTCGGCCAGCCAGCGGCCGACGCGGTCGCGGACGGGGGCGTCGAGGCGGTCCCAGAGCCAGGGCCGGGTGAGCCGGAGGGCGAAGGCGATCGAGGCGGCCTCGACCATGGCCTGGCCCCGGTCGGTGATCAGTGGCCAGGACTCGGGGTCGCCGTCGGTGAGTCCGCGTTCGGCGGTGGGGGTGCGGGTGCCGGTGTCGAGTCCGCGCGCGTAGGCGTCCAGCAGGCCGTGCGGGTCGTCGCCGTCGGCGCCGGCGATCCGCAGGGCGGCGGGCAGGAAGGTGCGGGCGTAGCCCTCCAGGCCGTCGGAGCGGCGTCCGGACCAGCTGGGGCCGGTCCCGGGGAGGTCGATCAGGGCCTGGCCGGGGCTGGCGTAGGGGCGGACGGCGGTGAGGAGTTCGTCGGCCACGGCCTCCCAGTGCGCCCTGGTCCAGCCGGTGCGGGGGCTGAGGTGTCGGTCCTCGGGGGGCAGTGGCATCAGCTGGTGTCCTTCGTCGGCGGCCGGGAGCGGGTGGGTCCCTGGCCCGGAATCTAGGAATCGACCGATCATTCGTCAAGACTCATGGATCAAATGAACTGGTTGATCGGATTGTGACCTTGCCGCCCCGGGCCCGTCACGCTCCTTATTTGGGCAGGTCGGAGGCGCAGGAGTGACCGATCCGACCGGTTCGTCCATTCGATCGGATCAGATCATTCGATCTGCGTCTCTTGACTCCGATCGGCAAGCTGCTCAGGATGGCTGCCAGCCGCCCCCACCCTCCACGAGTCCGTGACTGGCCGACCCACCGGACCGTGGCTTCCCCCTCCGAGGAGCCGTGCCATGCGCTCATCCGCGTTCTCCCGCCGCAGAGCCCTCCGTGCCACCGCCGCCGCCACCGCCGTCGCGCTCTCCGTGACCCTCCTCGCCGCCTGCGGCAGCAGCGGCGGGTCGACCTCCACCGCCACCGCCGAGGACGGCAAGCCCGTCGACCTCCTCTTCTGGGGCTGGGCCAAGGGCACCAAGGAGGTCGTCGAGGCCTTCAACGCGAGCCACCCGAACATCCGGATCACCTTCGAGGAGATCCCGGCCGGCAACGCCGGCGGCTACGCGAAGCTCTCCAACGCCGTCAAGGCCGGAAACGCCCCCGACGTGTTCAACGTCGAGTACCCGCAGCTGCCGGACTTCGTCAGCCAGGGCGCCGTCCAGGACATCTCCAAGCTCGTCGGCCAGGACCTCAAGGCCAAGTACCTGCCGCAGGCCGCCGAGCTGACCTCGCTCGGCGGCCGGACCTGGGCGCTGCCGCTGGACGCCGCACCGCAGGCCTTCTACTACCGCAAGGACCTCTTCGAGAAGGCCGGCATCACCGTCCCCAAGACCTGGGACGAGTTCCGCACCGCCGCCCAGAAGCTCAAGGCCGCCCAGCCGGAGACCCGGATCGCCACCTTCTTCCCCGACGACCCCACCACCTTCGAGGCGATGGCCTGGCAGAACGGCGCCCGCTGGTTCAGCACCTCCGGCGAGGCCTGGAAGACCGACCTGACCGGGCCCGAGACCAAGAAGGTCTCCGCCTACTGGCAGCAGCTGGTCGACGAGGACCTGGTCCGCGTCCAGCCCTCGTTCAGCCAGCAGTGGACCGCCTCGCTGCAGAAGGGCGAGACCGCCGGCTACCTCGGCGCCTCCTGGGGCGGCGGGGTGCTGAAGTCCAACCTCGCCACCACCCCCGACGCCGCCGGCAAGTGGGCCGTCGCCGCCATGCCCAGCTGGGACGGCACCCCCGCCAGCGGCATGCTCGGCGGCACCACCTTCGCCGTCTCCAAGGACAGCAAGAAGGCCAAGGCCGCCGTGGAGTTCGCCGCCTGGGCGACCACCACCCCCGAGGGCATCAAGGCCCGGATCGCCTCCGGCACCTCCTCCACCTACCCCGCCGCCACCGAACTCGTGCCCACCGCCGCGAAGGCCTTCAACAGCGACTTCTACGGCGGCCAGGACCTCTACGGCCTCTACGCGCACGCCGCCGACTCGATCAAGTCCGGCTGGACCTGGGGCCCCGTGATGGGCCTCACCAACGGCACCGTCAAGGACGCCTTCGGCAAGGTCGCGGGCAAGACCGGCACCATCGACGACGCGCTCGCCGCCGCCCAGCAGGCCACTCTCGCCGAGCTCAAGAACCGCGGGCTGAAGGTCGCCCAGTGACGACCCGCGCCACCCGCACCAAGGGCACCGCCCGCCCCGGGAGCGGCGCCCGCCCCGGGGCCACCACGCGCACGAGCGCCCGCGCCGCCGCCCCCCGGCGGCGCGGGCGGTACGGGGCGCCGGCCGTCCTGCTCGCCCCGTTCCTGGTCCTGTTCACCGCCTGCACGCTCGTCCCGATCGGCTACGCGGTCAAGCTCAGCCTGTTCACCGAGCACCGCTCCGGCCTCGGCTTCGGCGGCACCGAGACGGTCTTCACCGGCCTCGGCAACTACACCCGGGCCCTGCAGGACGAGGCCTTCCGCGACGGCTTCCTCACCATCACCCAGTACTGCCTGCTCTACATCCCGCTGATGACCGCCCTGGCGCTCGTCCTCGCCCTGCTCCTGGACTCCGCGCTGGTCCGCGCCAAGCGGTTCTTCCAGCTCGCCCTGTTCATCCCGCACGCCGTGCCCGGCATCATCGCCGCGCTGGTC
The DNA here is from genome assembly GCF_000718025.1 of Kitasatospora purpeofusca. Taxonomy (GTDB): domain Bacteria; phylum Actinomycetota; class Actinomycetes; order Streptomycetales; family Streptomycetaceae; genus Kitasatospora; species Kitasatospora purpeofusca. The sequence goes on from NZ_JODS01000012.1 coordinate 154,947, forward strand.
TGGATGTACCTCTACACCCCCGGCATCAGCCCCGTGCTGGACGTCCTGGAAACGCTCGGCGCCCAGCCCGATCCGCTCGGCCACCCGCTGCCGGCCGTGGTCAACATGGCCCTGTGGCAGTGGAGCGGCTACAACATGGTCATCTTCTACGCCGCGCTCCAGGCCATCCCCCGCGAGGTGCTGGAGGCCGCCGTCATCGACGGCGCCGGCCCGCTGCGGACGGCGATCGGCATCAAGATCCCGCTGATCCGGCCCTCCCTGGCCATGGTCGGACTGTTCACCGTCATCGGCTCCCTCCAGCTCTTCACCGAGCCGATGATCCTGCACAACACCGCACCCGGTGTGACCTCCACCTGGACCCCCAACATGTACGCCTACACCGCCGCCTTCGAGCGCGGCGACTACGGACTGGCGGCCGCCTCCTCGGTGCTGCTCGCCGTCGTCGCCGCCGGGCTCTCCTTCGCCGTCACCCGGGCCACCCGGTCCCGGTCCGAGCGCGCACGGGAGGCCCGCGCATGAGCACCCGTCGTCCCTGGACGCTGTCGAAGGGCGCCGTCAACGGCGTGCTCGTCCTCGCCACCGCCTACACCCTGCTGCCGCTCGGCTGGCTGGTCACCGCCGCCGCCAAGAGCACGGCCGACCTGCTCGGCGGCCGCTCCCTGACCGCCGCCAACTTCGACCTCGGGCAGAACCTGAGCGACCTCGCGAGCGCCGGCGACGGCATCTACTTCCGCTGGTACCTCAACTCCCTGCTCTACGCCGGGATCGGCTCCGTGCTCTGCGCCCTGGTCTGCGTGGGCGCCGGCTACGCGTTCCACGTCTTCTCCTTCCCCGGCAAGGAGACGCTGTTCGGCCTGGTCCTGCTCGGCGTGCTGGTGCCCACCACCGCGCTCGCCCTGCCGATGTACCTGCTGGCCTCCGAACTCGGGATCGTCAACACCTTCTGGGCCGTGTTCCTGCCCTCCCTGGTGAACCCCTTCGGCGTCTACCTCGCCCGGGTCTTCTGCGCCGGCTACATCCCCGGCGAGGTGCTGGAGGCCGCCCGCACCGACGGCGCGGGCGAACTGCGCACCTTCTGGTCGATCGGCCTGCGGATGGTGATGCCCGGCTTCGTCACCGTCCTGCTGTTCCAGTTCACCGCCATCTGGAACAACTTCTTCCTGCCGCTGGTGATGCTCTCCGACAACCGGCTCTTCCCGGTCAGCCTCGGCCTGTTCACCTGGAACGCGCAGACCAGGGCCTTCCCCGAGTACTACCCGCTGGTCGTCACCGGCGCGCTGCTGGCCGTCGTCCCGCTCGTCCTCGCCTTCGTCCTGCTCCAGCGGCACTGGAAGGCCGGTCTCACCGCGGGGGCCGTCAAGTGACCCGCCCCCGATCCGCCCCCACCCCGCCGCCGTCGTCCCGGAGAAGCCCATGACCGACCCCCGACCGGCCGACCCGGCACCCCCGGGCCGCCGCCCCCGCGCCGTGCTCGCCATGCACCGCGACCTCACCGGCCGGCTCTTCGACACCGACACCCTGGCCCGCCTCACCGAGCTCGCCGAACTCGACCCCGCCCTGGTGCTCGACGACTTCGGCACCGAGGAGGCCCGGGCCGCCCTCGCCGGGGCCGAGGTCATCGTCTCCAGCTGGGGCTGCCCCGCGATCGACGGGGACGTCCTCGCCGCCGCCCCGCAGCTGCGCGCCGTCATCCACGCGGCGGGGTCCGTCAAGCACCACATCACCGACGCCTGCTGGGAGCGCGGCCTGCGGGTCACCTCCGCCGCCTGGGCCAACGCCCTGCCCGTCGCCGAGTACACCGTCGCCGCCGTCCTGCTCGCCAACAAGCAGTTCCTGCGGATCCGCGAGGACTACCGCGGCCGCCGCGGCACCCCGCACGACTGGCAGCGCGGCTACCCCGACGCGGGCAACTACCGGCGCACCGTCGGCATCGTCGGCGCCTCCCGGATCGGGCGCCGCGTGCTCGAACTGCTGCGCCCCCACGACCTCGACCTGCTGCTCCACGACCCGTACGTGGACGAGGCCGAGGCCGCCGGGCTCGGCGCGCGCCTGGTCGGGCTGGACGAGCTCTGCGCCGCCTCCGACACGGTCAGCGTGCACGCGCCCGAACTCCCGGCGACCCACCATCTGATCGACGGCCGCCGGCTCGCCCTGATGCGCGACGGCGCCACCCTGATCAACACCTCCCGCGGCTCCCTCCTCGACCAGGACGCGCTGGTCCGCGAGCTGGTCACCGGGCGCCTCGACGCCGTGCTCGACGTCACCGTGCCCGAGGTGCTGCCCGCCGACTCCCCGCTCTACGACCTGCCCAATGTGGTGCTCACCCCCCACATCGCCGGGTCCCTGGGCCGCGAGCTGCACCGGATGGCCGCCGCGGCCGCCGACGAACTGGCCCGCTACGCGGCCGGGCAGCCGTTCGCCCACCCCGTCCTCGCCGAGGACGCCGACCGCACCGCGTGACCCCGCGCGCCAGCGCACCGCACCGCGTGACCCCGCGCGCCAGCGCACCGCACCGCGTGACCCCGCGCACCAGCGCACCGCACCGCGTGACCCCGCGCACCAGCGCACCGCACCGCGTGACCCCGCGCACCGCCGGCACCGGACCGACCTCCCGTCGCTCCGGTGCCGGCGTCGACGTTCTCACCGACCGCGTGTTCGAGGAACCCCTCGGGGGCGAGCACGGACAGGCCGGCAACGGTAAAGGAATCCCCCTTCATCCGGCATTCATCGGCAAAATGCACAGCTCGGGATCCGTCATGAAAAGGGGCTCCTACGCACTGTTGTCATGGCAGGGTCCGGATGCGAGTATTGCGCCTGGGTGATCCGGACACGGAGTGTCGACTCCGGATGCCCTTGATCGTTGTCGCCGTATCGGCGAGCACGTCCACGGGGGTGGATCTTTCACAGCCGGTTTGGGGGTGAGGAGTGTGCGATCAAACGGAAGTAATCGTTCCGGCCGTGCGGCCCGCGGGCCGACCCGGCCGGCGGTGCCCCGCGGCCTCGCGGAGGCGCTCCGCGCCGGCCACGCCGCGACCCCCCGTCAGCCCGGTGTCCTGGCCGCCCTGCGCGGCGAGGACTGGCACTGGGCCGGGGCGAGCGGTGTCGCGGACGCCGCCACCGGGCGCGAACTGCGTCCGACGGCGGCGGTACGGGTGGCCTCGGTCACCAAGACCTTCACCGCGGCCGCGGTGCTGCGGCTGATGGAGCGCGGCGACCTCCGACTGGAGGAACGCGTCTCGGCGCTGGCCTCCGACGCGGTCCTCGGGGCGCTCGCCGAGGGCGGCTACGAACCGGCCCGGATGACCGTGCGCCAACTGCTCCAGCACACGGCCGGCCTGTACGACTGGGGAGGCGATCCCGCCTACGACGAGCAGGCGTTCGCCGACCCCGGCCACCGCTGGAGCCGCCTGGAGCAGGTGCGGTGGGCGGTCGAGCACGGGCGCCGACTCTCCTCCCCCGGTGCGGAGTTCCACTACTCCGACACCGGTTACGTGATCCTCGGCGAGGTGCTCGAACGGGTCACCGGGCGGCCGCTGGCCGCCGCCTACCGCGAGCTGCTCCCGCTCCGGGAACTGGGCCTGGACTCCCTCCACCTGGAGTCGCTGGAGCCCACCCCCGGGGCCGGCGCGGACCGCGCGCACCAGTACGTGTCCGGTACCGACCTGCTGGCCGTCGATCCGTCCTGCGACCTCTGGGGCGGCGGCGGACTGGTCTCGACGATGTCCGATCTGACCGCGTTCGTCCGGGCGTTGTTCCGGGGCGGGGTCTTCGAGCGGCCCACCACGCTCGCGGCCATGCTGGCGCCCGTCGCGGCGCGCGGCGCGGAGGGGCGCGGCATGGGGATCCACCGGATCCCGCTGGGGTCCGGCCGGTGGTGGGGCCACTGCGGCAGCTGGGGCGTGGTCATGGCGTACGAGCCCGACCGCGATCTCGCGCTCGCCACCACGGTGACGAGACAGCCCGAGGACCCGGACGAACGACTCCACCCCGGGCGGGCACTCGTCCGGACGGCACGCTGAATTACCGGGCAGTAAAAGCGCACCGAAATGTGCGTCGAGAAGAACATGTCATTGAGAACAGCCGGTCATTGATACGGGCGCTGGCATTGAATCCATGAAACCGCACAGGACAGGCGGAGCCATGCGTAATCGTCCCCGCACAATCAGGACCACCGAGTCCCTGTTGGAGAACGGCCTCATCGACGAGGAGAGCCTGCCGGAGATTCGCGATGTCGCGAAGCGGTACGCCGTGAGCATCACCGGGGTGATGCAGGAGCAGATCGCGCACGTCGACGATCCGGTCGCCAGACAGTTCGTCCCCACCGGGGCCGAGCTGCTGATCACCGCGGAGGAGCGCGCCGACCCGATCGGCGACGACCCCTTCACCCCGGTCAAGGGGATCACCCACCGCTACCCGGACCGGCTGCTGCTCAAGCCGATGCACCTGTGCCCGGTCTACTGCCGCTTCTGCTTCCGCCGCGAGGTGGTCGGCCCCGGCGAGGGCATGCTCGGCCAGGCGGAGCTGGAGGCGGCCCTCGACTACATCCGGGCCCACGAGGAGGTGTGGGAGGTCATCTTCACCGGCGGCGATCCGCTGATCATCGCGCCCACCAAGCTCCGCCCGATCATGGCGGCGCTGGACGCGATCGAGCACGTCAAGGTGATCCGCTTCCACACCCGGGTGCCGGTGGTCGACCCCGAGCGGGTCACCGACGAGTTGGTGGAGGCCCTGGCCACCGAGACCCCCGTCTGGGTGGTGGTCCACACCAATCACAGCCAGGAGATCGGCGAGGCGGCGCGCGGCGCGCTGCGGCGCCTCAACCGGGGCGGCGTCCCGCTGCTCAGCCAGACCGTGCTGCTGCGCGGGGTGAACGACACCCCGGAGGCGCTGGAGGGGCTGTTCCGGACCCTGGTGGCCAACCGGGTGAAGCCCTACTACCTGCACCACGGCGACCTCGCCCAGGGCACCGGGCACTTCCGCACCACGATCGCCGAGGGCCAGGAACTGGTCCGGCGGCTGCGCGGGCGGGTCTCCGGGACCTGCCAGCCCACCTATGTCCTCGACATCCCCGGCGGCCACGGGAAGGTGCCGATCGGCCCCTCGTACCTGGAGCCGGGCGAGGACGGCGCGGACGGAACCGGCGGAACGGGCGGCGGGAGCGAGACCCATGTGGTCACCGACCCGTGGGGCGAGCGCCACCACTACCCGCCGCGCGTCGCCGCGACGACGGCACCGGCAGCACCGGCAGCACCGGCCACGACACCGGCCACCACCACGGCCACGGACCCGGCCACGGACCCCGAGGAGGACCCGACCCATGACTGAGGACCTCGCGTCCCGGTCCGCCCCCGCCCCCGCACCCGCCCGCCGCCCCGGCTCCGTCGCCTTCGCCGACCCCGGGGGCGTCACCTCGGCGCTCAGCTGGTCCGCCCCCGAGCTGACCGCCGGCCTGGCCTGGTCGGCGCTGACCCGCACCTTCGCCGCCGAGGCGGCCGGCCTGCTCGGCGACCAGGTGAAGCTGCACGTCAACGGGGAGCCGGTGGTCGACCACGACCCCTGGCCGACCACCGACGCGGACGCCGACGGACCGGCCGCCTGGCTGGACCGCCAGCACGCCTTCGGCCCGGACGACGACCGCTTCGTCTACGCCCGCGCCGTGCAGGAGCACGACCGGACGCTGTTCCGCACCGTCGTCGAGCTGCTGGCGCCCCACCTCTGGCGCCTCGGACTGCCGCCCGGCCACGTCGAGGTCGAGGTGTTCCACGGCGCCTACCGGAACACCCCGGGCGGCATCCACCGGGAGGGCTGCACCAACCTCCACCTCGTCCTGGCGGGCCGCAAGAGCATGCACTTCTGGCGGGGCACGGACTGGGTGCCGGCCGGCACGGCGATCCGCGAGGACGTCGAGCCCGAGTCCGAACTCCCCGAGGAGTACCTGCCGGACCTCGACCGCCGCTCGGTGGCGGAGCACGGCCACGCCCTCACCGCCACCACCGGCGGCGGCTTCTTCTGGCGCAGCGGCATCTGGCACGTGGGCGAGACCCACGAGCCGTCCGTCGCGCTGAACATCGCCTCGTACACCCGGACCCTGGACGTCGGGGCGAAGCTGCTCCCGCTGTGGGGCGACCGGCTGCACGGCGAGGTCCCGGCCGACTGGCTGGCCGACTACCGGGAGCACGTCCGGTCCACCGGGGACGACGCCGCCGTGCTGGCGCGGCTGACCGCGCTGGGCATGCGGCCGGCCCCGCCCGACGCGCCCGGCAGCGTGCCGCGCTCCGTGCGCCGCGAGTCGACGGCGCCGGTGCTGTGGTCGCCCGCCGGGCCGGGGCGGCTGACCGTGGCCGCGCTGGGCCACGCCGCGGAGTTCGCCGACGGCCCGGTCGCCCGCGACTGGCTGGAGGCGGCGCTCACCGACCGTCCCGCCGCGCGGGAGGTGCCGCAGGAGTGCGGGCGGCTCGCCCAGTGGCTGTGCGCGCAGCGGATTCTCGAACCGATCCCCGAACCGATGGAGGCATCATGACCGACACGTCCCCCGCGGACACCTGGCAGCTCTCGGACACCGAGGTGTTCAGCAAGTACGGGGACGCCTTCGTCCCGCGCCGGGCCGAGCAGACCGCCGCCGTGTGCGACCTGCTGGCCGGCCTCCCCCTGCCGCACGTGCTCGACCTGTGCTGCGGCGAGGGGCGGCTGTCCGAGGAGTACCTGCGCCGCGACCCGGAGGCCAGGGTCACCGTGCTGGACCGCTCCCCCGAGATGCTCGCGCTGACCGCGAAGCGGCTGGAGCCGTTCGCCGACCGGCACGACAGCATCGAGGCGGACATCGAGGACCGGCTGTGGCGCACCGGTGTCAGCTACGGCGGCGTGATGACCTCGCTGGCGGTCCACCACCTCGACGGCGAGGGCAAGCGGCTGCTGTACCGGGACATCCACGCGATGCTCGCGCCGGGCGGCGTCTTCGTGATGGCCGACCTGGTGGAGCCCGCCGGTGCCACCGCCCGCAAGCTCGCGGGCGACCACTGGGAGGAGGCGGTGCGGCGCGCCTCCGAGGAGCAGTTCGGCGGCGACGAGGCGGCCGTCGCGTTCGAGCGGACCGAGTGGAACCACTACCGGCTGCCCGGCCCGGACCCGGTCGACAAGCCGTCCTCGGTGGCCGAGCACCTGGACTGGCTGCGCGAGGCGGGTTTCGTCGAGGTCGACGTGGTCTGGATGTACGCGGGACACGCCCTGTTCACAGCGAAGCGGAAGGCGAACTGAGTGAGCGAGCAACCGAGCCGCACGATTCTGGCCAACATCGTCAGCGAGATCATGGCCGAGCAGCCGACGGACGCCTACCGGCGGGCGATGGCCGCCGCGACCCCGCGCAAGCTCTGGCAGGCGCGGCCGGGCGACTGCGTGGTGATGCTGGCGCCGTGCACCCCGGCCTTCCGCGACTACGTGGCCGAGGTGGTCGGCCTGGACGTGGACCGGGTCGAGATCGTCGCCCCGCCGGAGGTCCGCGGGGTGCACGCGCTGGAGGTCGCCGCCGACCTCGGCGCGACCGAACGGATCGCCGAACGGCCCGAGTTGAAGCCGTTCGTGCTGGACGGACCGGTGCTGGAGTTCGGCCGCCGCACCGGGGTGCGGGTACTGCCGTACACCCGGCTGCCGGAGGACAGCACCCTCGACGCGCTGCGCCTGATCAACACCAAGGACGGCTTCCGCCGGACCGCCGCCGGTCTGGGGCTGCCGGTCGCGGACGGCGGCTTCGCCGAGACCGCCGCCGAACTCGCCGCCGCCCTGGTGGAGTTCCTGACCGACCGGCCGGCCGCGATCATCAAGACCAACCGGGGCTCCAACGGCTTCGGCAACACCGTGATCCGGTCGAACGGGCCGGAGTCGGTCCAGCGGCAGGTCCTGGACGCCGTGGCCGGGCAGCCCGCGCGCGACTGCGGCTGGGTGTACGAGGAGTTCCTGCCGTTCACGGCGACGCCGAGCATGGAGCTGTCGATCGACGACCGGGGCGCCACCGACTTCTACACCTGCGACCAGCGCACCGTGAACAACGCCTGGACCGGCATGGTGACCCCGGCCGCCGAGGGACCCCACCACGAGCAGCTGCGCGAGGCGGCCGCGGCCATCGGCGGCTGGCTGCACGGGCAGGGCTACCGGGGCATCTACGACGTGGACTGCGGAGTGTACGACGGCGGTTACGTCGTCACCGAGGCCAACGTCCGCCGCACCGGGGGCACTTACCTGGAGGAGCTGGCGCGCCGGCTGCGGCCCGGGGACTCCCCGGTGCACTGGCGGGCGGACGTCAGGATCGGCCCGGACGGGCTGGACTTCGCGGGCGCGGCCGCCAAGCTGGCCTCGGCCGGACTCGCCGACCCCGGGGCGGACGCCCGGGCCGTGCTGACGGCGGACACCCGCGCGGTGGACGGCAAGTGGCGCTACCTGGTGGTGGGCCGGGAGGACGGGGCCGTCGCCGAGGTCGAGCGACAGCTGGAGCAGATCCTGGGGATCGACTGATGCTGCACTCCGCCCTCCACCCCGGTTTCAGCGCGGTCGCGGGGACCGGCCTGGTCGCGCTGCGCGACATCCCGATGGGCACGGTGCTGTGGGGGCCGTGCCCGCAGTGCCGGACCTGGGACGCCGCCGAACAGCTCACCCTGTCGCCCCGGGTCGTCGACTGGCTGGACGAGTTCGGCTACCGGCTGGCCGACCGCAGCCTGCTGCTCCCCTGCCGGGGCGCGCACCTGCTGAACCACTCCTGCGAGGCCACCGTCCTGGACCACGGCCTCGCGGGGGGCCTCGCGGTCCGCGACATCCGGGCCGGCGAGGAGGTGACCGGGGACTACCGCACCTTCCGCTACGACGAACCGTGGGAGTTCGACTGCCGCTGCGGCGCGGGGAGTTGCCCGGGTTCGGTGCGCTCCTCCGCCGGCGGGCCGCCGGCCGAGCTGGCCGGGGAGTGGGACCGGCGGATGGCACCGGCGCTGGCCGCCGCCGCCGGCGTGCCGCAGGAACTCCCGCTGCGGGCCGGCCAGGTGGACGGCGCCCCGGCGGGCCGCCGCGACCCGGGGGAGGCGACGTGACCGCCCTGCGACCCGAACCCACCGTCCGGGCCGAGCTGTTGCGGATCGAGGAGGTCCCCGCCAGGTCCTGGCTGACGCTGCTGGGCGAGCGGGACCTCTTCCTGCTGCCCGGCTGGATGGAGGTCGGACCCGGCACCTACGGCGGCGGTCTGCGCGACGCCCGGGCCGCCCTGGTCGACCGCGACGGCACGGCGGTCGCGGGTACGGCCGGCTGGCTCTTCGGGCGCGAGTGCACCGAGGACCTGTGCCGCCCCGACGTCCTGCTGGAGATCCCCGAGCCGCGCGGGGCCCCGCTGTTCCCGACCCTGCTGGCCGGCGGCTGGTACGACAGCCGGGTCGCGCACCGGCCCGGCGGCGCCGCACTGGCCGAACTCGCGGCCGTGGTCGACTCCCTGGAGGAGTGGGGGCGTTCGCAGGGCGCCGCCTCGGTCTGCTGGCCCAGCGTGGACGAGCGGGAACGGGACCTGGTCGCCCTCCTCGCCGAGCGCGGCTACCGGCGCTTCCCGCTGACGCCCAGGTGGGCCCTGGAGGGTCCGTGGACCGGCTTCGACGACTACCTGGACCGGATGACCAGCAAGCGCCGGGTCTCGGTGCGCAGCGAGCGGCGCCGGGTGCGGGCGGCGGGCATCACCTGCCGGACGGTACCGCTCACCCGGGAACTGGCCCGGCCGCTGGTGGAGCTGGCGGAGGAGAACGTGACCCGGCACGGCGGCCGGGTCGACCTCGACCGCTACGCCGACTGGGTCGCGGCGCTGACCGGGATCGAGGACGGCCGGGCCGAGGCCCACCTGGCCGAGCGGGACGGGCGGATCCTCGGCTGCGTGGTGTCCAGCACCTACGCCGGGCGGGTGTACGCGCTGTTCCCGGGCTTCGACTACGAGCAGATCGCGGGGTTGCCCGTCTACTTCGAACTCGCCTACTACCACCTGGTGGAGCACGCCGCCGCGCACGGCTACCACGCGGTGGAGTACGGCCCGGCGGCGGACGAGGCGAAGAACCTGCGGGGCTGCGTCGCCCATCGGCAGGCGTTGTGGATCCGGGGCCTGGACCCGGCGGCGGAGCGGCTGGTCGCCGAACTCGCCGACGAGGCGACCGAGGTCACCGATGGCGGCACCCCCGCGGCCGACGCCCCGGCCGGGGGCGGCACATGAGCCCGCCGACCGTCGTACTCGCGCCGGGCGGGCCCGGTCTCGGCGGCGAGACCCTGGCCGGGCTCCCGCTGCCGCCCGGCTGCCGGCGGTTGGTCGCGGCGGGCGACTGCGGGCCGGGCGGCGACCCGTTCGCCGTCCAGACCGACCGGCTGGTCCGGCTGCTGGAGACGGCCGGCGCAGAGGGGCCGGTCGTCCTGCTGGCCCACTCCGCCGGCTCCCGCCCGGCTTTGCGCGCCGCGGCCCGGAGCCCCGGTGGGGTCCGCGCGGTCGTGCTGGTCGCCGCCCAACTGCGGGACCGCACCGACCATCCGGAGCTGCTGCGGGAGCGCCTCGACGCGCTCGACGGCCCGCTGCGGGAGACCGCGCGCCGGGCCCGGGCGACCGCGCCCGACCGGCTGCCGGCCGAGGACGAGGAACTGCGCGAACTCCTGCTCGCCGACCTGGCCCTGACCTTCCCCGCCCTCGGACCGGCCCAGCACGGCTTCCTGGCCGCCTGCGCCCGGACCTGGGACGTCCACGCCGTGCGCGCCGTGCTCTCCGGGCGGGTGCCCGAGGAGGACCTCGCGGCGACGGCCGCCCGGGTGGGCGCGCCGGTACTGGTCGTCAACGGCGAGCGGGACCCGTGGGCCGGCGCCCCGTCGGCGCACGAGCTGGCCGCGGCGCTGCCGGACGGCCGGGCCCGGACGGTGCCGGGGGCCGGGCACGTGCCGTGGCTGGACGACCCGGAGGCGGTGGGCCGACTGCTGGCCCGGACGGTGGAGGAGGCGGCGCCGGCGTGAGCTACCGCAAGGTCCTGGCGGACCGGATCTGTGCCCAGCTCGCCCTGTCGACCGCGGTCGGCCGGTTCGCCCAGGTGATGTTCGACGTCACCGTGGTGATCTTCGTGGTGCAGGACCTGCACCGTCCCGCGGCGGCCGGCCTGGCCGTGCTGCTGGCGACCCTGCCCGGCCTGCTGCTCAGCCCGCTGAGCGGCGGCTTCCTGCAGGGCCGCAATGTCACCGCGTGGATGGCGGCCGACTATCTGATCAAGGCGGCCGCCACGCTCGGCATCGCCTTCGGCGCCTCGGCCGGTGCCGGCGGCATCTGGACCCTGTGGGGCCTGGCTCTGCTGTCCTCGCTGACCAGCGCCTTCGGCAATGTCGCCTTCCGCAGCTACGTCGCGCTCTCGCTGCCGGCACCGCTGCGCGGGGCGGCCAACGGCCTCGATTCGATGATCTCGGGTCTGGCCGCGATGGCCGGGCCCGCGCTGGCCGGGATCGCGGTCACGGTGTTCGGCGGCCGGCACAGCGTGGCGGTGGTCGGCGCGGCCTATCTGGCCGCGGCGCTGGTCGCGGCCGCCTCGGGGCGCACCACCCCGGAGGCCGGCGGCGAGGTCGGTCTGCGCAGTGCCGCGGAGGCCGTGCGCGGGATCCTGGTCCACCCGGTGCTGCGCGGGCTGACCGGGGTGTACTTCCTGTACCAGGTCGCGGTCGGCGTCCTCGTGGTCGCGCTGCCCCAGCTGGTCTCGGCCGGGTTCGGGGCCGCCCCCTCCTGGACCGGCACCAGTTGGTCGATCGCGGGGGCGCTGGGGATCGTGTCCTCGCTGGCCGCCGGGCACCGGATCACCGACGGCGCGGAGCGCCGGTTCCTGGTCGTCGGCGCCGCCCTGACGGCGCTCGGCCTGGCCGGGCTGTTCCTGCACTCCGCCGTGTTCTGGCTGGCCGCGATGTTCGTGCTGCTCGGGGTGGCGGTGGGGCCGATGGACGTCGGGCTGCTCAGCCTCCGGCAGCGGTTGCTGCCCGACACCGGGGCGACCGCGACGCTGGCCGTCTCCGCCAGCCTCAACATGGCCGGCTATCCGGCCGGGGCCATGGTCGGCGGTCTGGTGGCCGGACTCGGCCTGGGCACGCAGACGGGGGTCGCCCTCGGGTGCTCCCTGCTCTCGCTGGCCCTCTGCGCCCGGCTGCCGGTGCGCCCGGTCGGGGCCGGACCGGCCGACGGGGCGTCCACCGGGGCTGCTCCCGGGGCGGCCGCTCGGGCCGCCGAGTCCTCGGCCGCGCAGTAGCGGTCCGCACCACCCCCGCCGCCGGCCGGTGAGGCCGGCCGGCGCGGTGCACCTCTTCCCTTCTTCCCGCACCTTCGGACCTCTCGCACCCTTCGACCTGTCACTTCCGATGGAAAGTCAGGACCATGGCGACAATTGGAGTCATCTGCACGATCCTCGTCCGCCCGCGCGGCCTCGGCGGCCCTGCCGAGGCCTGCGGGGCCGGCCCGTCCACCGGCGCCCCGGCCGTCCGGTGCGCACCGGGAGCTCGGTCATGATCCCCCGGACCGCCGACGGCACGACCGCCGTCGACCCCGACGCCGGGCACGGCGCCGGGCACGGCGCCACCGCGATGCTGCTCGCGGAACTCACCCGGAACGGGCGGATATCCCTGCGCCTCGCCTGCTCCCGGCTGACCACCTGGGAATCGCTGCTCGTGCAGCACGTCCTCGGCCGGGGCGACGTCGAGTTCCTCGCGGCCGACCCGGACGGCCCGGCCGACCCCGACAGCCCCGGCGGCCCCGGCGGCCCGGAAGCCCCGGGCCCGGACACCGTCACGCTCACCCGCTCACCGCTGGCCGGCCTGTCCCTCTGGGCGCCCGGCGAGCCGCCCGGCCCCGAGGCCGAGCACCTCGGCGGCCTGCTGGTCCCGGCCGAAGTCCTCGACGCCGTGGCCGAGGAGACCCGGGTGATCGAGGCCCGGGAGGCCGCCGACCGGCACGAGGCCGACACCATCCTGCGCACCTGGGAGAAGAACGGCGAGCTGGACGAGCGGCTCGCCCGGCTGGCCGACTGGGTCGAACGGGTGGAGAGCGTCTACATCCTGATCGGCCGGGACGTCTTCTCGAAGTCCGACGCGGGCACCAACACCCTGACCCGGCAGGGCCTGCTGACCGGCCTCCGGGCGTCCCCGGTCGACGACTGGCGGCCCGCGGACCGGCTGTTCGTGGTCCTCGCCTACTGCCTGTTCGTCAGCGGCCGTTCGGTGCGCTTCGAGGAGTTCAACGGCCTCCAGCTCTCCGCCACCGGCCTGCGCGAGTTCCTGCTCGACCGGCACGCCCAGTACTGCGCCGCGCTGGACCGCGGACCGAGCGGCGCGGCCGGCCTGCCGCTGCTCGAACTGGCCCAGGTGGTGCGCGATCTGATGCACGACGTCGACCGCTCGGAGCTGATGCGCTACCGCCGGATCAACGGGCTGACCTTCGTGAAGAACGAGCGGCTGCTCGACTTCCCGCTGCCCCGCGACCCGGAGACGATGCCGGAGCTGGTCGCCCGGCACGGCCGGCTGAACCTCGGGGTGGACCCCACCGGCGACGTCCGGGCGGACCTGCGGGCGATGACCCTGGCCGCCGTCGCACTCGACGCGACCGCCGACGCCGACCCCGGACCGGAGCCCCCCGGACAGGGCGCGGTCGGCGAACTGCTGGCCGCCGTCGTGCTGTCCTCGATCGTCGCCACCGACGCCGACTACGGCATGAGCAGCTCGGTGCGCGACCTGTCCGGGCTGCGCGGCGTCCGGCCCGGCAGCGCGGACGGCGTCCTGGCGCTGAAGAAGGGCGACTTCTTCTGCTGCTGCCTGCCGCACCCGACCCGGATGGCCGAGGTCGGCGACGAGACCGCGCCGATCCTGTGGCGGTCCGCCCAGCGGATGATGTACAACCGCTGGCACTTCGCCCCGGGCGAGTACGACCGGGCGGAGATCCCGGAGAAGCGGCACTACTTCTTCCCGCCGCAGGTGCCCGACATCGCGGAGCACGCCGAGCACCACCACGGCGGCCATGTCGCCTCCCGGGTGCGGTACACGATCCGGGCGCCCGGCGCCCAGGTCTGGCACCCGCCGTTCACCGTCTTCGGCCACGGCTACCGCGGCTGCTACGACATCCGGCTGGTCCGGATGGAGGGCCCGCCGTTCACCACCACCGAGCTGGCCGAGGCGGTGCGCCACTGCTCCCTGGTCGACGAGCTGTGGCGCACCCTCGCGCAGGGCCTCCAGAGCGGCACCCTGCACGTCCCGCCGGTCGCCGGCTTCGACCGGTCCTGGTACGAGTCGCGGGGCTGGGAGCGGCTGCGCCCGTTCGCACTCGCCACCCGTACCCCGGCGCGGGTGGACCCCGTCTGACCCGGTGACCGGCCTGCCGGACCTCCGGCGGGCCGGTCACCACCCGGCCCCCGCCCGCACCCGGACTTCTGCAACAGGCTCTACGAGTAGTCGGCGAGGTCGATCCCGCTGTCCACGCCCGAGCCGTCGATGCTGAACTTGCCGGTGTTGCCGTACCGGTCCCACGCCGTGATCACCGGGCTGAAGTACACCCGCCAGGTGTGGACCGGCCCGTTCGGGATGTGCCAGCCGTCCCCTCCGGTGGTGGCGTGCACCCAGGTGAAGCACAGGTACTGCTCGGGGTACGGCCGGTCGTAGACCCGCGCGTAGTCCCACCACTTGTTGCCGTCGGGGAAGTTGACGATCAGCCCGCCGTACCCGCCGTCGCCTTCGTACGAACTGCCGTGCGGCTCCTGGTACCAGACGTAGGAGCCGTAGAGGTTCTTGTGGTGGCTGTCGGGCTTGATGTCGCAGGCGAAGAAGCCCTCGTAACCGGGGTCGCTCCAGTAGCCCGACACCGAGAAGGTGACGAAGTAGTTGTCCGTGGAGTCCAGCGACAGGTAGTAGTTCCAGGCCTCGGTGGTCACGTACTCGGTGTCGTTCTCGTACCTGGTGGCCGTCCTGGAGCAGTCCCAGTTGACGCCCGACCGCCGGTGGACCAGGGCCACCAGCGGGTCGAGCGTGACCTTGCCCTCGAAGGAGCCCGATCCGGCCGTGGTCGTGTACACCTTGCCGGTGTCCGTCTCGACCCAGGCGGAGACCGACTTCCGGTCCGCGCCCGGCCAGCAGCTGACGTAGAAGGTGAACCTCTGCGTCCCGTCCTCCGCGAGTTCGGGCTCCGCAGCGGCCCGGCTGCCCCCGCCCGGGACGTGGTGGAAGTAGCGGTCCTCCCGGTCGGTGAAGCACCAGCCGTCGCGGCCCTGCCAGTTGAGCTTCTCACCGCTGACGTGGTCGACGAGGTTCACCCGGTTCGGCCAGGAGATGTCCCCGTAGTAGGTGCCGCCGTTCTCGTCGGTCGGTCCGACGCTGACGGTCACCGCGACCTGGTTCCGGCCGTTCGCGTAGATCTCGGCGCCCGGACCTCCGGTCTCCAGCATCAGCGAGAGCTCGGACACTCCTGCCCATCGGGTCATGCGCGGTCTCCTCCGCTTCTCGGTTCGACGGTGCGCCGCCAGGGCTTCGCCCGGGGCGCGGCCTTTCGGGTCGCGCCCTATCGCTCGGTGAACGAGACGGTGGGATGCAGCCCCGGGATCTCCTGCGGGACCCGGTCGTCGCGGCGGTCCGGGCCCGCTGCCGCCCGCCGGGCAGAACGTCCGGTCCGTCCGGTCGGCCGCCGTCCGGATCGGTGCGGCTGCGCGGATTGCCCCGCGCGTCGAAATCCGTGCTCGTGATGTCGCTGCGGGTGTTCCGTGCCGGACCGGTCCAAGTGACCGTGCGCCGGGCCGGAAGCTGGAACCGGGCCGGCTGCTGGTCGAATTACTCGCCGATCCGCGCGCAGTACCCGGTGTCGGTCGGCTGGGAACAGCCGTTCTGCGCCGTCGTCCCCTCGGTCAGGAGGCGGTACGAATTGCAGGTCCGGGTCACCGTGCTGGTGTCCGCTCCGAAGGTCCGGAACTCTGTGGACCCGTGGAGCGGGAACACCGAAGGCATGCACCACCCTCCCCTGGTACTCCGACGCCGATCCGCTCGAATCCTTGCCCCGCACACGCATTCTCCGTACCTGCCGAAAAGCGGCCGACAATGCGGCGGAACGGGGTGGCAGGGGGTGCTGAACCGACCGAAGAGCGCCGGCCCGATCCGGCGGCAGTGGCTCAACCCCGTGAAGAGGCCCGTGAAGAGGACCCGTGAAGAGAACTGTTCCTGACGGACTGCCTTGAACACGCCGGGGCGACCGTTTCACTGTAACCCGGCCGCAGCCGATCGTGTCCCTTCCTGTAATAGTTCCGCTCCACCGAGCGGCGTGCCGGTGGCGTCGGGTGGCGCGGAGGGCGTGCCCGGGACGCTCCCCGCGCGCCGGTACCGCCGTTCGTCAGCGCCCCAGCGCCTCAGCGCCTCCCTCGGCTCCTCGACGCCTCAGCTCCTCGACGCCTCAGCGCCCCGGGGTGGCGCGGACCGGGAGGCGGGTCCGGAAGGTGCAGCCGGCCGGGGTGTCCTCGATGGTGAGGGTGCCGCCGTGCAGGGCGGCGATGTCACGGGCGATCGACAGCCCGAGGCCGGTGCCGCCGTCGTCGCGGCTGCGGGCGTCGTCGAGCCGGGTGAAGCGCTCGAACACCTTCTCCCGCTCGGCGGGCGGGACGCCGGGGCCGTCGTCGGCGACGTCGAGGACCGCCCGCCCCGTCGCCGGGTCGAGGGCGAGCCGCACCGTCACCCGGTGGCGGGCGTGGCGCTCGGCGTTGTCGAGGAGGTTGGTCAGCAGCCGCCCGAGCCACATCGGGTTCCCGGCCACCGCGACCCCGTCGGCCAGCTCCGCCACCACCTCCGTCCGCCCCGGGCCCCGGCCGTCCAGGCAGGTGCG
Source organism: Kitasatospora purpeofusca (assembly GCF_000718025.1). Classification (GTDB taxonomy): domain Bacteria; phylum Actinomycetota; class Actinomycetes; order Streptomycetales; family Streptomycetaceae; genus Kitasatospora; species Kitasatospora purpeofusca. Next base: position 171,805 of record NZ_JODS01000012.1, read on the forward strand.
CACCAGATCCGCGAGGTCCAGCTCCTCGGCCGGGCCGTTGTGCCCGGTGGAGTCGAGGCGGGCGAGCAGCAGCAGGTCGGCGGCGAGCGACTGGAGCCGGTCGGTGTCCTGGAGCGCGCCGGCCACCATGTCCGCGCGGACTGCGGGGTCGGGGTGGGTGTGCGCGACCTCCAGCTGGGTGCGCAGCACGGCGAGCGGGCTGCGCAGTTCGTGGGAGGCGTCGGCGATGAAGCGCCGCTGGCGGACCCCGGCGGCCTCCAGCCGGTCGAGCATGGCGTTCATGGTGTGGGCGAGGCGGGCGATCTCGTCCTCGCTGCCGGGTTCGGGCACCCGGCGGGCGAGGTCGCGGTCGCCGATCGCGGCGACCTCGGCGCGGATCGCCTCGACGGGGCGCAGCGCGCGGCCGGTCGCGCGCCAGGTGACCACGCCGACGGTGGCCACCAGGACGGCGCTGAGTCCGCCGAGCGCGGCGGTGGTGAGGTCCTCGGCGGTGTCGGCGGTGTGCAGGGAGGCGCCGACCCGGATGGTGACCGGGCCGTTCGAGGTGGCGGTGGTGAGGGTGGTGACCCGCTGGTGGTGCTCGCCGCCGAGGATGCCGAGGTCGAAGCTGTCGTGGCCGTCGTCGGTGCCGGTGAGGGCGGGGTGGCCGGCGAGGTTCTGGCTGGCGGCGACGACGGCCCCGGACGCGTCGGTGACCTGGACGAAGTCGGTGCCGGGGCCGAGCGGGAGCACGTGCGGCAGGGGTCCCTGGGCGGCTGAGGCGGCCACCGTCCGGGCCTGCTCGCGGGCGGCGGTCTCGACGGTGCGGTGCAGGTTGACCCGCATCAGGAGCACCACGGCGGCGGAGGCGGCCAGCAGGACGACGGCGACGGCCGCGCAGGCGGCGATCGTGGTGCGGGTGCGGACCGAGCGGGGTGCGAGCCGCTCGGTGGCGGCTGCGACCCTCGGCGAGCGTCGCAGCCGGGCGGCCCGCCGGCGGAGGGCGGCGAGCACGCCGGCGCGGGCGGGGCGGGACTCCTTGCGGTCAGCCACCGTCGGCCGCCAGCCGGTAGCCGACGCCGCGCACGGTCTGCACCGCGGCCCGGCCGAACGGCGCGTCGATCTTGCGCCGGAGGGCGCTGATGTGGACCTCGACGGTGTTGGCCCCGCTGTCGGGGCCGCTGTCCCAGACCTCGTCGAGGATCTCCCGCTTGGAGACCACCTCGCCCGCACGGCGCGCGAGGTGGTCCAGCACGGCGAACTCGCGCGGGGTCAGCGCGACCGGTGTCCCGGCCCGGGCGCAGGTGCGGGCGGCGGAGTCGACCACCAGGTCGCCGAGCACCGTGCGCTGCGGGGCGCGGGAGCCGATGCGGCGGGCCAGCGCCTTGAGGCGGGCGACCAGCACGACGAAGGAGAACGGCTTGGAGAGGTAGTCGTCGGCCCCGGTGTCCAGGGCCTCGGCCTCGTCCCATTCGCCGTCCTTGGCGGTGAGCATCAGGATCCCCACGTCACTGCCGGCGGCCCGCAGCCGGGAGCAGACCCGGTAGCCGTTGAGGCCGGGCAGCATGATGTCGAGGATGATCACGTCATAGGGGTGCTCGGTGGCGCGGGCCAGGCCGGACAGGCCGTCGTGGACGATGTCGACGGAGAACCCCTCGGCCTCCAGGCCGTGCTTGATCGCCAGGGCGAGCCGCTGTTCGTCCTCCACCACCAGTACGCGCATGCCCCAAGGGTCGCAGGTCACCGCGCCGGGCAGCTGAAGAGGTCTTCAGGTCTTCAGGAATCCTTCAGCGCCGTTCCGTCATGCTGGCCCTGTCAGTGGGGACCAGGCACGCCTCCGGGCGGCACGGCCCGGTCCCCTTCTCGGAAAGGCGCTTCCATGGTGCTCCCCCCGACGGCCCTGCTGGCCGTCAATCCGCTGGACGCGGGCTCGCTGCTGGCCGCGTTCGGCGCGCTGGGCATCGCCGTGATCATGTTCGCGGAGACCGGTCTGCTGGTCGGCTTCTTCCTGCCCGGTGACTCACTGCTGTTCACCGCCGGCCTGCTGTGCACCACCGGCGAGCGCAGCGGCCCGCACCTGAACCTCGGCCAGGTGCTGGCGGCCGCGGTGGTCGGCGCCCTCACCGGTGCCCAGGTCGGCTACCTGCTGGGCCGCCGCGGCGGGCGCAGCCTGCTCACCCGCTCCCGCAACAAGCACCTGCACGAGGGCGCGGCACGGGCCGAGGAGATCCTCGACCGCTACGGCCACCGCAAGGCCGTCGTGCTCGCCCGCTTCATCCCCGTGGTGCGCACCGTCCTCAACCCGCTGGCCGGAGCGCTCGGCGTGAACGTCCGCACCTTCACCGTGTGGCAGGTCGTGGGCGGCCTGGTGTGGACGGTCGGCCTGGTCATGGCGGGCTACGCGCTGGGCTCCTCGATCCCGAACGTCGACCACTACCTGCTGCCGATCGTCGCGGTGGTGGTGGCGGTCTCGCTGCTGCCGCTGGTGCTGGAAGTGGTGCGCGCCCGCCGCCGGGGCAGGACCCGGTGAGCGGGCCCGCCGGTGGAGCCGTGCGCGGGCTCGCCGTCGACGGCCGTCCGGTCGACGGCGGCCTGTACCTGCGGATGGACCACTGGGCCGAGCACCTCCCGGCACCGTTCCAGCACCTCGTCGCCGCCTGGTCGGTCACCGGACTGCTGCTGCTCGCCGCGCTGATGCTGCTCGGCTGGTGGCGCTCGCGCCGCGCCGACCACGTCCTGATGGCCCGCGCGCTGGCGGTGCCCCTGGTGGTCACGCTGGCCTTCGCCGCGGACACCCTGCTCAAGTCGGTGCTGCGCGAACCCCGGCCCTGCCAGGTCCTGGAGGCCGGCCCGACCCTGGAGGCGTGCCCCGGCGCCGGCGACTGGTCGCTGCCCAGCAACCACACCGTGATCGTCTTCGCCGGAGCCGCCGCCCTGTGGCACGTCGACCGCCGCCTCGGCGCGCTCGGACTGCTCCTGGCCGCGGTGATGGGCGTGACCCGGGTGCTGGTCGGCGTGCACTACCCGCACGACGTGCTCCTGGGAGCGCTGGTCGGCGCGGCGGCGGGCCATCTGCTCGGCCTGCTGTCCGGCCGGGCCGCGCCCCTGGTCGACCGGGCCCGCGCGGGCGGGCTGCGGAGGTGGCTGACCGCATGACCGTCCGCCCCTCGACAGCGGTCGCCACCGTCCTCGCCCTCTGTGTCGCGGCGTTCGCCGCCGTCGCCGCCCTGGTCGCCGCCCACGGCCGGGCGCCGTTCGGGTTCGAGCGCGGCGTGCTCGACTGGGTGGTGGCCCACCGGCCGGACCCGGCCGAGCGCACTGCCGAGCTCCTCACCGATCTGGGCACCGGGGTCTTCTCCTATCTGTTCGCCCTCACCGCCGGGGCCCTCCTCCTGCGCGCGACCCGCCCGCACCGGTCCCGGCCGGCGGCCGCCGCCGTGCTGCTCGCCCCGGTGGTGTGGCTGGCGGTGGGGCAGCTGCTGCGCCAGGGCCTGATGCACGGCTTCGGCCGGCCCCGCCCGCCGGCCTCGTACTGGGCCTTCACGGCACACGACTTCGCCTTCCCGTCCGGACACGCCTTCACCGGCGCCCTCTCGGCGGGCCTGGTCGCCCTCGCGGTCGTCCTGACCCGCCCGGGCGCGGCCCGTTCCGCCGCGGCGGCCGCCGCCTTCGCCCTGCTGATCGGCTGCAGCCGGGTGTACCTCGGTGTGCACTGGCCCCTGGACGTGCTGGCGGGCTGGCTGCTGGCCGCCGCCTGGCTGGCCCTGGGCGTCCTGCTGTTCCGGAAGCAGCTCCGCGCGCTCCGGGCGACCGCGCTCGGGGCGACCGCGCTCGGGGCCGACCGCTCTCCGGGGTAGGCGCCCCCCAGAGCCTGCCAACGGCGGGCGGGGGCGCGCCCGGTTTCGGCCTCGGTCGAAGGGCTTTGCCCGGGTGGCGCGGGCACGCCGAGACTCGTCGAGGCAACAAGCCACCTGGAGAAGTGACTTGAGGAGAGTGACCGTCATGAGGATCGCGCCTTCCCTCGTTCCCCGCACCGGTGTCGCACTGGGCGCCGTACTGATGGCGGCCGGCCTGCTGGGCGGGACCGCCGCACAGGCCGCCGACGGTGCCCCGGCGGCCGGCGCACCCGCCGCGGCGGCACCGGCCGTCGCCGCCGCGCCCGCCTCGGACGCCGACCAGACCGTCATCCAGGGCACCACCGGCCTGAACCGGGGCCAGAGCTGGTCCTCGCCGGACGGCAGCACCGTGCTGTACCAGCAGTGGGACGGCCACGTGGTGCTCTACAAGAACAACGTCGCCATCTGGACCGCCGTCGGCACCTACGGCGTCGGGACGTACCTCTACATGCAGGCCGACGGCAACCTCGTCGCCTACGACGCCGCCATGCGCGCGGTCTGGAACAGCCGCACCCCGTACCACCCGGGTGCCTACCTCGCGATCCAGAACGGCGGCAACCTGGCCGTCTACTACGGCGGCACGCCGATCTGGTGGTCGAACTACCGGCCCGGCGGCACCGGCCCGATCGACCCCGACCCCGAGTGCACCCCCACCACCCACCAGCTCTGCCCGTAACGGATCCCCCGCCACCGGCGACCGCCGGGGCCGCTCCCACCGGACGCGGCCCCGGCGGTCGGCGTTCGCGCGCGTGCCCGCGCCCGCACGCGTGCCCGCACCCACGACCGCGCCCACGTCATCGGACCACGACGCGCGCGTGCCGCCGCGCCGTGAGGGTGGCGGGCATCGGACCCGGGTTGAGGGTGAGTTGGGGCAGCCGCGGCGTGGTGAGGGTGCGGCGGTGCAGGTCGACGTGCCAGTGGCTGAGCAGCGAGGACAGCATCAGGACACCCTCGATCAAGGAGAACTCGTCGCCGATGCACTTGCGGGCGCCGCCGCCGAAGACGGTGACGGGCACCTGCGGCTGACCTCCGTGCGCGTCCCAGCGGTCGGGGTCGAAGCGCTCCGGGTCGGGGTAGAGGTCGGGCAGGTGGCTGATCAGGTAGGGGCTGTAGGCGATCACCGTGCCGCGCGCGATCGCGTACGGGCCGAGTTCGGTGTCCTGCTCGGTCTGCCGGGTGAGGAACCACCCGGGCGGATACATCCGCAGCGCCTCGGTGAGCACCTGCCGGGTGTAGGTGAGCTGCGGCAGGTCGTCCCAGCCGGCGGTCCGGCCGCCCAGTACCGAGTCGACCTCGGCGGTGAGCCCGGCGAGGACGGCGGGGTGGGTGGTGGCCAGGAACAGCGCCCAGTTCACGGCGCCGGCGGTGGTCTCGGTGCCGGCGGAGTACATGGTCACGGCCTGGTCGACCAGTTCCTCGTCGCTCAGCGCGGGCAGGTCGCTCCCGGGGTCGCGGGACGCGATGAGCATCGACAGCAGATTGTCCTCCGCCGGTGCCCCGTCCGCCGCGGCGGCGACCCGCCGGCGGAGGGCGGCGGTGAGGTCGGCCATCGAGCTGCGCACCCGGCGGGTGGCCCGGTCGTAGCGGACGTTGCCCGGCGTGGGGACCTTGCGCAGCCGCTTGGGCAGCAGGGTGTGCCGGGTGAAGCCGGCGAGCAGGGTGTCGAAGTCGGCGGCCAGGCGGCCGTGCAGACCCGGGTCCAGGCTGGTCCCGAACACCGCGGAGAGCACGACGTCGGCGGTGATGGTGCGGGACTCGACGGCCAGGTCGACGGTCTGGCCGTGGTGCCACCGGCGGAGCGCGAGGTCCAGACGCTCCGTCATGATGCGCGCGTAGCCGGGGAACCGGGCGTGGTGGAAGGCCGGTTGCATCAGCCGGCGCTGCCGTCGGTGCTCGGCGGCCGGGCACGAGGCGAGCCCCTGGCCACCGGCCTCGCGCAGCCGCTCGAAGAGGGGGCCGCCCTTGTCGAAGACCCGGTCGCGCACCAGTACCGCGCGGGTCAGTTCGGGGTCGCACACGACGACCAGGGGCTTGCCGAGGAAGCTGATCTCCACCAGCGGGCCGTGCGGGGGCAGCCCGCGCAGGAACGCCAGCGGCTCGCGCAGGAACGCCGCCAGGTGGCCGACGACGGGCCTGGCGCCGGGGGCCGACGGGACGGCAGCGGTGCTGGTCATGGGACGGACTCCCTTGCTGGACAGGACTGTTGGAGGGCACTGCCGGTCGGACCGCCACCGCGTCCGTCGTGACGGACGCGCCACGACGGACGCCGGGCGGATGCGGAAGTGCGAGGGTCGCCGAGCGGATGCGGCAGTGCGAAGAGCGCGGTGCAGAGACGGCGTTTGCGCGAGCGCCGGGCGGACGGCCGGCGCGGACTCCGGGAGGGCGGCACGCCGAGGCGGCCGCCGGAGTCGACGGCCCTCACTCTAGGCAACGAGTTCCGGAACGTCCATGCCGAGGTCGAAGATCATTGGCGCCGCCCGGACCCACCCCGGAGGCTGTCAATGTGACCTGCATCACCCAGGAAGGGGCGGAACCAGCACGGAGCGTGACGGTCCGACGGGCGCTACCTGCCCGGACATCCCGCCCGCAGAACGCGCTGCGTGAAAGCGGAGCCGGAATTTCCTCGTCCCGTCCCCCCTCCGGCACGGATTAATCCACGCCCCCTGGTGCGACCGGCGAAAGCCTGCTTAGCCTGTTCGTGACCTCCGGAGCGAGGTCACGGGGGAAGGAATTCATGATGACGACATCGATTCCTGCTGAGCGCGCGTCCGCGCACGGCGAAGAATCCGCACTCGTTCAGGAATGGCTCAGGAAGGACCTCGTACGGGTCAGGGAGGCACTCCAGTCCTTGGTGGCCCAGCCGCATTCCCGGATCGAGGAGCCCATCGCCTACGCGGTGGAGCACTCGGGGCGTCTGCTGCGGCCCACGCTCGTCCTGCTGTCCTCGTACCTGCTCGCCGAAGAACCCGGCCGGCGCACGCACCGGCGGGTCATCGAAGGCGCCGCGGTCGTCGAAACCCTGCACATCGCGACTCTCCATCACGACGACGTGATAGACAATGCGCAGGTCAGGCGAGGAAGGCCCAGCGTCAACGCCAAGTACGGCACGGCCACCGCCCTGCTGACCGGGGACTATCTGCTCGCTCGCTGCATGCAGGGCGCAGCGGCACTGGGGCGCTCCCACCTGCTGGCGATGGCCCAGACCCTGGCCGACATGTGCGTCGGCCAGATGCTGGAGTCCAGCCGGCTCCACGACCCCTTCCGGACCGAGCCCGAGTACTACGCCGCCGTTTCCGGGAAAACCGCCCGCCTGTTGCGGACGGCGGCCTCGATGGGAGTCCTGGGCGGGAAGTCGGAAAAAGGTGCGCAGGCCGCCCTGGAAAGCTTCGGGAACGATCTGGGAATGGCATTCCAGATCTGGGACGACATTCTCGACATCTGCAGCACGGAAACCGGCAAGGAACCGGCCAAGGACATACTCAACGGCGTCTACACGCTGCCGGTGATCTATGCCGTCCAGGACTCCCCGGACGTGCTGCTGCCGCTACTGAGCGCGCAGCCGCTGTCCGCCGACCGGTGCCGGGCCGTGGTCGAGGCCGTCCACGCGTCGGGGGCGATCACCCGGGCCGCGGAGGTGGCACAGCGTTACACCGCGAACGCCCTCCTCGCCGTGGAGTCCCACCCGGCCACGGCCGCGCACGCCCCGCTGGTCAGGCGGTGCCTGCGGGATCTCGTCGGCACCTTCGCGTCCCGCCATCCCGCGCTCGGGGCGCTGCGCGACGCCACCGGCCCCGAGGCCGAGGACCGGTCGCCGACCGCCTGACCGGCCGGCGTCACCGACCCGTTCCACCGGCCCGTTCCACCGGCCCGTGTCACCGGCCTGAACGGCCCACATGCCCGGCCCTCATGGCCCGGCCCGCCCGAGCGGCCCGTCCGGGCGACCAGCGCGCCGATGCCGCCCGGCCGCCCAGGGACGGCCGGGGGCGGCCGTGGCCGGCCGGGACGTCCGCCCCACCACCCGACCGACCCGCGCAGCGGAGCCGGGGCCACGCCGTGCCCGCGGCCCCGGCCCGGACCGCTGCCCGTCCAGAAGGAGCGTCGTGCCAGCAGTACGCAGCGACTTCATCACCGACTACGACCCGCTCGCCGACGCGTGGTGGGACCCCAGGGGCCCGCTCGCGCCACTGGGCTGGATCGCCCGCGCCCGGGCCGGCTTCGTCCCGGCGGCTCCCGCCGACCGCCACGGTCGGGCCCGGCTGCTGGACATCGCCTGCGGGGGCGGACTGTTCGCCCCGCACCTGGCCGACAAGGGCTACCGGGTGTTCGGCGTCGACCTGTCGTTCCAGTCCCTCCGGCAGGCCCGCGCCCACGGCTACGACGTCACGGTCCGGGCCGACATCGCCCGGCTCCCGTTCGGGGCGGAGTCCTTCGACGTGGTCACGGCCGGGCAGTGCCTGGAACACGTGCCCGACCCGTACGCCGTCCTCGCCGAGGCGTGCCGGGTGCTGCGCCCCGGGGGCACCCTGATCGCCGACACCATCGCCGACACCAGGACGGCCCGACTGGCGGCCGTCACCCTCGCCGAGAACCTGCCGCTGCCGGGCCGGCCGTCCCGCGGGACCCACGACCACCGGCTCTTCGTCAACCGCGAGCGGCTGCTCGCCACCGCGCGGGCGCACGGCGTGGAGCTGCGGCTGCTCGGTCTGCGGCCGCATCTGCGGGACGGCCTGCGCTTCCTGGCCGGGCGCCGCGAGGACGTCCGGATGGTGCGCACCAGGTCCACCGGCGTGCTGTTCCTCGCGGTGGGGAGGAAGCGGTGACCGCCCCGTCCTCCCCCGCCGTCCCCACGCCCGCGCCCCCGCCCTCTCCCTCTTCCTCGCCCGGGCACCGGGCACGGCCCCCCGGCGCCGTGCGCGCCTGGCTGGTCGGCGCGCGGCTCAAGACCCTCCCGGTCACCCTGGCGCCGATCGCGGTCGGCACCGCCGTCGCCGTCCCGGACGGCCTCCCCGACGGCCGGCGCACCGCGCTGACCCTGGTGTTCGCCCTGGGTTTCGTGCTCGGCACCAACTTCCTGAACGACTACAGCGACGGCATCCGGGGCACCGACGACCACCGGCTCGGCCCGGCCCGGCTGGTCGGCTCCGGCCGGGCCTCGCCCCGGCAGGTCCTGCGGCACGGGCTGACCCTGTACGGCATCGCCGTCGGGGCCGCGGTCGTCCTGGCGGTGACGGTCAGCTGGTGGCTGCTCGGCCTCGCCGCCGTGTGCGCGCTCGGCGGCTGGTTCTACACCGGCGGCTCCCGGCCCTACGGCTACCGCTCCCTGGGTGACGTGAGCATCTTCGTCTACCACGGCGTCGTCGCGGTCTGCGCCACCGCCTTCATCCAGCTCGGCCGGCTACCGCTGCTGGCGCTCCCGGCGGGGGTGCCGATGGGCCTGCTGGCCTGCGCGCTGCTGACGACCAACAACCTGCGCGACATCCCGACCGACACCGAGGCCGGCAAGGTCACCGTCGCCGTCCGCCTCGGCGAGGGACGCACCCGGATCTACTACGCGTTGCTGGTCGCCGCGGCCTTCGCCTCGGCGGCGGCGCTGGCGACCGCCCGCCCCTGGGCGCTGCTGGTGCTCGGCGCGGCCCCGGTCGCGGTCCGGCCGCTGCGCCGGGTGCTGGGCGGGGCCCGGGGGCGCGACCTGATCCCCGCGCTGGAGCACACCTGCTGGCTGCTTCTGGCCTTCGGGGCACTGCTGACGACGGGGCTGGCCCTGTGAGCGCCACCGGGGCGGGGCCGGGTCCCGGGGCGCCCGACCACGAGGTGCTGGTGATCGGGGCCGGCTTCTCCGGGATCGGCACCGCCGTCGGGCTGCTGCGCGCCGGTGTCGACGACTTCCTGGTGCTCGACGAGCAGGACGACGTCGGGGGCTCGTGGCACGCCAACCGCTATCCCGGGGTCGCCGTCGACATCAGTGCCTTCTCCTACTCCTTCGCCTTCGAGCCGCACCCGGGCTGGTCGCGGGCCTTCCCGCCGGGCGCGGAGCTCAAGGCCTACGCCGACCACTGCGTGGACAGATTCGGCCTGCGCTCCCGACTGCGTCTGAACTCCCGCGTGGTGCGGGCCGGTTACCACGAGTCCGCGCACCTGTGGGAGGTGGCGCTCGCCGACGGCACAACGCTGACGGCCCGGTTCGTGGTCTGCGCCACCGGGTGGCTCACCCGGCCGAAGACCCCGGAGCTGGCGGGGCTCGACCGCTTCGCCGGCCCGGTGGTGCACACGGCGCGCTGGGACTCCTCGCTGGACCTGCGCGGCCGCCGCGTGGCGGTGGTCGGCACCGGAGCCTCGTCCGTCCAGCTCGTCCCCGAGATCGCCCCGCTGGTGGAGCGGCTCGACGTCTACCAGCGCACGCCCACCTGGGTCTTCCCCAAACCGGACCTGCCCGTCCCCGCGGCCGTGCGCGATGTGTTCGCCCGGGCGCCGTGGACCCAACGGGCGGTCCGGCTCGCCACCGACACCGCCACCGAGCTCTCCTTCGTCATCGCCATGATCCACTACCGGCGGTTCCCCTTCCTGGTCCGGGGCGGGGAGGCGTTCTCCCGGCTCTATCTGCGCCAACAGGTTCGTGGTGACCGTGAGTTGATGGAGGCACTGGCACCGTCGTACCGGCTCGGCTGCAAACGGCCCTCGTTCGGCAAGGGCTACTGGCGGGCGTTCACCCGGGACAACGTCCGGCTGGTCACCGACCCGATCTCGCGGATCACCGAGGGCGGCGTGCGGACGGCGGACGGCACCGAGCGGGCGGCCGACGTCCTGGTACTCGCGACCGGCTTCCACGTCCTGGACAACCTGCCTCCGTTCCCGCTGTTCGGCCAAGGCGGCCGGGAGCTCGGGGAGTTCTGGGCGAGCGAGCGGTTCCAGACCTACGAGGGCAGCTCGGTGAAGGGCTTCCCCAACCTCTGGTTCATCGTGGGCCCGTACTCGTTCACCGGCGGGTCCTGGTTCGGCATGATCGACTACCAGGTCACCCATCTGCTGCGGGTGATCGGCGAGGCGCGCCGCCGGGGCGCGACCCAGGCGGTGGTGCGGCCCGAGCGGCACGACGCCTCGTTCGCGAAGGTGCTGCGCCGGCAGCGCGACACCGTCTTCGCGGACGCCGACTGCCGCGGGACGAACAGCTACTACTTCGACCGGCACGGCGACGCGCCCGCCGTACGGCCCTCCTCCACCTACGAGGCGGCGTGGCGGGCCCGCAGTTTCGACCTCGACGACTACCGGTACGAGCGGGTCCGCGACGGCGGCACGGCCGCACCGTCCACGACCGCACCGTCCACGACCGCGTCGGACGCGGCCCCACGAAACACCGCCGCCCCGTCCACGGCCCCACGGAACACCGCCGCACCGGACACGGCAGCGCCCGCCGACGGGCACCCGGAAGGAGCACGGCATGCGACCGCCTGAGCCCCACGAGCGGGACCGCCGACTGCGCCTGATGTACGCGCTGTGCGCGGCCGCCGGCTTCCTGGTCATGACGACGATGGCCGTCGCCTTCGTCGTGCGCAACGCCGACGCCGGCCCGTGGGGCGTGATGCGGAACTTCCTGCGCGACGCCACCGGGAACCTCGCGTCCGACTTCGTCTACGCGGACCTGGCGCTGACCTGGGCCGCGCTCGGGGCCTTCATGGTGGTCGAGGCCCGGCGGTGGCGGATCCGCCACGTCTGGGCCTACATCGTGGGCGCGCCCGCGCTCGCGCTGGTCGTGAGCTTCTCCGTCTTCATGTACGTCCGGCAGTCCCGGATCGCCGCCGCACGCGGCACCGGCCCCGTCCCCGCGACCTCCGAAGCCACCGCCCCCGCCTCCTCCCACACCACCGCCCCCGCCACCGTCCCCGCCTCGAAAGGGCCGCAGCGATGACCACCACCGACGCCCCGGGCATCCCCGGCACCGTCGACCACGCCCTGGCCCTGGCCGCCGACGCGCTCCGCCGGCGCCAGGACGCCGAGGGCTTCTGGAAGGGCGACTTCGAGACCAGCCTGATCGGCGAGGCCGGCGAGGTCGTCCTGCGCCACTACCTGCGCCTGCCCGACGACGGCACGACGGCCGCCGACGCCCGGACCATCCTCGCCGAGCAGAGCCCCACCGGCGGCTGGGCCGCCTACCACCAGGGCCCGGACGAACTCCTGCTCTCGGTCTTCTGCTACGTCGCCCTGCGCCTGGCCGGCCACCACCCCGACGAGCCGCCGATGCGCGCGGCGGCCGCCTCGATCCGGGCCGGCGGCGGCATCGAGGCCGTCGACAACCTCCTCATGCTCGCCTGGCTGGCCGTCATCGGCCTCTGGCCGTGGAGCGACATCCCGCTCGTCCCGCCGGAGATCGTGCTGCTGCCCAGCTCGTTCCCCGGCAACATCTACCACTTCGGGGCCGCCGCCCGCGGCATCGTGGTCGCCAACAGCCTCTTCATGGCGAGCCGCCCCGTCGTGCCCGCCGGATTCGACCTCCGCGAACTCTTCCGCCGGCCCGACGCCCGCCGTCTGCCGAGGTCCCTGCCCGTCCGCTGCGCGACCGCCCTCAGCCACTGGTACGCCCGTCGGCCGCTCCGCGCCCTGCGGCGCCGCGCCATCGACAAGGCCACCCGCTGGCTCGTCGACACCCAGGAGACGGACGGCAGTTGGGGCGGCAACTGGCCGCAGACCGCGAACGTGCTGATGGGCCTGGACGCGGCGGGCGTGCGCCGCGACCACCCGAGCGTCGTCGCCGCGCTGTCCGCGCTCGACCGGTACGTGGTCGAGCGGGACGGGCAGCGCCGGATCGAGATGTGGACCTCCGTCGTCATGGACACCGCCCTCGCCCTGTCCGCGAGCGCGGCGGCCGGCGGCCCCGGAGCCGGGGCGGCGGACGCACCGGCGGTGCGCTGGCTCCTCGACAACCAGGTCACCGAACTCGGCGACTGGGCGGTGCTGACGAAGGACCCCGTCCCCGGCGGCTGGCCCTACGAGTTCACCAACAACGCCAACCCCGACGCCGACGACACCGCCTTCGCCGTCGTGGCGCTGCGCCGGGTGCGGCCGCGCGGCAGCGACCCGGCCGTCGACGAGGCCTGCCGGCGCGCCCACCGCTGGCTGCTGTCCCAGCAGTGCGAGGACGGCGGCTGGGCCGCCTTCGAACCGCTGCGCTGGCGGCTGCCCGGCCGCACCCGGCTGGCCGAGATCGGCTTCCTGGAGGCGCCGTCCGCCGACGTCACCGGCCACGTCCTGGAGGCGCTCGCCGCCGACGGCCACGCGGACACCCCCGCGGCCCGCCGCGGCGTCGAATGGCTGCGCCGCCAACAGCGCCCGGACGGCTCCTGGCCCGGCTGGTGGGCCTGCTACCACCTGCACGGCACCAGCGCCGCCGTCACCGGCCTGGCCGCCTGCGGGGTGCCGGCCGACGACCCGGCGCTGCGACGGGCCTGCGAGTGGCTCCTCGCCCACCAGCGGCCCGACGGCGGCTGGGGCGAGTCCGTCCGCGCGCTGCACGACCCCGAGTGGATCGGACGGGGCGACAGCACCCCCTCCCAGACCGCCTGGGCCCTGCTCGCGCTGATCGCCGCCGGCCGGGCGGACAGCGCGCCGGTGCGGGCCGGCCTGGAGTTCCTGGTCCGCACCCAGCAGGCCGACGGCGACTGGGCCGAGCCCTGGCACACCTGGGTGGTGCACCACGACGGCCTGTACTGGCGCGACAGCCTGCTGCGGCTGATCTACCCCGTGCTCGCCATGGCGGCGCACCGGGCCGCCGTCGAAGGAGGTGCGGCGTGACGGCGGGCACCGACCCGGGCACGCGGGAGCGCGAGAACGTCACCGTGGTGGGCGGCGGCCTCGCCGGTATGACGGCGGCCTGGACCCTGCGCCGGCTCGGCCTCCCCGTCCGGCTGCTCGAAGCCTCGCCCGAACTCGGCGGCATGGCCGGCTCCCGGGTGATCGACGGCCGGACCGAGGACCACGGCGTGCACATCTTCCCGGCCTGGTACCGCAACACGCTGCGCCTGGTCGGGGAACTCGGCCTCACCGACCACCTGCGCGCCACCCGCAAGTTCCACCAACTGCTCCCGGGGACGGAGTTCCGCAGCGCCGACACCCCGGCCGCCGACCGGCTGCTGTTCCTCTACGGCGTGCTCGACCTGCTCGCCCAGGACTACCGCGCGGGCGACGAGTCCCTGCACGACTTCCTGCGCGGGCGCCGCTACCTCTCCCCCGCCGCCGTGGCCGACATCGAGCACCTCTTCGTCGCCTCCAGCGCCGCCGAGAGCACCGCGGTCTCGGCGGCCGGGTTCCGCGGCAGCATCGCCGCCTTCGTCCGCCACCCCGGCCGGGTCCGGATGCCGCGCGGCGACCTCCAGCAGTGGTTCGTCGGGCCGTTCCGGCAACGGCTGGAGGCCGCGGGCGTCGAGGTGCTGACCGGGCGCGAGCTCACGGCCGCGGCGACCGACGACCACCGGGTGCGGACCCTCACCCTGCGCGGCCCGGACGGCGCCGAGACCGAGGAGGCGGTGCCCGGGCAGCTGGTCCTCGCGGTCCCGCACGGCCGCCTGGCCGCCCTGGGCCCCGGGATCACCGGGGCACTGCGCCCGGCGCACGGGATCCTGGAACTGACCTCCCGTCCGCTGGGCGCCCTCCACCTGTACCTGCGGCGCCGTCTGCCGGGACTGCCCGACGAGCACATCCGCCTGGTCGGCTCACCGCACGCGATCACACTGATCGACGTCGGACAGACCTGGCCCGGGCACCGCGACAGCCTGCTCAACTGCGTCGTCGGCCGGGTGGCCGCACTCCGGCACCTCGCCGACGACGAGGCCGTCAAGGTCCTGGTGGAGGAGCTGATGGCCTATCTCCCCGGTCTCGACTGGGAGGACATCGAGCACGTCTGCTACCAGCCGCACTCCTCGGCGCCCTTCCACGCGCCCGGGCCCGGCTCCGCCCGCCACCGGCCGCAGGCCTTCACCGCGTTCGCCGACCTCCACCTGGCCGGGGACTTCTGCGCCGCACCGGCGGGTGTGGCCGGCATGGAGGCGGCGGTCCGCTCGGGCCTGGTGGCGGCCGAGTCGGTCCGCCGCAGGCTGCGGCCCGAGCTGCCGGCGGTGCGCGTCGACACGATCGGCGACGTCCCGCCGCCGGTCGCCCGGCTGCTGCGGGCGGCACTCCGCCCGGCCGTCGCCGCCGTCCGGAGGCGGTCCGGCGGGGACGGACCCGGCGGGAACGGGTCCGTCCGGAGGTAGCCGGTTCCGGTCCGGTGGACACGCCACCGGACCGGAACCGGACGCACGGTGAACACGGAGCACGCGGAGCACGAGGAGTACGGAACACGCGGTGCACCCGGCTCGTGGTGCACGGACACACGGGGGAACGACATGATCCACGCACTCGTCGCCGGAGGCGGCATCGGCGGCCTGGCCACGGCCCTGGCGCTGGCCCGCACCGGCCACCGTGTCACCGTCCTGGAGCGCCAGGACGCCTTCACCGACATCGGCGCCGGAATCCAGATCGCGCCCAACGGCTTCCACGCCCTGAACCGGCTGGGCGTGGGCCGGGCCGTCCGCGACCGCGCCGTGCTCGTCGACGAACTGCGCCTCATGGACGCGACCACCGGGCGCGAGCTGGTCGCCCTGCCCGTCGGCGGACGCTACCGGCAGCGCTTCGGCGACCCGTACGCGGTCGTCCACCGGCGGGACCTGCACACCCCGCTGCTCACGGCGTGCCGGGCGATCGGGACCGTCGACCTGGTGGCAGGCGCCGGGATACGGCACTACCAGCAGGACGTGGACCGGGTGACCGCCACCACCGCGGACGGCCGGACCTTCTCCGGCGACCTCCTGGTGGGCGCCGACGGCATCCGCTCCACCGTTCGGGCGCAGTTGCTGGGCGACGGCCCGCCCCGCCCCTGCGGGCACACCATCTACCGCACCCTCGTCCCGATGGAGCGGGTGCCGCGGTGGCTGCGCCGCAACGCCGTGACGCTGTGGGCCGGCCCCGGCTGGCACGTGGTCCACTACCCCGTCGCCGGCGGTTCCTGCCTCAACCTCGCCGCGGTGCTCGACGACGGCGCCACCGAGGCGGTCTCGGGCCGCCCGGCCGGGCGGGCCGCCGTCCTGCGACGGTTCGCCGACCCCGGCCCCGTCCCGGGCACGCTGCTGCGGCTCGGCGAGGACTGGCGCCGGTGGGTGCTGTGCGACCGCGACCCGGTCGACGTCTGGACCCGCGGCCGCGTGACCCTCATGGGCGACGCCGCCCACCCGATGCTCCAGTACGCCGCCCAGGGCGCCTGCCAGGCCCTGGAGGACGCCGTCGTCCTCGGCGACCTGCTCGCCGACGCCCCGACCGCCGACGTCCCCCAGCGGCTGGAGCGCTACAACGCCGCCCGCCGTGAGCGCACCGGGCGCGTCCAACGGCTCTCCCGCGAGATGGGCACCCGGCTCTACCACCCGGCCGGCGAGGACGCCCGGGCCCGCGACGCGCTGCTGCGCCCGCTCGACGAGGAGGCGCTCCACCACCGGGTCGCCTGGCTGCACGGCGCCCCGGTCCGGGCGGACGCCCGCGGCGGGGGCGGGTAGGCCCGGGGCGGGCAGGCTCGGGGGCGGGCAGGTCCGGGGGCGGATCCTGCACGAAAGGGCAGAGCTCCCGGCCCCGTCATATGGAAGCCGTCAGGACCGGCCGCGCGGCGGATTTCCGGACCTATCGTCCTTCTCGGTCGAGACGAAAAAGGTCTCCGATGCGAGCAGAAAGACGATTCCGCCATGAAAACCCTGTCCCGCCTGAAACGCGCATTCGCCTGCGGGGTCACCGCCGTCGCCCTGGTCGGCGGCCTCACCGCGCAGGCCGCCCAGGCCGCGCCGTCGCCCGGTCATCCGGTGGACAAGACCTGCGGGACCCCGGCCGTGCCGGGCGGCGGCAACTGCATGACCTCACTGATCGGCGCCGGCTTCGACATGATCCGGGCCATGCGCGGCGCCGCCAACGCCAACAAGCTGGACAACGCGGAGTTCACCCAGAAAACCGCGGCGCAGCTGAGCCAGAAGTTTCCCGGCTTCAATGTGCTGGTGTTCAAGACCGTCGGCACCGACATGTACGACACCGAATGGTTCACGAACGAGCACAAGGCCGATATGAAGGGGGTGCTGATCGACACCACCTACAAGCTGAACCATTTCATGAACAAGGAGGAGCAGAAGGATCCCTCGGGTTACGACAAGTTCCGGATCTGGGTGTTCCAGGGCGAGTCGACCTTCCGCAACCGGGGCGACGGCGGCTACATGAACTGGGCGTTCGTCGGCAACGACGGCGACAGCGTGAAGAAGGAGCCGTGGACCTGCCGGTCGGGCACCGCGCGGCCCTACAAGTGCGACGGCGACGTGCGCACCCTGCACTTCCCCGCGCGCTCCGGCTACGGCAGCAGGACCGGCAGCCTGACGCCCGACGTCAGCGGCCCCGGCTACCACGCCTGCCTGGACGTCAGCGGCAACGGCAGCGCCAACGGCACCCCCGTGCAGATGTGGGAGTGCAACGGCGGCGACGCCCAGCGGTGGACCTACAACGGCTACAAGCTCCGGGCCGCCAACGGCAAGTGCCTCGACCTCGCGGACAACAGGGCCGCCAACGGGAACAAGCTCCAGGTCTGGGACTGTCTGGAGATCCCCGGCCAGCGCTGGCACATGTCGCCCAGCGGCGGTCTGCGCCACATCACCGACCCGGACGACCGGTCCAAGGACGTCTGCGTCGACGACTACGCCGGCCTCACCGCCAACGGCAGCTCCGTGGTGGCCTGGGCCTGCGGCTCCGAGAGCAACCGCGACGCGCGCAACCAGAACTGGGCCTGGGGCGGCACCCCGCCGACCACCGACCCCACCGACCCGACCACTCCCGGCAACGGCGCCGATGTGACCCTGAAGCTCGACAACGGCCTGGGCGCCCTGCCCGTCGGCGGCTCCGCCGGCGCGGCCGTGGTCCCCGGGATCCGGGGCGGCAACGAGTCCAAGTGGAAGCTCACCCCGGTGGGCGGCGGCCGCTACCGGATCACCAGCTCCTACGGCCTCGACCTCACCGAGAGCGGCGGCTACATGGCGGAGCTCCAGCCGTGGAGCAACTCCTCCAAGCAGAAGTGGGAGCTCTTCGGCGTCGGCAACGGCAGGTACCAGATCCGGATCTCCGACGACGACTGCCTCGCCCACGACTCCGACTTCAAGCAGCTCGGTGTGTGGACGTGCAAGCGCGGCTGGCAGCAGGAGTGGGTGCTCGAATCGGCCTCCGGCGGGGTGATCACCCCGGGCGGCGGCGGGGGCACGCCGACCGACCCCAAGGACCCGAAGGACCCCAAGGACCCGAAGCCCCCGACCGGCGGCGGCGCGAGCGTCCCGACCGAGCGGCCGCTGTTCCTGAAGCTCGACAACGGCCTGGGCGCCACGGCCCCCAACGAGACCGCGAGCTGGGGCGCGCCCGTCCTGGGCGGCATCCTGGGTTACAAGGGGTCCACCTGGACGATCAAGCCGCTCGGCGGCGACCGCTACCGGATCGTCAACGACCTCGGCTACAACCTCACCGAGAACCCCGACACCTACGTGGCCGAGCAGCAGGCCTGGGGCGACACCCCCAACCAGAAGTGGAGGTTCGTCGCCGTGGGCAACGGCAAGTACCGGATCCAGATCTCGGACGACGACTGCCTCACCCACGACTCCGACCACAAGCAGCTCGGTGTCTGGACCTGCGAGGGCGGCTGGAAGCAGGAGTGGTCCCTCCGGCTCCTCTGACGGCGACGAACGGCGACCGACGGCGACGGACCGCGACGGACCGCGGCCGCCGTCGGCCGACGGCGGCCGGTGCCGGTGCCGGTGCCGGGAGTCCCCGGTGCCGGCCCCGGCACCACGCGCGGGCGGTCCCGGCCGGGTGCTTGGTCCCCGCCCGGCGACGGCGGATGATCCTCGGCATGGAGACACTCGAGCTCACTCAGGACCCGCGGGCGTACGCCTGCATGCTCGTCCGCCGGCCCGCCGACGAGGCGTTCCGGGCGTTCGCCGACCCGGCCGTCACGACCCGGTTCTGGTACAGCGGGAGCAGCGGGCCGATGGTGCCGGGCGCCGCGCTGCGCTGGGAGTGGAAGACCTACGGGGCCTCGGCCGAGGTCAAGGTCCTGGAGGTGGAGGAGGGGCGGCTGATCCGGTTCGAGTGGGGCAACTACGACCGGCCGACGACCGTCGAGCTGAGGTTCACCCCGCGCTCGGCGGAGACCGCCTTCGTCGAGGTCACCGAGACCGGTTTCAAGGGGTCGGGGGACGAGACCGTGAGCTGGGTGAACGACACCGTCGGTGGCTTCACCACCACGCTGTGCTCGATGAAGGCCCTGCTGGAGCACGGCATCGAACTCAACGCCGTGCCCGACCACCACCCGGCCTGACCCCGTCCCCGGGGCACCCCGGCCCGGCTCCGCGGCCCGACCGGCCGGCGCGCGCGGCACCCCTGGCGTGTCGCGCGCGCCGACCGACTAACCTGGACCGCTTGCCAGTACCGCCGTCCCGCTTGAGGAGCCCAGCGCCGTGTCCGACAGCTTCGCGCACCTGCACGTCCACACGGAGTACTCGATGCTGGACGGGGCCGCGAAGAACGGCAAGCTCTTCGCGGAGGCGGAGAGACAGGGCATGCCCGCCATCGCGATGAGTGACCACGGCAACATGTTCGGCGCCTACGAGTTCTTCCACGCCGCCGCCAAGACCGGCGTCAAGCCGATCATCGGCATCGAGGCGTACGTCGCCCCGTCCTCGCGCTTCCACAAGAAGCAGGTGTTCTGGTCGCCGGGCGGCCAGCGGCCGGCCAGCGCGGACGGCGAGGGCGGCAAGGACGTCTCCGGCGGCGGCCGCTACACCCACATGACCATGTGGGCGCAGAACGCCACCGGCCTGCGGAACCTCTTCAGGCTCTCCTCGCTCGCGTCGATGGAGGGCTACTACATGAAGCCCCGGATGGACCGCGAGCTGATCGCCGCCAACGCCACCGGGATCATCGCCACCACCGGCTGCCCCTCCGGCGAGGTGCAGACCCGGCTGCGGCTCGGGCAGTACGAGGAGGCCGTCAAGGCGGCCGGCGCCTACCAGGACATCTTCGGCAAGGAGAACTACTTCCTGGAGCTGATGGACCACGGACTGTCGATCGAGCAGGACGTGCGCGAGGACCTGCTGCGCCTCGCCAAGCAGCTGAACATCCCGCTGCTGGCCACCAACGACTCGCACTACGTCACCGCCGACCAGGCGGACGCCCACGACAGCCTGCTCTGCGTCGGCGTGGGCAAGAACAAGGACGACCCGAACCGGTTCAAGTTCCAGGGCACCGGCTACTACGTCAAGACCGCCGAGGAGATGCGCGAGCTCTTCCGCGAGCTGCCGGAGGCCTGCGACAACACGCTGGCCATCGCGGAGCGGGTCGAGTCGTACGACGAGGTGTTCACCTACGTCGACCGGATGCCGCAGTTCGACGTGCCCGAGGGCGAGACCCAGGCCTCGTTCCTGCGCCAGAAGATCGCCGCCGGCCTCCAGCACCGCTACGGCGACAACCCGAGCCAGGAGGTGCTGGACCGGGTCGAGCTGGAGATGGGCGTCATCTCCCCGATGGGCTTCGACGCCTACTTCCTCGTGGTCGCCGACATCTGCCAGTACGCCCGGGACAACGGCATCCCGGTCGGCCCGGGCCGAGGCTCGGCGGCCGGCTCGATGGTGTCCTACCTGACCCGGATCACCGAGCTGGACCCGCTGGAGCACGACCTGCTGTTCGAGCGGTTCCTGAACCCCGAGCGCATCAACCCCCCGGACGTCGACATCGACTTCGACGACCGCCAGCGCGACCAGATGGTGCGCTACGTCACCGACAAGTACGGCTCCGCCTACACCGCCCAGGTCAACACCTTCGGCACGATCAAGGCCAAGGCCGCCGTCAAGGACGCCAACCGCATCCTCGGCTACCCGTTCGCGATGGGCGACCGGATCACCAAGGCGATGCCGCCGGACGTCATGGGCAAGGGCGTCCCGCTGGCGGACCTCTTCAACGACAAGCACCCGCGGTACAACGAGGGCACCGAGATCCGCTCGCTGTACGAGAACGAGTCCGATGTCAAGAAGATCATCGACACCGGCCTGGGCATCGAGGGCCTGATCCGCGGCACCGGCGTGCACGCCGCGGCCGTCATCCTCTCCTCGACGCCGCTGCTCGACCTCATCCCGCTGCACATGCGGGACAAGGACGGCGTGATCATCACCGGCTTCGACTACCCGTCGTGCGAAGCCATGGGCCTGATCAAGATGGACTTCCTGGGTCTGCGGAACCTGGGCATCATCGATCACTGCATCAAGATCGTCAAGGCCAACCGGGGCGTGGACGTCGACATCGAGAAGATCCCGATCGACGACCCCACCACCTACCAGCTGCTGGCCCGCGGCGACACCCTCGGCGTGTTCCAGCTCGACGGCGGCCCCATGCGCGCCCTGCTCAAGCTGATGAAGCCCACCGAGTTCGCCGACATCTCCGCCGTCTCCGCGCTGTACCGGCCCGGCCCGATGGGCATGAACTCGCACACCAACTACGCGCTGCGCAAGAACGCCCAGCAGGAGATCATCCCGATCCACCCGGAGCTGGAGGCGCCGCTCGCCGACGTCCTCGGCCCCACCTACGGCCTCATCGTCTACCAGGAGCAGGTCCAGCGAGCGGCCCAGGTGCTCGCCGGCTACTCGCTCGGACAGGCCGACCTGCTCCGCCGGGCGATGGGCAAGAAGAAGAAGGAGGTGCTGGAGAAGGAGTTCGTCCCCTTCCACGCGGGCTGCAAGGAGCGCGGCTACTCCGACGAGGCCATCCAGGCCGTCTGGGACGTCCTGGTCCCGTTCGCCGGCTACGCCTTCAACAAATCGCACTCCGCCGCCTACGGACTGGTCTCGTACCAGACCGCCTACCTCAAGGCGAACTACCCCGCCGAGTACATGGCCGCCCTGCTCACCTCGGTCGCCGACGACAAGGACAAGATGGCGATCTACCTGGCCGAGTGCCGGCAGATGGGCATCCGGATCCTCTCCCCCGACGTCAACGAGTCGGTGGTCGACTTCACCGCCGTCGGCAGCGACGTGCGCTTCGGCCTGAAGGCGGTGCGCAACGTCGGCGTCCCGGTCATCGAGTCGCTGGTGGCCACCCGGGCGGAGAAGGGCAAGTACACCTCCTTCCCGGACTTCCTGGACAAGGTCGAGCTGGTGGTGTGCAACAAGCGCACCGTCGACTCCCTGGTCAAGGCGGGCGCGTTCGACTCGCTCGGGCACACCAGGCTCTCGCTCAGCACCGTGCACGAGAGCGCGATCGACGCCGTCACCGGGCTGAAGAAGCAGCAGGCGATCGGCCAGGACGACCTCTTCGGCGCGCTCGACGCCGAGGAGGGCGGCGGCATCGGGCTGGACTTCCAGCTCACCGACCGCGAATGGCCGCGCCGCCAACTGCTCTCCCTGGAGCGGGAGATGCTCGGTCTCTACGTCTCCAGCCACCCGCTCGACGGCGCCGAGCACATCCTCTCCCAGAACCGCGACACCTCGATCGCCGACCTGCTCGGCTCGGGCCGCACCGAGGGCGAGGTCCGCCTCTCCGGCCTCATCACGGCCGTGGACCGCCGGATCAACAAGGCCGGCAACGCCTGGGCGATCATCACCGTCGCCGACCGCGACGGCTCGGTCGAGGTGCTCTTCTTCCCCGCCACCTACAACCTGATGGCCGAGCAGATGGTCGAGGACAACGTCGTCTCGGTCCGGGGCCGCCTCAACGAGCGCGACGGCTCGCTGAGCATCTTCGGGCAGGAGCTCACCACCCTCGACGTCTCCTCCGCCGAACTCGGCACCAAGCCCCCGGTCCAGATCACCGTCCCGGCCGCCCGGGTCACCCCCGGGGTCGTCGCCGAGCTCAAGCTCGCCCTCCAGGCCCACCCCGGCGACGTCCCCGTCCGCCTGCTCACCACCGGCTGGGACAAGGACACCCTCTACGAGCTCGGCTTCCAGGTGAACCCCGACAACGGCTTCGCCTCCGACGTCAAGACCCTGCTGGGCAACCGCGCCTGGATGGGAACGAGCGTGCGCTGACGGAGCCCGACGGCGGTGCGGCGGGGGGGGGGGGGGGGGCGCCCCCCGCCCCCCCCCCCCCCCCCCCCCCCCCCCCCGATGACACCGGGGCCGAACATGATCTACCTGGTCTCCCGTTCGATCGCCCAGGGCCGCCGGGCCGGGCTGACCTCGCTGGCCGGGGTCGCCCTCGGCTTCCTGGTCTACCTGTTCGCGGTGTCCGCCGGGATCGCCACCGTCTTCGCGCTGGTGCCGGAGATCTACCTGGCGGTCAAGCTCGCGGGTGCCGGCTACCTGCTGTGGCTCGCCTGGAAGGCCGTCCGGCCGGGCGGGCGCTCCGCGTTCGCCGCCCAGGAGCTGCCGCACGACGGGCCCCGCAAGCTCTTCCTGATGGGCCTGCTCACCTGCCTGCTCAACCCCAAGGTGGCGATCCTCTACATCTCGCTGCTGCCGCAGTTCGTCGACCCGTCGCGCGGCCACGTCGGCCTCCAGGGCGTGGTGCTGGGGCTGACCCTGATCGTGGTCGGGGTCGCGGGCAACGCCTTCTTCATCGTCACGGCCGGCTCCGTCGCCGGCTTCTTCTCCCGGCACCCGCTCTGGCAGCGCGTGCACCGCTACGTGGTGGGCACCGCCCTGGCCGGCTTCGCCGTGCGGATCGCCACCGAGCGTTCGGGCGCGGCGGTAGCCCTGCGCTGACCGTCGCGCGCGGTGCGTCCGGTACGGCTCAGGCGGCGCGGCAGAGCCCGGTGGGGTCGGCGGCCGGGATCGAGGCGCGGGCGACGGCCACGCTCAGGGGGCGGGCCGCGGCGGACGCCGTCGACCGGGTGCGCGCGAACACGACCAGGCGCAGCACCGCGAACCGGGCGACGCCGGCCAGCGCGGAGGCCGAGAGGTAGACGACCTGCTCGGCCACCGCGCCGGGCCGCGCCACCACCTGGTGCAGGACGAGCACCGCCGAGCAGGTCACCGCGTACGCGGCCACCGCCGATCCGGCCGACTGGACGTGCTGCCGCCAGGTCGCGCGGCCGCCCATGCCGAAGGTGAAGCGGGCGTGCAGCTCGGTCGCGAGCAGCGTGGAGGCCGCGGTGACCAGCGCGTTGACCAGGACCCAGGGGACCTGCGGGAGCCATCCGGCCAGGGCCGCGACGGCGAAGCTCGCGGCCACGCCCACGCCGCCGCCGCAGACCACGAAGCGGGCGAAGGCGACGAGGCCCCCGACCTCCGCCCGCTCCCGGCGCCGCTCTGCCGCCATGATCCGCCCCCTCCGGTCCCGCTCCCCCGGAACGCGCGCTCCCGACCGCGGGGCCGGGAGCGCGCGTTTCCCCTTGGCATCAGCATGGCGTAAGCGATGGCGCCATGTCCAGTCCGCATGGCGCCACAGTGGCACCACGCGCGGCGAGGGAGCGTCCTACCGGAACAGGCGGTCGCCGCTGTTCGCCATCCGATGGGTGCCGCTGTGGCGGTCGACCCAGTCGCGGACGAGGTTGACGGCATTGGCACACTGCCAACCGTTGTCGTACTCGCGCACGCCGGTGAAGGCGCCGTAGCCGGCGATGATGCCGTCCACCTGGGCGTCGCCGAGGAGCTTGTCGACGTACCACGGGTCGTTGTAGGTGGTCGTCCAGGAGAAGGTGCCCGCGAGCCGGCCGGCGGCCCGGTCGGCGGCGCCCTTCCTCAGTTCGGCGCAGGTGTTCCAGGTGGCCTCGGTGCAGTTGCCGAAGCCCTTGGTGATGTCGCTGTCCCCGTAGTCCATCACCCGGCGGCCGGCCGGGAAGCCGGAGCCGGAGCGGTCGAAGGCGCCGAGCACCTGGTCGCGGGTGCCGGTGGTGGTGATGCCCTCCAGCGGGCCGAGCCGGCCCGCCAGGCTCTGCCAGCCGCGGCCGCCGACGTCCGGGGTGCTGCCGCCGTGGTACTCGAAGAAGCCGTAGAGCACCTGGATCCCGGCGGCCGTCAGCCGCTGGGCCTTGTCGCGCAGCCCGGCGACGCTGCAGGTGCGGTTGGGCGCCTCGCCGCAGTAGTTGGGGTCCTTGATGTCCAGCCAGACCAGCGACAGCCGGCGGCCCGCACTGGCGTGCGAGAGGATGCGGTCCAGCATGCTGTCGAAGCTGGGCCCGAGGCGGTTCTCGCCGGCCGAGGAACAGTCGTGCCAGGCGCGCCACTCGTTCGGGTTCCACCAGGCGCAGACGTCGATCTCGATGGCGTTGGCGCCGTGGCCGATCGCGGCGTCCACCCCGTCGAGGGTGTCCACCCGGTGCGCGACGGCGTAGACCGGCCGGCGCGCGTCGGCGGCCTGCGCGGGGGCGGCGAGCGCGGTGGTGCCGAGGATCGCGCACAGCGCCGCCACCAGGGCGGGCAGGGTCCGCAGACGGGTTCCGCGCCGGCGGGCGTCGAGCTGATTCGTCGTCACGAGGTCGCTCCCTCCTTGTCGTTCGTCGTTCGTCGGTACTCGATTTGTCAGTTTCCCGTCAATCGATATCACCAACAGGGGGTCGACACACGGTGAACGGCGGGTTCGGGCCGGGAACGCGAGGGTCGGCCCGCCAACCCGTCGATCTGTCGACTCCCCCGTCCGACCTGCGCACGGAGATCATCTACAGTGCTGTAGAAGTCGGCTGACGGGGGGCCGGTCCGGCACCGGACCCGTCACGCCGAGGACCGAACGACAGGAGAAGCAGTGAAGTCGCGCATACTCGCGAAGGTCGCCCCCGTCCTCGTGGCCGCCGGGCTGTTGCTGGGCGCGCCGGCCACGGCCGCCACGGCCGCCCCCACCGGCGTCCGGGCCGCCGTGACGGTCGGCTCGACGGCGCCCGCGCCCGCCGCTGTCGCCGCACCGGCCCCCGCCCACGGCAGCGCCCACGACACCGCCCTCGCGGCGGGCGACAAGAAGGACGAGAAGAAGAAGGGCGGCTTCTTCAAGAAGCTCGGCATTGCCGTGATCGTCGTCGTCCTGCTGATCGTGCTGTTCGTGATCGGGCTGATCGTCGCGATCGTGTTCGCCGTCCGGGCGATCTTCCGGCGCCGCCGGACGGCGTGACCCCGCCGGGCCCGGGTCGACGCGCACACGGGAGCGCGTGGTGACCCGGGCCTTACGCCGTACTGATTTGCCATTCCTTTACACTTCTGTAGAACCGGTCACCCTCTGCACGAAGGAGTCGCGGACCCCGCGATGGACGAACCTCCCAGTCATCACCCAGCCGTTCCCTGCCCGTCGTACGCACCGACCGGGGCGGGGGTGACCCGGTGAGCGAGGTGCTCCTGCTGGTCCTGGCCCTGCTCCTGACCGCGGCCTGCGCCCTCTTCGTGGCCGCCGAGTTCTCCCTCACCACCGTGGAGCGCGCCGCCGTCGAACGGGCGGCCGAGGCCGGTGAGCGGGGCGCCGCGACCGCGCTCAAGGCCGTCCGACGGCTCACCTTCCAGCTCTCCGGCGCCCAACTGGGCATCACCATCACCAGTCTGGTGATCGGCATGATCGCGCAGCCCTCGGTGGCCGCGCTGCTCCGCGGTCCGCTGGAGGCCGTCGGCCTGCCCGAGGCCGCCGCCGAGACCGGCTCGCTCGTCCTCGGCGTACTGCTGTCGACCGTCGTGCTGATGGTCGCCGGCGAGCTCGTGCCCAAGAACTGGGCGATCTCCCGGCCCCTGGCCGTCGCCAAGGTGGTGGCCGCCCCGCAGTACTGGTTCTCGGCCGCCTTCGCGCCGTTCATCGGTCACCTGAACAACACCGCCAACCGTGTCGTGCGGCGGTTCGGCCTGGAACCGGCCGAGCACCTCGCCTCCGCCCGCACCCCGCAGGAACTGGTCGCGCTCGCCCGGCACTCCGCCCGCGAGGGCGTCATGGAGCCCGACACCGCCGAACTGTTCATCCGCTCGCTCAACCTGCGCGAGCTGACGGCGGAGAACGTCATGAAGCCCCGGGTGGACGTCCAGGCCCTGGCGGAGCACGCCACCGCGGCCGACGTCGCCGACCTCACCCGGGTCACCGGCCTGTCCCGCTTCCCGGTCTACCGGGGCAGCCTCGACCACGTCGTCGGCACCGTCCACATCAAGGACGCCCTCGGCGTGCCCGTGGAGCGGCGGGCGACCCGGCGGGTGTCGGCGCTGATGACCGAGCCGATGCTGGTCCCCGAGACCCTCACCGTCGACCGCCTGCTCGACCGGATGCGCGGCGAGGAGACCCTCGCCGTGGTCATCGACGAGTACGGCGGCACCGCCGGCATCGTCACCCTGGAGGACATCGTCGAGGAGGTCGTCGGCGAGGTCCGCGACGAGCACGACCCCACCGGGACCCCCGACCTGGTCGACCTCGGCACCGCCGAGGACGGCCGGCACCGGTGGGACTCCGACGGCATCACCCGCACCGACGAGCTCGAAGCCATCGGCATGCCGGTGCCCGAGGGCCCGTACGAGACGCTGGCCGGCCTGATCGCCGAGCGGCTCGGCCGGATCCCGACGGTCGGCGACGCCGTCGAGGTCGACGGCTGGACGCTGGAGGTCGGCGCCGTCGCCCACCACGTCGCCGAACGGGTGCGGATCACCGCCCCCGAACCCTCCGACTCCCCCGACGAGGACCGCCCCGAGCGCCAGGAGCGGACCCGATGACCGCCGTCCAACTGATCGTCGGCCTGCTCACCATCGTGGCCAACGCCTTCTTCGTCGGCGGCGAGTTCGCCCTCATCTCGGTGCGGCGCAGCCAGGTCGAACCGCTCGCCGAGGCCGGCGACCGCCGGGCCCGCACCGTCATCTGGGGCCTGGAGCACGTCTCCGCCATGCTGGCCACCGCCCAGCTCGGCATCACCGTCTCCTCGCTGGTGCTCGGCATGGTCGCCGAACCGGCCATCGCCCACCTGCTGGAGCCGCCGTTCCACAGCCTCGGCGTGCCGGAGGGCCTGATCCACCCGGTCGCCTTCGTCATCGCACTGGGGACGGCGACCTATCTGCACATGCTGCTCGGCGAGATGATCCCGAAGAACCTCGCGCTCGCCGCGCCCGAGCGGGCCGCCCTGCTGCTGGTGCCGCCGCTGGTGGCCACCTGCCGGGCGGTGCGGCCGGTCGTCTTCTCCATCAACGGCTTCGCCAACCGGATCCTGCGCCTGCTCAGGGTCGAGCCCAAGGACGAGGTGGCCTCGGTGTTCACCGAGGACGAGCTCGCCCGGATGGTCAAGGACTCCTCGGACGCGGAGCTGCTCAGCGCCCGGGACACCGAGCTGCTGCACGACGCCCTGGAGCTGGGCTCCCGCCCCGTCTCCGAGGTCGTCACGCCGCGCGAGCGGATCGTCTTCACCGGCCCCGGCACCACCCCGGCGCAGCTGGAGCAGCTCGCCGCCCGCACCGGCTTCTCGCGCTTCCCGGTGCTGGGCCCGGACGAGCGGGTGGACGGCTACCTGCACATCAAGGACGCCCTCGAGCACGACGGCACCCGCGACCGCCCGTTCCCGCCCGGCACCCTCCGCCCGATCGCCCGCGTCCCGGAGGCGATGCCCCTCGACGACGTCCTGACCGCGATGCGCCGCTCCGGCACCCACCTCGCGGCCGCGATCACGGCCGACGGAACCCCCCTCGGCCTGGTCACCATGGAGGACGTCCTCAAGGAGCTGGTCGGCCCGGCCCCCACCTCCGGCCCCCGCTGACGCCCCGCCCCCCACGGCCCGTGCCGCCCCCGCCGCGCGCGGTGGCGGCACGGGCCGCTCCGATCGGCCGACCGCTCCGGGCGGTGCCGGGTCACTGCTCCGGGATGCGGCCGCACATCGCGTTGCCGGGGTCGGACGGGTCGGCGCTGATCCAGAACTGCTCCCACAGGAGGGCGAACTCGGGTCGGCTCAGGTAGCCGTCGCCGTCCAGGTCGATCAGGTCGAAGACGTCGTCGGTCGGCACGGTCCGGCCGTGCCAGATGTCGACCAGCCGGGCGTGTTCGGCGCGGGAGATGCGGCCGTCGCCGTTCTCGTCGACCGCGTCGAAGACGGTGTCGGCGGTCGCCGTGACCACTTCCCGCAGGGCGGGGAGCCGGTCGACGAGGGTCAGGAACTCCTCCATGTCGACCCTGCCGTCGTGGTTGCTGTCCGCGACCGTGAGCAGGTGGTCCCACCAGCCCAGCATGAGTGCCTCGACCCTGACTCCGAGGGCCGCGTCCCGCTGGACGGCCGGGAGCCGGCCCCACCGCTCCGCCAGCGCCTCGAAGTCGTTCTTCCGGAGGCAGCCGTCCCCGTCGGTGTCGAAGGCGGCGAAGACGTTGCGGAGCTTGCGCCGCTGGAACTCGTTGGCCATGAACGGGCCTCCCTGTGCCGAGCCGTGGCGCCACCACCTGTGGCGACAGGCTGGCGACTGTAGAGGCGCGGCGCGCGGCCCCGTCGGGCTTCGGCGGAAGTACCGGGGATTCCCGGCACAACCGCCCCGGGGCGCCCCGGCTGTGCTAGTGCTCGTTCAGGTTCCGGGGAGGACACGGCGCGTTTCGTAGGCCCACATCGCGATCTCGACCCGGTTGCGGGCGCCGAGTTTGGCCATCAGGCTGGCCAGATGCGTCTTCACCGTGCTGAGGCTGATGTGCAGTGCATCGGCGATCTCGGTGTTGGTCAGCCCGCGAGCGACGGCGAGGAGCACCTGCTCCTCGCGGGCGGTGACGGGTGAGACCGGTTGGGCCGCGGGCCGGCCGGCGGGCAGGTCCGCGAAGGCCCGGAGCAGACGGACGGTGACGCTGGGCGCGATGAGCGCCTCACCGCCGGACGCCGACCGTACGGCCTGGGCCAGCAGGTCCGGTCCCGTGTCCTTGAGGAGGAATCCGCGGGCGCCGGCACGCAGCGCGCCGTAGACGTACTCGTCGAGGTCGAACGTGGTGATGACGACCACGGCCAGCGGGTCGGCGACGCCCGGGCCGGCGAGCAGCCGGGTGGCCTCGAGCCCGTCGACCACGGGCATCCGGATGTCGAACAGGCAGACGTCGGGGCGCAGTTCGCGGGCCAGTAGGACCGCTTCCCGTCCGTCGGCGGCCTCGCCGACCACCTCGATGCCGGGCTGGGCGTTCAGCATGATCCGCAGCCCGGTGCGGATGATCGTCTGGTCGTCAGCGACGAGGACGCGTACGGACACCGCTCTCGCTCCTCGCTCTCGGCAGCTCGGCCTCGACGAGCCAGCCCCGGTCGGTGCCCGGGCCGGCTCGTAGTGTGCCGCCGATCAGGGTCGCGCGCTCGCGCAGCCCGGTGAGTCCGTATCCGTCGCGCCCCCGACCGGTGCGCCGACCGTTGTCCCGCACGCTCACCCGTACCGTGTGCCGCTCCGCGGCGACCCGGACGGCGACCTCGGTCGCGTCGACCGCGTGGCGCAGCGCGTTGGTCACCGACTCCTGCACGATCCGGTAGACGGCGGCGTCCACGGCCGGCGGCAGCGTGTCCAACTCGCCGTCGAGCCCCAGGTCGACCCTGACGCGACCGCCGGGGGTGCGCACCAGGCGCTCCAGGTCCGCGACGCCGGCGGGGGGCGCCAGCTCGGCGCCGACCCCGCGGTCGCGCAGCGCGGCGACCATGGCGCGCATCTCCTCCAGCGTGCGCGCCCCTTCCTCCTCGATCCCCTCCAGCGCCGCGACCGCGGCGGACGGGTCGGTGCCCGCGAGCACCCGGCCCGCCTGGGCGATGATCACCATGGCCGACACGTGGTGGGCCACCGTGTCGTGCAGTTCCCGGGCGAGCTGCTCGCGCTCGCGGGAGCGCACCTGCTCCAACTGCCGCTCGCGAGCGGTCACCCGGAACCGCACCGCGGCCCCGACCACACCGGGCAGCAGCCCGAAGACGAAGCCCACGACCGCTTCGACGACCGGAGTCCCGCCCGTGGCGGCACACAGCGCGCACGCCGCGACGATCGTCGCGCCGCCCAGCACGATCTCCCGGCCCGATCCCCACCGGGGCAGCGCGTACACCAGCACCAGCACGACCCCGGCGGTGTACAGGCCGACGGGCTCGCGCGGTGCGGCGAGGAGCGAGGCCACCTGGAGCAGGGTCACCGAGCCGAACGCCAGCGTGACAGTCGCCAGCGGGCGGGTCCGGCGCCACAGGAGCAGCAGGCACAGCCATACGGCGAACACCACCGCCGCCGGACGCCACACGACGTGCTCGCGCAGAGTGGCCTCCAGCGCCGCACCGGCAAGGCCCGCGGCGAGCAGCGCCCAGTCCCGCCGCACCCGGGCGGGCGCGTCGGGCGGCCGGGGTTCGGTCCACAGGGTTCGCAGGTCGTCTCGGAGCACGGTTCCCAGCCTAGTGACCGCGCCGTACCGCGCATCGGCCGAAAGGACGGGTCGTCACTCCGCCCCGGGGCCGACGGATCCGCGGCCCGCGGGCCGATGGCGCGGAGCGCAGCAGCGAGGAGCCTCGGCATCGGCGGCCGTACAAGGACGGCCGACAAGGTGGTTGGAGGACCCCCGATGCACTCGAAAGCCCTGCTGCGCCTGGGCACAAACGCCGCCCGCCACCCCTGGCGGGTGATCGCGGCATGGCTGGTCGCCGCCACGCTCGCCGTCCTCGCCGCCGTCGCCTTCGGCGGGCGGAACGCGGATTCGATGACCGCGCCGGGACTGGACTCCCAGCGGGCCGCGCAACTGATCGAGCGGGCCGGCACCGGCCAGGAGGGGATGACCGCCCAAGTGGTCGTCACCCCCCTCGACGGCGCCGCGACGTTCTTCGACCACGACCGTGCGCGCACCGCTCTCACGCGGCTGCAGGCCGAGGTGGAGCGGCTGCCGCACGTGCTCGGCACGAGCGACCCGGCGGGGGCGCTCGACGCGGGCGGGGACACCGCCGTGCGCGGCGGCCTCGTCTCGGCCGACGGGCGGATCGCGGTCGTCCGGGTGCAGTACCCCGACCAGAGCCGGCTGTCGGCCGAGGACCTCGACGCCCTCGTCGATCTCGGCGACCGGCTGCGCGCCGAACTGCCCCTGCGCATCGAGATGGGCGGGAGCCTGTTCTACGCCTTCTCCGACGCCGACGGCGGCGCGAGCGAGTTGATCGGCCTGCTGGCCGCGGCCGCGATCCTGTTCCTGGTGTTCGGTTCGCTCGTCGCAGCCGCGCTGCCGATCGGCACGGCGGTCTTCGGGCTGACCGTCGGGGTCGCCACGATGACCGTACTGGCGGGGGTGACGGACGTCCCCACCTTCGCGCCGGTCCTGGGCAGCATGGTCGGGCTCGGAGTGGGCATCGACTACGCGCTGTTCGTGCTCACCAGGCACCGGGAGTACCTCGCGCGCGGGCTCGATCCCCGCGAGGCGGCGGGGCGGGCGGTGGCCACGGCGGGGCGGCCCGTGGTCTTCGCCGGCGGCACCGTCGTCGTATCGATCCTCGGCCTGGCGGTCGCGAACATACCGTTCATGACGGTGGGCGGGCTCGCCGTCTCGATCGTCGTTCTGACCATGGTGGCCGCGTCGGTGACGCTGCTGCCGGCCTTCCTCGGCGCCGCCGGCCCGCGTCTGGCCCGGGCCGGCCGGATCGAGCGGGCTCTGCGGGCCAGGAAGCCGGGCCGACCCGCACGGCGGCGGGACCCGGCGGCAGGCGCCGCCGGTGCCGCCGGGTGGCGTCGCTGGATCGGGCACGTCGGCCGGCACCCGGTGCCGTACGCGGTCGGCGCGGCGGGGCTGCTGCTGACCGCGACGCTGCCCGTGCTCGGTCTGCGCGTCGGCCTGCCCGACGACGGCTCACTTCCCCACAGCCGTACCGAGCGCCGGGCCTACGACCTCGTCGCCGAGGGGTTCGGCCCGGGCACCAACGGTCCCCTCGTCATCGCCGCGGACCCCGCCGGTGATCCGGGCGTGCTGGACCGACTCGTCGCAACGGTCGCGGCGGATCCGGGCATCGCGTCCGTCGCACCGACGCACGTCGATCGGGCCACCGGCATCGCGACCCTCGTGGTGTTCCCGACCACCGGCCCCCAGGACAGGGCCACGGCCGACACCGTCGCCCGGCTGCGCACCGACGTGCTGCCCACGGCGATCGGGCAGGGCCCGGCCAGGGCCCACGTCGGCGGCGCCGCCGCGAGCCTGTCCGATGTGGGCCGACGCACCAGCCAACGCCTGCCGGTGGTCGTCGCCGCCGTGCTGGCGGTGTCGTTCCTGCTGCTGATGCTGGTCTTCCGCTCGGTACTCGTACCGCTCAAGGCGGTACTGCTGAACCTGCTGAGCATCGGCGCGGCCTACGGCATCATGGTCGCGGTCTTCCAGTGGGGCTGGGGAGGCGCTCTCATCGGGCTGGAAGCGACGGTTCCGATCGTGTCGTTCATCCCGATGTTCCTCTTCGCCATCCTGTTCGGCCTGTCGATGGACTATGAGGTGTTCCTCCTCTCCCGCGTACGCGAGGAGTTCCTGCGCACCGGCCACAACGGCACGGCGATCGTCGAGGGCGTCTCGCGCACCGCCCGGACCATCACCTCGGCCGCCCTCATCATGGCGGCGGTCTTCCTGTCCTTCGCCGTCGCCGAGGACCCCTCCACCAAAATGTTCGGGCTCGGCCTGGCCACCGCGATCCTCATCGACGCCACCGTCGTACGCATGGTGCTGGTACCGGCGACCATGACACTCCTCGGCCGGGCCAACTGGTGGCTGCCGACGTGGCTGGACCGGATCCTTCCCCGCGGCCCGGTCGGCACCGACGGCACCGACGACACCGACGGCACCGGTTGATCACGACTCGATACGCACCCTAGGAGGACGTCGCGTTCGGGGAGTCCACCGACGGAAGGGCTCTCGCCGTCTCCCCCGGGGTCCGGAACAGCTCGTCCAGATGGCGGGCCAGGATCGCCGTCGCCGCCTCGCCGGTGCGCTGGCCGCCCAGCACGCTGGAGCCCAGACCGTTCACCATGGCCAGCAGTCCGGCGGCGGCGATCCCGGGGTCCTTGCCGGGGTCGACCTCCCCGGCCTCCTGGGCCGCGGCGATGCGCTTCGCGAGGAAGCCCTCCAGCAGTTCGGGCTGCCGCGCGCCGTGCTTCTCCAGCACCTCGGGGTCGTTGAGCACCAGGGTGTAGTAGGCGGCGTAGGTCCTGGCGATCCGGCGGCTCTCCGGATCGGTCGGCAGGATGCACGACAGGATCGCGGTCACGGTGCCGCGCGGTGTGGGCGGGGATCCCGCCTCGCCGATCCACTTCTCCATGCGGGCCTGGAGCTGGGCGGCGAGCCGGGTCAGCGCGTCCAGCAGCAGCCCCTGCTTGGTCTCGAAGTAGTACTGCACCAGCCGCAGCGAGACGCCGGCCTCGGCGGCGACCGCCCGCATGCTGGCCGACTGCAGCCCCTGGGTGTCGGCGATCCGCAGCAGCGCCTCGGCGATCTGCCGTCGGCGTTCCTCGTGATCGACCCGCGCGGTCATGGTCCCACCTCCCTGGCACGCCCTCTCTGGTACACCCGTATCATGCCGTGATACACATGTATCATGCGAATCAGCCAGTTCAAGAACGACCGGGCCAGGGACCGATTCCGCACCGCCTACGAGCGCACCCTGGCCGAACTGTGGCCGGGGCCGCGGACGGCGCTGGACCTTCCGACCGCCTTCGGGACCACCCGCGTCTACCGGAGCGGGCCGCAGAACGGCGAGCCGATCGTGCTGCTGCCCGGATCGGGCGGCAACGCACTGATGTGGCACCGGTACATCGACGCACTCGCCGAGCACCGTCCGGTCCTCGCCGTCGACACGGTCGGCGAGCCGGGCGCGAGCGTGCAGACCGCCCCGATGGCCGACGGCCGGGACGGCGCCGCCTGGCTGGACCAACTCCTCGCCGCACTGGACGTGACGGACGCCCATCTCGTCGGCTGCTCCTACGGCGGCTGGCTGGCACTCAACCACCAGATCCACCACCCGGGACGAGCCGCGTCCCTCACCCTGGTGGATCCCGCCGGCTTCGCCGACTTCGGCGCCCGGTTCTACACCTGGCTGATCGCCGGCGCCCTCGCCGCGACAGCGCCGCGCCCGCTCCGCCCTCCACTGGCCCGCCTGGTCGGCAACAGCGCCGTCCTGGAACGCGAACTGATGGGCCTGATGCGCGCATCGACGGGGTTCCGCCGCGCACTCCCGGTGCCACCGGTCTTCTCCGACGAGGAACTCCGCCGTCTGCGTGTCCCCGCACTGTTCCTGCTCGGGGCGCGCAGCGCCATGCACGACTCGCGCAAGGTCGCCGACCGGCTCGGCGAGCTCGTGCCCGCGGCCCGGGTGGAGATCGTGCCCGGCGCCGGCCACGCACTGCCGACGGACCGCCCGGACCTGGTGGCCGACCGCATTCTCGGCAGCGTCGGACGCCAGGGCCACCTGTGAGCTGTCGCCGCCCGAGGGCACGGGGAAATTCGGTTGCCGCGGGCGGGCGACTCGCTCATGATCTCCCGCATGGACTTTTGAGGACTGCCACGTAGTACGTACCTGTCGCGCGATCGACCCCGGAGCCTGACGACCCGGTCCCGGGGCGATGGGTCGCGCCCCTCGTGAGCATCCGTCGCAGAGCGGGAGCCGCCGAGTGAGTTCGGCCTGCCCTCCTGCTGAGTCCTGAAAGCACCCAACCCATATGAATACCGACCGCAAGGCCCTGTGGGCCGTGCGTCAGTCCGCCCTGCCCACCGTCGTCCGGTCCTGCCCGGACTGCCCCGGCACGCGGCACCGCGCCTCGGGGAAGATCCGCGTCAACGCGAGCGGCAAGATGCTCGACGTGTGGCTGCTGCTGAGCTGCGCCACGTGCGACCGGACCTCGAAGGTGCCCGTCCACGAGCGCGCCCACGTCTCGACGCTGGAGCCGGCCCGGCTGGTGGCCTACGAGACCAACGACCCTTCAGCGGTACGGGAGTTGGTGACGAGCGCGTCGCTCGCGGCGAAGAACCGGTACCGGCTCGACTGGACCGGGACGTGGGAGCTGGAGACCCGCATGCCGCTGTACGCGCTCGACGACCCGAACCCGCTCCCGGTAGAGGTCCGCTTCGAGCTGCCCGCGCCGGTCCGGGTGGAGCGGCTGCTCCAGCTCGGTCTCGGCCTGAGCCGGGCCGAGGTGCGCCGTCTGGTCGCGGACGGGCGGATCCGCCTGCCGTTCGCGCCGGACGCCAAGGCACACCGGGACTTCGACCTCACCATCCACGGCCCCGGTTCCGTCGACGCGGCCAAGCACACGAAGTCCCCCGCCGTGCCCGACGCCGAGCACACCGGCCCGCCCCGGATCGGGCTGCCGCCCGCACCCGGCCGGGAGCTCCCGCGCCGGGCCGCGGCGGCCGGGAGGTAGCCGCCGGCGGCCGCCGCGACGTCCGCGGCGCGTCAGCGGCGGGTCACCCTGACCACGCCGGTCTCGGTGCCCTGGTAGAGCGTTCCGTCCGGACCGGTGGTGCCGGTCATCTGCAGCGGGTTGTAGAGCAGTCCGAGGCCGATCCAGGAGCTGGAGAGCTGGGCACCGGTCCCGGGGTCGACGGTGGCGTAGGAGTAGGACGCGAAGGTCTGCGCCCCCGCCGAGCCGGTCGGGCCGCTGACGGTGAAGGTGTAGATCTTCCCGTCCCCCAGTGAGAGCCGCGGCAGCGCGGCCGACTTGACGTTGCTGTTCCAGACCGGGTGGCAGCCGTTGCCGTCGGCGTCGAGGTCGACCCGGCTCAGCCCGCCGTCGAACCCGGCCGAGGCCGGGACGCTGGCGGGCGCTCCGGCCGGGAGCGCGGGGTACGGGTAGCCGTAGGTGTTGGTGACGAAGACGCTGCGGCCGGAGGCGATGACGGCGTCCTCGGTGCCGCTCGCGGGGAACTGGGTGAGCACGGGTGTGGTGCAGACCGGGTTCGGACCGCCGGCGACGCGGTAGACGAGCAGGTTCTCGTGCGGCGCGGCGTTGTCGGTGATGGTGACGTACTCGGTGCCGGTGCCGGGGCCGAAGAAGCTGGGCGTCGCGCCCGTCCCCCAGCTCAGCTGGCCGGGCTTGCGGCCGGGGCCCCGGTCGTAGGGGGCGCGCCATTCGACGGTCGGGGTGCCGTCGGCGGTCTCGGTGAGCAGGTAGAGCGCGTGGTCGGTGGCGACGGCGGTGTGGCCGGGGACGGTGGAGATGCTGTTCTGCACACCCTCACCGGTGTTGAGGGTCCGGACCGCACCGGTGCTGGTGTCGACCGTGCCGATGGTTCCGCCGCCGGTGGCGAACCACACCCGGCCGTTCCAGCCGGGGCTGAGGCCGACGATGTTGTCCCCGGCCGGAACGGCCGCCCCGAGCGGGGTCGACTGGTCGACCGTCAACTTCCAACCGTCGGCGGTGAGGTGGTGGCCTATTCGCAGCAGGTTGTTGCCGCCGTCCACGAGCACCAGGGCGTCGGTGTTGTCGAGGTAGGCGTAGACCCCGCCGAACAGACTGCCCTTGGGCAGCGCCAGCGAGGCGAGGTCGGCGCCGGTCCCGGGGTCGAGCAGGTGCACGGTCGGGGTCTGCCCGAAGATCGTGGTGCAGAGGACCACCGGGCGGCGGTCGCTGCCGATCACCACGGTCGGGCAGGCCGAAGCGAGCGCCGTACGGCTCCAGTTGACGGCGCCGCTGCCGGGACCGGGGTAGGGCGTGGTGTCGCTGGACGCGCTGTCGCCGTGCATCGTCGCGGTACCGTTCGCGGCGGTGGCGGGGTTCGGCGGCGGCAGCGGCCCGAAGGTGCCGTCGGCGGCCCGGGCGGCGGTGGCGGGGGTGCAGAGCACCGCCGCGGCGGCGAGGGTCAGTGCGGTACGGACGGCGCGTTGGGTGCGCGGGCGCATGGAGGATCCCGTTCCTGGGGTCGAGGGGGAAGGGGAACCCGGTGGCCGTGCCGTCCCGCTCGTGCGCGGCACGCGGGCGCACCGCACGCGTACTTACGTATGTGTGCGGGGGTGCGGGTGCGTGCGTGCGGATGGGAACGGGGCCGATCGGCTCGGGTTCCGTGGCGGCCGGCCTCGTGCGGCGTGCGGCGGACGAGGTGTCGGCGGAGTGCGGGCCCGTCAGGCGACGTGGCGACAACCCGTGGTGGTGGCACGACCATGGTCGACATGGCGGCGGCTCACGAGCAGGGTCATGCCAGGGACTGTAACCGAGCCCGCGGCCGGGGACGAGTACCCGGCCACTCTGCGAGACGACTGCTCGGACGTCCGAGTTTTCGGGTCCCGGCTCCCGCGTTCCGGGTTCCGGGTTGCAGTTTCCGGGTTCCGGGGCCAATCCGCCGGCCCGTCGGCCGCGAATGGCGATCGAGCGCTTTCCCACCGGACCCAGGAGGTCTTCATGCACAGCTGCCGACCCGGCGGCAGGCCACGGCAGTCGATCGCGGCCACGGGTGCCGCCGGCGGCGGGGGGACGGGCCGGTGAACGCCGTCGTGTACCTCTCGGGTCCTCGGTACCGGGGCCCGGATCTGAAGGAACTGGTCGCCAGGACGGCGCTCGGCGACCAGGAGGCGTTCTCCCGGCTGTACGACGCGGTGGCCGGACCGATGCTGGGCCTGGTCCGGCGGGTGCTGCGGGATCCGGCGCAGTCCGAGGAGGTCGCCCAGGAGGTCATGTTCGAGCTGTGGCGCACGGCCGCCCGGTACGAGCCCGAGCGCGGTGAGGTGATGGCGTGGGTGCTGACGATGGCCCACCGGCGGGCGGTGGACCGGGTGCGGACGGCGCAGGCGGCCGCCGACC
Source organism: Kitasatospora purpeofusca (assembly GCF_000718025.1). GTDB lineage: Bacteria > Actinomycetota > Actinomycetes > Streptomycetales > Streptomycetaceae > Kitasatospora > Kitasatospora purpeofusca. The sequence goes on from NZ_JODS01000012.1 coordinate 210,344, forward strand.
GGGAGCAGAAG
>NZ_JODS01000013.1 GCF_000718025.1 Kitasatospora purpeofusca
ACGCTGACGTTGTCGAGGGCGACCACGCGGGTCTCGCCCTCCCCGTAGACCTTGTTCAGGCCGGTGGCGCGGGCGGCCGCCCGGCCGGTACGGACGGCGATTGCGGACATCGTCACGAGGGTCTCCTGGGGAATGCGAGGGAAGCGGAAGCAGAATCGGATGATCGTCTTCCATCCATTCTCGCCACCGTTGCGCACCCGGAAGGTCGCTCCCGGGTACGGGCTCCCCCCGCCGACCCGGCGGCCCGGCGGGGGCTCCCCTCCTCCTCGGGTATGACAGCGGCTCCTCAGTCAGGCGCAGTCCCGGCCCCGGACCCGGCTACTCGACCGCCACGCCCCAGCGCACCGCCAGACCGGCCAGACCGCCCGGCACCGGCGTCCCGCTCGGCGCGAACTGCCAGACACCGCCGCGCCGTTGGAAGGACCCGATCACCATCGCGGTCTCCGGCACGCCGCCGGTCCCCGCCTCCCAGCGGGCCGGGCCGGACACCTCGGGGCCGAAGGCGCCGGTCAGCGCCAGCCCGTGCACATAACCGAGCGGCAGCGCCGGCGGCTCCTCCTCCTCGGTGGACACCGCCACCACCACCTCGTCCACCGCCGGGGCCAGCCGGGCGGTGTCCAGGGTGAGCTCGGCCCGGCGGACCGGCTCGCCCGGCACCGAGCGGGTGGGGTGCAGCCGGACGGCGCCGTCCGGGTCCTGCGGATTGTTGAAGAACACGAAGTGCTCGTCGTCCAGCACCCGGCCGCTCGCGCAGAGGAACGCCGAGACGTCCAGCTCGACCGGGTCGCCGCCGGCCGTGCGACTGCTCCAGGACAGGGCCACGGTGCTGGTCGCGCCCGCGGTGCCCGCCGCGGCGTCGCCGCTCCCGGCCTCTCCCGCTGCTCCGCCGCCCGAGCCGTTCACGCTGCCGTGCGCACCGCGGCCCGAGCCGTTCGTACCGCCGTGCCCGCCGCCGTTGGCGCCGCCGCCCGCGGTCCGCTCGCCGAGGCGGCCGCGCAGGCCCTGCTCGGCCAGCAGCTCCACCAGCTCGGGACCGCTCACCAGGGTCAGCGGCTTGTTGCGGATGTACTCGTACGAGCCCGGCCCGAACCCGGCCGTGGTCACCAGGATGCCCTTGATCGCACCGTGGTGGCGCACCGTCGAGTCGAGGTCGCGCACCGCCGTGGGGGAGACCGTCGAGCGGTAGCGCTTGGCCTGGATGACGATCCGTCCGCCGGTCACCGGATCGAGGTCCTCGGCCACCACGTCCACCCCGGCGTCGCCGCTGCGGGCCGTGGTCATCACCCGGAAGCCGCGCAGCCGGAACAGCTCCGCGATCAGCTCCTCGAACTCGATCGGGTCCATCTCGAAGAGGTCCGGATCGTCCTCGCCGCCCTGCCCGGCCACACTGCCGCCGACCGTCTCCGGCAGCCGGTCCGGCCGCACCTCGTCCAGCCGCTCGGGACGCGCGGACAGCACCCCGCCCAGCCCCTGGAAGCACTCCACCGCCGCCACCCGGTCCAGGGTCAGCCCGGCGAACTCGGCCCGGTCGACCGTCACCGTGGTCAGGAAGCGCTCGGCCTCCCGGCCGGTCGCCGGGTCGATGCCGCGGACGAAGCCGTTCAGCACCACGGAGGCCAGCAGCCCGTCCCCGTCCGCCCGGTACAGCTCGGTCACCACCCGCAGCGCGCTCTGCGCCAGCACCTCCCGGTAGAGCGCCTTGCGCTCGGTCGCCGGGCGGGCCACCTCGGCCTCCCGGTCGTCCGCCTTCACGTACCGCACCCGGCCGGTCGCCGGAACCACGTCCGGGCCCGGCAGCTCCCAGTTCACCACCAGCTGGCGGCTGCTCGCCTCCCAGGCCGCCACCAGCCGGTGCGGGAAGCCCTCCGGCCAGCCCGCCGAGGCGTACAGCACGGCGGAGAAGTACTCCTGCACCGCCTCCGGCTCGCCGGACCGCAGCCCGCGCAGCGAGTCCTCGGTCCTGGCGGCGCGCTCCTCGTCCTCCCGGCGGAACCGGGCCACCCACTCCAGGTACTGCCCGTGGTACTCGCCCAGCCGCCGCTGCCGCTCCGCCTCGGCCGCCTGCGCCGCGTACCAGTCCTGCTCGAACCGGGCCCGCGCCTGCGCCACGTACTGCTCGTACCGCTGCCGCACCCCCGGATTGCGGGCCTGCGCCTGGTCCGGCGGCGGCACCTGGTAGTGCGCCTGGTCCGGCATCGGCACCGGCTCGCCCAGCCGCCCCGGCTCGAACGGCGGCACCGGGCGCGGGGCCAGCAGGCTCTGCGCCCGGAACGCCGGACGGGCCAGACCGGCCGCCAGCAGACCCCGCAACTCCTCCACCCGGCCGTCGAGTTCGGCCGTCCGCCGGGCCGCCTCGGCCTCCCTGGACTGCTGGTACGCCCGCTGCGCCTCCCGCTCGCCGCGGGCCGCCGACTTCTGCGCCTCGCGCTGCTCGCGCTCCCACCGGCGCTGCTCGGCGGCCTGGGCGCGCCAGCGCGCCTCCTCCCGGCGCTGCTCCTGCCGCTGCGCCTCCGCCCAGACCGCCAGCACCCCGTTGTTCCGCCGCCCCGCCACGTCCACCCCTTCGCTCCACGCCGCTCCGGCCCGGCGCCCGCCTCCCGGCCGCGCCGCCGCCCGCGCCCGCCACAATAGAACGTGCACCGGGGGAGCGCGCAAAGGGCCCGCGACCTGCGACGCCACCCGGCGGTGAACGGGCGTCAGGCCGAGGCTGGGGCGGCCGGCGCGTCCGCGTACCAGCGCCACTCGGTGCGGCGGGGGCGGTCGGGGAGGGCGCGGCGGCCGGTGGCCCACAGCAGGGTCGGCCAGGGACCGGCCGGGTCGGGCCGGACGTCCGGGAACAGCCGGGCCAGGGTGCGGGCGCAGACTCCGGCCGGCGGCTCCCAGGGCAGGCCGAGGCCCTCGGCCACGTCGTGCAGGTGCACCAGGGTCTCGACCAGGCTCATCGCGACGAACCCGGCCGGATCGGCCAGGCCCCAGGGGTGGAAGGCCCGGACCTCCGGCCCCCGGGTGCGGGCGATCGAGACCATCAGCCCGCCGCTCGCCGCCAGTACCTCCACCAGCGCCGCCGGTCCGCCCTCCCGTTCGGCGAGGACGAAGTTGTCCGGGCCGCCGGGGTGGGACTGCCGGGCCACGAACGGCACGTAGCGGTCCTGCGGCGGGTGCTCGGGGCCGAGCTGGGCGGCGTAGGCGAGCAGGTCGTCCGCCAGGTGCTCGACGGTGCTCCAGCAGTCCCAGGCGATGCCGCCGGCCGGCCGGGACCAGTCGGCGTCCGCCGGGGCGGCGCGCAGGGTGTCCGCGGCGAGCCGGAGCACGGCGGCCAGGTCGTCCGGGGTCACGGGGCCGGGCGGGACGGGGGCGGGCACGGTATTGGTGGTGGTCATGCGGCGACGTTACCGGGCCGGGCAGGCGGCAGGCACGGTGCCCGGCGGGCGTTGTCGGTGCCACCCGGTAGCCTCGACAATTCGGACGGCACGGGCGAGGCCAGAGGCCAGAGGCCAGAGGTGAGAGGCCAGAGGTGAGAGGTCAGAGGTGAGAGGTCGACGGTGAGCGGGACGGACGGGTGGGTCTCCACCGGATTGGCGTGGCGGGACGGCCGGGCGGTGCTGAGCGCCGTCCACGGTCACCGCACCCACGAGCGCGAGGTGGTGCCCGGCACCGAGGTCGGCTGGCGGCTGGGCGGACCGCGCCGCTGCATCGGCGCCCTGCTGGTCGGCCGGGACGAGCGCACACCGTGCCCGCACCGCGCCGGGATCGCGCCGGACGGCGGCGCCGTGCAGTGCCCGCCCTGCCAGAGCGTGGACCGGGGCCTGGCGCTGGCCAGGGACCAGATCCTCGACGACGGCCGCACCTACCGGCTCTATCTCGCCTGGTTCGGCGAGGGTCTGCTGAAGGTCGGCCTGACCGCCGAGCAGCGCGGCACCAGCCGGCTGCTCGAACAGGGCGCGCTCGCCTGGACCTTCGCCGCCCGGGGCGCCCTGCCCGCCGTCCGCCGGGCCGAACTCACCCTCTCCGCCGCCGGGTTGGCGCGGGAGCGGTTCAAGGTCCGGGCCAAGGTGGACCACTGGTGGGAGCACGGCGACGCCGCCCACCGCCGGGCCGTGCTGACCGACGCCCGCGCCCGCGCGCACGACCTGCTGCACGGCCACGAGGTGGAGCTGCTGCCCGGCCACCCGGTGGTCGACCAGGTCGGGCTGTTCGGCCTGACCGGCGGCGCCCCCGACGCGTACCACGCGGTCGAGGGCCTGGCGGACGGCGCGGTGGTGGCCGGGCGGCTGCGCGCGCCGATCGGCCGGCACCTGCTGCTCGACCGGCCGGACGGCGACCCGCCGCTGCTCCTGGACACCCGCCTGCTCACCGGCTGGACGCTCACCCCGGCGCCCGGTCGGCCGCCGTCCGGGCTGTCACTGGTCCCCAGGGCGCGGCCGGAGCCCCCGGACACCCAGGAGGCGCTGTTCTGACCGGCCGCCGTTCCTACGCCAGCTTGCTGCGCACCGCGCCCGGCCCGGAGCGCGCCCGCCGCGACACCGGCGGCCGCGACGGCCGGACGTCCGGGCGGCCGCCCGGAGTCTCCTCCGGGGTACCGCCGGCGCGGGCGTTCCCGGCCCGCGCGGCCTTGGCCGTCGCCAGCGCGACCCGCGCCAGCAGCGGGTCCTCCCGGACCCCCGCCGCCCGCTTCGCGGTCTGGCAGTGGGTGCACCAGACCGGCGAGGCCGGCCCGTCGGGGTACACCATCGCCTCCGGCGGCAGGTAGTGGCTACCGCACTCGACGCATTCGAAGACCAGCCTCATCCGACGATCACCGTCCCGGATCCGTGGCACCGACCGCATGGCGACCAGAAGGTGTGGATCTTCGGCACCATGCTCCCTTCCTCGTCCAGTTCGACCGTGGCTTCGGTCTTCTGGGTCCCCCCGGACCCGCCGCACCCGGAGCAGGCCTGAACCTCGGGCATATGCATTCCTCCTCGGCGCGGGGACCACGGTAGCGCGAAATCCGAGGAGCCAGTAACGATCCTGACGAACAGTCGAAGAAGCGGGGCGCGCACGAGCACCACGCGCGCCCCGCTTCGGCTTTGGGGGGCCGTCCTCGCGGACCGCCCCGGGGGTCAGCGGCCCCCGCGCAGCGAACTGCGCAGATACTCCCGGTTCATGGCGGCGATGCTCGGCAGCGGGATGCCCTTGGGGCAGGCCGTCGCGCACTCACCGGTGTTGGTGCAGCCGCCGAAGCCCTCGGCGTCCATCGCCTCCACCATGTTCATTACCCGGGAGGCGCGTTCGGGCCCGCCCTGCGGCAGCACGTTCAGATGGACCACCTTGGCGGAGGTGAACAGCATCGCCGAGCCGTTGGGGCAGGCCGCCACGCACGCCCCGCAGCCGATGCACTCGGCGTGCTCGAACGCGGTGTCGGCCGCCTCCTTGGGGACGGGCGTGGCATGGGCGTCCGGCGCGCTGCCGGTCGGGGCGGTGATGTACCCGCCGGCGCCGATGATCCGGTCGAACGCGGACCGGTCCACCACCAGGTCCTTGACCACCGGGAACGCCGCCGCCCGCCACGGCTCGACGTCGATGGTGTCGCCGTCCTCGAAGTGCCGCATGTGCAACTGGCAGGTGGTGGTGCGCTCGGGGCCGTGCGCCCGGCCGTTGATGACCATGCCGCAGGCGCCGCAGATCCCCTCGCGGCAGTCGTGGTCGAAGGCGACGGGGGCGTCGCCGCGCAGGATCAGCTCCTCGTTGAGGGTGTCCAGCATCTCCAGGAAGGACATGTCGGGGCTGATCCCGCCGACCTGGTAGGTGGTCATCGAGCCGGGCGTGTCGGGGCCCGCCTGGCGCCAGATCCTGAGGGTGAGGTTCACGCGTAGCTCCGCTGGGTGGGGTGGACGTACTCGAAGTCGAGGTGCTCGCGGTGCAGTACGGGCGCCCGGCCGGTGCCGGTGAACTCCCAGGCGGCGGCGTAGGAGAACTCCTCGTCCCGCCGGGCCGCCTCGCCCTCCGGGGTCTGGCTCTCGGTGCGGAAGTGGCCGCCGCAGGACTCGGCGCGGTGCAGCGCGTCCAGGCACATCAGCTCGGCCAGTTCGAAGTAGTCGACCAGCCGGTTGGCCTTCTCCAGCGCCTGGTTGAGCTCCTGCCCGGTGCCGGGCACCTTGATCCGGCGCCAGAACTCCTCCCGCAGGGCCGGGATCCGCTCCAGCGCCCGGCGCAGCCCGGCCTCGTCGCGGGCCATCCCGCACTCGTCCCACAGCAGTTCGCCGAGCTCGCGGTGGAAGGAGTCGGGCGTGCGGTCGCCGTCCACCGCGAGGATGAGGTTCAGCCGGTCCGCCACCTCGGCCTCGACCGAGGCGATCTCCTCGTGGTCGGCCGGGACGGCGGGTAGCGGCTCGCGGGCCAGGTAGTCGTTGAGCACCGGCGGCAGCACGAAGTAGCCGTCCGCCAGGCCCTGCATCAGCGCGCTCGCGCCGAGCCGGTTGGCGCCGTGGTCGGAGAAGTTGGCCTCGCCGATCGCGAACAGGCCCGGCACGGTGGTCTGCAGGTCGTAGTCGACCCAGAGCCCGCCCATCGTGTAGTGGATCGCCGGGTAGATCCGCATCGGCACCCGGTACGGGTCCTCGGCGGTGATCCGCTCGTACATCTCGAACAGGTTGCCGTACTTGGCCTCCACCGCGTCCCGGCCCAGCCGGCGGACGGCGTCGGCGAAGTCCAGGTAGACGCCCTGCCCGCCGGGCCCGACGCCGCGGCCCTCGTCGCAGACGTTCTTGGCGGCCCGGGAGGCGATGTCGCGCGGCACCAGGTTGCCGAAGGACGGGTAGATCCGCTCCAGGTAGTAGTCCCGCTCCTGCTCCGGGATCTCGTCCGGCGGCCGGGTGTCGCCCTTGGCCTTCGGCACCCAGATCCGTCCGTCGTTGCGCAGCGACTCGCTCATCAGCGTCAGCTTGGACTGGTGGTCGCCGGAGCGCGGGATGCAGGTCGGGTGGATCTGGGTGAAGCACGGGTTGGCGAAGTACGCGCCGCGCCGGTGCGCCCGCCAGATCGCGGTGGCGTTGGAGTTCTTGGCGTTGGTGGAGAGGTAGAAGACGTTGCCGTAGCCGCCGGAGGCGAGCACCACGGCGTCGGCGGTGTAACTGGAGACCTCGCCGGTGACCAGGTCGCGGGCGACGATCCCGCGCGCCCGGCCGTCGATCACCAGCAGGTCCAGCATCTCGGTGCGGGCGTGCATCTCGACGTTGCCGGCCGCGATCTGCCGGGACAGCGCCTGGTAGGCGCCGAGCAGCAGCTGCTGGCCGGTCTGGCCGCGCGCGTAGAAGGTCCGGGAGACCTGGACGCCGCCGAACGAGCGGGTGTCCAGCAGTCCGCCGTACTCCCGGGCGAACGGCACGCCCTGGGCCACGCACTGGTCGATGATCTCCACCGACACCTGGGCCAGGCGGTGCACATTGGACTCGCGGGCGCGGAAGTCGCCGCCCTTGACGGTGTCGTAGAACAGCCGGCGGACGGAGTCGCCGTCGTTGCGGTAGTTCTTGGCGGCGTTGATGCCGCCCTGGGCGGCGATCGAGTGGGCCCGCCGGGGCGAGTCCTGGAAGCAGAACTGGACCACGTGGTAGCCCTGTTCGGCGAGGGTGGCGCCGGCCGCGCCGCCCGCGAGACCGGTGCCGACCACGATCACGGTGTGCTTGCGCCGGTTCGCCGGGTTGACCAGCTTGGCCTCGAACCGCCGCTGGTCCCAGCGCTGTTCGATCGGCCCCTGCGGGGACCGGGTGTCGGCGATCGGCTCGCCGACGCTGTAGTCCGGGTAGCCGCCGGGGGCCGGGTGGACGCCGGGGTCCGGGTGCGCCTTGTGCTCCGGGGAGGCGCTGTGCTCGGGGGAGGCGTTCTGCTCCGGGGACGCGTTCACTTCACCACTCCGGTCATCACGGCGACGGGGACGGACAGGAAGCCCGCGGTCAGCAGCAGCGCCAGCCCGTTGGCGGTCAGCTTCAGCAGCCGGTCCCGGCGGGCGTTGTTGGCCCCGAGGGTCTGCGCGGCGCTCCAGAACCCGTGCCGGACGTGCAGGCCGACGGCGAGCATCGCCACGATGTAGATCACGCAGGAGTACCAGTTCCCGAAGGAGGCCACGATGTTCTGGTACGGCCTGCCGTGCTCGGCGGCGGGGTTCACGGTCAGCGTGGTCAGGTCGAGGATGTGCCAGACGATGAACAGCGCCAGGATCACCCCGCCCCAGCGCATCGTCCGGGTCGCGTAGCTCGCCCGCCGCCGCTGGTGGGCGTACTTGCTCGGGCGGGCGGCGAGGTCCCGCCGGCTCAGCTGGAACGCGGCCACGCCGTGCAGCACGACGGCGGCCAGCAGCCCGACCCGGGCGATCCAGAGGAACCACTCGTGGCCCAGGAACGGCTGGCCGATCGTGCGCAGCCAGGCCGCGTAGCCGTTGATGTCGTCCGGGCCGAAGAAGACCTTGAGGTTGCCCAGCATGTGCGCGACCAGGTACAGCAGCATCGCCAGGCCGCTGACGGCCATGACCGCCTTCTTGCCGACGGTCGACCGCCAGAGGGTCGCCAGGGTGGACGGATGCCGGGCCGTCCGGGACGCGGTTGTCATGGCATCAACGGTAGGGACGGTGGTCATGGTGAGTCCAAGACATGATGCGGCTCGTGACGATAGTCCCTGCCTATGCTGGGAGCTGTGCAACTCCAGCAGCTCCGGTATTTCCTCGCCGTCGCCGAAACCCGCCACTTCACCCGCGCGGCCGAGGCGGAACACGTCGCCCAGCCGTCACTGTCGCAACAGATCCGCGCCCTGGAGCGGGAGTTGGGTGCCGAGCTGTTCCACCGGACCAGGGGCAACATCGCCCTCACCGACGCCGGGGACGCCCTGCTGCCGCTCGCCCGCCGCATCCTCGCCGACACCGAGAGCGCCCGGCTGGCGGTGCAGGAGACCGTCCAGCTGCGCCGCGGCCGGGTGCGGCTGGGGGCGCCGCCGAGCCTGTGCACCAGCCTGGTGCCGGACGTGCTGCGGGTGTTCCGCGACCGCTACCCGGGGGTGGCGCTGGTGGTGCGGGAGGGCGGCTCGCGGGACCTCGTGCGCTCGCTGGCGGCGGGGGAGCTGGACCTCGCGCTGATCATCACCCCGCCGAGCGGCGAGGCCGTGCCGGCGCTGGCCGTCACCGAGCTGCTGCACGAGGAACTGGTGCTGGTGTCCGCCGAGCCGGGGGCCCGCCGCAAGGTGCGGGTGGCGGAGCTCGGGAAGCGGCCGCTGGTGATGTTCCGGGAGGGCTACGACCTGCGGGAGGCGACGCTGGCGGCCTGCCGGGCGGCGGGCTTCGAGCCCGAGTTCGCGGTGGAGGGCGGGGAGATGGACGCGGTACTGGGATTCGTCCGGGCCGGGCTGGGGCCGGCCGTGCTGCCCGGGATGGTCGCCGACCGCTCGGGTCTCGCCGTGGCCCACTTCGCCGGTCCCGGGCTCGGCCGCACCATCGCCGTCGCCCACGGCCACGAGGTGCCGCCGACCCGGGCGGCGGAGGCGCTGCGGGCGACCCTGCTGGCGCACCTGCGCGACGCGGCCCGTACCGGCGGACTGCCCCCGGGTACCAGGCTGCTGCTCGGCTGAACGCGCCCCTGCGCGCGCCCCCGCGCGCCCTCGTACGCGGGTTCGTACCGGGAACGATTGGCTCGGTGTGCGAAGCACCCGAATCGTGATCCACGGGCCCCGCCGGCCCGGAACCCGCTGTTCACCGGCCGCGTCCCAGGCAGCGTCGGCGTTGCCGTAAGGTGCGTCGCCGCAGAGCCGAGCGGGCCGTGAACGGGGAGAGCACGAAGCGATGGACGACCGGAAGCAGCAGGAGCACAGACCGGCCGGGGGTAGCACCGCCCCCGCCGCGGGGAACACCCCGGAGCCCGCGGACGAGCGGCCCTGGGAACTCCCCGAGTACGTCCACGAGCGCGAGCTCGGCGCCGGCGCGAGCGGCCGGGTGGTGCTCGCCCGGCACCGCGCGACCGGCACCCCCGTGGCGGTCAAGTACCTGCACAGCGCGGCCGGCACCCCCGCGCTGCGGGCCGAGGCCGAAGTCCTGGCCGGACTCGACTCCCCGCACGTCACCCGGCTCTACGAGTACGTCGAGGGCGAGCGCGGCGCGGCCATGGTGATGGAGCTGGTGGACGGCATCGCCCTGCGCGAGCTGCTCCGCGCGGAGGGCGCCACCACCCCCGAAGCGGCCCTGGTGGTGCTGAAGGGCTCGCTGCTCGGCCTGGCCGCCGCGCACGGCGCCGGGGTGGTGCACCGCGACTACAAGCCCGCCAACGTCCTGGTGGACACCGCCGGGACGTCCAAGCTGGTGGACTTCGGGATCGCGGTGCCGAGCGGCGACGAGCGCGACGTCTCCGGCACCCCCGCCTACATGCCTCCCGAGCAGTGGGCCGGCCGGCCCGCCTCCCCGGCGGGCGACGTCTACGCCGCGACCGTCACCTTCTTCGAGTGCCTCACCGGCGCCCGCCCCTACGGCGGCACGACCTTCGCCGAACTCGCCGTCCAGCACACCGAGGCCCCGATCCCGGCCGAACTGACGCCGGACCCGGTCCGCCCGCTGATCCTCTCCGGCCTCGCCAAGGACCCCGGGGCCCGCCCGGACAGCGCGACCGCGCTGCTGGCGGAGCTGGAGGCGGTCGCGGCGGCCGGTTACGGACCGGGGTGGGAGGAGAAGGGGCGGCTCGACCTGACGGCACTGGTCGCCCTGCTCGCGCTGCTGCTGCCCGGCGCGGGAGCCGCGGCCGGCGCGGTCGGCGGCACCTCGCTGGCGCACACCGCCCTGGGCGGCGGCGGGTCCGCGGCCCTGGACTCCTCGACCGGGGGGTCCTCGGCGGTACATTCCTCGGCGGTACAGTCCGCGGCCTCGCAGTCCTCGGCCGGGACCGGGGCGGCGCCGGTCGCTGTCGTCCGGGAGACGCTGATCCGCCGGGCGGCGCGCACCGGAACCCGCGGCAAGGCCCTCACCGGCGTCGCCGCCGGCGCGCTCACCCTCGCCACCCTGGCCGGGATGGCCGTCGCCGGGGCCGTGGACGGCGACTCCCGCACCGTCGTCGGGGGAGTCGCCCCGGAGGCCACCACCAGCATCGGCCCGTTCGACCCGGCGGGTGCCGCGTCGCCCCTCGCGTCGCCCGCCACGACCGAGGGCCAGGACAGCCCGAGCCCCGGGCCGTCCGACCCCTCGGCGACGCCCGCGCCGGACGCCTCCACTGCCGGCGCCCCCGGCTCGGGCCCGTCGTCCCCAGGCGCGTCGTCCACCGGCCCGGGCGGCCGGAGCACCGGCCCCTCCGCGGCGCCGACCGGCCGTACGTCCCCCGGGACGCCGCCCACCCCCGGCACCCCCGGAACGGCCCGACCGCCACTGCCGCCGGGTTCCGCGGCGCCGTCCTCGGGCCCGGCCGTGCCCGGAAGCGTGCCGCCGCCCTCCGTCCCGCCGGCGACGGCCCCGGCCACCGGTCCCGTCGTCGCCCCGTCCTCGGCGACGCCCGCCGGTCCCACCGGTACGACGCCGTCCCCGACGCTGACGGTCCTGCCGACCCGGACGGTCGCGCCGACCATCGCGGTGACCTCGGTGAACCTGGACTCGCTGGCCTGCGCCGGGCGCTGGAGCACCACCGCGACGGTCACCGTGGTCGCCCAGGGCGCGGCCACCGGCTCGCTGACGCTGACCTGGTTCCACACCCTGGGCGAACGCACCGTGGACGTCGCGACCGACACGGTGGCGGTCCACGACGGCCGCGCCACCGTCAGCCGGACGCACGACTTCACCTCGGCCGACACCTTCCCGACCTGGGGCGTGCGGATCGGCACCGCCCCGGCGGCGGCGAGGCCGGGGCGGACGTCGGACACGGTGTCGGCGTTCCTCTGCGACCCGCCGCGCTGAGTCGCCGCACCTGTCCGTCCCGTACACCCCGCCCCACCCCGCTCTCTGGAGGAGCCATGTCCACGCCCCGACCCGACTCCGACCCGGCCCCGGCGCCGGTCGCGGCCGCGGACGGCGATGCCGACCGGACCGTCCGACTCGACCCGGCCGGGGACGGCGCCACGGAGACGGTCCGGCTCGGACCGGGGTCGGCCGAGGTCGGGTCGGAGGCCGACGGGCCGGACGCCGAGGCCACCGTGCGGATCGACGCGAACGAGGCCATGAGCGCGACCTTCCTCGACCCCGGGGTCTGGGGCGGCGCCGGGGACACGGTGGAGGCGCTCACGCTGCTGGACACCCCGGCCCACGGCACCGCTGCCCCGGCCGACCCCGCCCTCACGGTCACCGCAGCGGCGGCGGGCCCGTCGTCGCCCGTGGCCGCCCCGGGCCCGCCGCCGACCGACCTCGCCCCGACCGTGCCCGACACCGCGCTCACCGTGACCGCGCCCGATTCGGCGTCGACTTCGGCCTCCGCCTCCTCCGCCTCCGCCGCCGTCCCGACCGGCGCCACGCCGCCGCCCGGACCGCCGCCCGCACCGGCCGCACCCGCCGTCGCCGACAACGAGGACGAACGCCCGCTCGCCCCGGGTGAGTTGCGGCGCTTCGGTCCCGGCGTGCCGCCGCTGGCCGCCGCCGTCTGGCACGGCGCGGCCGTACCGGGCGCCGCGCCGCCGCGCCGCCGCCGGGTGTGGCGCCGGCTGCTCCCGCTGGTGCTTCTGCTGGCCGTCCTGGCGCTGCTGTTCTGGCGCTTCTCCACGCCCGCCCTCGCGGTCACCGGCGTCGGTGTGACCACCGACCCGGCGGGCCCCGGCTGCGACTCGGTGGCGGTGATCAAGGCCGAGGTGGAGACCAACGGCGGCTCCGGCACCCTCCGTTACCGCTGGCTGCGCAGCGACGGCACCACCTCGGGCGAGATCAACCAGGACATCGGCTCCGGCGCCCACCGCACCGAACTGGTGCTGCGGTGGAGCTTCGAGGGCCGTGGCTCGCTCGCGGCCACCGCGACCCTGGAGATCCTCGCACCCGGCTCCCGTACCGCCGCGGTCTCGTTCCCCTACCACTGCGCCTGAGCCCGCGGGCCCGCCGGAGGGGGCGGGGCGGTGGGCGGTGTCTGAACCGTTCGTACGGAGCCGGCCGTAACCATCGGTGAGGTGACGGCCGGGCGGTGTCGCGGCGTCAGTTCGGGCTCTGTCGGCCCGTGTTGGCGGCGGACGGCGGCGGTGCGTCGCGATCCGGGACCGCGCCTCGCCGCTCACGCCGCCCATCGATGTCGGAGAAGTCCTTTGCGCAACAGCAGGTTCACCTCGCTCCTCCTGGCCGGAGCCACGGCGTCTGCGGCCCTCACCGTCGGCGCCGGTCCGGCGGTCGCCGCCCCGTCCGACCCGGCCGCCGTCACCGCTCCGTCCGCCCCGTCCGACCCGTCCGGTGTCACCGCTGCGTCCGACCCGGACGGCGTCGCCGCCTCCCCGGGGGAGCAGGACGTCGAGGTGTTCGCCGAGGACGGCACGATCGGCCGGGCCAGGGTCCCCGCCGCCTCGCCCTTCGTCGCCGAGCCGTTCATGAGCGCGGCCGCCGCCGGGGACGGCGCGGTCACGAAGATCGTCAACAACGGGAGCACCGACAGCAAGCTGGACGTGGTGATGATCGGCGACGGCTACACGGCGGCGGAGCAGGAGAAGTTCCGCAAGGACGCCGCCGCGAAGTGGAAGGACATCAGCGCCGTCCAGCCCTACGCCACCTACCGCAAGCTGTTCAACGTGTGGGCCGTGGGCGCCGTCTCCGCGCAGTCGGGCGTGTCCGGCGACCCGAAGCAGAGCACCGTCCGCACCACCGCCCTGGGCTCCCGGTTCTGGTGCAACTCCATCGAACGGCTGCTGTGCGTGGACATCAACGCCGTCGACGCCTACGCCGCCAAGGCCCCGCAGGCGGACCTGGTGATCGTGGTCGCCAACACCGCCAAGTACGGCGGGGCGGGCTACGGCAGCACCCGGTCGCCGCTCGGCTACGAGGGCATCGCCACGGTGGCGGGCGGCAACGCCGCGTCCGGCCAGATCGCGGTGCACGAGACCGGACACTCGCTGGGCAAGCTCGCGGACGAGTACGTCGCCGAGGACCAGGGTCCCTACCAGGGCGCCGAGCCCCCGCAGCCCAACCTCGCCACCCTGAGCGCCGACCGGATGCGCAAGGACAAGGCCAAGTGGTACCGCTGGCTCGGAAAGGCCTCGCCGGACGGCGGCAACGTCGGCGCCTACCAGGGCGGCGGCAACCACCCGTCGGGCCTCAACCGGCCGACCGACAACTCCGTGATGCGCTCGCTCGGCCGCGAGTTCAACCTCCCCGGCCGCGAGGCGATGATCGCCGGCTTCTACCGGCACGCCTCCACCCTCACCAGCGCCACGCCCACCACGACCGCGTTGAAGGCGACCGACCGCCTCACCGTCGACCTGCCCGTCTCCGGCACCAAGCTGCGCTGGTACCTCGACGGCAAGGAGGTGCCGGCCCTGCGCGACCGCAGGACGATCGCCGTCGCCGACCTCGGCCCGACCGGCCCCAGGCCCGCGGCGCACGAGCTCAAGGCCGTCGCGAACGACCCCACGTCGGCGGTCGTCGACCCGGCGCTGACGCCGGCGCTGACCCGCGCCCTGGTCTGGAGCGTCACCCGCTGAGCAGCCGTTGACCGGCTCGGACCGGCCGTTCACCGGCCTCGGACCGGCCGCCGACGGAAAGGCGGTACCACCGGGTGGATCGGTGGTACCGCCAAGTTCGGCCCGTCGCTGCGGGCTCCGGCCCGTCGGTACGGGCGGAGCGCGTCAGGCGGTCGGCAGCACGGCCTCGATCGCGGCGACGACCTCGTCCGACTCCGGCTCGGTGCGCGGCCGGATCCGGGCGACCACGGTGCCGTCCGGCGACACCAGGAACTTCTCGAAGTTCCAGGAGACGTCCCCGGCCTGGCCCTCGGCGTCGGCGGTCTCGGTCAGCCGCGCGTACAGCGGGTGCCGGTCGTCGCCGTTCACGTCGGTCTTCTCGAACAGCGGGAAGGTCACGCCGTAGGTGGTCGAGCAGAAGGTCTGGATCTCGTCGGCGCTGCCCGGCTCCTGCCCGGCGAACTGGTTGGACGGGAAGCCCAGCACGGTGAAGCCGCGCCCGGCGAAGCGCTCCTGGAGCCGCTCCAGGCCCGCGTACTGCGGGGTCAGGCCGCACTTGGAGGCGACGTTGACGATCAGCAGCGCCTTGCCCTTGTAGTCGGCGAGCGAGGCGGCCTCGCCGGTCAGCGTGCGCAGCGGGATGTCGTACAGGCTCACGGTTGGTCCCCTTCGGAGGGCGATCGGTCGGTGTCGGGCGGACCCGTCGGGAACGGTAGCCGGTCCCGCCTGCTCAACCAGCATCGGCGGGCAGGTGTTCCGGGATCGGCGACAGGTTCCGACAGGTCACACAGGATTTGTCGCTGTCGGTCTGTGGGTGAGTCCAGGGCTCCGGCCCGGAGATGTGGCATGTGCCGGACAGAGGGCCGGAAATATCCGATGATCATGTGGTTTGATGTCCGCTGTTGATCTTCAGGTGAAGAACGAAACGGGGGCACCACGGTGGACGGATTCAAGCGGTACAGGCGGAATTTCGCGCTGGTGGGCGCGGTCGCCGCGCTCACGCTGGGCGCGGCCGCGTGCGGGTCCGACGGCGGCGGCGCCGGGTCGGCGTTCCAGGCCAAGGTGGTGCTGTCGGAGCCGGACCAGGTGCGCGACGCGCTGCCCAGCGAGACCTCGCTCCCCTCCGGCTGGAAGCGCTCCTCCGGGGCGAAGCCGCCGCAGGCCGTCACGCAGGCCGACGCGTCGGCCACCTGCCGCAAGAAGCTGAAGGCCGACTGCCTCGGTCTTCAGCTGGGCGGCAATGTCCGGTACAAGTCGGTCTCCAGCACCGCCAACGACATCCGGCTCACCCTGCTGACCTTCGACAAGGCGGAGAACGCCGGTCCGGTCTTCGAGGCGCTGGTGGCCTCGTTCATCGAGGACGAGGGCGCCGCGCGCAAGATCGACGTGAAGACCGCCGCCGAACAGTCGCAGGCCTTCGAGAAGGACGTCGACAACGGTGGCGACTCCGGCGAGGCCGCGACCAAGACCCTCGCCGGGACGATGGTGATGCGGATCGGCGCCGTCGTCTCCCTGATCGAGCTGGACGAGGACGAGCGCGACCACAAGACGCTGAAGCAGTTCGCCGACCTCCAGGCGGAGCGGGTCAAGCGGGTCCAGCGGGGGCAGAAGGCGGAGGGCTGACCTTCTCCCCGGCCGCGGGCGAGGCGTTCCGGAGCTGCTCGGCGATCGCGGAGAAGTCCGCGCTCAGCCACCGCTCCGGGCGCATCCGGACGGTGACGTCGGCCGTCAGCTGCTCGGCGGTGGCCACCAGGTACGCCTCGGCGCCGGCGGGCGGCAGGTAGCGGTGGGCCAGTGCGGCGCGTTCGGCCGGGTCTATCCCGTCCTCGATCGCCACCACCGGACCGCTCACGCTCACGTACCGGCAGGGCGTCTCCTCCTGCTGCGCGCAGAGCGTGAACCGCCGGGCCGCCCGGATCCGGCGGGCCTTGGCCGACTCCCGCCCGGTCAGCACGGTGACCAGGCCGCCGGGCCGGTAGGAGTACCAGATCGGCACCGAGAGCGGAGCCGCGCCGGGCTCCGCCCCGGCGACGGACAGGACGCCGACGTGCACGCCGGCCAGGAAGCGCTCGCACGCGGCGCGGGTCATCGAGAAGGACACGGTGGGCACTCCCGGGGGCAGCCGGTCCGCGCGTGGATTCACGCCCGGACGTTCCCCGGTACGTACCCGCACGACCCTGGGGCCGAACACCGGACGGCCGTTCGGCCGCGCGGCGCCCGACCCCCTCGGGGCCGCTGGGAGGGTCAGATCGACAGCGGGCGGATCGCCGTCGGGGCGTGCTCCGGGAGGGTGGCGACCTCCTCCCACTCCATCACCTTGTCGATGTCGGCCGCGCCCATCGAGATGTTGGTGACCCGCTCCAGGATCGCCTCGACCACGACCGGCACCCGGAACTCGGCGGCCAGCTTCTTGGCCTCCTCGAAGGCCGGCAGCAGCCCCTCCGGCTCGGTGACGCGAATGGCCTTGCAGCCCAGGCCCTCGGCGACCCGGACGTGGTCCACGCCGTAGACGCCCAGCTCCGGCGCGTTGATGTTCTCGAACTCCAGCTTGACCTGGAAGTCGATGTCGAAGTTCCGCTGCGCCTGCCGGATCAGCCCCAGGTAGGAGTTGTTGACCAGCACGTGGACGTACGGGATCCGGTGCTGCGCCCCGACCGCCAGCTCCTCGATCATGAACTGGAAGTCGTAGTCGCCGGAGAGCGCCACGACCTGGCCCTCGGGGTCGGCGGTCGCGACGCCGAGCGCGGCCGGGATGGTCCAGCCGAGCGGGCCGGCCTGGCCGCAGTTGATCCAGTGCCGCGGCTTGTAGACGTGCAGCAGCTGCGCGCCGGCGATCTGGGAGAGGCCGATGGTGGTGACGTAGCGGGTCTCCGGGCCGAAGGCCTTGTTCATCTCCTCGTAGACGCGCTGCGGCTTGAGCGGCACGTTGTCGAAGTGGGTGCGGCGCTGGAGCTGCGCCCGGCGCTCCTGGGTGGACGCGGCCCACTCGCTGCGGTCCACCAGCGTGCCGGCGGCCTTCAGCTCCCGGGCGACCTCGACGAAGAGCTCCAGCGCGGCGCGGGCGTCGGAGGCGATGCCGAGCGCGGGGGCGAAGATCTTGCCGATCTGGGTGGGCTCGATGTCGACGTGGACGAAGGTCCGGCCCTCGGTGTAGACGTCCAGGCCGCCGGTGTGGCGGTTGGCCCAGCGGTTGCCGATGCCGAGCACGAAGTCGGAGGCGAGGAAGTTCTCGTTGCCGTAGCGGTGCGAGGTCTGCAGGCCGACCATGCCGGCGTTCAGCGGGTGGTCGTCCGGGACGATGCCCCAGCCCATCAGGGTCGGCACCACCGGGACGCCGGTCAGCTCGGCGAACTCCAGCAGCAGTCCGGCGGCGTCGGCGTTGATCACGCCGCCGCCCGCCACGATCAGCGGCCGCTCGGACCGCTGGAGCAGCGCGATCGCCTTCTCGATCTGGATCCGGTTGGCGGCGGGCTTGTAGACCGGCAGCGGCTGGTAGGCCTCCGGGTCGAAGTCGATCTCGGTGAGCTGGACGTCGATCGGCAGGTCGACCAGCACCGGGCCGGGGCGGCCCGAGCGCATCAGGTGGAAGGCCTGCTGGAACACGCCGGGGACCTGCGCGGCCTCCAGCACGGTGGTGGCGGCCTTGGTGACCGGCTTGGCGATCGAGGCGATGTCGACCGCCTGGAAGTCCTCCTTGTGGAGGCGCGCGACCGGGGCCTGGCCGGTGATGCACAGGATCGGGATCGAGTCGGCGATGGCCGAGTAGAGCCCGGTGATCATGTCGGTGCCGGCCGGCCCGGAGGTGCCGATGCAGACGCCGATGTTGCCCGCGGCGGCGCGGGTGTAGCCCTCGGCCATGTGCGAGGCGCCCTCGACGTGGCGGGCCAGCGTGTGCCGGATGCCGCCGGAGGCCTTGAGGGCGGCGTAGAAGGGGTTGATGGCCGCGCCCGGCACGCCGAAGGCGACGTCGACGCCTTCGAGCTTGAGGATCTCCACGGCCGCGCGGGCGGCTGTCATTCGGGGCATCGGGTCTCTCCTGCGTCGGCCCGCAGTGGGTCGGAGGGCTCATCTCCAGAATTCCACCATACGGAAGAACGGTTTCTGTATGTGGAATAAAAGTAGGACGGGGGTCGTCGGGGCGTCAAGGGGGCTTTCAACAGAATGTGGAACGTTCGGCAGGGGGCGGTTCGGCGGGTCATCTGCTCGACGGGCGAACGTGCGTACCTGCCATGAGCTCGGATTTCGCCCTGGATGCGTCGGTGGCGTGCTGTTGGCGTGGAGGAATGGTGTGCGAGGTTGGCCGGCTCCGGGGCGCTGGGTACCGTCGGTCCCACGCCGGGCCCGTCATGGTTGCCATGTTCAACAAGGGGGCGCGGCAAGGGGGTCTCGGGGATCCGGGGCGGAGCGGGGGAGTTCCGGTCGCCGATCCCGTCGAGGGGTCCGTCCTGGATCCCGTCCAGCACGACTCGCCGCGCCGGCCGTCCCGGTCCGCGCGTCCCGGCCGCCACCGGCAGTACCGCCGCCGACGGCAGGTCCGCCCACGGTGGCAGCACCGCCGCCACCGTGGGCCCCGCCGTCGCCACAGCACCGCGCCACCGCCGCACCGCCGCGTCATCGCCGCCACCAGCAGCACACCGCAGCAACGCACCCGCTGCCGATGCGTCGCCCGCGACGCGCCGCCCCGCCGGGTGCGCGGAAGGAAGCTCCCCATGCCTCGACGATGTGCCCTGCCCACCCGTCCCGCCGCCGTCCCCGCCGCTCTCGCCGGCCCCGTCGCCCTCGTTCTCGTCGCCGCCCTCGCCGCCGCCCTCCCCGTCTCGCGGGCGGTGCGCCGGTGAACGGTCTGCCCCGACGGCGGAAGAGCCCGCCCGCCGCCCCGCGCTCCCGGTCCGCCGCCCCGCGCTCCCGCTCCGGCTCCCGGCGAGGTCCGGTGGCCGCGCTGCGCGCCGTGCCCTGGCGGTACGACCTCCCCGCCTCCCTGGTCGTCTTCCTGGTCGCCCTCCCGCTCTGCGTCGGCGTCGCCGTCGCGTCGGGGGTGCCCGCCGAACTCGGCCTGGTCACCGGCATCGTCGGCGGCCTGCTGGTCGGCGCGCTGCCCGGCAGCAGCCTCCAGGTCAGCGGCCCGGCTGCCGGTCTCACCGTGCTCGTGTACGAAGCCGTCCAGGAGTACGGCGCGGGCGCCCTCGGCGTCCTGGTGCTGCTCACCGGACTGCTCCAACTCGCCATGGGCGCGCTGCGGTTGGGCCGCTGGTTCCGCGCCATGTCGGCGTCCGTGGTGCACGGCATGCTGGCCGGCATCGGCCTCACCCTGGTGCTCGGCCAGCTCTACGCGCTCACCGACCGCCGGGCCCCGGGCACCGGGCCGGAGAAGATCGCCGGCCTGCCCGCGCTGCTGCGGGACGCCGTCACCGGCGCCGCCGACCGCGGCGCCCTGGCACTCGGGGCCGCCACCCTGCTGGTGCTGGTCGCCTGGAAGTACCTGCCGCCCCGGCTCGCCCGCGCCGTGCCCGGTCCGCTGGCCGCGGTCGGCCTGGCCGCCGCCGTCACCGCCCTGTTCGACCTGCCGGTGGCCCGGGTCGAGGTGGCCGGACTGCTGGACGTCGTCCAACTGCCCGACCGGGCCGCGCTCGGCGCCCTGGCCACCACGGCCGGAGCCGGCACCGTCCTCGCCTTCACCCTGATCGCCTCCGCCGAGACGCTGTTCAGCGCGGCCGCCGTCGACCGGATGCACCACGGCCCGCGCACCGACTACGAC
Source organism: Kitasatospora purpeofusca (assembly GCF_000718025.1). Classification (GTDB taxonomy): domain Bacteria; phylum Actinomycetota; class Actinomycetes; order Streptomycetales; family Streptomycetaceae; genus Kitasatospora; species Kitasatospora purpeofusca. The sequence continues at coordinate 20,327 of NZ_JODS01000013.1, forward strand.
CGCGAACTCACCGCCCAGGGCATCGGCAACGCCCTCTGCGGCCTGCTCGGCGCGCTCCCGATGACGGCGGTGATCGTCCGCAGCGCGACCAACGTCCAGTCCGGCGCCCGCACCAAGGCCTCGCGCGTCCTGCACGGCGGCTGGCTGCTGCTCTTCACGGCCCTGCTGCCGGGCGCGCTCGGCCTGGTCCCGCTGACCGCGCTGGCCGCCGTCCTGGTGCACGCCGGCGCCAAGCTCGTCCCGGTCCGGCGGATCGCCGCGCTCTGCCGCGAGCACCGGGGGGAGGCGGCGGTGCTGGCCGTGACCGCCGCCTCGATCATCGCCACCGACCTGTTCGAGGGCGTGCTGATCGGCATCGGCCTGGCCGTCGCCAAGTCGGCCTGGCAGACCTCCCACCTGCAGATCGGCGTCGAGGAGCGGCCCGCCGCGCCCGGCGCGGAGGAGGCCCCGCTGCGGGTCAGGCTCAGCGGCAACGCAACCTTCCTGCGGCTGCCCCGGCTGCTCGACACCCTCGAACGCCTCCCGGCGGACCGCCCGGTCGAGCTCGACTGGTCCGGGCTGCGCCACCTGGACCACGCCTGCACGGTGGCGCTCACCACCTGGGCGGCCCAGCACCGCGCCCGGAGTACCGCCCCGCTGGCGGTCGACCCGCCGCTGCCGACCGTGGTCTGACCGGGTCGGTCCGGCCGGCTCGTCCGGCTGGCTCGTTAGGCTGGCCGCCCGGCGGCGGCCGGGGTCCGGCCCGGACCTCGGGGTCGTCCGGGCCCCGGGATCGTCCGGGACTCGTGGGAGGAGACGGAGCCGTGATCGCTGCCTTTTCGGTCACCCCGCTGGGGGTCGGCGAGGACGTGGGGGAGGCGGTCGCCGCCGCCGTCCGGGTGGTCCGCGCGAGCGGGCTGCCGAACCGCACGGACGCGATGTTCACCAGCATCGAGGGCGAGTGGGACGAGGTGATGCCGGTGATCCGGGAGGCGATCGAGGCGGTGAAGGCCTACAGCAACCGGGTCAGCACCGTCATCAAGATCGACGACCGGGCCGGGGTGACCGACGGACTGACCAGCAAGGTCGCCACCGTGGAGCGCCACCTCGCCGAGGGCTGAGGGCCGAGGGCTGAGGGCTGAGGCCTGAGGTCCGGGGTCGGCCCGTCCCTTCCAGGGCGGGTCGGCTGCCCTCCCCTTTTCTTTCTTGACCGATCGATCTGGAATCGACTACCTTTCAGCTATGGCACGGACCAAGGAATTCGACCCCGACGCGGCGCTCCAGTCGGCCCTGGAGCTGTTCTGGCGGCGCGGCTACGAGGCCACCTCGATGGCCGAGCTGGTCGAGCACCTCGGGATCGCCCGGGCCAGCATCTACGCCACCTTCGGCAGCAAGCGCGAGCTGTACCTGCGGGCGCTGGAGCGGTACGGCCAGCAACAGCAACCGGTGCTGCTGGCCGAGCTGTCGCAGCCGGGCCCGGTCCTGCCGGCCGTCCGGGCGCTGGTCCGCCGGTTCGCCGACGAGTCCGCCGCGGACGGTGAGGGCGGCCCCCACCGGGGCTGTTTCGTCACCAATACGGCGGTCGAACTCGCCCCGCACGACGAGGGCGCCGCCCGCCGGGTGGAGTCCAACCTGCTCCACCTGGAGACGGTGCTCGCCACGGCCCTGGTCCGCGCCCGTGCCCAGGGCGAGCTGCCCGAGGGGCGCGACCCGCAGGCGCTGGCCCGGATGCTGCTGGTGCTGTTCCAGGGCATGCGGGTGATCGGCAAGGCCGGGGAGGGCTCGGCCCGGCTGCGCGACGCCGCCGACCAGGCCCTCGCCCTGCTGGACTGATCGACCCGCTCTCCCCTCCCGCCCCTTTCACTCCCGTGTGCCTTTTTCTGTCTTGATTCTGAACCGAACGGTCAATTTAGACCGACTCGTGCAGCCCTTCGCTTAGGAGTACTCCCATGTCCCGCAGCATCACCCGCTTCACCGGCAAGTCCGTCCTGGTCACCGGTGGCGGCAGCGGTATCGGCCGAGCCGTGGCCCTCGCCTTCGCCCGGGAGGGCGCCCGTGTCGCCGTCGCCGGCCGCACCGCGAGCTCCCTGGCCGAGACCGTCGCCCTGATCGAGCAGGACGGCGGCACCGCGGTGGCCCTGGTCGGCTCGGTCTCCGACTCGGCGGACGCCGCCCGCCTGGTCCGGGAGACGGTGGAACACCTGGGGGGCCTGGACATCGCCGTCAACAACGCCGGCGTGCTCGGCGGCATAGCCCCGATCGCCGATGTGGCGGAGGAGGAGTGGCGGCGCGTCATCGACATCAACCTCAACGGCACCTGGTACGCGATGAAGCACCAGATCGCCCACCAGCGCGCCAACGGCGGCGGGGCGATCGTCAACATCTCCTCGAACCTGGGCACCCACGTCCGCCTGGAGAACCTCGGCGCCTACGCCGTCTCCAAGGCCGCCGTGGCCACCCTGACCCGCAGCGCCGCCCGCGACCACATCGCCGACGGCGTGCGGATCAACATGGTCAGCCCGGGCCCGGTGGACACCACCATGTCCTCCCGCCCCGGCGAGAACGCCGCCGACAAGGCGGACCGGATGAAGGGCGACGTCCCGGTCGGCCGGGCCGGCGCCGTCGAGGAGGTCGCGGCCGCCGTCCTGCACCTCGCCTCCGAGGAGTCGGCATTCACCGTCGGCGCCGACCTCGTCCTCGACGGAGGCGTCAGCGCCTGACCGCGGACGCCGACCGCCTCAGGCGGACAGCGCCTCGGCCTCGCTCCCGTCCATCACCGGAAGCGCGGCCGAGGCGGCCAGCTCGTCCAGTGACAGTCCCAACGCGTAGGCCAGCGCCGCGACGGTGAAGAACGACGGGGTCGGCGCCCGTCCGGTCTCGATCTTGCGCAGCGTCTCGGCCGACACCCCGGCCGCCGCCGCCACCTCGACCATGCTGCGCCCGCCGCGCGCCTCGCGCAGCAGTACACCGAAGCGCTCGCCGCGCTCGCGTTCCCCGGGGGTCAGCGGAGTCCTCACCATGCCCCTGATGGTAGGCCACCCGCCCGACCCATTCGACCGTGATACAAATACCGGTATAAGAATTGGAGCTATGCCCGGAGGGGTCCCATGGTGGAGTTCAAGTCGGAGGCGGCGCTGGCCGCGATGCGGGAGTCGGGGCGAGTGGTCGCCACCGCGCTGGCGGAGGTCGAGCGCGCCGCCGGGGTAGGCGTGAGCCTGCGGGAACTAGACGAGGTGGCCCGGGAGGTCCTGCGGAAGGCGGGCGCGACCTCCCCCTTCCTCGGCTACCGGCCGGCCTTCGCCCCGGTGCCCTTCCCGGCCGTCATCTGCGCCTCCGTCAACGACGCCGTCGTGCACGGGATCCCCACCGGCTACCGGCTGCGCGACGGCGACCTCGTGAGCATCGACTGCGGCGCCATCCTCGACGGCTGGGCCGGCGACGCCGCCGTCAGCTTCACCGTCGGCCCGCCCCGCCCCGAGGACCGGCGGCTGATCGACACCGCCCGCCGCGCCCTGGAGGCCGGCATCGCCGCCGCCGTCGTCGGCAACCGCACCGGCGACATCGCCCACGCCATCGGCACCGTCTCCCGTGCCGCCGGTTACGGCCTCCTCGACGGCTACGGCGGCCACGGCATCGGCCGCCGCATGCACGAGGACCCCCACCTCCCCAACGAGGGCCGCCCCGGCCGGGGCTTCCCCCTGAAGCCGGGCCTGGTCCTCGCCATCGAACCGATGCTCATCGCCGGCGGCACCGACACCCACACCACCGACCCCGACGGCTGGACCCTCCGCACCACCGACGGCACCCGCGCCGCCCACGTCGAACACACCGTCGCCATCACCCCCACCGGCCCCCGCATCCTCACCCTCCCGTGAGTCCGTCCGGACGGACGAGTGGTATGAAAGTCGATCGACTGAATCTTGGGGAATGGGCCGATCCGCTCGGCAGGGACGGACGAGGTTGGGATGAGTGAGCTTCCGGAGGTCGTTTTCCGGGATCTGATCCGGGCGGAGCCGTGGGTCGGGACGCCCCGACCCGAATCCTGGGCAGAGATTGAGAACTGGGCCGGTGTCGAGCTCCCGGGGGATTTCAAGGAGTTCGTCCGACTCTACGGGGACGGTCTGGTGATGCGGCATCTGAATGTGCCGCATCCGGACGGGATCGACCCGCTCATCGGTTTCATGAAGCGGGCTCGCCGCAAGCTGGAAATGGTACTGCCGGGTTGTTTGACGGACGTCGGATCCCTGCCGTTCGATCCGAAGGCGGTGATCCCCTGGGGACACTCGAATTGGGACGGGGACGACTGCTTCCTGGTGCCGCGGGCCGGGGAGGAGTGGGATGTGCTGGTGGTCTTCAGGCAGCTGGGCCGTATTGGGATCTACGGTGGTGGATTCTCCCGCTTTCTTGCCGGAGTACTCTCCGGGTGGGAGGTCCCGCCCGGGTGGCCCGTTCTGGAGCCGGTGTGGCAGCCGGTCGCAGGGACTCCACTGGGCTGATCGGTGCGAGAGGTGAGGGCTGTGGTGCCAGCGTGGATCGAGGTTCTCGTAGCGGCTCGGGAGGCGGACCACCGCTCCGATCCGGGTTCCGGGTCGGCGGCCCCGCCGGGACTCCGGGCGGCTGCTTCGGATTGGCAGCTGGCTGAGTTGGAAGGGTGGATGGGGCAGCTGATCGAGGCTGACTATCGGGAGTTCCTGTCCTTTTCCGACGGTATGGAGAATTTCTTCTCCGGCATGCCGGTGTTCGGCTGGCAGGATTGGCCGTCGAGCCCTGCTCTGGATCGGGCCGAAGAGTTTCTCGAAATTACTTACGATGGCGGGATACATCTTGACGAGGGACTCCCGGAGGGCGTCTCCATGGTCCCGCTGTCGGTCGATCAGGAACTTTCGGAGGGAATTTTTATGATCGCCGGATCGGAGGATCCGGGGAAACGGTACTTTTGGGTCGGAAATGGAGATGCGGCGTTCTTCTCCAGGCTGTCCGAAATCTTCTCCTGTGCTGCGGGCGTGCGGTCGTGGAGTGAGTTCTCCACGATGCGATGAGGCCGACCAGCTTCTGCCGAAGTGCTGACGGCCGGTCGGGTCCGGCCAGGCCGGGGACCACCGGTCCAGTAGCGGGGACCTTGGACTCTGGGTGGACTTGTCGCGGGGTGGGGAGGGTTGGGGGTGCGGGCGGGCGTGGGTTCGTCCGGGTCCGGTTGGGTGGAGGCGGTTGTGAGCGGATTTGTCGTGGTCGGGGTGGATGGGTCGCCCGAGAGTCTGGCGGCGCTGGACTGGGCCGCGGAGGAGGCGGCCGGGCGCGGCGCGGGGCTGAAGGTGGTGCTGGCGTGGCCGAGTGTGGTGACGCCGTTGTCGGTGCTGGGGGCGGTGGATCTGGCGCACCGGCAGGCGGAGGTGACGCTGCGCGAGGCGGAGTTGCGGGTGCGGGAGCGGTGGCCGGAGCTCGCAGTTCAGGCCGTTCAGGTGCCGCAGGATCCGGTGCGGGCGCTGGTGGAGGAGTCGGGGGAGGAGCCCGGGGCGGAGACCCTGGTGCTCGGGTCGCGGGGGCTCGGGGCAGTGGCCGGGTTCCTGGTGGGGTCGGTGAGCCGACGGGTGCTCGCCAAGGTGGCGTGCCCGGTGGTCCTGGTCAGGGAGGGCGAGGGGCAGGGGGAAGCCGGCGAGGTCGTGGTCGGCGTCGACCCCTACCAGGGCGCCGCCGCAGTGCTCGGCCACGCCTTCGCGGTGGCCGAGCGGCGCGGGCTGCCGCTGCGCGCCGTGTACGCCTGGACCCTGCCGGTGGCGTACCAGTACGCGGGCATCGCGGCGAGCGTCGACGTGTCCGGCGAGATGCAGACGTTCGCCGAGGTCGAGCTGGCGCGGGTGGTCCAGCCGTGGCGGGCGGAGCACCCAGGGGTGACAGTGGTCGAGGAGGTCCTGAACGCGCGGCCCGCCAAGGTGCTCGCGGAGCGGGCGGCGGCCGGCGCCGGGCTGGTGGTGGTCGGTCGGCGGGTCCGTCGCTCGCCGCTGGGCGCGCACCTGGGCTCGGTCGCGCACGCGGTGCTGCACCACGTGCCGTGTCCGGTGGCCGTGGTGCCGTACGAGCGCACCCCCGAGGAGGAGCAGGAGGCGGGCGATGAGTGACCCGGTGCTGGTGGGGGTGGACGGTTCGGAGGCGAGCCTCGCCGCCGTGGACGTCGCGGTCCGGGAGGCGCGGCTGCGCGGCCGCGGCCTGCGGATCGTGCACGCCTTCATCTGGCCGCTGATGCACGTGCCGCTCGGTCCGGCCAAGGACGGACCGCCGGAGGGCGGGCTGAGGCACCAGGCGGAGCGGGTGCTGGAGGACGCCCTCGCCCGGGCCCGGGCCCTGGACCCCGAGCTGGAGGTCGACGCCGCGCTGGTCACCGGCGAGCCGCTGACCGTGCTGGCCCACCGGTCGCGGGACGCCTGCCTGGTCGTGGTCGGCAGCCGGGGGCTGGGCCGGTTCGGGGCGCTGCTGATCGGTTCGGTGGCCGTGCACCTGGCCGCGCACGCCGCCTGCCCGGTGCTGATCGTCCGGGGCCGGCCGGAGCCGGACGGGCCGGTGCTGGTGGCGGTGGACGGTGCGGGGGTGGGCGCGGAGGCGTTGGGCTTCGCCTTCGCGGAGGCCTCCGCCCGCCGGGCGCCGTTGACGGCGCTGCACGTGGCGCACCCCAGCGCGAGCCTGCCGGGCCAGGAGGAGCGGGCGCTCGCCGAGGCACTGGCCGGCCACCGCGACAAGTACCCGGACGTGGAGCTGAACTCGGAACTGATCGAGGCCCACGCCCGGCCGGCGCTGATCGACGCGAGCCGGGCGGCGCAGTTGCTGGTGGTCGGCGCCCGGGGCCGGGGCGGCTTCGCGGGCATGCTGCTGGGCTCGACCAGTCAGGCGATGGTCCAGCACGCGTTCTGCCCGGTGGTGGTGGTCCGGCACGAGGAGCAGTTGGCACAGGCCCGGTAGGGCGGAGGCTCAGCCGAGCAACCGCAGCCGGGTGGCGGCGACGCCCACCCGGACGGTCTGGCCGCGGACGAGGTCCAGCGCGTCGTTCTCGACGCCGTCGCCGAACGCCACCAGCCGGTCCGACTCGACGGTCAGGACGAGCCGCTGCTCCCCGTCGAGCAGGCCGTGCACCCGGGTGGTGCCGGTGGCGGGGGAGGGCCAGGCCTCGCGGACGAACCAGGCGAGCGACGGCGCGGCGGGCGCGGGCAGGGCGAGCGGGCCGCCGCGGTCCTGCCAGACGGAGCGGCACCAGCCGGTGCCGCCGGTGCCCGTGCCGACCAGCACCCCGGACGAGGCCTGCGCCTCCTCGCTGTCCGGTGCGCCGGGGTGCTGCTCGACGGCCAGCCGGTAGCGCGCGGTCTGGTGGCCGGGCTGGCCGACGTAGACCTCGTTGAGCGCGAGCAGCCGCTGGGTGTCGTCGGCGACGGCCTCGACCATGGTCCGTTCCTCGGTCCGCCGGTCGGCGCCGGGGCCGACGGAGGCCGGGAGGAGGCGGGGCAGGTCGTCGGCGCGGTGGCGGACCAGTACCCCGGGGTTGCGGCCGGGTTCGGTGTCCACGCCGATCACGGGCTGGCCGCCGAGGTACTTGGCGACGTTGGCGACCAGGCCGTCCTGGCCGACCACGACGACGACGTCCTCCGGTTCGAAGAGGAACCGGGGCAGGTCGGCGCGCTCGACCCGGGTGCGGCGCCAGTCGAGCGGCACGGCGCCGGCCGCCCGGGCGAGCGCCTCCTCCTGCCGGAGGTGGCGCCGCTCGATCTCCTCGACCGACCGGCCCCGGCTGCGCAGGAAGTAGGCGGCCTGGCCGGGCGTGCCGTGGTGGGCGACCAGCTCCTGGTACTCGCTGCGGCGGTGGACCAGGACGGCCCGGGGCGCGAGCGTCACCGTCCGCCCCCGTCAGTGCCGGGGCCGTGCGAACCCGCCGCGCCGAGCTTGGCGAGCAGCCCGGTCAGCACGTCCGGGGTGAGGGTGAGGCTGTCGATCCGCGGCAGGTGCTCGGCCAGCCGCATCAGGGCGAGCGCCCGCAGCACCGCCGGGTCGGCCTGCTGGTGGGCGGTGAGCCAGGCGGCCTCCGCGGCGGCCCTGGCCTCGCCCAGGTCGCGGGCGGCCGCGGCCTCGGCGGCGGCGAGGCGGGTGCGGCGCTGGGCCTCGGCGTCGGTGCGGATCCGGTCGGCGACGGCCTCGTCCTCGGCCTGGCGCTGGGCGTTGGTGCCCTCCTGGGTGATCAGCTGCTCCTGCCGCCGGGCGAGTTCGATCTGATTGGCGAGCTCGTTCTCGGCGATGCCGCGCTCGTGCTCGACGGCGACGGCGCGACGTTCGAAGGTGGCCCGGTCGGCCTCCTGCTGGACGAGCTCCCGGGCGGGGGTGCGCAGGGCGCGTTCCACTTCGGGTTCGGGGCGCAGGGCGACCACGCGGACGGAGATGACGGCGAGTCCGGTCTCGGCGAGCCGGGGTTCGGCGGCGAGGCCGGCGGTCATCCGCTCGCGGACGCCGGCGATGCCGTCGGCCAGGGCGGTGGCGAGCGGGGTGCGGGCGAGCAGGCCGAGCGCGTGCTGCTGGGCGGTCTCGGTGAGCAGGGTGGCGAGCTGGTCGAGCGGGGCGGAGCGCCAGGCGCCGGTGTCGGGGTCGATGCCGAAGTCGACGCGGGCGGCGGCGGTGGCCGGGTCGGTGATCCGGTAGGTCAGGGTGCCCTGGACGGTGACGTCCTGGAAGTCGGAGGTGCGGGCGTGGAAGAGCATCGCGAGTTCGCGGTCGTCGACCGGCACTTCGGAGAGGGCGGCGGTGAGCGGGCGGAACCAGAAGGCGAGCCCGGTGCCGTCGTGGGCGAGCTTGCCGCGGCGGACGTGCCGGATGTGGGCGGTGGGGCGGGCGCGCAGGTGGCGCAGCCCGAAGCGCTTGGTGATGTCGGCCATGGCGACTCCTTTTCGTCGCACTGACGATATTGAAGGCGAAGGGATCTCGTCAAGGTGACGAGAAATGATCCCCCGGCGGAAAGGAGCCGGGGAGGGCGGCCGTGGGAGGATCGACCGGTGCTGAGGATGCGAACGACCAGGCTCCCCGCAGTGCTGCTCGCCGCGGCCTGCGCCACCGCCACCACCGCGGTCGCCGTCGGCGCCGGCGCCGCGCTCGGCGCCCCGTCCGCGCACGCGGCCGACCCGGGCGGCCAGGCCTTCGCCATCGCCGACCCGAGGATCACCGAGTCCAGCGGCCTCGCCGCGAGCCGACAGCACCCCGGCGTCTACTGGACCCACAACGACAGCGACGACGGCCCGTACGTCTACGCGATCGACTCCCAGGGCCGCACGGTCGCCACCGTCACGCTGCGGGGTGTCGAGCCCCGCGACGTCGAGGCGATCTCGCTCGGTCCGGACGGCCGGCTCTACGTCGGCGACCTCGGCGACAACCTCGGCGGCAAGTGGCCCGAGGTCTGGATCTACGCCTTCGCCGAACCCGCCGAGCTGCACGACCAGACGGTGGACGTGACCCGCTACAAGGTCCGCTACGAGGACGGCCCGCGCGACGCCGAGGCGCTCATGGTCCACCCGGTGACGGGCCGCGCCTACATCGCCAGCAAGAAGCAGGGCGGCGGCGGGCTCTACCAGGGCCCGGAGAAGCTCTCCCCGACGGGCGTGAACACCTTCCGGAGGATCGCCGACGCGCCGTGGACGACCGACGGCGCCTTCTCGCCGGACGGCACCCGGCTGGTGCTGCGCGGCTACTTCTCGGCCACCCTCTACCGCTGGAAGGACGGCGCGCCGAGCGACGCCGAACCGCTGTCCACGCCGTTCCAGCGCCAGGGGGAGTCGGTCACCTTCACCTCCGACGGCCGGGCGCTGCTCTACGGCACCGAGGGCAAGGACAGCCCGGTCTGGCGCTCGCCGCTCGACGACGCGCAGCTTCCGGACACCGTCGAACCGCTGCGCAGCGCCACTGCGGCCCCGTCGGCCGCGTCCGGCTCCTCGGACCCGGCGGCGCCGGCGTCCGGCGCGGCCGCCCCGCCGTCGCGCGCGGAGGGGAAGGACGCCCCGGCGGGCACCGGGGACAAGGTGCTCGGAGTGGCGTTCCTGGCCGCGATCGCGGTCGCGGTGTTCGGACTGCGACGCAAGAAGCGCGAGGGCTGAGGGTCGACGGCGAGCAGGGCGCGCGGACCCGCCCGTTCTTGATCGAGTCCCGTCGAGCGTGGGCGAACGACCGGCTCCCGGGGCGGGCGGAACCGTCGGCCGTCCCCAGCGCCACGCCCAACGCCGGTGATCTGTCGCCGATTTGTGACAAAGCTTGGCCAACACCGGCCCCACGGGCGGTTTTCGTGGACGTAGTGTTCCGACTATGTCACGGAGAAGCCGCCGCATGCCCTCCTCGGAGCCCCACGACACCTGGGTCCCGCGCCCCCGGCGCCGCGAGACCCCGCTCGGCCTGCTCGGCCACGGCGTGAAGTTCCTCGGTTACAGCACTCTCGCGGGCGTCCTGCTCGCGGGCATCGCCCTCCCTGCCGCCGGAGCCCTCGGGCTCGGCATGAAGAGCGGTGTCGAGGAGTTCGACAGCATCCCCGCCGACCTGAAGACACCGGCGCTGACCCAGGCCAGTTGGATCTACGACGCCAAGGGCCAGCAGATAGCCAAGGTCTACGAGCGCGACCGCCGGGTGATCACCGGCGAGGAGATGGGCACGCTGATACGCCAGGCCCAGGTGGACATCGAGGACGCGCGCTTCTACGAGCACGGGGCCGTCGACCTCAAGGGCGTCCTGCGGGCCATCACCAAGAACGCGGAGAGCGGCACCGCCGTCCAGGGCGCGTCCACGCTCACCCAGCAGTACGTGAAGAACGTGAACGTCGAGAAGGCCGGCGACGACCCGGTGGCGGTGCTGGAGGCCCAGCGCAAGACCCTCGGCCGCAAGGTCCAGGAGCTCAAGTACTCCATCAAGCTGGAGGAGGAGCTGACCAAGGACCAGATCCTCACCAACTACCTGAACATCACGTACTACGGCCAGCAGGCGTACGGGATCCAGGCGGCGGCCCAGCGCTACTTCAGCAAGAACAGCAAGGACCTCACGGTCGCGGAGGCCGCCACGCTGGCCGGACTGGTGCAGAACCCCTCCCAGTTCGACCCCAAGGCCCACCCCGAGGCCTCGCGCAAGCGCCGCGACGTCGTCATCGACAAGATGGTCGAGAACAAGCACCTCACCCCGGAGCAGGCCAAGGAGGCCAAGTCCGGGCCGGTGGCCCTGCACTACCAGGCGCCGCAGAACGGCTGCATCACCGCCGACGCGGGCATGGGCTTCTTCTGCGACTACGTCCGGCACGTGATCAAGCAGGACCCGGTCTTCGGCAAGACCGCCGCCGAGCGCAAGAAACTCTGGGACCAGGGCGGCCTGTTCATCCACACCACCCTCGACCCGGTGAAGCAGGCGGCCGCGCTCAAGGCCGTGACCACCAAGGTGAAGGTCACCGACGAGGTGTCGGCGGCGATGACCATGGTCGAGCCGGGCACCGGCAAGATCCTGGCGATGACCCAGACCCGGCCGTACGGGATCGACCCGGCCAAGAACCAGACCGTCGTCAACTACAACGTCGACGCGGCGATGGGCGGCGGCAACGGCTTCCAGCCGGGCTCCAACTTCAAGCCCATCGTGGCCGCCGCCGGACTGGAGGCCGGGCTGACGTCCACCCAGTCCTACGCCTCGCCGAACAAGATGGACTGGCCGACGATGACCACCTGCGAAGGCACCTGGAAGAACCTGGAGAAGGGCAAGAAGGGCGGCACCATCCCCAACGAGTCCTCGGGCGAGGTCGGCCCGTACGAGCTCAAGGAGGCGATGGCGCTCTCGGTCAACACCTACTTCGTGCAGATGGAGCAGGAGATCGGGCTCTGCGCGGTCAAGCAGATGGCCAACAAGCTGGGCGTCGCGAACAAGGCCAGCGGCAAGCCGCTGGAGGAGCTGCCGGCCCTCGGGCTGGGCACCCAGGAGGTGAGCCCGCTGGTGATGGCCAACGTCTACGCGACCTTCGCCAACCGCGGCACCTACTGCACGCCGGTCGCGATCAGCAGCATCACCACCATGGACGGCAAGGACGTCCCGGTCGTTCCGGCCAAGTGCGACCGGGTGATGTCCGAGAGCACCGCCGACATCATCAACACCGTGCTGCTCGGGGTGACCGAGAAGGGCGGCACCGCCCGTGACCTCGGTCTGAACGACGACCGGCAGATCGCCGGCAAGACCGGTACCTCCGACGAGAAGAAGTCGGCCTGGTTCAGCGGCTACACGGCCAACCTGGCCACCTCGGTCTGGCTGGGCGGACCGGCCCGCGGCGTGCCGATGAAGAACATCCGGATCGGCGGCAAGTGGTTCGACGAGGTCTTCGGCGCCACCGGCCCGGGGCCGATCTGGCAGATGGCCATGAACGAAGCCGTCCGGGGCATGCCGGAGCAGGAGTTCGAGACCGTCTACATCCCCAACCCCGCGCCGAAGCGCGACCCCTCGGCGAGCCCGGGCTCGGGCAGCGGCTCACCGTGGACGACCTGGCCCGGCGGCCAGCCGACCGACGTCGCCCCGAACTGGCCCGGCGGCCGCACCCAGGCCCCCGGCCGCCAGCCCACCCGCAAGCCCGCCCAGCCGACCCAGCAGGAACAGCCGACCCAGCAGGACCAGGCGCCGCAGGGACAGCAGGGCCAGGGACAGCAGGGCCAGCCCGAGCAGCAGCAGGGCGAGGGCTGACGCCGAGGCCCTCCGCCCCGGACGGCGCCGCGCCCCGGAACGTCGACGGACGTTCCGGGGCGCGGCGGTCCAGTACCCCCGGGCGTGCGTCAGCGCGCGCCCTTGGCGTCCCAGAAGTCCTGGCGGGCCAGCACGCTGCTGTCGGTCTGGTCGGTGAAGAAGCCGTCCACCCCGAGCTCGTAGAGGTACTTCGCCCAGCCGATCGCGTCGCCGTACGCGTTGGGGTCGGTGCCCCGGCGGTAGTCCAGCGGCAGGAAGGCGTTCTCGTTGCGCACCGTGTACGGGTGCAGCAGCAGGTTCGCCGCGTGCGCGTCCCGGACCAGGGTGGTCGGCGGCAGCAGCTTGCCGGTCGCGTCGACCGGGGCGATCAGGGTGGTGGTCGGACCGATGCCGTGTGCGAACGTCGCGATCCAACGCAGGTTCTCGGGCTTCACGAGGTCGGCCACGGTGCGCTTGTCGCCGGACAGCACGAAGTCGTACGGCTGGGTGGTCGGGCCGCCGAGCAGGAAGATCTTCGGGTTGTCGACCAGCTTGGCGAGCCGCTGCAGGCTGCTCGGCTCGAAGGACTGCAGGATCGCCCGGCCGTTGCGCCCGGCCAGCCCGGTGCGGCGCAGCTCGTCGGCGAGGCGCTCCTCCAGCGGCAGGCCGATCGAACGGAAGTAGCTGGGGTGCTTGGTCTCCGGGTACACCCAGACGTCCCGGCCGAGCTCGCGGCCGCGCTTGCGGGCGAAGTCGGCCACCTCGCGGAAGGTCGGGATCGCCCAGCGGCCGTCGTACAGCGTGTTGCGCTGGCGCTGCTGCGGCAGCCGCTCCTTGGCGCGCAGGGTGCGCAGCTCGGCGAGGGTGAAGTCCTCGGTGAACCAGCCGGTCTGGACGACACCGTCGATGGTCCTGGTGGTGCGGCGGCCGGCGAACTCGGTGTGGTCGGCGACGTCCGTGGTCTCCGCGATGTTGTTCTCGTGCCGGACCACCAGCTGGCCGTCCTTGGTGGGCACGAGGTCCGGCTCGATGACGTCGGCGCCGAGGCGCAGCGCCAGGTCGTAGGAGCCCAGGGTGTGCTCGGGGCGGTAGCCGGGGGCGCCGCGGTGACCGACGATCAGCGGGTGCGGCAGGCGGTCCAGGCCGGTGCCGGTGCGGACCGGCGGGCGGGTGCCGGCCGGGCGGTCGGACGCGACGCCGCGCTCGTCCTCGGCGCCGGACCGGTCCGCGCCGGGCTGGTCCCCGCCGGGGGCGGCGAACGCCTCCCCGGCCCCGGCGGCGAGGGCCGCCGCGCCGAGACCGGCGGCACCGGTGGCCCGCAGGAAGTTGCGGCGGGAGGAGGAGGTGCCCTCGGCGGACTCCGCCGGGGTGCCGCCGTCGGTCGGACGGTACGTCATGGAAGCTCCTAGCTCGCACGGATGGCGTCGCGGTGTTGGCGCGGCGGTGTCGGTGCCGCGCGGTCGGCGTCGCGGTGTGGCTGCCGCCCGCAGACTAGGAGCAGTCCGGCCCCGCCGGGTGGCCGTCGGGCGAACTGCGGGAGAAGTTCCCGCACCTACCGTCCTTGCCGGGCCCGGCAAGGACGGTAGGTGCGGCGAGGCGGGTGCGGCTCAGCCCTGGACCTGGCAGAGACCGTAGGACTTCTCGGCGTGCAGCAGCGCCTCCAGGTCCCCGTAGCCGAGCTGCTTGTAGGTGTAGTACGCCACGGTGTACTCGACATCGCAGCGCTTGCCGGCGGCGGAGGCGCCGGGCGCGACGGAGATGCCGCCGATCACGGCGGTCGCGGTGACCGCGAGCACGGCGAGCGAACGGGAGAAACGGGTCATCGGAGGATCCCTTCGAGGTGGTCCCCGGGGCGACCGGGCTGCGCCGATTCTGACCCGGCGGGCGGCTGCCGTCCCATCCCCGGATTCTGGGACGGGACGGGCCGGAACGAGCCGCAACCGGTGTGTCCGCAGGGGCGCGTGCTGCGGCAGGCCGGCGCGCGGGGGCGCATTCGACGGCGTGGATGCCCGGTGCGCCCCGTTGCGCGGGTGTGGCGGGTGCGGGAGGTTGGTGCCGGCCCGTGCCGGGCACACCGGCCCGGGCCGGCACCATGTCCGACGATCGATCGATTCGGAGGGATGTCGGCGATGGCATCGAAGATCCTGCTCGTCACGGGGGACGCCGCGGAGTCGCTGGAGGTGTTCTACCCGTACCAGCGGCTGCGCGAGGAGGGCTACCAGGTCGACATCGCGGCACCGTCCCGCAAGCGGCTGCAGTTCGTGGTGCACGACTTCGTGGAGGGGTTCGACACCTACACCGAGAAGCCGGGCTACACCTGGCCCGCCGACCTGGCCTTCGCCGAGGTGGACCCGGCGGACTACGTCGCGCTGGTGATCCCCGGCGGCCGCGCGCCCGAGTACCTGCGCAACGACCCGGAGGTGCGGCGGATCGTCCGGCACTTCTTCGAGAGCGAGAAGCCGGTCGCGCAGATCTGCCACGGCCCGCTGGTGTCGGCCGCGGCCGGGGTGCTCGGCGGGCGGACCAGCGCCGCCTACCCGGCCCTGGAGCCGGATGTGACGGCGGCCGGTGCGACCTACGTGGACGGTGAGGCCGTGGTCGACGGCGTGGTGGTCTCGGCCCGCGCCTGGCCCGACCACCCGGCCTGGCTGAAGGCGTTCGTCGAGGTCCTGCGGGTGAAGGCCCCGGTGGCCTGACGCCGTTTTGGGGCAGGTGCCTCCGGCCCCGGTCGGAGGCACCTACCCCGAGGCGCGTCAGGGGTGGCCCGTACTGGAAACGGCCGTGACGGACGCCCGGATCTCGGTCCTGAGTCGGGGTGAGGTCGGTCCGTGGGCGGAGGAGATCCGCCGGTGTTCCTGTCAGAGTGTCAATTGCCGGAGTTGGCAAGGGTGTTGTGGGCACCCGAAGGCACTGACGTGGGAGGACGCATGGACGGGACGGCACGGAGCGGTATGGGCGGTACCGGCGGTACGGGCGGTACGGAGAACGCGGGGAGTACGGGAAGTACAGGGCACCGACGCCGCGGCACGGCCGTGCGCGTCGTGGCACTCGCGCTGGCCGGCGCGGGCCTGGTGGGCGTGACCGCCCCGACGGCCGGCGCGCTGGGCGCGACCGGACCGGGCGGGGTGACGACGGTGACGGCGACAAGTACGCAGGACGGCGCGGACGCAGGCCGGGAGGCGCGCCGGGGTGTCGACGCGCGGGCCCTGGACGCCGTCGTGCGCGGCATGGTCGACCCCGGCGGGGCCTCGGCGACGCTCGCCCGGGTGAGCGAGCGCGGCCGCACCGTGTGGAAGGGCGCGGCCGGCACCGCCGACCTGAGCACCGGAACCCCGGTGAACCCGGACGGCCTGTTCCGGATCGGCAGCGTGACCAAGACCTTCGTCTCCACCGTCGTCCTCCAACTCGTCGCCGAGGGGCGGCTGCGGCTGGACGACCCGGTGGAGAAGCTGCTGCCGGGCGCCGTCCCGAACGGCCGGAACATCACCCTGCGCCAGCTGCTCGACCACACCAGCGGCCTGTTCAACTACACCGAGGACGACCTCTTCGACCACGAGTCGGACCCCGTCAGGCTCCAGCAGTGGCTGGAGACCGGCCGATTCACCCGGTACACCCCGCAGCAGCTGATCGCCGTCGCCAACGCCCACCCGCCGTACTTCGAGCCGGGCCGGGGCGCGCACTACTCCAACACCAACTACCTGGTGGTCGGGCAGATCGTCGAGCGGGTCACCGGGCACAGCTGGCAGCAGGAGGTGGACCGGAGGATCGTCCGCCGGCTGGGACTGAGCCACACCTTCATGCCGGACCACTCGACGTCGATCCCCGGCCCGCACGCGCACGGCTACTACGACCTGCCGGCCGGGCCCGCGGACGTCACCGAGGTGGACCCGAGCATGGCGGGGGCGGCCGGAGCCGGGATCTCGACCACCGCCGACCTCACCACCTTCATCACCGCCCTGATCGGCGGGCGACTGCTGCCCCGGCCGCTGCTCGCCGACATGATGACCGTCACCCCGCAGAGCGGCAAGGACACGTACGGCCTGGGCCTCCAGCGGCTGTCGACGCCCTGCGGCCCGGTCTGGGGCCACGCGGGCGGCGTCCCCGGCTACAACACCTTCGTCTACACCGACGGCGACACCCGTCGGCAGTTCGCGGCCTCCGTGAACGCCTTCGACATGTCGAACCCGCCGGCCACCGACGCGGCCTTCCAGAACCTGCTGGACACCGGCACCTGCGGCGGCCCGCCGCCCACCGCCGCCGCCCCGGCCCCTGCCCCGGCCGACTGACCGTACCGGGCCGGATGCCATCATGGCCCACACCTGATGGGCAGTCGTCACAAGGAGGACGAGAGATGGCAGAGCCGCTGATCGCCGAGGTCGGGGGCCGGGTCCCGAGGGTCGACCCGACCGCCTTCGTGGCGCCCAACGCCGTCGTCGTCGGCAGCGTGACCGTCGGCGCCGGGGCGAGCGTCTGGTACGGCGCGGTGCTGCGCGGCGACGCCGAGGAGATCACCGTCGGCCCGGGCAGCAACGTGCAGGACAACTGCACCCTGCACGCCGACCTCGGCTTCCCGCTGGTGATGGGGGAGCGGATCTCGGTCGGCCACAACGCCGTGCTGCACGGCTGTGTGATCGAGGACGACGTCCTGGTCGGGATGAACGCCACGGTGCTCAACGGCGCCCGGATCGGGGCCGGCTCGCTGGTCGCGGCGGGCGCCGTGGTGCCGCAGGGCATGGTGGTCCCGCCCGGTTCGCTGGTCGCGGGCGTGCCGGCCAAGGTGCGCCGCGAGCTGACCGAGGAGGAGCGGACCGGCATCAAGTTCAACGCGGAGGGCTACGCGCTGCTGGCCGACGGTCACCGGGACATCCGGCCGGTTTCGGTCGCGGCTCCGGGGCCGGCGGCCGACGCGGTCTGACGGCGTCCGCCCGCGGGCTCGGCGGTGGCTCAGCGGGGGGCCGTGGTCCCCGCGCCGATCCGGTCGTCCGGGGCCGGCGCGGGGCCCGGCACCGGGGCCGGGCCCGCACCCGCCACCGCGCTCGGGAGCCCCGGGGCACGGGTCCCGGTGCCCCGCCGGGCGGCCGCCCAGGCCGCGACCGCGATCACCGCGCCGGAGGCCGCCAGGCCCGAGCCGACCAGCGGCGGCGAGGTCCAGCCCAGCCCGGCGTCCAGCGCGAGCCCGCCGAAGTACGCGCCCTGGGCGTTGGCCAGGTTGAAGGCGCCCTGCACGGTCGCCGAGGCCAGCGTCGGCGCGCCCCGGGCCTCGCGCATCACCAGCGTCTGCACCGCCGGGACGATCGCGAACCCGAACAGCCCCACCAGTACCACCGTCGCCGCCGCCGACCACTGGGCCCGGGCGGTCACGGCGAACAGCGCCAGCACGGCGGCGAGCAGCAGGAACGCGACGCACACCGTCGGCCGCAGCGCGCGGTCGGCCGCGTAGCCGCCGAGCAGGTTGCCGATCGTCATCCCGACCCCGAACAGCGCCAGCACCAGGGTCACCGACCCGGTCGCGAAGCCGGACACCTCGGTGAGCAGCGGGGTGATGTAGGAGTAGCAGGCGAAGAAGCCGCCGCAGCCGAAGACCACCGTGGCCAGCGCGAGCCACAGCTGTCCGCTGCGGAACGCGCCCAGTTCGTGCCGCAGGCCCGACTGCGCGGGGGACGGCAGGGCCGGGACCAGCCGGGCGATCGCCACGGCCCCCGCCGCGCCGATCGCGACCACCACCAGCATGGTCGCGCGCCACCCCAGGTGCTGGCCGAGCAGGGTCGCGGCCGGCACGCCGACGACATTGGCGAGGGTCAGCCCGGAGAACATCACCGCGACCGCCCTGGCCCGCCGGTCCGGGCCGACGAGCTCGGCCGCCGCGACCGCCCCGGCGCCGAAGAACGCCCCGTGCGGCAGTCCGGTGACCAGCCGGGCGGCGGCGAGGGTCCAGAAGTCCGGCGCGAGCGCGCAGAGCAGGTTCCCGGCGGCGAAGAACCCGGCCAGGGCGACCAGCACCGCCTTCCGGGGCCGCCCGGCCGCGAGCGCGGTGAGCAGCGGCGCCCCGATCACCACGCCCAGCGCGTAGGCGGAGATCAGCCAGCCGGCCTGCGGGATCGAGACGTCCAGGTCGGCCGCGACCTGGGGCAGCAGCCCCATGGCGGCGAACTCGGTGGTTCCGATGGCGAAGGCGGTGACGGCCAGGGCGACCAGCGCGAGAGGCAAGGGGGTGCTCCGGAAGAACGGGCGGCGGGGGACGGGCGGCGACGAACGGGCGGCGAGCAACGGGCAGCGAGGAACCGACAGCCACGAACGGACCGAGGGAAGCCGGGATTGTTCGGGCCAAATCCTAATCCGATCGGATGACGGCGCTGTGTGGTGCACAAGGCGGTCCCGTGACGGACGGGAGTCGCCTGCCGGGCGTCCGCGCGCAAGACTGGTGGCATGTGCCGCAGTATCAAGACGCTGAGACCACCCGTGACGCCCGACGCCACCGAGGAGGACTACCGCGCGGCCGCGCTCCAGTACGTACGGAAGGTGTCCGGGTTCCGGGCCCCGGCCGCGCACAACCGCGAGGCGTTCGACCGGGCCGTGGACGCCGTGGCCGAGGCCACCGAGCTCCTGCTCGGCGAGCTGGAGGTGCGCGGCGCGTCCACCCGCCCGGCCCGGGCCACCGCCTGAGGCCGGGCACCTCGGAACACGGAAGGCCGGGCACGTCGAGGGCCGGGCACGTCGAACAGGGATCAGGAGGTCGGTGATGAGCCCCGTCACCCGTTATGCACTCACCTTCCCGGGCAACCCCGGCACCCAGGCCCCGCAGGACGTGGTCGTGGTGGAGCGCACCAGCGCCGTCGGGCCCGGCGGCCACCCGGTGTACGAGGACGCCAGCGGAATCGTCCGGGCCGAGATCAGCGAGGCGGGGGAGGTCCGGATGCTCGCCACCGGCGGCCACCAGAACCCGCACGTCCCCGTCCACGCCCAGCCGCTGCCCTGACCCGCCCGGCCCCCTCGGGCCCGGCCTCCCGCGTCCGACCTTCCGGGCCCGGCCTGTCATGCCGGGTGGCCGGATCGCGCCACGACCCCTGCCGACCCCTCCCGCCCCGCTGCCGGGTCGGGCAGACTCCCGCCATGACCACAGCACGCTGGCAGGGCACGGTCGTCGCCGAGAGCGAGGACACCGTCGTCGTCGAGGGAAACCACTACTTTCCGGCCGACTCCGTCCGCCCGGAGTACCTGCGCCCGTCCGACACCACCACCGTCTGCGGCTGGAAGGGCACCGCCGAGTACTACTCGCTGGATGTCGACGGCCGTACCAACCCGGACGCGGCGTGGTTCTACGCCGCTCCCGAGCCCGCGGCGGAGCACATCCGCGGCCGGGTGGCGTTCTGGCGGGGGGTCGAGATCACCGACTGACGGGGCCGGTGGCGGCAGGTCGGCCGGTCGTCGGCGTACCGGCCGAGGCCGCCGGTACGCCGTAGGGACGATGCCGTGGCCGTCCCGTCGCAGGACCGGGACAGCCGCGGCGCGTACCGCCGCGCCGCGCCGGGTACGGCCACAGCATGGCAATCTTCAGGAAACCGGGACGCTCCGGGCAGCCCGAGCCCACCCCGGAGCACGTCGCCGACGAGCTGGCCGGCCTGGTCGAGGAACTCGAACCGGGCGCTCCCGGCGCGCCCGCCGAGGGCGAGGCCGGGGAACTCGCCGAATACCGGGCGGGCGTCGAGCGCGGCCGTCGGCGCGGCGCCCAGCTGGTCTCCGACATCTCCCGCCGACTCGGCAGCGGCAGCCGGGCGGCGGCCAGGGGCGCCGCGTTCGGCGGCCGTGCGCTGGCCGACCAACTGCTCCAGGCGGCCCCGCGCATCCCCGTCCGTGACCTCGCGACCCTGCGTGCCCAGCACCCCGGCGCCGCAGACCCCGAGCAGCTCGCCGACCTGCTGGTCACCGGCGCCGGCCGGGCCTCCAGCGCGCTCGGCGCCGGTGTGGGCGCCGCCGCGATGCTCCCGGTACCGCCCGCGATGCCGGTGGAGATCGCCGCCGAGACGCTCGCCGTGGCGGCCGTCGAGGTCAAGCTGATCGCCGAACTGCACCAGGTCTACGGCCTCCCCGCCCAGGGGACGGCCACCGAGAAGGCCACCGCCTACGTCACGGCCTGGGCCAACCGGCGCGGCATCGACGGCTCGCTGCTCGCCAAACCGGCCGGCCTGGCGGCGATGGCCCTCGGCAGCGAGGTCCGTCAGCAGGTCCGCCGCCGGCTCACCCGCAGTTCGCTGCGCCGGCTGCCCTCGCTGACCCCGCTGCTGGTCGGCGCGGGCATCGGGGCCACGGTCAATCTGCGGGACACCCGAAAGGTCGCGCGCGAGGTCCGCGCGGACCTGCGCGGACGTCGCCCGGCCGACCCCGGGTACTGGGCGGCCGCCGCCCCGGCCCCGCGTCCGGAGAAGGACGCGGGCAAGGGGCTGGGGAACGGCAACGGCAAGGGCAACGAGAAGATCCTCGGCAAGGGACCGGGGAAGAAGGGGCTGGGGAAGGGGCTCGGCAGAGTACTCGGGAAGGGCGACGGGGCGGGGCCGGACGAGCGCCCGTGACGCCCGCGCGCCCATGCCCCCCGTTCTGCGGCGCTGCCCGCCCATGACGGCGCACGCCCGCGGCACGGCCCGCCCATGACACGGAGCGGCCGGCCCCGCCCGGGGCCGGCCGCTCCGCTCCGCGCCGGATCAGTCGGCCGGGGCCGCCGGGGCGCGGGAGCCCTTCCCGGTCTTGACGGCGTTCACCATCGCCTGGTGGACGGCCCGCGCGGTGGTCTCGTCGGCCGCCGGGACGGGGCTGCCGGCCACCGAGTACCAGTCCAGCGCGCCGGTGTACTGGACGGTGAGCCGCGCCTCGCCGTCCACCCAGGTGGTGTGCACGGTGAGGTCGCCCGAGATCGGGCCGACCTCGACGGTGGTCACCCCGCCCGGTCCGCTGATGATCGACTGGGTGGTCCAGGTGGCCCAGGAGGCCCGGGGGTCGACCGGCGGCTCCACCGGCCGTCCGGCCGCCGTGCCCTGCTGCTGTTCGGTCATGCGCCCATCCTCTCCGGCCGGACCGTCGCCGTACGGGCGGCGGCACCGGCGGTCGCGGAGGCCGCCCGCAGATCGGGCGGCCTCGTGGCAACGTCTCGGTTACTCGTCGGCGGCACTTCGCAAACCTGTCGGTCCGGCCGGATCAGCCGATCGCCCCCCGTTCATCCTCCGGCTCGCCCTCCGCCTGGGAGGTGTCCTGCGCGTGCAGGTTCTGCGTCGAGGTGATGCCCTCCTCGGGGTCGGCCGCGCGGACGTCCTCGTCCCGGTCGACGCTCACCTCGGAGCGTGCGCTCATGTCGGTCATCGCGGGCTCCGTCTCCTCGGCCGGCCGGGGCGTCCGGGCCCGCCGCGCTACGCCGTGGTGGCGGGCGGCCGCCGGGCCGGTGCTCTGTTTCGCACCTCAAGCCTGCCTCCGTGCCCCGGCGAGGGCCAACCGGACCGGGTGGCGGGCCGCTTTCGGCCGTCCGCCGCCCGTCACCGGCCCTCGGTCACCCGCCGCCCGCCGCCCGTCACCGGCCCTCGGTCATCCGCCGCCCGCCGCCCGTCACCGGCCGTGGGTCACCCGCTGCCGGTCACCCGCCGCCCGCCGTCGGTCACCACCGGACCGGCAGCGAGCCCAGCCCGTAGATCAGCGCCTCGGTGCGGAACTCCAGCTCCTCCTCCGGCACCGCGAGCCGCAGCCCCGGCAGCCGCCGGAACAGCGTGGCCAGCGCGATCTGCAGTTCCGCCCGGGCCAGCGGCTGGCCCAGGCACTGGTGCACCCCGAAGCCGAAGGAGACGTGCCGGCGGGCCTCCCGGTCGAGGTCGACCTCGTCGACGCCCAGGTGGCCCTCGGTGCCGAACAGCCCGTCGTCCCGGTTGGCGGTCGACAGCATCGCCATCACGCCGTCCCCCGCCCGGATCAGGGTGCCGCCCAGCTCGACGTCCTCCACCGCGAGCCGGGGGACCCCGGTGTGCACGATGGTGAGCAGCCGCAGCAGCTCCTCCACCGCGCCGGGCACCGCCGCCGGATCGGCCAGCCGGGCCACCTGCTCCGGGTGGCGCAGCAGCAGGGCGGTGGAGAGCCCGATCATGTTGGCGGTGGTCTCGTGCCCGGCGACCAGCAGCAGTACCCCGGTCGAGGCGATCTCGCGCAGGGTGAGGTCCTCGCGGGTCGCCAGCCGGCTCAGGATGTCCTCCCCGGGCTCGGTGCGCTTCCGTTCGGCGAGCCGGCCGAGGTAGTCCAGCAGCTCCTCCTGCGCCCGGGCCACGTCCCGGTCGTCGGCTTCGGTGGTGAGCAGCAGCCGGCTGTTCGCCTGGAACTCCTCGCGGTCCTCGTACGGGACGCCCAGCAGCAGGCAGATGACCAGGGAGGGCACCGGCAGGGCGAAGTCGGCGACCAGGTCGGCGGGTCCGGCCGGGCCGCCCCGGGCGATCATCCGGTCCAGCGCCTCGTCCACGATCTGCTGGATGCCGGGGCGCATCTCCTCCACCCGCTTGACCAGGAAGTCCCCGGTGACCATGCGGCGCAGCCGGGCGTGCTCGGGGTCGTCGAGGCGGAGGAAGGAGGGGTTGGCGGCGACGAGTTCACGCCGCCCCTCGGTGAGGAAGGGGAACGCGGGCCGGCGGGCGTCGGCGCTGAACCGGCGGTCCGAGAGCACCGTGCGGACCTCCTGGTAGCCGGTGACCAGCCAGCAGGGGGAGCCGTCCGGGAGTTCCGCGCGGCTGACCGGGCCGGTGCTCGCGGCCTCGGTGTAGGCGGGCGGCGGCGCGAACGGGCAGGCCGTGTCGTGCCGGGCCGGGATCATGGTGACGGGAGCGGTGGGTGTGCTCAAGGTGGTCTCCTCGCGTGACAGGTGGGCCTGTGGCAGGCGGTGGGAGACGGCGGGCGGGCCGCGGGCCCGACGGACGGCGGCCGTCCGGGGCGTCGTCGTCGGGCGCTCGTCGAGCGGTCGTCGACTGGTCGTCGAGCGGTCGCTAGGCGGCGGTGCCGGCCCCGTCGTCCTCGGTGACGGTGATCGCGCCGCCGGGGCACAGCTCGGCGGCGAGGCGCACATCGGCGAACCGTGGCGCGGGTACGGCGCTCAGGAGGACTCGCACCAGGCCGTCCTGGTCGTCCTGCTCGAAGATCTCCGGCACGGTCATGACGCACTGGCCGGAGCTGCAGCAGCGGTCCCGTTCGACGTTCACGTGCATCGCGGACATCCCTTCCTGGTGTGGCACCGGATCCTCCGGGCCGTGCCGCCCCCGCTGTCGTCGTCAAACTAACCCCGGCTCGCGTCGCACACGAAGAGAGCGTGGCCGCCTCGCGCAGAATGGCCGATTTGCCACTGCTCGTGAACGAGTGTGAGGAAGAAGAAGTTTGATGAGCCGTCAGACGGGTTGTCCCGGTCCGGCGTCCCGCTGGGCGGCCTCGTCGGCGGCCGCGGTCCCCTCCGCCGCCGCGATTCCCTCCGCCGCCGCGATCTCCCGGACGGTCGCCACGGTGTCGGCCTCGCCCGCGCTCTTGTCCGGCCGGTAGCGCACCACCCGGGCGAACCGCAGGGCCAGCCCGGCCGGATAGCGGGGGCTGCGCTGGACCCCGTCGAAGGCGATCTCCACCACCAGCTCGGGCCGCACCCGCACGGTCCAGGCGTCCCGTTCGACCTCGCGGGCGAGCAGGGCCTCGGTCTGCCGGGCCAGGGTCTCGTCGGTCAGGCCCTTGAAGGTCTTGCCGAGCATCACCCACGGGCCGAGGCCCGGCTCGCCGCCGGCCCGCGCCCCCAGGTGCAGATTGCTGAGGAAGCCCTGCCGTCGGCCGCTGCCCCACTCGGCGGCCAGCACCACCAGGTCCAGGGTGTGCCGGGGCTTCACCTTGATCCAGCCCGCGCCGCGCCGGCCGGCCCGGTAGCCCGCCGCCGGATCCTTCACCAGGACCCCTTCGTGGCCGCGCGCCAGGGTGGCACGGAAGAACGCGAGGGCTTCCTCCCGGTCGCCGGTCTCGGTGCGGGCCACCCGCAGTCCGGCCGGGACGGCCTCCGCCAGCGCGGCCCAGCGCTCCCGGCCGGGCCGGTCCACCAGGTCCTCGCCGTCCCGGTGCAGCAGGTCGAAGAAGTGCGGGCTGAGCGGGACCTCGGCGCGCAGCCGCTCCGGGTCCCGGCGGGCCGCTGTGCGGGCGGCGGTCTCCTGGAAGGGGCGCGGGCGCCCGTCCGGGCCGAGGGCGATCGCCTCGCCGTCCAGGACCGCCGACCGCACCGGGAGCGCCAGCGCGGCCTCCACCACCTCGGGCACCCGGGCGGTGATGTCGTCCAGCGACCGGGTGAAGACCCCGACGTCCGCGCCGTCCCGGTGCACCTGGACCCGGATCCCGTCCAGCTTCCACTCCAGCGCCGCCGGTCCGGCGAGGTGCTCCAGCGCCGCGCCGACGTCCGGGGCCGAGGCCGCCAGCATCGGCCGCACCGGACGGCCCACCTCCAGCCGGAAGGCGGCCAGCGCGGGTTCCCCGCCGGTCAGCGCGGCCTCGGCGACCGCGCGTGCCGAACCGCGGAACATCAGCGCCCGCCGCACCGTCGCCGCCGCCACCCCGGCGGCCCGGGCGACGGCGTCGGCGACCACCGCGTCCAGCGCCCCCTGGCGGAGGTCGCCGACCAGGACGGCGCGCAGGAAGGACTGCTCGACCTCGGTCGCGCGCTCGAACAGCCCGGCCAGCAGCCGGTGCCGCTCGGCCCGGGCGCCCGTCCCGTGCACGGCCGCGATGGCCTCCAGGACCCGCTCCGTCTCGCGCACCCCCAGCACCGGGTCGGCGGCGGGCGGCGGCAGCTCGCGCAGGGCGGCCGGGCCGAGGCCGGTGCGCAGCCGCTGCGACTCGCCCGAGAGCAGGGCGACGGCCGAGGGCGCCTCGCCGGGACCCAGCTCGCGCAGGCAGTCGGCCAGCAGCTCGGTCTTGGCCCGGCGGCCGGGCTCGGCGGCCACGGCGCGCGAGGTGAGGGCCAGGCGGCGGAGCAGCATCGGGGGCCTCCTCGGCGGGCGTGGGGCACGGCTCGGGAACGGCGTTCGGGCGGGCGTCCAGGATCGGCGATACGGGGCGCGGGCGCGCGGCGGGGACGCCGGACCGGTGGCCCGGGGCGACTGCCACTCCGTAGCGGAGCGGACCCGTACTTGGCCGTGCTGTCGATCGGCGCGGGTCCGACGGGGCGTCATGCTGTCCGGCGTCCACCCGTGCACGCACGGTCCGACCGAACCGAGGAGCGCCCCATGCCGCCGACCAGCACCACGCCGCCTGCTGAGCACCGGTCCGCCGGGGGGTGGACGGTGGACGCGCCCACGGCCGCGGACTTCGCCGCCTGGCGGGAGCTGTTCCGGGGCTACTGCGAGTTCTACGGGGTGCCAGTGCCGGAGGAGAAGGCCGAGCTGGTCTGGTCCTGGCTCACCGACCCGGCGCACGAGCTGGACGGCCTGCTGGTGCGCGACACCGAGGGCACCCCGGTCGGGCTGGCGCACTACCGGCCGTTCGTCCGTCCGCTGCACGGCGCGGTGGCGGGCTTCCTCGACGACCTGTTCGTGGCCCCCGCCGCGCGCGGCACCGGAGCGGTCGACCTCCTCCTCGCCCGGCTGCGCGCGATCGCCGCCGAGCGCGGCTGGAACACCGTCCGCTGGATCACCGCCGACGACAACCACCGGGCCCGCAGCAAGTACGACCAGGTCGCCACCCGGACCATGTTCGTCACCTACGACATGCCCCCGGCCGGCGCCTGACCGTCCCGCAGGCGCCTGACCGTCCCGCAGTTCCGCAGCTGTCCCGCCGTTCCGGAGCCGTCCCGGCGCGCGCGAGAAAATCGATGGCAGGCGGTTCTGTCGCGGTGATAGACACCGGGGGTGCAAAAGACCTTGGACTTTCCCGACCTGCTCCGTCTGATCGACGAGCGGGCCACCGCCTTCCGCGCCGCGGTCGCCGCCGCGCCCGACCTCGGCGCGCAGGTGCCGACCTGCCCGGACTGGACGCTGCTCGACCTGGTCCGGCACCTGGGGGAGGGGCGTCGCAACTGGGGCGTCATCGTGGCCGCCGGGCCGTCCGAGGTCCGCCCCGACACCTCCGCCGCGCTGGCCGGCCCGGCCGTGCCGCCGGAGCGCGAGGCCCTGATCGCCTGGCTGGCCGAATCCACCCAGCAGCTGCTCGACGCCCT
Source organism: Kitasatospora purpeofusca (assembly GCF_000718025.1). Lineage (GTDB taxonomy): Bacteria > Actinomycetota > Actinomycetes > Streptomycetales > Streptomycetaceae > Kitasatospora > Kitasatospora purpeofusca. Next base: position 47,175 of record NZ_JODS01000013.1, read on the forward strand.
GCGCGAGGCCGGCCCGGACAGCGGCTGCTGGACGTGGTGGCCCGCCTCGCAGGCGCCGCAGACCGCGGGGGCGGTGGCCCGGCACCAGCTCCAGGAGATCACGGTGCACACCTACGACGCCCAGTTGGTCGCGGGCACCGCGCAGCCGCTGCCGACCGAGGTGGCCGTGGACGGCGTCGAGGAGTTCCTGGTCACCTGCTGTGCCACGACGGCCGCCTGGCCGCACGAGCCCGCGACCGTCGACTACCACGTCACCGAGGGCCGGTCCTGGCGCCTGCGGGTGGACGCCGAGGGCGCGCGGGCCACCCGCATCCCCGCACCCGGCACCCCCGGCTCGGCGGACCTGGCTCCCGCCGACTTCTCGACCGAGTCCACGGCCGGTGAACTGATCCTCGCCGGCTTCTACGGCCGCCAGCCGCTCGACGTGCTGAAGATGGAGGGCGACCGACAGATCATCGAACAGCTGATCGCCTGGGAGCCCGAGGTCTAGGTCCTGGCCCGGCGCGAGTACCCGGCACCCGCCGGGGCGAGTGCCGGACGCGACCACCGGGGGCGGAATCGACGGATTCCGCCCCCGGTCGGCGTTCCGCGCGAGGTCCGGGCGAGGCCGCCCCGTGCGGGCGGCGTCCACCGCCCCCGCGCGGGCCGACGGGCCCGCCGGGGATGCGGCATCATGGCCAACCGCCGCCCCGCCGGTTCGTTCGGAAATCAGTTCGCACTTTTCTGTTATCCGCCCACCGCTCCACGGTCTCCCAGGTGTCGGCAGTCGTCCGACCGATCCGACGGACCAGAACTCAGGAAGCGTGCGCAGGTGAACAGCGAAGACCGCACCACCATCCTCCCCGCGACCGGGCGTCCCGCGGGTGCCGACGGGCGCTCCGCGCGGCGTGCCGCCGAACGGCGGCGCGGCCACGGCCGGCGCCGCCGCCGGGGCGCGATGGGACCGATGATGGCCGTTGCCGCGGCCGTCGCGGGCACGAGCGTGATCGCCGCGCTGACCGGCGCCGGGTACGCGGTGTTCCGGGGCGAGGAGGGCAGCGACAACGGCTCGCAGGCGGTGGCGTACGAGCCGCTGGTCGCCGCCGAGGCCGGGGACGTGAACGGCATCCAGGTGCCCGGCGCGGGCGGCGCGCCGGTCCTGGACCCGGCCGCGACGGACCAGGCCCGCGCGGCCGCGGCCACCCCTCCCCCCAGCACCGGTCCGGCGACGCCCTCCGCCTCGGCCACCACCCCGGGCCACACCGCCTCCACGGCCCCGGCCACCGCGTCCGGTACACCGCGCAACCCCACCGCGAGCCCGAGCACCGGGACCACCACCGGCGGCACGGCCGGTGCTCCCGATCCGGGGAAGCCGACCGCGGTCCCGACCACCGCCCCCACGGCGGCGCCCAGCACGGCCAAGCCCTCGCCGACCGCTCCGCGTCCGACCGCCACCACCGCGCCGGGCGGTTCGTCGAACAGCTCCTTCGCCCAGCAGGTGGCGGACCTGGTCAACACCCAGCGCTCGCAGGCCGGCTGCGGACCGCTCACGGTGGACCCGAAGCTCACCACCGCCGCCCAGTTCCACAGCGACGACATGGCGGACCGCAACTTCTTCGACCACGCCAGCCCCGACGGCTACCACGCGGACCACCGCATCGAGGCGGCCGGCTACCGCTGGAGCAGCTGGGGCGAGAACATCGCGCGCGGGCAGAAGGACCCGGCGGCGGTGATGGAGTCGTGGATGAACAGCCCCGGCCACCGCGCCAACATCCTCAACTGCTCCTTCAAGCAGATCGGCGTCGGCGTCCGGACCGGTTCGGGCGGGCCCTGGTGGACCCAGGTCTTCGCCTCTCCGTCCTGAGAATCCGAGCACACCCGAGCGCTTCGCCGCCCCGAGGACTCACCGTTCGGGCCCGCACGGGCCCGGCCGGTGGCCTCGCGGTTCGCCGATTTTCCGAATCCGCGCGAATTGTTGTTATCTGAGCACTCCACAGCGGTCTCCGAGGAGGCAGTGGCGGACGGACGACAGCCGGACGGAGTGCGGACCCATGAACGTTGACGTGCAGAGCAGGGCCGGGACGACCCTCGTGCGCGCGGCCCAGGCGGGCGACGCGCAGGCGCGCGAGGCGCTGGTCGCGGCCTGGTTCCCGTTGGTCTACAACGTCGCCGGCCGGGCGCTGAACGGCCACGCCGACGTGGACGACATCGCCCAGGAGACCATGATCCGGGCCCTGGACGGCCTGGAGGGGCTGCGCGACCCGGGGGCGTTCCGGTCCTGGCTGGTCGCGATCACCATGAACCAGGTCCGCAGCCGGTCGACCGGCCAGCAGCAGGCAGCCGTCGGCGGACTGGACGAGAGCTGGGAGCTGGCCGACCCGCGCGCCGACTTCACCGACCTGACCATCCTCCGGCTCGGTCTCTCCGGCCAGCGCCGGGAGGTCGCCGAGGCCACCCGCTGGCTGGACCCGGACGACAAGGAACTGCTGTCCCTCTGGTGGCTGGAGGCCTCCGGCGAACTCACCCGCGCCGAACTCGCCGAGGCGCTCGACCTGACGCCGCAGCACACCGCCGTCCGGGTCCAGCGGATGAAGAAGCAGTTGGAGGCCGGCCGGGTGGTGGTCCGGGCGCTCACCGCCTACCCCCGCTGCCCGGAGCTCGCCGAGGTGATGACCGGCTGGGACGGCACGCCGAACTCGGTCTGGCGCAAGCGAATAGCCCGGCACATCCGCGGCTGCCAGGCCTGTGACGGCCTGGGGCGCGACCTGTTCCCGGCGGAGGGGCTGCTGGCCGGTCTGGCGCTGGTCCCGGTGCCGATGGACGCGCCGAGCGGGCTTGCGTTCCACGCCGCCGGGGCCACGGTCGGGACGCCGGGCGCCGGATCCGGAGGGGTCCCGGGCGACGGCGGCGCCGCCGGAGGGTCCACCGGGGCCGGTACCGGCGGTACTCCGCCCAGCGGCGCCGGCACTGCACCCACCGACCCGTCCGGCGGACCGGGCGGCTGGACGGACCTGGCCCGCCGCAAGAGCGTACTGGCGGGCGGGACGGCGGTGGTGCTCGCGGCGGCGACGCTCGCGATGGTCTGGCCCCAGCCCACGCCGCCGACCGCGCCCGCGCCGGAACCGACCACCCCGGCCAGTGCCCCGGACGCCCCGGTGCCGCCGGCCGCGACCGCCGTCACGCCGACGACGGAGACCGCGCCGCCCGCTCCGGTCACGCTCGCCCCGGTCGAGGTGCCGCCGGTGCCGAGCAGCCCGGCGCCGGTCACCCCGACCGCGACCCCGTCCAGCGTCCGGCCGACCCCGACCCCGCCGAACCTGGAACGACAGCTGGTGGACCTGGTCAACGCGGAGCGGGGCCGACGCGGCTGCGGTCCGCTGCGGATCGACCCCAAGCTGCACGCGGCCGCCCAGAAGCACTCCGAGGACATGGTCGCCCGGAACTTCTTCGACCACCTCGCCCCCGACGGCACCCGGGCGGACGCCCGGCTCAACGCGGCCGGCTACCGCTGGTCCCAGTGGGGGGAGAACCTCGACCGCGGCCCGAGTGCCCCTGCGGTGGTGTTCTCCCGCTGGATGGACGGCGGTATCCACCAGTCCAACATGCTGGACTGCGCCTTCAAGGACGTCGGCATCGGTGTGGCCACCGGCCCGGCCGGGCTCTACTGGACCCAGGACCTGGGCACCCCGCTCGGCTGACGGGAGGGGCGCCGCCCGCCCGGCGGACCGGTTCTACCGGCGGACCGGTTCTACCGGCGTCCGGTTCTACCGGCGTCCGGGCGCGCCCTGCGGCGGGCCCGGACGCCGGTAGAACCGGTCCGGGTACGCCGTCAGGACGGGAGGCCGACCAGCCCCGGAGCCTCGCCCGTGACGTGGCCGGTCGCCTGGCCGACCACGCCGCCCGCGTCGCCGACCTGCCCCGGGAGCGCGTCCGAGGCCGAGGCGAGGGGCCCGCCCTGGAGGGGTCCGGCCAGATCGCCCTGGCCGCCGAGGGCGGCGGCATGGGCGGCGGGAGCGGTCAGGGAGGCCACGACGCCGACGGCGAGCGAGGCGACGGCCAGCATGCTGCGCTTCTTCATGCCCCGTCCAACGAGGCTCCGCCACCCGGGTTACGGGAGACCGTCAGTCCGCCGAGGAGATCGGACTGTTCGTCGCCGGCCCGAGCAGGCGCGCCGAGGTGGCCACCTGCTGCAGTGTGCTCAGGATCTCCTGCCCCGGGAGCCGCAGGCAGGCCGACAATTCCACGACCTCCGCCTGCCTGTTCGGGACGATCACCTGCTGCGCGACGAGCTGGCGGGTGCCGCCCTGGGCCAGGCAGTCCTTCGCGGGCTCGATGTCCTGGAACACGACCGGCCGTTTCGCGGCCTCGACGGCCGCCTTCTCGTCCCGGATCAACTGGACCGAGACGAGCGCGGAGTTGTCGAGCAGGCCGCCCGCGGCGAGACACACGGGCGGGCGGACACCGTTGCGGATCTGGCAACCGGCCTCCCCGGTCAGTGGCTGGGAGGCGAGGTAGCCGTAGGACACGGGCCGTCCTGCGGTGCTGAGGACGGTGAGGTCGAACCAGGTGCTCGGCACATCCAGGATCACCCCGTCCAGCACGCCGAACCGGGTCGGTCGGGGCGGCGGAACCGTTCCGTCGCCGCTCTGGTCACCCGGCGCGCCGCCCTCGGCTCCGCCGGACGCGGCTTCGGGCGAGACGCTCGGGGAGACCTCGGGGGAGCCGGTGGGCGTCCCCGAGGGAGTGGGCGAACCGGTGGGCGACCCCGCGGGCGGGACCGCGCCAAGGGCCGGTCCCGAGGCGGCGGGGCTCAGCACGGTGCCCGTCGGACCGGGCGCGAGCGCCGGGGCGGCGGCCAGCACGGCCGCGGTCAGGCCGACCGCGAGGCCGGCCGCGAGGGCCGCCCGCCGTCGGCGCCGCCGGGCCAGGGCGGCCCGCGCCAGCACCCGCTCCATCCGGTCCGCGGGCGCCGCCAGGTGGGGCGCGGCCAGCTGGAGCAGTACCCGCAGCTCGTCCGCCACCTCGTGGTCGTCGGCCACCGCCCGGTCCAGCGCCGCCTCGCGTTCCCAGGCGGCGAAGTCATGCTCCGTCACGACGACCCCCGTCCAGCAGCAGCTCCTTGGCCGGCAGCTTCCCGCGCAGCGCCTGCAGGGCGCGGTGCGTCTGGCTCTTGACGGTGCCCGTGGTGCAGCCCAGCGCCTCGGCGGTGTCCTCCACACTGAGGTCCTCGAAGAACCTCAGCACCACCACGGCCCGCTGCCGGGCCGGGAGCGCCCGCACTGCGGCGGCGACCACCTGGCTGGTCACCACCGAGTCGAACGGGTCGGCGACGGTCGGCGGCTCCGGCAGCCGGTCGTGCGGCAGCTCGCCCTGCCAGCGGCGGCGCCACCAGGAGACGTGCGAGTTCACCAGCACCCGGCGCACGTACGCCTCGGGCCGGTCGATCGCGACCTGCTCCCAGCGCGGCCAGACCTTGGCCAGGGCCGTCTGGAGCAGGTCCTCGGCCAGGTACGGGTCGCCGGTCAGCAGCCACGCCATCCTGAGCAGCCGAGGGCTGCGGGCGGCGACGAACTCCTCGAAGTCCGGTCTCGCTTCGCTCATCCCGACGCCCCCGCCATGCCGCTCCCGCCACCGTCTCTGTCGTCCCCGCCGCCAAGCCGGTGGCGGCGGTCCTGCCGGTCGGCCGTGGCCGCCGGGTCCGCGCTCTCGTTCTCACGGCTGCTGAACGCGCTGGGGTCGGCGCCGGGTTGCCTGTCCGACCAGTCTATTTTCGCGGGTGACCAGGTCGGGGCCCACAGCGGGGTCGGCCGGGGCCTCCCGCGACGGCCCCACCAGTGCGGCGCTGGGCGGGCGCGGGCGCGGGCGCGAGGACGGGCACGGGGCGGCGCCGGGGCGTCCGGGGTCGGGCGCGAACGCTGGACGGCCCGCGAGCCGGCCGGGACTCGGCCGGGCGGCGAGCGGGCCGTGGTCACCACGATCCGCCCGCCACCGGCACCCGCCAAGGGCGCGTGATGGGCGCCCGGGCGCATCGGCCGGGCGCGCCGGGTGAGACCCGGCTCCGGGCCCGCGCCGGTCCGCCCCTCCCCGTCCGTGCGTTCTCCGCCTGTCCCTGTCCGTTCCCGTCCGTTCCCGGCCCGTCGGCGCGGCCGGCCGCCGTCAGAGCGTCCCCGAGCCCTTCGGCACACCTCCCGTCCGCCGTGCCGCGCCCGGATCGACCGGATCCACCGTCCAGTCGGGGTGCCCCGGCATGGGCGGGGTCCGCTCGCCGTAGAGCCAGTCGCGCAGGAACCCGCCGAGCGACTGCCCGGAGACCTCGTCCGCCGCGCGCAGGAAGTCCGCGGTGCTGGCGGTGCTGCTCCGGTGCCGCCGCAGGAAGGTCTGCTCGATCCGGTCGAACACCTCTGGCCCGACCCGCTCCCGCAGCGCGAACAGCACCAGCGCGCCACCGGTGTACCGCTGGCTGTCGAACAGCGTCGCGGCGGTCGGCGCGGCCACCGGCCCGGAGTCGTGCCGCCACTGGTCGCCCTGGGCGTAGACGCTCCGCATCCGGTCGGCGAGGGTGGTGAACCCGCCGGAGTCCGGCCAGCCGCGCTCGTAGCGGTACATCAGACCGTAGAAGTCGGCGTGGCCCTCGTTCAGCCAGAGGTCGGCCCAGGTGCCCGGGGTGACGCTGTTCCCGAACCAGGAGTGGACCAGCTCGTGCATCATGTGCGAGCCGATCTGCCGCTCCGGCTGGCGCAGGAAGTTCGGCTTGTAGAGCGTCAGCGTCTGCGTCTCCAGCCCGGTGAAGTCGAACGCCGCCGAGTCGTCGGTGTCGGCCGGCAGCAGCCCGTACGTCTCGAACGGGAACGCCCCGAGGTGCTGCTCGGCCCAGCCCAGCTGGCCGGGGGTCAGAGCGAGGGCGGGCTCCAGGTCGGCCGCCCGCGCGGTGGGCACGACGTCGCGCAGCGGCAGCCCGTCGGGGCCCTGGCGCTCCCGGACCGTGTAGCGGCCCACCGAGGCCTGGAGCAGCTCGGTCGCCATCGGCTCGCGCGACCGGTAGCGCCGGGTGGTGGTGCCGTCGGGGTGCGGCTCGGTGGCGGTCGGCAGACCGTTGGCCACCCCGTACAGCTCGTCCGGCGCGGTGACGGCGACGGTGAAGCGGGCCTTGTCGCCCGGCCGGTCGTTGCACGGGAACACGGTGTGCGCGCTGTTCGGCTGACCGGCCACCGCGAAGCCGTCGGGCGTCACTACCCACCCCGTGTGCGGCAGGACGGCCCGGGGGTCGGCGGTGTACTCGACCTCGACCCGCAGCGCGGACCCGGCCCGGACCGGCCGCGCCGGGACCACGGTCAGCTTCTCGTCGTGCGTCCGGAAGCCGGCCGGGCGCCCGTCGACCCGGACGGTGTGCACGTCCAGGCCGAGCGCGTCCAGCTCCAGGCTCGGCAGCGCGGTGCGGGCACGGGCGGTCATCGCCATGGTGGCGTCGACCGTCCTGGTCGCGGGGCGGTAGGTGAACGCGAGGTCGTAGGAGTGCGCGTCGTAGTCGGTGGTGCCGAGCGCGGGGAAGACCGGGTCCCCCGTCCCCGGCGGACCCGCGCCCGGGCTGTCCGCGGCCGCCGGGGCCAGACCGAGCGGTACCGCCGCGAGCGCGAGCGTGGCGGCGAGGACGGAACGGTGCCAGGACAAGGTGATCACCTCTCTCGTGTCGGAGGGTCCGCGCCGGCCCCGGCAGGCCCGGTTCCGGTGAGCGATCTTCCGAGCACGGACCGTAGCAGGGCCCTCTGACAATCCACACCCCCCACCGCTCCGACCTGCGCGGACCGCTCCGGACCCGCCGGCCCCGACCCGGGCGACACGCGGCCGTCCCCCGGACGGACCACCATGGTGGCCGAGCGGCTGCGCAGTGTCATACCTTCGAAGAGTTCCGCCCCCTGACGGGCGGGGCCACGGCCGTCGGAGAACCTGGCCAGGTCCGGCGGCCGTACTCATGCCCGCGTGCGGAGCCGATGCCCCCCGCATCCGCTCCGCACGCGCGCGGCCCTTCCCGGCCGGGCCCACCGCTCCTCCGGGTCCCGCCGCCCACCTCGTAGGCTGGGCAGCCGCGCCGGCCGCCCGCAGCCCCGCCGGCGCACCGGACCGGCAGGAGCAGCCCCGTGACCAGCCCGCACTTCGTGGTGATCGGCGAGTGCGTCGCCGACGTCGTCCGCACCCACGGCGCGCCCGACGTCGTCCACCCCGGCGGCAGCCCGGCCAACGTCGCCTACGGGCTGGCCCGGCTGGGCGAGCCGGTCGCGCTGCTCACCCAGCTCGCCGACGACCCGTACGGCCGACTGATCCGCGCGCACCTGGAGTCCGCCGGCGTCACCCTGCTCCCCGGAGCGGAGGCGACGGAGGCGGCGGAGGCCCCGCGCACCCCGTCGGCGGTGGTGCGGCTGGACGAGCAGGGGCGGGCGCAGTACACCTTCGACATCGGCTGGACCCTCCCGCCGGTCGAACTGCCCTTCCGGCCCGGGCACCTGCACATCGGTTCGATCGCCGCCGTCACCGGCCCGGGAGCGGCGGCGGTGCTCGCCCTGGTCGAGCGGTGGCGCGGCCGGGCCGGGGTGAGCTACGACCCCAATGTGCGGCCCGCGCTGATGGGCGAGCACGGCGAGGCCGTCCGCCGGGTGGAGCGCTGTGCGGCGCTCGCCGACCTGGTCAAGGCCAGCGACGAGGACCTCGCCTGGCTCTACCCCGGCCGGGACCCGGAGGAGGTGGCCCGGCACTGGCTGGGCCTCGGCCCGGCCACCGTCGCGGTCACCCGCGGGCCGGCCGGCGCCTTCGCGCTCACCGCCGACGGCCGCCGCGCCGAGGCACCCGCCCGCACGGTCGAGGTCGCCGACACGGTGGGCGCGGGCGACGCCTTCACCGCCGCCCTCCTGCACGCCCGCCACGCCGGTGCGAGCCTCGACGCGGCCCTCGCCCGCGCCACGGCCGCCGCCACCCTCACGGTCACCCGCCCCGGTGCGAACCCGCCCGACGCGGCCGAGTTGGCGTCGGTCCTCGGCTGAGGCCCTCGCCGGGGCGGGGTCGGGGGCGGCGTAGTCGGAGGCCGAGGAATTCACGGGGGCGCGGGTGCGCGCCGGTGCTATGTTCCGACCGCGGATCGAACGGCAGGCGCGGGGGCTGGGGGAGCGTTGCTGGAATCGCTGATCACGACCGCGGCCGGAGCGGCCTCGGCGACCGTGGGCGTGCTGGTGGGCGGACTGGTGACCCGGCGGGGCCAGGACCGTCAGTGGTCGCGGGACCGGCAACTCCTCGCCTACCAGGAACTCCTGAGCCACTACGCCAGGTTCACGATGGTGATCAAGCGCGCCCACGCCGACCGGAGCGGCTGGGACTACGACTGGGCCGAGTGGAGCGCCGTGCTGACACGGGTGAGCCTGGTCGCTCCGGCCGAGGTCGCGCGCGAGATCGACCACTTCGGCCGGGCCGTCGACCGTTTCCTGGAGCGCGTCGCCCGCGAGGCCGACACCGTCCGGGCGCCGCTCGGCGAGGAGGAGTTCCTCGCGGCCGGTGCGGAGGTGGCCCGGGCGCAGACACGAGTGGTCAACGCGATGCGGCGGTCACTCGGGGGCGGCCGGAAGGCGCTGACCTTCTGGATCGGCGGATCGCATGCCGAGCACGCCGAGCAGGGCGATCGCGGAGCGCTCTGATCCGGGACGACTGCGATCCGGGTTCAGCTGTGATCCCGGACAGCTGTGGTCCCGGACAGCTGTGGTCCCGGCCGTGTCAGCCGGGGCCGCCGTCGACCGCACCCAACGGGCGGGTCAGTTGGGTCTCCGAGTCGAAGCTGCGGGCGGCCGTGAAGGTGCCGGTGAGGTCCGGGTGCCGGCCGAGGGCGGTGTGGGCGAGGGACACGTCCTCCGGGGTGAGGCGGCGGGTCAGGCCGAGGTGCGGGGACCAGCGGCCGGGGACGTAGTAGGGGGACGGTTCCGCGGCGCCGTCCAGGACCTCCCAGACGCGCCGGTGGAGCTGCACCAGCTCGACCGTGGGGACGATCGCCCAGCTGAGCACCCGGCGCCGGCTGCGGGCCGCGAAGGACAGCAGGCCGGTCAGCCGGACGGTCAACGGCATGGCTTCGGCGAGGAGTTCGTCCAGCCGCTCGGCGGCGCCGGCGGGCATCCGGGCGCAGGAGGCCAGGGTGAGGTGCGGGCGGTGGCCCGGGTGCGGGTTGTCCGCCAGGCTGTCCACCCCGGCCTCTGCGAGCCGCTGCCAGACGGTGCGCACGGCGCGGTCGAACGGCGGGTCGCAGAGCAGCTCAACCGTCTGCACGGGCCCCGCCCGACCGCTGCTCCGGGACGAGGTCCTTGCCGTACCAGACCTCGGCGTACGGGCTGTTGCCGTAGGCGGGGATCTCGCGGTAGCCGTGCCGGGTGTAGAGCGCGCGGGCCTCGACCAGGTCGAGCCGGGTGTCCAGGACGATCCGCCGGGCGCCGAGGGAACGGGCCGCCTCCTCGACGGCGGCGAGCAGCCGGGCGCCGCCACCGGTGCCGCGTCGGGACGGTCGGACGTACACCCGGGTCAGCTCGACGGTCGTGGCGTCGAGCACCCGCAGCCCGGCGCAGGAGTCGGCCTCGCCCGCGTACCGGCCGAGCAGGAAGATCCCGGCGGGCGGGGCGAGGTGGCCGCTGGAGTTGGCGGCGAGGCCGGTCTCGATCTCCTCGGCCGTGCCGTCCCGGTCGAAGTGGAGCCGGTAGTAGCGGTTGGCGACGTCGAGGAAGTACTCGCGCAGCAGGGCCAGGGACTCGGCGGATCCGACGTCGGCGGGCGCGACCGCCCAGGCGTCCCCGGTGCTGTGCTGCGTACTCGTGGTGCTCGTCGTCATGGGCGCATTATCGGGCGCCGTCCGCGCCCGGCGCCAACCCTTTTCGATCACCGACGGGACGGTAGCCGCAGGTCGGGAGCACGGTCCGGGGCTGGGCCGGGCGGGTGAGGGGTGGATTGGGTGCCCGGCGTGGCGGGGGAGCAGTGGGGTTATGGACAGACCATCAGATAATCGCATTAATCGGGGGTTGGCTGGACCCCGGCGCGGGCGGGGGCGGGGCGGGCTGGTCGCGGCGGTGTGCCTGGTGGCCGCGGTCGCGGGGTGCGGCGGCTCCGCCGGGGGCGGCGCCGTGCCGTCGACGGCACGGGCCGGGGCGAGTGCGGCGGCCGACCGGGGCGGGCCCCGCCCCCCGGCCGTTCCGGCCGCCGCGGCGGCCCCGGCCGTTCCGGCGGTCCTCCCGGGGCCGGCCAGGGCGGAGGAGGAGACCAGCAGCGAGGCGGTGGCCCGGCGGGCCGATGCCGCCCGCGCCGCGCTGGAGACCGCTCGGCGCTGGGGTCTGGCCCGGCTGCCGCTGCCCGCCCCGCAGCCCCCGGCGGGCCGGCCCGAGCTGCGCGCCGCGCAGGGCGTCAAGCTCGCGGACGGGCTGCCGCCGGTGGTCTACCGGGTGCCCACCGAGCAGCCGATCGTCTTCCTGACGGTGGACGACGGCGCCGAGAAGGACCCGGAGTTCAGCCGGATGGCGGCCGAGCTCGGCATCCCGCTGTCCACCTTCGTCGCGGACTACCTGGCCCGTTCCGACTACGGCTACTTCCGCCGGCTGTCCGAGCAGGGCGACGCGGTGAACAACCACACCATCAACCACCGCAACCTCAAGGTCCTCGACTACGCGACCCAGCGCGACGAGATCTGCCGCCAGCAGGACCAGCTGGAGGGGCAGATCGGCACCCGCCCCCGGCTCTTCCGGCCGCCCTACGGCGAGTACAACGCGGACACCCTGCGGGCCGCCGGCTCCTGCGGCATCGAGGCGGTGCCGCTGTGGAACGAGGAGGCGTTCCCGGACCGGATGGAGTACCGCTACGAGGACCAGCGGCTCCACCCGGGCGACATCATCCTGACCCACTTCCGCGGCACCGACCTGTGGCCGGGGTCCATGCCCGACCTGCTGCGCAAGGTGGTCGACGAGGTCACCGCGCAGGGCTTCGCCCTGGCCCGGCTGGACGACTACCTGTAGCAGGGTGCACGGCTGCACGGGCGGGCGGTCCTCCGGGGCCGCCCGCCCGCACGTCCGCCACCGACGGCCCGCGCCCTCCCGGCCCCACCACCGACGGACCCGGGGCCGCGCGCGGATCAGCCCGGCTCAGTCGAGCGAGAGCGCGTCCAGGTACACCCAGGCGCCCTCGTGCCGCACGAACCGGCTGTGCTCGGTGAGGACGCCCTCCTCCCGCCCCTCCGTGAAGTGGGCGCGGAAGGCCACCGTGCCCTCGGCGTGGAACGCCCCGCCCTCGCCGGTGGAGAGCACCTCCAGCCGCACCCAGCGCAGCCCCGGGTCGAAGTCCACGCTGTCCGGCCGGGTGTCCGGGTGCCAGGTGCGCAGCAGGTAGGCCTCGTCGCGGGCGGCGAAGGCGCTGTAGCGCGAGCGCATCAGCGCCTCGGCGGTGGCGGCGGCCACCTGGCCCCGGTGCAGTCGGCCGCAGCACTCGGCGTAGCTGCCGGGCAGGCCGCAGGGGCAGGGGGAGGACGGGAGCAGGCGCGGCGCGGGCGTGCTGGCACGGGGCGCGGAACGGCGTCGGGACATGCGCTCCATTCTGGCCCCTCCCGGGTGGTGCCCGCGGCCCGGACCCGGTGATCGGGGCCGGTGGTCGGACCCGATGGCAGGGCCGGCTCCGACAGGTGGGCGCGCAACGGTGCGCGGAACCGGGCAAAGGCCGCGATATCGCCTCTGACCTGCACCGATGCGCGGAATGAAGTGGCGGGTCGGCGCGACGGGGCCCTAGAGTCGGCCCGCTCGCGGCCGGTCCGTGGCGGCGGCGGGGCGGGCGGAGGCCGGTCCCGGCCCGACCTTCCTGTGTCTTCTTGTGTGTTCTTGTGTGGGGAGCGGTTCCAGTGGTGTGTGTGGTCTGCGGGGCTCGGCCGGTGATGGGGAACGGTGGGCGGTGCTACGCCTGTGCGGAGGCCGCCCCGCACTGGGTGCGGGACTTCCGGTCGCCCAGGGTCGCCGCGGTGGCGGCCGTCGTGATGCTGGTGCTGAGCGGTCTGCTGGCGTTGGCCGTGCTGGTGGGCGACCTGTTCGGGGTGCGGGCGATCGGCCTGGTGCTGGCGGACCCGGAGGACTCGGAGGGGTTCGACCTGCTGGAGTCGCTGGCCGCGCTGGAGAGCGAGGTGAACGGTCTGTCGGCGCTCCTGCTGCTGGCGACGGCCGCGGCCTTCGTCGTCTGGTTCCACCGGATCAGGGCGAACGCCGAGCTGTTCGTGCCGAACGGTCACCGGCACGGGTCGGGCTGGGCGGTCGGGGCGTGGTTCACGCCCGTGGTCGCGCTCTGGTTCCCGTGGCAGCTGGTGGTGGACTGCTGGCGGGCCAGCGCTTCGGTCGATCCGGAGGGCCGGCGGCGGATCGTGTCGCAGTGGCTGGTGTCGGCGTGGTGGACGGCCTGGATCGGCTCGCTCGTGGCCCCGAGGATCGTCGGCGCCCTGGTCCGGGCGGACTCGGGGTTCGGCGAGGCCGACGAGCGGCTCGAAGCGATGCGCACCGCGCTGCAGGTCGAGGTCGCCGGGAACGCGCTGCGGGTGGCGGCGGCGGTGCTGGCGGTCCTGGTGGTCTGGCGACTGACGGAGATGCAGATCGGGAGGGCGGCGACCGTGATCCCACTGGCACACCGGACCGCTCCCGTCGTGGTGGGGGACCCGGCGGCGTCGGGCGCCACAGTCTGACCTTTCGTTCCTCTCCTCGCGCGCCGGGTCCGGAGGTGTCCACCGACACCTCCGGACCCGGCGTTCGTGCGTTCCGAGCCGCCCTGCGATGGGTCCTGCGGCCCGGGACCGGGGCGTGACCGGGGTCCCGGGCGTTCGGGACGGCGGGTGGCGGAGTGTGGGCGGGAGCCCGGTGTACGCCGGGTGGTCCCGTTGTCCATGGAGCCTCCCGGAGTCCCCCGTGAATTGCACACACTTTGCACACAGATCTGCAGTCGACCCGCTCGCGTCCGCCGCCTTCGGGGCTTGCGGTCCGGGTGGGTCGGACCGGTGGGCCGGAGCGGTGTGCGGCGGTGGGGGCGAAGGCCGTACTACCGGCCAGATTTTGACTGCCCTCGGACAAGATTGAGTCCGGAAATCTGCTTGCGGTGCCAGCGGGACACAGGTGTGCGCCAACTGACGAACCGTCGGTGAAACGCTATCGGTACGGACCGGCGCTGCCAAGGGGGATGCCAATCCGGGTGAAATCGCCGACGAACCGTCAGATCCGGACACCGCTGACCAGGCCGGGAGAGGTGATCTTTCCGGCATATCGAACGAGTGACGGAAATGTGCTGGTGATTCGTAGATCTTTACCCCACCATCTCCCAGGGCACACCGCCCATTTCTCGCCGACCACAAGTCGATGCAGCAGCACCCTCGGGAGAGAAGCGATGAGTTCGACGGGACTTACTCCACTGGATCCGGCAGCACCACTGGCCGAACTGGTGGCCGCGCAGGTCAGAAGAACCCCGGACGCCACGGCCGTGATCGACGGCACACGCCGGCTGACCTACCGTGAACTGGACTCCGCGACGGCCGCGGTAGCGGGCCGGCTGGCCGCCGCCGGAGTCCGGGCAGAGACGTTGGTCGGCGTATGCCTGCCGCGAACGGCCGACCTCGTGGTCGGCCTCCTGGCGGTGCTACGGGCCGGCGGAGCCTATGTGCCGCTCGACCCGGCCTATCCGCGCGACCGCCTCGAACTGGTCGTCGGCGACGCGCAGGCGCCCGTCGTGCTCACCGACAGCGCCCACGAGCACCTGCTGAACGGCGCGGGCGCCACCCTCCTGCACATCGACGGCGACGGCCCCGCCGCCCCGCTCGACCCGGCCGCCGCGCGCCCCACCACCGGCGACGCGGCCACCGACGCACTTGCCTACGTGCTCTACACCTCCGGCTCCACCGGCCGCCCCAAGGGCGTCTCGGTCACCCAGCGCGGCGTCAACGCCATGCTCCGCTGGGCCGCCGACACCTACACCGCCGCCGACCTGGCCGGTGTGCTGTTCGGCACCTCCGTGTGCTTCGACATCTCGGTGTACGAGCTGTTCCTCCCGCTCTCCGTCGGCGGCACGATCGTGGTCGCCGAGAACGTCCTCGCCCTCCCCGAGCTGCCCGCCCGGGACGAGGTCACCCTGGTCAACACGGTGCCCAGCGCGATGGCCGCGCTGCTGCGCGGGGACAGCCTGCCCGGCGACGACCAGCCCGGCGGAGGCAACGGCGGTGGCGGACTGCCGGACGGCGTGCGGGTGGTCAACCTGGCCGGCGAGGCGCTGCCCCGCCACCTCGCGGACAAGGTCCACGCCCGGCCCGGCGTCGAGCGCCTCTACAACCTGTACGGCCCCACCGAGGACACCGTCTACTCCACCTGGTCGCTGGTCGCCCGCGGCGGCACCGGCGAGCCGGTCATCGGCCGCCCGCTCGCCGGCACCCTCGACCACGTCCTCGACGAGAACCGGATACCCGTGCCGGACGGCGGCATCGGCGAGCTGTACCTCTCCGGCGAGGGCCTGGCCCGCGGCTACCACGGCCGCCCCGACCTCACCGAGGAGCGCTTCGTCCACATCGACGGCCTGCGCTGCTACCGCACCGGGGACCTGGTCCGCCGGCTGCCCGACGGCGACCTGGAGTACCACGGCCGGGTCGACCACCAGGTGAAGGTCCGCGGCTTCCGGGTCGAACTCGGCGAGATCGAGGCGGTGCTCGCCAACCACCCCGCGGTCGAGGCCGCCGCCGCCGTC
Organism: Kitasatospora purpeofusca; assembly: GCF_000718025.1. GTDB lineage: Bacteria > Actinomycetota > Actinomycetes > Streptomycetales > Streptomycetaceae > Kitasatospora > Kitasatospora purpeofusca. Next base: position 62,907 of record NZ_JODS01000013.1, read on the forward strand.
GTCCAGCGCGACGAGGCCGGCGACTACCTGGCCGCATTCGTCCAGCCCACCCCCGGCACCGCCGAACCGACGCCCGCCGAACTGCGCGCCCACTGCGCCGCCGCCCTGCCCGGCTACATGGTGCCGCTGGCCGTCGCCGTGCTGGCCGAACTGCCGCTCACCCCCAACGGCAAGACCGACCGCAAGGCACTGCCCCCCGTCGCCCGCAGCCGGGGCGGCCAGGAGCTGTTCGTCGCCCCCCGCACCCCCGCCGAGATCCGGATCGCCGAACTCTGGCAGAACCTGCTCGGCGTCCCCGAGGTCGGCGTGCACGACGTCTTCCTCGACCTCGGCGGCCACTCCCTGCTCGCCGTCGGCCTGCTGGCCCGGGTCGAGCGCGAGTTCGGCACCCGGGTGCCGCTCGCCGAGTTCTTCGCCGCCCCGACCGTCGCCGCGCTGGCCGTCCGGGCCGCCAACGGCGGCGGTGGCCGGGCCTCCGTGGAACCGCCGAGGCGCGAGGCCCACCTGCCCGCCCGCGCCACCGAGTTCCAGCGCGAACTGTGGCTGCACGAGGCCGTCCAGACCGGCAGCCCGCTCTACAACGTGCCGGTCCGGATCCGCGCCGAGGGCGCCCTCGACCGCGAGGCCCTCGGCCGCGCGCTCACCGAGGTCGTCCGCCGCCACGAGTCGCTGCGCACCGCCCTGTACGGCGACCCGAACCCGAGCGAGCTGGACGACGCCGTGGCCGACGTCCGCCCGCCGTACCCGGTCGAGGTGCCGCTGCTCGACCTCGTCGGCCCGCACGGGCAGGTCGCCGACGAGGAGGCGATCGACGACGTGCTGCGCGCCGAGGCCGCCCGCCCGCTCGACCTCGCCGGCGGCCGGCTGCTGCGCGCCCTCGCCGTGCGGACCGACACGGACCGGCACGAGCTGCTGCTCACCGTGCACCACGCCGCGGCCGACGGCTGGGCCGCCGGACTGCTGCTCGCCGAGGTCGCCCGCGCCCTGCGGGAGGGTGAACTGCCCGAGCCCGCGCTCCAGCTGTCGGACGTCGCCCGCTGGGAGCTGCGCGACGTCGAGGCCGGCCGCGAGGCTGCCGAGCGCTGGGCCGAGCGGCTGCGCGGCGTCGAGGGCGACCAGCACCTGCCCGGCGACCGCCCGCGCCCCAACCCGCAGGACATCGCCGGCCGCCGGCTCGCCCGCCGGCTGGACAGCGGGTTCGTCGAGGGCGTCGAGAAGTGGGCCGCCGGGGAGGGCGCCAGCCTCTACACGGTGGTGCTCGCCGCGCTCGGCGGAGTGCTGCACCGCTACACCGGCCGGACCGACGTCGCCGTGATCAGCCCCTTCGCCGTCCGCCCGGTGCCCGAGCTGGAGACCGTGATCGGCTCGCTGATCAACACGGTCGCGCTGCGCTTCGACGTGGCCGGCGCCGACACCTTCCGCGAACTGGTCGCCCGGGTCCGACCCGTCGTCCTGGAGGCCGCCGACCACAGCGGCCACCCGTTCGTCGACCACGCCCGCCGCTACGGCGGCTCGCCCGGCCTCACCGCCTCGCCGATCTCCCAGGTGCTGCTCGCCGTCCAGAACCACCCGGTGGCCGGCGTCGAACTGCCCGGACTGAAGCTCACCTTCGTCGCCGAGGTGTGCAACGGCACCGCCAAGACCGACCTCTCGCTGTTCCTGGAGTTCCCGGCCGACGGACCGCTGCTGTCCGCCGAGTACCGCACCTCCCGCTACGAGGAGCGGTCCGTGCGCGCCGCGCTCGACCACCTGGTCGCGCTGCTGGCCGCCGCCGTCGCCGAACCCGACCGCCCGCTCGGCGAGCTGGTCATGCTCTCCGCCGCCGAACTCGCGGCCGACGAGCCGGTCAACCGCACCGCAGCGCCGATCCCCGACGCCCCGCTGCACCGGCTGGTCGCCGACCGGGCCGCCCTCACCCCGGACGCGCCCGCCGTGTCCGCCGCCGACGGCACCCTCGACTACGCCGGACTCCTCGACACCGCCGACCGGCTGGCCCACCTGCTGGGCGCCCGCGGCGTCGGCCCCGGCCACCTGGTCGCGGTCGCCGTCCGGCGCGGCCGGCTGCTGCCCGCCGCCCTGCTCGGCGTGCTGCGCAGCGGAGCCGCCTACCTGCCGCTGGACGTCGACCAGCCGCTCGCCCGCAACCGGGCCGTGCTCGACGACGCCGGTGTCACCGTGGTGGTCGCCGAGGGCGCGACCGCCGGCGACGAACTGCTGCGCGGCCGGGAGGCCGTGCTCGTGGACGGGCCCGCGCACGCCGCCGCCCCGGCCCAGGCACCGGACGTCGAGGTCGGCCCGGAGGACCCGGCCTACCTGCTGTACACCTCCGGCTCCACCGGCCGCCCCAAGGGCGTCGCGGTGCCGCACCGGGCGATCGTCAACTTCCTCACCTCGATGGGCCGCGAACCCGGCCTCACCGGGCGGGACGTGATGGCCGCCGTCACCACCGTGACCTTCGACATCGCCGGTCTGGAGCTGTGGCTGCCGCTGGTCACCGGCGCCCGGGTGGAGATCGCCGACCGGGCCACCGCCACCGACGGGGCCGCGCTCGGCGCCTGGGTGGAGAAGCAGGGCGTCACCCACCTCCAGGCCACCCCCGCCACCTGGCGGATGTTGCTGGAGGCCGACTGGGCCGGCCGCCCCGGGCTGACCGCGCTGTGCGGCGGCGAGGCGCTCACCGCCGACCTCGCCCGCGCCCTGCTCGGCCGGGTCGGCTCGCTGTGGAACCTCTACGGCCCGACCGAGACCACCGTCTGGTCCACCGTCCAGCGGGTCACCCCCGAACTCGTCGCCCACGGCGGCGTGGTGGCCCTCGGCGCGCCCGTCGCCAACACCCGGCTGCACCTGCTCGACGGCTCCGGCCAGCCGGTCCCGGTCAACGGCGTCGGCGAGCTGTGCATCGCCGGCGCGGGTGTCGCGCTCGGCTACCACGGCCGGCCCGAGCTGACCGCCGAGCGCTTCACCGCCGAACCGGGCCGCACCGACGGCGCGTTGATGTACCGCACCGGCGACCTCGCCAGCCGCCGCGCCGACGGCCGGCTGGAGTACCACGGCCGCACCGACGCCCAGGTCAAGCTGCGCGGCTTCCGGATCGAGCTGGGCGAGATCGAGGCCGCGCTCACCGCCCTCCCGGGCGTCGTCGCGGGCGCCGCCCGGCTCGTCGAGACCCCGGCCGGACCGGCCCTGGCCGGTTACGCCGTGGCTCCGGGCCTGACCGAGGACGCGCTGCGCGGCGCCCTGACCGAGCGGCTGCCCGACTACATGGTGCCCGCCGGGCTCGTGCTGCTCGACGCGCTGCCGCTGACCCCCAGCGGCAAGGTCGACCGGGCCGCGCTGCCGGTGCCGGAGCTCGGCGGCGCCGGTGCCCCGCCCGAGGGCGACTGCGAGGAACTGCTCGCGGACCTGTGGATCGAGGTCCTGAAGGTCGAGCGGGTCTCCCGGCACGACGACTTCTTCGCCCTCGGCGGGCACTCGCTGCTCGCCACCCGGCTGCTGGCGCGGATCCGGGACACCTTCGAGACCGAACTGCCGCTGCGGACCGTCTTCGAGGACCGCACCCTGGCCGCGCTGGCCCGCCGGGTCGAGGAGCGGCTGCTGGAGGAGATCGACGACCTCGACGACCTCGGAGAGCCGGACGACCTCGGTGACCTGGACGACGTCGACGGCCCGAACGACCTCGACGAGACCGCCGGGAGCGCCCTGTGAACCGCCCCACCCACCCCGGAGCCGCCGGCGACACCGGCCGGACCGGGACCTTGGAAGCATGCCCGGCCGCCGGCGACACCGGCGCCCTGACGGGGGAGACCGCATGACCGAGCACAGCATCACCGGGCCGACCCCGGCCCAGCAACAGCCCCAGCAACAGCCCCAGGAACAGGCCCGGCAGCAGGCCCAGTCGGCCCCTCAGCCGGACCAGGCCGCCCGCCGGCAGGAACTGCTGCGCCGCCGCCTCGCCAAGGCCAAGGCCGCCAAGGCGGCGGCCGCGGCCGGCGGCGCCGAGCACCGCACCATCACCCCGCGCCCCGAGGGCACGGCACCCCCGCTGTCCTCGGCCCAGCGCCGGATGTGGTTCCTCTCCCAGTACGAACCGGACAGCGCCGCCTACCACATCCCGCTCGCCCTGCACCTCGACGGCGAGCCCGACGAGGCCGCCCTCGCCGCCGCGCTCACCGACGTCCTGGCCCGGCACGAGGTGCTCCGCACCGTCTACCCGACCGTCGACGGCGAGGTGAGCCCCGAACCGAGACCCGCCGAGGACTTCGCCCTCACCACCGACGACGTCCCCGCCGACCTGATCGACGACCGGCTTGCCGCCGAGGCCCACCGCCCCTTCGACCTGGCCGCCGACCTGCCGCTGCGGGCCGCCCTGCTGCGCACCGACGGGGGCGCCGTCCTCAGCCTGGTGCTGCACCACATCGCGGCCGACGGCTGGTCGATCGGCGTCCTGTTCGGCGACCTCGCCACCGCCTACGGCGCCCGCCGCGCCGGACGGGCCCCGGACTTCGAGCCGCTGCCCGTCCAGTACGCGGACGTCGCGCACTGGCAGCGGACCGAGCTCGCCGCCGAACTCGACCGGCAGCAGGCCTGGTGGCAGGAGCGCCTGCGCGGCGCCGCCACCACCGTCACGGTGCCCGCCGACCGGCCCCGGCCGGCCGTCGCCGGCACCGAGGGCGCCCGGTTCACCGAGGCGCTCGGGGAGGAGCGCACCCGGCGGATCCGCGCCCTCGCCGACCGGACCGGCAGCACCGTCTACATGGTGCTGCTGGCCGCCCTGCAGACCGTCCTCGGCCGGTACACCGGCAGCGAGGACGTCACCGTCGGCACCCCGATCGCCGGACGCACCCGCAGCGAGACCGAGCCGCTGGTCGGCTGCTTCGTCAACACCCTGGCGATGCGCACCGACCTCTCCGGCGACCCGACGGTCCGCGGGCTCCTGGAGCGGGTCAAGGACGCCACCCTCGGCGCCTACGGCCACCAGGACCTGCCGTTCGAGCGGCTGATCGACGCGCTCGGCCTGGAGCGCGAACTCGCCCACACCCCGCTGTTCCAGGTCCTGCTGAACGTCCACAACCAGGCCGAGGCCCGCCCCGAGCTGCCCGGCCACACCGTCCGCTGGCGGCCGATCGGCACCGACACCGCCAAGTTCGACCTCTCGGTGGCCGTCGTCGACACCGGCGGCGAACTCGCCGCCGACCTGGTCTGGCGCACCGAGCTGTACGACGAGGCCACCGTCCGCCGCTTCCTCGGCCACCTCACCACGACGGTCGACGCGATGGCCGCCGACCCCGACCGCCCGCTCGCCGACCTTCCCCTGCTCACCCCGTCCGAGCAGCGGCAACTGGCCGAGTGGCACGACGAGGCCCCGCGGGGCTGGGACCTCGGCGGCACCCTGCACGGCCTGGTCGAGGAGCAGGCCCGCCGCACCCCCGACGCGCCCGCCGTGCGCGGCGCCGACGGCGTCCTCGGCTACGCCGAACTCGACCGGCGCGCCAACGCGCTGGCCCACCGGCTGCGCGCCCAGGGCGTCGGCCCGGACCGCCCGGTCGGTCTGCTGGTCGAGCGCTCCGCCGCCCTGGTGGTCGGCATGCTCGCCATCCTCAAGGCCGGCGGCGCCTACCTGCCGCTCGACCCGATCTACCCGGACGGGCGGATCAACGCCCTGCTCGACGCCGCCGGTGTCGCGGCCGTCGTCACCACCGAGGACCAGCGCGGACGCCTCACCGGCGGCCACCCGGTGGTCGTCCCGGACGGCACCGAACGGCCCGACGCGCCCGAGGTGGACGTCCGCCCCGAGCACCTCTGCTACCTGCTCTTCACCTCCGGCTCCACCGGCACCCCGAAGGGCGTCGCGGTCGAGCACCGCAACTACCGCAACTACCTGCACGGCCTGCGCGAGCGCATCGGCGGCGACCAGACGGGCTGGAACTGGGCCCTGGTCTCCACCTTCGCCGCCGACCTCGGCACCACCAACGTGTTCGGCGCGCTCACCGGCGGCGGCTGCCTGCACCTGCTCACCCGCGACCAGGCCACCGACCCGGAGGCCTTCGCCGCCTACGCGGCCGAGCACCGGATCGACGCCGCCAAGCTCGTCCCCAGCCACCTGGAGGGACTGGCCGCGCACGGCGCCGGACTCGACGCGATCCTCCCGGCCCGGCTGCTGATCTGCGCCGGCGAGGCGCTGCGGCCCGACCTGGTGGCCCGGATCCGCGCCGCCCGGCCCGACCTGGTGCTGCACAACCACTACGGGCCCACCGAGACCACCGTCTCGATGCTCGGCGCGCCCGTCCCCGCCGAGCTCGGCGACGCGGTCACCGCACCGCTCGGCCGGCCCTTCGGCAATGTCACCGCGCACCTGCTGGACGCCCGCCGCCGCCCCGTCCCGGTCGGCGTCCCCGGCGAGCTGTACGTCTCCGGCGGCGGTGTCGCCCGCGGCTACCTCGGCCGCGAGGACCTCACCGCCGAACGCTTCCTGGAGGTCGACGGCCGCCGCTGCTACCGCACCGGCGACCTGGTCCGCCGGCGCCCCGACGGCGCGATCGAGTTCCTCGGCCGGATCGACCACCAGGTCAAGATCCGCGGCTTCCGGGTCGAGATCGGCGAGGTCGAGGCCGAGCTGACCGCCCGCCCCGAGGTCCGCGAGGCCGTCGTGGTCACCCGGGGCGAGGGCGCCACCGGCTCCCTGGTCGGCTACCTGGTGCCCGCCGACCCGGCCGCCGCGCCCGACCCGGCCGAGCTGCGCGCCGCGCTGCGCACCCGGCTGCCCGACTACATGGTCCCGGCCGCCCTGGTCGTCCTGGACGCCCTGCCGCTGAACGCCAACGGCAAGGTCGACCGGGCCGCCCTGCCCGAGCCGGCCGCCGTCCAGCCCGCCGCCGGCGGCGGCGAGCTCACCACCGACACCGAGCACGCCGTGGCCGCCGCCTACCGGAAGGTCCTGGCGACCGAGGAGATCGGCGCCGCCGACGACTTCTTCGCCCTCGGCGGGGACTCCTTCTCCGCCGTGCACGCCGTCCGGCTGATCGGCGACGGCCTGTCGGTCATCGACCTGTTCCAGCACCCCACCGTCCGCGAACTCGCCGCGCTGATCGACGCCCGGGCCGGCGGCACCGCCGACGAGGGACCGCGCACCCTGCTGCACAAGCTCACCCGGGGCAACGCGCCGGCCCGGATGAACGTGGTCTGCGTGCCCTACGGCGGCGGCAGCCCGATCACCTTCCAGCCGCTCGCCGACGCGCTGCCGGCCGGCCACCGGCTCTACGCCGTCGAGCTGCCCGGCCACGACCCGAGCCGCCCCGACGACGAACTCGCCGAACTCGGCGCCCTCGCCGACACCCTGACCGCCCAGGTGCTGGAGCGGGTCGACGGCCCGGTGCTGCTCTACGGCCACTGCCTCGGCGGGGCGCTCGCCACCGCCCTCGGCTCCCGGCTGGAGGCGGCCGGCGTCGACCTGCGCGGACTCGCCCTCGGCGGCACCTTCCCCGCCGCCCGGCTGCCCGGCCGCTTCGCCGAGTGGATGGCCCGGCGGATGCCCGGCGACCGGGCGCTGTCCAACCGCGGCTACCTCGACTACCTGCGCGCGATGGGCGGCTTCACCGACGTCTACGACCAGGCCGAACAGGACTTCCTGGTCCGGGCGCTGCGCCACGACGTCCGGCAGGCCGAGGAGTTCTACACCCGCGCCTACGGGGACGAACGGCCGGAGAGGATCGACGCCCCGATCCTCTGCGTGGTCGGCGAGAAGGACCGCGCCACCCTGCTCTACCAGGAGCGCTACACCGAGTGGGAGCACTTCGGCGACACCGTGGACCTCGCCGTCGTCCCGCGCGCCGGGCACTACTTCCTCAAGCACCAGGCCGGTGAACTCGCCCGGGTGCTGGCCGGGTTCGCCGCCACCGGCGAGGTGGCCGACCAGGTCGCCGAGAAGCGCCCGGCCGCCAGGGCCGAACTGGGCACCTTCGCCAAGGTCGCGGTCGGCCAGTTCGTCTCGATGATCGGCACCAGCCTCTCCACCTTCGCCCTCGGCGTCTGGGTCTACCAGCAGACCGGCTCGGCCTTCGACTTCGCGATGATCTCGTTCATCGCGGTGCTGCCGGCCGTCCTGCTGCTGCCGATCGCCGGCGCCGTCGCCGACCGGGTCGACCGGCGCAGGATCATGATCGTCACGGACACCGTGGCCGCCGCCGCCATGCTCGGCCTCGGGATACTGCTCTGGACCGACCTCCTGGAGGTCTGGCACATCTACCTCGTGGCCTGCGTGGGCTCCACCTGCGGAGCCTTCCAACGGCCCGCCTACCTCGCCGCGATCACCCAGCTGGTGCCCAAGCGCTACCTCGGCCAGGCCAACGGTCTCGCCCAACTCGGCACCGGCGCCGGCGACATGATGGCCATCCTGGCCGGCGGCGTGCTGGTCTCCCTGGTCGGACTGCACGGCGTCGTGCTGTTCGACATGGCGACCTTCCTCACCGGCGTCACCTGCCTGCTGCTGGTCCGCTTCCCGAACGCGATGTTCGACAAGCAGGAGGAGCCGCTCTGGCGGGAGGTCGTCACCGGCTGGCGGTACATCGCGCGCCGGCACAGCCTGGTCGCCATGGTGGTCTTCTTCGTGGTGTTCAACTACCTGTTCGCCGTCGCCACCGTGCTGGTCACCCCGATGGTGCTGGCCAACGGCACGCCCTTCCAGCTCAGCGTCGTCACCGCCCTCGGCGGCCTCGGCGCCATGGTCGGCGCCCTGGTCATGGGGCTCTGGGGCGGCACCCGCCGCCGCTCCGTCGGCATGATCGGCTTCACCTCGGTGGTCGGCCTCGCCGCCGTCCTCACCGGCAGCCGCCCCGAGACCGCCTTCACCGCCTGCGGGCTCTTCCTGCTCTGGGGATCGATGATGATCCTCAACTCGCACTGGATGTCGCTGATCCAGACCAAGGTCGGGATGGAGCTCCAGGGCCGGGTCCTGGCCACCAACCAGATGCTCGCCATGTCGATGATGCCGCTCGGCTTCCTCACCGCCGGGCCGCTCTCCGACCACGTCTTCGAGCCGCTGATGCGCCCCGGCGGCGCGCTCGCCGACTCCGTCGGCCTGGTGATCGGCACCGGCCCGGGCCGCGGCGCCGGACTGCTGCTCGTCGTGGTCGGCCTGCTGCTCGCGGTCTGGGGCCTGCTCGGCCTCGCCTACCGGCCGCTGCGCCTGCTGGAGGACATCCTCCCGGACGCGCTGCCGGACGCCGAGATCGGCGACAAGGACGCCATCCAGGCCGAGGCCGACCGGCAGCTCGCCCTCGCCCAGGCCGCCCGCGGCGCCGGACGGCGCCGCGGTGCCCGGACCGGGGGAGCGGAGCGGCCGCCCGCCGGCGCCGTCCGGGTGCCCGGCCCGGCCGGCGCCCCGGAACCGGTCGAGGACGACCCGGCCGACCGGGTGCACGCCGCCACCGGCCGCCGGTAGTCGACGACCGCACGACGACGCGCCCCCGTCCCCCTCGGCAGGGGGGCGGGGGCGCGTCCGTGACGGCTCCCGGGCGTGCGGCTACTTGGCGCGCTTGAAGGAGTAGTTGAACTCCGCCGTGCCGAAGGCCTTCATCAGCCGGATCCAGAACGGCATCATCATCTCCATCGCCCGGGCGCCCGTGATGTCGCCCAGGTCGATCACCGACTCCGCCGGCCAGCCGAAGCTGCCCAGCAGTGCCACGGTCCGCGCCTTGGCCCCCTCGTCGTCACCCGCGACGAACATGTTGTGCTCGCCGTCGAGCCGCGACGGGTCCACCATCACCGGGGCGGTCACCGTGTTGAGCGTCTTCACCACCAGGGCCTGCGGGAACTCCCGCTGGATCCGCTCACCGACACTGTCGGTGTTCACCGGGTCCAGGGTCAGCTCGCCCTCGGCCGAGAAGACCAGCGGGTTGGAGAGGTCGATCAGGAGCTTGCCCGCCAGCCGCTCCGGGCCCGCCGCCCGCAGCGCGTCGAGGGCGACCGTCCCCGGGGTGGCGTTCAGCACGACCTCGCCGAACTCCGCCGCCTCCGCGAAGGTGCCGTGGTGGCCGGTCGGCCCCGCCTGCTCGGCCCAGGCCACCGCCGTCTCGTTGTCCTTGCTGCGCGACCCCAGGGTCACCTCGTGCCCGAGCGACACCAGCTTGTCCGCGATCGTCCGCGCGACGCCGCCCGTGCCGATGATTCCGTACCGCACCGCTGTTCTCCCCGTTCGTTGTCCGACGTGCCGGGACTTCGACGCGCCGGGACGACGATAGATCAACTTCGGTCCGGTGTCCGGCGAACGGCGCGAACGGCCGCCCGCCGACTGGACCACTTCCGCTGGTGGGCCCGCCCGGCCCGCCGAACCATGGCGCCATGAACCGCACCACCCCCGGCCCCCGCCCGGCCCGCCGCCTGCCGCGCGCCGCCGCACTCCTCACCGGCCTCGCCCTGCTCGCCCCGCTCGCCGCCGGCACCGCCCGCGCCGACGTCACCACCATCTCCTTCGGCAACGACCGCACCGCCTGGGACCGCGACGAACCGCAACTCGCCCCCACCGAGGTCGAACAGTCCGACTTCGGCGTCCGCTTCTCCACCCAGCTCGACGGCCAGGTCTTCGCCCAGCCCCTGGTGATCGGCGACACCGTCGTCGTCGCCACCGAGACCAACCACGTCTACGGCGTCGACGCCAGGACCGGGAAGATCCTCTGGCACCGCGAGAACGGCCCGGCCTGGGCCTCCGCCGCCATCGGCTGCTCCGACCCCGGCCCCAACGTCGGCACCACCTCCACCCCGGTCTACGACCCCGCCACCGGCACCGTCTACCTCACCAGCAAGGTCGACGACGGCCCCGACGACCACCACCCGCACCACTACGTGCACGCGCTCGACGCCCGCACCGGCGCCGAGCGCAGCGGCTGGCCCGTCACCGTCCAGGGCGACCCGGTGAACGCGCCCGGCAAGCCCTTCAACGCCTACCGCTCGCTCCAGCGCCCCGGACTGCTGCTGCTCGACGGCCGGCTCTACTTCGGCTTCGGCTCGCTCTGCGGCATCGGCGACTACATCGGCACGGTGGCCGGCCTCGACACCCGCACCCGCCGGCTCACCCTGTTCTCCACCGTCGCGGGCTCCGACACCCAGCGCGCCTCGGTCTGGATGTCCGGCAGCGGCCTGGTCTCCGACGGCCCCGGCCGGTTCTTCCTCACCACCGCCAACGGCCAGGGCGCCGGCGCCTCGCCCGCCCCCGGCCCCGGCAACCGCCCGCCCGGCGGCCTCGGCGAGTCGGTGATCCGGTTCGCCGTCGACGCGGACGGCGGCTTCGCCCCCGCGGACTTCTTCAGCCCGACCAACAACGCCACCCTCGACAAGAAGGACACCGACCTCGGCTCCGGCGGCCCGGTCGCCCTCCCGTCCGGCTTCGGCACCGCCGCCCACCCCCACCTGCTGGTCCAGGTCGGCAAGGACGGCCGGATCTTCCTGCTCGACCGCGACGACCTCGGCGGCACCGGCCAGGGCCCGAACGGCACCGACAAGGTCGTCGGCCTCACCGGCCCCTACGGCGGCGTGTGGGGCCACCCCGCGGTCTGGGGCGGCGACGGCGGCTACGTCTACACCGTGGAGAACTACGGCAAGCTGCGCGCCCTCAAGTACGGGGTGACCGCCGCCGGCACCCCGAACCTGAGCAACGCCGGCACCAGCGCCGAGGACTTCCTCAAGATGTCCGGCTCACCCGTCGTCACCTCCGACGGTACCCGCACCGGCTCCGCCCTGGTCTGGGTGATCTGGTCCGGCACCGGCAAGTACGGCGAGGGCGGCGAACTGCGGGCGTACGACCCGGTACCGGTCGACGGCACGCTCAAGCTGCGCCGCTCCGTCCCGATCGGCACGGTGAGCAAGTTCTCGGTGCCCGCCACCGACAAGGGGCGCATCTTCATCGGCACCAAGGACCACCGCCTGGTCGCCCTCGGCCGCCCCGGCGCCTTCGCCTGAGCCCCCTGGCCGTCGGCCCCCGGTGGGCCGCCCGCATGCGGGCGGCCCACCGGGCTCAGGCGCCGCCGCGGAGGCGGGCGGTCACCGTCTTGGGGCGCTGGTACTCGTGCAGGGCGAGGGTGGACAGGTCGATGCCCTGGCCGGAGGTGCCCCGGCCGCTGTGCGGGAGCTCCGCGCTCTGGGCGAGATGGCAGTTGATCCAGGTCTCGCCCGCGTCCAGCCGGGCGGTCAGGTCCAGGGCGGTCGACAGGTCGGCGGTCCAGACGCTGGCGGCGAGGGCCTGCGGCACCCCGTTGGCGAGCGCGAGCGCGGCCTCGACGGTGGGGGCGTGCTGGACGGTCAGCAGCGGACCGAACACCTCCTCCACCACCGCCGGGTCGTCGTCCGGGAGGTCGGCGAGCAGCCGGGCGGGACGCCAGAGGCCGTCACCGCGGCCGGGCGCGGGCAGTGAGCGCCCGGCGGCGGAGGCGGCGAGCAGCTTGTCGTACCGGGCGGCCTGGTCGGGGTTGTTGAGCGGGCCGAAGTCGCGGCCCGCCTCACGGGCACCGAGCGCGGCGGCGAGGGCGGTGACGGTCCGCTCGTAGTTCTCGGTGAGGGTGATCACCCGGGCGGGCGCGGCGCAGCTCTGGCCGGCGTTGTAGGTGCACGCGGCGGCGAGCGCGGACCAGGTGTGGCCGGGCGCGTCGGGCAGTACGAGGACCGGGCTGTTGCCGCCGAGTTCCAGGCTGACCCGGCGGTGGCCGGCCCGGGCGGCGATGTCGGCGCCGGCGGCGGCGCTGCCGGTGAAGGCGATCAGGTCCACCTCGGCGGCGACCAGCAGCCGGCCGCTCTCGCGGTCGCCGGCCAGGGCGGTCAGCACGTCCTCGCCGAGCGCCTCGGCGGCGTGGGCGGCGAGCAGTGCCGCTGAGTCGGGGGTGGTCTCGGCGGGCTTGAGCACCACGGTGTTCCCGGCGGCGAGGGCCGGGGCGCAGCGCCAGGCGGCCATCAGCAGCGGGTAGTTCCACGGGACGACGGCCGCGACCACCCCGACCGGCTCCCAGCGCACCCAGCTCTCGTGCCCCGGCAGGTAGCGGCCGGCGGCGGGGGCGGTGCCGGTGCGGGCGGCCCCCGCGTAGAAGCGGAACAGGTCGGCGACCTCGCGGACCTCGCCGGCGGCCTCGGCCTCGGGCTTCCCGGTGCCGGCCTGCTCCAGCACCGTGTACTCGGTGAGGTGCCGCTCGATCAGGTCGGCCAGCGCGTCGAGGCGGCGCTCGCGCTCGCGCGGGGTGAGCGCGCGCCAGCGCGGCCCGGCGGCCCGGGCGCGGGCCACGGTCTCGGCGACCTGTCCGGCGCGCGCCGGGACGAGGGTGCCCCGGGTGTGGCCGGTGCGCGGGTCGGTCAGGTGGAGTTCGGGGGCGGCGGAAACGGTGGACGGTGCCATGACGGGGCCTCCGGGCCGGGTCAGTGGGAACGGTGGACAGCTCGGGGAAAACGGGACCGTGTCGGAACGGGGCTCGACCGGGGTCACAGGTCGTAGGCGCGCAGCCAGAGTTCGAGGGTGAGCACCAGCCAGAGCTTCCCGCCCTGGCGCGGCAGCAGGGTGCCCTCCCGGCGCATCCAGGTGCGCACGGTGTCCGGCCGCACCAGGCCGCGCTCGCGCGCGGTGCGTCCGAGCAGCAGTTCGGCGGACAGGTCGCGCAGCGGCCCGTGCAGCCACTGCTGGACCGGCACCCGCATGCCGCTCTTCGGCCGGTCCACGACCGCGCCCGGCAGCAGGTCGCGGACGGCCTCCTTGAGGATCCACTTCTCCACCGTGCCGCGCAGCTTGAGGGTCGGCGGGGTGGCGAAGGCGTGGTCGACGACCTGCCGGTCGAACAGCGGCGAGCGGCCCTGCACCCCGCGCGAGGCGGTGAGCCGCTCGACCTTGGTGAGGATGTGGTGGGCGCCCTTGGTCCGGAGGTTGCAGTGCAGCAGTTGGTTGAGCAGCGAGTGCATCGGCCCGGGGGAGAGGTACGGGGCGACGAAGCGGCGCGGTTGCGGTTCGTCGGCCAGCGCCCGCAGGGTCTCGCCGGTGAGCAGCAGCGGCAGGTCCTCGTAGCACTTGCGGTAGGAGCGCAGATAGGCCTCGGCCCGCACCTCGGGCGCGGGGTTGTCGCGGTGCATCTCGTGGACCAGCATCGGCAGGTTCTTCGGGCCGCCGTACACCGGGTCGCCGCCCTCGCCGTTGAGCGAGACGGTGATCCCGTCGGCGGCGACGGCCTCGGCGAGCATCAGATTGGGCACGGTCAGCGGGTCGCCGACCGGGCTGTCGAGCAGGGCGACGGTGTCGGCGAGCCGGGCGGCGACCTCCTCGCCGGAGACGGTGAGGATCCGGTGCCGGGTGCCGCAGTGGTCGGCGACCAGTCCGGAGTACCCCAGCTCGTTGGGCAGCCGGTCGCCGAAGCTGATCGAGTAGGTGTGCACCGGGTGGTCGTGCAGCCGTGCGGCGAGCGCGGTGACCAGGGAGCTGTCGACGCCGCCGGACAGCAGTACACCGACCGGGCCGCCGGCCGGCAGCCTGCGCGCGGTGGCCCCTTCGAGCAGGGCGCGCAGCTCCCGGGCGTACTCCTCGGCGGGCGGGGCCCCGCCCTCGGGCAGGCGCTCGGTGGGTTCCCAGAACGGTTCCTCGCGGGTGCTGCCGTCGGCGGCGAGCCGCAGCACCCGGCCGGGCAGCGCCTCGTGCACGCCGCGCAGCAGGGTCTCCTCGCCGGGAAGGTAGGCGAAGGTGAGGAAGGAGCGGACGGCGGCCAGGTCGAGGCCGGTGCCGAGCGCGGGCCAGTGGCGCAGGGCGCGGAGCGAGGTGGACGCGGCCCAGCAGCCGTCGGCGCGGGCGTGGAACAGGGTGCGGGCGCCCGCGTGGTCGCGGATCAGGACCAGGTCGGCGCCGTCCACGACGGCGAGCGCGAACATCCCGTCGGCCTGCCGCAGGCCGTCCGTGCCGAGCCGCAGCCACAGCCGCAGCAGCAGTTCGCCGTCCGGCAGGTCGGCGGGTACGGGGGAGCCGGCCGCGGCGAGGGCGGCGAGCAGCTCGGGCCGGTTGTGCAGGGTCACCTCGCCGACGGCGGTGCGGCCGTCGACGGTGAACGGGCCGGTGGCGAAGCCGGGTTCGGCGGGGAGGAGGGCGGCCCGGGCGCCGTTCGGCGCGGTGCCGCCGGTGAGTGCGGCGAGGTGGGCGCGGGCCCGGTCGGCGTCGGGGCCGGCGAGGGCGCAGCAGCGGGGCATGGTGGAGCGGTGCCTTTCGTCGGACGGCGGCCCGCGGGGTGTCCGCGGGCGGCCGGCGGGGTGGCCGGGTGGCGGCCGGTTGCGGCCGGGAGCGGCGGCTCAGCCGAAGTCGTCGCCGTCCCAGCCGTCGTCGGAGTCGCCCCAGTCGCCGAAGTCCTCGGTGGTGCCCGGGTCCCCGTGCTGGTCCCCGGACCCGTCGCCGTCCACCGATATGTCGCCGCTGCCACCGCTTCCTCCTCCGCCGTCACCGCCGCCGGAGGAGGAGGCCTGCTGGCGGGCCTGCTGGCGCAGCTCCTCCTCCTCGGCCTCGGACAGGACCATGGGCGGCAGTTGGGCGGCGGTGATCGCGGCGACGCCCGCCACCCCGAGGGCACCGACCACCACCCCGAGCCGTCCGCCGAAGGAGCTGCGGTTGAGGGTGACCAGCCGGCCGCTGCCCCACACGGTGCGGCCGTAGCCGAGGTCGCGGCCGTACTCGGCGGTGCCGTCCGCGTACCGCCGTTTGACCAGGTCGCGGCCGAGCGGCTCGTCGGTGCCGGAGCGGCCGAGGCTGTCGTGCCAGTGGATCTGCCGGTCGGTGCCGCGCCGGCGCCACTCGCTGCGGCCGTCCTCGTACCGGCGGTGGACTTGGCCGTCCGCCAGCAGTTCGTCGCGGTAGCCGAGATGGCGTGCGTTGCTCATGGGTGCGGGGTCCTCACAGACTCGGACAGGTCGGACAGGTCGGACGGGTCGGACGGTGCGTACGGATCGGGGAGCGGAGCGGAGCGGGGTTCAGCCGGCCGGCCAGCTGAGGAAGCCGCTGCCGCGCACGGCACGGACCCGCCGGTGCAGCGGGGTGCGGCGCGGACCGGCCGTCCCGCCGCCGCGCAGCTGGCGGATCACGGTGTGCAGCAGCCGGGCCGGCGGGACGGCGGCCAGTTCGATGGTCCGGCCGCTGCCCAGCCAGGCCCGCTCCTCGGGGCGCAGCCCGGCGGGCAGCGGTCCCCGGTGGCCGTGCGGGCCGCGTCCGGAGGTCAGGTGCAGGGTGTTGGCATGCCGGGGCACCAGGCCCATCGAGCGGACCCGGACGCCCGCCGGCCCGGCCCCGTCCGGACCGGCCGTCGATCCGTACGCGGCCCGGACCTGCTCGAAGCAGGCGAGCCCGGACGGGCTGGCGTCGTGCAGCACGTGCACCACGGCGCCCCCGGCCCGCTCCAGCGCGCCCACCAGCCGCTCGTCCAGCGGCAGTTCGTCCCCCGGGAGCACCGGGCAGGCGGCCTCCAGGTGCAGGTCGTTGGCGATCAGCATCGCGGTGATCTCCCGGCTCTGGCAGACCAGCAGCCGGGGCAGCCCGTAGTCGTAGAGGTCGGGCTCCTCGGCGACGGCTGCGCGGGGGCCGGCCGGCCGGGGCGCGGCCGGCGGCAGCAGACCGGGCAGCTCGTCCCGGCGCGCGGCCAGCGCGGCGGCGAACCGGGCGTACCGGACGGGCGGTGCCAGGGTGTACGGGATCCGGCGCGGCCCGGCGTGCAGCGGCTGGAGCACCCGGCACAGCTCGTAGTAGAGCTGCCGCTCGGTGTACCGCAGCCCGCCGGGCGCCCCGGCCCGGCCGGCGGCGACGGTCAGCGCGCCGTCCAGCAGCGGACGCAGCGTCATGGGTTCCTGCCTTTCGTCGTCCCCGCGCTCACGCGGGGCCCTTGCCGAGTCCCGGGCCGTCCGGTCGGGCCCCGCCGGCGCCGCCGGGCGCGCCGTCCGCCCCGGGTTCGGGCCAGCTCATGAAGCCGACGGCGAGCGCCCGGCGGCGGGTCTCCAGCGGGTTCTCCGGCCGGCCCGCCGCCGGGGAGCGCACCGGTCCGGTCCGTCGGGCGGCCGGGGCCCCGGCCGTCGGCGGCGCGGTGATCCGCTCGGCGGCCCGGTCGGCGATCGCCAGCAGCCGTTTCGGGGCCAGCGCGGCGAGCGGGGTCCACCAGCCCTCGGCGAACCACTCCCGCTGGCTGCCGGTCAGCTCGGGAACCGACCGCTGCAGGCGCAGGTAGAGCTCCTCCGGGCGGTACAGGTCGCGCAGCAGCGTGTACTTGGTCTGGTCGACCAGCACGGTGCGCACCGACAGCCCGGCGTCCAGCACCCGCGGGCCGGGGCGGGCGGCGCGCGCGTCGGCGGCCAGCAGGTGGCCCTGGGGCGAGGCGTCGTGCAGCACCACCAGCGGCAGTCCGGCCGGGACCTCGCGCAGGTCCCGCACCAGCAGCGCGCGGTGCCGTTCGGGGTAGCGGTTGGCGTGCAGGAAGGCGATGACCGTCCGGTCCGGGCAGAGCAGCACGAAGGCCGGGTGGGCGGGTGGCGGTCCGGCCCGGACCAGCCCGTCGTCCACCAGCCCCGGCGGCAGCGAGCCGTAGGTGGTCCGCCACCGGTCCAGCACGGTGCTGCGGAACTCGTCCTCCGTCCAGCGGGAGTGGACCGACTCGTCCGGTGCGGGGACGTCCGACAGCATCCACTGGCGGATGGCGAAGCCGATCAGCAGGACGGCCGGCAGCAGCAGCCACGGGCCGAACGGGGTGAGGATCGTGCCGAGGCCGATCAGGGTCAGGATGCCCCCGGGGACGAACAGTCCGCCCGCGACGGCCTTGTCGCCCCGGTACTTCTGCGGCGGGCGCCCCCGGTGCTGGAGGGAGTGGTTCAGCTGCCCGGCGGTGACGACCAGCCGGCCCCCGTCGGAGAGCTTCCCGACGGCCTTGCGGATCCGCAGGTCGTGCAGCCCGGCGCCGTCGATCTTGGGGTCGAGCGCGAACTCCTCGCGGCAGTAGGTGCAGCGGCGCCCGGTCCGCTGACGCTGGATGAGGTCCTTCGAGCAGTGCGGGCAGATCATCGCGGTACCTCCGGCACCGGCCAGCTGAGGAATCCGACATTTCCGTGCAGCGCCCGCTCGGCGGCCCGTTCGGCCATCGTCAGCAGCCGCTTGGGCGGCACCGCCACCAGCGGGCTCCACAGCCCCTTGCCGAGCCAGAGGCGCTCCCGGTCGGAGAGCCCCGGCAGCCGCGCCAGCACGCCCTCCAGGGCCTCGCGTTCCTGGTGCTCGTACAGGTGGACGGCCCGATCCCAGGCCGCCACCGCGGTGCGGGGCGACAGTCCGGCGTCCACCACCGGGACGGCCGGCCGCGCGGCCCTGGCCTCGCGGACCAGCAGGAGGCCCTGCGGGGAGGCGTCGTGCAGCACGATCACGGGCAGGTCGTCCGGCAGCTCCGCCACCGAGCCGACGATCACCGCCCGGTAGCGCACCGCGAAGGTGTTGGCGTGCAGGAAGGCGGTGACCGTCCGGTCCGGGCAGAGCACCGCGAGCACCGGCGGCCCGACCGAGGCCGAGGGCGGGACCGCGGCGTCCTCGACCACCCCGTCGGGGAGGCCGCCGTAGACCTCGTGCCAGGGGTTCAGGACCTTGCTCCGGAACTCCGCGTCGGTCCAGTCGGGGCGGTTGTCCAGCGGCGTGGTCCAGGCCGCCTCCTGCCGCCGCAGCAGTTCGCGCCGCAGCTGCCACTGCCGCTCGGCCAGCTCCCACCGGGCCCTGATCCGCTTGCGCCGCAGCAGCCGGACCGCGTCCTTCGCCATCGCCCCGAGCAGCGCCAGGCCGAAGAACCCGGCCACGGCCGCCAGCATGATCGCGGCCGGCAGCCGGGTGACCAGTAAGTAGGCGACGGTGACCAGCCCGGTGCCCATGCCGAGGCAGAAGGCGAGCACACCGACGCCCTCGAACCGGGGCTCGGCCGGCCGGCCGGGCGGGTCCTTGTGGGGCCGGAGCGGCGGCTGCCCGCGTTCGTGGTGCGCCCAGCGGAGCTGCTGGACCGTCAGGACGACCCGGCCGCCGTCGCCCAGCCGCTCGACGGTGCGGCGCAGCCGCAGGTCGTGCAGCCCCCGGGTGTACTTCGGCTCCAGCGCGAACCGCTGCTGGCACTTCCAGCAGGTGCGGCCGGTGCGGGCCTTCCCGGGCAGCTCGGTCTCGCAGCGCGGGCACTTCATCGCGTGGACTCCTCCAGCGTGGCCGCCAGTCGCCGCAACCCGGCCGCCAGCCGTTCCCGCCGGCTGACCGTGCCGATCCGCTGCCCGCGCTCCACCGCCCGCAGCGCCTCGGCGAGTTCGGTCTCCGACCGGCGCTCGGCCTCGGCGGCGGTGATCGCGTAGTCCTCGTGGTCGATGCCGTAGCCGGTGTTGGCGGCCAGGATGTTGAGCGGCTCGCGGCCCCGGTTGGCGAAGGAGTGCGGCATCAGCTCGGGTATCCGTATCAGCAGCCCCGGGGTCAGCGGCACCTCCACCACCCGGCGCCGCTCGGCGTCGTACAGCCCGCAGGCGGCGTGGCCGAGGCTGAGCACCAGGTGCTCGCCGCCGTGCGCGTGCGGGGTGAAGGCGCTGCGGGGGGCGACGATGCCGAGTTTGTAGGTGGCGTTCGACGGCCGCTCCGGCGACGTCTTGGCGTCGCCCACCAGGTAGTGGGCGAACTGGCCCTCGTCGATGAACCGCAGCAGTTCCTCGCCGGCCGGCCCGTGCGGGGCCTCCGGGCCCAACTCCCGTGCGCCGTCCCGGTCCGCGAGCAGCACTCGGCCGTCCGGCCGCAGCCGGTAGAGTTCCGCCCCGGCCGGCAGCCGCCCGGCGAGCCTCTCGAGTTCCCGCAGCCCCGATCGTACGGACATCGGCCACCCCACCCCCACCTCGACCCGTGCGACGTCACCCCCGGTGACGCGGGGCGTCGCGCGGCCGGTTCCCGCCGTCCGGGACCGACGTTCCGGATCTTACGCACACGGGGTGACAACGCCCAGGGGCGAACGGGGCCGGGGGGAAGGGGCGGGCCGGGCCCGGTGAACGGGGGGCGGCGAACGGGCGTCGGGGAACCGGTCAGCGGCCCCGGGCCACCACGAAGTCGGGCAGCGCCAGCAGGAACGCGCGGGCCTCGGCGGCCTCCTCGGCGTCCTCGCCCCCGTCGCCCGGGCCGTCCACCGCGGTCGGGGCCGGGGCCGCGGCCAGTACGGCCTCGATCTCCCGTGCGGCGGCCGCGACCAGTCCGGCCGCCGCCTCCCGGGCGTGCGCGACGCAGTCGTAGGCCGTCATCCGGTCGAGCAGCCAGGCCACGTCCTCGGCCGCCCCGGGGCCGCGCTGGGACCGGGTGAGGCTCAGATGCCGCACCACGCGGGCGCGTTCGGCCGGGGTGGCGCGCTCCAGCAGCTGGATGAGCATCAGCGTCCGCTTGCCCTCCCAGAGGTCCCCGGCGATCTCCTTGCCGTACTCCTCGGCCTCCCCGACCAGGTTGAGCACGTCGTCCTGGATCTGGAAGGCGGCGCCGAGGTACCAGCCGAACCGGTCCAGCCGGGCGGCGTCCGCACCCGCCCCCTCGGCGACCAGCAGGCCGGAGCGGCACGGGTAGAGGAAGGTGTACCAGGAGGTCTTCTTCAGGCACATCCGGTAGTAGTCGGCGCTGGTCAGCCCGCAGGCGTTGTCCCGGATCCAGGCGATCTCCATCGCCTGCCCCTCCAGGGACTGGCGGCACATCAGCTCGGTCTCCTCGAACAGCCGCCAGGCCAGTTCCCCGCCGAGCGCCCGCCGGTTGGCCATCACCCGGCGCAGACCGAGCAGGTTGGTCGCGTTGCCGACGTTCAGCGCGACCTCCACGCCGTACCGGGCGGGCAGCGTGGGCTCGCCCCGGCGCAGTTCGCTGCCGTCCTGGATGTCGTCGTGGACGAGGAAGGCGTTGTGGAACAGCTCCACGGTGACGGCCGGGTTCAGGGCCCGCCCGGGGCTGCCGCCGAACGCGGCGCAGGTGGCCAGGCAGAGCGCGGCCCGCAGGCCCTTGCAGGGGCGGGTCGGGTAGTCGGCGGCCAGGTCGTAGAGGTAGGGCGGGCTCTGCTCGGGGATGTGGCGCAGGAGTTCGGCGAGGGTGCGCTCGCGGTACCGGGCCAGGACGCGCTCGACCAGCGGCGCGCCGACGGCGGGGCGTCCGGCCGCCGTGGTCACCCCCGGGGCCGCTCGTCCGGTCCCGCGCCGTCGCGGCCGTCGGCGGCGCGCGGGTCGCCCTGCGGCCCGAAGGCGTTCCGCAGGCCCTGGTTGGCGAGGCCGGGGGCGAGCGAGCTCAGGCCGAGCAGCAGGTCGAGGACGTCGTGGGCGTTGGCCGCGAGCCGCTGGGCCTGCTCGGACACCTCGCCGGTGGTGTTGGCGAGGACCCGCTCGCTCACCGCGTCGATCAGCTGGTGGGTGTTCTCCGAGACCCGGCCCACCAGCCGGTCGAACTCCTCCTGGTCGACCCGGTGCTCGCCGGTCAGCCGGGCGGTCGCCGCCTTGGCGTCGGCGATCCCGGCGGACAGCTCCTGCTCCAGGGCGGCCGCGGCCTCCATGACCGCGCGCGAGCCCTGCTCGCCCACATCGCTGAACCGACCGGCATCCGGCATGGCTGACCTCCTGGTTCGCACCCCGGGCGGGGGCCGGGGCGGGCCGGGTCGGCGCGCGGCGGGGCGCCGTACCGATCGCCGATGGTACACGGCTGTGTGCGGAGCGTGTCCACGGCGTCACGGCGGAGGCGCCGGGCGCGCCTGCGTGCCGTGGTGCGCCGGAGTCGCCCCGGCGCGCGGCGGCGCCCGCGCGCCGGGTGCGGTCCGGGCGGCCCGGCGAGTCGGGGCTTCCCGTCCGTCCGGTCACTGATAGTGATTGCGTGATCGCGGAGCGATCCACCAGGGGGTGGAGGACGGCAGCACCGGACAGCACGGGACAGCACAGGAGAAGGAGCGGTCATGGGTGGCAGACAGCGTCCGTCGAAGGCACGGGGCGCCCGGCCGGAGGCAAAGCGGACCGGACGCCCGCCCGGCCCGCGCGCGGACCGGCCGGCGGTGGACCCCGGCCTGGAGATCGCCAGGCTGGAGGGCTACCTCGCCTGGGAGGCGGAGGTCGCGGCCGCCCAGCGGGACGCCCGGGCCTTCGCCGACCGCTTCCCCTGGCTCGGGCCGGACGACCGGGAGGCCCTGGAGCAGGCGTACACCGACGACCGCCTCCGGTACGCGGAGGAGGTCGTCGACCGCGCGGTGGGCCGCTGCCGCGCGCTGGCCGCCCGCTACCGTGCCGAGTGCCGCCGGATCTGCGCCCGCTGGGCGGCCGTGTGCCTCTCGGTGGCGGTCGCGGTCGCCCTGCTCGCCGTCGTCCCGGTCGCCCTGCACGGCTGACCGGCCGCCCGCGGCACGGCTGACGGACCGCCGGTACGACCGGGCCCGCCGCACACCAGGGGGTGTGCGGCGGGCCCGGTCGTGCGGTCCGCGGACGGCGGGGCGGACGGGATCAGTGGTGGCCGTGGCCGCTGCTGATCTCCTGGTGCTCCTCGGCCGTCGGCTTGGCGATCTGGCTGCCCTCGCCGTAGAAGCCGCGGGCAAGCTTGGCCCGGGTGCGGGCCAGCAGCCCGGCCTTGCGGGCCACGCCGTTCTCGTCCACCTCGGCCGGCAGCTCGAACGGCTGCGGCTGGTCGTGCGCGGTCAGCGTGTGCAGCCGCTCCGGCGGGAGCGCCGCGTGCACCTCGATGAACTCGCCGTGCTGCAGCCGCTTGATGACGCCGGTCTCGCGTCCGTGCAGCACCTTCTCCTTGTCCCGGCGCTGGAGGCCCAGGCACCAGCGCTTGGTGATCACGAAGACGATCACCGGGGCGACGAAGAAGCCGATCCGCGTGGCGTTGGTGATCGAGTTGATCGACAGGTGGAAGTGGGTGGCGATCAGGTCGTTGCCGCCGGCGGCGAGCAGGACCAGGTAGAGGCTGATCCAGGCGGCGCCGAACGCGGTGCGCACCGGCGCGTTGCGGGGCCGGTCGGCGATGTGGTGCTCGCCCCGGTCCCCGGTGATCCAGGCCTCCAGGAACGGGTAGGACCAGATCGCCACCAGCACCAGCGGGAAGATCATCAGCGGCACGAACACACCCATGTTGAGGGTGTGGCCCCACAGGCTGATCTCCCAGCCCGGCATGATCCGGATCAGGCCCTCGGAGAAGCCCATGTACCAGTCCGGCTGGGCGTCCGTGGACACCTGGTCCGGGCGGTACGGGCCGTACAACCAGATCGGGTTCACCGTGGCGATCGCGGCCATCGCGGACACCACGCCGAACACCAGGAAGAAGAAGCCGCCCGCCTTGGCCATGTAGACCGGCATCAGCGGCATGCCGACCACGTTGTCGTTGGTCCGGCCGGGCCCGGCGAACTGGGTGTGCTTGTGGTAGAAGACCAGGATCAGGTGCGCCACCAGCAGCCCGAGCATGATGCCCGGGATCAGCAGCACGTGCACGGTGAACAGTCGCGGCACGATGTCGTGGCCGGGGAACTGGCTCCCGAAGATGAAGAACATCAGGTACGTGCCGACGATCGGCACGGCGAGGATCGCGCCCTCCATGAACCGGATGCCGGTGCCGGAGAGCAGGTCGTCGGGCAGCGAGTAGCCCATGAAGCCGTCGAACATGCCGAGGATCAGCAGGCCCGCGCCGAACAGCCAGTTGACCTCGCGCGGCTTGCGGAACGCGCCGGTGAAGAAGACCCGCATCATGTGCACGAACATCGCGGCCACGAAGACGATCGCGGCCCAGTGGTGGATCTGGCGGATCAGCAGGCCGCCGCGGATGTCGAAGCTGATCCGCATCGTCGAGGCGAAGGCCTCGGACATCGGGACGCCCTCGAGCGGCACGTATTTGCCCGCGTACGTCACCTCGCCCATCGACGGGATGAAGAAGAGCGTCAGGTAGACGCCGGTCAGGATGATGATGACGAAGGTGTAGAGGCAGATCTCGCCCAGCATGAAGGACCAGTGGTCCGGGAAGATCTTGCGCAGATTGGACTTGGACAGGCCGTAGATTCCGAGCCGTCCGTCGGCCCAGTCGACGAGCGCCTCCACCTTGTTGGCGGGCGCCGCGCGGGTGCTGGTGATCGGCCCCGGGGTCGACTGCTGGTCGGCTCTCACGACGGGCTCCCCGGTGTCCGCCGCGGCATGTCCTGGGCGCCCGGCCGCGTCACGGCCGGCCGGTGGAGTGATGTGATCATCGGACCTCTCGATACGGGGGAGCCGGGCAGTCCGGCGCGCGGATCCGGCGACCCGCCGCCCCCGTTGCTCAAAGTGATGGAGCGCTTACTCTGTCATGCTGTCGGGAGCGCGCCGACTGTGCACGTCCATCGGCCCGTCCGGCCGCTCGTGTCGGCCCGTCCGGGGGGTCCCGGGGCCGTGCGGGGGCCGTGCCGGGGCTGTGACGGGGTGTCCGCCGGCGCCCTCCGCTCCGGCTCCGATGCTGCGCTCGGGTGCTGTTGACGACGCGCCGGGACGTTCTGGCGCGCGCCGTGCCCGGGGAGGGCGCGGGACCGGGCCTACGCTGCGCCAATGGTGGATCACCGGGAACTCTTCGAGGACGTGACAGCCGACCTGGCCCGGGCCGGCTTCGACATCGACCGCTGGCCCTCCGGGCTGCGGATCGGCCATGGCCCGCACGGGGTGCTGATCGACTGGCCGCCCGCCGAGCAGGCGGCCGACCAGCCGCCGCCCGCCGAGGGCATCCGGGCCGCGGTGACCGGCGCGGTCGCCGCCGTACTGCGCGAGTCCGGCTACCGGGTCGCGCCGGCCGGCCCGGACGGACTGCTCGTCACCGCCTCCCGGCCGGTCCGGGTCGCCGCTCCCGACGCCCCGGGCGAGGGCGGGCGGGAGCCGGCCGGAGTCCCCGAGCAGTGGTGGGGGTGAGGGGGCGGATCGTCCGGCGTTCCCCCGACGCGCCGCCGGCGGGTCTCACCCGCCGGTGACGGCGCGGCGGCGCCCGGGGACCGGTTCCGACGGTCCCCGGGCGCCGCCGGTCACGGGGTCAGGAGATGCTCCCGCCCCCGGCCCCGCTCCCGCCCCGGCCCCCGTCCGTGGCGGCGGCGATCGCGGCCGCCAGTTCGTCCACGCCCTGCTCCCGCAGCACGCCGTAGTGGTCCCCGGCCAGCCGGACCGTGGCCGGGGCGGCCGCCGACCAGCCGGAGCTGCCCTCGATGAAGGAGTAGTCGTCACCGGTGGCCTTGAAGACGGTCACCGGGGCCGACAGCCGCCGCTCCGCCAGCTCGCGGAAGGTGTACTCGAACTCGTAGGTCTCCCCGACGATCCGGGCCACCCGGCGGATCAGCTCCTCGTCGAGCTCCGGCAGCTTCCGGTGCACGAAGGCGGCGAAGCCGTCCTCGTCCCGCACCTCGGCGAGGCACTCGGCCAGCCCGGGACCGCTGACCGAGCCCGCGAACACCGAGTGGAGGATGGTCAGGTACGCCGGGTTGCGGTAGGAGGACTCGCGTCCGTACCGCTCCCCGTCCGACCGCCGCAGCTCCGGGTTGCCGGGGCAGATCAGCATCAGCGCGGCCACCCGCTCCCCGGCCCGCTCCAGCTGCCAGGCCGCCTCGAAGGCCACCCGGGCGCCGAAGGAGTACCCCCACAGGGTGTAGGGGCCCTCCGGCCGGACCGCCCGGATCTGCGCCAGGTCGGCCGCCGCCATCTCCCGGATCGTCGGGTACGGCGTCTCCCCGGCGTTGATGCCGTACGCCTGGACGCCGTAGAACGGCCGGCCCGAACGCCCGGCGAGCGGACGCAGGTTCATCGGGTAGCCGCCCAGTCCGGGCCAGCAGAACACCGGGTCGCCGGTGCCGTCGCGGTGCAGCGGCACCAGTCGGGAGGCCGGTTCCCCGGCCTTCGGGGCGCCGTCACCTCCCGCGCCGTCGGCCGCGGCGGTGTCGATCCTGGCCGCCAGATCGGCGAGCCGGGGGCACTCGAACAGCACCTGGAGCGGGAGCCGGGTGCCGAACTCCCGGTTCACCCGGTTGACCAGCGCCACCGCGATCAGCGAGTTGCCGCCCGCCGCGAAGAACTCGTCCGCCGTGGAGACGGTCCCGTACTTCAGCGCTGCGGCCCAGAGCCCGGCCAGCCGCCGCTCGGTCGGCGTCGCCGGCGCCACGAACGGCGCACCGGTGGCGGCGTCCCTGACCTGCTCGGCGGCCGCCAGCGCCTTGGCGTCCACCTTGCCGTTGGCGGTCAGCGGCAGCTCGTCCAGCACCAGCACCCGGTTGGGGACCATGTAGTCCGGCAGCAGGGTCACCAGCTCGTCCCTGATCAGCTCCGCCGGGCCGCGCATGTGCACGGCGTCCTCCCGCATGCCCTCGCTGCGGATCTGCTCCTCGCTCACCCGGCCGCCGAGGAAGAAGTACGACGGGCCGCCGGCGATGCCGCACCCGGCCAGCACCGCGTCGATCCGCCGGGCGGAGGGCAGCGGGTGACCGCTCTTCGAGCTGTAGCCCGAGGACATGAACCCGAAGCCGAGCGCGTTGCGCTGCAGCCGGTGCAGCCGGACGCCCAGGCCGATGTACTCCAGCCACGGTTCGGCGGCCCGGCTCACCGCGGTGATGCCGAAGCCCGCCCGCCGGTAGACCTGCTGGTTGATCGCGATGACGTGCCGGGACTCCACCACCTCGGCGGAGATCCTGGTCAGTTCGCCGCCCTCGTACCGGTACAGGCCGGCCGGCAGGCCGTCGACCCCGCCCGGGTGGGCCTGGACGAACAGCTCGGTGTCCTCCCGGCGCGGCCGTCCGTCCTCCGGGACGATCGCGAAGCTGCCCAGGTAGTAGTCCTCCTCGGCGACGTCCAGCCGCCGCTGGACGGAGGGCTCGTGGCCCAGCGGACGCACCGCCAGCCCGTACTCCGGCAGCACCTCCTCCAGCACGCCCAGCATGTGGCCGGTCTCGAACTCCAGCACCTCCCGGATGTTGTTGCGGTACACCGGCTCGACGGCGCCGCGCCGGCCGAGGAAGTGCAGTGCGAGCGGCGCGCCCCCGGCGGCCCGGTCGCCGACCCGGACCAGGGTGTGGTCGACCGGGTGGTAGTAGTGCACGCCCGCGGCGAGGCCGTGCGAGCCGTCCGTCTCCAGGTACAGCTGGGTGGCGTACAGGGCGCCGGGGGAGGCGTAGGCGTACTTCGGCAGCAGCCGCTCGGGGCTGTGGAACTGGCCGAACCAGCGCAGCACCGGGCCGAGTTCGGCCAGGGTGACGGCGGCTGCGGCTGCGGCTGCGGCTGCGGCTGCGGTTGCGGTGGTGGCGGCCGGGCGGCTCGGCGCGGTGGCCGGGCGCGGCGGGGCGAGCAGCGCCAGCAGGTCCTCCCGGGTGACCGGGCCGCCCTCGAAGAACCGGTAGGTCTTGCGGGCGAAGGTCTCCCGCCGCTGCCGGCCGGTCTCCCGGCGCCCCGGCAGTTCGACCACCGGCCGGCCGGCCAGCTCGGCCGGTCCGCGCAGCCCCGGGTTGGACAGCTGGGCCCGGACCTGGAGCTTGCTCGCCTTGGACCGGTGGTGGCCGCCGTGGTTGCCCTGGTCCATCAGGGCGGCCTCCTTGGGGTTCAGCTCCACACAGGCCACCAGGTTGCGGTGGCCCGTCCGCGGGTCGTCGGTGACCACCGCGGCGGCCCGGCGCACCCAGGGGTGCTCCTCGACGGCGAGCGCGATCTCGTCCAGCTCGACCCGGTAGCCGCGCAGCTTGACCTGGTTGTCCACCCGGCCGGCGCACTGCAGGGTGCCGTCCGGGTTCCACTCGGCGAGGTCGCCGGTGCGGTACAGCCGCTCGCCCGGCAGGTACGGCGAGGCGACGAAGCGCTCCGCCGTCAGGTCCGGCCGGTCGAGGTAGCCGCGGGCCAGCTGGACACCGCCGATGTACAGCTCACCGGTCGCGCCGACCTCCACCGGCGCCAGCTCCTCGTCCAGGACGAAGCAGCGGGTGCGGTCCACCGGCACGCCGATCGGCACCGAACCGGCGCCGTCGACGAGCGTCTCCGGGTCGATCCGGTGGGCGGTCGCGTTGATGGTGCACTCGGTCGGGCCGTACAGATTGACCAGCTCCGCGCCCGGCAGCGCCGCCGTCAGCGCCCGGGCCAGCCGGACCGAGAGCGCCTCGCCGCCGGAGTACAGCCCGCGCAGACCGGTGCAGTCGGCCAGCCGCTCGGTGTCGAGCAGGGCCTGGAGCAGGGTCGGCACGCACTGGAGGGTGGTCACGCCGTGCGCGAGCACGGTGTCGATCAGGGCCTCCGGGTCCCGGTAGACGCCGGGCGCGCCCATCACCACCCGCGCGCCGGCGGCGGGCGCGAGGATCTCCCACTGCGCCGCGTCGAAGCTCATCGGCGTCTTCTGCAGCACGGTGGTGTCCGGGCCCAGATGGCCGGCGTCGGCCAGCCAGCGCAGCTGCGACACGATGCTGTGGTGCTCGATCATCACGCCCTTGGGGCGGCCGGTGCTGCCGGAGGTGTGGATGACGTAGGCCAGCGACTCGGGGGCGGGGCCGGCCGGGGCGTGGGCCTGGTGCGGGATGTGGGTGCTCCCGCCCGGCTCCGGCGGTGCGTCCCGGTCCGGGAGGTCGGCGGCGGTGACGATCCGGGTGCCGGCCGGGACCAGCTCGGCCAGCCGGGACCGCAGGTGCTCCTGGGCGACGACCACCCTGGTCCCGCTGGACTCGATCATCCAGCGGAGCCGCTCCTCCGGGTACTCGGGGGAGAGCGGCAGGTACGCGGCGCCCGCGTGCAGGATGCCCCAGGCACCGGTCATCAGCGCCAGGGACGGCTCGGTGCAGAGGCCGACGCAGTCGTCGGCGGCCACGCCCAGCCGGTGCAGGTGCGCGGCGAGCGCGTCGGCGGCGTCGGCGAGCTCGCGGAAGCTCAGCCGGGCGCCGGTGCCGGTGCCCGTTCCGGTGCCCGTTCCGGTGCCCGTTCCGGTGCCCGCGCCGGGCTCCGCCGGAGCGGTGACCGCCGTGGCGTCGGGGCGGGCGGCCGCCTGGGCACGGAGCAGGTCGGGCAGGCAGACGGAGCGGCGGGCGTCGAGAAGGGTGGCGAACAGGACGGACTGTGCGGTCATGACGGGGTTCCCCTGGGCTCGGGCCGATAGGGCCGCCCGGCGCGTGGACCGGGCGTGACCTCCAAGGTCGGCCACCCGTTGTCCCGAACACCTGGGGCAGCGGCCGTCACCCGGCCCCCCTTCGGGCCCGGGGCGGTCCCGCCCGCGTCCCGGGCCGGGGCCCACGCCGGTCCCGCTCGTCCCGGGCGCGGTCCCGGTCCGTCGTGCCCGGTGGTCCCGGCCCCGTCAGAACGGCTGCGGTTCGAGGTCCCGGTCGATCTGCCGCCACGCGCGGGCATCCCGTACGTGCGGGTGCTCGTCCCCCAGGAGACGGATGATCGCGGCCAGTGCCTCCGACCGCAGCTCGCGGGCCTCGTGGTGCCGTCCCAGGTCGCGCACGGTGACGGCCAGGTTCGCCCGGCAGGCCGGCGTGTCCGGGTGCTCGTGCCCGAGCCGCTCGGACAGCCGGTGGAGGGCGGCCCGCCCCAGCTCCTCGGCCCACTCGTGGTGCCCGGTGGCGGTGCAGGAGTTGGCCAGGGTGACCGTGGCGTTCAGGGTGGTCGGATGCTCGGGGCCGACCGTGTCGCTCAGCCCGCGGACCGCTTCGTGCCCGAGCAGGACGGCCGCTTCGGCGTCCCCGCAGCGACGCCGGTACAGCCCGAGGTTCGCGGCGCCGCGGGACCGGCGGGTCGTCAGCCTGCTGCGGACTCACACGGCGACCCTGTCCGTCCTGCTGACCGGGAGCCGCCCGGACCCCGTCGCCCCTCCGGCGGGGCCGCGGCGGCGGGGGCGGTCGTGAAAGCACGGAGGGGCCGGTCCGGTCCGGAGTCAGGTCCGGACCGGGGCGGCCGCCGCGCGGGCGAGGTGGGGGAGGAAGGCGGTGACGGCGGGAGGCGCGGAGTGGGCGCGGAGGGTGGCGGTACGGACGAGGCGGACCGGCGTGTCCTCGGGGTGGAGCGGGACGAGCGCGATGTCCGGACGGGCGGCGCGGGCGGCCAGCGCGGGGATCAGGGTGGCGCCGAACCCGGCGGCGACCAGGCCGAGTTTCGCCGTCCAGGCGCCGACCTCGTAGGCGATCCGGGGCTGGAAGCCACTGCGGACACAGGCGGCGAGCAGGGTGGACTCGGCCCGGCTGCTGGCGGCGATCCAGGGCTCGTCGGCGAGTTCGACGAGCCGCAGCCGTTCCCGGCCGGCCAGCGGGTGGTCCGGGGGGAGGGCCACCAGCACCGGGTCCTCGGCCAGTGGGCGGAGGTCGAACAGCTCGGTGTCGTAGGGGTGCCCGGGGTAGGCGGCGACCACCGCGAGGTCGATCGCGCCGTCCCGCAGCCGGTCGAGCAGCTGTGCCGAGAGGCCCTCGGCGAGGGAGATGCCGATCCCCGGATGCGCCGTGCCGAAGGCCGCCAACGCGGCCGGGACGAGGGCGGCGTTGGCGCTGTCGAAGGCGCCGATCCGCAGTCGGCCGAGGCCGAGGCCGGTGAGCGCGGCGAGGTCGCGGCGGGTGCCGTCCAGCCGGTCCAGCAGTGCCTCGGCGTGCGGCAGCAGCATCCGGCCGTGCTCGGTGAGGCGCACCCCGCGGGCCAGCCGGTCGAACAGCTGGACGCCGAACTCGGCTTCCAGGGTCGCGATCTGACGGGATATCGCGGACTGGGTGAACCCCAGCTGCTCGCCGGCGGCGGTGAACGAGCCCAGCCGGGCGGTGGTGCGGAAGACGTCGAGCCAGGCCATGTCCATTCCGCATGGGTACCATGCCGGACATTCGCTTGTCGCCTGGCTCGACAGTTCCTAGCGTGGAGCCATGGAGAAGATCGCATTTCTGGGCCTCGGTCGCATGGGGCTCCCGATGGCCCGCCGACTCGCTTCCGGCGGCCACCCGTTGACGGTGTGGAACCGGACGCCCGGCCGGGTGCCGGAGCCGGTGGAGGGGCTGGTGGAGGTCGCGGATCCGGCGGTGGCGGTGCGCGGCGCGGGCGTCGTGGTCACCATGCTGGCCGACCCGGCGGCGCTGGCGTCCGTCGCGGGACGGATCACCGCCGAACTGGCGCCCGGCACCGTGTGGGTGGAGATGTCCTCGGTGGGCCCCGCCGCGGTGGCCGAGGTGCGCGCGCAACTTCCGGACGGTGTGGGCCTGGTGGACGCTCCGGTGCTGGGCAGCGTCGGGCCGGCCGGGACCGGCGGGCTGACCGTGCTGGTGGGCGGCGGGCCGGTGGACGTGGAGCGGGTCCGGCCGGTGCTGGAGCGGCTCGGCCGGGTGGTCGACTGCGGCGGTCCCGGGGCCGGCGCGGCGCTCAAGCTGGTGGCGATCGGGGCGATCGTCGGGGGAGTGGCGGTGGTCGCCGAGGCGCTGGCGCTGGCCGGATCGCTCGGTCTGCCCGAGGAGTTGGCGGGCGGGGTGCTCGCCGCCGGGCCGCTCGGGGGACTGGTGGCGCGGGCCACGGCCGTCGACGCCGACTTCCCGGTGCGGCTGGCCGCCAAGGACCTCGCGCTGGCGGGCGGCGGTCCGGTGCTCGGCGCGGTGCGCGAACGGCTGCTGGCCCACCCGGAGTTGGCCGAGCAGGACCTCGCGCGCTGGGTGGACGCGGTGCGCGCCGGGAGCTGAGGGCCCGGGTCGGGGCCGAGTCCGGGCCCGGGTCGGGGCCGGGGTGTCCGTCCGCCTCGGGGGAGGACGGGCGCCCCGGCCGCCGCCGTCAGCCGGCCCAGCGGGTGACGGTGAAGCCGGAGCCCTCGCGCCGCACCTCGGCGGCGCCCGTCCCGGCGAAATGCGCCGGGACGACCAACTCGCCCCGGTCGGCCGCTCGTTCGAGGACGCTGCGCCGGGTGGTCGCGGCCATCGCCGGGTCCTCGCAGAAGCAGCTGTTGCACTCGGGGCGGGTCAGCTGGAGCGGGCTGTGCAGCAGGTCGCCGACGAACACCGCCCGCTCGCCGCGCGAGTCGAGCCGCAGCACCGAGGAGCCGGGGCTGTGGCCGGGCGCGGGCTCCAGGGTGAGAGCCTCGTCCAGTCGGACGCCCTCGGTCCAGAGCACCGCTCGGCCCGAGCGGACCACCGGCTCGATGCTGTCGGCGTAGAGCAGCCGCCGCTCCTCCTGCCGGGTCGCCGGACCGGCCCGCCCGGGCCCGTCCGGGGCGAAGGAGGCGTGGTCGGCGGCCGGCAGGTAGTAGACGGCGTTGGGGAAGGCGGGCACCCACTCGCCGTCCCGCTCGACGGTGTTCCAGCCGACGTGGTCGGCGTGCAGATGGGTGTTGACCACCACGTCGACGTCCTCGGGCCGCACACCGGCGGCCGCGAGCAGGTCGAGGAAGTCGCTGTCCCGCTCGTGGAAGAGGCGGTTGTGCGGGCGCTGCCGACGGTGCCCGACGCCGGTGTCGACCAGGACGGTGCGGCCCCCGTGGCGGACCACCCAGCTCTGCAGGGCGCCGAGATGGGTGTCGTCGGCGCGGTTCCAGTGGTCGGGCGCGAGCAGGTCCGCGTTCCGCTCCCAGTCCTCGGGCGTCGCCCCGGGCACGATGTCGGCGGAGGGCATGAACGCCCCCTCCCACTCCCTGACCCGCAGTACCTCGGCCTCGCCGAGCACGATCCGTTCCATGGTCCCTCCCGTGGTGGTGCGTGATGTCGTTCCGTCGACGAGTCCGATCCTAGGAGCGTGTTACTGAGCGGTTCAATACGTGATTGGCTCGATCGGATACGCAATCGGCTCACTGGTGTGCCGCTGCGGCTATTCTGCGGTCATGGACGTGGTGAGCGACGCGATCGCGGCGGTGCGGATCGGACGACCCTCCTCCAACCGGCTGCGGGTCGGCGGGGCCTGGTCGGCCCGCATCCCCGCCTACGAGGGCGCCGGCTTCCATGTGGTGCTGGAGGGCGGCTGCTGGCTGCTGCCGGACGGCGGCGAGCCCGTCCGGCTCGGGGCGGGCGACGCCGTGCTGCTGCCGCACGGGACGGGCCATGTGCTCGCGTCCGCGCCGCTGGACCACGGTGCGGCGGCGCTGGCGGTGCCGATCGAGCGGCTGCTCGCGGCGGCCCGGCCGACGCCGCCGCTTGCCCCGGAGAGCCCGGAGGGCCCGCGCGACGGTGCCGCCGTTCCGGAGGGTCCGCTCGACGGCGCCCCCGGTCCGGTGCCGGTGCTCGGCACCGCGAGCGGGCCGATCACCGAACTGCTCTGCGGGAAGTACCGCCTGGAGCACAGCAGGTCCCACCCGCTGATGCTGGAGCTGCCGGACGTGGTGCATCTGCCGAACCGGGTCGGAGCCCACCCCCAACTCCGGGCGGCGGTCGATCTGTTGGGCGGGGAACTGGCCGCCGACGGGGCGGGCGGGGCGCTCGCCGTGCCGAGTCTGATCGATCTGCTGCTGGTGTACATGCTGCGGGCCTGGCTGGCCTCGCCCCGGACCGCGGCCGGGGCGGATGCGGCGGCCTCGGGTTCGGGAGCGCCGGGCTCGGTGCCGTCCGGCTCGGCGGCGGAGTCGGGCGCCGCCGGGGTGGGGCCGGGTGCGGGCGGCCGCTGGCCCGCCGCGCTCGGTGACCGGGTGGTGGCGGGCGCGCTGCGCGCCCTGCACGAGGATCCGGCGCGGGGGTGGAGCGTCGAGGAACTGGCCGCGAGCACGGGCGTCTCCCGGGCGACGCTGACCCGCCGCTTCACCGCCCTGGTCGGCCGGGCGCCGATGGCCTACCTGGCCTGGTGGCGGATGACCCGGGCGGCCGCGCTGCTCCAGCAGACCGCCGATCCGCTGGACGTCATCGCCCGCCGGGTCGGCTATGCGACGCCGTACGCGCTCTCGCACGCCTTCAGCCGGCAGTTCGGGACGACGCCGGGCCGCTACCGGGACCGGATGGCGGCCCACTTCTCTGACGGATGATCAAACTCTTGAACGTTTGAGTATGCCCGTCCTGTCCCTGTCAAGAGCGCCTCGGCGTGCCGCCGGGGTGTCGGTATGTGCAGCGAACAATCGTTTGCCCACCAGGTACGTACCAGGTCACAGCTATTGATCGTGGGCGATTCGTCCTTCTCTGTCATGTCCTGTCAGGTCTTGACTCGGAGGATCCTCCAAGTTTCAACCCCTGCTTGGCGTTCATGAAGATAACGAAAGAGCAGGGATTCGCCGGAGCTTGAATTTACTTATTGACGACACAGGACGGCGCCGGGTTAACTCCTGCCACCTCGCCGCAGAGTTGCGGCCCCTGTCACGGAGGCATCCACCCCATGAACGCAACGATGCGTCGCGTCCTCGTCGGCACCGCCGCGGTCTCGATGGCCCTCTCGCTGGCCGCCTGCGGCAAGGCCGGCGCCGACAAGAAGGACAGCGCGAGCTCCGGGGACTCCAAGTCCATCGGCCTGCTGCTGCCGGAGAACGCCTCCTCCACCCGCTACGAGTCCTTCGACCGCCCGTTCATCGAGGCCAAGGTCACCGCCCTCTGCCCGGACTGCAAGGTCCGCTACAGCAACGCCGAGGGCAGCGCGGCCAAGCAGAAGCAGCAGTTCGACACCCTGATCGCCGAGGGCGTCAAGGTGATCGTGCTCGACGCCTTCGACGCCAAGTCCACCCAGGCCTGGGTCAAGGAGGCGGCCGGCAAGGGCGTCAAGGTCGTCGCCTACGACCGTCTCGCCACCGGCCCGGTCTCCGCCTACGTCTCCTTCGACAACGAGAAGGTCGGCGAACTCCAGGGCCAGGCCCTGCTGGACGCCCTCGGCGCCAAGGCCGCCGACGCCAACATCGTGATGATCAACGGCGACGAGGCCGACCCGAACGCGGCGCTCTTCAAGTCCGGTGCTCACAAGGTGCTCGACGGCAAGATCAAGAAGGTGGTGTACGAGCAGTCCGGTGAGTGGAAGCCCACCGTCGCGGGCCAGAAGACCGGCGCCGCCATCACCCAGCTGGGCAAGGACGGCTTCCAGGCGGTCTACTCCGCCAACGACGGCATGGCCGGCGCGATCATCACCCAGCTC
The DNA here is from genome assembly GCF_000718025.1 of Kitasatospora purpeofusca. Classification (GTDB taxonomy): domain Bacteria; phylum Actinomycetota; class Actinomycetes; order Streptomycetales; family Streptomycetaceae; genus Kitasatospora; species Kitasatospora purpeofusca. Next base: position 97,869 of record NZ_JODS01000013.1, read on the forward strand.
AAGGCGGCCGGCGTCAACGTCCCGGTCGGAGGCCAGGACGCCGGCCTCGACGCGATCCAGCGGATCGTCGCCGGGGACCAGGCCTACACCATCTACAAGGCGTACAAGCCGCTCGCCGACAGCGCCGCCGAGCTCGCCGTCAGCCTGCTCCAGGGCAAGGACGTCAAGGCCGTCGCCTCCGCCACCGTGGACAGCGACACCGACAAGGGCATTCCGGCCAAGCTGCTGGACCCCAAGGTCGTCACCAAGGCCAACATCACCGCCACCGTGATCGCCGACGGACTCTACAAGGCCGCCGACATCTGCACCGCCGACTACGCCGCCGCCTGCGCCGCCGCCGGTCTGAAGTGACCCCCGGTCACTGACCCCGGGGTCAATGACCCCAGGATCACCGACGGCCGGTGGCCGAGGTCCGTCCGGCGCCCTCGCGCGGCGCCGGACGGCGGCCCGCCCCGCCGTCGCCCCCCGCTCCCACCCCACCCCTCCCCGCCACGCACACCCCCGCAGGAGATGGTTCACGTGACAGGCGCACCCGTACTGGCGCTGCGCGCGGTCTCCAAGCGCTTCGGCGCTGTCCAGGCACTCACCGACGTCGACCTCGACGTCCACGCCGGTGAGGTCGTCGCCCTGGTCGGCGACAACGGTGCCGGAAAGTCCACGCTGGTCAAGACGATCGCCGGGGTCCACCCCATCGACGAGGGCACCATCACCTGGGAGGGCCGCCCGGTCCGGATCGGCCGCCCCCAGGACGCCCAGGCCCTCGGCATCGCGACCGTCTACCAGGACCTCGCGCTCTGCGACAACCTCGACGTCGTCGCCAACCTCTTCCTCGGCCGCGAGCTGCGCCGCCGCGGCACCCTGGACGAGGTCGCCATGGAGCGGCGCGCCAAGGAACTCCTGGACACCCTGTCGATCCGCATCCCGAGCGTGCGGATCCCGATCGCCGCCCTCTCCGGCGGCCAGCGCCAGGTGGTCGCCATCGCCCGCGCCCTGGTCGGCGACCCCCGGATCGTCATCCTCGACGAACCGACCGCCGCCCTCGGCGTCGAGCAGACCGCGCAGGTCCTGGACCTCGTCGAGCGGCTGCGCCAGCGCGGCCTCGGCGTCATCCTGATCAGCCACAACATGGCGGACGTCCGCGCGGTCGCCGACACCGTCGCCGTGCTGCGGCTCGGCCGCAACAACGGCGCCTTCCCGGTCGCCGGGACCACGTCCGAGGAGATCATCTCCGCCATCACCGGCGCCACCGACAATGCCGTCACCCGGCGCCAGGCACGCATCGCGGAGGAAGCGAAGTGAGCACCAGCCAGACCACCCCCGCCGCCGACACCCCGGCCCCGGCCGCCGACCCCCGGCTGCTGGTCCGCCAGGGCGGCGTCGCCGGCTACGCGGACGAGTTCCGCCGCAAGATCCGCAGCGGCGAACTCGGGGCGCTGCCCGTCGTCCTGGGCCTGATCCTGATCGCGATCATCTTCCAGAGCGTCACCGGCCACTTCCTCCAGGCCGACAACCTGACCAACATCACCAAGTGGATCGCCGGCTACGGCCTGATCTCGGTCGGTGTCGTCTTCGTCCTGCTGCTCGGCGAGATCGACCTCTCGCTCGGCTCGGTGGCCGGTGCCTGCGCCGCCGTCACCTCCGTGCTCGCGGTGCGCCAGGGCCTGAACGAATGGCTGGCGATCCTCCTCGCCCTGCTCACCGCCGGTGCGATGGGCGCCCTGCACGGCTTCTTCTTCGCCCGGATCGGCGTCCCCGCGTTCGTCGTCACCCTGGCCGGCATGCTCGCCTGGAGCGGCCTCCAGGACTACGTGCTCGGCAAGCTCGGCACCGTCAACAACATCAACGACGGCGTCGTCGCCCACTTGGACAACTACTTCCTCGGTGACGGCGACATCCTCTTCGCCTGGCTGCTCGCCGTCCTCGCCGTCGCCGGGTACGGCGCCGCCCAGGTGCTCACCGCCCGCCGCCGCACCGCCGCCGGCCTGCCGGCCAGGGCGGTCGGCGAGATCGCGCTGCGCACCGGCGCCCTGGCCGTGGTCGCCCTGGTCTCCGCCTGGACGCTCAACCAGGACAGCGGTCTGCCGCTGCCCCTGGTGGTGCTGGTCGGCGTGGTCGCGCTCACCGACTTCGTGCTCCGCCGCACCTCCTACGGCCGGCAGATCTTCGCGGTCGGCGGCGGCATCGAGGCGGCCCGCCGGGCCGGCATCAACGTGGCCCGGGTCCGGATCTCGGTCTTCATGATCTCCGCCATGCTGGCCGGCCTCGGCGGCCTGTTCATCGCCTCCCAGCAGGGTTCGGCGGACAAGCTGCTCGGCAGCGGCAACGTGCTGATGAGCGCGATCGCCGCCGCCGTCATCGGCGGGACCAGCCTCTTCGGCGGCCGGGGCAGCACCTGGTCGGCGCTGCTCGGCATGCTGGTGATCCAGTCGATCACCACCGGACTGGACATGGTGCACGCGGCCCAGGCCATCCAGTACATGATCACCGGCGCGGTGCTGCTGGGCGCGGTGGTGCTCGACTCGGTCTCCCGGCGCACCCAGAAGTCCGCCGGCCGGGGCTGAGCCCGGCCGCGCGCCCCGTACGGCCCGGTCCCCACCCCCACGGGGACCGGGCCTCCGGCGTGCCCGGGCCCGCCGCAGACCTACCGCTCGGGACGTTCGTCCCTGCCGCCCGGCCGGTCCGGCCCCGCACCCTGGACTGCGGGCCGCCGACCCACGAAGTCCGGCGGCCCCGACGAACCCGGGACCCCGTGAGTGAGGACGTACCGCCGCCCATGCCCGCCGAGACGATCGTGCACCGTCTGGTCGACGCCTTCTTCACCCACTGCCAGGAGTGCGGCGAACCCCGTGACAGCAACTGCCACCCCCGCGCCCACTGGCGCCTCTACCTCGACCTCGACGCGGAGACCCTGACCCGGATCCGCCACTGGGCGCTCGACCCGGACAGCCCCGTCGGCACCGAGACCGAGCGCACCGTGCTGCTGCACTGGCTGGACGCCCAGGGGGCCTGAACCGGTCGGACGGCCGGAGGGCCCGGACGGTCGACCGGTTCAGCAGCGGGTCATCGGCACCTCGACCACCGGTCGAGGTGCCGATCGCCGTTCCCGGACGGGGCCCTGCGCGACCCGCCGCTGCCGCGCCAGGCCGCCGACGTGCGGCGGACGACCGACCAGAACGCGGATTCCGCGTACGCAGGACCGTTTCCGCACTGGTCCGACCGGGGCAATCAGGGCGGAAACGGGTTGGCGGGGGCGGAGCGGTGGGCACGCTCGCGCCGAACCGTCCCCTGCACAGAAGGACCACCGCCCTCATGCGGCTTCACCGGACCCTCGGCACGACCGTCGGCGCGCTGCTCCTGGCCCTGGCCGTACCGACCTCCGCGCACTCCACCACCGGCGACTTCCTGTACAAGACCAGCACGGGTCAGGACGCCGGCGTCAGCGACCAGACGAGCGGCGTGTGCATCAACCTGCCGGGCACCACCGAAGAGGCCCCGGGCAACTCGCCCGAGAACTACACCGTCTCCACCGCCACCGTGTTCCTCGAAACCGACTGCAACGGTGACACCTATACCGCCATGGACCCCGGCAAGAAGCTCGGGGAGGACACCAAGATGCGTTCCGTCATCTTCTCCTGACAGAGCGGCAGCAGAAGTCCGGGGGCACCCGTCTCCAGTCGGCCGGCGGGTGGCCCCGAACCTCGGACGGCGCCGTCCCCCTGGCGAAGGACTACCGCTCGGGCCCTCCCCGTGCCAGCTCCAGTGCCTCGCGCAGGCGGCCGTCCGCCGCGGCGAGGAGGCGGGCGGCGGCCTGGGCGTCCACCCCGGCCAGCACCACCAGGACGGCGGCCTTCGCCTCGCCGCCGGTGGCCGCCAGCGCGCGCCGCGCCGTCTCCTCGTCGGCGCCGGTGATGTCGACGACGATCCGCCGTGCCCGCTCGCGGAGCTTGGCGTTGCCGGCCCGGACGTCGACCATCAGATTCCCGTACGTCCGGCCGAGGCGGACCATGACCGCCGTCGAGATCAGGTTCAGCACCAGCTTCTGCGCCGTGCCCGCCTTGAGCCGGGTGGACCCGGCCAGCACCTCGGGACCGGTCTCCACCTCGATCCCCAGCTCGGCGGCCGCGACCAGCGGCGATTCGGCCGCCCCCGCCAGCCCCACGCCCAGGGCCCCGGCCCGGCGCGCGTGCCGGACCGCCGCCACCGTGTACGGCGTGCGTCCGGAGGCGGAGACGCCGACCACCGTGTCCTCGGGCGTCAGCGCGAGCGCGGCCAGGTCGGCCGCCGCCAGCTCCGGGCGGTCCTCCGCCCCCTCCACCGCGCGCACCAGCGCCGCCGGTCCGCCCGCGATCAGCCCGACCACCTGCCCGGGGTCGGTGCCGAAGGTCGGCGGGCACTCGCTCGCGTCCAGCACTCCCAGCCGCCCGGCCGTCCCGGCGCCCGCGTAGACCAGCCGCCCGCCCCGCGCCATCCGCGCGGCGACGGCGTCCACCACGACGGCGATCCTCGGCAGCTCCCGGGCCACCGCGCCGGCCACCGTGCCGTCCTCGGCGTTCAGCAGCCGCAGCAGCTCGGCCGTGCCCAGCCGGTCGATCCCGGCCCACTCCGGTCGCGCCGTCTCGGTGGCCGGCCGGTCGGTGTTCTCCATACGCTGCCCCTCCCCGCGCGGACCCGCCGCCAACCGGAGCTGCCGCCGCCCGGGCGCGGGCGTCGCCGGTCGGGTGCCATGGGGAGGGCCGGATGGTTCACTGCTGGTCGGTGTTCGGGCGGTCCCGGTGGGCGGGGCGGTTGCCCCGGGACGGTGTCCCGGTCGGAGTGAGAGCACCGGTGACATCCGCGTCGCCCTGAGCGGCGAGGGGGATCCGCCGCCACCCAGTGCTCCAAGGCCGGGGAGCTCGCGACCGGGGCCGTGCCCGGGGTCGGGCTGTTCCTGAGCGCCCGGCGGGGTGGAGCGGACCGTCTGCACGGCGACCCTGCCGGACGAGCCGGCGGGCGACTACCGGGCCACCGTCCGCCGCGGTGACGGGCCGGCGGTGGCCACGGCGAAGATCGACCCGGGGGACCGCGGCGGCCCGTGCTGAGCGGTCCCCACGGATGCCCGTGGTGGTGCGGACGCCGCCCCTCGCTCCCCGAGGGGAGGGAGGGGCGGCGTTCCGCTGCCGGGGCGCGGGTGGGGCCGTCCTCCGACCGGGGTGTCAGGCCATCCAGAAGAAGACGGCGGTCATCCGCCGCTCCTCCAGGGTCAGGCCGTGGTAGGAGGTCGCGCTGTGGATCAGGTTGGCGTGGTAGACCAGCAGGCGGTTGTAGCGGTTGGGGACGCGGACGTCCTCGGTGAAGGCGTCGGCCGGGACGCGGCGGGTGCCGAGCGCCTCGACCAGGTTGTTGTGCGGGGCGGTGACCAGGTTGCCGCCGAGCCGGCCGCCGGGGAACTGCTGGCGGTAGAAGCCCGTGCCGGCGTCCTTCGGCGCGCCGGGGCTGAGGTAGAGGACGGCCGCGAAGCGGCACAGCGCCCGGGAGTCGGTGTGCGGACGCGACTCCGACTCGGCGGTGCCCACCAGTTGGATGCAGTTGTGGTTCAGGGTGCCGCCGCCCGGGGTGCTCTGCACCCAGAGCCGCGACGCCCCGGTGGCCTTGCGGACGAGCGCCTCCACCCGGGCCAGCTCGTCGGGTTCGAGGCCGGGCATGGTGCGCAGTCCGGGCCAGGATTCCGGCCGGTAGGGGTAGCCCTCGGTCCAGTCGTTGCGGTCGAGGCAGCGGCGGCGGACGGCGTCCGGGTCCGGCAGGACGTCGTCGAACACCCAGTAGTCGCGGCCGGGTGTCGGCTTGCGGTACGGCAGCACCGGCAGCGTGGCGGTCCGTCCGGGGCCGGGGGGCAGTGGAGGCATGGGCCGACCATAGGAGCGAGCTCCCCCAACTTTCTGCCGTGAGCAGGTCAACCTTTCGTCAAGGTGCTGGTCGGTGGTGGCAGGCGGAGGTGTCCCGCTCAGCAGGAGCCGTCGGCGAGCACGTAGTAGCCGGGGCCGGTCCGGCGCAGGGTGTGGACGGTGAAGGTGTTCCACAGCCCCATCGCCTGTCCGGAGCCGAGCGCGTACACCAGACCGCCGGTCAGTGTCGCGCGCCCGGCCGCCACCTGGTGGTAGTTGTCGGTGGTCCAGCACGCGGCCGGTCCGCCCGGTGTGGTGACGGTGACGGTGGTGGAGCGGGCGCCCGCGGTGCCGTCGGCGGCGACCGCGGCCACCGCGTAGGCGTAGGCCGTACCGGCGCTCAGACCGCCGTCGGTCCACGCGGTGCCGGTGGGGTCCGCGACCGGCGCGCCGTCCCGGAAGACCCGGTAGGAGACGGCCCCGGTGACGGGCTGCCAGCCGAGCGCGACGGTGTCGCCCCCGGTCGCGGTGGCGGTCAGACCGCTGGGCGCGGGCAGTCCGGGGACCGTCGGCCCGCCGCTGTCCAGGCCCCAGAAGAGCGCGGTGTGGTAGCCGGAGCAGATCGCGTCCAGGAAGTACGCGCCGGTGGACCCGCACCTGTCGGTTCCCGGGCCCGGGGCGACGGCCAGCCCGTGCCCCATGCCCGCGATCGAGTACAGCGCGACGGCGGGCCGCCCGCCCGCGTCGTCGTAGCGGGTCTCGGTGGTGCCGCCGGGCAGGCTCCGGATGCCGGAGGGGGTCTGGCCGATCCCCCACACCTCCGTCCACTGGTCGCGCAGTTCGGTGGCGTTGACCGGTCGGACGGTGGTGTCCGCGGTGCCCTGCCAGATCGCCACCCGGGGCCACGGCCCGGGGTGGCCGGGGTCGGCGCGGCGGACCTTCTCCGCCCACTGGGCCGGGGTGAGACGCTGGTCGTCGTTCTGGCAGGACGAGGCAGCGGACAGGGCGGCGGCGCAGTGCGCGGGCGGACCGGCGTCGACGGCCCCGCCGGCGAACACGTCCGGATAGTCGGCCAGCAGGTCGGCGGCCATCCCGCCCCCGGCGGACAGGCCGGTGACGAACACCCGGCCGCGGTCCGTGCCGAACAGGGCCCCGGCCCTGGTGACCATCTGGAGCACGGAGGCCGCCTCGCCGACGCCCCGGGAGTTCTGCGCGGCGTCGAACCAGCGGAAGCAGGAGAGCGGGTTGTTGGCGGCGCCGGTCTGCGGGAAGACCACGGCGAAGCCGTACCGGTCGGCCAGTTCGGGCCAGCCGGAGTGCCGGTAGTAGTCGTCGGCGGTCTGGGTGCAGCCGTGCAGGGCGACCACCAGAGGCGCGCCGCCGGGCAGCCCGGCCGGGGCGTAGGTGTACATCGCGAGGTTGCCGGGGTTGCTGCCGAACCCGGTGACCTGCTGGAAGGTGCCGGCCGCTGCGGTGGGTACGGGCGCGGGTCCGGCGCTCGCGGGCGTCGACGTGCCGGGGAGCAGCAGCGCCGCCGCGGTGAGCAGGGCGACGAGGGCGGCGCGGCCGGCGCGGCCCGCCCGGTGGATGCGGCGGTCGGTCGGTGGAGCGGCGGGTGGAGCGGTGGGGGACACGGCCATCGGGGACTCCGGGGTGGGGGAGGAGTACGGACCTTGCCGTGCAGGGTGCCGCGCCCGCCCCCGGGCCGCCATGTGGCGGGCGGCCGTCCTGCGAGGACCGGTCGTGGGTGGCGCCGCCATGGCGGCGCCACCCACGGACCGAGGTGCGGTCAGGCGCCGGGGCTCAGCGCCGCGGCGACGAGGCCGCACACGGCGACGAAGCCGCAGATCCCGAAGTTGACCAGTTTGTGGGACAGGAAGACGGCGGCGAACTCGCGGATCGTCGCGCTCGGCCAGTAGTACCGGGCGGTGGGGGAGCCGCAGACCTGACCGTTGACCCCGGTCGTGCGGGCGGTCAGCGCGGCCCGGAAGGCGTGGAAGTTGTTGGTGACGATCACACAGCGGTAGTCGGGCTTCGCCCCCTCCATGATCTCCTTGCTGAAGAGAAGGTTCTCCTCGGTGGTCCGGGAACGGTCCTCGCGCGTCAGGTGCTCGGCGGGGAAGCCGCGTTCGAGCAGGTAGTCCGCCATGGCGTGGGACTCCGGCAGCTTCTCGTCCGGTCCCTGGCCGCCCGAGGTGATCAGCACCGGCGGGTTGCCCCGCGCCGTCTGCGTCTCGTACAGCGCGCGGCCGCGGTGGAGCCGGCTGGCGAGCAGCGGCGGCACCCGGTCGCCGCCGACCAGCCCGGAGCCCAGGACCACCACGAAGTCCACGTCCCCGCGCGGCAGGTGGCGCTGGTAGAGGAAGGCGTAGCCGACGAAGCAGACGAAGAGGAAGGCCACGTAGCCGACCACCAGGAGCGCCGTGGCGGCGAGGACGGCGAGGCGCGGGGAGTCGGTGACGACGGCCGCTCCGAGCAGACCGATCAGCGCGAGGATGCCGAGGCCGGCGAGCAGCGAGAGCAGGTTCGCCGGCCGCCGGCCCTCCTTGCGGATCATCGTCACTCCGTTGGAGAGGAGGAACCAGACCAGGGCCACCGTGCCGACCGTCGGCAGCAGGGCGATGACGGCCACCGTCAGCTCGGCCACCAGGGTCGGCGCCCGGCGCACCTCCGCGATCAGCGCCAGGGCCAGCAGGGAGACCCCGATGCCGAGCAGTACGGCGTTGCTGAACTTGCGTCGGTCGCGCAGGACTCCGATTCCGCAGAGGAGGAAGAAGAAGGCCGCTGGGGCATAGGCGATCATCTCCGTATCGTAGGGTCCCGCCGAGCGGCCCCGACCGTGGCCTCCTGAGTCGTGGAGGACGCCCCGGTGACCTCGGGGCCGACCGCCCCCGGGCCCTTGTCCAAGGAGCGTCGGCCGTCCGTGAGGTCGCCGGTCGGACCGTTCGTCAGGCCGCTCGCCGGACCCTCCGTCAGGTCGTGTGCGTCCGTGGTGCGCCCGACCCGGCGGACGCCCGGGACGAGGGCCGCCCCGCCGCAGGCCAGCGTGACCAGGGCGGCCGTGACCAGCAGCGGCCCGGTGCTCCCCCAGGCGTCGGCGGCCAGCGGTGCGAGCGTGTACCCCAGCGGGGCGGCGGCGAGCGACAGCAGCCAGTCGTAGGAGGTGACCCGGGCCAGCACCTGCGGCGGGAACTCCTGCTGCACCACGGTCTGCCACACCGGGTTGAGGAAGCCCAGCCCGGTCATCGCCAGGGCGTACGAGGCGACGGTGACCGGTGCGGGCGCCGTCACCGCCAGGGCGACCAGCGGCAGGGCGTACAGGGCGAGGCCGAGGGAGGCGACCAGCAGCGGACGCCTTGGCCGGTACCGGCCGGCGAGCAGCGAACCGGCCAGCACACCGAAGGCGGCGGCCTGGGTCATCGCGATCCACACGCCCTCCCCGCCCATCCGCCGGGAGGCGATCAGCGGCCCGAGGGTGAGCAGGACGGCGGCAGCGCCGTTCCACACGGCGTGGCCGATCAGGCTGGTCCAGTACCAGTCGCGCGAGCGCACCTCGCTCCAGCCCCGGAGCAGGTCGGCGCGCAGCGACCTGCGCTCGGCGGGGGTGTGCTGCACCTTCAGCCGTGTCAGCAGCGCCGCGCTGACCAGGAAGGAGGCGCCGTCCAGCAGGAACGCCCAGCCGGGGCCCGCGGTCAGGACGAGGAGGCCGGCCAGGGCCGGGCCGCCGAGCCGGGCTCCGTTCACGGCCGAGGCCAGCAGGGCGTTGGCGCGCATCCGCTGCGGGCCGTCCACGGCGGCCGCGACCAGTGGACTGGCGGTCGGCATGGCGAACGCCGAGGCGATCCCGCCGACCGCCTCGGCGGCCGCTACGGCGGCCAGGCTGGGCCGGCCGCCGAGGAGTTCGATGCCGACGGCGATCTGGGCGGCGGCCCGGACCAGGTCGGTGACGAGCGCGACCAGCCTGGGGTCGACGCGGTCCCCGACGACGCCGCCCAGCGGGAGCAGCAGCAGGCGCGGGACCATCGCACAGCCCAGGACCAGGGCCAGCGCGGAGGAGGAGCCGGTCGCCCGGGTGACGGCGATGGCGAGCGCGGCGGGGACGACGGCGTCCCCGAGGGTAGAGATCGTCCGGCCGAGGAAGAGCAGCCGGAAGGCGGGCAGGCGCAGCGGGTGCGGGTGGTGGGTCGAAGTCACGGGAGCACTGTATTTCGGTGCCGAAATTTCGTCAACGAAATATTGGGAGCCGAAAAACCCCTGGTCCGGGGCCGCCTAGACTCGGGGGCATGACACCCGCGACGCACCGGACGGCGGCCGACCGCCCCCGTGACTGGACCGACGGCCACGTCGAACGCTGGCGGCCGGTACTGCCGCACCTGGACCCGGACGTCGAGGGCGCCGTCACCCGGATGAGCAAGCTCACCCGGCACCTCGGCCGGGTCCGCGAGCAGGGTGTGGCCGACTTCGGACTGCAGAAGCACGAGTTCGACACCCTGCACGGGCTGGCCGGCCGCGGCGGCCGGGCCACCCCGTCCGAGCTGCGCGGTGACCTCGGCCTGGCGCCCGCCTCGGTGACCGGGCGTCTGGAAGCACTGGAACGGCGCGGGTTCATCGTCCGCACGCCCTCCAGCGACGACCGCCGCCGGGTGGACGTCGAACTGACCGAGCAGGGCCGACTGGCCTGGGCGCGGGCGCTGGACGTGGTCGGCCGGGAGGAGCACCGGCTGCTCGGTGTGCTCTCCCCGGCCGAGCGCCGCCAGCTCGCCGATCTGCTGCGCCGGGTGCTGCTGGTCGCCGAGGGGCCGCCGCCGGAGCCCGGATCGCTCGCCGGACCGCAGCCCGGCGCCGACCCCCGGCTCGGCCCGGCGGCCGCGGCCTGGACCGACGGCGGTGCCGAGCCGAGGACGGACCCCCCGACGGCCGACTGGCACGGCTAGGGTCAGGCCCAAGGCCAAGGCCCAAGGCCAAGGCCCAAGGCCAAGGCCCAAGGCCAAGGCCCAAGGCCGACGCCGGGGTCAGCTCCAGGGGCCGACCGTGAGCCGGATCCGGGCGTCGGGGCCGAGGATCGGGCCGGTGGTGGCCGGCAGGGGGATGTTGGCGAGCCAGGCATCGGCCCGCGGGTCCTCGTCGGGCAGTGGCGGGCCGGTCGGGTGGAGGTCCCGGATCGCGCCGACCACCTCGGAGTTCCAGTGCGCCCAGGCCGCCGGACGCGGGGAGTCGGTGTCCACGTCGACGATCAGGGTGTCCGCGAAGTCGGCGGTCTGCTCCAGATGGTCGCCGAAGCCGAAGAACCCGTTGTGCTCCTTGAGTCCGAGCACCCGCAGGTCGAGGGCGAACCGCACCGGTTCGCTCGCGCCCGGCCGTTCGGGGTCCGCGGCCGCGTCCACCGCCGCGCGCTCCGCGTCCTCGCGGGGCGGGAGCAGCTTGCTGGAGAGGAAGGTGGTCGCCAGCTGGACGGCGCCGTCCCTGGTGGCCCGGGCCTGACGGGTGGCCGAGGTGGGGTCGGAGAGCTGGATCGGGCACCAGTGAGGGGCGGCGCGTTCGTGCAGCAGTACCGGCAGTCCGCGGACCTGTAGCCGTACCTCGGCCTGCCAGGTGACGTCCGGGTCGCGGTCGGGGAGTTGCACGTCGACCAGGTCGACCCGGGCCCGGAGGTCGCCGAACAGGAAGCGGCGCAGGTTCTGGTACCCCTCCTCGGAGTTGACCAGTCCGTACCGGCCGCTGTGGCTGCGGTGCGTGAACGCCCGGTTGGCGCCGGTGACCTGGGCGTTCTCGATCTGCACCAGGCCGTCGCTGCGCGGGCCGACGGCCGAGGCCGAGACGCCGTGGGCGACGTCGTAGTCGTCGGAGTCGGTGCCGATCATGCAGAAGATCCGGTCGAGCGGGAACCCGCCCGCGGCCTCCTGGGGTGTCCCGCTGCCGTCGTCGTCCGGCATGTCGACGGCCCGCCAGCCCTCCGGCGGCCCGTCCGGATCGGGGTCCGGCGTCAGGTACTGGTACATCCGGTCGGGTCCGAAGATGTCGGAGCCGTTGAAGTCGAAGGTGTCGCGCAGGGCTTCGGGGATGCCGAAGCCGACGGCGAAGGTGATGCCGCCGTGCGGCGTGCCGTAGGTGAACAGTTTCGACACGTAGTCGGTGGCGCGCTTCCCCTTGCGCTGCTCGGGGATGACCTTCTGGAGCAGGCAGCGGCAGATCAGTCCGCCCATCGAGTGGGCGACCAGGTGGACCTGCGGTGCGCCGGTGCGCTCCTGGAGGTCCTCGATCAGGCGGAGGAGGTCCTCGGCGGCGTGCTCCAGGCTGAATGCCTCGGGTTCGGCGCCCCAGGTGCCGGAGCAGCGGTCGTAGAAGCGGTGGATCCAGATGCTGTCGGGGCGGATGTCCTTGGGGTGGTTCGCCAGATAGGCCTCCTGGCCGCCCTCGACGAAGACGCGGTAGCCCTCGTCGGTGAGCAGGCGTACTAACGGGCTTTCGAACTGGTAGAAGACGGGGGAGTCCTGGCGCCCGACGCGGATGTGCGTCGAGCCTTCGTTGAATCCGTAGAACGGATCCGTCACGGCCTTCTCGATCCCGGGGGTGCCACCGGCGTATCCCCGGACATAGACGATCGGGAGTCTGGAGGACGGCGTACTCATGGCCGGCCTGCCCTCTCGGCGGCCGGTACCGGCCGGCACCGGCCGACCCATTGACGTGGGAGCTTCTTCCTCCCAGTGTCGGCCCGCCGGGCGGCCCTGTCACCCCCCGTGTGCGGAACGTTGATGGGTCGTCACTGCCCGTTCCGGTCGGCCGGTCGCGCGGACGGTCGCGCGCACGGTCGCGCGCACGGTCGCGCGCACGGCTCAGCGGCGGTCCGGCGGCAGCAGCGCGGCGAGTCCGTCGAGGATGCGCTCGAGGCCGAAGCCGAACCGGGCGTCCAGGTCGGGGCCGGTGAGGTCGTCGGCCATCGCGACGAGGTTGGGGAACTCCGCGACGGGCAGCGCGCGGAAGCGTTCGGCGGCGGCGTCGGCCACCTCGCGCCGACCGGCGCCCGCGGTCTCGGCGGCCGCCATCGGGGACTGCTCCTGGAGGACGAAGCCCTGGACGTACGCGCCGAGCAGGTAGGAGATCATCGCGCTGTCGGCGGGGGAGAAGCCCGCCTCCCGCAGCCGGTCGAGCTGGTCCTCCATCAGCCGCAGCAGGTGCGGACCCGGGGCGAGCCGGCCCGCGACCACCTTGGCCGCGTCCCGCCGGCCCAGCAGATGGGCGCGGTAGCGCTGGCAGTAGCCGCGCAGCTGGGTGCGCCAGTCGCCGGAACGCGGCGGGGCCTCGGCGTCGGCCATCAGCGCGTCGTTCAGGAGGTCGAGCAGTTCCTCCTTGTTGCGGACGTGCCAGTACAGCGAGGCGGCCTTGACCCCGACCTCGGCGGCGACCTTGCGCATCGACAGGCCGGCCAGGCCCTCGCGCTCAAGTACCCGCAGGGCTGCTTGGGCGAGGGCGTCGCGGGTGAGTCCGGGCTGGGTGGCGTCGTCCTCGTCGGCCGGCATGAGGTCCTCGCTGTTCGTCGGGCGGGTCGGGCCGCGGGCCCCGGGCCGGGACGGGCCGGTATTCCACTTGCAATCTAACACCGTTAGGTGCACGCTGTCCCCCGTCGAACTGCCCCTAACGCCGTTAGGGGCCCTGGAGGCAATCGAGAGGAACGCCCGATGGGGGAGAGCGGGGCGCCGGACGTCCGGCGCCGCCAGCGGCTCGCGCTGGCGACGCTGTGCACCACCATGTTCATGTCCATGCTGGACAACGTCATCGTCAACAACGCCCTGCCGCGCATCGGCCAGGACCTCGACGCGGGCATCACCGGCCTCCAGTGGGTCGCCGAGGGCTACAGCCTGGTCTTCGCCGCCCTGCTGCTCACCGGCGGCGCGCTCGGCGACCGGTACGGCCGCACCGCCGTGTTCCGGCTCGGCCTGGCGCTGTTCACGCTGGGATCGGCCGCCGGGGCCCTGGCCGGAACGGTCGGGACCCTGGTCGCCGCCCGGATGCTCCAGGGCGTCGGCGCCGCGCTGCTCACCCCCGGCAGCCTCGCCATCCTGCGGCACGTGTTCACCGACGAACGGGAACGCACCCGCGCCATCGGCCGCTGGTCCGGCGTCTCCGCGCTCGGCCTCTCGGTCGGCCCGGTGGTCGGCGGCCCGATGGTGGAGGCCTTCGGCTGGGCGAGCGTCTTCTGGATCAACGTCCCGATCGGCGTCGCCGCACTCGTCCTGTCGGCCCGGGTCCTGCCGGTCGTCCCGTCCCGGGCCCGGCGGATCGACCTCGGCGGCCTGGTGCTCTCGGCGCTCGGCCTCGGCGCGGCCGTCCACACCCTGGTCGAGGGCCCGGACCGCGGCTGGACCGACGGCCGGGTGCTCACCACGGCGGCGCTCGCGGTGCTGCTGCTGACGGCGTTCCTGCTGCTGGAACTGCGGATCGCCGAGCCGATGCTCGACCTCCGGCTGTTCCGCGACGGCGTGCTCGGCGGCGCGCTGCTGGGCGGATTCGCGGTGAGCTTCGGAATGTTCGGCGCGCTGTTCTTCCTGCCGCTGCTGATGCAGGGCGTCCTGGACTGGTCCCCGACCGCCGCCGGCCTCGCCGGGCTGCCGATGACGGCCATGATCGTCGTCGCGGGTCCGGTCTCGGCGCGGCTGACCGGCCGGTACGGGCCCCGGATCCCGCTGGTCCTCGGCATCGCCCTGTGCGCGTTCGGCCTCGCCGGCCTGTCCCGGTACGGCGAGAACGCCCACTACGCCGAGTACCTGTGGACGCTCTTCGTGCTCGGCCTGGGGATGGGGATGACCTTCACCCCGGTCTCGATCGCCGTCCTCCAGCGGGTCGCCCCGGAGCGGATCGGCACCGCCTCGGCGACCGTCAACACCCTGCGCGAGCTCGGCGGCGTGCTCGGCATCGCCGTCCTCGGCGCCGTCCTGACCCACCGCCTGGCCGACTCCCTGTCCGGCCTCGGCCTACCGCCCGAGACTCTGACCGCCGCCACCGCGCCGGGCGCGGGCACCGCCGCGCTGCCCGGACCGGTCCGGTCGGCCGTCGAGGCCGCCTTCACCGACGGCATCCAGCTCGCCCTGCGCTGCGGCTCCGCCGCCCTGGCCCTGGCCGCCGTCCTGGTCGCCCTGCTGCTGCGCCGTGCCGCGACCCGACCGGAGGGGCCGCAGGGCCCGGCCGTCGCAGCCCGACCCCGCCCGGAGGTCCCGGCCGGCGCCCGCCCGGAGTGAGCGGCGCCCGCCCGGGACGAGCGGCGCGCCGCCGACGGCGCATCGCTACCCCGGGCGGTCAGCGGAAGACGGCGATCGCGTGGACCTCCAGCACCGCCTCGGCGGCGTCCCAGCCGTGGACCGTGCCGAGGCAGTACCCCGCGCGGGTCTGGGCGCCGGCCTCGGAGTCGCTCAGCCCCGGCCGGGTGCAGGTCACCCGCACCCGCCCCGTCCGGGAGAGGTCGCCGGGCGGGGCGTACCGGGCCATGAAGACCAGGTCGCCCTCGGTGGCGCCGGGCGCGGCCTCGACGGCCTGGAACTTCCCCCGGAGCAGCACATAGGCCTCCGCCTGGGAGAGCCGGACGCCCGGCGGTCGCGGCCCGGACTCCTCGACCGCGTCGAGGGACCGCGCCAGCGCGCGGTTCTTCCGGACGGTACCGGTCAGCAGATTGGCGTGGATGATGCCGTCCCGGTCGTCGAGCGCCTTGATGATGACGCCGATCACGTCGATCGGGGCATCGCTCCGCACGTACCTGCTGATCCGCTCCTCCGCGGCCTCCGTGCCGATGCCGACCGTCGTGCCGGGCAGCTCGCCGCCGAAGTGCAGGTTGCGGGTGATCCGTTGTTCGACCTCCTGGGTCAGGGCAGCGGTGTAGCGGCCCATCCGGTAGATGTCCATGACGGCCTTGTCGTCCAGGTGGACGCACGCCTTGGTGGTGACGTCCACACCGGCGGGCGGCCGGTTGCGGCGCAGCTCCCGCCCGGCGATGGCGAGGAGCGCGACCAGGCACCCGAACGCCACCAGCCAGGCGGTGAGTTCGAGCCGGTGGACGCCCCAGGAGTGCTCGTCGAGGATGGTCACTGGTCCCCTTTCACGAGGTCCGGGAGGGTGCCGGGGATCGGGACCGCCCGGTGGCGGTCGCCGGGATGTCGGCCTCGTACTGGGCGAGGAGCCGCTGGACGACCTCGGGCCGGTCGGGGAAGTAGAGGGCGTTGCCGATCGGCCGCTCCAGCCGCGGGTCCCGGGCGACGGTCGGGTCGACCGGGCGGCGCAGCGTGAGCTGCATGATCTTCTTCTGTGCGGCGGGTGCGAGCAGCCAGGCGAGCACCCGGTCGTAGGCGGCGCGCTTCGCCGGGTCGAGCAGCAGCAGCGGGTAGTCGGACAGCACGATGCCGTCCTGCGGGTAGACGAGGTCCAGCGGTTCGCGCAGCCGCCCGTCCCCGCCGAGGGCGAGCAGGTCCGACTCGTAGGCGATCACCGCGTCGGTGTCGTCCTGGTGGGCGAGGTAGCTGTCGACCAGGGCGTGGCTGGACGGCGCGGAGAGGGTCCGGCCGGCCAGGAAGCCGCGGACCTGGTCCTGGGTGACGTCCTCGGGGCGCAGCGCCTCACCGGTTCCGGCACCGGCGGTCGCCACGGCGACCAGGGCGGCGAGGCCGCTGTGGGCGACGGTCGGGTCGGTCATGGCGTAGCGCAGCTGCCCGCGCTCGGCCGCGCCGGCGATGTCGGCCCAGGACGGCGGCCGTTCGCCGCGGCCGTGCCACAGGCGCTCCGCGGTGCTCCGCTTCACCCCGA
Source organism: Kitasatospora purpeofusca (assembly GCF_000718025.1). GTDB lineage: Bacteria > Actinomycetota > Actinomycetes > Streptomycetales > Streptomycetaceae > Kitasatospora > Kitasatospora purpeofusca. The sequence goes on from NZ_JODS01000013.1 coordinate 114,515, forward strand.
GGACCAGGGGCGACATCATGGTGCGGGTCGAGGGCGGGGCACCGGTCCCGCCGGCCGCCTTGAGGTTGAGCCGCAGCCAGCGGTCGGAGGAGAGCCAGGCGAGGTCGTGCCGGTCGGTCCGGCCGGAGCCGAGGAGGTTGCTCGCGCTCACGGTGCCGCCGTAATCCATCCGCAGGGTGATCCCGGTGGCGCGGCGCAGTTCGTCCAGGACCGGCCGCAGGTCGGTCAGTTCGGCGCTGGCCAGCACGGTCAGGGTGGTGCGGGCGGGTGCGTCCGAACCGCAGGCGGCCAGCGGTCCCGCGGAGCAGAGGAGCAGGAGCAGGGCCAGCAGTGCCCGGGCGTGCAGCCGGGCGTGCGGCCGGGCGTGCGGCCGGTCGCGACCGGCGCGCTCCCGGCGGCGGTGGCGCCACCGGGCGGGCCGGTTCACGGTGTCGCTCCCGGGGCGGGAGTTTCGGGGCCGGTCGGGCAGTCGCCGACCTCGCGCACCATCCGGTTCAGGACCTCCTGGCTCGGCATGACGGTCCTGGTGTCGTCGGTCCGGGTGTCCGGTACCGGGATGCCGCGGTCGCCCAGGTACTTCTTGAACTCGCCGGAGTCCGTGTCGTCGCCGATGGTGCGGAAGCCGAGCGCCACGGCGCGCTCCCGCAGGCGCCGGTCGCGGATGAGCAGGTCACCGAGCCGGTCCGCCTCGGGGCGGAGCGAGATGAACTGCGGCCGGGTGATGAACTGGAAGGTCGGGTAGAGCAGGACGCGCGAGGTGTCGAGTTCCTTCCTGGTGTCGTGGAAGTGGGCCTGGTAGGCGAGGTACTGGTGCTCGTAGACGACCACCACGGGGGCGATGCCGCGTCCCTCGGGGCTGGAGTACGGGCCGAACACGTCCACGCCGGGCATGCCCTGCGCCGAGAGCAGGGGCTTGATCCGGGCGGCGAGTTCGTCGGCGCCCGCGTCCTCGGGGACCTGGCCCCCGTTCCTGGTGAAGGCGACCTGGGCCAGGAAGGTCTCGGCCGAGTTCGACTGGCAGATGTGGGAGGTCTGGGCGACCACCACGTTCCCGTTGGTGGTGCCGTGGCGCTGGATGTCGAGATCGTTCCACGTCCGGTGCTCCTCCCCCTTGGTCAGGAAGGCGGCGAGGTCGAGGCTGTAGTACAGCGGTTCGTCGCCGCGGTCGGGGCGGTACTGCGGGGTGGCGATCCCCTTGTTCTCCAGCGTCCGGGCGTAGTCCCGGTAGGTCGCGAGCACGAGCGGACTGACGAACGGGTTGTAGGTCTTGGAGTAGCCGTTGTCCCGTTTCAGGCGGGCGATGATGTCGTTGGCGGCCGGCCGGAGGGGAAGAGGAAGGAGAGCCGGAAGTAGTCGCCGTGGACCAGCTCCTGCGATCCGGCAACGGTGACGTGGACCCGGATGCGGTGGCGCAGCAGCAGCCGCTGGACCTCCGGGTCGTCGAAGAAGTCCCCCTTGGAGCCCGTGCGGCCCTCCAGGACGAGGATCCGGTCGAAGGGCAGCAGCAGGTTTCCGGACAGTGCCAGGGAGGTGGTGCAGCCGAGGAGGAGCGCCAGCAGCGTGGCGACGGTAGCGACGAACCGCGGGCGCCTGCGCACGATCGAGCGCTGCCTTCTGATCGCCAGTCTCGGTTCTTCAACTGTCATTCCCTCATGCATGACTGACACTGTGTCAGGGGCTGCGCCGGGCGGGCGGCCGAAGACCGGAGTTCACCGGATGGTTGCCCCGCGGTTCTGTCGGCCGCCGGCGCCGGGGCTCAGCCGATCCCCTCCACCGAGGTCTGGGCGGCGTGGGCGAGTTCCTTCCGCGCCGCCCAGCGGCGGGCCGGGTCGGCCGCCGGAGCCGGGACGGGCGGGCGGAAGCTCAGTTCGGCCACCAGGCCGCGCACGGCGACCACCCGGGCCAGCGAGGTGACCAGGTCGTCCTCGCCGACGAAGGCGGGGGTGCTGGTGGCGTGCCCGTCGGCCAGCCGGTAGCGGATCGAGACGGGCTGGACGGCGGCGCCGGAGCGGACGGCGGCCTCGAAGAAGGCCGGGCGGAACCGCCCGCTCTCCCGGCCGCACCAGGTGGACCCCTCCGGGAACACGATCACCGGGTGGCCGGCCCGCAGCCGGTCGGCCACCTCGCCGACGGCCGCCGGCAGGGCCCGCAGCCGGTCGCGGTCCAGGAACACGGCCCCGCCCCGGGCGACCAGTCGCCCCAGCACCGGCCAGTCCCGGATCTCGGTCTTGGCGACCGAACGGCCGGGCCGGACGGCGGCGATCAGCGGGATGTCCAGCCAGGAGACGTGGTTGGCCACCAGCAGCACCCCGCCCCGGGCGGCCGGGGCCGGACCGGGCACGATCCGCACCGCGACGCCCAGCGCGCCGAGCAGCCCGCGCGCCCAGAACCGGGTCAGCGCGCCGCGCGGGCCCTGCGGCAGCAGCCGCACCGGCGGGATCAGCGCCAGCCCCGCCACGAGCAGCACCAGGAAGCCCGCCAGCCGCAGCACCCGGCGGGGGAGGGCGACGGTCGGCGCCGGGTCGGTCAGACAGGCCTCCGGGGTGCAGGAGGCCGTCGGCAGCCAGACGCTCATGAGGCCGGCCCCTCGTCCACCGGTCCCGCCTCCGCCGCGCCCGCCGCCTCGGGGGCCGTGCCCGCGCCCGGGGCCGCCGCCGCGCCCACGCCGCCGACGCCGGACAGGAAGTGCCGCAGGTAGCGCGGGTCGGTGCGCTCCAGCGACAGCAGGACGTACAGGTCGGCGCAGTCGAAGTCCGGGTCGTGCGCCGGCGCGCCGCAGACCCAGGCGCCCAACCGGAGGTAGCCGCGGAGCAGGGCCGGCAGCGGTGCCCGGTCGGCCCGGGTCACGCCGGTGGCGTCCCAGGGGCGGTGCGGGGCGACCCGGTACTGCTCGGGGGCGAGGTGCTTGGCGGCGACGGTGTCCCAGACCCGGGCGGCGGTGGCGCCGCCGTCCTCCAGGGAGATCGAGCAGCAGCCGCCCACCCAGGTGTTGCCGGTGTCGGCGAGGTAGCGGGCGATGCCGCCCCACATGAGGTTGATGACGGCGCCGTTGCCCCGGTGCTCGGCGGCGATGCAGGAGCGGCCGAGCTCGACCAGCCCGGGCCGCAGCGGCGCGAGGTTGCCGAGGTCGAACTCGCCGTCCGAGTAGAGCCGGCCGGCCCGGCGGGCGGCCTCGGGGCGCAGCAGCCGGTAGGTGCCGACGACGGCGCCGTCCTCGCCCTCGCGGACGAGCAGGTGGTCGCAGAAGTCGTCGAACGGGTCGACGTCCAGCCCCGGGACGGTGCTCCGCAGGGTGGCGCCGAGCTCGTCGGCGAAGACCTGGTGGCGCAGCCGCTGGGCGGCGCGGACGTCGGCCTCGTCGCGGGCCAGCGAGACGGTGTAGACGGCGGAGGCGGAGCCGGACGCGGCGGCCGGGCGCGCGGCGGGCACCGGGGTGGCCCGGGTGGGGGTGACTGCGGTCGGAGTGTACGTGGGGACGGTGGTCATGGCAGACCCTCCAGGGCAGCACGGACGACGGCGGCCACGGCGTTCCGTGGCAGCGGCCCGGGTCGGACCCGTACAGTCGGATCCGCGAACCGGCACCCGTATGTCTCTCCAAGTCCGCTGGCATCCACGTTGCCGTTCGGCGGAGCGCAGATGTGCACCTGCTGAATGCGACCACCCGACGTGTGCGGGACACCTGTTGGGCACCGCGGCGCCGCCCTATCCTCCGCTGCATGGGGTGGAATCCGGGGGCGGGACTCTGGCGGACCTTTGCCAGCGACATGACAGACGTATTGGTGTGCCAGGCGGCGGCGACGGGCGGACTCACCGTCGTGTACGTACTGGCGCGGGCGGTGGGGCTGGCGCCCTCGCCGTGGTGGTGCCTGGTGGTGGCGATGGCCGTCGCCCTGCACCTGGTCGGCGAGCGCTGCTGGGAGGACGACCGGCGGCCGAGGGCGGCGCTGGTGGCGCTGGCCGTGGCACTGGCGGTCGCGATGGCGCCGTACCTGGTGCTGGGCGCGACCCTGGGGTGGGCCGAGGCGCAGGCGGCGGACACCTACGCCTCGGGCGCGATGGCGGGCGGGCTGCTGCTCGCCGGGTACGTGGCGCGCGCCGTGCACGCGCTGCGCAGCGGCGGGTACCCGCCGCGCCCCGCCGTCGTCCCCACCCCTGCGCCGGGCGCGGGCGGGGGTGGTTAGGAGGGCGGAGACTGTCCGGCGGGCGCGGCGGGCGCAGCGGAGCTCGAACGGTGGGGAGGGCGGGGCTCAGTACACCCGCCACCCCTGCGGGTCGACGCCGCCCGGGACGGCCCCGGCGGGCCCGTACGGCTCGCGGGTGAACACGAAGGAGCCGATGTCCAGATGGCTCACCGAGCCGTCGTCGGCCCGGACCACCCGCAGGGTCTCGCCCGCGTAGTAGTCGTCCAGGCCGGTCCAGGTGCCGTCCGCCTCGGCCCGGAAGCGCCCGGCCCGGCCGGCCCGGCCGAGCACCGACAGCTCCAGCCCCCGGTCCGCCGTGAGCCGCAGGCTGTGCGGCGCGGCGCCCCAGTACCAGGGGCCGGTCAGGGCCAGCAGCTGCTCGTCGAACTCGGCCAGCGGGCGCCAGGGCTCGGGGATCCGCGGCTCGTGCTGCGCGGTGAGCGCCAGCAGCTCGGCGGCGACGTGCGCGGTGCGCGGGCCACTGGTGGAGTTGGCGAAGACGATCGCGGCCAGGCCGTCCGTCTCGCTCACCCACAGCCCGGCGGTGAAGCCCGGCATCGAGCCGGAGTGCCCGTGCAGGATCCGGCCGTCGTGCTGGACCAGCTGGAGGCCGAGGCCGTACGTCTCGCTCCAGTCGCCGGGCTCGGGGGCGACGGCGGGGCGGCGCATCTCGGCCACGGTGTCGGCGGACAGCACCTGCTCGTGGCCGGAGGCCAGGAAGGCGGCCCACTTGGCGAGGTCGGCGACGGTGGACCAGAGCTGGCCCGCCGGGGCCATCAGGCCGGTGTCGGTGAGCGGCTCGGGCAGCAGCACATCGGCCCACGGGTGGACGGCGAAGCCGCCCGCGTGCGGGTGCTCGGGCAGCAGCCCGGTGCGGTCCATGCCGAGCGGCGCCAGGACCTCGCGGCGCAGCACCTCGCCCCAGGGCTCGCCGCGCAGGCGCTCGACCAGTGCGCCGAGCAGCGCGTAGGTGGGGTTGGAGTAGTGGTGGACCCGCCCGGCCGGGTGCCGCAGCGGCCGCTCGGCCTCCAGGATGTCGGCGAGGTCGGGGCGCAGCGCGCCGTCGGTCCGCTCCCACCAGGGGCCCGGGGTCTCGGAGGCGAGGCCGGCCGAGTGCGAGAGCAGCTGGGCGACGGTGGCGCCGTCGGCGGGCGTGCCCGGCAGGTGGCGCCCCAGCGGGTCGGCGAGGTCGAGCAGGCCCTCGTCCCGCAGTCGCAGCACGAGCACGGCGACGAAGGTCTTGGTGATCGAGCCGATCCGGTACTGGACGTCGGTGGTCGGCGCGTGGCCGTCGACCATGCTGCGGGCGCCGCTCCAGACCAGCCGCCCGTCCCGGAGCACACCGGCGACCATCGAGGGGGTGCGGCCCTCGGACTGGGCGACGGCCAGGCGGTGCAGCAGCGCGCGGCGGGTGGTGGGGAGCAGTTCGTCGGACAGGTCGGTCATCTGGTCCTCTGCGACGGTTTCGGGGGATTCAGGGGATTCGGCCCGCGGTGCCATGGCGCCGCCGCCTCAACCTAGTTCGATCACGTTCGGTCCTCCACCCATTTTCGCGCGGACCGTACGGGCGGCCGGGTGACCCGGCGGCGTGGCACCACGACCCGTCCGGGCCCGGCTCCTAGGGTCCGTCTGACCGCCGACCACCTTACGGAGCGTCATGCCCTCCCAGCCCGAGCCGACCCTGCCCGAGCCGCGCCGGCCCGAACCGCCCGCCGGCGTCAAGGCGCGCCGGGTGCTCCGCAACCCCCGGATCTGGGTGGTCCCCGGCGTCCTGGTCGGCCTGCTCAGCCTGCTGATGTCGCTGCTCTACCTCGGCGGCATCCTCGACCCCCGCGGCGACCTGCACGATCTGCCGATCGCGCTGGTGAACACCGACCGCGGTGCCACCGTCGCCGGACAGCAGCAGAACCTCGGCGAACAGGTCCTCACCGGGATCGCCACCGCCCCCGGCCAGGGCGACGCGGTGGCCTGGCGGCAGCTCGACGAGGCGACGGCGAAGGAGCAGCTGGCCTCCGGCAAGATCTACGGGGCGCTCCAGGTGCCGCCCGAGTTCACCGCCACCGTCGCCGCCCTCGGGGGCGCCAGCGAGCGGCCCGCGCGCCCCACCGTGCTCCAGTACACCAACCCGGGCGTCGGCAGTCTGGGCTCCTCGCTGGCCGCCCAGATCGGCCAGCAGGCCGTCCACCAGGCCTCGCTGGCCCTCGGCGCGAAACTCGCCGCGCTGCCGCAGGCCCGGGGCGCGGGCGACGCGGCCCGGCTGCTGATCGCCGATCCGATCGCCCTCAGCACCACCGTCGGCCACCCGATCGGCAACCGCAGCGGACTCGGGCTGTCCGCGTTCTACTACACCCTGCTGCTCGTGCTGGCGGGCTTCTTCGGCGCCAACATCATCGGCAACGGCGTCGACGTCGCGCTCGGCTACGCGGACAACGAGGTCGGCCCCTGGCGCGCCCGCCACCCGGTGGTGCCGATCAGCCGCACCAGTACCCTCGCCGTCAAGTGCGCGATGTCGGTGGGCCTGTCGCTGCTGACCTCCTCGCTGATCATGCTGGCGGCGGCGGTGATCCTCGACATGGACGCCGACCACCTGCCGCTGCTGTGGATCTTCTCGGTCTGCGCCAGCAGCGCGGTCGGCCTCGGCGTCCAGGCGATCAACGCGGCCTTCGGCGGCCTCGGCCTGCTGATCAGCATGTTCGTCTTCATCGTGCTGGGCCTGCCGTCCTCCGGCGCGACGATCCCGCTGGACGCCCTGCCGTCGTTCTACCGGTTCCTCTCGCTCTTCGAACCGATGCGCCAGCTCACCGACGGCGTGCGGGCGATCCTGTTCTTCGACGCGCAGGCGGACGCGGGCCTGACCCGGGCCTGGGTCTGGATCGCCATCGGCACCGTCGCGGCGCTGCTCTTCGGCTTCGCGATGACCCGCTACTACGACCGCAAGGGCCTGCACCGCACCGTCCCCGAGCTGGCCTGAACCCGGGGACGGTCGGGGCGGTCACCGTGACGGCGAGGGACCGCGTCGGCCTCAGCCGGCCGGCAGCGGCGGCAGCTCGGGCCGCCACAGCCAGGCGTCGAACAGGCCCTCCAGCGGCGTCCGCGCGTACCGGGCGGCGTGCGCGGTGAAGTCCGCCGTGGTGACCACCCCGTGGCGGTGGAACGCCGCCCAGTCCTTCAGCATCCGGAAGAACGCGGTGTCCCCGAGCGTCAGCCGCAGCGCGTGCACCACCAGACCGCCGCGCTGGTACAGCCGGTCGTCGAACATCAGCTTGCGGCCCGGGTCGGCCAGCCGGAGGTCCTGCGGCAGCCCGGCCAGCAGCCGGTGCGCGTACAGGGCCCGCGCGGCCGCCGTCGGCCCGCCCGAACGCTCCGACCAGAGCCACTCGGAGTACTTGGCCAGCCCCTCGTTCAGCCAGATGTGGCTCCAGTCCCCGATCGAGACGCTGTTGCCGAACCACTGGTGCGCCAGCTCGTGGGCGATCAGCCGCTCCCGGTCCCAGCCGCCGCCCAGGTGGTTGGTGCCGAAGGTCGCCACCCCCTGCGCCTCCACCGGCACGTCCAGCTCCTCGTCGGCGACCACCACCGTGTACTCGCCGAACGGATACGGGCCGAACACCTCGCCGAAGTAGGCCATCATCCTGGGCTGCCGCCCGAAGTCCGCCGCGAACGCCCCGGCCAGCCGCTCCGGCACGTAACCGGTCTGCGGCACCTCCGGGTGCTCGGCCAGCGGCACCGGCCGGTACGGGCCGATCGAGACCGTCACCAGGTACGTCGAGGTCGGCGCGGACTGCTCGTACACCCAGGTGGTGCTGGACGAGCGGGTGGTGCGGGTCAGCAGCCGGCCGCCCACCACCACGGTGTACGGGGACGGCGTGGTGACCGCTATCTGGTACGTGGCCTTGTCCGCCGGCCGGTCGTTGCACGGGAACCAGGACGGCGCCCCGACCGGCTGGCTCGCCACCAGCGCGCCGTCGGTCAGCTCCTCCCAGCCCAGGCCGCCCCAGGGGCTGCGGACCGGCCGGGGATTGCCGGTGTAGTGCACCTCCACGGTGAAGGCCGCGCCCGCCGACAGGGCCTTCGCCGGGCGCACCCGCAGCTTGCCCGCCCGGTGCGTGTACCGGGCCGGCTTCCCGTCCACCAGCACCCGGCCGATCCGGAAGTCCGCCAGGTCCAGCGCGAACTCGCTCAGCGCGGTGGAAGCGACGGCGCTCAGCCGGGCCGTACCGCCCAGCCGGTTGGGGCCGGGCCGGTAGTCCAGCGCCAGCTCGTACCGGTGGACCCGGTAGCGGGGATCGCCGCTGCCCGGGAAGTACGGGTCCGGCAGGGCGACGGGCTGCGGGGGCTGCGAGGGCTGCGGGGACTGCGCCGGGCGGTGGTTCACCGGGTCGTACGCTCCTGGAACACGGGGTGGACGGAACAGGGGGTGGACGGGGACGGGGGACGGACAGGGACGGGGGACGGACAGGGACGGGGACTGCGGCGGGCGCCGACCGGACGCCCGAGGGGCCGGACGGGGCGAACCCCGGCCGGCCCCCCGGGACGGCGGTCAGGACGTGGCCTGCCACACCTCGATCGGGTTGCCGAGCCACCTGGAGTCGGCGGGCACCGACTCGGCACGCATCACCAGCGAGGCCGGACCCAGCGTGCTGCGCGCGCCCACCGTACTGCCGGGCAGCACGATGCCGCCGGGCCCCAGGGTGGCGCCCTCGCGCAGGACGACAGTATCCATCCGCATGATCCGGTCGTGGAAGAGGTGGGTCTGCACCACGCAGCCCCGGTTGATCGACACCCCGTCGCCGAGGGTGACCAGGTCCGCCTCCGGCAGCCAGTAGCTCTCGCACCACACGCCGCGCCCGACCTTCGCGCCGAGCGCCCGCAGCCACAGGTTCAGCACCGGGGTGCCCGGCACCGCGCCCACCAGCCACGGCACCGCCAGCACCTCGACGAAGGTGTCCGCCAGCTCGTTGCGCCACACGAAACCGCTCCACAGCGGGTGCTCCACCGCCCGGAACCGGCCGACCAGCAGCCACTTCGCCGCCACCGCGACCGCGCACGCCACCGTGCCCGAGGCCAGCAGCACCGGACCGGACAGCAGCGCCGCCGCCAGCGGCGACCACGCCACGGACAGCCAGGACAGGGCTGCCAGCGTCAGCAGGCCCAGCGCGCCCGAGGCCAGCACCGGCACCAGCCGGCACACCTCGACCAGCCCGCGCGCCCACAGCAGCCGCACCGGCGGCTCGTAGGTCAGGCTCTGGTCCGCCCGGTCGGCCGAGCGGGGCAGCCGCACCGGCGGCATACCCAGGTACGAGCTGCCCTTCTTCGCCTTCGCCGGCGTCGCCGACAGCACGCCGACCAGACCGCGCTTGGGCACCGAGCGGCCCGGCGCGGTCATCCCCGAGTTGCCGAGGAACGCCCGCTCGCCGACCTTCGCCTCACCGAGCCGCACCCAGCCGCCGCCCAGCTCGTACGGCGCCATCAGGGTGTCGTCGGCCAGGAACGCGCCGTCGCCGACCGTGGTCAGGCTCGGCAGCGCCAGCACCGTCGACACCTCCGCGTGCCGCCCGACCCGCATGCCCAGCGCCCGCAGCCACAGCGGCGTGACCAGACCCGCGTACAGCGGGAACAGCACCTCCCGGGCCTGGTCCATCAGCTGGGTGACCGTCCAGGCCTGCCAGCCGACCCGGCCGTACAGCGGATGCACACCGGGCTCCAGGCCGATCGACAGCAGCCGCACCGCCGCGACCAGCTGCGCCGCGTACACCACGCCGAACGCCAGCACGGCCGGCAGCAGGCCCAGCAGGGCGCCGCCGAGCGCGCCGCCCAGACCGTCCGCCGGGTCGACGAACGGGACCAGCACCGCCAGGCCGGCCAGCGCCGGGAGCAGCGGCAGCAGGCTCAGCGCGGTACCGCTCAGACCGAACAGCGCCGACCAGCGGGCCCGGCGCACCGGGCGCTCCTTCGGCCAGGTCCGCTCGGCCCGGCCCAGCTTGACGGCGGGCGCGCCGCCCCAGCGCTGGCCGGTCGGGACATGACCGGTGACGCTGGAGCCGGCCACGACCTGCGACCGCTTGCCGATCCGGGCGCCCGGCAGCAGGGTCGAACGGGTGCCGACCACGGCCCCCGAACCCACCTTGAGCGGGCCGACCACCAGCCGGTCGCCGTCCACCCAGTAGCCGTTGAGGTCCACCTCGGCCTCCACCGCGCAGCCCCGGCCCAGCTTGAGCATGCCGGTGACCGGCGGCAGCGCGTGCAGGTCGACCTCCTCGCCGACCTTGGCACCGAGCGCCCGCGCGTAGCGGACCAGCCAGGCACCGGACAGCGAGGTCGCGCCGCTCACCTCGGCCAGCCGCTCGGCGGCCCACAGCCGCAGGTGGACGCCGCCGCCGCGGGGGTAGGTGCCGGGCCGCAGACCGCGCAGCAGCAGCCGCGCGCCGCCGGCCCCGATCGCCAGCCGGCCCGCCGGGGTGAAGAGCACCGCCGCGAGCGGCGCGACCGCCCACCACGAGGCGGTCGGCGCCCAGCCGAAGCCGTCCAGGTGCGAGAGCAGATTGCCGAGCGCCAGCAGCGCCGCCGTCCAGCGCAGGCCGACCACGGTGAACAGCGGGAGCAGCAGGAGCACCTGGAGCAGCTTGGCGCGGGTCGGCACCGGGTCGACGGTCCGGGCTTCGCCGGTGCCGACCGAGCTGCGCTCCAGGTGCCGGGCGAGCTTGCGCAGCGTCGGGTTCTGGTAGATGTCCAGGACCGCCGCGTTCGGGTAGCGGACGCGCAGCAGGGTGGTCAGCCGGGCGGCCGCCAGGCTGCCGCCGCCGATCGCGAAGAAGTCCTCCCGGGAGCCGCTCACCGGCACCCCGAGGATCTCCGTCCACTGCTCGGCCAGCCAGGCCTCGGTGCCGTACAGCTGCTCGGTCGGCCCGGTGGACTCCAGGTCGGGCAGCGGCCAGGGCAGCGCGTTGCGGTCCACCTTGCCGGAGGTGCGGGTCGGCAGGGTGTCGACCGGGGCCAGCAGCGGGACGAGCGCGGCCGGCAGCTCGGCGCGCAGCCGCTGCACCGCCTGCTCCCGGTCCCAGCCCTCGCCGGTCACCAGGTAGCCGACCAGCAGCTGGTTGCCGCCGCGCGCGGTGCGCACGGCCGCGGCCGCGCCGGCCACGCCGGGCAGCGCCTGGAGCGCCGCGTCCACCTCGCCGAGCTCGATCCGGCGGCCGCCGAGCTTGATCTGCTCGTCGGCGCGGCCCAGGAACAGCAGGCCCTCCGGGTCGGCCTGGACCAGGTCGCCGCTGCGGTAGGCGCGCTCCCAGCCCATCGAGGGCAGCGGCGCGTACTTCTCGGCGTCCTTCTCCGGGTCCAGGTAGCGGGCAAGGCCGACGCCGCCGATCACCAGCTGGCCGGTCCCGCCGGGCGCGACCGGCTCGCCGGCCTCGTCGACCACGACGAGGTCCCAGCCGTCCAGCGGCAGGCCGATCCGCACCGGGCCCTCGCCCGTCAGCAGCGCCCCGCAGGCGACCACGGTGGCCTCGGTGGGGCCGTAGGTGTTCCACACCTCGCGGCCCTCGGTGACCACGCGCTGCACCAGCTCGGGCGGGCAGGCCTCGCCGCCGAAGATCAGCAGCCGGACCTCGTTCAGCGCCTCGGCCGGCCAGAGCGCGGCCAGCGTCGGCACGGTGGAGACCACGGTGATCTCCTGCTCGGCCAGCCAGGGGCCGAGGTCGGCGCCGCTGCGCACCTGGGAGCGGGGGACGGGCACCAGGCAGGCGCCGTGCCGCCAGGCCAGCCACATCTCCTCGCAGGAGGCGTCGAAGGCGACCGACAGTCCGGCCATCACCCGGTCGCCGGGGCCGATCGGCTCGTCCTGGAGGAAGAGCGCGGCCTCGGCGTCGACGAAGGCGGCGGCGTTGCGGTGGGTGACGGCGACGCCCTTGGGGCGGCCGGTCGAGCCCGAGGTGAAGATGATCCAGGCATCGTCGGCGGGGGTGGGGCGGTGCCCGTCGGGCGTCCGGTCGGCGAGCGGCTCGCGGGCCCCGAGCGGCTCGCCGGCCCCGCCGGTGAGGGTGAGCGCGCGCTCGGCGCCGAGCACGGCCGCGACGGCGGCCTCCTCGAAGACCAGCTGGGCGCGCTCGTCCGGGTCCTCGAAGTCCACCGGGACGTAGGCGGCGCCGGCGGCGAGCACAGCGAGCACGGAGACGTAGAGGTCGTTGGTGCCGGAGGGGACCCGGACGCCGACCCGGTCGCCGCGGCCGATGCCGGCGGCGGCGAGGCGGCGGCGGAGCTGCTCGACCTCGGCGGCCAGGGCCCGGTAGCCGAGCACGGTGCGGCCGTCGTCGAGGGCGGGCTCGGCGGGGTACTGCCGGGCGGTCGCGTCGAGGATGTCGATCAGGGTGCGCGGGGCGGGGGCCGGCCGGCCGGGGTAGTGGGCCTGCTTCTCGGCGGCGGTGTCCCGGTCGGTGGTACCGCCGTCGGCGGGCGCCTCGGCGCCCGGGTCCCGGCTGGGTTCGGCTGTCATCAGTGGCGTGTGCTCCTAGGTCTCGCCCCGTCCCGATGGATCTTCCGGCCCTTGGGGGCGGTGGGAGCACTCGCCTGATCCGGGTGATCCCACTCCGGGGCCGGAGCGGACAACCCAACCGATGGTAGCCCGGTCCGGTGAACCGCACACCGGCCGACACTCCGCCCAACTGGCCCTTGAGTGGCCGAATCTGACGGCGCGTCAGGTCACAACTGAGGCTCCTTCGATCGGATGTGACGGTGCGTCAGTCGTTTTGACGGTCCGTCAGGTCGAATTTCCGACCGTGACCCATGCCACATCCGGGGCCGCTCCTCGGGGGTGCGGAGCCGCTCCGCAGGGGTGGCGGGGCCGCTCCCGGCGGGTGACGGGGGCGTTCCCCGGGGGGTGACGGGCCCGCCGCCGGGGGTGGCGGCGGGCCCGTCGGAGCCGGGTCCGGGAGGTGGCGGACCCGTGCGGACGGGTCAGCTGAACCGGTCGAGGTGCTCCCCGAGGAATGCTTCCAGGGTACGGGGGGCGCGTCCGATCAGCCGGGTGGCGGCATCGTCGGGGCTCTCCGGACGCAGCACGGCGAGCCGCTGGATCTCGACCACGTGGGCGGCCAGCCAGTCCGGCATCCCGGCCCGGGCGACCAGGTGGGCGTGCAGTTCGGCGGGCGACAGGTTCACGGAGCGCACCGGCCGGCCACGCAGCGTGCCCAGCAGCTCGGCGAGCTCCGGGTGGCTGTACGCCCGGCCGCCGGTCAGCGGGATGTCGCCGCCGGCCGTGTCGGGACGGGTGAGCACCGCGGCGGCGACGTCGCCGATGTCCCGGCAGTCGATGTAGTTGCAGCGGGCGCCGTCCAGCGCGCCGAATATCATCCCGGCGGCGGAGACCCCGGGCGCGATCAGCAGCAGCTTCTGCATGAACGCGTACGGGCGGAGCACGGTGGTGGTGATGTCGTGGGCCCGCAGCCGCTGCTCGATCAGGTGGTGGCCGCGGGACACGGCGACCGGGGAGTCGGGCTCGGCGGCCGGCGCGGAGACCTTGACGACGTGCTCCACGCCCGAGGACACGGCCAGGTCGACGGTGCGCAGCTCGTGCTCGACCTGCTGCGGACTGTTCTCCATGGTCAGGAAGAGCTGCGTCGTCCCCTTGAGGGCGGCGCGCATCGAGGCGGGGTCGCCGGCGTCGGCGGCCGTCACCTCGACCAGGCCGCGGGTGTGCGGGTCGAGTCCGGCCAGCAGTCGGTCGGGGTTCCGGCTCAGGGCGCGGACCGGGACGTCCAGGGCGGCGAGGCTGCGCAGGGTGGCGCCGCCGGTGGCGCCGGACGCGCCCATGATGGTGATCATGCGGGTGTTGCTCCTTCGGTGTGCGGTGTGCGGTGTGCGGTGGTCGGTAGGGGTGCTGGTGCTGGGTGCGGGTCAGCGGGCGCGGCGGCGCCGGGGGAGGGAGGCCCGCCAGCGCCAGGTGGTCATGGTCGCCGCGATCGCGGCCGACAGCGGGAGGTCGATCCGCAGCCGGTCCGGCCACGGGCTGTCGGCCAGCGCCGGTATCCGGGGCAGCAGCTCGGCGGCCGCCAGGCCGACGCCGAGGGCGAGCGCGGCGCAGCCGAGGCCGAAGGCGAGGGCGAGCAGCGGGACCGGCCCGCGGGCGGCCCAGGAGTCGGCGGACCGGCGCCGGTGCCGGAGGCCGACCAGGGTGGCGACCAGGGCCGAGGTGCCGGCGATGCTGGTGAGGGCCGCGATCCTGAGCTCCGACTGGCCGGTGGCGATGCCGCCGGCGGAGGCCATGACGGCGGGCGCGGCGTAGGCGATCAGGACCTCGCGCCAGAGCACGAAGCGGGGCGGGGCGGCGGGAGTGGAGTCGGGAGTGGTCTCGGGGGTGATGTCGGGGCGCTGCTGGGTTCTGCCGGGCATGGGGTCGTCCAAGTGATTAGGAGGCTAATTATAGGTGTTCGGTGGGCCAACAATGAGGTGGTGGAAGGGCTCGTGGTGGGCCCGCCGCTCCTCTGCCGGTCGTCCGTCAGTCGTCAGTCGTCAGTCGTCAGTCGTCGGTCAGGGCGGACATGCCCGCGACCAGCCTGCCCAGCAGGTCGAGGAAGACCGTCCGCTCCTCGACGGACAGGCCGGCCACCATCGCCTGCATCCGGTCGAAGTGCTCGGGTGCCATGTCGCGCAGCCGTTGGGCACCCCGCGCGGTCAGTATCACCACATTGCCCCGCCCGTCCTCGGCGGACGGGCGCCGTGTGACCAGGCCGTCCCGCTCCAGCCCGTCGACCAGGCCGGTCACGGTCGCGCGGGAGACCCCGAGCGCCGCCGCCAGCTGCGACGGCGATTTCTCGCCGCCGTGGTCCTCCAGCTCGGCCAGCAGCCGGTAGCGCCCGGTGGACAGGCCGAAGCGGGCGAAGTGGGCCTCGCCCGCCTGGCCGAGCCGGGCGCCGGCGGCCATCAGTCGCGCCGCGACCAGGACCGCCTGCGGATCGGCGGTCAGGCCGTACCGGGAGAGCTGTCGGCGGGCCTGGTCGAGCGAGGGTGCGCCGTTGCCGGCCGGGTGCTGCTGAGCCATGAAAGTAATATGGCGCCTAACCTGATCTCCCGTCAAGCGCCTCTTCGGGTGACAGGAAACCCGCGTCCCGCTCCAGGTGGCCGGGGGAGCCGGGTGTCGCCCCGGGGGGTGGGAGGGGCAGGCGTCGCTGGGCAATTGCCCGCCCGTGGCCAGAATTCGTCTACATACGGTCACATTTATTTGTGAACAATGGATTCCACCTTCATTCCTTGCTAGCGTTCGCCCGCCCACCTGTCGGAGTCGGGAAAGACGGTCCTCAGGAATGCGAAACGAATTCTCCCGCCGCGGCTTCCTCGGCAGCACCGGAATGGTCGCCGCCGGAGCCTCCGCCGCCTCGCTCGGCCTGGCCGTCGGCGCCGCCGGCCAGGCCTCGGCCCAACCCGTCGAGCAGCCCGAGGGCTGGACGGTCTTCCCCCCGGACTCCCGCTACGAGACGCTCAGCCAGGGCTTCAACCAGCGCTGGCGCAGCCGCCCGGCGTACATCCGGCTGGTCGGCAACGAGGCCGACGCGGTGGCGGAGCTGCGCTCGGCGCTCGACCGCGGACTGCGGCCGACGGTGCGCGGGGGCGGCCACTGCTACGAGGGCTTCGTCGACAACGACAAGGGCGTCATCCTCGATCTCAGCACCCTGCGCGGGGTCGGGGCGGGTACCGACAAGTACGGTGGCGCCACCTACTCCGTCGAGGGCGGCGCCACCAACTGGGACGTGTACACCACCCTCTTCCGCGAGTACGGGGTGACCATTCCGGCCGGGTCCTGCTATTCGGTCGGTGCCGGCGGCCACATCTGCGGCGGCGGGTACGGGCTGCTCTCCCGCCGGCACGGGCTGACCGTCGACCACCTGGTCCAGGTCGACGTGGCGACGGTCCGGGGCGGCGTGGTCGAGGTGACCCGGGCGCACCGCGGCGATCCCCCCGGCTCGCCCGAGCACGAGCTGTTCTGGGCCCACACCGGGGGCGGCGGCGGGAACTTCGGCGTGGTGCTGCGCTACCACTTCGCCCACGCGCTGCCGGCGCCGCCGCCCCGGGTCTGGCTCAGCAGCGTCGCCTGGAAATGGGCGGACCTGCTCAAGCACCCGGAGGACTTCCGCACCCTGCTGGACAACTTCGGCGCGTTCTTCGCCGAGCACAGCGGCCCCGCGGAGAAGGTGTACCGCGGACTGTTCTCCATCCTCCACCTCACCCACCACTCGAACGGGAACGTCGTCCTGTTCAGCCAGTGGGACGAGGAGGACCCGGCACCGCTGGACGCCTTCCTCGCCCGGGTGGAGCGCGGGATGCGCGCCAAGTCGACGGCGCAGACCAACGGCGTCGGCGGACTCTACCTGCCCTACCCGGACAAGCGCCGCCAACTGCCGTGGTTCCAGGCGACCATGACGCTCAACGGATCCGGCCCCAACCAGCGCGGCAAGTACAAGTCGGCCTACCACCGCAGGGCGTTCACCCCCACTCAGATCGACGCCTGGTGGACCTGGCTCACCAAGGACGTCGACGGCCTCGACCTGACCCAGACGCTGGTCCAGATCGACTCCTACGGCTGCCAGGTGAACACCCGGGGCGCCGCCGAGACCGCCGTCCCGCAGCGGGACTCGATCATGAAGCTCCAGTACCAGACCTACTGGACCGACCGGGCTGAAGACGCCGCCCACCTGGCCTACCTGAGCGGCCTCTACCGCGACACCTACCGGGCGACCGGAGGAATCCCGGAGATCGACACCGACACCGACGGCGCCTACGTCAACTACCCGGACGTCGACCTGGGCACCACCGCCGACAAGCAGCCGCCCTACCAGCGCCTCTACTACAAGGCCAACTACCGCCGCCTGCAGAAGGCCAAGGACATCTGGGACCACAAGAACGTCTTCCACCACGCCCAGTCGATCACCTTGCCGTCCTGACCGCACACGCAGAGCGATGTCGACCATCCGGTAAGCAGACGATATCGGGATGAAAGGGTGTGAGTAAAGAGCTCAAAGTGACGACTTGCTGATCGCAGTGGGCCTGCCGGGCACGCTTGCAGAGGTCGGAACGAGCTCGACTGGCCAGGGTCGGTCTTCCTAGGTGTAGGCAGGTTTGTGAGGGTGTACTCGGACTGATGCTGACTTTTGCTGACCACGACTGATGGTCAGTCAGGTGAGATTCGCCGTGCGAGGGCGCGCCGACCTCTGTCGCCGTCGGCCGTACGGGTCTGACTGCACCAGGGCCCTGGAGGTGCTCGAGACCAGGGCCACCGTCGCTACCCAGCTGTTCAACGCTATGCCTGGCATCGACCAGCGCGCCTCGGTCCGACCGTGGCCCTGCTCGAGGACGAACAGGTGGCCGTCGAACTGGTCGAAGACGGCCTCCACCTCCACCCCCCCTGTGCTCGACCTGGCTCCATCGGCCCGGCCCGCCTCCTCGGCCTCGCCGACCGGATCGGCGTTACGGAGTCGGCAAGCTCGCCGGCCTCGTTGTTGTCGTCTCCACCACTGACGACCTGGTCGCCCCTGCAGCGAGTCAGTCACCGGCACCGACTGCTTTGGCATGGTCATCGACGAACGCCAGTCTTCTCGGCGGTCCACCCAGGGCGGGCCGAGCGGGCTGGGCCGCTCGGTGACGGTCTCGCGGGGCGCGTGCTCCGGTGGCCGGGTCAGTGGTAGCGGCGTACTGGAATGCGGCTCTCCTGTTCTTCCGCCGGCCGGGGTGTGATGCGGTGCCAATACGATGTTCGCGACGGCCGCTGGGGCCGCCGCGAAACCGTTACGACAGTTGCCGCGGCGGCTGCGGGACGCTCAGTGTCACCAGTGCGGCGACCCGCTTCCGGAGCCCGTCCAGCTCCTTCTGGCTGCGCACCGGAACCTTCACATGCCAACGCTGCTCGACGCCGTCGACCCGCCCGCCGCAGCCGATCGTCGCCATGCCGATCACCTTGTCGTTCTTGTGGAGAAGTGTGACCAGCGAAAGCCCGTAGGTGACGAGTGCCGACCACACAGCAACCTTCGTCACCCAGTCCGGTCGTTCGGACACCGTCGCCGTCTCCGAGTGGATCGTCCAGAACGACCCCGTCAGCGGAAGGTACTGGCTGCTCTCGTCGACCGAAACGGACACCCAGTACTCCTCGGTGCGCGACAGCGGTGACCCGCTCGTGTACTTCGTCACCACCACCAGCACGGGCGTGTTCGGTTCATGAGGGGCGGTGCCCGCGAAGACGTCGAAGGTCTTCTGCCGGGGCTTCGCCGACGGCCCGGCGTCCGCCGCCGACCGGGTGCGGGCGGCGGACGCTGGCGTGAACTCCGGTGCCTCCTCCACCCCGGCCGACCGCAGGGCGGGCCGGAGCGCAGGGATGGCCCGAGCCAGCTGCGCCATGAGATGCGGGCTGATCGAGGACACGATGTCCCGCAGTGCCTGGTCCTGGATCGTGCTTCCGGCGGCGGTGATGATCCGGGTGAGATTGGGGACTCGCTTGGGTTTGTGTCCGCCTTGTTTCTGGACTGATGACGATGCGTCAGAGTCGTCTGTCTCGGTCATGGCCGCATGATAGAGGCATGCCCGAGTCGGCAGTCGGTTTATCAACTCGACTGTCCAGTCGATGAGTTCGGATTCATCGACGAGAATCGGGGGCTTGTGGCCTTGACCTTCGTGTGATCGCGGATCCGGCCCACTGCGCGGGCTGTTGGCCTGCACGTCCGTCCGCCTTGGCGGTGAGTCGGCTGTCGAGACGCGGGTGGGCTGCTGTTGACGCTGGTCGTGGTGTCGCCGCAGGCGCGTTTGGCGGTGCGGCCACGGTGTTCATGAATCCCGTCGTTGAACGTATGTGCGATTTGGTCAATCAGCACGTTTGCGGGCCAGGTGGCCGGGTGTGCCGAAGCACGACAGGCGTCACCAAGGCAGGCTTGTTGTCACCAAGCCCAACGGGGGATCGATCGGGGCGTCACCCCGGGCGGGCGGAAGGATCGCCTCCGCGTGCAGCAACAGTGGGATCGACTGCCATGGCGCCAGCGGCTGAGCGGCAGAGGGCACACGGGATTTAGTTGCTCTAGCGTTATACAGCCGCACACTGGTATTTGAATTAACGGATATTTGAAAGGAAGGGCCTACGCGGTCGCCATGGATCCCGCGCTCACCGCCCTCGCCGGCGACTGGGTCGCCCTGTCCCTCTTGCAGGGTTGGGTCGAGGTGCGCGTCGAACATTCGCTTCAGGCCCGGCACGGCCTGAGCATGCGGGAGTAATCGTTGCTGGAGGCGCTCAGCCGCCAGCGCGACGGTCTCGGTGGGCGACTGGCCGCATGGTCGGCAGGCCAACCCCGGCAGCCGTGTCTCTCTGCGGAATCCCCGTGGACCCCATTGTTGACGGTGCTTACATCGCGACCTATAGTCATGTGTACACCGCTTACATGACTAGTGAGGAGCCGGACCATGTCTTCGGCGCAGAAGGACACCACCGTCAAGGTCGACCTGGGCGGCCGCACGGTCACCGTCCCCAAGGGGGGTCTGTACGACCGGTACCGGATGAACCCCGACCTGGATGAGATCGCCCGGGACCCCCGCGTCAGCGGGGTGGACTTCTTCCGGCAGCTGCCCAAGATCAAGGTCGACTCCCCGATCGGCCCCACGCTCACCCCGAACTTCTACTACAGCGTCTCGACCGCCCGGATCACCATGCTGGCGCCCTCCAGCGCGATCCGGACCCGGCTGCCCGGCGAGCTCGCGCCGCTGGAGATCGCCCCGGGCCTCGGGCTGATCTCGGTCATGTTCTTCCGCTACGACGTGTGCGACATCGACTTCTACACCGAGGCCGCCGTCGGCATCGCCGTGAAGCCCGCGCGGCACGGCAAGCTCGGATTCTTCGACCTCGTCGCCGGCCTCAAGAACGAACACCTCGACTCCTACGTACTGTCCCTGCCGGTCAGCACGGAGATCGCCCAGGTCCGCGGCCACGACGGCTACGGCTTCCCCAAGTGGGTCACCAGCCTCGACGTCGACATCGACGAGCGCCGCACCACCGCCCGGGTCACCAACCACGCCGGCGGCCTCGACCTGTCGCTCCAGGCGACCACGCCGAAGCAGACCGCCCACCTGAGCGGCGACCGCGTCAGCTCGCTCACCTCCTACACGACGATCAACGGCGCATGGCACTCCACCCTGAGCCAGACCAACGTGCTGAACGCCGG
Source organism: Kitasatospora purpeofusca (assembly GCF_000718025.1). Lineage (GTDB taxonomy): Bacteria > Actinomycetota > Actinomycetes > Streptomycetales > Streptomycetaceae > Kitasatospora > Kitasatospora purpeofusca. The sequence goes on from NZ_JODS01000013.1 coordinate 134,880, forward strand.
CACGACGCGCCTGCCGCGTGACGTCCGCCTCCAGCTCGGCGAGGGCCGGATGTCCGACGACCTGCGCTCGCTCAAGCCGATGCGGACCATCCAGTTCGACGTGATGACCGAAGGCCAGCTCGCCCTCCACATGCCGGTCCCCACCTCGGTCCAGCGCCGGAACAAGTAGCAAGGAACCCTCGCCATGGCCACCGCACAAACCGCCAGCCCCACGGCCGCCCGCGCCCAGGGCCTGCCCGCCTCCATCACCCCGGCGCTGATCGAGCGGCTGACCGCACGGGTCTCCGCCGCACCGAACGCCGCGCGCGTCACCACCAGCACCCCGTACTCCGGCCACCCCCTGGGCGACTTCCCCATCTCCACCCCCGACGACGTCGAGGCCGCGTTCGCCCGCGCCCGCGCTGCCCAGGCCACCTGGGCGGCCACGCCGATCGCGGAGCGCAAGAGGATCATGCTGCGCTTCCACGACCTCGTCCTCGCCCGCCAGGAGGAGGCGCTCGACCTCATGCAGGCCGAGAACGGCAAGACCCGCCGCGACGCGTTCCTCGAAGTCGTCGACATCGGGATCGTCTCCCGCTACTACGCGCGCAACGCCGCCAAGTACCTGAGCCCAAAGCGCCGCCGCGGCGCGATCCCGCTGCTCACCCACACCACCGAACTGCGCCACCCCAAGGGCGTCGTCACGGTGATCTCCCCGTGGAACTACCCCCTGAGCATGGCCGCCAGCGACGCCATCGCCGCGCTCATGGCGGGCAACGCCGTCGTCCAGAAACCCGACACCCAGACCGCGCTCACCGCCCTGTGGTCGCTCGACCTGATGTACGAGGCGGGACTGCCGGCCGACGTGTGGCAGATCGTGGTCGGCCGGGGCAGTGCCATCGGCGGAGCCCTGATGGCAGGCGCCGACTACATGATGTTCACCGGTTCCACCGCCAGCGGACGCCAGATCGCGAGCGACGCGGGCCGGCGCCTGATCGGGGCCTCCCTCGAACTCGGCGGCAAGAACCCGATGATCGTCCTGGACGACGCCGACATCGACAAGGCCGCCGCCGGCGCGGTCAACGCCTGCTTCCCCTCGGCCGGCCAGCTGTGCGTCTCCGTCGAGCGCCTCTACGTCGCCGAGTCCGTCCGCGAGAAGTTCGTCGCCGCGTTCGTCGAGCGCACGAAGAGGCTCAGGATCGGCGCCGCGTACGACTACAGCGTCGACGTCGGCTCCCTCACCACGCCGTCCCAGCTGGGGACCGTCACCGAACACGTCGACGACGCCGTGGCCAAGGGCGCCACCGTCCTGGCCGGCGGCAGGGCCCGCCCGGACCTCGGCCCCCTGTTCTACGAGCCGACCATCCTCACCGACGTCACCCCCGCGATGACGGTGTACGACCACGAGACCTTCGGCCCGGTCGTCTCCATCTACTCCTTCCGCCACGTCGAGGAGGCGATCGCACGGGCCAACGCCACGCCGTACGGCCTCAACGCCAGCGTCTGGTCCCGCAACGGGGCGCGCGGCCGAGCCGTCGCCGCCCGCGTGCACGCCGGCACCGTCAACGTCAACGAGGCCTTCGCCGCCGCGTGGGGAAGCATCGACGCGCCGATGGGCGGCATGGGCGACTCCGGACTCGGCCGCCGCCACGGCGCCGAGGGCATCCTCAAGTACACCGAGGCCCAGACTGTCGCCCACCAGCGCATCCAGGGCTTCTACCCGCCACAGCGCGTCAGCCCCGAGACCTGGGCCGCCCTGCTGACCGGCACGCTCAGGGCCATGAAGGCGTTCGGCGTCCGCTGAACAGTGTGGGGCCGCTCAGTCGCCGTGAAGCGCTGTCCTGAGGGCATCGATGGCAAGTTTGCGGGCGACGTTGGCGGCGCGGGTGTCGCGCAGGCTGTCCAGGAGCAGGAAGTCGTGGACCATGCCGGCCACGCGGACGGACGTGACGTCGACGCCGGCCTCGCGAAGCTTGTTGGCGTACTGCTCGCCCTCGTCGCGCAGGACATCGGCCTCATCGGTGATGACCAGGGTGGTGGGCAGCCCCCGCAGCAGCTCCAGTGGGGCCTGGAGTGGCGAGGCGTGCGGCTCGGCACGCTGGGCCGGGTCGGTGGTGTAGGCGTCCCAGAACCACTTCATCCCGTCGCGGGTGAGGTAGTAGCCCTCGGCGAACTGCACGTAGGACGGGGTGTCGAAGTCGGCGTTGGTCACCGGGTAGAGCAGGACCTGGGCCTTGAGGCCGATGCCGCCGCGCTCCTTGTTCATCAGCGCGAAGACCGCGGACATGCAGCCGCCGACCGACTCCCCGGTGACCGCGATGCGCGAGGTGTCCAGGCCGTGTTCCGCACCGTGCTGGAGCACCCACTGGCCTACGGCGTAGTTCTGCTCCACCTGGGTGGGGTACCTGGCCTCCGGCGCGCGGTCGTAGACGGGGAAGACGCCCGCCGCGCCCGCGCCGACGGCGAGCTCCCGGAAGAGGCGGTCGTGGGTCTTGTCGTCGCCGAAGACCCAGCCCGCGCCGTGGATGTAGAACACCACGGGCAGCGGTCCGGTGACGCCCTTGGGGCGGATGATGCGGGTTCGCACGGTGCCCCACTCACCGGTGTCCACCTCGACCCACTCCTCGTCGACCTCGGGACGGGGCACGCCCGGGTCGGACTGCAGGCCGAGGAGGATCTCTCGGCCCTTCTCCGGCGGGACCTCGTAGAGCCGCGGGTGCGGATCGGTCGCGTCGCACAACTCCTTCGCGGCGGGCTCCAGGTACGGCGTGATCGGCGCAGGAAGCTCAGTCATCTTCTCTCCATGTCGCGGGCACACGTGTGCCGTGCTCGTGCGGCCTCACCGGCCGCGCCTGACGAACCCCCGGCCGAACCTCCCCTCCTCCTATCGTCGGATCCCGCGCGCGAGGCGCAACCTGTAGCCCTGGCCGCGGACCGCGGCTCTCACCGGGCGGGCGCCCACGGCGGCGCCGAAGATCGAGACAAACGGAACACGACGGCAGCCGTTCGGACGGACGGCCCCGTCATCACCCGGAAAGGCGAGAACATGACCCGTGCCCTCTTCGTCGTCACGGCGGCCGACCACTGGACGCTGAAGGACGGCACCAGGCACCCCACGGGCTACTGGGGCGAGGAACTGGCGATGCCGCACAAGATCTTCACCGAGGCCGGATGGGAGATCACCATCGCGACCCCCGGCGGGAAGCGACCCACCCTGGACAGGATCAGCATGGGCCGCACCGCCGGCCTTCCGGGCACCCTCCGCGAAGTCGCCGACTACCTCGCCACGATCCAGGACGCACTGGACGCCCCGGCCTCCCTCAGCGACGTGGATCCCGACGACTTCGACCTCGTCTTCTACCCCGGGGGACACGGCCCCATGGAAGATCTCTCCCACGACGAGGTCTCGGGAGCGCTCCTCACCAGGCAACTCGCCTCCGGCAGGCCGCTGGGTCTGCTGTGCCACGGCCCTGCCGCGCTGCTCGCGGCCAGGACCAACGACGGTTCCTGGCCCTTCGCCGGATACCGGATCACCGCGCTGTCCAACGTCGAGGAGAAGCTGAACAGCTTCGGACGCAAGGCGTCCTGGTTCCTGGAGGACCGGCTGCGCGAGAGCGGGGCGCACTACGCCAAGGGAAAGCTGCCGCTCCTGCCCCACATCGAGGTCGACCGCACTCTCTACACCGGCCAGAACCCCGGCTCGGCCAAGCAGCTCGCCCACCGCATGGTGGCCGACCTGGCCCACTGACACGGGCGCGAGCCCGGTTCTTCAGGCCGGGATCGCGAACGGTCCGAACAAGCGGAGCAGGGTGGCGGACCGCGGTCCGCCACCCTGCTCCGGCTTCGGATCCGTGCTTCAGCTCTTCGGCGCTCTGGACGCGGCGAGCTGGCCGGGCATCTCCTCCATGGACGTCTGGGCGGGCCGGTAGCGCACGCCCGGCGCACGACGGCTCCTGGCCCTGTCGCTGCGGAGGTCGAAGCCGATGTTGCGGCGCACGTACTCGCGCGGGAGTCCGATCACCGGCGCGAGGGCGACCGCGAGGGGCTCGGGAACGGCTCGGCGCGGCAGCCCCGGCTCGGCCCCGTGAGCGGGAAGCAGCCTGCGGCCGAGGTCCACGATGTCGGTGGTCTCCGCCACGACGAGGTGGCGGCCCTCCGCCTCGGGCAGGGAGGCCACCGTAAGGTGCGCGTACGCGGCCTCGCGGACGTCCACGACGGCCCGGGCGATGCGGGGTGCGCCGAAGCGGGCCCCGCCACTGGCCGTCTGCCCGGCGGTGGCGAAGCTCTCGCTGGTGGGGTCGGGGGTGAGCGAGGAGCCGGTGTCGGTGGAGTTCCTTCGCTCAGTCGTTGACGAGGATGATCTTGCCGGTGTGTCCGCCCGCCTCCATGAGGCGGTGCGCCTCGGCGGCGTCGGCGAGCGGGAGGGCGCGGTCGACGACGAGCTTGACGGTCCCGTCCTCGATCATCGGCCAGACCCGTCCGCGCACCTCGGCGATGATCGCGGCCTTGTCGGCGGCGGGGCGGGTGCGCAGGGTGGTGCCGTGGACGGAGGCGCGCTTGAAGACCAGCTCGGCGAGGTTGAGCGGGGCCTCCAGGCCGTCCTGCAGGCCGATGACGACCAGGCGCCCGTCCGCTGCGAGGGAGCTGATGTTGCGCTGGAGGTACTGGCCGCCGATGACGTCGAGGATGACGTCGTAGGGTGCGTGCTCGGCGAAGTCCTCGGTGCGGTAGTCGACGGTGACGTCGGCGCCCAGCTCCCGGGCGCGGGCGGCCTTCTCCGGGCCGCCGACGGTGGTGACGACGCGGGCTCCGAGGGCCTTGGCGATCTGGATGGCGGCGGTGCCGATGCCGCCGGCGCCGCCGTGGACGAGGAGGCTCTCGCCGTGCTCCAGGCGAGCGGTCATGACGAGGTTGGACCACACCGTGGCGACGGCCTCGGGCAGGGCCGCCGCCTCGACGAGGCTGAGGCCCTTGGGGACGGGCAGGAGCTGGCCCGCGGGAACGGCGACCTTCTGGGCGTAGCCGCCGCCGGTGAGCAGGGCGCAGACCTCGTCGCCGATCTTCCAGCCGGTGACGCCTTCGCCGATGGCGCTGATGCGCCCCGACGCCTCCAGCCCGGGGTAGGGGGACGTGCCGGGGGCGAGGGGGTACAGGCCCCAGCGCTGCATGATGTCGGCCCGGTTGAGGGCGGTGGCGGCCACGTCGATGACGACTTCGCCCGCCGCGGGGGTCGGGTCCTCGACCTCGGTCCACTCCAGGACCTCAGGGCCGCCGAATTCCTTGATCGTTATTGCCTTCATGGTGCAAGTCCGTTCGCATGAGCCAAGAAATGTTTGCACTGCACACATTAGGACGCCAAGTGTGCAGTGTCAACATCTACCCGTCGGACTCGGCCGCCGCTAGGCGTCGACCTGCTCGGCCGTCGCGGCCTTCGGTTGGGGCTGCCCAGGAGTCGCGGTGAGCAGTGCCTGGACGGCGGCTCGGACCTGGGCCGACACCGCCCCGGGGGTGGAGGTGTCCAGCTTCCCGTCCAGGTGCAGGAAGGCCAGGCCGTGGACGACGGCCCACACGGCGGTGGACAGGGCCTCGGGGTCGGAGCCGGCGAAGACGCCGTGGACGATGCCGCGGACGTACTCCCAGATGGCGGCGGTCGCCGCGACCCGCTCCTCGCTCGTCGGATCACAGGGCTCGGCGAACATCACCCGGAACAACGCCGGACGCTCCAGGGCGAACCGGACATAGGCGACCGCGACCTCGGCGAGGTCCTCGGGCGTGCGCGGTGACGGGTGCGCCGCCGCCAGGTGGTCGGCGAGCTCGGCGTAGCCCTCGGCCGCGACCGCCGAGACGAGCGCGTCGCGGTCTGCGTAGTGGCGGTAGGGGGCGGTTGCCGACACCCCCGCCCGTCGAGCCACGGCCCGCAGGGACAGCCCGGCACTCCCGTCCTCCTCCAGGAGTTCCCGGGCGGCGCGCAGGCATGCGGCGCGCAGATCGCCGTGGTGGTACGAGGCACTCACTTGTGTCATGGGTCACTCTCTCCAATGTTTGCACCGCCTACATTATTGGCTTAATGTAAGCGATGTACACATCCTAGTCGATGGAAGAGGAAGAATCAGATGGCCAGCGAACTGTTCACGCCGCTGCCCCTGGGCTCCGGGGCGGTGCTGCCCAACCGGATCGCGAAGGCGGCCATGGAGGAGAACATGGCCGGCACCGGCCAGCTCCCGGACCAGCAGCTGATCGGCCTGTACCGGCGCTGGGCCGCCGGCGGCACCGGGCTGCTGATCACCGGCAACGTCATGGTCCACGCCGAGGCCCTGACCGGCCCCGCAGGTGTCGTCCTGGACGAGGCCGCGCCCCTGGAGCCCTTCGCCGAGTGGGCGAAGGCCGGCAAGTCCGCCGGCGGGGCGATCTGGATGCAGATCAACCACCCCGGCCGCCAGGTCGCCTCCGACATGCCCGGCGTCGTCTGGGGACCGTCCGACCTCGGCGTCGACCTGGGCAAGCACAGCGGCCGCTTCGGCCGACCGAGCGCCATGACCGCCCAGCAGATCGAGGCCACCGTCAAGCGCTTCGCCGTCACGGCCGCGCGCGCCGAACAGGCCGGCTTCGACGGGGTGGAGATCCACGCCGCACACGGCTACCTGCTGTCGCAGTTCCTGTCACCGCTGGTCAACAAGCGCACCGACGCCTGGGGCGGCTCCCTGGAGAACCGGGCCAGGATGCTCCTGGACACCGTCCGCGCCGTCCGCGCCGCGGTCTCCCCGTCATTCACCGTCGCCGTGAAGCTCAACTCCGCCGACTTCCAGCGCGGCGGCTTCGACGCCGACGACGCACGCCAGGTGATCGAGTGGCTGTCCCTGCTCGACGTCGACCTGGTCGAACTCTCCGGCGGCAGCTACGAGAGCCCCGCCATGACCGGCCGAGCCACCGACACCCGCACTCAGGCCCGCGAGGCGTACTTCCTGGAGCTGGCCAAGGACCTGGTCACCACCAGCCCCGTCCCGTTGATGCTCACCGGCGGCATCACCCGGCGCACCACCGCCGAACAGGTCCTCGCCAGCGGCGTCGCACTCGTCGGCATGGGCACCGCCCTCGCCGTCACCCCCGACCTCCCCGACCACTGGTTCAACGGCCGCGAGGCCGACCGCCAGATGCGACCGGTCACCTGGAAGGACAAGCCCCTCGCCTCAGCCGCCAGCATGGCCCAGGTCCGCCGCCAACTGCGCCGCATCGCCCGCGGCAGCAGGCCCAGGCCCGGCATCCACCCGGCGATCGCCCTGCTCGGGGAGCAGCGTCAGCAGCGCCAGGCCCTGCGCCGCTATCGTGCGTGGCTGCCCACGCGCCTAAAGGCCGCAGGCCACCGACACCCGTAGCAGCCGGCACGCATCCTGGTCTCCGCTGTCCGGCGTCAGGGGCCCAAGATGCATGCGTATGTGCCTTTCCGGCCGAAGCTGCCATGACGGATTTCAATCCGCGTCGGCGGGTCTGATGGCTTCGACGGGGTCAATGAGCATCAACGTGATGTCACCAGGAGCGGGCGGACAACTTCCCAGCATCGCGTCCTGGATTATGAGGAGTCGCCCCTACAGCCGGTGAAAAGCAGGGGCTACTCGTCAAAGGCACTGGGCCCGCTGAGCCAGACCGTTCGACACGCGGCCGAGGATGACGGCCAAGGCGCAGGAGAAGCCCAAGACCCGGCGCCGGTGACAAGGGGGTCGTCGGCACACGCCGACAGCCTCTGCTTCGTCGCCCTTCACGTGCGGGGCGGGAGCCGGCCGCCCAGCCTGTGGGGTACGGGGATGCGCCCTCAGTTGCAGGGCCGATCAATCGCGGTGGCGAGATCGCGAGCGTACGCGTCGAGTTGTTCGGCGATCGGCCGTAGTTCCCAGGCGCGGCCGCAGCGGCGCTGGTAGCGAGTCTCCGTCAAGGATTGCAGGAGCGGGCTGCGGGCGGGAAGCGCAGCGGCGCGTGCCCGGTGAACGACGTAGGCCTGGTGGGAGTGGCTCTGGGTGATGTCCGTCCAGATCAGGACGGCGGCGGTATCGCGGCGCACGGCGTCGTCGAAGCGCCGCCCGGTGCGCTCGGGCAGGTTCTCGCTCAGGCGGCGCCAGTCGGCCTCGGAGAGAGACCAGGTAACAAGGGCCTGGCGGCGGCGGTGGTAGTCGACCAGGCATCTCTGCGCATCAAGGTGGTCGCCCAGCTTCTGGAGGCCGGCTTCCAACGCGTCAAGGGCGTCAGCGTCGGCGAGGCGGCGGCGGGCGTTGCCCATCGCCCACGCCGCCGTGCCGAACGGCACGCCAAGGCGTTCGGCGCAGTCCTGCACCGATCCGCCAGCGATCATCTTGACCAGGTGTATGGGCACGGCACGCCGCAGGGCCTCGTGTGTACCGGCGGGCGCATCGAAGTAGTGGAGCCACTCCTCGGGGAGGTACTGCGGGATGTGATGCCAGGTGAAGGCGCCGTGATGGCTGGGCGGGATCGGCGGTTGGGGCTTTCGCGGCTTCGGCTGGGGCCGTGGAAGGGAGTCGGCTTCCCGGATCAACCGGCTCAACGTGGGTGAGTTGTTGTGGTTGCTGTTGAGGACGGCCTGCCAGCGGTGGGGTGACCAGCGGGCGGCCGTCAGCAGTTCCCTGATCATTGTCTCGGCCTGTGCCGCGTCGGCGGCCAGGAGCTGGTGCGCGGTGGTGAGGACTTTGGCGGCATCCCCGGGGTCCTGCGGGAGGCGGCAGTCGCCGCGCATCCGGCGCTCGCGCGGCGCCGGGTCGGCGCCGGCTGCGGGTGCCGGACGCAGCAGGACCGTGGCGGTGTACAGGTCGTCGAAGTAGGTGAGGGCCTTGACGTGTTGGCCGATGCTGCGGGCGTCGGGGTCGGGTTCGGTGAGCAGGGCGTGCAGGTGGCGTTGGCAGTCGAGCTGGTCGGCCGGCACGGTGGTCGGCGGTACGGGGGTGTCGAGGCGTCGGGCGCAGGCCTCCTGCCAAGCGGGGTGGCCGGTGTCGGCGGCCGGGTTGCGGCACTGCGCGGGGTGTAGGAGGCCGAGGGCGGGGCGGGCGATCAGGTGGCTTCCGAGGTTCTGGTTGACCGGCTTCTCGCAGTGCGGGCAGGTGGTCTCCAGCATCCGTTGGTGCGCGAGGCAGGCGAAGGAGACGGGCAGGTGCCAGAGCCTGCGCCATGCTCCGCCGTGCCGCTGCTGGACCGTCGTGCCGTCCGGTGCCAGACACTGGGGGCAGTAGCGGCGCAGCCGGTGGGAGGCCCAGCCGGCCGGCGCCGCCCAGTGCGCCCGCTCCGACGGGTCGACCCGGCCAAGGTGCTGCTGGTAGGGGCGGTAGCGGTAGGCGAACGGCGACAGGCACAGACCGTTCACCTCGGCCGGACTCAGTCGGGTCGCGCGGCCGAACGCCGCGGCCGCCGCCTTCGGCAGGTGGACGGCCTGGTAGCCCGGGACGGCGATCTGCCGGGCGCCGACCGTGAGGCTGGTGAGCCGCAGGACGTGCTGCGGGGTGATCTCCAGGCGGTGGGCCAGACGCAGGACGAAGCCGGGCAGGCTCTCACCCGGCAGCGGGTCGAGGCTGCGCGGTAGCGGCCGGGACGCGCTCACCCGGTACTGCTCTCGGTGCCGTAGTGGCCCTGGTCGTCGAAGACCGTGTTGGCCGCACGCGCCTGGCGCCGCCGACGAGGTGGTTTCGGGATGGAGGGGACCTCGCCGGCGTGGGCGTCGAGGTCGCCGAGCCGCTCGGGGCGAATGACGGTGCCGTCCAGCAGGTCCCGGGTCAGCCGTTCCTCGCCTCCGGCCATCGCCTCCGCGCAGCCGTCTTCGATCAGGCGCCGCAGCAGGCCGATGACACCGCCGGTACGACGGAACAGGTACTCGGGCATGGTGCCGGCGGTGAGCATCCCCGGCTCGGCGCGAAGGAGTCGCAGCTGATCCTCGATGCCGGTGAGGTGGTCGACGAACGCGCGGATCTGACCGGGGGTGGTGTAGCGCCGATGTCTCGAGCTGTGCGGCCAGCGCCTCGGTCGACCGCCAGCACCGCTGGCCGCCTGCTGAAGGACAGACGACCAGCGGCAACCAGGGGCCACTGCACGCGCCCGGCCAGGGTCACACTGAAGTGGACGAACTCGGCCGGGCGCACGGGGGCGACGCCGAGGTCGACGATGACCTTGACCGACTCGTCCGGATTGTTGCTCCGGTCGCAGATCACGAAGAACGCCTCCTCCGCCGTGCGGCCCTGGGCCGCGCCCCGGCGCCACTGGTCCGTGAGGAACGAGGTGACCGAGTCGTTCAGAGTTACCCACAGCCGCTCGTCGTTCGCTTCGGAGGTGGTCCACGTGGTGGAGGTGCGGATGGACTCCGTGAGGAAGTTGACCAGGCGGCGGACGATCAAGTAAATGAAGGCGCCGTTGGTGGAGAGCGTCCGGGCGCCCCACACCAGCAGGCCCTGGCCCGGGAACGCCCGCAGGCAGTTCACCCCGGCCTCGCCCCGGCCGGGCGCCGGCTGACCTGGCCCTGGTTCCTGGCCGTGGTCGTCGTCTACCTGGTGATCATCCAGGGCCTCGGCGCACTGGTCGGCGTCGACCGGGCCGACGGCGACAGCCAGTTCCCCACCACCGAGGCGATCATCCCCAACGGAGTGATCCCCATCGGCCTCTCCGTCCTGTTCGGCGCTGCCGTGGTGACCTGGCTCGGCTGGTGGGGCAGCGTCCTCAACTACCGCGTCCCGGTGCGCCGCTGGGTCCGCTTCGTGCCCATCTCGATGCTGGTGGTCGCCGTCATCGGCGTGAACTACCCCAACCTCGCCGACCAGCCGCTCTCGCTGGTGCTCGCCCTGGCCGCCATGACCGCGCTGGTCGGCATCGGTGAGGAGCTGATGCTCCGCGGCATCGGCGTCCAGGTCTTCAAGCGCGCCGGCCTCAGCGAGGGCAAGGTCGCCCTGTGGTCCTCGGTGGTCTTCGGCCTCGTCCACGTCAGCAACGCCTTCGGCGAAGGCGCCCAGGCCGTCCTCCAGGCCGTGATCGTCTCCACCTCCGGCTACTTCTTCTACCTCTGCCTGCGCGTCGGCGGAGTGCTCCTGCTGCCGATGCTCGTCCACGGCCTGTGGGACTTCAGCCTGGTCTCCAACTCCGTCGGCACCGACCCCAAGACCTCCCCCGGGATGATCCTGCCGATCGTCCTCCAGGTCGTCCTGATCGTCGTCCTGGTCGTCAAGCGCCGCGCTGTCGAACCCGCCGTCCACTCCGACGACGCCGCGTCCCCGGCCGCCCGCCGTACCGTCGGCTCCTGACCGGACCGGCTCCACCAACGTCGCGTCCCGGGTCAACGATCACGACAGGCGGGCAGTAGTCACATGATCGGCAGGACAAGTCGGTCGTGATGGTCGAAGAACAGCGTCCGGCCGGCCTGCAGGGCTCCTTCGTGCCGGGACCGGTCAGTCCCAGGTGGAGTCCTGGAGGTTCCAGCGGGTGGGGGTGGCGCCGTTCACGAACCGCAGCGTGCCGCCGTCGACGACGAGCGGCCGGCCGGTCTCGCGGTCCTTCTGCCAGATCTCGTAGTAGGGGCCCATGTCGTAGAAGGTGACCGGGTCGCCCTTCGAGGTCTGGGGGCGTACCCAGCCGTCGGTGGAGTCGATCCACTGCCCCTTCGCGGTGGCGCACGTGATCTGGAGGTAGCCGCCCCAGTTGCCGTCCTTGCTCCAGCCGTCGATGACCTTGACCCACAGCGCGGCCGAGGTCTCACCGGAGAGCACGAACGTCTGCTTGTCCTTGTCCCACTGCGTGCCGCTGGCAGCCACGTTGACGCCGAACCGGTCGGTGCGGCCGAGCACGAACCGCACCGTGTTCGCCCCGTCGCGCTGCGGCCGGTAGCTGAGATCGGGCAGGCTGGCCTTCGAGGTCAGGATCCCGTAGACATCCCACGCGAAGTCGCGCAGGTACTTCTGGTTTGTGTCACGGAAGGTGGTCCGCAGGTATTCCTTGAACGTGCTCTCGTCGGTGATGCTGTCGTCCTGGACGCTCTGGACGATCTCCAGCCACCCGGCCCCGCTGGGCCCGTACACCCGCGCCCTGGCCGAGGTCTTGGCCGCCTCCACGTCCGCCTCGGTGACGATCGGGTATTCGGTCAGGAGACCGGTCACGCTGGTGTCGGCTTCCAGCTCCTTGCGGAACTCCTGGGCTTCTTCCGCGCCCTCGGAGTCCTCTACTGCCTGTACGAGCCTGTCGACATTCTCCTGCCAGCTCGCCACCAGCGCGGCGAGCAACGTCTCGGGCGTCGCCTCCCGCCAGTTCACCCTGGTGCCCAACTCCCGGGCCTTGTAGCGGAGGATGTCCAGCTGATCCTTTTCCGACCGCAGCCCGGGGATCGTGATACCCAGCTTGCCCCAGACCAGCGCCTCTATTCGGCCCTTCTTGCCGGCTTCGTGTGCTTGCTCGATCTCGGCGACCTCCGCCGAGCTGAGGCTCTTCTCCTCGTCCGGCGCGTACGGGTCGGCGAAGATGAGGAAGCTGTTCTGGCGGCGGTAGCCCATGGGTCTGTCTCTCCCTTGTTGACAGGTCGTTGCACTGCGTGTCGCACGCTAAACGATCAAGGGACTGCAGGGGCCCCACCAGTTTCGATTCACCCGATCGAGTGAAAACGCTGCGTGGCGGTTGCCACGCCGCGCTCACGGTTCTCGCCGACGACCTCGAACACGGCCGGTGGCCGCAGCCGACCTGCACTGCCGAGGAGCTCGCCCTCCATGTAGCCCTCGACGACGCCCGCGACCTGCAGGACGAACTCGGCGGCACGGACGATCCCGACCACACGGCACTGCCGGTCCACCGCGGGCACTGGCCCCCTGGAACGCTTCAGTGAGCAGCCACTCGGCCCTGGACACCCAGCCGTTGTGGTCGGTGGCGGTGATGTGGTTGGCCTCGCTGACGAGGAGGTCGACCGGCCGGGCCAGCTCGTAGTTGCTGAGGTCTATCACTGAGGTCCTTCCGTGCCTGCTGGCTGGTGAAGTCGGCCAGGGGGTCGACCGGCCGGAGGTGCCGGTCGCCGTGACGGAGAAATACCTGCGACCCCGAGCTGACCATCCGAATACACCCTGCCCCGCTGCGCACGCTGCCCCATGTGTGTTTCTCCTTCTTGAACGCGATGACCCTGGTCCAAGGCTCGCCGCTCGGCCGGGCGTGGCGGCAGGGCGTGTGGGGCGGTGCGCGAGGCACGTCAGCACCAGCCGGCGAGGACACGCTCAAGAGGACACACCGTCTGAAAGATCACTATCCGTAGCCGGCGGGTAGTCGACCCTGATCTACCCGGGGTGCTCGGGTCGGCCAGCGGCAATGTGCGGCGGTCCGCAGCGGTCAGCCGGCGGGCTCTTCTGAAGGGTCGACAGATTGCCGCTACTCGCAGTGACCAAGGTCGGTCTGGGGTCCTGGGGACCATTTGGGGACCAGTTTGGGGCCGCGCTCGGTGAGCGCGTATGAGCGCCCGTGGGCGATAACGGGCAGCTATGTACGAAATTGAACCCGACTGGGCATCGCGCGGCTGGGGGTCAAGGGCGTTTAGCGATGCTGATCCATCACGCCACGTAGTGCAATGGGGTAGATGGCACGGAACTCCGGTCCGGCCAAACTGTTCATTTCGTGTGATTCTCTGCGGCAGATGCCGGCTGTCGTAGGGAGGGATCCCATGGTTCAGCAGTTCATGAGTGTCAAGGAGACCGCGGAGTACCTGAACATGTCGGTCCCGTGGGTGTATCGCGAGGCTGCTCGTGCGGGTCTTGTTCCGTACAGGTTCGGGTACGGGCGGAACGGAAAGCTGCAGTTCAAGGTGTCCGAGGTTCAGACGTGGGTCAGGCAGCAGCGTCTCTCGGGCCCGTAACGCCACCGACGGGGGCGACGAGGAGGGCCTGCCCCGATTGGGCAGGCCCTCCTCGTTCGTTCAGGCGGCCAGGCCGAGGTCGAGGAGCTCGGCGGCGCGGCTGATGGAGCCGGGCATGAGGTGGCGGTAGAACGTGAAGGTGATCTGGACGTTGCGGTGGCCCATCCACTCCGCGACGTCGGTGATCGGTATGCCGTTGCTCAGGCAGTTCGACGCGAAGAAGTGGCGCAGGCCGTAGAGCACCATGCCTTCCGGGATGTCGACCAGCCCGGAGGCTTTGGCCTTCCGCCACTGAGTGGTGATGATGTGGTGCGGCATGGCGAGCGTGATGTCTTTCGGATTGCGCAGCAGGTAGCCGTCGACGGTTCCGTAGGTGTCCGCATAGCGCTCGATGGCGTGCCGGGTGCGCGCCGGCAGCGGTACGTTGCGGTACTCGTTGGCCTTGCGGTGCTTCAGGCGGGCGTAGCTCTTGGTGGCTTGGTTGACCTGCTCGCGGACGCGGTATACGTCGTCGGCGACGATGTTGTTGATGTTGACGGCATACGCCTCGCCGTTCCGTAGGCCACAACCGCTCATGAGTTCCGCGACCAGGCGGAAGCCGTCGTCGCCGGCGGTCCGGATGCTCTGCAGTTGCGGGACGGAAGGGATCACCGCTCGTGCGGGGTCGTACTGAGGGGGCCGGACTCCCTTCAGCGGGCTGTCCTCGTAGAGCCCGAGGCGGTGCGCGTCCGAGAGGATCGTCTTCAGGCGGATGAACGCGTTGGTCTGCGCGGCAAGACCGACCCCGTTGCGCTCCATCTCCCCTTGAGCCATTCGGTGGTGTAGGCCGAGAACTGCATGCTGCCGTACTTCTTGATGCGCTCCGCCTTGTGCACGCTCATCGGGGAGTTCTTGCGCGCGTGGTAGACCTCGGCGAGGCGGCTCTTCGCCAGCTCCTGGGTGGTGAAGCCGGACTCCTCGGTCTGCCGGCCCGACGCGTTGCGGTACCTGATCGTGTACTCGTGCGGGCACTTGCTCCAGCGGGAGCTCGGGTGCTCGCACTCCTTGAAGAAGCTGCCCATGCCGCGGATGAGACCTGTGCTTGCCATGATGGCTGACCCCCGGAGTCTTGCTGACCTTTTGCTGACCCCGGATGGTGGACCATGCTTCTGAGCTGGGCGGAAACGTCGAGCGCGTGATAACAAGGCCAACTACCGCCGCCTGCAGAAGGCCAAGGACACCTGGGACCACAAGAACGTCTTCCACCACGCCCAGTCGGTGACCCTGCCGTCCTGACGGCACGCGCGGAGCGGCAGGGCCTCGACGGCGGCGGGGGCCAGGGTCCGGGTGCGGGCCCTGGCGGTGTCGGCAGCACGTGAACGTCCCCGGTGGGCCCGTGAGTACGGCGCCTGCGGGGACTCAGCTCCGTTGGAAGAACTCCAGCTCGGCCAGGGCGAGATGGCGGTCGCCGTCCAGGCCCGCGGGGGCTTCGAGGGTCAGGCGGATGCTGGTGACGTCGCTGATGCCGGTGGGGAAGGTCTGCGGGCCGGGCTTGTCGATCAGGGTCAGCTGCTTGACCGACCTCCGGCCGTCCGAAGCCGTCACCTCCAGGTCGATCCGCAGTGCCCGACCCTCGCGGGCGTAGTCCTCGGGTGAGGTCGAGGCGCCGTTGGTGACGATCACGGCCACCAGGCGGAAGGGTTCGGCGAAGGTGTAGGTGATCGAGGCGCCGGGGCCCGGTGCGCCCCAGTAGCGGTTGCTGAGCCCGTCCGTGGCGTTGCCGGCCGGTTGGCCGGGTACCTCGGCGCTCGCCTCCACGCGGACCGGGGTCACCTGCTTGCTCTTGCCCAGCTTGTCCCGGGTGTCCTCGATCAGGTTCCGGCCGGCCGGCAGCAGCAGGAGGCCGCCCGCGCACAGGGCCAGCACCACGGCCAGGACCACCAGGAAGCGCGTTGTCCGGCCGGAGCCGGCCCGGGTACGGCGGCGCAGCGGCCAGATCGTCCGCCACCAGGGGAGCGGCGGTGGGGCCGTAGTGGGTGTGAGCGGGGTCGCGCAGCGGCGGCAGAAGCGGCGGTCGGGCGGGTTGGGCGTGCCGCAGGAGGGGCAGGGCGTCCCGGCGGCGTCGTCGTCCACCGGGACCGGCCGGACGACCGGACGTGGTGCGACGGCCTTCGCCGGCCGCACCGGCTGCGGTGAGTCGGGGGGAGGAAGGGACGGGAGAGGAGGGGAGGGGAGAGGAAGTGCGGAGGCGCGCGGGGGCTCGGTGGGTGGGGGTTCGGTGGGAGGTGAGGGGGCGGCGGGCCGGGGTGCGGCGGCTTCGGCCGGCGGGTCGGCGGCCGGGGCAGCCGGAGCAAGCGGGGCAGCCGGGGGAGTCGGGGGAGTCGGGGTGCCCGACCAGCCCAGGTACGAGCCGCAGTTGCCGCAGAAGTCGTCCGTCGGGCCGTTGGACGCCCCGCACGCGGGACACTCGCGCATCACTGTCGCCCCTCCTCGCTCGTGGGCGGTCCCGTCAGGACCTCCACCCGGCAGTTCGTGTGGACCGGGCACAGGCTCCGGACCAGCGCCAGGACCCGGTCCGCGTCCACGGCTCCGCCGTGCTGCGGCCACACCCGGACGAGCACCTCGTCGGCCGGTGCGGGCGGCAGCGCGCCACCGGCCGTGTTCGACCAGGCGGCCCCGCCGTCCCCGGTGATCTCGGCGGACACGCCCAGCACCAGGCGCAGGGCCTCGACCAGGCCGCGCCGGGTGCCGCTCCAGCGGTGCAGTTCCACCGCGCCGGCCACCGCCTCGCGGCGCAGCGCCAGCGGCCAGTGCGGGTCGTCGGCGCCGCCCACCCAGGTGGCCAGCCAGGCCAGGAAGTCGGCCGGGGCCAGTCGCGGATCGAAGTACGAGGGCAGGTTGTCGAGGGTGGTGAACACCGGGGCCAGGACCGTGTCCAGCCCCGCCGTGAACCGTTGCGCGAAGTCGTCGTCGGCGTACAGCGCGGGCAGCTGCTCGCCGATCGGGTGCCGGCTGGGCAGGCCCGGGACGGCGGCCCGGCTCATCCGCGCACCTCCGGCTCCCGCGCGGTCACGACCACCTGGTGCTGGTAGGAGAAGACCAGCGCGCCCGCGCCGACGTCGATCCGGTCGACCGGGGCGCCGCGCCGGCCCGTGACCGGATCGGCGGCGAACAGCCGGATCTCCTCCACCACCACGTCCCCGACGGCGCGTTGCAGCACCCCGAACACCTCCCCGTACTGCACGGGCCGCCCGAACGGCCGACCCGTTCCGTCGGATCCGCCGCGCAGGGGGTCGAGGTGCCGGTAGAGCGCGTCGAGCGCCGCGTCGCGCACCCGGTCGGCGTCCGCGGCCGGTGCCGAGAGCCGGGCGACGACGGTGACGCCCTGGTAGAACGGCGGCTCGACGAGGAGCCGGGTGCCGATCAGGCGCCGCTCGTCGAGGGCCGCGGTGATCCTGGCGAGGACCTGGTCGGACGGGATCAGCTGCTCGAAGCGCAGCCGGCCGCCCTCGTCGGCCACCGCGTCCGGTACCACCAGGACCCGTACCGCGCCCGCGCCCGCGTCCCGGTCGGGCAGGCAGCGGACCCGGCGCACGGAGGGTGCCGCCTGCCGGGCGATGATCTCGTAGTCCTCGGCGGTCACCGCGCGCTCCTGCATGCGGAGCGTCTCCGGTGCCCGCAGCTTGGCGTTGTCGATGGTCTCCCCGGCGACACCGCCGCGCGCCGCCTCCCGGTTGACGACCCGGGCGACGTACGGGACGGAGCTGCGCAGGACGGACACGGCGCCCCGGGAGACGTTGCCCGCCGGGCCGCCGCCGGTGCGGTAGCGGGCCACCCGGATCCGGGCGCCCTTGGCCGGTACGGCCCCGCACGGACGCAGGGTGCCGTCGGCCTCGCGCAGCACCGGCGGGAACGTGAACTCGCCGGTGGTGGCGTCCACCCGGACGTGCCGGTCGGCCGGTCCCGAGCGCCCGAAGTGCTCCACCACCTCCCAGCGCTGCCACCCGTCCGGCGAGGACACCTCCACCACCGGGGGTTCCCCGTCGAGCAGTACGGGCGGGCGGCCGAGCCGGAAGGACTGCCCCGCCACCCCCTCCGACACGCCGAGCGCTACGTCGCTCACCCGCTCGGCGTGCTCCACGGCCGTCGTGCCGCCGACGGTGAAGACGGCGGCCTCGCGCACCGTCGGCGACTCCGAGTAGAACGGCTGCCCCGGCTCCGCCTCGGTGACCCGGCAGCGCAGCCAGCCCGCCCTGGTGCCGCTGACCAGCGACTCGGTGTGTCCGGCCGGAACGTACACGATGACCTCGCCGGGCCGGTTCAGCCCGCCGGTGCTGTCGGAACCGGTCTCGCAGCGCTGCCACCGGCCGCCGTCCCACGCCTCCCACACCAGCGGGGGCTGGCGCGGGTCGACGCCGACGCCCTCGACGCGGCTGTCCAGGCGGACCGCGACCACGCAGCGCGGCACCGCCGTCGGCAGGCCGAACAGCAGCGCGTCGCCGGGCTCGGGCGCGGCCTGGAAGCACGGGATGTCCCGGCCCTCGGCCAGCGCACCCGTCCGGTCGGTCCGGTCACCGGTGCGGGGCGCGGTGACCAGCCGGGTCAGCTCGCTCGGCACGATGCGCAGGTCGTCGGTGGTGGCGAAGACCACGGCCGCCTCGGTCTCGCCGGCCGCGGTCGTCACCTCGGTGCCGGCGGGCAGCGTCACCGTGTCCGGCTGGGGCGCCGACAGCCAGAAGTCGACCTCGGCGACGGCCGCCGACGGCGGGTACAGCCGGATGCCCAACAGGTCCAGGAAGGCCAGGTAGTTCTTGTCCGGGACCCGGTTCAGCCGGTACAGCAGCTGGTCCACGAGGTAGGCGAACGTCTCGATCAGGGTGACGCCCGGGTCGGAGACGTTGTGGTCGGTCCACTCCGGGGCGCGCTGCTGCACGTACCGCTTCGCCTCGTCGACGAGCTGCTGGAACCGTCGGTCGTCCAGGTTGGGGGAGGGCAGGGCCATCAGTCCGCGACCGTTTCCTCGGTCCCCTCCTCGGAGGGGATCGTGTAGAAGGGGAAGACCAGGTTGCGCCGGTCGTTGGTGGTGCGCACCGTGTAGCGCACGTCGATGTAGAGGGTGGCCGTCTCCACGGCGTCGAAGGCCACGACGACCTCGTCCACCGCGATCCGCGGCTCCCAGCGCTCCAGCGCCTCGCGCACCTGCTGGGCGATCCGCCCGGCGGTGACGCCGTCGCCGGGGGCGAAGACGTACTCGTGGATGCCGCAGCCGAAGTCGGGCCGCATCGGTCGCTCGCCGGGCGCGGTGCCCAGCACGAGGCGGATGGCCTCCTCCAGTTCCCGCTCCCGCTCGACCATGGCGATCCCGCCGGTCGGCCCGACCCGCAGCGGGAACGCCCAGCCGCGGCCGATGAACCGATCACTCATCACAGTCCTCCGATCAGCACGTCGGGCGCACCGGTCAGGACCGTCGCGCCGCATGCCGCCCGGTCGCGGGCCCGCGCGGCGGGCAGTCCGCCGATCAGCACCGCGCCCCCGGTGACCGCGGCCGGGTTGGGCAGCAGCACGTTCCCCGGACCCAGGGCCGCGTGCGGCGGTACCGGGCACACGTGCAGGCTGCCCACCACGGCGGCGGGCCGCCCGCCGATCAGCACCGTCGCGACCTGCGCGGCGGTGCCGGGCGGCGGGGTCGCGATCCGGCCACCGTGGTCGGTGGGGTCACCGGTACGGGCTGCGGCTGGCATCGGGGGCTCCTCGGGGAGAAGGGGGAGGGGGCAGGACGGTCGGGAGGGAGGAAGATTGACGTGGAGTCAGTTGATCCGGACCAGGCGGCCCTTGAGCACGGCGAGCAGGCCGCCGTCGACGGAGACGTCCGCCGTCCCGGACACCCGGACCGACCGGCCGCCGATGCTGACCCCGGCCGTGCCGTCGATGTCCACCTGCCGGCCGGTCACCTTCACGGTGCCCCGCCGGGCGTCGAGCGTGATGCCGTCCCGGTCCAGCAGGACGGAGGTCAGCGGACGGTTCCGCCCCGCGTACACGGTGAGCTCGATCCGGTCCCGGCGGTCGTCCAGGCGGACCTCCAGCCGTCCGTCCCCGGTCACCAGCCGCAGCCCGGAGGGGCCCGGCGCCGGCGCGTCCAGCAGCTCCACGCGGTGACCCGAACGCGAGGCCACCGAACGGCGGTTGACCTTGCCGCTGGTCGCGTCGACCAGCGGAACCTCGTGCGGCGAGGGCTGGTCCACCCCGTTGTAGAGCCCGCCGATCACGTACGGGCGGTCCAACAGGCCCTGCTCGAACCCGACCAGCACCTCGTCGTTGACCTCGGGACTCACCACCCCGCCACCGCCCTTGCCGCCCCACTGGACGGTGCGCACCCAGTCGGTGACGTACGTGTCGTCCAGCCAGGGGAAGGTCAGTCGCACCGCGCCGCGTTCGGAGCCGTTCGGCTCGCGCACGTCCGTCACCACGCCGATCGCCAGACCGGGGATGCGCGGGCCGCGCCCCGGCGCGTCGGCGCCCGTCATCAGGCCGGGCAGGGAGCGGTCCTGGCCGGCGTCGACCCACACGGTGGTGCGGTAGCCGCCGTGCGGCTCCAGCACGTGCTGCACGGCCGTCGCCGTGTAGCGGCCGGAGAACGCCGGTCCCACGTTGCCCAGCGCCACCGGTTTGCCCGCCCGCAGCAGCGGATTGCCCTCGGCCACCGCCTCCAGGTCGCCGAAGCCGGCGCTCACCCGGGCGGCCGCCGCGCGGGCGACCGCCGCCGTCTCCGCCTGCGTCCGGTAGGGGGTGTCGGTGACGGCCACGACCGACCTCCCGAACCGGGCGGCCGTCCCGGGAGCGAGCCCCGGCACCACGGTGTCGCTGACCACGGACGGCTGCTCGGCGACCAACGGCCGCTTCGTGGCGACGTCCCAGCCGCGCACCTGCACCTTCGAGGCGCCGTCGGCGGCCGACAGCGCGGCCCGCAGCGCCAGCAGGTTGCGCCCGTACTCCAGGACCATCGGGTCGAGCACGGCCGAGGTCGAGGGCGAGGGCGCCCCGGACGCCTTCGCGGGCCTGGTGAACTGGAGCACCCCCTTGTCGTCGACGCGCACCCGCGCACCGCTCTCGCCCGCGAGGAACTGCAGGAAGTCCCAGTCGGAGACGTTCGCCTGGGACAGCTGCCGGTACGTCACCGGCGCGGCCTCCACCCTCCCGACGGCCAGGCCGGCGCCCGCGGCCACCTTGCGGACGATGTCCGCGGTCGTCATGTTCCGGTACGCGACGACCTTGCGGCCGCGCTGGAGCCGGTGGGCCTTGGAGTAGGCGCGGACGACGGTGAACGACCCGGTGCTGTCCCGGTCGATCTCCAGGGCCGTGACCTCCCCGTCGAACAGCCGCTCCCGCGCCTGCCCCTTCGCCGTCGTCACCGACACGCGCAGCGGCGAGCCGATGGTGATGCCGGTGGCGCGCAGGAACTCGTGGTCGGGGTCGCGGTAGGTGAGCACGGCGGCGTCCGGCAGGCTCACGTTCTCGTCGACCACGCAGCTGACCAGCTGCGCCGCCCAGATCTGCGGCAGCTCGCCGGGTGCCTCCACGATCGGGTCGGCCGCGAAGGACCTGCCCCCGGAATCGAACCCGCTCACCGTTCCCCCTCGCCGCTGCCGTTGCCGAACCCGTTGCCGCTGCTTCGTCCGCTGCTTCGTCCGTTGTCGAGCCCGCTGTCGAGACCGCTGTCGAGACCGTTGTCGGGTCCGTTGTCGAAGGCGTGCCCGTCGGCGGTCGTTCGGGCGTGGTCGTCGTCCCGCAGGGCCGGCACGACCAACTCGGTGCCCGGCGCGAGCGCCATCGGGTCGTCGATCCCGTTGGCCTCCGCGATGACCCGCCAGGCCGTCGCGTCGCCGTACTCGCGCCAGGCCAGCATCGCCAGGCTGTCGCCCGCCACCAGGGTGTGCGTGCTGCGCGCGGTGCGCGCGCCCGACGTCGGGTTCTGGCCGGGCGGTTCGACACTCGCCTCCTCGATGGACAGCGAGCAGGTCGCCCGCAACGGTGTGCCGTCCACGTCGAAGAGGGTGTACGAGACCGACAGGTTCGACAGCACCCCGTCGAAGGAGGTGGTCCGCGCGCTGCCCCACTCGAAGCGCACCCAGGGGCTCGCCGGCTTCTTGCGGCCGAGACTGGCCGGGGTCGGCACGCACGCCTTCATCAGCTTCTCGACCGCCCGCTCCACCGAGTCGTCATGGGTCGCGGTGGCGTCCAGGAAGACCTCCAGGCTCAGGGTGCGCGGGCCGCTGCCCACGAACTCGGGCAGCGCCGACTGCCCCGCCATCCGGGACGGGGAGCGTCGCCACTCGGTGGTCTTGCCCAACTGCAGGGTCGAGGGGTTGAACTGGAGGTCGAGCCGGGCGATCGTCCCGCCGGGCTTGGCCCCGACCGAGGCCGGGGGCTCTTTCAGGGTGAGCTGGGCCCTGGCGCGGCTGGCGCGTGCCGAGAAGGCCATGGCGTGGCTTCCTTCCGGAGCGGGAGTGCGACGGTCGTCGGACGGGTCGGTGGTGGGGCGGTGGTGGCACGGTCAGGCGGGGAGCAGCCCCGCGTGGGCGATCTCCAGGGTCTCCACCGCGGCCGCGGAGTTGGCGGGGTCGAAGGACGGACCCTGCCAGCGGACCGGGACGATCCCGAAGACCTGCCAGCTGATGATCCGGCTCAGATCGGGCCGCAGGGCCACGATCTCGCCGTCCTTCGGTTCGACCCGCCGCAGCGTCTCGTCCAGCCAGCGGCCGATCTTCGCCGTGTCGGCGGTGACCGGCCGGGTGAGGGTGATGTTCGACCAGGTCACGCGACCCGGGAGCTGCCAGGTGAAGCCGTTGTTGCCGCCCTCGGCGTAGCTCTCCATCTCGACCTCGGCGCCCATGCCGGAGCAGGTGTGGAAGGCGCCCAGGTCGTTGCCGCCGATCGCCAGCCGGAAGAACACGCTGGTCGCGAAGATGTTGTCCGTCATCGGTCCGTCGTCCGTTTCTCGTTCGTGCGGGTGCTCAGCGGCGGCCGTCGAAGGTCCTGCCCGCGCGGTCCCGGCCGCGTCGCAGCTCGGCGCGCAGCAGGCGGGCGACCGGGTCGAGCAGGCGGCGTGCCAGGTCCTCCAGGTCGAGGTCGCCGCCCTGCGCTCCGGCGTCACGCGGACTTCCGCCGGTCCGGTCGGCGGTGGTGACCCGCTGGTCCGCCGCGGTGCTGCGCGGGGTGGTGGCGGTGCTGGTGTCGGGGGCGGTGCTGCGCGGGGCGGGGGCCGGGGCGGTGGTGGCCGGTGCGCTTCCCCGGACGCTGCCGGTGTCGCGTTGTACGGGGAGCGGGGACGGGGTCGGGGGCGATGCCTGGGGGACTCCCGGCGTGCTGCCGGGGGCCGGTGTCCTGGACCGCACCAGCGGCACCACGGGTACGGGCCGAGCCGAGGACGTGGCCAGGGAAGGCCGGACCACCAGTGGAGGCGCGTGCGGGGCGGTCACGGGCAGCGGGCCTGACGGGCGCCCGGGACCGTCGGTATAGCGGGCTTCGGGTCCACGAAGGGGTTCGGACGGGCGAAGGGGGCCGGACGCGGACGCCGGGTGCGGGCCGGGGGTGCCGGGCGCTCGCTGGACGTGCTGCGCCACGGCGGTGGAGGGCGGGGAGGCCCAGCGTGCCGCGACCACGGGGCGGCTCACCGCGCGGGCGGAAGGAACGGGAGCCGTCGCGCTGCCCATGTCCCGGCCGCTGCCGAGGGCCAGGGGCCGCGCCGAGAGCAGTTGGACGCTGCGGCGCGGAGCGGCCGGTGCCGGTGCCGGGCCGGTGGCCCCGGGCCGACCGGCGAGGACGAGCGGGACGGGCCCGCTCGTCCGGACCCCTGCGGGCGGCGCGGGAACTCCGGCGCGACCGCCGTGCCGGGACGCGGTGGTCGGGGACGCGGTGGCCGATGACGTGGGAGCCGGTGACGGGGTCGGGGACGCGGGGTGCTGTCCCGCTCCCGGCAGGGGCAGGGGCAGGGGCACGGGCACGGGCATGCGCTGGACGGTGAACGGGGCCGCGGGACGGCTGACAGTCGGCGGCATCGCGGGCAGCGGGGCTCCCAACCCGGCACGAGGACGGCGCGCCGTCCGCCCAGGGCCGCCCTCGGCGGCCGGAGCCTCCGACTGCCGCTGCACGACCGGCAGGGTCGGCGCCGGGGGCGCAGCTGCGGAAGGGGAACCGCCGCCCCGCGCCCGGACGGTCGCGCCGGTACCCAAGGGTGCTGCGGTGGCGGGGAGTTCGGCCAGCGGCGGACCGAGGGTCGGTCGGCCGGCCGCGTGTTGCACGGGCGTGTCGGTTGTGGTCTCCGTCGCGCGCTGGACGATCGGCATGGGTGGTGCGGGGGTGGCCGGATCCGGTCCCAGGGGCGCTGCGGTGGTGGGGAGTTCGGTTGAGGATGCGCCCAGGGTGGGGTGATCGGCCGCGCGCTGCGCGGGCGCGTCGGTCGCGGCCTCCGTCGTCCGCTGGACGATCGGCATGCCCGGCCTGGAAGGGGTGGGATCTACGCCCAAGGGTGCTGCGGTGGAAATGAGTTCGGTCGCTGGTGCGCCGAGAGTGGGGTGATCGGCCGCGCGCTGGACGATCGGCATGGGCGGTGCGGGAGTGGTGGGATCTGCGCCCAGGGGTGCTGCCGTGGTGGGGAGTTCGAATGAGGGTGTGCCGAGAGTGGGGTGGTCGGCCGCGCGTTGCACAGGTGCGTCGGCCATGGTCGCCGCCCGGTGCTGGAGCGTGGGCGCGGTTGACGCGGGGGCGGTCGCCCCCGACGCCAAGGGGCCACTGGAGGGCGGGAGTTCGGACGCCGAAGCGCCCGGGGCAGGACGGTCGGCCGCACGCTGCACGGGAGCCGCGTCCGCGCCCCGCACCGGAGCGCCGGGCCGGTCGAGGACGGTCTCCGCCTGCCGCTGGACGACAGGCATGGCCGGTGCCGGTGCCGGTGCCGATGCCGGAGCGTGGTCGGGGCTGGCCACGTCCGAGGACGTGGCGGGCGCCGGGACTTCGGTCGGCGGGGTGCCGAGAGGAGGCGCGTGGTCGGCCGCCCGCTGTACGGGTGCGTCGGGGGAAGGTCCGCCGATCTGTGCCGGGGGGACGGCGGGGCGCACGGCGGGCACCCTGCGCCTGGGTGCGGCGGGTACCCGGGCGACGGTCAGTGACCGGCCGACAGGGCGCGTCCGCACCACGGCGGGTGTCGCTTCGGCGCGGTCCGCCGACGCCCCTTCGCCGGAGTGGCCGGGACGGGGGCCGGTGGCGGCGGATGCCTCCCGGTCCGATCGGCGGCCGGTGGAGGCGGGAAGGGACCCGGCTCCGGTGGCGGTCCGCTGCACAGGCCGGCCTGCGGGGGCTGCCCCTTGAGTGCCCTCGCCGGAGGCGCCGGGGACCACCGCGATGCGGCGGACCAGCGGGAGTCGTGCCGACGCCGACGTACGTCCGGTCCGGGTCCCGGTCCCGGTCCCGGTCCCGGCCGGGGCTGTGGTCGGGGTGGCGGCGGTCGCTTCGGCTCGCTGGAGGACGGGAGCGCCATCCGCGCCGAGTACCGCCGTGGACTGCGCGGGCGGGCGACCAGGGGTGCCGGGTGCACCGGCCGTCGCCCCGGCCCTTGAGGGGGCCTCCGGCCGGCCGCCGGACCGACCCGGCCGCTCGCCGGCCTCGTCGACCCGCGAGCGGTCGGTGCCGGCGCTGACCGCAGGCGCGGCCTGTGCGGACAGCGGAGCGCCCTTCGTCGAAGCACGTGCAGCCGACACACGCGGACCCGAAGCGCGCGGACCCGACACGCGCGCACCCGACCCACTGGGCTGCGCCCGCCCGGTGGCCGGCGAACCCGGTGCAGGAGGCGCCTCCGGCTGCGGTGCACCCGCACCCGCCCCCGCCCGCAGCGCGGCGTCCGGCGCGGCGTCCGCGTCGGACGGGCGCAGCGCCCGGAGCAGCAGCGGGCCGCCACTGCTGTGGGTGGGCTGCGCGACGGCGGGGCGGGCGATGCCGCGGACGAGGCCGGTCGGGGCGGTCGGCAGCAGGGCGTGGGCGAGGCCGGTGTCGAAGGACGGATCGCGCCAGGCGGACAGCCCGTCCCGGAAGGCGAGTCCGTCGCTGACGCTCATCGGCGCCCGGGAGACGGTCAGGAGGGCCGGCGCGGTGCGGCGCCAACCGCCGTCCCAGTCCGCGGGCACGCCCGGGCCACGGTCGGCGGCGGCCTCCCGGACCGCACCCGCCGCGTCCGGAACCGCGCCCGCGCCCGCTTCCGGACCCGCACCCGCGGCGTCCCGCACGGCGCCGCGTCGGCGCACCCTGTCCCGCCACGCCATTTTCTCAACCTCCTTCGTTCATACGGGAGTTGATCTGTGCGATCTCGGTGACCCACTGCCGGCGTTCGGCATGGGTCAGGTCGAGGATCTCGTCGCGTTGCCAGTGGAAGTGGTAGGCGATGTACGCGATCTCCTCCCTGAGCCGGGGGAGCGCGTACGTCACGATTCCCCCAGGCGCCCACCGGAGAGGTCGACCTCGAAGGCGCCCTCGCAGTGCGGGCAGGTGACCGCCGCCCGGGTGTGGCCCTCACTGTTGACGCGCCGGTAGAAGTCCTGGAGGAACGCGACGTCGGTCGCGTACATCCGCTCCACGACCCCGGCGTGCACGTCGGTGACGGTGCCGAGCCGGGTGATGACCTGGCTGAGCAGCACCACACTCAGGTACGCCGGGTTCTCCTTGACCCGCAGGTCGATCTGGGGCCGCAGCTCGTCGCGCGCGGTGGCCAGGCGCATCGAGCCGTGCCGGTGCAGGGTGCCCGCCTCGTCCACGTACCCGCGCGGCAGTTCGAACTCGAACTCCGTGCGCAGCGCGTGCTCCTCGCGCCGCGCCGGAGCGCCGGCGGGGGGCGCCGGCGGCGGTGCCGGGGCGGAGGCCTGGGCCGTGGCCGGGGCGGGCTCCGTGGCCCGGAGGATCTCCTCCAGGCTGCCCGCCGTCACCGTACGTCGCCTCACTCTACGATGATCTCTTCGAACACGATGGTCACGGACTCGGTGGCCGCGGCGGACTCGCCGGCCTTGAGGGAGGGGCCCTCCCACTTGGAGGCCCAGCCGTTCATCAGCTGGATGCGCCGGATGGTCTCGCCCGTGGAGTCCTTGATCTCGATGGTGAGGTTCTGCCGCGCGGTGTCGACGGCCCCGTTGTTCAGGGTCTCCGTGATCCACTTGGTGAACTCGCTGCTCTTGTCGAGTCCCCGGGTGATCGTGACCTCGCCGGCCTGGCGGGCGCCGGGCTGCTTGCGGATGATCTGCTTGCCGTCCTTGCTGACCTGCCGGACCTCGACGACCTCCTCCTCGACGGTCAGGCCGCTGATCTCCTGGATCGACTCGACCAGGTAGCCACCGAGCTGGACGCCGAAGATATGGGTGGAAAGAGCATCGCCCTCTGCCATGACTGTCTGTCACCTTTCCTTGCTGATCGTCCCGGCGGTCCCGGGACCGCCGGACCTGCGGGTCATTCGTCGACGAGGCTGGTGCTGTCGGAGAACTGCGCCAGCCGGAACACCACGAACTCGGCCGGCTTGACCGGTGCCACGCCGATCTCGCAGATCACGCGGCCCTGGTCGATCGATTCCTGCGGGTTGTTGTCCCGGTCGCACTTGACGTAGAACGCCTCCGCGGCCGTCCGCCCGAACAGCGCGCCGCGCCGCCACTCCTCGGTGAGGAACGCGGTGGCGTTGCGCCGGATGCTCGACCAGAGCCGGTCGTCGTTCGGCTCGAAGACCACCCACTGGGTGCCCAGGAGGATGGACTCCTCCAGGTAGTTGAAGAGGCGGCGCACGTTCAGGTAGCGCCAGGCCGGGTCGGAGGAGAGGGTGCGGGCGCCCCAGATCCGGATGCCCCGGCCGGGGAAGGCCCGGACGCAGTTCACCCCGATCGGGTTGAGCAGGTCCTGCTCGCCCTTGCTCAGGCGCAGTTCCAGGTCGACCGCGCCGCGGATCACCTCGTTGGCGGGGGCCTTGTGCACCCCGCGCTCGGCGTCGCTGCGCGCCCACACGCCGGCGATGTGGCCGCTCGGCGGGACGGTGGCGTTGCGCCCGGCGGCCGGGTCGAAGACCCGGATCCACGGGTAGTAGAGGGTGGCGTAGCGGGAGTCGTAGCCCGCCTCGTCGTTGCGCCAGGTCCGCACCTGCTGCGGGGAGAGTCCGGGCGGGGCGTCCAGGACGGCGACCCGGTCGCCCATCTGCTCGCAGTGCGAGATCACGGCGAGCTGGACGGTGCGCACGCCCTCGGCGTCGATGTCCCCGCGCTGGTGGGAGCCCATCAGGTCGGGCACCACGACCATGGTGATCTCGTCGATCGTCTCCAGGCCGCCGAGCCCGGTGCGGGCCGCCGCGTCGCCGACGTACTCGGCCGGGTCGAGCCGGGGCACCGCGCCCTGGCCGGCGGCCGGGGCGGGCACGGCGGCGGGGGCGTCGGGCAGGGCCGCGGTCCGGTTCGCGGGCCGGCCCTGGGCGGTGCCGCGCTGCTCGGTGACCTCGATCAGCGCCGAGCCGCGGGCCTGGGTGACGAGGTAGCCCTTGACGTTCCGGCGGGCCGACACCTCGAAGGTCTCGGCCACCGCCCCGTCGCGGTGGACCAGCAGCCTGAACCGGTCCTCGGGCGGGTTCTCGCCCTCCGCGTCGGCGATCTCCACCGAGACGCCGGTGATGCCCGGCCGGGCCGCGAACAGGAACCCGCCGAGCTCGACGGGTTCCGCCGCGCGCTGCTCGGGGGCCGAGGCGGCGGGCGCGGAGCTGTCCCGGTCGGAGCCGCCGACCCGGACGACGTACGCGGCGCCGCCGCCGTTGGCGAAGTACCCGTAGACCGCGTGGGGCAGGTAGGCGCCCTCGGCGAACCCGCCGAAGTGCTGGGAGTACTGGTCCCAGCTGGTGACGAGCGTGGGCTCGTGGAACGGGCCGGTCCGGGCGAACCCGACGAACGCGGCGACGGCGGTGCCCACCCCTTCGATCGGGCGGGCACCGGACTGCACCTCCTCCACGTAGACCCCCGGGGTGAGGTACGTCGGCATGCTCGCTCCTTCGTGTCACCGGTGTTCGGTGGACGGTCTTCGGTGGATCTCCGGCCTGGTTCGGCGGACGGCTGACGGCGGACGGAAGACGGCTGACGGCAGAACGCCGTCGACGGACCCGGTCGCGCGCCGTCGCGCCCCGTCCCCAGCCTTTCCGGCGGGCCGTCACCGGTGGGAGGGACCGGGGGACCTGCCCGGGGGCAAGGGCGCTGCCCTCCCCGGCCCTCCCGGGCCCACCGCGACGGCTCACCGTGACAGCCCGCTGCGACGGCCCACCGCGACGGCCCGCTCGCCGACCCGGCTCAGACCCGCGTGACCTGGGCCACGTACGGTCCGAACTCGCCCTCCAGCACCAGCCGGCCGAGCTTGCGGTACTCCTGCGCGACCGCCGTCACCGCCTGGGCCATCGTCAGCGGTCCACCCGACTCGGCGGCGAGGTACGCGGCGGTCACCGCGCAGGCCCGGATGGAGCCGCCGGCCAGGTCGAACCGGTCCGCGCAGAAGCGCAGGTCGAGGTCGTCGC
Organism: Kitasatospora purpeofusca; assembly: GCF_000718025.1. Lineage (GTDB taxonomy): Bacteria > Actinomycetota > Actinomycetes > Streptomycetales > Streptomycetaceae > Kitasatospora > Kitasatospora purpeofusca. The sequence continues at coordinate 164,252 of NZ_JODS01000013.1, forward strand.
CCCGGGGCACCCGGTCGCCCAGGCAGCGGTCCCACAGGGCGAGGCGCTGGTCGGCGTCGGGCACCGGGAAGTCCGCGATCACGTCCAGGCGGCGGGTGAAGGCCTCGTCCAGGTTGGCGCGCAGGTTGGTGGTCAGGACGGCGATGCCGTCGAAGGACTCCATCCGCTGGAGCAGGTACGCCGACTCCATGTTGGCGTGCCGGTCGTGGGCGTCCTTGACCTCCGAACGCTTGCCGAAGATCGCGTCCGCCTCGTCGAACAGCAGCACCGCGTTGACGGCGGAGGCCTCGGTGAAGATCCGCTCCAGGTTCTTCTCGGTCTCACCGACGTACTTGTCGACCACCGTGGAGAGGTCCACCACGTACAGGTCCATGCCCAGGTCGGCCGCCACCACCTCGGCCGACATCGTCTTGCCGGTACCGGACGAACCCGCGAACAGCGCGATCACCCCGCGCCCCCGCCCGCCGCCGGGCCGCATGCCCCACTGCCCGAGCACCTGTTCGCGGTGGCGGGCGCGCACCGCGAGCTCCCGCAGGCTGCGGTGGGTGGGGGCGGGGAGCACCAGGTCGTCCCAGCCCACCGCGGGTTCGACCCGGCGGGCGAGGCGGGCGAGCCCCGCGCCGTTCTGGGCCCGGACGGCCGTGCGCAGGTCGTCGGGGGAGACCGGGCGGCCGTCGAGCGCGGCCGTGCGTACGGCGGTGCCGGCGGCCCTCCGCAGCTGCCCGGCGTCCAGGCGGTGCGCGGCGACGGACCGGGCGAGCGCCTCGGCCCCGTCCTCTCCGACGCTTTCGTCGCCCCTCGCGCCGTGCTGCTCGCCGGCCCGCTCCAGCGCGTGCCGCCAGCGCGCGACCTGCCGGTCGGGGGCGGGGGCCGCCACCGTCAGGGTGACGGGGGTGTCGGCCGCCCAGGCCGGTTCCCAGCCGCCGGTCCCGTGGGTGAGGAAGGGGAGGCCGCCCAGGGCGTCGCACAGCGTGCGCAGGATCCCGGCCCGTTCGTCGGGCCGGTCGGGCAGCTCCTCCAGCGGCCCCAGCAGGACGCCCGCGCCCAGCAGCCGGGCCTCGCGTGCGACGGCCCGGGCGACGCCGGGCACGCCCCGGGGGTCACGGGACAGGGCCGCCGGGTCCAGGGCCAGCGGCGGCAGCCCGCCCGCCCGCAGCGCGGCGACGGCCAGTCCCTCGGGATCGCCGCCCCGGCTGCGCAGGTGGACGTGGCCGGTGCCGGTCCCGGCCGCGGCGGCGGCCCGGCGCAGCTCGGCCGGGTCGACGGCCGGATCACCGGCCGGACGGCCGAGCACACCGGTCAGCAGCGGGTCGGGCGCGTTGTCGCCCAGCAGGTGCGCGGTGACCCGGTCCGGGACGGCCAGCACCCGGGACAGGGGCGGCCGTTCGGGTTCGCCGACCTCCAATAGACCGCCCGCGACCAGCGGCGCGGAGGGAGCCAGCCGGAACCGGGCCGCCGCCACTCCGCGCTGCCCGCAGAGTTCGAGGGCGAGCCCGACGGTGGGCCGGCGGCGCGTCAGGTCGTCGTTGAGGTAGCCGTAGAGCCGTTCGAAGCGGCTGTCGAGGTCCGGGGCCAGGGCCACCAGCAGCAGGTCCAGGTCCAGGGGCGCCAGGGCGAAGCGGGCGGCGAGTACGGCCAGCGGCGAGCCGGGCGGCGGCGCGTCCGGACCGGGCAGGGCGGGCGGAGCGGGCCGGTCCCCCTCGTCCAGGACGTGGGCCACCGCCTCGGGGGTGAGGAACTGGCCGCGGTACGGATCGTCCGGGTCGGGATCGAGCGCGCGCCGGATCGCGACGGCCTCGCGCACCCGCTCCTCGACGACCCGCAGCCGCGTCCACAGGTACGGGGTCGGGGCCGGGGTCGGCGTCGCGGCCGCGGGTTCCAGGGTCCGGGTCACGGCTGCCGCTCCCCGCGTCGGCGGCGGGCGGGGGCCGCCCCCCGCTCCCGGGGGCCGCCGAAGCCCTCGGAACCGGCCTCGGCCACCTCCGTGTAGCGCAGGCGCCGTGCGGCCCCCGGCTCCTCCGCTGCGCTCCGGGCCGCGGCGCGGACCACGAGCCCCTCGGTGACCGGCGGGGCGACGGCGGTGGTGGCCCCGGCCAGCGGCGCCCGCACCCGCAGTCCCAGCGACGGCTTCAGCTCGCCGCCCAGCGCCGACCACACGTCGGAGGCGGCGGGCGCGTCGAGCCCGGTGCCGCCGCCGTCCAGGCCCACGATGAGGCCGAGTTCGGCCAGCGAGCCGGTGAGCATGCGCGGGGGCAGCGCGTCGGTGGACACCAGACACCTCAGCACCTGGGAGAGCAGCCGGTGTTCGTCCTGCGGCCGGCTCGCCCACGCGGTGACGAGGTACGTCAGCTCGAACCAGCGGGCCGGGGCGCGGCGCGCGGCGAGGAAGCCGTCCGCGTCGTACACCTCGCCCGCGCCGCTGGCGCGCCGGGAGTGGTCCTCGCGGACGTCGTACAGGAACACACACACCGTCGGGGCGCTGCGGCGGGCCGCCCAGTCGCGGGTCGGCGCGTCGAACACCACGTCGACGCCCGACGCCTCCAGGCCGGACTCCGCGAGCAGTCGGCGCAGCCCCTCGTCGACCTCGTGGATCATCGGCGGATCATCTCGTTGGGCGGCTGGACCGTGCCGCTGACGACCAGGAAGTCGGTCCGCACCGGGGAGAAGCCGGGGCCGCTCGCGGTGATGACCCGGGGGCCGGTCGCGTCCTTGGCGAGGATCAGCAGCTGGCCGATGAACCGGCCGTCCGGTCCGGGGACGGTCGGCGCCGCCGCGGCCGTGATGCCCGGCTGCCAGGTGAACCGCACCGGCGCGCCGGGCGGGAAGTCCTCACCGCGTACCGAGGTGACGAAGCCGGGCTTGCCGATCGGCGGGACCGCGACGATGCGCGGCTGGAGGATCCGCAGCTGCTGACGGGCTTCGTTGTCCCCGGGGTCGGCGTCCGTGCCGGTGGTGGTCAGGGAGCCGGTCACCAGTCCGGTGACGGCCCGATCGGGGCTGAGGACGACCTGGACGACGGTCCGGGCGCCCGGGGCGAGGTCGGGCAGCGCGCACACCCAGGCACTGTCGCAGCCCGGCGGCGGTCCGTCGTGGGGCACGCCCCCGGGCAGGCCGACGCGGAGCCGCAGACCGGTGGCCAGCCCTTCGCGGCCGTTGCGGACGGTGTACGTGAGGACCACGCGACCACCCACGTAGCCGGGGTTCGGCTGCGCCGTGAGGCTCAGCCCGGGGCCGGCCGGCGGCGCGGGCGGCGCGGGCGGCAGCGGCCGGGGCGTGCCGATCGGCGACGGGGCCGGCGGAGCGGGGGCGGGTGCCGGGGCCGGCGGCGGTACCGGGGCGGGCGGCAGCGGGGCCGGCGGGGCGGGCGCGGGCACCGGGGTCGTCGGCGGATCTGCCGTCGGTGTCGGCGTCGGGGTCGGGGTTGCCGTCGGGGTCGTCGTCGGCGTCGGACCGGGTGTCGGCGGGGCCGGCGCCGGGAGTACCGGCACCACGGTCCGGCCGGTGTTGTCGCTGGGACGGGGGTCGAGGACGGCACCGGTGACCGACCAGTCCAGGGGCTGGTCACCGGGCTCGACCCCGGTGACGGTGACGGTGACCGGCACGGTGTCGCCAGGGCGCAGCACGCCCAGGGCGCAGACCAGCGCCGCCGCGTCACAGGTGGCGCCGGGCGCGGCGAGGCCCGTGACGGTCACCCCGAGCGGGGGCGCGACGGTCAGCCTCGTCCCGGGCGAGGCGGCCGGGCCGTGGTTGACGACGTCCACCCGGACGGTCCCGGACTCGCCCGCGGTGACCGGCGCGGTCGTACCGGGTGCCTGGACCGCGAGGTCCACGGACTGCTGGACGCCCGGCTCCTTCTGACGGCCCGGCAGCCCGGCGGTGAGCGGGGTGCGGGCCCCGGAGGCCACGTCCACCAGGGACAGCTTCTCCGGGCTGTTGGCGGCCAGGGCGGCCCGGGAGCTGATCACCAGCGTCCTGCCGTCGGAGCTCCAGGCGGCGTCGCGGGGCTGGAAGGGCCCGGTGGCGGTGGTGTCGGGCAGCTCCCGGCCGCAGGCCCCCGGCCGGTCGCGGGCCGCGTCGGGCAGCAGCACCCGGCAGCCGCCGCCCGCCGCGGCGGCCAGCAGGATCCCGTTGCGCTCGTCGACCCGGCCGGCGCCGTTCTTGCGGTTGAAGGCGACGGTGGTGCCGTCCGGTGAGAACGCCGGGCTGTCGTCGATGACCTCGCAGGCGCCGGGGCAGTGGGCGGCGCTCAGGTCGCGCTGCCGGTCCAGCCGGTCCACGGGCACGGTCCACACGTGCTTGTTGCCCCCGCCGCCGTTGATCACCTGGTTGCGGGTGAACGCCAGGGTCGTGCCGTCGGAGGACCAGGTGGGCTGGGCGTCGCCGCCCTGGAGCTGCCCCTCGGGCGGGACGATCACGCCCCGGAGCGCGCCGGTGGCGGCGTCCGCGATCAGGATCCGTCCGGGACCGGAGGCGCTGCCGACCCCGCCGGGGGAGGTCCGGGTGAAGGCCAGGTACCGGCCGTCCGGGGAGAACGTCGGATCGGTGTCCCAGTCCCTGGGGCCGCGGCCCGCCAGCGGGAGCGCCGTCGGGCCGGAGCCGTCGGCGTCCGCGATCCAGATCCGTTCGATCCGCCCGGCCGGCAGGTCCGGTCCGGCCGGTGCGTCCTCGAAGCGGGTCAGCACGATCCGGCGCCCGTCGGGCGTGTAGTTCTGCCGCTCGGTCCACGGGTCGTACCCGGCGGCGGGCCGGAACAGCGGGTCCTTCGCCGGATCCGTCTCGGTGTCGGCCGCCGGGTCCTCCGTGAGGACGGTCCGGCCGAGGTCGCGGGGGTCGGAGCCGTCCGGCCGGACGTCCTGCAGGGTCACCACGTGCGGGCCGTCCGCCGAGACGCGTTCGACCACCGCGCCGCCGCCCTGGAGCGGGCCGAGCCAGGTGGCGGGTCCGACCTCGCGGTCCTCGCTGAGCACCACCGCCGGTTCGTCCTCCGAGAGCGCCTTCACCCGGAAGACGTGGTCCCAGTCGCCCTCGCAGCTGCAGGTCCGGTCCGGACTGAGGAAGAGCAGGTCGTTCCCGTCGGGCAGCCAGCTTGCCCCGTGCGTGCGCCACTGTGCCCGCGGGCCCGCGAGCAGCGGCCCGCCGGTGCGCCCGTCGGTCCACCGCAGCCGGGGCCCGTCCGGTCCGGTGGCGGTGTACGCGATCCGGTCCCGGGTCGCCGGCCCGTCCACCGGGTTCCACACCGGCTCGGTGCCCGCGCCGTCGGCGGGGTCGGAGACCCGGGTGGCGGGCCCGCCCCGGAGCGGCCGGACGTAGACCTGCCGGCCGGCGGCCCGGTCGGCGTCGGAGGAGTACGCCAGCCGCGTGCCGTCCGGCGAGACGGTGGGGTGCTCCTCGTTCGCGGGGGTGTCGGTCAGCCGGGTGAGGCCGGTGCCGTCGGTGCGCACCAGCCACAGGTCGCGCTGGGTCCCACCGGTCCCGGCGGGCCGGGCCGCGTCGAAGACGACCGACCGGCCGTCCGGCGTCAGCCGCGGGTTCGCCGCGTCCAGACCGCTGGTCAGCCGGTGCACCGAGCCGTCGGCGGAGCGCAGGTAGATCTGCGGGGCCTGCTCGTCGCGGCGGCTCGCGAAGACCAGCCGGTCGCCCAGGGCGGCGGGCTGGACGTCGAAGTGCGCCGGGCCCTCGCCGAACAGCGGGGGGCTCGTGGTGTCCGTCGCCACCCGGCCGAGGCTCCGGTGGCGGGTACCGGCGAACGCGATCCGGCTCTCCCCGGCATCGGCCGCCGCGGCCCCGGTCCCGCTGCCGGCCGCGGCGGGCCGGTCCCCGGTGCTGCCCGGGCCGGCGGCCGTCGTCATCGCGAGCAGCGGCACCAGCAGCAGCAGCGCCGCACCGGCCCTGCCCCAGCGGTGTCGCCGACGGCCGGAGCCACCCGTGCCCATCACGGTCCACCTCACAGTACGGTCCAGCATCCATGTCCGACGCTGCCACCCTGCCGGTCCGCGGCCGCGGACCGGCAGGGCCCCGGGGCCGCGCCCGGGGGAAGCACCGGCTGCGCTTTAGGGCAGCCGGTGCCGGTCCGGTCAGATCAGCCCGTTGCGCAGCGCGTAGCCGACGGCGTGGGAGCGGTTGCGCAACTGCAGCCGGGTGATGACCTCGTGCAGGACGTTCTTGACGGTCCGTTCGGAGTACGAGGTGTTGCGCGCTATCTCCGCGGTGTCCAGGCCCTCCGACACCAGGCGCAGCATGTCCGCCTCGCGCGGGGTCAGCGTGGACAGGGACGCGGCGTGCGGGTCGAGGGCCGACCGCTGCAGGCTGCCGACGTGGTCGAGCAGCTTCGCGAGAAGGTCGCCGGGCAGGACGCCCTCACCGTTCGCCATTGCCAGGACCAGCCGCAGCAGCCGGTCCTGGTCGGCCTCCGCGCGCCGCAGCACCGCGGTGACCCCGCACTCGATGGCGCGCTGCAGGGCGTCACCCGAGTCGAAGGTGCCGACCACCAGCCCGGTGCGGGTGGCGGAGTTGTGGCGCAGCCGGTACAGCAGGGCGGTCGTCTCGTCGTCCACGCTGTCCACGGCGACGAGCGAGACCCGTGCCTCGTGCGCGTGGGCGTCGTCGACCAGTTCCACCTCGGGGCGCTGGCGCAGCTGTTGGACGATCCCGACGTGCAGGACCGGGTCCGAGGCGTACACGGCCACGGTGACCCGTCCGCCGGGCTCGCCGGCCGCCGCGTCGTGCGCGGCCCGGGCGCGGGCCGGGCCGTGGGTCGCCGGGCCGCGGGCCGGGGTGCGGCCCTGGGGCGGGACGCTCGGCCGCGCGGTGCCGGTGCCGGTGCCGGACGGGTGGACGGTGCCGATGAGGTCGGTGTGGAGCATGAGGCGTACCTGTTTCGTGATGCGTATGAGGGATGTACTGCGGGAGCTAAGGGCAACAAAGCCTCTGGGCAGGGGAGTTGGGATGGGTTCTCCGGGGCATCGGGGCTGCCCGGGCCTTGCCCCCGCGCCCGTGGAGGCGGGCCGGGCGGCGGCGTAGCGTCGCGGCGTGACAACTCCAGCAGCCACTCCCAGCTCCGGCGCGCCCGGCCTCGACATCCCGTCGGTGACGGTGACGCCGGGCGGTACCGCGACCACCAGCCTGACCGTTCGCAACGACGGCGACATCGTCGAGGCGTACCGCCTGGAAGTCGTCGGTGACTGCGCTGCCTGGACGACGGTCGAGCCCGACCGTGTCTCGCTCTACCCCGGCACCTCGGAAACGGTGACCATCCGCCTGGCGCCCCCGCGTTCGTCGCGGGTGCGGGCGGGCGAGGTGCCGCTGGCCGTACGGGTCCTGCCCACCGAGCACCCCGAGGCCGTCAAGGTCCCCGAGACCACCGTGCGGGTCGAGGGATTCCGGCAGCTCCGGGCCGAGAGCGCTCCCAAGCGCCGCCGCGGCTGGCTGCGCGGACGCTTCCGCATCGCCGTCCGCAACGAGGGCAACCGCCCCGTCCAGGTGGGATTCACCCCGGCCCAGCCCGGTGAGGAGCTGAAGTTCGACGTCAGCCCCGCGGCGCCGAAGCTGGAGCCGGGCGAGTCGGCGGAGGTGGCGCTGCGGGTCCGCGCCGGGAAGCCGGTGTGGTTCGGGAAGCCGGCCACCTGGCCGTTCACCGTCACCGTGGCGGAGATCGTGGCGAAGGCCGGGACGGAGACCGTGGCCAAGGCCGGAACGGAGACCGTCGCGAAGGCCGGGGCGAAGGCCGGAACGGAGACTGCGGCTAAGGCCGGTACCCGGGCCGACGACGCCGGTGCGGACGCGGGTGCGGACGTGGCTGAGGACGACCGGGAACGGCCGCGGCCGGAGGCCGAGTTCGTCCAGATTCCGATCTTCCCGACCTGGCTGCTGGCGGTCCTGGCGGCGCTCCTCGCGCTGCTGCTGGCCTGGTTCCTGCTGGTGCGTCCCGCCGTGCGCAGCACCGCGAGGGAGGCCGCCGACCAGGCGGTCCAGCAGCAGGCGACCGCCGGCGAGGCGCCGCTCGTCGGCCGGACCCCGGCGGCGGGCACCGGGCAACAGCCGGGCTCCGGCCAGCAGCCGGGCTCCGGGACCGGGAGCGCCCTGCCCGGGGCGGGTGCGGGCGGTACCGGAACGGGTGCGGGAACCGGCACGGGAACGGGCAGCGGCGTCGGCGCCGGACCGGGGGGCGGACAGCAGAGTTCGGCCACCGTCGACCAGACGACGGCCGGCGGGGAGACCAAGGTCGGCACCTACACCGTGCCCGCGGGCAAGGCGTTCGGGATCACGGACATCGTCGTCGCCAACTTCCAGGGCGACGAGGGCGTCGTGACGATCGCTTTCGGCGACCGCAAGATCACGACGATCGCGCTGGAGACGTTCCGTAACCAGGACTACCACTGGGTCACCCCCATCAGGATCACTGAGAACCAGACCGTGACGGTCCAGGTGACCTGTGCGAAGCCGGGCACTCCGGCCACTGGCGTGCAGGCCCAGGAGTGCCACGAGGTCCTCAACGTGAGTGGCGTGTTGAGCGACCTCAGGTGAACAGATGCCGTACGCATCGTCTGTCAGGTTGTGCCGTGAGAAAAGGTGAGCCTCAGTCATTCGGGCTGAAAACCGACGGTTCGGACGCCGGGGAAGCGCCCTGCTCGTGACCGTACATCCTCATTTCGGCGGCCCCGGGCGGCTCCGGCGCGACGTTCGAATGTGAACCTGACGGTCATTCAAATAAGGCCGGATCCGATCCCTCCCGGCGCCCGCCCGACCGTTCGGGCGCCTACCAGGCAGGACAACAGCCGTCCCAGGAGTGTCGGCGAGTACCGAGGGCCGGCCCGCGTCACGGGCCGGCCCTCGTCGGATGCCGGCCCTCGTCACGTACCGGTACGCGTCACGAACCGGTATGTGTTACGAACCGGTGCGCGTGCGGGCCGAGTCGCCGGCCAGCGACCGGTCGTGCCGGTACGCCTCCTCCGCCCAGTTCGCGAGGTCCCGCAGCTCGGCCTTGAGCTCGTCCCAGGTCTTCATCAGGGAGCCCATGGTCCGGATCTCGAAGGGGACCATCATGGCGCCCTCCTCCTCGTGCGGGGCGATCTGGTTCATGCCGCCGAACACGCTCTGCTGAGGGATCTGGGGGACGCCCTTCAGCGTCGACTCGGCGAAGGAGAGGAGGGACACCGGGAGGCCGTCGATCTCCCGGGTGGCCTCGTCGCGGAACTCCAGACTCGCGCTGCCGTCGCCGGGATCCTCCTGGAACTCTGCGAGCAGGTCGACGATCGCCTCGCTGTTCGCCGACAGGAAGTCCTGGAACCCGGGGTCGAGGAGCGCGCGGACGTCCGTGAGCTGCGAGCGGGACAGCACGACCGTCAGGTTCTTGATCTGGCCCTGGTCCTGGTCCTGCGCGAGGTAGTCGGCCATGGCCGCGACCTGCATGAAGAACAGCTGGCTGTAGCCGTCCAGGGCGTCCGTCTCCAGCCGCTTGCGCTTGCGCGCCGACTCCTGACCCCGCACGTACCGGGCCACGACCTGCTCGGCGAACGTCCTCGACTGCGAGAGCCGGAACCGGGCGCGGGGGAGCGGCGCCCCCTCGGCCTGGGGAGCGGCCTCCCGGAGGTGGTCGAAGAACATCGGCATCCCGGCCAGCGGCACACCGACCGAGTAGTGGACGAACAGCCCGTCGCCCATGCCCGGGGCGCCGGCGTAGTCCGGGAAGTCGAGGTCCGGGGCGATCCGGGCGTCCTCCCCCGCGGGCAGGATCTCCAGCTGCAGGCCCATGCCCGCCAACGGGGTCTTCCCGGTCTGCCGGTAGAACGCCTCGCGCACCGCCCTGATCTCGTCGACCATCTGCTCGAGGGTCTCCGGCCCGGACTCGCCGGCGGTGCCGACGACCGCGACCGCTCCGGTCACGAACTCCAGGTTCGAGTAGGCGGCGCCGTCGTTCAACGACCGCGAGTCGGAGACCAGCTTGAAGTCGGCCGCGGTGCTCTGGGCCAGATCGGTGTCGCCCTCGTACTTCTCGCCCCTGGAGTTCTCGACGGGCATGTCGACCTCCGTCTCGAACCCCAGCTTCCGCTGCACGGCGGGTTCGGCGGCCCCCGCGGCGTGGCCCGGCTCCGCCCGCCGGCCCGCCTCCGGCCGCCCGGCCGGGCGCGCCATCACCCGTCGCGCGTTGGCCTCGGCCTCGCGCTCGAAGGAGTCACGGGGATCGCTGACCCGCAGTCCGTCGCCCCGGTCGGTACCGGCGACGGCACCCTTCCGCTGCTGGATCACATGGGTCAGCTCGTGCGCGAGGGTGTGTTTGTCGCCGCCCCCGTGCCCGATGACGACGTCCCGGCCGGACGTGTAGGCCCGCGCACCGATCTCGGCGGCCGACCGCTGGGCGGCCGCTCCGGTGTGCAGCCGCACATCGGAGAAGTCCGCCCCGAGCCGCCCCTCCATCTCCGCGCGCACCGACCCCTGCAGCGGCCGCCCGGCCCCCCGCAGCACGTCGTGCACCCCGGACCGCTGGACGGGGTCCGAGTCCTGTTCCCCCCGCCCGCCCCGCGCCATCCGGGCCACCATCGCGTTGCCGATGCTCCGCTGCAGCTCACGGGCCTGCTCCGGGGACAGCACCTCCGCCACGGGCCCGCTCACCCGCGTCTCCCGGGCCCTGCGGTCACCTCCGCCCGCCCGCTCGCCGCCGTTCCCCCCGCGATCGTCCGCCCTCGCCCGCACTGGCCCTCCCGGTCGCCCACCACTGCCTTGCCTCTCCTCCCTACACCGCCGCCACCCGCCGCTCCCATCCCCGAAAGTGCACCCCCGGGGCCGGACCCCTGCCCGACCCGGGTGGCCCCGCGCTGCTACGGTCGGGCGCCATGAGCTGGCTCCCCGACGACTTCGTCCATCCCGTCCTGGTCCCGCTGCCGCTTCCGGGCAGTGGTCATCACCTGCGCCCGATCCGCGAGGCGGACGCCCCGCTCGACTATCCGGCGGTGATGGGTTCGCGCGAGCGGCTGTGGACGATCTTCGGCCCGGCCTGGGGCTGGCCCGCGGCCACCATGACCTACGAGGCCGACCGGGTCGACCTCCTGCGGCACGAGAAGGAGATCGCCGCACACCAGTCCTTCAACTACGCGTTGTTCGACGCGGCGGAGACAGCCCTGCTCGGCTGCGTCTACATCGACCCGCCGGAGAAGGCCGGCGCGGACGGCGAGATCTCCTGGTGGGTGGTGGACGAGCTGGTGGGCAGCGAGGTCGAGCAGGCCCTCGACGAACTGGTGCCGCGGTGGATCGCCGCCGACTGGCCGTTCGAGCAGCCGCGCTTCCTCGGCCGGGAGATCTCCTGGACGGACTGGCTCGCCCTGCCGGAGCACCCCGGCGCGTGAGCAGCGCCCGGGTGCTGCGCTCGCGGGGGCGTCAGTGGCCGCCTCCGCGAGCGCGGTTCGGCGCCGCACGGTCGTGACCGGGGACGCCGCCGGTGTCAGAGCCAGCCGTGCTGGGCGGCTTTGATGCCCGCCTCGAAGCGGCTGGTGGCGTTGAGACGTTCCATGATCGAGGCCATGTGGCGGCCGACGGTGCGGGAGGAGATGCCGAGCCGCTGGCCGGCGGTGTCGTCGGTGAGGCCGGTGCCGAGCAGGCGCAGGAGGTCGCGTTCGGTGGGGGTGAGTCCGCTGACGGGGTCGTCGGGAGCGGTGGCGCCGAGCGGGACGGCGGTGTTCCAGGCCTGTTCGTAGAGGTCGAGGAGAGCGGTCATGATGCCGGGCTCGGTGACGTGCAGGGCGCCCTTGCGGGTGTCGTCGGGGTCGATCGGGACGAGTGCCTCGGTCCGGTCGACGATGACGACGCGTTGGGGGACGGTGGGGGCGGTGCGCACTTCGCCGCCCCGGCCTAGCAGCCAGTGGGCGTACTGGGCGGCGTGCGGCTGGTGGCGGTTGGAGTCCTGGTAGAGGGTGCGGATCGCCACTCCGCGGGCGAGCGCCTCGGCGTCGGCCGGGCGGGAGGCGGTGAGGTCCTCGGGTCGCTGGGTGCCGGGCTGGCTGCTGAGGACCTCGCGGGTGGCGGCGCGGCCCATGAGCTCCAGGCGGCGGTGGATGGCGTCGAGGCCGAGCAGGCGTTCGCCGTGGGTGGCGTGGTGCTCGGCGCGGTCCGCGACCATGCGGGTCACGGCGGCGCGGGAGGCGGCGAGGGCGGCCTGGCGCGCGGCGAGATCGGCTTCCTGGCGGGCGACCATGTCGGCGAGGCCGACGGCGGGGTCGACGGCCCGCATCCTGCCGGGGTGTTCGACGGAGGCGCGGATCAGCATGAGGGTGCCGAGCTCGTCCAGGGCGTCGTGGAACTGGCCGGGGGTGAGCCGGATGCGGGCGGCGAGGGCGTCGATGTCGTCCGTGGGGCGGTCCAGCAGGGCCTGGTAGACCTGGCAGGCAATGGACGAGAGGCCGAGTGCCTCCAACATGGTTCCCCCCGGAAACGTGTGGCGGACATGCACGACGGTGCACGAAACGTCACTGATGATTCCAGTGGGGCCCAGTTGCACACAAGGGTCGACCTGTCCCGCCTGCGGCGGCTTTCACCGGTTTGACCAGCGGATTCCCCTCTGCGTCGACCGTCCGGGTGCGGCGGGTGCGGGTGACCTGTCCGAGTGCTCGCATGTCATGAACATGACTGCTTTGTCCGGCGTCGGACAGTCCGGTTCGCGACAGCCGTACCGCCTTCCGGTGGGCCCTGCGGCAGGCCAAGCTGGTGATCGCCGCCGGAGGAACCGGCCGGACGGCGAACCGGAACGAGCGTCAACCGCGGGACGCCGAACCGGAACTCCCCGTCTCGTCAACGTCGTTCAGGAGAACCACCATGATGCGCACCCACCTGGTCAAGGCTGCTGCGGTCACTGCCCTCGGCCTCGCCGCCCTGTCCGCGGCCCCCGCAGTCCTCGTCCCGACCGCCCCCACCGCCTCCGCAGCTCCCGTCACCGTCACTCCTCCCGCCGTCACCCCCGCTCCCGGCTCCCCGGTCGGCACCGTGCCCACCGACGACAGCCTCGGCTGGGGCTGACCCCTCCTTGGACGTTGTCTACGCCAGCCTGAGGCGCAGGGACCGTGGTGCGGTCGCGTCGGAGGAAGCGAGCGAGGTCGTGGGCATCCTGTGGGCCCACGCCCTGCCCGGTGACGCGCTCCAGCACATCACCGCCCGCAGCCAGGACGACCGGGTGGACCTGCTGCTCTACCTCCTCACCCGCCCTGCCGACGGCCCGTCGGACCCCGTCGCGTCCGCGCACACCCTGATCGCCCGGGGCCACCGCGCTTCACCTCTGCTGTCCCGCCGCTACCACCCATTGGTGCCGGACACCTGCTGATCGCCCGTCATCGGCCGGCCGAACCGCCGACGGGGCCTTCGCCCCGACCGCTGCCCCGGCCTTGCGCACGCCGACCGCTGTTCCTGCAGGACAGCCGTCCGTCGACACCCGCCCGGGCCGCCCCGCGCGCGCCGTGCCGCGTCACCACCCCATCCCGCCACAAGGAGATTCCGCATGCCTTCCTCCCTCCGCTCCAAGCTGACCCGGCTCACCCTGGCCGCCGCCGTCGCCGCCTCCGGCGCGATCGCCACCACCGCCGTCACCGTCGCCACCGCCGGCACCGCCCAGGCCGCGTCCTCAGTGGGCGGCCAGATCACCCGCAGCGAGGTGCTGGCCCGCGCCAACGACTGGTACAACCGCAACATCCAGTACGACCAGGACGCCTCGGCCACCGACGTCGGCGGCCGCTACTACCGCACCGACTGCTCCGGGTTCGTCTCGATGGCCTGGCACCTGGGCAACAGCGAGAACACCGACAGCATCGACGTGCGGTCGCTGACCACTCGCGTCGCGCTGACCGACCTCCAGCCCGGCGACGCCCTCGACAACGACCCCCACGACGGCAACATCCTCCGCTCGGGCCACATCGTCCTGTTCGACCACTGGATCGACAGGTCCGCCGGAACCTTCGCCTACATCGCCGAGTCCAGCGCCGCCAACGACATGCAGAAGGGCACCGCCTCCATCTACGGCGGAGACATCGGCGGCCACCCGGCCGGCGGCTACTTCGGCCTGCGTTACAACAACATCACCGGCGCGAGCGCCTCCGCCGGTACGGAGTCGGGTGGGGCGGGTCGGGTTCGGTGGGCGGACTTCGACGGTGACGGTCGTGCGGACTACGTGATTCTGAACGACAACGGTTCGGTGCGGGTGTTCCTGAACAAGGGTGGTGACGGGCACGGCGGTTGGAACGACCTCGGCCAGGTGTCCACGGGGATGACCTCGGACCGTTCCCGGGTGCGCCTCGCGGACTACGACGGTGACGGGCGTGCGGACTACCTGCTGATCAACGCGAACGGTGTTACGTCAACCACGGCGGCGACACCGGTGGCGGCTGGACGCTGCGCGCGCAGATCACCACCGGCCTGACCGGCGACCAGAACGCCGTCTCGCTGGCGGACATCAACGCCGACGGCCGTGCCGACTACCTCGTCACCACTGGCCCCACCACCGCTTTCCTCAACAACGGCGGCGACGACCGCAACAACCCCGGCTGGCTCGACTACGGCCAGATCGCCGCCGGCGCCTGACCCACCACCCTGAGCAAGGAAGAAGGAATCCTGTGAAGCGCACTCTCGCACTCGCCCTGGCCGCCGCGAGCGCGGTGGCGGCGGTCGCGGCCACCGCCCCCACGGCCTCCGCCGCCGCGCCCGTGCCGGCCCCGCTGCTGCGGGTGATGCCGCTCGGCGACTCGATCACCGCCGGGTACCGGAGCAGCACCGACGCCGGCTACCGCGGGCTGCTCGGCGACCTGGTGGCCCAGCAGAACCGCTACACCGTCGACCTGGTGGGCTCGAACCACAACGGCGCGGTCGCCGACCCCGACAACGAGGGCCACAGCGGGTACATGGTCAACGACATCGCGGCCGGGGTCGACGGGTGGCTGCAGGCCGCGCAGCCGGATGTCGTCCTGCTGCACATCGGCATCAACGATCTGGACCGGGGCACCGACAAGGCCCACGCCGCGGACCGTACCTCGGCACTGATCGACCGCGTCCTGGCCGGTCGTCCCGGGGTGAGCGTCCTGGTCATGGGTCTGATCCCGACGACGCCGAACCTGACCGCCCTGGTGGCCGACTACAACACCGCGCTCAGCCGGGCCGTCGAGACGAAGCAGGCGCAGGGCCGCAAGGTCCGCTACACCGCGGCGCCCGCGCTGACGCCGGCCGAACTGGCCGACGGGCTGCACCCCGACGACCTGGGCTACCAGCGGATTGCGCAGACCTTCGGCCAGGCCCTGGACCGCGCCTTCACCGACGGCCTGGCCGTGCCGGCAGCCGCGCGTCACGCCGGTACGGAGTCGGGTGGGGCGGGTCGGGTTCCAGGTGTCCACGGGGATGACCTCGGACCGTTCCCGGGTGCGCCTCGCGGACTACGACGGTGACGGGCGTGCGGACTACCTGCTGATCAACGCGAACGGTTCGGTGCGGGTGTTCCTGAACAAGGGCGGTGACGGGCGCGGGGGTTGGAGCGACCTGGGCCAGGTGGCCTCCGGTCTCACCGCCGATCCTTCCCAGGTGACGTTCGCGGACTTCGACGGCGACGGCCGTCGGGTCGCCGGCGGGCTCACCACCGACCGCAGCCGTCTGCGCCTGGCGGACTTCGACGGCGACGGGCGCGCCGACTACAACGTGGTCAACCCCGACGGATCGATCACCACGTTCCTGAACAAGGGCGGTGACGGCCACGGCGGCTGGAGCGACCACGGACGGACGGCGTCCGGCCTCACCACCGACCAGAGCACGGTGGCGCTGGCGGACATCGACGCCGACGGCCACGCCGACTACCTCGTCACCACCGGACCGACCACCGCCTTCCTCAACAACGGCGGCGACGGCCGGAACAACCCCGGCTGGATCGACTACGGCCGGATCGCCGCCGGCAGCTGAGCGGGCAGGGCCGTGCCGCCGCGCACGGCGACCACCACCGGCCCGCGCCGCGCCGGGTCACCGCACCGTCGGCCGTGCGGTGACCCCGCCCCGGACCCCGGCTGCCCCCGCCACCAACGGCAGGGGCGGCCGGGGTTTCCTCGTGGGCCCGCCGCAGAAGCGGCCGGCGCGTGTGCGGGCCCCGTCCGCGCTACCGGCGGTGGTTGCCGTTGCGCGGGCTCATCGGGCGAAGCCGGTGAGGGTGGTCTTGCCGATCGTGGTGCCGGACTCCTGGCGGCGGTGGGCCTCGCGGAGGTTGGCGGCGTTCACCGGGCCGAGGTCGGTCGTCGCGGTGCTGGTGAGCACGCCGTCGTCGGCCAGGCGGGCCACCCGGTCCAGGATGCGGTGCTGGGCGTCCAGGTCCGGGGTGCGGTGCAGGGAGCGGGTGTACATGAACTCCCAGTGGAACGAGATGCTCTTGGACTTGAGCACGCCGATGTCCAGGGCGTCGAAGTCGTCGATGGCCACGATCGCTCCGAAGGGCTTCAGGGCCTCGGCGTACGCCGGGAGGTTGCGGTCGGTGCCGACCGTGCTGAACACCAGGTCCACCCCGTCCGGCGCCACCTCGGCCAACTGCCCGGCCAGCGGCTCGTGGTGGTCGACGATGTGTTGGGCGCCCATCCGACGGGCGAAGTCGGCGCTCTCCGGACGGGAGGCCGTGCCGACCACGGTCAGCCCGGTCAGCGCGCGGGCCAGCTGGGAGACCATCGCGCCGACGCCGCCCGCGGCGGCGGTCACCAGCAGGGTGCCGCTGCGGTCGGGGGCGACGGCGGCCTGCCCCAGCCGTTCGAACAGGCCCTCCCAGGCGGTCAGCGCGGTCAGCGGCAGCGCGGCGGCCTCGGCGAAGGACAGCGTGGCGGGCTTGTGCCCGACGATCCGCTCGTCCACGGCGTGGTACTCGGCGTTGGCGCCCGGGCGGTCGATCGCCCCGGCGTAGTAGACCTCGTCCCCGACCTCGAACAGCTCGACCGCGGAGCCCACCGCGACCACCGTGCCAGCGGCGTCCCAGCCGAGCACCTTCCAGTCGCCCTGCGGATCGACGTTCTGGCGCACCTTGTGGTCGACCGGGTTCAGCGCCACCGCCTCCACCCGGACCAGCAGGTCCCGCGGACCGGGCTGCGGCACCGGCAGCTCCACGTCCTGCAGGCTGTCCGGGTCCTCGACGGGCAGGCTCGCGCGGTAGGCGACCGCGCGCATCGTCGCGGGGATCTCGTTCTTGCTCATCACGGCGTCCTTCGTTGCGGGATCTCGTCCTGGTACCGGTCCTGGGTGCGGGCGGGCGCGGCTCGGGTACGGCCCTGGTACGGCTGGTGCACCTGGCCGGCGCCGGCTCCCGGGGGCCGTCACCTGGACGGTACGCAACAGGTAGTGGTAACCCGCAAGGGCTACTAGTTCCTTTTGGGTACTATGGCGATATGACTACGAAAGCGACCCTGCCCCTGGTCCCGGCGGCGTCCGCCGACTGCGATGCCCCGAAGGACGTCTACGCCGCCGCCTGTCCGTGCCGCGATCTGCTCGACCTGCTCGCCAACAAGTGGAGCGCCCTCGCCCTGGGTGCGCTGGAGCAGGGCCCGCAGCGCTTCGGTGCCCTGCGCGCGCGGCTGCAGGGCGTCAGCCCCAAGGTGCTCACCCAGACCCTGCGCCGACTGGAGGACCACGGGCTGGTGGACCGCGAGGTCTTCGCCGAGGTCCCGCTGCGGGTCGAGTACAGCCTGACCGGGCTCGGCCGCGACGCCTGCGCTCCGCTCGCCCACCTGCGGACCTGGGTGGAGCGGAACATCGACCGCTTCCCGGCGGCCTGAGCGGCTCCTCGTGATTCAACACAAGTGAACGTCGACGGATCGGGCGAGCGAGTTCGCGACCGAATCCGGGATGGGCTCACTCTCCCGGGAAGGCGACCCCCAGGTCGCGACGGACGCCGTCCAGGACACGCATGATGTCCAGCGTCTCGGCGAGCGGCATCAGGTCGGACTCCAGCCGCCCGGCACCGATGCACCGGGCTGCCTCGGCCGCTTGGTAGCTCATGCCCCCGTCGCGCCGCGGCGGGACGAAGGTGTCGAGCAGCTCGTTGTCCCGGCCGACGAGCCGGACAGCGGCGGCTCCGTAGAAGGGGCCGTCGATCTCCAGGCGGGCGTGCGTCCCCGAGATCGACGCCGAGGTCGGAGTGCGGGCGAAGAGCGTCGTGTTCAGCACGCCGTGTGCGCCGGACCCGGTGGTGACGACGATCGAGGCCTGCCCGTCGACACCGGTGAAGGCCTTGGTGCCCACCGCCGTGACCGAGGCGAACGGCCCGAGCACCATCGAGGCGAAGGAGACCGGGTAGACGCCGAGGTCGAGGAGGGCCCCGCCCGCCAGCTCGGGGGCGAACATCCGGTGCGCCGGATCGGGATCCATCCGCTGGCCGTGGTCGGCCGTGACGGTGTGCACCTCGCCGAGCAGCCCGGACTCGAGCACCTGGCGGACCACGTCGATGTGCGGCAGGAAGCGCGTCCACATCGCCTCCATCAGGAACACCCCGCGCTCGCGGGCCGCTTCGACCAACTGCTCGGCCTCGCGGGCGTTGCGGGTGAACGCCTTCTCCACGAGCACGTGCCGGCCCGCCTCGATCGCCTGCATCGCGTGCTCGAAGTGGGCCGAGTGCGGCGACGCGACGTAGACGATGTCCACCTCGTCGTTTCCGACGAGCTCGGCGTAACCGCCGTGGGCCGCGGGGATGTTGAACCGGTCGGCGAACGCCCGGGCCCGTGCGGCGTCGCGCGAGCCGACCGCCACGACCTTCTGCCCGGTGTGCTGCTGCAAGGTCTCCGTGAAGTGGGCCGCGATCCCGCCCGGTGCCATCACTCCCCAGTTCAGGGCCGGCGCTTCACGGGGGGAGGGGGTGCGGGGCGCGGGCAGTACGGCGCCTGCCGTCCCTGCTGCGGCTTCGGCGACCGGCTGGTCCTGCGTCATGGGAGGTCCTCTCGATGGACGGGCGAAGGCGGCGGGAGTCGGGTCGAACGGCACGTCCCACCTGGGCGGGTCAAGCTTGGCGTGCCAGGGTGAACTTCCAGGCGTCGGCGACGATGTCGTCCAGGTTCGGACGGCGCGGGGTCCAGCCGAGGGCCTGGTGGGCGCGCTCGGCGGAGGCGACCA